>CAWGRQ010000033.1:0-186612 GCA_963824985.1 Terriglobia bacterium
AAGTGTTACGCGGCGGTTTATTCCAGGGGCTGAGCGGCTCGTTACTCCAGGGCATTTCTTGTAAGGATTCCCAGGCATCGTAAGCGAGGCTACAGGAATCCACCTTCCCTTTCGTTCCGTTCCCGATCATCTCTATAGGGTGGGAAGGGAACGGAACGATTCTGATTCGGTTTCGCTCCATCATATAGGCAGTGTGTTACCGGTCGGGAGAGCGAAGCCGCGCGCTTGGCGTTGCACCCTTCCTTGGTCTGCCAGTTCCCGGATAGCTTCGACGACACGCTGGTTGCGGACCTGCAGGCGAGACCGCAGGTTGTCGATGGTCAGCGGTTCCGTGGCCGTCGCCAGCAACTGCAGGATCCTGGACGCAAGGCCGTCTTGGATAGGACAGGACGAAGGCGGGCCGGCAGACACGATTTTCAGGTAGGTTCCGGTGACCCCGGACTGCACGAGCTCGAGGGCCACCGGACCGAAAGCGGGAGCCGAGCGGTGTTCGGCGGAAAGCAGCCGCTGATCTTGATGGGAACGAAGGTAGAGGAACGAATCAACCCAGGCGTAAAGGTCACCAGAACCGCGCAGACTGTTGCCGGCGCCAGCCGTGGCAGACGTGTTTTTCCGAACATGATGAACGAGAGCAATCGCGGCGCCGGTTTTCCGCTGAAGGGATCGCAGGTATCCAAGCAGCGCGGCAACCTGGCCGGCGATGTTCTCATCGATGGCGTGTACCCGGACCAGTGGATCGAGGATGAGCAACGCCGGTCTGTATATTTGCAGGGTGGCCTCGAGCCGGTCCTGATCATCGGGACGATCCAGGCGGAGAGTATCTACCGTGATGATGTGTAAATCGAGCCTCTGGAAGTCGACCCCATGTACTTGGGCAAGCGTCTGGACTCGATCCCGCAAGGCGGTGGCCGGGTCCTCCGCCGCATACAGGAGCACGGGTCCCGGAGCGCTTACGGCAAAGGTATTCAGGCAAGGGCTTCCCGAAGCCACCGAGACAGCAATCTCCAAAGCGAGCCAGGTCTTTCCACTCTTTGGACTGCCCCCGATAATCCCGACGGCCTGATGGCTCCAGAGGTGCTCGATCAGCCATGATTGCCGGCATTGCGGAGTTTTAAGTTCCGATGCACGCACGACCGGAAGCGGTTCTGCTCTGGCATCACACGCGCCCGGGACAGAGCATGTTGTCCCGGGCGCACGAATGGAGAACCCGTTTTTGATGTCGGCGCCGGCAACCTGACCGGCGACCCGGAGAAGCAGATCCCGGTAGTTTTCGCAAAACGACGCCTGGAACGCTTCGCTGGGGAACGTGATTTCCAGCGTGGAGCCGGTAATTGGCGAGACCTGCAGTGGTAGAAACCAGGTTTCGTAAGGCCCGGGCGAAACCTCTGCGGCGATCGCCGCCAGAATCCGCCTCCCAAGCTCCGGGTTCTCTTCTGCGTTCATGAGATGGCTTCTCCGCAGATCTGGATGGCCTTTTGCACAACGGCGGAGTCGACGATGTTCGATTTGTTCTTCAGTGCGGTCACCAGACACTGGTCGCCGAGCACATCCAGCCGGCGCATGATGCCGCCGGTAGCCTTCGACATGAGCAGAAGCGCATCGTCGCTGAAGACATCGCGGCGGCATCCCGCCGTGTTCATGCGATGCCGGATGTAGAGTTTGACCTGGTCTGCATCCAAGGGCTGGATATGAATGCGCATGGGAACACGCGCCGTCAGCGAAGAAAGGACATTGCGTTTCAGGGTTTCGCGCAGATCAGGAAGGCCAATCAGAATCAGCGACAGCCACGGTTTGCGATCTTTTTCGAAGTTCATGAGGATGTGGAGCTGTTCCAGTACCTGAATCGAAAGCAGATGGGCTTCGTCCAGCACGACGATGACGCGCAGTTTGTGCTGGCTGGCCAGTTCCTGGATGTGCTGGCTGACGTTGGCATGAAGCGCGGCAAAGCTCGAGTGCGGTTCCAATCCCATTCCGATCGAGAGCTGTCGATAGAAGTCGCGCCGGTTGACGGTAGCGTTATAGGCGTAGTGGAGCCGGTAACGTCCCTGGGGCAGATCTTCCTCGAGTGCGCGCACAAGGCACGTCTTGCCGCAACCGGAGTCGCCGGTCACGACGGCCGAGGCTCTTCCCTCGACGGCGGCCTTGAGCGACTGCAATGCTTCCTGGAACATCTCGGTTTGCAGCATCTCCGATGGGGTGATTTCCTTGGTAAAAGGGGGACGCGCCAGGCCGTAACTGGAAAGGATCTTATTCATCGTCGCCTCCTTCCGGCTTTCGTTCGTGGCCGGCTGATGATGCTGTCCAGCAGGAGTTCTGGAGCATTCAGGCCGGTGTTGGGTTTTTCGGGTTCCGGAGGCTTGGCGATGTTTCGGGATCGGTGGGCATTTTCAACCGGGCGGACAACTCGCAGGGGAATCTCGACATTAGCGTCGATGAGACTGACGCGGTCGTATCGAGCAACGAATAGCGGAGCCGCACCTTGCAGCGCCGCAGATAAGGCGGCACTTCGTAGAAAATGCTCCGCCATTGAACGGTGGAGTCATTGCGCGCCTGGCGTTCGACTTCTCCGATGAACGCCTGCTCGAGCGCAGCCGTGGTCCGATACCCAACGGATCTCGTCGGCATCACTCTCCCAGACTTCGAGCGGCGTTTTGCCCGAAAGCGAGCTGTGCGGCCGCAGTGGTACTCGGCTTCGACATAGTTCCAGAGGCGAAGATTGAGCTCGTCGAGCGTCGTGACCTTCTGCAAATCGAGACGGTCGATCACATGCTCGCGAAGATTGCGCCACCACCTTTCTATCTTGCCTTTGCTCGGGCCGTCGCCTGGACGGCTGTGGACGATGTGGATGTCGAGTTTGGCGCACAGAACCCGCAGGTCGAGGCTGGTGAAACTTTTATGATTATCCAACAGCAGTCGCCGTGGGATCCCTCTTCGGGCGATGGCATTGTGCAGTACGGCCAGAAAACGAAGTCCGGTCTCGCCGAAGCCGGCTTCGAGATACGGGACGATCCGGCTGCGGTCATCCAGAAGACCGAAGACGATCGCGCGCTGAGGACGGCCGGTGGCCGGGTTGACGAGCATGGGTCCGTGCAAGGCATCGGCCTGCCACAGTTCTCCGCACATGGAGGCTTCCCAGCGGAAACGTGCGGCAACATCGATTTCCATCCGCGGCCCTGACAGACCGTGGTGACGAAACACGCGCTGGATCGGATAGACGCTCATGTGCCCGCGACTGATGCGTCCTGCCAGTTCCAGTTCGCGCAGAATCAGCGGCGCCGAACGCCCGGGATCTTCGCGCTTAAGATCGATCACCAGTTGTTCCAGTTCAGGCGACAGCCGGCGGCTGCATCCCTGGTCGGATCGGGATAATGGCTTCAATCCTTCGAACCCGTCGTGGCGGTGCTTGTAATACCATTCTTCAAAAGTGCTGGAGGCCATGCGCCGGTAACGTCCGCGGTAATCCTCGAACGTTTTCAGGGACAACTCCGTCAACAAGGAGCGGGTTTCTCCCCGGCGAAGTTTGCGGCTGAGCAGATCGCCGAGCACGGCGTGACGAAAAAGGGCTTCTTTGGTTCGGTCATCATCATTCATAGGTCCTCCTCGGGTGTTTTCGATGACGCCGCCCAGCATCTTCATCAGGGCGGTCCCGGGCCAGAGTCCTTCTCTGTGGGCAAGGCAGAGTGCATTCGCCCGGAGGAACCCGAGAATGATTTTCCTGGAAGGAAGCGCCGCAACGGCCAGGCTGTTTTACGATCGTGGATCAGATTGCGAAGGGTGGTTCGTACAGCGGTGGACACATGTTCAAAGGAATGGACGCCAGTGCGGATGACAAGCCCCGCTTCGGCAAGCAGCCGCTCTATGTGGACTTTCCCCTCGATTTTGTTGACGGCGGCTTTCGTGACACCCAGTCGCGGGCCCAACCAGCCCCACAGGGTGGGCGATACCAGAAACTGCCTGCGCCAGCGACGAAGACTCTTCCATTCGGTATCGTCCGATGGCCGCCCCAATCGGGCGCTGATCGCACTCGCCGGTTCCTGGAGAACGCAGTGGCGGTACAAAGCCTCGACAATCGCAGGGCCCGCATACCAGCGCCAGGGATGCAGCCAATCCGGCAGCAGGCTCATCGTATGGCCGCAAACCAGGCATAGAAAACGCCGAATCCAGATTACAATCCACCCGGTTTCGATCAGGCCACAGACCTGGCGGGAGTACATTCCGTGTCCCACCACCTGCAGCACGCCGTCGGCGTTTCTCGCGGCTTGTCCGCAGAAAACGCAGAATCGCGGTCGAACTGCTTCCAGAGACGGAGAATCCGCGTTTCGTGCGCACAGTTGCTCGACACATCTTGCAAGGCTGTGTAGAATAACCAAGGCTGTATTGGCGGCGGTGGTTGGCTCGCAATCCGACCAAGAAAGCTGCCGACCACTGTCCGCCTCCTTTCCAACAGCCGATCATCCTAATCAAATGTCCTGGAAATCTCAAAGTGCATGCCGTCTGATGCGGCACGATCAGGCAGGATTTTGCAGATGCAATTGCGGAAGTGTCCACGGAGCAGGAAGTCGGGGAACGCATCTATGCCCATGAATCAATTCATTGCGTAACAAATGAGCATTTAAAACCGGCGTTCAGCATTTTGGCCGCATTAGACAATGCTCCGATTGAGTATTGGGTTTTTGGAGGAGTCAGCATCGCGGCCGTCGCTGGACGATTCTTTCGCAAAAATCGTGACATCGATTTATTTGTCGAAGAACGTGATTTTGTCAGAACGAAAACATTTCTGGAACAGGAATGTGCCAAACATAATCTAGGGCCACGTTATCACGCTCCTAAACGTGCCTCCGACAAGCCAAAACTCGACTTGATACCAAAAGGCAGGCGACGCGGGGGTAGTCACGACGATCTTTTGTCCGTCGTCCCTGTCTATAGGCAGGACGACAATATTATTTTCAAGTACCCTGAGCCTGAAACCTATCCGATTCAGATCCTTGATAGAATTGAGAGGCGAATAGGCAAATATCGTTTTTTTACACCACCCGATCAGTGCATTAAAGATATTTTCAAGAATCACATGATCGCAAGGCTTCGTAAAAGAACGGACCCTATGTATATTGCAGACGCTAAACACATCCTTTTGCGCTGAAGATTTTGCCGAATTGAACTGGAAGATATAAAGGGCGGCCAGCCATTCCAACTTTTCGCCCGCATGCTACGTTGAGTCTCCCGTCCTTTTCGGAAGTACCGTGAGGCCAACCATCAACGCAAAGTCCGGGGTCACGTTTGGAAAGTTTAGTTTTCCGAGCCGGGGACCTGTCCGTTCTTCCATGGTCCAATAACACAGCGAAGGCCACCGACACGTCCATAGAGTCGAAAAGTCAATTTTCCAGGGCCCGAACTTTTGGACATTGCTCTCTGGACAATTGACAATATGTACGAGTGTACATACAATTGAACCGTGAGCTTCGAGTGGGATTATCTCAAAGCTGCAAGGAACCTCCAGAAGCACAATGTGGATTTTGCTGATGCCGTCATAGCGCTTGACGATGCCTTGGCAATCACCATTCGCGAGGAAATCTCTGGAGAGGAACGTTACGTAACCTTGGGAACAGATGCCCTCGGCCGATTGTTGGTCGTGGTCTACACCTGGCGCGGCAATCGAATCAGGGTCATATCAGCCCGGAAGGCAACCCCGAGAGAACGCCGACAATATGGGAGACATCTATGAGGAAAGAATATGACTTCACTCGCGGGAAGCGGGGGGCGGTCACCCGAACCCCTCCCGGAAAGACGAGAATTACCATTCGGATTGACGACGATATCCTCGAGGCCTTCCGAGCCCAGGTCCACGCTGCCGGCGGTGGCAGCTACCAATCATTGATTAACCGAGCTTTGCGAGAGCACCTTGAACACGGAGAGGAATCGTTGAAGGAGACGCTTCGATCGGTCGTTCAGGAAGAACTAGTAAAATACGGCAAGAAACATGCGGCCAATCCGTCGCAGCGTGGCAAACTGCCCATCAGATAGGCCTCTAATAAGCGTGGCTCTGAGGTGGCGCTTAGGATTGCGGGACATTTGTTAAAGGATCTGCGCTGATGGCACAAGGCTCAAGCATCGAGTGGACCGAATCCACCTGGAATCCTGTAACCGGCTGCACCAAGATAAGTCCGGGCTGCAAACACTGCTATGCCGAGCGCATGGCGATCCGGCTTCAGGCCATGGGGCAGCCGAACTATGAGCGCGGATTCGAGGTGTCGCTCCAGGAGCATATGCTGGAGCTGCCGCTTACCTGGAAAAAGCCTCAGACCGTATTCGTGAATTCCATGAGCGATCTCTTTCACAAAGAGGTCCCTGATGACTTCATCCGGCGCGTGTTCGATGTCATGAGCCGCGCCTCATGGCACACGTTCCAGGTTCTGACCAAGCGGGCCGAACGCCTGCAAAGTCTCGGCCCCGACCTCGAATGGCCCGATAACGTTTGGGCAGGTGTAAGCGTTGAGACTCGGAAATATCTGGAGAGGATCGATTGTTTGCGGAAGGTTCCTGCCCGCGTCCGATTCATCTCCTTTGAACCGCTGCTCGAACACCTCGGTGAAATCGATCTCACATCGATCGATTGGGTGATCGTGGGCGGCGAATCCGGCCCCGGCGCCCGACCGATGGATCAATCCTGGGTGATGGAAATAAGGGATCAATGTCTCGATGCCGGCGTGCCCTTCTTTTTCAAACAATGGGGCGGCGTCAACAAGAAGAAAGCCGGCCGTCTCCTCGACGGCCGCACCTGGGAAGGCCTGCCTGCTACGGTTACGGCATCGCGTCCAGTTGCGAGCTTCGCGTAATAACCTCCTCTGCGAAGATCCGCATTCGCTCAGCGCCCAGAGGACGTTATTGAATTCTTTTCAGATATTGCGTGGCTATCGCGGAGCTCAGAAAGATTATGACGCCCATTACGACCATCTGCGGATAGGCGAGGGGAAAACCCTTTTGAGCGGTCACAATCATCATGGCGATGATCGCGACACCCATCAGCACAAAGAAGACCAGAAACGGCACTGCCAGGACAAATCCAAGAGTTCTCCTCCGCCAAAGGTTGACCGCCACAACGAAAGCCCCGGGCAGCAAGAAGGCAAGATCCAGGACATGAACTGGATTGACTACAAGCCCGACCTTATCCAAATCAGCCGGAACTCCGCCACGCAATAAAGCGCCGACAATATCGCCGAGCCAGAGGAGTGCAAAAAGGACAGCTACCGTGCCCAGGAGGACGCTGGCCGTTTTTGTTTTGGCATTAGTGAACAGATCGCCGATCCCTTGCCAATCCAAATTGGCGAGTGCGCCTACGAACGAATAAAAGGACAACCCCAGAGTCGCAACATACGGGAGAAACAGCGGTCCGAAATGCACGAAGAACGAATAGAGAACATAGGAATAGATTAAATAGATGAGAACTCCCAGCCAAACCAGAAGCGCCCGAAAAGAATCTCGCCGCAGGACGAGGAGAGATGAAACCAGCAAGACCGGAAAGACCACGCACAAATTAACCCAGTCCTGGCCGACCGCCTGTGCCGCCCAATTCAGGGTTTCTTTGCCGTAAGTGCGGGGATCGGAAATTCCCATGAGGCTGACCACGGCCATGAGAATCCCGGCAAGAATCGACAACCGAATGAAAGGCTTTGATCTTCGCATATCGAGAACCCAATTATCGCCCACGACCCCACTAACCGTCAATCCGCCGAATCCCAAAGAGGTGCTACAATTGCTCAATTGGCATCGCGATCCGCCCTTCTTCGTGAGGCTTTTGGACGATCCGCATAGCGAACGCCGAAAAGGAGGAGCGGGTGGGCACGTTTATCAGCGGCCGCCGCGGCGGTTCTGCCCGTGGTGTCACGCCAAGCGCGTCGAGGCGTGGGGCGAGTGAGTGGATGCGGGCCTCCATTTCCTGGCGAGCGTCCCCATCCGATTTCTCAACTCTCGGCCGACCTTGACATCGTCCGAAGACCGGGATATCTTCGCTGGCGAGGCAAAGATGGGATTTCGATGTGATGCCGGACGAGTCCCCAAGCCCCGGGCAGAAAAGGACATTCTTATCCTTAATAGAGACGGCTCAACCACGTTGTACGTTAACAACGCGGCTGAAAACGGAGCGCCTTATCTTCAGAATAAACGAGGCACATTATTATGCTGGAGGTTTTAAGAATGAAAAAGCTCAAACGCTTACCGCTTACCGCAGCAAGACTTCTGTTGATGCTAAGCATGGTTGTGCTCTTGATGGGCGGCCCAAGTGCGGGAACTGTTGTCAATGGCACCCTCGGCGATGTCCGCCTTATTACCGGCGACGTACTCGAGCTTGAGTTCTCAAACCCGGTTTTAAACGATGCCGACGCGCAGGCAACATTTGACATTCTTTTCGATGGCAAAGAAGTTGCATGGGAATATCTTTCCTATTTCGCTTTCGGGGAATATGACGGTAAACCTGTTGTTAACGTGCGCTTGAAAAACCCGTTTAACATCGGCCAAATCCGCGCCAGATGCCGCGAAAACGACGCAAACGCTGAATATGACCGTACCGAAGACACCGTCGGACCTCTTACCGCGTCAAAAATTGCTGTCAAGGCCGGCGAGACTACAAAGGTTCCGACATGGCACTCTTTCTATCTTGAAAGATCTCAGGGTTATATGTCCAGATTCTGGACCCATGCTTCGCGTAAGGCCGGAAACGGTACTGAAATGTCTGTTCTTGGCGACAAACTTAAGAACTTCGGCAGAGATAAGTACGATTTCACAGATGCCGAACAGCCTAAGTATACGGACGAATATGTGGCGAGAATGGTCGGCGAAGGAACAAACAAACTCCTTGGCCGCGCCGAATATATGTCTCTGCCGATGATTTATGCGGGCTACACCGCCTTAATCGTAGGCCCGACTCAGTCAGTTTATGAAGCGCCCCAATACCGCGAACTTTATAAACACGGCAAAACCACGGATACTTTCACCCGTAAAATGATCAAAGCCACCGAAGTTCCCGGTAATTTTAACCCCAAAACGGGCAAATATGTTAAGCCTTACATCGTCGGAACATCCGACGACATTATGCGCCATTACGCACCTATAAAGGCTGACGGAACTCCCGCCAAGAATAACGAAGAATCCGCCCGTCCGAGATCAGACCATTTCTATTTCGGTGAAGCGTTCTTCGACATCGCCTATGAGCTTGCGGTAGTACAGGGCAGCCGGAAATATCCGTTGACTGCGCTCAACAAATCGGACGATTACCGCTTTGACATTCACCTTCAGGAAGCTTATGACAAAGCTAAAAAAGCCGGGATGTGGCCAGGAACGAAATTGATGAAGAGCGTCAAAGACTATTATGTTTACGGCGCGATGGCGTTCCAGGAATTTATTCCCGAAACTCAGCAATTCAAGTCAGAGTCATTCCCAATCAACACGCGCATGGAAGTCTATGACTATGACTATCCGCTTTATTGGGCGTTATCCGGTATCCACGGAAAATGGTGCTATTGGGCAGGAAAAGGAGCGGGACAAACCTCCAGCGGCTCCACTGACGGATCTAAAGTCAATACTCCGTGGTGGTGGAGAAATCAGCCGGATAATTTCGGCCTTCCCGAAACGTCCGACGGCACAAAGGGTGTAGCTTATGAACCTCTCAAGATTGTGAAAGCTGAAGTCGTATCTAAAAATGAGGTTCATGTTTACTTTAACCGCGAAATACGCACCATCAGCGCGGTAATGCAAAACCGCGGCAGCGAAAGGGCAGTGACAAGCTCTAACTTCAAGATATATCTTGAGGGTAAGGAAGTTCCTTTCACCTCGGTAGTAACGGAAAGAGGTTATCTCTGGAAAAGCATCCGCTTAGTAGCCGCAGAGAAATATCTGGATGCTAATAATCGTTGGAGTCTCAGAAATTATACTGATTTGGACAACGGCAAGCCTTATGGCCTCGCGTTCCAGGGCTTTACGCAGAAGGACATTGACGAGCGCAAGATTGATAAAGGCGGCTGGATTGCAAACGACCAGCCTATCGGCAAGAACGCTCTCGAAATGGGTACTTATGTTGGTCTTGAAGACGCGATCGGAAAATACGGAGCGGGTCTTGCAGGCAAGGTTGAAGTGGCGTATGTAGGCGGGGGCGACGATGTTCGTGACTGGGACGGTAACGAGCATGCGGAGGGCAAAGTTAATGCCGTATTCAAACCGTGGATCGGTCATGTTTACAGGTCCGCTCTTACAGGCGTTTATATTTACCTCGACACCGCGGTAGCCGAAAGACCTTACTATATGTATACACGCGCGGGTTACAAACAGCCTGCCGCGAAAGACGTCGCCATGGCAGCGGGACATCAATATGAGACTCTCCTGACTAACAACAGCCGCAAAACCTATCCGACCAGCTCAGGTGGAGCGGACTTTGACAAAGCGTTCGCTACGGGCAGTGGTAACAACCCAAGCTTCATACATACCGAGGGCAACTCAAACAGAGCCACAGCTTATTCTTGGGACAATGGAACGGTAAGGGTGGGCGCACAAAGATTCACTAACGGTCCGGTCACGTATGACAATCCAGGCCAAAGAATCGCTGACGGATTTACACAGCAGAGCGGCGGCATGAAAATTGCTGCGGGTTCTGTAATGGGGCATCATAACGGGAGGCAGCCGGACTCCAGCTCTATGGGCGGCAACGACGTCGGCGAAAGCCTTCGTGTCGAAGGCTGGGGCGGACGTCGGTTCCAGTCCGAGGACGTTGGCGTCCTCAGAGACTATAATCTAAGCAGATACAGAAACGAGTCCCTCGTATTTCACGAAGGCGGACACGGCGTTGACAGCGCTTTACCGATATACGCCCAAAACATCTACAATGACGTAACCGCGGCCTACGTGACCGCCATAGCTCCCGAAAACGGCCTCAGATATCACAGCGTCGACGGCGTGGCGGTGTACATCGGCCAAAGAGGCGAATATATTTCAACGGGTAATACGTTCTTCCACGGCACCATGCGTGAACAGTTCGAGGGCAAAATCGACCCGACCTGGACGCCCGTTTCCAACAGGTATGAATGGAACCGCTATGATCCGTACGGAGTTGAGGCGTTTAAGAGAATGTATTACAACGGCGACCTTAACCTCTGGTACGGAGGCAAAGCGAATATTGGTAACCCGGCTTACAGAGTTATTCTGGAAGACTGGAAGCTTCTCAGAGATCTCGGACAGACCGACCCGCACTACGAATTCTCCAAGGGTTGGGACGATGAGAACGACTTGCTTGCCTGGGGCTTGGGCGTACCCGCAATCGCGAGAGAAAATCCTTACACCGGCTGGAAAAACCCGTTGGTCAAATGGGTATCCTACAGCTCTCCGTCCATCTGGGATATCGAGCCTTATAAAAAGCCAACCAGAACCGACTGGCGCAAGGATGTCAAATTTGACTTTGACGGCGGGCATCCTTATTACCCCGGCCAAGTTAGCGATGATTTCCCGAATGGCGAACAGAGGTTTGTGAGCCTGATTCATCCGTTCCTTACAGAGAAGGGCGTTCCCATGCCCACCAGACCCGCTGAAATTGCGGCTCTCATTGCTCCGGTTGAGGCCGGGATCGTTGCAGGATCACTCCGGATGGTCAGCAAGGTTATTTTCGAGTTTGAACTTGAAGACGTCAAGGGCGAAATAAACATGAATAACGCCATGACCACATTCCGTCTCACGGTTGACGGCGCGAAGACACACTTCTATTTCTGGAAGTTCAATATGCAGCCCGATGGCCACGCCAAAGTTCAGCTTCGTCTTGAGTGGCCTGTTGAAAACCCGACACTCGAACTCACCGTTATTAAAACCGGCCAGACCGTTACCTCTCTCCGACGCTGAGTGAAGCTTAGCCTCTCTGAGGACGTAAATAGTGAGTCTTTAAAGAAAGATTTTGAGTTCGAAAATGGCCGTCGTCGACCGCATCATAGGACGAGGGGGACAGTCACCAGTGTCCCTGTCCTCATTTACGTTGGGGTCCACTCCAGGCGACTGTCCCCGTCCACTATGACTAAAACCGCCGCTTCCGGCGGCGATGTTTTTGAAAGGGCATCGACGGAGGCGGCAACAACCCCGCCTCCCGGAGTACGCCATAACCGACCTACCAGATCCCGGCCATCCGGCAAGCCCGCGCCCAGAGGACGTTATTGAATTCTTTTCAGATATTGCGTGGCTATCGCGGAGCTCAGAAAGATTATGACGCCCATTACGACCATCTGCGGAAAGGCGAGGGGAAAACCCTTTTGAGCGGTCACAATCATCATGGCGATGATCGCGACACCCATCAGCACAAAGAAGACCAGAAACGGCACTGCCAGGACAAATCCAAGAGTTCTCCTCCGCCAAAGGTTGACCGCCACAACGAAAGCCCCGGGCAGCAAGAAGGCAAGATCCAGGACATGAACTGGATTGACTACAAGCCCGACCTTATCCAAATCAGCCGGAACTCCGCCACGCAATAAAGCGCCGACAATATCGCCGAGCCAGAGGAGTGCAAAAAGGACAGCTACCGTGCCCAGGAGGACGCTGGCCGTTTTTGTTTTGGCATTAGTGAACAGATCGCCGATCCCTTGCCAATCCAAATTGGCGAGTGCGCCTACGAACGAATAAAAGGACAACCCCAGAGTCGCAACATACGGGAGAAACAGCGGTCCGAAATGCACGAAGAACGAATAGAGAACATAGGAATAGATTAAATAGATGAGAACTCCTAGCCAAACCAGAAGCGCCCGAAAAGAATCCCGCCGCAGGACGAGGAGAGATGAAACCAGCAAGACCGGAAAGACCACGCACAAATTAACCCAGTCCTGGCCGACCGCCTGTTCCGCCCAATTCAGGGTTTCCTTGCCGTAAGTGCGGGGATCGGAAATTCCCATGAGGCTGACCACGGCCATGAGAATCCCGGCAAGAATCGACAACCCAATAAAAGGCTTTGATATTCGCATATCGAGAATCCAATTATCGCCCACGACCCCACTAACAGTCAAACCGCCGAATCCCGAAGAGGTGATACAATTGCTCAAAACGCGAACACACGGAGGAGGCGGCGGATGCCAATCAAACTGACGGGCTTGAGCGAAGTGACGCGAAACATGGAGGCACTCAAGAGAGCACTCGAAGGCGCGGTCGAGAAAGCCTCTTTCGATCCCCACAACCCGCAGGACGTGGAGCGGGCGATCCGTGAGATACTGATGAAAGTCGATATGAAGATGGCACCCTACATGACGAGCCCCGGAGTGCGGGAGATCGCGGCGGGACTCAAGGAGGAGTACCGGAAAGCCTTGTTGCAGAAGGTGGACGAAGCCCGAAGAAAGTCCCAGGAGTAGCACCAAGGCGACCATCGGTCTTTAACCCGCCACCCGCAATCCGCACAGAACTTCCGCTCCGCGGCGGTCGATTTTCTGATCCGCCAAAGGCAGGTAAAGCAGGAGCGTTAGCTCGCCTCCTGAAAGAGAACCAGCTCATTCGGCATCATTTTGGGGCTTCGATCTTTTCGGAAGGTGGAGAGGCTCGTTTGGGTCGTAATGAAACAGATCGGTGCTTTTGGACGTTGATGGCTTACTCTGCTTGAGCGCCGCTATCCGTCGGTAGGTATCATCGATTTCCTGCAGCTCCTTTTTGACATGCGAAGGTTCTTTCCGATCAGCACTCACTGTGGTAGGACAGGTTTGCATTCTCCACGCTCAGAAGTGGCGACTTTTGCATTTTGGTTTTCCGACGGCTTTGCTGGCGCACAAAGTCGTTAATCGTGCAGCGCGGTGCACGGATACCACATTTTTCCGAGAGAATCCGCTCGATCTCGCGATAGGTCCGACCCAGTTTTCGGAGTTGGTCGATAAGTTCGGCGTAGGGCTCGAGGCGTGATCGTGGCCGCTTCTCTGGGAGCGAGTCCACGATGGCTTTGAATTGCTCATCTTCCATCATTGCACCTCGGATCAGGCCTGAAACTCCGCCAAAATCCCGGCGGACTGACACCGGACAAATACCGGACACCCGCCGGACAGCGACCGGACAAACGCCGGACAAGAAGTGGAAACATGCGCGCCTGGATTGATGATCAAACTCCTAAGCCGAAGGCTTAGGGATGGTGTCTCACTCATGACTTCATCGCGGTGAGCATCCATACCCCTGTCTCACTCCACTTTGCGGACGGAAATCGACGTAATGCGCGGCCCGTGTTCAGTGCCGAACCGGTCGGCTCTCGCGGACTCTCGCAGCTGGCTCACGCATTGCGCAGACAGGTCCCCGAGCAATTCTCCGAGTCCGGCACCCCGGATACCGACCTCATGGGTGGCATAGATGAGATTGATCTCAAGGTCGCCGCCTTCCGCATAGAGAAATTGGCTCCACGGCAGTACATGAGAACGCTTCAGAAGCCTGATCTCCATGCTCACCGGCCGGTCGTGATCTTTGATAATCCAGGGTTTGCCGCTATCGATCGAAATCGAGGTCACAGGTCGCCTCCTTGGCCGGCGCCTGCTTGTGAGCCGGCTTCTGTGCGGTTTGATTTACATGCTTTTCCGAATGCGGGTGTTCGTTGGCAATTTCAAATGCCGGATTCGGCATTGAGGGTGCCGACACGATCCTCAGCTGTTCCCATTCCCGTTGCAGGTACAGGGCCGCGTGCCTTACAAGCCGGCAGGCAGCCTCGAATCCACGATGAAGCCCCGGCCTCAGTCCCAGTTAGGTCCGTCTGGCAAGTTCCGAAGCGGATTGCCGGGCGTTGGATCGCGCCACGGTCTCCCGGAGTGATTCCTTGTCGCCCGTGATTACCAGCACGCTCTCCCGGCCGCGGGACGCCGCCACATAAAACAGCTCCCTGCGCATGCCGTCGGCCGAGATGATCACGGAATCCACCGATTTCCCCTGGCTCCGGTGCGCCGTTACGGCATAGCCGTGTGTGAGCTGTCTGAAATTCTCCGGTAGTACCCGCCCGTCCGCGAGGTGAACCCGTTTCCTGGCATCAATGCGGTTTACGGTTGCCACTTCGCCGTTTACGGCGCGAAATCCCTTCTCCTGCCGGTTGGCGGTGAACATGAGCCTGTCACCGGCGGCGACCTCAAAATCCCGTTTTTCGCAAACATCGAAGCTCTTCGCCTGTCTCGCGGTAATGAGCTGCTCTTCACCCATCCGATTTCGGACAAGGACGCCCTGTTCCACGGCGTTCACGACATCCACGGCCTCGTTTTTACCGATCCCCTTGACCGCGCGATGAAATACCAGGACCTGCCCAAGGTGGAAATTGGCAAAGTCGCATTTCTGGGCAAGAGTCCAGTTCAGGGAGACTGTCTTACCGATCTCGACTCCTGGACCGAGCTTGCCCAGTTGGCGGCGTGAGGCCCGGATCGCTTCGGTAACGCGATCAATTTCTTCGTGAGTCGCGCAAACTACAAGCGCGGTCCGGCCCTTTTCCTCGGCTTCGGCAAATGCCTGAGCCACAGCCTGCGGCCGATCGGCCCAGGTCACCTCCCGCAGGGCGCCCATCGATTCGAGCCTGCCAAGGCCCCGCTCCGGATCGCGCCGCAGTTCCTTGATCGCCTCGCGATATTCCCGCGCAACTTGTCTCTGCACCTGACGCAACTCGACGCTTTGAAGTCGCGATTCCTTTTCGAGGATACGTAGCGCGTCGCAGGCCTCCACGCTCTGGATCTGCTTCGTATCGCCGCTAAAGACGATCCGTGCCGATTGATGCTCCGCCATGCGCAGCAGCTCGGACATCTGGCGCCCGGAGACCATGCCGGCTTCGTCGACGATAACGACATGGTTGTGGACACGGGCCTGGAGATCCCGGTCCTGCAGGAGCCGTTCGATCGTGACGGCATCCTTGAATCCGACCTTATGCAGCTCTTCCACGGCATTCCGGGTCGGCGCCACGGCAAGCGGCTTCTGCCCGGATTCGAGCAGCCCCCTCCTCAGTTCCCGAAGCGTGGCGGTCTTGCCGGTCCCGGCTGCACCCTGGATGTTTACGGCCCGATCCCGGGAGTCGAGGACAAACTCCACGACCTGCCTCTGTTCCGGGTTCAGCTCCGCACGAGGCTCAAACCGTTCATTTCCCCCGAGCCTTCCACAGGCGGCGATGCCGCGATTGATGAAGTCGATCATCTCCCGTTCGCGTAGGAGGCTTGCCTGGGTAGCGATTTCATTCTCGTGGCGCAGTATGGCGCCCGTCGATTCCTCGAGGGCCAGGCCCTTTATCAGCTCTTCATGGCTGATCCGGCCGCGGCCGTGGCGGAGAGCCTCGGTGAGGATCTCATGATCCCGGGCGACCGACACCCGCTCGAAAACATGCTCCTTGGCATGCGAGAGGGAAGGTTCCGGCCGGTCGAAGGCGATCTCGCGGCTACGTGCATTCTCTACAAGATCTCGTAACAGACGGGCCTCGCTTCGCGCGAGCTCGGCGCGCTGAACCTCTTTGACGGCGCCGGTCGAGACCTCGAGCAGCTTGTCCGCCCGGGTTTCACGAACGAGGACGGCGATTTCATTATCGGTCGGCGGCCGGCCCCGTTTTTCAGTGAATCGGCGGATGGCTTCGTCTCGCTCCCGGCTGCGTTTGCTGTATCGCTTGAGGATCTCATCCGGCACGCCCCGGATCTCAAAGCCGTTGTCACGGCCCTTCCCATCCCGCCGGCTTTCGATCTCGTATCCGAGCTGCCGGACCTCCCGGGCGAGCGCGTTTCGATACACCTCCGTAAGATAGGCACGCCGCTCGTAGATGCCCGACGCCTGGAGCGCCTTCCAGCGTTTCTCCTCGCCGTCGTAAGTCAGGTTGGCTGCCACGGCATGGGTGTGAAGCTGCGGATCGAGCTGCCGGCTCGTGTCGTGGTGATACACGGCGATCACCAGGTTGCCGGTACTGCGATCCAGGTTCGCCCGGTCCTTCCTGACCCGGGCAGCGGCATACGATTCCAGTTCGCGCAAAGCTTCGGCAACCGCGCTCCGGTGGGCATCGATCAGCCGCGGGTCCTCTCCCAAATCGGCCAGGACGGAAACCGATTTGGGGGCGGAGATGGTGAAGTCATAAAGATGACGCCCATGGGATTGGGTCGTGCCGTCGGCGGCAATCCGGTCGGCGCTCCGGCGCTGGCGCAGGAACTCGCCCGTATGCGGATCCAGCCCCTGCCGCAGGGCCTCGAAATCGCCGGGTATGACTTCGCCGCTGATGCCGAGCATCTCTGCGCCCCGTCCCTGCCAGAGGCCGATGACACGTTCCCCTTCGGCGTAATAATCGTTGTGTTCGAGGTGCTGCGACGAGTAGCCGCTCCCGTCGGACATGGCGCGAATGGTGAGCATCGGATGATCTCCGTTGAAAAGCGGCATCGTGCCGCTGCAATCCAGGGCACCTTCGGCGCATGCAAGCACGCCGCGCAGCGGCCGTGGAGTGCGGCGGCATGACCCCCTGTGGCGAGCCGGTGATGGTGCTGACCTTACCGCATGACCATGATGCCGGCGGCAAAGCCGAGCACCAGCGCGACGGAAGTAAGAACAAGCACCGACCACCAATACCGGCTGTTGAAACTGCTCGTCAGATCCTTTGCCGCCCGGCTGGCTGATTGGGCGGCATCGGCAATGCTCTCGTTCATATCACTGATCGCCCGCCGAGCCTTCTCTGCGGCTCCGCGATAACTGCTGCCGAGAGAATCTGCGGTCGTGCCGAATTCCGAGCTGA
This sequence comes from Terriglobia bacterium, assembly GCA_963824985.1. Taxonomy (GTDB): domain Bacteria; phylum Acidobacteriota; class UBA6911; order UBA6911; family UBA6911; genus JAFNAG01. Next base: position 17,696 of record CAWGRQ010000033.1, read on the forward strand.
CTTCGCTGATCTTCGCCACAGCTTCACGAAGTGCGTCCGTGGTCTGCGGCAGAGTGGAGCGCGCCAGCTCGTTTCGAAGGTTTGCGTTGATTTCGGTAACGATGCTTTTGGGTGAAAGACTGGCGGCAATGTAGCCGGGAAGCTGTTCCAGGCGCCGGTCCAGCTGCTCGAGAGATTCCTTGCTTGTTTGAAACGTCTGTTCGAATCGACACACCATTCCCGCGAGCAGCTTTTCCACACGCTCGCGTTCCTTGGCGATCCGGTCCGGCACCTGCTCGATCAGCATCGTCAATATCTGCAAGACGCGCAGGATGCGGAGCAGTTCGTCGTTTTCCGGAAGCGACTGGAAATAGAGCATCTCCCGATAGTAGGCCGCACGGATCTCGGTGGGCAGGCAGGCCCCGATGCGTTCAATCAGCTCCTTGGTCGCGGAACTCATGGCAGCAAGAGCTCCCTTACCGTATCGAAGTCGGCGAACAGCCGACGCCGGTAGCTTTGCGCCCGCATCACGAGAGAGGTTTTCTGCAACTCCGCGACTGCGGTCCGGCGGGCGGTGATCCCACACATTGGGACGCCATGGTTGCGGGTGGCGTTTTCAAGCTCGGGCAGACGGTATTCCATGGGCATCACAGCCGGCTGAAAGACCTTCCGGAATTCCGCGGCCTGAAGGCTCCCGCGCCAATAGGTGAAATCCGCATGCTGCGTGATGCTGTTTTCGACTATGAGATAGGCCACCCGGTTCTGGAGATTCGCGGCCCAGGCGAGCACGCTTTCGACGCTGGCCGGGTCGGGTGTGACGATGCCAACGGCCGTAAAAAGGATTCCTGCCGCAGCGACATCCGGATACATCGTCTCAAACCAGTCGTAGGTGACCTGGCCGGATCCGGCGCCCATATCGGCGAGAATCACCGGGGCGCCGCCGTCGGTGAGACAATCGATGAAGCGGTCGAGCCCGGCCGGCGTGTGAATGTTCAGTTTGGGGACGCGTGTGCCATAAAAGTGCGCGAAGGACCCGCGTGCTTTGTTCTCCGTGTCGAGGTCCAGGAGGGTTTGTGTCACAGCATTCCGGCGTGAGACTCAGGCAGCAGCGACATCTACTTTCATTCTTAGACCCGCTTCATCGACGAGTTCTTGGAGCGACAAGCGCACGAACTGCTCCGGGCTGCGGCCCAGGGTCTTGGCAAAACGCGCGGCCCGTTCAGGACTCACCACTTTGCGGCCTTTCTCAATGTCACACAGATGCGAAGGGGATATCCCGAGTTTCCTGGCAAAAGCAGCCTGGGACATCTCCTCGCCTAGGCGGATCGACTCAAGGAGGCCCCCCAGCGTCAGTGGTCTGCCGGCAATTTGTTCCAGATACTTCATTGTATTGCTTTTGATCTTAATACTCATGCTTTGAAATCTCCTCGACCGAAACGATTTCGCTGCAGCCGCCTTCCCGCACGAGGTAAATAGCCCGGTAAGACCTGCTCAACCGGATTGATCGCTGTCCCAGCCTCTTTCCATGCAACGGCTCGTCGTGGTAGCCGGGGAGTTTTCGCACCTCTTCCAACCCACGATTTTCGACATCATCAACCCAGGCGGCGAGGGCTTCGACGATGTGGCGAGGGACCTTTTTCAACTCCTTCCGCACCCGCTTGCTGAGCTCCACGCGGCGAATCATATAGAACGAAGCATACACCTATTAGGTGAATATGTCAAAGAATCCGGGGCCAATCCCCTTTCGATGGCCGAAGAACTCGAACCCGATTTTGCTAATCTCCGGACCTCGCCAGACATTGTTCCAAGAGCCGGAGAGAGGTGTGCAAGAAGAGGAGGATTATAAGAAACGGGAGAAAACGGCATCCTGGGTCTCCGTCCTCGCGCATCTCAGGAGGGTCTGCTCCCGGTCTGCCCCTGGAGTGATCGGCGTGAAAACTCCTTTGCAAATTTGGAAACGTTTTGAGCCTCAATCACAATCTGGCAGATTCAGAATGCGCATGGTTTCACGAGTGAAAGAGCTCATGGTCGACCGAGGCATCTCCAACCAGCTCTAATCCAGATGCGAGCCGCGCAATCCACGCTCCGAATCCATCCAGCGCTTCTCGTTTTTCTTTGAGATATTGGTATTGATTGTAGACGGAACTGGTCACGTCCGTCTGCTTGTGATTCAGTATTCGCGCGATCACGTGGCCGGGAACCTCCATCTGTCCCAACTTTGTGGCGCAGGTCCGGCGCAGGTCGTGCGCAGAAAATGGTTGGATCTGCAGGGTTCTCCAGATCCTGTTCGTAGCTTTCCTGACGTGAGTTATCGGTTCTTCTCCCTGCTTGATGAGTCGTTTGTTGGGAAACACAAACCGACTCTCCTTTGACTGGTTGCCGCGCATCCGCCGCTTCTCGAGTTGTACTTCTTGATTTTTGCGGTGTCTTTCCATGACGCGGATTGCCTGAGGACTCAGCGGTACGACGTTGGACAACCGGTTCTTGGTCTTTGTCCCGGGTATGGTCCAAAGCGACTTTGTCAGATCGATTTCGCCCCACTCCATAGCCATTACCTCGCCGGGGCGTTGCCCCGTCAGCAGGACGAGACGCAGGACCTCTCTCACCTGGGTAGTCTGATTCTCCAATTCATTCCAGACTGCTTTGAGTTCAGCATCACCGAGAGCGCGCTCCTTGGGCTGCTCCTTGCCTCCGGGACGGCTGATGTTCGCCGCCGGATTGGATTCCAGATCCACGATTTCTTCCTTGATCGCCCAGTTAAAGATCTTCCGGACACAAGCGTGGATACGGTTCGCCTGCACGGGCGCTTTGATCCCATAGGCTCTGAGAAAATCGCGAATATGCGAGCGCGCAATTTCCTTCACGTTCAAGGTTCCGAATTCAGGGATGAGGACTTTGTCGATGATTCGTTCATCCTCCTCCCAGCTTCGCTTGTTCAACTTGGCGTACTCCTCAAGATACTGCCGGGAAATCTGAGCGAACGTTTTTGTCGCAAGCCTCTCCCGCCTGCGCGATTCTTCCTCTGCTTTTCGTTTCTGCACAGGATCCACGCCATCGCTCGCCAGAAGGAGTGCTTCTTGCGCTCTCTTTCGCGCTACTGCAAGAGGCACATCCGGGTACCTGCCCAGCTTCAATCGGTGCCGGATGCCGGCAAACCGGTACTGCACGAACCAGGTCTTGGTGCCTTCCTGGGAAATGCGGACGCCGAATCCGACGACCTTCTTGTCGAACCACTGATTGAGTTGTTTGCCTGGTTTCAGGCTATCGATTTTGCGGTCGGTCAGACTTGCGGTCGGCATAGGCTTTTTACCGGTTCCTGAAAATGGATCCAAAATGGATCCAAATTGACGAAACTCGCAGGAACAAGGGGTTTGGAACAGCTTCAACCATAGCGAGTGTATTAGAACACTGTAAATATGCGGCTATCAAGCGTTTAATTGAGTTTTTGCAGGGTAGAAAATGTGTTCCGTGATGTTCCAAAAAGTGCCCTAAAATGTCATGTTTCGACGACTCATAATCAGCGGGTCGCAGGTTCGAGTCCTGCTGGGCCCACCAAATAAATCAAAGGTTTAGCGCAACAGGCCAAACAAGAATCCAGTCTGGGGTTCCACCGGGGTTCCAGTCGGCTGAGCTTTGGAGCGACTTGGTGCAGACAAGGCGCAAGAGGCGGGATCCCTGCGCAGGGACCATGGCGTCATGCCAATATCCACAGGGACTCGCTCCACAGCATTATTTCAGCACCTAAATTGCTGGCGAACAGATCAGGATTGTCCGCTTGGCGCTTTCAGTTTTGGCAACGCCGGCCGGCGCGCTTTATATCCACTGCGAACACGGGCCCAGTAGCCTCGTGGGAGGACAGGTACCTCGAGGATTCGACAGATTTTCCCGAGCCTGACGTCGGAAAAACCATATAATTTTGCAATATGCTGGACGGGCTGCGACCAGATTTGCTCGTACAGCTTCTCGCGATCATATCGGCATGCCAGTCGAGCCTGTTCCTCACGACGTCGCTGGTGCTCGGGGATGTGAGGCTTGATGATATTAAGTGCGAGCATCCGCTCCTTCATCTTGGGACTGCGTATCAGCTCTGAAAAGGTTTCCGGAGCGCAGATCTCGGGCTTTCCTAAAAGGCGCATGAGCTTCCTGAAATCATACTCGTCTGTCTTAAGCAGATCTCGGCGTATGTAAGCAATCTCGCGTGAATCTGTTTCGCGCCACACGACTCCGGTCGCAAGAATCGCCTCGATTGTCCAAAGTCCCCCGCCAAGCCTCAGCACACGGTCTCCGAGCCAGCGAAGGTGCCACTTCAATATAGATGTGAGGTCTTGAGGTGTGCAAATGCTCGCGAGGAATTCCACAACAGAGCCACTCTTTGCAGTCTGATACAGGCTGTCAAAATCATCCTTTTGGGGATCAGGACCAAACTTCTTTAGAAGTTCCAGATTTCCTGAAAAAACAGCGACCTCAACGGCAGACCAGCCCATGGACTCATCTTCGTCGCGGCCAATCCGATTCAGATTTAGTGCCGGCGTGGGCGGATCGGCACCAGCCCATAAGCACAAGGCTATGCCTCTCGCATTTTCTTCCCTGACATGCTCACAGAGCGCCATATTCAGCTCTCGTTGAATTCTGACATCCTCCGCCCTGTGCCGCTTGGCGAAACCGTAGAGTGGCCGATTCGAGGTGCCAAGTCCGAGGATCGCCCCCATTTCGTGGTCCTTCGTGAGATCATATCCGGCTGCAAAATACCGCTCGTGATCGGCGTCAACTACATTTCCCTACCGGGGATGCTTCGAGTTGTCTTGAAGCAGCAATTGCCAGGCGATCCAACGGAAGATCACCTCAAAAGAATCGAAGGCTGGATTCTGGGCCAATTACCGGATGCGCAGCATGGCATCTCACAGAAAAACACCTGAAATCTTGTTATCTGGTCACCCTTTTGAGGTTTGTGAACAGCATGCCGAGGTTTTTCAAGCGATTCATGCTGTTTCAGAAACCATCAGGAGTTTCCATTTATCCTCGAAGACCCCCTCCAGTTCATTTTGGCAACGCGCGCGTGTGACCGCGCGCCCGGTCCACGGCGCTTTGACCCAGAGAATTGGATCCCCCTCCCCATAACGTTTTAGCGAGCGCTAACAGACTCCGACACTCGAGCCCCCGGCGAGCGGAGAGCCCGAACATCCCGCATTGGGGGCTGTCCAAAGAAACGGTTGTATTCGCGGTTGAATTGGCTGGCGCTTTCGTATCCCACTTCAAAGGCGGCACTTGCCGCATCGATGCCATCCAGGAGCATGCGTCCCCGTGCTGCCTGCAAACGAAGCCGCTTCTGATACTGAAGGGGACTCATCGCGGTCAGTACCCGGAAGTAGTGGTGGAACGTTGAAACGCTCATCCCTGCGATTTGTGCGAGATCTTCCACTCGAATTGGTTTTGCGTAGTTTGCCTTGATCCAGGCAATTGCCTTTGCCGTGCGCTGGTGGTGATCTCCTACTGTTGCAATGGCCCGGAGGCGCACCCCTGCACTCCCTTGCAGAACGCGGTAGATGATCTCTCGTTGAATCAGGCTGCTAAGAAACGGGATGTCGCGGGGAGTTTCGAGCAGGGCCAAGAGGCGACAGCATGCATCGAGGAATTCGGGAGTCGCCTCACCGGTTGCCATCGCGAGAGCATCGGATGGTGCCGAATCAACATGAATCTCCTCCAGGCTGAGCAGCTCACGAATCGTAGCCATTTCCAGTTTGAGCAAAAGCACGAGGCAGGGCGTCTCTTCAGTTGCCTCGACCACTCGGCTGACGACGGGTAGGTCGATGGAGGTCAGGAGGAACCTGGACGGGTCGTAGCTGAAGGTGTTCTGCCCGAGTTCAACCTGCTTCTTGCCTTGGGCGACCACGGTGACGCTCGGCTCGTATGTCGCGGGACACATGTCGGTCGGAGCAGTTCGTCGGTGGAGACTCAGACCGGGAATTTCCGTTATCCGCTTCTCTGCCGAGCCTATCAAAGAGGCAATCTTGCGCGCCAAGTCGGAGGATAGCTCACGGGTCCGGTGGACGGACCGAGGAAAGGCTGTTTCCAAGTGTTTCTTCATGTCTTCACCTCTCATCTGCTCATCCCTACAATACACTCCCGGCCTGGTGGGACTGCATGCTTTTTTTACGAATCGGAGGAATAGGCAATGAATCCGGAGGATCGGGATATCGCCTAAGGAACACTCTCCCGTAATCTTAAATGAGAAATGATTCTGAAAGAGGAAACGATGCAGAAAAGAAAACTGGGAAAGAGCGGGCTGGAAGTCTCGGCCGTCGGATACGGTTGCATGGGCCTGGACTACGGCTATGGTCCGGCAACGGATCGGCGGGAAGGCATCAGGATCATTCGCATCGCCGCCGAGCGCGGCGTGACCTTCTTCGACACGGCGGAATCGTATGGGCCATTCACGAATGAGGAACTCGTGGGTGAGGCTCTGGCTCCGATCCGCGACCGGGTCGTCATCGCGACGAAGTTCGGCTGGAATATCGACCCGCGGACAGGAGAGCGTCGCGCCGGCCTGAACAGCCGTCCGGAGCACATCAAGGTCGCAACGGAAGGTATGCTCAAGCGGCTCAAAACCGATCACATCGACCTGCTCTACCAGCATCGGGTCGACCCCGAGGTGCCGATCGAGGAAGTCGCTGGTACCCTGAAAGAGCTGATCGCGGAAGGAAAGGTCAACCATTATGGGCTTTCCGAGGCTGGCGCTCAGACGATCCGCCGCGCGCATGCAGTCCATCGGGTTACTGCGATTCAGAGCGAGTATTCGATCTGGACGCGGGACCCTGAGGCGGAGGTGCTGCCGGCGTGCGAGGAACTTGGGATCGGCTTTGTGCCGTGGAGTCCACTGGGGCAGGGTTTCCTTACAGGGAAAATCGATCCGAGCACGACGTTTGACCACTCCGACTTCCGCGCTTCGTTTCCCCGTTTCACCCCTGAGGCGCGGGAGGCCAACCTGGCCCTCGTCGATCTTTTGAAGCAGATAGCCGATCGAAAGAAGGCGACACCTGCTCAGATAGCTCTCGCATGGCTGCTCGCGCAGAAGCCCTGGATTGTGCCGATTCCCGGCACCACGAAACTACATCGGATGAAGGAGAACCTCGGAGCAGTTGCAGTCGAACTTACGCCCGACGACCTCTGCGACATTGAGACATCGTTTGCAGGCATCGCAGTGAAAGGCGCCCGGCTTCCTGAACAGATCCTGCGGTACTCGAATCGCTGACCAGCCGGCGTGCCACGCATTGTTCAGTTCAGGACCGGCTTGCAGGCTCCACGATGGCCCAGGGGATCAACGCTGCGATTGAGCGTATCAAGGAACAGGAGGACACCACGGCAGAAGGGACCACAATGAGAATCTTCGCAGCGATTGCGATCTCGCTTTGCATGCTCGCGTCAGGTGCGCAGAGCCAAACATCCAAGGATCAGGAAACGATAAGAATCACGCGAAGTGGCTCGCAACCTCCCCGGCCAGGGCCGGCCGACAACTTCACCGGTTCTGTGCGGATCGATTCTTCCTTCCAGGCGAACGCGCCGGCACGGATGTCCGGCGCTCGAGTTGCGTTTGAGCCCGGCGCCAGAACGGCGTGGCACACGCATCCGTTGGGGCAGATTCTGATCGTGACAGCGGGCACGGGCCGGGTGCAGCGCTGGGGCGATCCCGTAGACGAAATCCGGCAGGGGGACGTGGTCTGGATTCCGCCCGGTCAGAAGCACTGGCACGGGGCCGCGCCGAACAGTTCGATGACGCACATCGCCATCGCCGAACAGCTCGACGGCAAGACGGTCGACTGGATGGAGAAGGTCAGCGATGCGCAGTACGGCGCGCCGCTCCGCGGTCAGGCAGCGAGCACCGACGCCGGCCCGCAGCCCCGGCCGTCTCAAGGAGCGATCGGCGACTTCGCCCCCAAGCTGGCCGAGCTGACTGACAACGTGCTGTACGGCGACGTCTGGGAGCGTCCGGAGCTGTCGAAGCGTGACCGAAGCCTGGTGACTGTGGCTGCGCTGATTGCCTTGAACCGTCCGGACCAGCTCCGGTCTCACCTCGCCATCGCGCGCCAAAACGGCGTGACGCAGGAGGAGTTGATCGAGACCATCACTCACCTGGCGTTTTACGCCGGCTGGCCAAACGCGGTAACCGCCATCGGCGTCGCCAGGGAAGTTTTCGAGAAGAAATGAGTTACGAAACGCCTGTGATAGGAGAAATCATGCAACAACAGGGACCTGGAAAGAGCAACCTGAGATTCCCGGACCTCAGGACCATGGGAGTAAATTCTATGATCAGGAAGCATCCGAAGTCCTTCATCGCGCTCTGGCTGCTCGCAGCCACCCTTATTAGTTCAGCAAGCGCACAAGAAGCCAACAAGAGCAAGCCAGAGCATGCGCCCGCGGTCGTGAGAGTTGACAGCGGTCAGTTGAAGGGAATCGAGGCCGATGGCGTGATCTCCTTCAAGGGCATTCCCTTTGCCGCGCCACCGGTCGGTGAGTTGCGGTGGCGTCCACCACAGCCGACGCCGAGGTGGACGGGAGTGCGACAGGCCGCGGAATTCGGACCGAGCTGTATGCAGGGACGAGGATTCGGGCCGTCTCCGGGCGCGGGAGCGCGCGCTGGTGCGCCTGCAGCGACAGCTCAGGGCGCTCCGCCGGCTCCCGCTCCGACACCTGCCGCCGCGCCTGCAGCCCAGGGGCCGTCCGAGGATTGCCTGTACCTGAACGTCTGGCGCCCCGCTGATCCGGCCGCGCGCAATCTCCCCGTGATGGTCTGGATCTACGGTGGTGGATTCACCGGCGGTTCGAGCTCGTCGCCTAACACCTCTGGCGTTCAATTCGCCAAGCAGGGTGTCGTCCTTGTCGCCATGAACTATCGAGTTGGACGCTTCGGTTTCTTCGCGTTTCCTGCGTTGAGCAGCGAACGTCCTAATGAGAACAAGGACAACTACGCGTACATGGACCAGATTGCCGCCTTGCAGTGGGTGCGGCGGAACATCGCTGCTTTTGGAGGTAATCCGAACAACGTCACCATCTTTGGCTTCTCGGCGGGCGGTGTCTCCGTCCACAGCATGCTCGCCTCCCCACAGGCGCGCGGCTTGTTCCACAAGGCGATCGTCGAGTCGGGCGGCTCCAGGGACAGCGTGCTCACCGCCCGGCCGATGCGTGCGGATGGGGCCGATCCGAACTATCCGGTGTCGGCCGAGACAATCGGGATCAACTTCGCGAGATCCATGGGAATCGAGGGAACGGACCAGGCCGCTCTCGCCAAGTTGCGCGGCCTCAGCGCCGACGATGTCCTTCGTGGCGCTCCCGCCCGGCCGGGGGCCAATGCGCCCTCCTACGAGACGACGCCGATTCTTGACGGCAAGTTGATCACTGAAACCGCGGAGACCGCCTACAAGGCTCGTCGCCAGCCGCGCGTCCCGCTGATGCTTGGCAGCAACAGCGCCGATACCGCAGGCAACCGGATAAGGGCTCGGACCAAGGACGAGTTCTTCGCCCGGTACGGCCAGTGGAGTGCCGAGGCGAAGGCGGCCTACGATGCCGATGGGACAACCGAGTTTGCCGCGATGGTGTCACGGGCCAACGACGACTTCGGTCAGGCCGAGCCAGCGCGCTTTGCCGCAAACGCGTTCGCTGCCAACGGTTCGCCGGTCTATCTGTACCGGTTCTCATATGTTCAGACGGCGATGAGGGAACAGGCGCGAGCGGGGGCCCCGCACGGCGGCGAGATCTCCTTTGTGTTCGGCACGTTGACTGGGGGCCGCGGCGGTGCGCCAACACCGGAGGATCTGGCGGTCTCGCGGATGGCTCAAAGCTATTGGGTCAACTTCGCCAAGACGGGCGATCCAAACGGACCGGGACTACCGACTTGGCCGCGCCACGTCGCGGGCAAAGACCAAATCTTCGATTTTCGGCCCGATGGTTCCGCGGGTGCGGGTCCGGACATCCGCAAAGCACGGCTCGACGTGACGGAGAAGGCCACTGAGTCGGGTAAGCGAGCCGACCGCTAGGCTCGACGAACCACGACCAGTGCGAATGACCGTTCGGCAAGGATTGGCGCACGGCGTGGGGCATATCTCGGGAGCAATTATGCAACAGCAGGAATTTCGAAAAGGCTGCTATCGCGGCCTCGCGCTCTGGCTGATCGCAACCGCGCTGCTTTCTTCAGCAAGTGCACAAATCGCCAGGAACGGCAAGCCAGAACCGCTGATGATCCAGGAGCAAGGCAGCTTCGCGGTCGGTGGCAAGGTCATCACTAATTCCGGTACCTTCAATCCAAAGCAGCCAACGCCTGATGGCCAGACACTGCATGGCGACCACGCATACGTCTTTTACCAGATTCCAGTGAATCGGCGTAAGCTTCCGCTCGTGTTTCTGCACGGCGCAGGGCAGTTCTCGAAGACCTGGGAGACCACTCCCGATGGCCGAGAGGGCTTCCAGACGATCTTTCTCCGTCGTCGCTTTCCGGTATATCTAATCGATCAGCCGCGTCGTGGCAATGCGGGCCGTAGTACGGTCTCAGCGACGATCAACGCCACGCCCGATGAGCAGATGTGGTTCGATACGTTCCGGGTTGGTATCTGGCCGGAATATTTTCCGGGTGTCCAGTTCTCGAAAGATCCTGAAGCTCTCAACCAATACTTCCGTCAGATGACACCGAACGTGGGACCGTACGATCCCGAGGTGATCTCCGACGCCTGCGCGGCACTGTTCAACAAGATCGGGCCAGCAGTCTTTGTGACTCACTCGCAAGGTGGCGGACTTGGATGGGCGACAGTCCTTAAGACCGGCAATGTGCGAGGAATCGTAGCGTACGAGCCAGGTAGCGGCTTCCTGTTTCCGGAGGGAGAAGTTCCGGAGACGCTGCCAAGTTCCGGTGGGGCGCTCGCGGCCATCGGCGTGCCCATGGCCGAGTTCATGAAACTCACCAAGATTCCCATCATCATCTTTTACGGTGACTTCATCCCTGAGAAGCCCAGCGATAATCCCGGCCAGGATGGATGGCGAGTCCGGCTGGAGATGGCCAGAAAGTGGCGGGACACAGTCAACCGTCACGGTGGCGACGTGACCGTTGTGCACCTCCCGGAAGTCGGCGTCCATGGAAATACCCACTTCCCGTTCTCCGATTTGAATAACAAACAAGTGGCTGACCTGATGTCGAAGTTTCTCTCGGAGAAGAAGCTGGACTGATCCGCTGCTGAACCTCGCGGCGCTTCTGGTCATGCTGGAACGCCAGCGTTTTCTCGCAAGACAAAGGAGTTTGAAAATATCACTCTTGAAACGCCCTGTCGTAATCCTGGATTTGAGAGAAGGGCTCCGAAGAAGGAAATAATGCAGAAGAGAAAACTGGGAAAGAGAGGTCTCGAAGTTTCAGCCCTCATGAATCGCTATTTCTTGTTTATCATATTCTCCTGTGTCGCCGCGTTTCCGCTGGTTTCACAGGATTGGCCAATGTGGGGCGGCACGGTTCAACGCAACATGACTTCACCCATGAAGAACCTGCCGGAATCCTGGGATGTCAAAAACGGGAAAAACATTAAATGGAAGGTGCAGATCGGTTCGACCTCGTATGGCAATCCGGTCGTGGCCGACGGGAAGGTCTTCCTCGGCACCAACAATGCCAATCCCAGAAACCCTGATATCCAGGGTGATAAAGGTGTGCTTATGTGCTTCCGGGAGTCCGACGGCAGGTTTCTATGGCAGGCGATGTCGGATAAGTTGGAATCCGGATTTGAAAATGACTGGCCCGAGCAGGGTGTCTGCTCATCCCCGGCGGTGGAAGGAAAGCGGCTTTATTACGTGAGCAACCGCGGGGAACTTGTTTGCCTGGATACGGAAGGATTCACCGACGGCAAAAATGATGGGCCTCTGCAGGATGAGATCCATAAAGGGCCAACCGATGCTGACATCGTCTGGAAGCTCGATATGATGAAGGAACTGGGCGTTTTCCCGCATAACATGACAAGCTCGTCACCGCTCATTTGGGAAGACCTGATCTTTGTCGTGACCTCTAACGGACGTGATGCCGAAGGCGATAAGCTGCCTGCTCCAAAGGCTCCCAGCTTTATCGCTGTGAACAAGAATACCGGCAAGGTCGCGTGGCAGGACAATTCTCCAGGTGATGGCATTCTTCATGGCCAGTGGACCTCTCCGGCTCTCGGAGTAGTCGATGGAGTTCAGCAGGTGTTTTTCCCGGGAGGTGACGGTTGGCTTTACGGCTTCAATGCCCGGACGGGAGAAAAACTCTGGAAATTCGATTTGAACCCGAAAGCCGCAGTATGGCCCAAAACACGCAACTACGGTCTTTCCACGCCGGTATTCAGCGGCGGCAAAATTTTCATGAGCGTGGGCCAGGACCCGGATGGCGGCCAAGGAGTCGGACACGCTTATTGTATTGACCCGGCCAATCGAGGCGATATCACGGAATCAGGCCGGGTCTGGCAATATGACAAAATCAACCGGTCCATTTCAACGGCAGCCGTCGCCGACGGATTGGTTTATATCTCGGATTTCAGGGGAATCCTCCACTGCCTCGATGCCGGCACCGGAAAACCGTACTGGACTTTTGACATGCTGGCCCCGGTTTGGGGCTCTCCGTTGGTGGCGGATGGCAAGGTCTATGTCGGGGATCAAGACGGAGACGTCGCCATCCTGAAAACGGGCAAGGAGATGGCAAAAGTCGCCGAGATCGACATGGGAAATGCCGTGTGCAGTACACCCGTGCCTGCCAACGGGGTTTTGTACATCATGACGAACTCGCAACTCCACGCGATTGCCGTGAATGCTGGTGTTTCTGACAAGTGAAAGATGAGATTCAGCGCAGACTATAACCCTTCTTTAAAGGAAATGAAGCCATGCGGATAAAAGCCAAGGGAAAATCCATAACCATCATTATCTTTGCATTATTCGTGGCCTGCGCCTTCGCCGCGGATTGGCCGCAATATTACGGACCCAAGAGAGATAGCACGTCCACGGAGAAGGGCATTTTGCGAAGCTGGCCGAAGGAAGGACCCAAAATTCTCTGGACGGCTCCTGTCGACATGGGCTATGGCGGCCCGGCTGTCAGCGCCGGCAAGGTTTACCTGCTCGACAGAGATGATAAAGTCGGCGATAAGCTTAGATGCCTTGACCTTGCGAGCGGAAAGGAACTTTGGGATTTTGCCTATGACGCCCCGGGCAGGTTTGACCATCCCGGTTCACGAACTGTACCGACAGTGGATGGCGATAACGTTTATACCTGCGGACCGGTGGGAGACCTGTATTGCATCAGCACAGCCACACACAAGCCGGTCTGGAATAAAAACATCTGGAAGGATTTTGGTGGGGGAACCAGCGTTCCCGCCAATTTTTTTAGTGCCGGATCCCGTGAAAGCTCGCTGCCTGCATGGGGAATAACTCAGAATCCTTTAATTTACCGTAATCTCGTGATCATAGGCTCGCAAACAACCCAAGCGGGTGTGGTCGCCTATGACAAATTGACGGGCGATCTCAAATGGAAATCGCCCGCACTTTCAGGCAATGCTGGATATGTCAGCCCATCGATCGTCAAGGTCGGCGGAGAGGATCACCTGGTTATGGTCACGGCCGCTTCGGGATTTGGCCGCAACGCGAGTGGCGGCAGCGTCAACGGCCTCGACCCGCTCAGCGGAAAAGTACTGTGGACCTACAGCAACTTCCAGTGCATCATCCCGGTTCCTCATGCGGTCGATGCCGGGGAAGGTCGAATGCTCATTACAGGCGGATACAACGCGGGAGCTGCCATGATCAGGATTCAAAAAAAAGATGACGGCAGCTACGGATTGACAGAACTGTTTAAAACCGTGAACTTTGGCTCCCACACGCAGCCACCGATTCTGTTTAAAGACCATTTTTATGTCCAATATACAACCAACGAGCGGAGCGACGGCCTGGTGTGCATGACCATGGATGGCCAGATCAAGTGGAAAACTGGTGACGAAGCAGCCTTTAATAAGGGCGGTGGAATCCTCGTCGAAGATTTGCTGCTGGCCACTGACGGAAACAAGATGCTTTATCTTATCGAGCCTGATCCGTCCGGTTTCAAACCGCTGGCCAGCGCCGAACTGCTGGAATCAGGGCAAAACTGGGCTCCCTTGGCGCTCGTCGATGGCAAATTGCTGATACGGGACCATAAAGATTTGAAGTGTGTCGTCGTGGCTCAACAGGGTCGGTAGAAATTGGAGGATTAGGGGTATTTCACTGATTAAGTTCCTTCAATGTGGGAGTAAATCCCAATCCGAGAATTATTTCCGGTCAATATACAGAATCATTGCACCTCAGGATCAATGGTTCTATGCGTTTGCCCGAGAAATATTCGACCAAAGAGATGGTTCCGACCTTCATGGGGGATCGTGAGATGTCTCCGACAAAAAATGAGCCGGATTTTAAGCCCCGATGTATTGGAGCGCTCACATTACGGGGCGAAAGGCGGGAATTCCTTGGAGTTTTGCCCTTTGATTCTCTCCCGGTAATCAACTCACTTATGGAAACAAAACAGGTCCGATTTCTCGATTTGAATGGTTTCAACCCAAAGCACGGACATGCGGATATAACATGGATCCACTTCTTTAAGAACTACGACCCTAACGAGTACTAGGTTTTTCTTGGGACCGACGTTTCCATTCCTGAATACCGTTGCACCATGCTGCAAGCCACGCGTTACATGCTAATGCCAATGTGTTGGGGTCGCCTTTTGAGCCGATACCGTTCACCCGGTCTTCGGCCTGGCGAATCAAAGGGCCGTGAGGTAAGCCATGGACTTTCCATTCCCACGCAAGGGAACCGCCGCTTGTTTCTACTTCATTCCACATGTCGGAAATCTGGAGGGCGGTGCGGGCGATTAGAGCCTTGCCTGCGGCTACATTCCATTGCTCCCGGTCATCAGTGCTGAAACTGCAGATTCCGCCGGTAGCTCCTGCCGGGATTTCTGATTCTTCGCATGCTATCTGACCCGATTTGATCTGTTGCCAAAGTCCCACCGAACACCTCCGCTGAAATACTGTGAATCATTAATATGCGTTTGACATGTGCCTGTCGTTTGATGTGGACAGCGTGGACAATGTGGACAGACGCCGTAAATAATAGAAAAAAATACTTTTGTACTGTCCACAGTCCTGACAATTCGCTGTCCACAGTGTCTTTCGTGTGGACAGAGATCATTCCGTATTGTGGACAGTGCAACCGCTGTATTTGCATTGTCTTGCAGATCCTGTCCACATTGTCCACACTGTCCACAGTGAAATTCGGAAAGTTCACGATTCATCGCAGAATATCCTCCCGAATCACATACACAACTACCCGGTTGTCCTGGTCCGAGGAGTCCGGTCCGACTCTTCACCGGGAGATGAGCCTTCCGCCGTCCCCGGCGACCAGATGGCCGCACTCCGTCAGTGCCTTCGCAACCGCCTGAGCATCGAATTCGCGGCAAACTTCAGCTTTGAAGGTTTCGCGCATGATCCAGAACTCCCCGCCATCGGCATTCTTCCGATAGAATCCGGCGCGGGCAGTGATAGGACGGGTCTCGTTCTCCCGCTCAAAATGGGCAGAACCGTGCTGCTCGAGGAACAGCCGCACCTGGCGGGTTGCCGCCTCGATGCCCATCGCCCCGGAGGTTCCGCGCCCGGCCAGCCACTCCTTGAAAAGGCCTACACTAGCTTCAACAGCCGCGTCTTCAGGCCATGGGAGGATCCCGGCTTCGATGGCGATTTCGCCAGCGACCGCTACCATCGCAAAACGCCCTGCCGCGCGGCTTACCTCCCCGCTGGCAGCTTGCGGGACATTCATCCTTATGAATGCCTTCCGGAACTTTTGCGCGTTGGTCCTGACTTTGTTCATGGTTGGTGGTCACAAACTGAAGAAAATGACGGATCGGGGAGCCGTAAATCCGTTTCGTGGCATCTTGCAGGCAGCGTGCAAACATGTCGGTGGAAGAGGAGCCGTGCAGGTTCTGAAACAGGCCAAGTCCTGCCCCAGCATCTGCCTGAAGATTGACCAGGCGCACTTCCTGACCAGCGAGTGTCCGCCTCCCGATGCCGGCGATATGATCTGCCAGGCTCATTTCGCCGGCGGACAGGAAAAGAAGTCGCCAAGTCGATTTTCGGCGCAAGCCTCCGGCCGCCTTGCTCCTGTTTTTCCCTTGCCCATTGGCGCGCATATAGGCGACTTCGCCGGCCTCTCTGGCTTCGCATTGGCTCAATTCATCGAGGATCAGTGTGAGATCGTTGTGGGCTTCGGCGACCGACTCCAGGCCATTGGATGTGGAACGCCAGGACTGAAGAAAACCAGTTTTCCCCCCGCCGCCCAGGACGGAGCCGGCAAGATATAGCGCGGTCGTCTTGCCGGTCGAAGAACCGCCGACGAAATGGAATCCGCCCGGCTGTTCATCGCACAGATTCAGCAGTGGCCCGGCGAGGGCTGCACTTGCGGAGAATATTTACCGCGAATTCCCAACACAGTGTTTCCCGACGGCCTCCTTCCAGTCGTCCAATGTCCCCGATTGCCGCAGGAGCGATTCGCTCTCGTTCTGATAGATTACCTCTTCCTGGTCCAAGCCGATGGTCATGTCCGGCAAAACAAAGGACCCGCTGTGCCAACCTACCTGTGTCGTGCACCGCGTGCGCACAGATGGACGTGATTCGGAGAGGTAGCGTATCAGCGCTTCCCGCGCTTTGCGTCCCGGCGCCAGCGACAGCCCGCCGTCGAGCAGCCTGACTTGTAGCTCGCCACCGTCGCTGGCCAGTGCGGTCGCCGGCATGGCCCATGAATGCAGGTGGCCATCGGCATCGCGCCATTGAAGCAGCCGTCCCCAGGATTCGTTGCGGCGATCCCGGGTGAGCCCCACGATTTCAAGCTTGCTGCAAATCCAAATGTCCGGTTTGTCATCATCATCTGTGACCAGCCATACGCCCGAGTCTTTTACGCGGAATCCCTCCGGAACAACCGCCAAGGATTTTCCGGGCGCAGGACGCTCGATCGGTTCCGGTCCAAGCCCGGCATGCAGTATCTCGATTTCGCGTGCAGTCAACGCCGGTTCAGAAATCATCGCGGTAGAGCCTCCATGCCTGAAGCCGCTCCGCATCGGTGCGGCAGAGGTCGATCTCATCGAGAAGGTATTCAATCTTTGCCTCATCTTCACTTGCGATCTGCAGCAGTTCCCACCCGAGAGCGTTTTCGGGGTCAGCCGCCAGTTTCTCCCCGGCGTAATGCGCGATTCGCCGTCTCATAAGGTATTGATCGCGCAGGCGCCGCCCGGTTTGCCTGCACCACTCGCGCACTCTTTCGAGCGCTTCTCGCTGCCTGACGATTTTCGGGTCCGGCCGCAGAGGTTTGCAGGGGCTATCGATTCCCAAGAAGGCAAGGGCTCCTTTGAAATCCGTTCCCCGGACCTGCCGCACAAAGTCCATCTTGTCGCCCGCGGCATGGCAGACATGGCAGAAATAGACGCCCTTTTCTTCATTAAGCGACAGCGATGTAGGGCTGTCACCGCCGTGGATCGGACAACGTGCGCGGCGCCGGCGTGGCGCCCGTTCGCCTACTTGCTGAAAGATTGTTTCCCAGGAGGGGAGAGACTGGCTCTCGATCATTATCTCTCCTCCGCCCTTGCCTTCAGCCACTCCATGATTTCTGCCTCGGTCCAGCCCACGCAGCGCTCAGTCAATTGGACTTTCTTCGGGAACTCCCCCCTCCGCTCCAACCGCCATCGCGTTACCCTGGAAAGACCGGTTAACTGTTTTACTTCGCGTTCAGGTAGCATCTTCATCTGTCCTCCTTTGCCGCGCTTTATTGCGCGTGCAGACAGATGAATACACCCGAATCGGAGGGACATTTCCCTTGGCGTCCCTATTTCTAGTTGCGGCTTGATTTCTCGTGAAACAACAGGAGCTTGCAGGAGAGGGACATTAGGAGCGTCCCTCCAAATGTCCCCATGAATATATGAAAAATCCTATTCTGGATCCGGTAGAGGTTGCTATTTCTGTATATTAAGAAGGCCTTGCGATTTTAAGGCGTTCCTGCGGCGATAGTAGACTTTTTTGAAACGGTCGAACGCATCCACGTGTGCGGAGTTTTCACGGTCAGCGACGTCGCCATAATTGCGGATTTCAGGAAAGGCAACTCTCAAATCGTCGAGCCACCGATCGCGGGCGACGTTTTTAAGCTCTCTCATCAGGCACTGCATGGGGGTCTTTCCCCTCTTGATGCAGTCGTCGATGATGGCAAGCGTCTTCTCTCCCATCTTCTTGCGACGCATTATGGGCAGTCGATCTAATGCTGCCATCTCATCGGCATAGGTAGCCTGCACCTTCCCTTTGCCCTCCAATTCCTGTTTTCTCTGCTCTCTTTTGGCCTTTATCATCCAAGCCAATTGCCTGAGGTAATCAGCTGCGCGGTCGACCGCTTCCCAAGTCTCGTTGTATTGGTCTATATGTTCTTGCTCCCAGGTATTCGGGTCTTTAGACCGGTGCCTGTTTTCCAGTCGCCTCAAGCGGATGATCGGGCCTTCAATTGTTCTCTGAAAAACACGAGCATACGCGGGCGAAATGTAGAATTCCAATAACCTGCGGCCTCTTTCAAACTGGGAATGAATCAAAGCCATATCCAGGGTTACTGAAGTGACGGTACCGGCTGGGTAGGCTGCCTTTGAGGCCGTTTCAAACGCTCCGCCAAGGGCGCGATAACAGCTGTGACAATATCCCAACCACCGTCGTCTGACATGCTCCCACCTTCCCGCATGGTCCCGATCAGAGTAGGCCCGGCAGGTGGTTCTGGAAGCGACCGCTTTTCGCTGATCAGGCTAGCCGGGCTGGTTCACCTTTGATCTTATCATCACCTGGGGCTGAACCGAAAAGCAGTCTGCCGCCACCAAAGACCTCGGACTCAAGTGCCCTCACATGCGGGAATTATCGCTGTCGATGGCCCTGCGGACTTTTCGATTTCTGGAGGGAACGATAGAATGTATCAACGCGTTTGAAAACCCGATCGAGATCCGTGTCAAGTTCGCATTCAGCAGCGAGCACCGAAAAAGATTGTTCCCACTCTTTCCTTGGCGGTTGCAGTGCATCTGGGATCGGGTGTGTGCCTCGACGGCCGAATGTGCCGGCGATGGCGTCCTTCGTCTTCTCCATCGATAGAGCCTTGGACTCAATTAGCAGAAGCATGTCCACGAGGTCCCGGACCCGGCTGTTTGGAGTAGCGGGTCGAGGGAGCGTATAGGCATGGATTTTTTCCGAAAATTGCTGTTCGGGAGAAATCAACAAAGCGGCTGCTGGCGGTATATTCGCGAAGCCGAGCCAGTCGCGACATTGCATCGTTTCGGCAGGCTCTATCACAAGATCGCCAACACCGATGTCAAGGTGAAATCTCGCAAATGTCCGGCCACCCAAGACAGTCTCAACGGGATACCTCGAACCGCCATAGGGAGCTGCTTCAAGATCGGAAGTGGCCTTCCCGATGCGAAAGGTAAAGAAGTCGCCAAGATCAGCTGCTGCCGCCTCACGCACTAGCTCCAAAATAGGATCAGCTACCGGCAAGTCAGGCGGCGCAAAGCGCATCGTGAAATCGAGATCTTTGGTTGATCTCGCTTTGAGATATCGAAGTTCCATCGCATAGCCGCCCTTGAGAACCCAAGGGCTTTCTGGGGCATTAGCCAGCCTGGCCAGGAACCGATCAAACGCAACCTGACGACGGATCCGTTGCAGATCGATGCTCTCACGACGGGCGATCTGCGCAAGCCGTTCTTCAAGCGCGGTGCGAAACGCGGAACCTGTTTTATACGAGCGGCTATTTTTCACCCGAGCCTGTCTCCATGAGCGAGGCAGCCAGTTGTCCCCATCCCGGATATTTCGACGCCGCCTGGAGCTGCTTTTTCGTGATTTTTCCCTGATCGGTTGCCTTTTCGAATGCAGAGCGAAGAATGCTCTGCGATATTTCCCCGGATTGCCATAGATCAAAGATCGCGCGGAGAGGGATGGTTACAGGAACATGATCTATACGCTCAATCTCCTCCGGGCTCAAGTCAGCGTAATGGAGGATAAGCACTGGCGGGATCGGCGCCCCGCGGCGGAATTTTCTTGGAACGATCATTTCGATTCGAGCAGGCATCAAATCCGTGAGGTCGTGTAGGGACAGGGCCGTGCGGTGGCTGAACACGCCCAGAGGTCGCCCTGATCGGTCATGCGACCAGAGCCACCACAGAATCAGATCAGGCCTTTCGGGCTTAGGGAAGAGAGCCAGACGAAAAATACCACGGGCCTCGCGGACCCAATTTCCGGCGCCGACATGATATGTTCTTTTGCTGGCGCCGTAACCGAGTTTTCCTGCCTGATTGGCAGTAAAATACCCGCCCTGACTTTCGGCCAGTTCATAGAGGCGACGCTGACTGTCGTTCGGCCCGGACCTGTTTCGCATAAAGGTTCAACTTTTGTGAACAATTATGTCATAGCACGGAGAGCGGTGCGAGCATTCTTTGACATTGAACCCCCAAAATCCCCGTCCTACGCCTCGCCATCTTCTATCCTTACAAGCTCCAGGTCGCTGACAATCCGAGCAAGTCGCGCACCCCAAGCATTGAGCGCTTCCTGCTTTTCCTTGTCGTAGCTGTTGTGGCGGTCGTACACGCTGGTAACGCCTGACTCGACATGGTTCAGGATTTTTCCGATCACCAATCTGGGCACGCCCAATTCCTGCCATCATGCTTGCCGCCGTACGTCTGAAATCATGTGCCCGATAGGACACTTCTGAGGCCCGTCGGACCCGTTGTACCAGCTTCTGCATTTCCCCAACGTGCTCAGCCCTGTTTGCTGGATTTGGGAATACCCATTCGCTGCGGCTTGAGGCTGTCCAATTTTCTCACCGTGAAGTTGATTTTTGGCATTTCTTACCCTTTACCTCGCGAATCAGGAGGTCCTTAATTTTCGACCTGCAACTTTCTGGGGTTCCACCGGGGTTCCAACTGTCCTTAACTTCAAGAAACAAAGTTCCTATAACGCAATGAAACAATGAGAACGCTCACGAATCCTTATTCTACAAAGGAATCAAAGGATTATCCGGCATTTTGCCTGGATGAAATGTTGTTTCTCGCGGTTGCTGGAAAATGCAGAAAGTACGGAATTTACCGACTCATAATCAGCGGGTCGCAGGTTCGAGTCCTGCTGGGCCCACCACAAAACAAATGACTTACAGAATCAGTCAAAATCCCAATTTTCCAAAAGGCAGCACATAGGTAGCAGGCGGCATCAGAGCTCTCTCGCCGACCATAAATCTGATCCTGCCTAAGAAACTGTGGCGCTTTATTTTGCATTCGAGTCGGGCGTTCAATATCGAGTTGCCTATGTGGGTTTTGTGGGCTGTAGTGACCGGGCGCAAGAAGATTGGCTCCGGCAGACTTGTCCCGGTGCGACCCCGATACCCCCTCGAGATTGACATCTCGAATATGGAGAAAGAGGCCGAAAACAGCGAAAACGCCAAGATAGTTATAAAACCGATCCAGGCGAACGTCACCGGAAACCGAGAGGCGTTGCAAACGCATACGGGGCCTGGGTGAATATCGTCGAGGAGAAGACGCCAACCGTTGGACGGCCTCTTTAGCCCGCGGCCGCCCAGGCTGTTTTCGGGACGGGAGGTGTTCGCGTTTTTCGGGCTGCTTCAGCGGATTCCGAACAGGTGGCGCTCGCCGCGGATGAAGACCATGCCCTGCGCAAGGGCGAGCGAGGCCCACACCGGCTCGTCAACCGAGTTGGTGGCCAGCACCTCGTGCTTCGGCCCCGCCCTGATCACGAACGTGTCGCCGTCCTCGCTGGTAAGGAGGATCTTGTCGCCGAACGCCACGGGCGAGGATCGGATTGTTGCGGGCACCGGCACCCGGCCGCCCTCGTACTGGATCGCACCGGTCACGGGATCGAGACAGGTCATGATGCCGGCGTCGCTCACGAGATAGAGGTAGCCGCCGTAGAAGATCGGTGAGGTGACATAGGCCGCGCCCTTATTGTACCGCCACGCGAGCCTGCCCGCGGCGTCCTCCAGGGCGCCCGGGCGCAGCGCCAGCACGACTTTGGCCTGGCTGCCCGCGGTGGCGAACACGAGTCCGCGCCCCGTCACGATGCTCGGGATCGGATGGCTCACGGTGCCGGGTCCCGTCCACAACTCCTTGCCCGTTTTCGGATCGTAAGCGTTGACGGCCTCTGCGCCGGACGCGATGAGCTCGTCACGCCCCGCGGCGCTTACGATGATCGGCGTCGCCCAGGTGCGCCGCATCGTGCGTGATACGCGCCAGATTTCCTTTCCATTCGTGCGATCGAACGCCGCCAGGAACGAGCCCTCGCCCATCTCCTGATCGCACTGGAGAATCACGAGGTTTTCGTAGATGAGAGGCGAGGTGCCCGGGCCCAGTCCCCCCTTTGCCATGCCGCCCAGATCGAGCTTCCACTTCAGCGTGCCGTCGACGTCATAGGCGTAGAAACCGGCTGATTCGAAAAAGGCATAGACGAGCGTTCCGTCGGTGGCGATCGTCGGCGAGGCGTAAGTATTGGATTTGTGCCGATCGTCGAACGGCGGTCCTTCGAACGACGTCCGATCCCACAGGATTTTGCCGGTGGCCGCCTGAACCGCATAGACCTTCAGCGTCAACATGTGGCCGACGCCGGTGCTGGCCTCGTTGACGTACCCGGGCTTCCCGTCGAAGCCGAGGTGGATCGGCGCTTTCCAGCCGGGGATCACGGCGCCCTCGATCGCGGTCGTGACAAAGACCCGGTCGCCCCAGACCACCGGCGACGAATGACCCTTTCCCGGGATCTCCGTTTTCCACGCGATGTGCTCCGTCGGCGACCAACGGTCAGGGTAGGCGCCTTCGCCGATGCCAGCCCCGTTGTGGCCGCGCCACTGCGGCCAATTGTCGGCAGCCGGCCGGGGAACGCCCAGCCCGACAATGCACACACTCAAAAGCAGCCCGAGGACGCACGACACATGTAATGATCGCATGCGGAGCAAGATAGCACGATGGTTGGAGGAATCCTAGAAGGTTGAGGCTTCGGGGTCAGGCTTCGGGGTCGCACCGAAACAAGATCATTGCCTGCATCAGTTATATGGAAAACAGGCTCCGCAATCCACCTATGGGTCGTTTTTTGGGGGGTAATTTGAAGTTCCTGGCGGAGAGAAGGTGGGCTGGATTTTCGTACAGGCCATAAAGCGGGCGCCAAAAGCAGCCCATGATCGATTATTCCGGCTGTTTTTGCGCCAACTGATTGTCCGATCAGGGCTTGGCCCGGTGCGACCCCGACCCCTGATGGCGGAAAGCCTGGGCATCCCAATTTAGGGGAAGTTCTCGGTCCTGCGCGGCGCACCCAGCGCCCCGGTGCACCTCGCTCTCGAAATCACCCATTAGACATTATATCCTATGGCGGTACACTTCGCGCCGGTGACTGATCCGCAGGATTAGAACCTCCCGTTCGATTAGCGCATAGATCACCCGGTAATCCCCAATCCGACACTTGCGGAGACCGGCGAACTCCCCTTTGAGCATCGGATAGGCTCGCGGGTTCTTGGCCAGCTCCTTTTCGATGTGATCGAGAATTCTGGCCGCTTCGGCTTTGGCCAGATTCTTGAGGTCGCGCTCGACGGATTTCTTATAAACGATGTTATAAGCCAAGCGATTTCCTCAGTTCCTTGCCGGTGACCAGCGGATCGGTTTTGTCATGAAGGCGGTCGAGTGCGACCTGCAGGTCGGCATAGTCTTCCATGTAGGTTTCCAGCGCCTTCTGGATGATGAACGAGCGCGGCCGCTCGGTCTCCTGGGCAATGCGGTCGAGCTGCTCGGCCAAGCCAGCAGGAATCCTGACGGAGATGGCTGTACTCATATGTAACCTCCTGACAGCATTGTATCACATTGCAGGCGGGTAAATACGAAGTTGAATCGCATTGCGGACGGGGAAATCCCCTGTCGTCGGTCTCTCGGTGTAGGGGCCGGGGCCGCTGGGAAAATCGATCGGCTCCGTTCTTCCCGTGACGCTGACGTTTCCGAGCGCGTCCACCGCGACCGCGGAGATTCCGTCTGGCCCTACGCCGCAGAAATACGTGCTTGCGAGCAGGCTCGCGTCAGCAGCCGCCAACCGGGCTGCAAAACCATCCGAACGGCCGCGGAGCCTGGGCTGTGTCCCCTGCCGGATTGGGAAATCTGCGGAATCGGTATACCCAACTGCGTAAACTGTACCGTTGCCGCCCAGTTTGATTCCGGTCCCGGCCTCGCCGCCAATGCCGCCGGGGCGCGGTTCGGCGCCGGCGCTGCCGCCAAAGCGCGTGGCGTACAGCAGCCTGGAACCTGCCGGATCCAGCTTCGCGAAAAGAACATCCCAGTCGCTTCGCGAGGCTTCAGGGGCAGCGCCCGTCATGGGAGCGAAGCCCTCCGGATATGCTGAATCCCAGGTCGCTGGTCCGCGGCCCGATAAACGGGTATGGAATCGCCAAACAATTGAGGCGGATTTCCGAAGATGTCCTGCAGGTGGGGGAAAGTTCCCTGTATCACTCCCTTCAGCCGTTGCCTCCGAGACGCTCGCGAATCGCTTCCAATTCGATGACGGCCTGCCGGTCTCGGGGCCGGTTCAGGCTTTTTTTTGATAGGATCAGGGCATTCAAATCCAGAACACGGCAGTTTATTCCTCCAAGATCGACGGTGATCGTGTTCCGGACTACGGCTTCGTGATTTCCCAACCCCATGATCTCGGACAGTATGTTGAGCTGTCCCCAATCGGTGAGCAGGTACAGGTTCCTATAACCGAGGTAATCCTCCGGGTTGGCGGACAACGGCCGCTTGTCGGAAGTCATGTGGAACCTTGGAGCGAGGCCCGAGAGCGCCAGCAGGATCCTCGCAAGGTTGTCTCTGGTCAGGGGGGGACAGATGTCCAGATCTCGTGTAACCAGGCTGGAACCATGCAGAACACCGGCCATGCCACCGACGATCACAAACTCGACTTCATGTTCGCTCAACCGCTTCAGCAAGTCCAGGGTCGAAGCCATAGTGCTCGATTCCGGCCGTTTTCATGGCAAGGATCAATGGAAGAGCATGATCATGGAGACTCAAGCGCTCCAGAGGAGTGAGAGCAAGAGATGCATCCAGCTGGGCCAGATCGATGCCATATTCGAGCGCGGCCCTGCCCGCCTTGCCAAGCGCAAGATCTGTCGATGTATTCTCGCTGGTCTTCATAGGCCTGATTGTAATCAATCTCCGGCGGCATTTCGAGCTTTGCCTGCGAATTTCCACCGGCACGGGGACGAGAAGATTCAAACCAGGTCATTTTGCGCCCATCGGATTTTCACTCGCATGCTTCTGCGGAAAGCCCTCAACATGCTATGATCGCTTCCATAAATGGCCGCCATGGCCGGTACGCGGAGTGAAAACCCGGCGAAGCCAGGCCGACGGAGCACTCCATGGAATTCAGGACTGTTTCTGACCCGGGGCCGCCGATTCGTCACCGCCATGATGTGCGTGCCCTCCGAATCGATCGCGTTGAACGGCGCTTCGTAACTGGAAATGATATCGGGAAATGTGAACAGGCAACCGGCGCCGCAGGCTTGGAGGATGGGAAATGACCCACGAAGAAAGAAGGAAGATTATTGCGGAACGCAGCCGCATGATCCGGGATTTTCTCAAGGAGCATGGACTTGAGATTTGGGAGGAAGGGTTTGACCCGGAGGGGGGATCAATTCCGTACATGGAGCATGACGTGCTCTACCATGTAGCCCTGAGTATGCATGATGAGGATTATGTTCAAGCCAGTCGCCTGGAGAGTTATGACCTTTCAGACGAGAGAGAAAAAACACGGGCCGTGAGCGTAGCCAACCTGTCTACTGCCAGTCTGAGCATCGCGAAGGTATACACTGGCGACTATTTCATCCACTGCGCCGCGGAATTTTACTGCACCCCTTTCGACAGCTTCAGGATTGTGTTTTTCCGATATGTGGAACGTATCAAGAGGGCACATGCCTTCTTTATGAAGGAGATCAAAAAGCCCGCAGCGCCGCAGGCTTTCCGCGGCAGCTCCTTGCCTCGTCTGTCCACTCCTATCCTGGACAGCCTGTCCGTACCCCGATTATCCTTCGGCTCCGCGCCTCCGCGCCGTGAAGGGAGGGAGCTGTGGCGGGAAATGATCCGGGAAGTGCTCAAAAAGGTCAACACCCCGTGAGTTAGCTGATTCAGGGGACCGGCGCCAGGCCGGCATCAGCTCGCAGGAATCCACAATCATTCAAGGAGGGGCATCATGAGGTCTGTTGGCATATTTTTCATTATTGGAATCGTTTTCATTTTGCTGGCATTCGTAATCGGGATTGTGCCGCAGTTCACCAACTGTCTGGCCCTGGGGCGGGCGATCGAACTGCCGGGCGGCATGACGATCCCGATGAAATGCCATTGGACCGCCATGGCCACCCCCGCGGTGGCCTTCCCGTTGCTGATCATCGGGAGCCTGCTGCTCTTCACCCGTCGGCGGGAAACCCTGCTGGCATTGTCCCTGCTGGGCGCGGTCATGGGGATCTTCGCCGTCCTGCTGCCCACCTGGCTGATCGGGGTCTGTGTCAGCGATGAGATGCTGTGCAATATCGAAATGAAACCGGCGCTGATCTTCAGCGGCGTGATAACCTTGGGATTCGGCCTGATCGGGCTGGTGGTGGCACTCAAATCCCGGTCGGGACTCCTCAACAAGGATTTGGATCGAACTGAGCAATGAATCTGATTCGCCTGGCGATTCGAAACATTTCCGGCAACTCCTTCCGCAGTTTGGTCGTGCTCCTGTGCGCCATGCTGATCTGCGGCATGGCACTGGCGACCGGCATGATACTGTCCGGCGCCGGCAACAGCCTGCGGTTGGCGATAGACCGTCTGGGGGCGGACATCATCGTCGTGCCCGAGGGGGCCGCGGACCGGATCGAGTCGGCCCTGCTCATGGGCCATCCCACTCAATCATGGATGCCCGCGTCCATCGTTGCCCGGGTGGCCGCGGCACTGGATGTCGAGGCGGTTTCCCCCCAGATCTACCTGGCGACCTTGAGCAACGCCTCCTGCTGCACCGTGTCGGACATGTTCCTGATCGCATACGATCCCCGGACCGATTTCGTCGTGACCCCTTGGCTGGAAAAGACCATCGGGGGCGAGCTGCGTCCCGGCGAGGTCATCGGCGGCACCAATGTCTTTGTCCCGGCAGGTGAACAGAAAATCAGGCTCTACGGTTACCCGGTCACGCTGAAGGCCAAAATGGAACCGACCGGCACCGGGCTGGACCGGAGCCTGTTTCTGACTATGGAGACTGCCCGTGAGATCGCGCGCGCCTCCATCACCAGCGCGGAGAAGCCACTGGAGATTCCCCGGGACAGCGTCTCGGCGGTCATGGTCAAGGTGAAGCCGGGCACCAATCCGAGGGCCGTGGCGCTGAACATTTCGGTTCACATCAGCGGCGTGACCCCGATTCTAAGTCCGGACATGTTCCAGTCCCAGCGCAGAGAATTGAGCGGGTTGCGTAACGGGGTCGTGATGACGCTGATCCTCGTGCTCGGGTTCTCGGTCCTGCTGATCGGCCTGGTCTTTTCGATGGCGGCGAACGAGCGTCGCCGGGAACTTGGCGTGCTGCGCGCCCTGGGTGCCACCCGCTCCTTCGTCTTCCGGGCGCTCCTTACCGAAGCCGGTCTGCTGGCGTTGTACGGCGGAGCTGCGGGTGCCGCTCTGACCATACTGGCCGTGGGCCTGTTCCGCAAGCTGATCATCGCCGCACTGGGGATCCCCTTCCTGATGCCCGACGTGCCGGCTCTGGTGGCACTGATCCTTGGGGGGCTGGCCTGCTCGGCGCTGAGCGTCATGCTGGCCGCCATGCTGCCTGCCTATCGCATCAGCCACGAAGACCCTTCGATTGCCATGCGGGAGTAATGCGATGATCGTCCTGGAAAAGGTCAGCAAGACATACCCGGTGGGGCGAATGGACCGCGTGGTTGCGCTGCAGGAAGTCAATCTGGAGATCGCGCGAGGCTCGTTTCTCGTCATCACCGGGCGGTCCGGCTCCGGGAAGACCACACTGCTGAACCTGGTCGCCGGGCTGACCGGGCCCACAACCGGGCGGGTGTTGTTTGAAGGCACGGAGTGGAGGAGCCTGCCCGATCACCGTCAGGCGCTGGTGCGCAATCACAAAATCGGTTTCGCCTTCCAGTTTCCGAGCCTTCTGCCGTCCCTGACCGCTCTGGAAAACGTTGCGCTCCCGGCGATCTTTGATCACGGCCGGAGGCGCCGGGGCGCCTATGAACGCGCGCGGGAACTGCTCCGCTCCCTGGATCTGGGCGGCCGGCTTGCCGCCTTTCCGCGCCAGCTTTCCGCCGGCCAGCAGCAGAGACTTGTGATTGCGCGCGCGCTGCTGAACGAACCCGAACTGCTGCTCGCAGATGAGCCGACCAGCGATCTGGACGAGCAGACCGAGTCTGAAATCATGGAACTGTTCAAACAGCTCCACGAGCGCACCGGAATCACGATCGTCCTGGTGACCCATTCAAGCCAGCTGGTCCGCTACGGCACCCGATCGATCAAAATGGCGGACGGGCGCATCCTGCCGTGAGGATATTCCCGCTCTCCCGGCGACGACATATCCCGCCGCGCCGCCCCCCAGGTTTGTTGCTTCCGTAGTACCGAGATTCATAAATACGCTAACATGTTTTTCAGGACGCGGAAGAAACAACGCAGAAGCCGGCAAGCCCCGGGCGTGTCGGCATGCGGATCGTTGTTGCGCCATCCGTGTTTATCCGCGTCCTAAGCGCGGATCAGCGCTCGATCCGGTAGCCCTCCGGAGGCGCCATTCCCAGCAGGTGCCGCACGAAAAAGTCCCAGCGGCGGCGCACGAAATAGGGATCGTTCCCGAAGCCGTGAGCTGCATTCGGCATGATCACGAGATCAAAATCCTTCCCGGCTTGCACCAGCGCCGCCGCGAGCTTGAGCGTCGAAATCGGCGTGACGTTGTCGTCCACATCGCCGACCGCGAGCATCAGCTTTCCCTGCAGCTTGGGTGCCAGCGTGATGTTGCTCTGCTCTTCGTACCATTTTCCCGCCGGATATCCCATCCACTGTTCCACCCATCCCGCTTTATCCAGACGGTGATCGTGGTTCCCGGCGGACGAGACGGCGACCCTGTAAAATTCCGGATGCGTCAGCATGGCGTTGGTGGAGTTATAGCCGCCGGCGGAATGGCCATAGATGGCCACGCCGCGGGCCAGGTTGATGAATGGATACCGGGCGGCCAGCTGCTTCAGAGCCGCGATGTGGTCCGGCAGGCCGCCGTCGCCGAGGTTTTTATGCGACACGGCATGGAAGGCGTGAGAGCGCCCGTCGGTCCCCATGCCGTCGATCATGACGCACAGGAAGCCGAGTTCGGCCATGACCTGGCAGCCGTTGCGGTAGGCCGCAAACGTCGCGGGAGCGAAGAAACTGTGCGGCCCGGCGTAGATCTGCTCGATGACGGCATATTTTTTTGCCGCATCAAAATTTGCCGGGCGCCAAAGCACGCCGTAGACATCCGTCTGGCCGTCTCTCCCCTTTGCCTTGAAACGTTCCGGCTGCTTCCAGCCGCTCGCGACCAGCTTCGAAATGTCGGTCTTCTCCAGCTCCATGATTACGGAACCGTCGGCAGCCTTGCGCAGTACCGACACGGGCGGCAGATCGACGCGCGAGTAAACATCCACGAAGTATTTGCCGTCGGGCGAAAAGGAGACCTGGTGGTCGGCATTCTCCGGCGTGAGCAGCTTCAGGTTGGCGCCGTCGAAATTGATGCTGTACAGGTGGCGGAGGTATGGATCTTCGCCGGCCTCCTTGCCGCCGGCGCTGAAGTAGACCACGCGGTTCTGATCGTCGATCCGGTCCATGGAGCGCACCGCCCACTCGCCGCCCGTGATCCGGTTCTTCACCGCGCCGGTCGCGGCGTCGTGAAGGTAGATGTGGTTCCATCCGTCCCGCTCCGAAGTCATGACGATTTCGGCATCGTTGTTGACGAAACGCGTCTGGAACTTGGAGGCTTCGACATAATCTTCCGGATGTTCGTCGATGATGGTCCGGAGTTTCCCGGTGGCGGCATCGGCCGCCAGCAGCCGGATGCGCGAGAAGCCGCGTTCTTCCTGCCGGAAGTAGATCTCGCGGCCGTTCTTGAACCAGGAGGCATTCATGCCGCCGCCGTACAGAATCTGCTGCGGCGCGTCCACGTCCGCGCGCCTTCCGGTCTTGACGTCGATGATCAGCGGGGTCGCCGTCGGCAGCACCGGGGCGGAAGGGTAGGCATAGGCATAGGTGTAGGCGAGAGGGAGGAATCGGTTCGGCGGAGAGACTTGAAATGCATAGGCGGGAGGCGCCGACCGCATGTCAAGTCGAAAGGTGGCGATTCTGGCGGAATCGGGGGACCAGCTCACCATGGCGCCCTGCGGTGTCGCCGGCACGCTTCCCGTGGCTCCAGTGGCTTCGCGCACCAGATCGCCCAGGTTCTTCCAGCCTGTCGCATAGGGCTGGAGCTCGGTGCCGTCCGTCGTAAGCTGGAACTCCTGGCCGGAAATCAGGGTGCGGACCCAGAGATTGCAGTCGCGGACAAAGGCAACGTAGACTCCGTCGGGCGATCGGCCCGGTTCCCGCGGCTCGCCTGATCCGTCGCCGCCGCGGCGGCCTCCGCCCCCGGCGCCCGCCGGCCGCGGCCGGGCGGGCCCGCGCGAGGTGCAGCCTCCGGCGGCGGAGATTGCAGCTCCAGCGTGTCCCCTCGGCGTCCACTTCAATCTCTCCTCCGGCGGCCAGCGTGAAGTCGTCGAAGGGCAGGGTCCGCGCGCCGTAGGTCCTGCCGGTGGCCTTCGACAAGGCGGCAGCCATCTTTTCATGGTCGAAGGCCGGCGCGCGCGTATTGCGCTCGGCGTCCACCATCAGGAATTCTTTCGCGTCGCCCACGGTCTTGCGATACCACATGCGGGGACTCTGGCGGATCCAGTTCGGCGTGACCGTGCCATCGATCAGGAGTTTCCCGAGCGAGCCTTTCATGACCTGTTCCGCTTTCTGATAGTCGGCACGCGTCCCCTGGGATCGGGCCGCCCCGGTGAGCAGCAGGAATGCAACTGCGATTATTTCAAGACGCCTCATGATTCACCTCTCGATGTCCGGATGGGGATTCCACTCATACGATGACGAATTCTCGGGACGCGGACAAACGCGGATGGCGCGACAACGATCCGCGCGCCAACGCGCCCCGGGCGCGTTGGCCTGCGTTCATCGGCGTCCCGAAAACTATGTTGCCATGTTTATGAATCTAAGGATTTCGCTCTTTCGGTTCCAGGTCGACGCCATCGGCGCGCAACCGGTCCTGGAGTTCCGCCACCTTGACTTCGCGCGGCTGGATGCCTCTCTTGACCGCGATCGCCGCCGCGAGAGCCGCGGCGTGCCCCGTGGCCATGCAATTTCCCATGCTCTTGGCAGCCGCGGCGGCGACGTGGGTCGTGGAGATGCAGCGGCCGGCCACCAGCAGGCCGTCGACCTTTTCCGGCACGATTGCCCGGTAGGGCACATCGTGGGTTCTCATCGAACCGCCGGGGCCGCCGATCTCGCCTCCGGGATCCATGAGTCCGCTCCTCCAGGCGATGGTGTCTTGGAATTTCCGACCCGTGCGTGCGTCCTCTTCGGTGATGACATAAATGCCCTTGACACGCCGGCTTTCCCGGACGCTGACCTGCGGCCCGCCGGCGACCCACTCGATCTGACTGATGTCGGGATTGCTCGATTCGCGCAGCGCCTGGGCCATCTGGAGCGCCTGGCGGCGGCTGTTGCACTCGGCTTTGGTGCGCTCGAGCGGATCGGTAACGTCGATGCGACCCATGTCGGCGGTTCCGGAGTGATTGATGAACCAGCTGCTGCTGCGCACGATGGGCCGGATCTCGAGGAACCCGGAAGGGATGAGAGGGTATTTCTTCCTGCCGTTGCGGATGGCCGCCGAAATGTCGGCTGCCCGCACCTTGTTCTTGTCGAGGTTCGTGATCGCCAGGCCGAGCGTCATCGGCATCAGGCTTTTGGGATCGGTCATGGTCTCGGCGCCCGAATAGAACGCCACATCCCCGTCGCCGGTGCAGTCGATGACGGCCCCGGCGCGGATGGCCATCAAGCCGCGCTTGGTTCCGATCACTGCCCCGACCACGCGGTTCTTTTCCACCACGGCGTCCACGGCGCGCACATGCACCAGGTAACGGGCCCCGACCGATTCCAGGGCATCGAGGACGGCGACCTTCAGGTATTCCACGTTGCACCAGAGCTCGTGCCCGTGCACGGTGCCGATGACCACGGCCTGGTCACCGAGAGCCACCAGCTTGTCGACGAGGAGTTCGTGTACCGCCGAGCGCGGTTTGCCCCCGGGACGAATCTGATTGATCTCCATGCCGAGCATCCAGGAGGCCACGCCGCCGAAAAACGAGTGGTTCTCGATCAGCAGCGTTTTGGCGCCGGTGCGCGCCGCCCCAAGCGCCGCGCCGATGCCGGCCGGCCCGCCCCCCACCACCAGGATGTCCACGGTATCGAGCACCGGGTATGACGAAGAGGTCCGCCCGCCGGCGACCTGGGCCGATATGCCGGTCCCCGATCCGGCCGCCATCGCGCCGACCCCTGCCATTCCCGTCTGTATGAAGCCCCGCCTTGATATATCCCGACGTTTTGCCATTGCCTGCCCCCTTCATCTGATGAATTATGGAATTCTGCCTTGTTACCTTTCAGAGGCTGCAGAAGACTGGTTCCCACGATATCAGGTTTTCTTACCCGGATTATCACATGCCCCACGGGATCGTCCTCCGGGACCGATCCCTTATCGGACGACGGGGGGTTGCTGCATCAGGTACTCTTTGGGCGGCTCAACCCCCAACAGCCACCTGACGAAGTAATCCCAGCGCCGGCGCATCATGTAGGCCGACATGGTGCCGAAGCCGTGCGCCTGGTTGGGCAGCATCAGCAGATCGAAATCCTTGTTTGCCTTGATCAGGGCATCGACCACCAGCAGCGTGTTGTACGGAGGAACATTGTTGTCCATGGTGCCGTGGGCGAGCAGCAGGTGCCCCTTGAGGTTCTTGGCGACATTCTGATTTGCCTCGGCATCGTAGTTGTCGCTGCCGTCGGCGTTTTTGACCAGCAGCCCCTGATATCTTTCTCCCCAGTCGTCTTCGTATTCCCTCTGGTCGTGGTTGCCGGACTCGGCGATCCCGACCTTGAAGAAATCAGGGTAGCGGAACATGGCGTCGGCCGTGATGAAGCCGCCGCCGGAATGCCCCCACATCGCCGCCCGGTCAATGTCGATCCAGGGGTTTTTGGCGGCCAGCTCCTTCATGCCCGCCACCTGGTCGGGAATCGTGTTGTCCCGTCCCATGGCGCCGTAGTATGCGTCGTGGAAGGACTTCGAGCGGTCCGGAGTTCCCATGCCGTCGATCGTGACCACGACGAAGCCGAGCTCGGCCAGCGCCTGGCGGTCTCCGCGCGCCGCCGAGAACGAGCGCGACCCGGTGCTCCCCGATTGCGGACCGGGATAGGCATTATTAATGATCGGGTACTTCCGGGAGGGATCGAAATTGGTCGGCCGGAACATGAGGCCGTAAAGGTCGGTCTTGCCGTCGCGCGCCTTCACGGTGATCGGAATCGGAGGCTTCCAGCCGGTGGCGAGCAGCTTCGCGATATCGGCCTTCTCAAGCGCTATGATCTCTTTGCCCTCCCGGTCCCTCAGGACGACCATGGGCGGCACGTCCGGTTTTGACCAGGTGTCCACCAGGAACTGCCCGGACGGCGACAGCTGCACGGTATGGTCGCCATCGTCGGAAGTCAGGCTGGCATTGCCGGTGCCGTCCATGGAAATCCGGTACAGGTGCCGGAAGTAAGGGTCCTGCCCCTTTTCCCGCCCGAGCGCCGTGTACCAGATGGTCCGCGTTTTTTCGTCGACACGGGCGATCTGGGTTACGGGCCCCTCGCCGGTGGTGATTTTGTTTTTGAGTTTTCCGGAGGCGAGATCGTAGAGGTACAGCTGTCCCCAGTCGTCGCGCTGCGAGTACCAGATCACTTCCCGGGCCGGCCAGAGCACCTGCCACCCGGTGCGCGATTCGAAGTGCGTGGCGACGGTCTCCTCGAAGACCGTACCCACCACTCCGGTAACGGCATCGGCGACGCGGAGCACGGCCTGCTTGTGGTCGCGTGACGTGGAAGCGAAAGCGAGCTGGGTCGCGTCGGGACTCCACTGGATGTCGCGCAGGCTGAAATTGTCGCCGAGCGTCGCGCGATGGTAATCGGGGGGCATTTGCAGGCGTACGATGCGGGGCCCATCGACCTCGATGATGACCCGGTGCATCATCGCGACCTCAGGATCTCCCGGGAGCGGATATTTCCAGGCGCGCAGGACGGGGTGGCCCACTTTGGTTTCCACGAGGTACATGTCGCCGACCTTGCGCTCGTCCTGCTGGCAGGTCGCGATCTTTTTCGAATCGGGGGACCAGAGGCCGATCGCGCGATCGCTGCCGGTCCAGCCGGCGTTGTCGGTGGCATACCCGAAATCCTTGACGCCGTCCGTGGTGAGCGGTTTCTCCTGGCCGGACGCCACGTCGCGCACCCAGAGATTCCAGTCACGGATGAAGGCGGCGCGTTTTCCGTCTGGGGAGGTCACCGCGTTGCCCCCTCCTTGTCCGCCGCCGCCCCCGCCAGCCCGCCCGCCGCGCCCGCCCCCTCGAGCGCCGGTGGCGTCCCCGATGGCCCGCAACATGTTTGCACCGGGATCATACGACCAGCGGCGCGTGCCGGCATTGAACGAAATCGTCCTGCCGTCCGCCGAGAACTCGATGGACTCAAACGGGAGCTGGTAGGCGCTGTATTTCTCGCCGGAGGCGGACGACAGCGCCGCCGCCAGCCGGGCGTGGTCGAAAGCCGGCGCTTTGGTCCGGGCGACGGGATTCACGAGTAGGAACTGGGCTCCTTCCGCGGTCGTGCTGCGATACCAGAAGCGTTCGTCGGGGAGCCAGCTTGCCGAGACGCTGCCTCCGACGACCAGTGGGTTTACCGCCGGCCCGAGCATCTTTTCGGCGCGGGCATAGTCTTCCTTCGTCACCGCCGGCTGTGTTTGCGCTGCTGCCGGCGCCGTGCCGGCAATGAGAAGAGCGAGTACTGCGGACCATAACCTGAATCGCATAGGAGCCCCCGTTCGGTTGTTACGGTTTGCTCATAATGAGTGCGGCCCAAAATATCACCATT
This sequence comes from Terriglobia bacterium, assembly GCA_963824985.1. Taxonomy (GTDB): domain Bacteria; phylum Acidobacteriota; class UBA6911; order UBA6911; family UBA6911; genus JAFNAG01. The sequence continues at coordinate 52,944 of CAWGRQ010000033.1, forward strand.
CCGGGCGGCGAGCAGCCAAAATTTCTCCGGGTGCAACGGGGCCGCGCGCCTTTCGGCGAAAGAGGCCGGTTTGCCGCCCGGAGCACAGTGTTTCCTGGGTGCCGGACCCATTGAGTCCTCGCCGCGCAAAATGCCGGATTCTCCACGACGGCGGATTCTGTCATAATCCTTCCCCTTATGCAGAAGAGAACCACGTATGCGGTACTGGCGCTCGTCGCAACGATCCTGTCGTGGGGAAGCATCCCGCTTTTCCTCAAATATTTTACCGTCTATCTGGACGCCTGGACGGTGAACGGAATCCGCTATATCGTCGGAGCCCTGTTGCTTTTGCCGGCGCTTCGCATGGGCGGCAATGCGGGCGCCGAGCGGTCGAACCTGTGGCGTAGCGCGCTGATCCCCTCGCTGGTTAACAGCATAGGCCAAGTCGGGTTTGCCCTCGTCCCCTACTTCCTCAGTGCCAGCCTCTTGGGCTTCGGCATTCGGGCCTCGTTTCTCTTCACCCTGGCCGGCAGCCTGTGGCTGCTTCCCGAGGAACGCTACCTGTTTTTCTCGCGCCTGTTCTGGGCGGGTGGGGCGCTTTGCGGCGCCGGGATCGTTGCTCTGTTCTGGGGATCGATCCACCAGGCGGCAGCTTCCGTCACCGGGTTGCTGATTCTCTTCGGGGATGCCGCGGCCTGGGGATTTTACGGAGTGACGGTGCGCAAATACATGCGCGGCCACCCGCCGCACCGCAGGTTTGCCGCGATCAGCGTCCTCACGGCCGGAATCCTCACGGTCCTGATGCTGGCGTTTGGACGGGTTTCCGCGCTGGCAGAACAAAGTCCGGGGACTCTGGGCCTCCTGGTGCTGTCCGCCGGAATTGGTATTTCACTCGCGCACGTGCTCATGTACTACGTGCTCGACCACCTGGGTGCAATCATCGAGAGCGGCGCGGAAATGATGATGCCGTTTCTGACTTTCGGTGGCGCGGCCCTGCTTTTCGGCGAGCGTTTGACCGCACTTCAGTGGCTTGGGGGCCTCGGAGTGCTGGCCGGCTGCGCCCTGATGATTGGAGCCCACGCGCGCCGGCCGAAGCCCGCGGCATTGGGATAGAATTCCGGGACATGAGGCCCCGTGCTTTCGGCTTGTCCTGCCGGCGGGAATATCCTATATTTTGGTTCCCTTCCCAGGATGCGAGTCGAGCCTGCGAGGTCTGTTCAGGCTGACCCCAAATGTGGAGATGTTCGAGAATGAAGCAACTGCGGATCGACCTGAGCAAATGCGATGCGGGCCGGCAGACCTGCCGGCACGAGTGCGAAGCCGACTGTGCCCGGAGAGTTTTCAAAATCGATGATCCCGCGCTGGCCGCGCTTCACATCCGGGAGCTGGAGGACGGAAGCGGCGTCGCCATCCTGTGCGACCAGTGCGGGGACTGCGTGGTGGTCTGCCCGGCGGACGCGCTTTCCCGCAACAAGTTGGGCGTGGTGATGATCGACAAGAAAACCTGCGTTGGCTGCTACACCTGCATCGGCTTTTGCGAGCGCGGAGCCTTTGAGCGCCGGCCCGGCGTGGTTGTCCCCTACAAGTGCACATCGTGCGGCATCTGCGTGAAGGCCTGCCCGCACGGCGCCCTCGAGATCGTCGAAGTCCTCGAACCGGCCTACCGGATCATTTGACACAGGAGCACGAAATGAGTCACGGCTCAACGGATCGTCCGATCCAGCATTGCGAAATAGATTTCACCCAGCGTACGGAATATCACGACGGCCTGGAGGCGATCCGTGCGGCTCACAAGCTGGTGACCGAAACATCTTTCACTCCCAGCCTGCCGCAGCGCGGGTACAACGACCGCTCTCTCTATGTAAACCTCTCCCGCATGGAGATCAGGGAAAAGCCGGTCACGCAGCAGATGAAGGACATCTTCATCGGCGGCCGTGGCTTCGGGCTCTGGTACCTGTGGCAGGCGGTTACGCCGCAGACGCGCTGGAACGATCCCGAGAACGAAATCATCATCAGCCCCGGCCCCGTGGCCGGCATCACGCAGTACCCGGGGAGCGGCAAATCGCTGGTGGTGTCAATCTCGCCCCAGACCGACATCCCGATCGATTCCAATGTGGGAGGGTTTTTCGGCCCGTTGCTCAAGTTCTCCGGTTTTGATGCCCTCGAAATCCAGGGGAAGGCTGAAACGGACGTCATCCTCTTTATCGACGGACAGAAGGGGATCATCCGCGTCGAGGAAGCACCTCGGGAGCCGGTGGACAGCCACGTCCTGGCGGAGATCCTTACGCGCATGTACGCGGAGAACGACGACGACCGGGTCAACATCTCGGTGGTGAGCAGCGGCGCTGCCGCGGATCACAGCCTGATCGGCATGTTGAACTTTTCCTGGTTCGACAAACGGCGCGGCTGTATCCGGCTCAAACAGGCGGGCCGAGGCGGCATCGGCACCGTGTTCCGGAACAAGAAGATCCGCGCGCTGGTGTGCCGGGGACCGGAGATCAAGGGCGATCTGAACCGGCCGGCCGACTACGAAACGATTGCCAAAATCGGCATCAAGCTCCACAAGGAGATCCACGACAACGATCCCCAACAGTGCCTGATGCGGCGCAACGGCACCGCCCACATCATCGAGATCATGGATTCCTACGATCTCCTGCCGGTGCATAACTTCCAATACGGGTCTCATCCCGAAACCCACAAGATCGATTCCACGGTCTGGCAGCAGCGCTGCACCCAGAAGACTGTCGACGGCTGCTGGTACGGCTGCTCCATGGCCTGCGCCAAGGGTGTCGATGGCTTGGTGTTGAAGACGGGGCCTTACCAGGGTCACACCGTTACCGTCGACGGTCCCGAATACGAGAATGCCGCCGGCCTCGGCTCCAACGCCGGCATCTTTGATCCGGACTACCTGATGGAGCTGAACTTCTATTGCGACACCTATGGAATCTGCACCATAACCTGGGGAACTGTCTGCGCCTTCGTCATGGAGTGCTATCAGCGCGGCATTCTCAACCGGGATCGTACCGGCGGCCTCGATCTGACGTGGGGCAATGCCGAGGCTGACCTCGAGATGATGCATCAGCTGGCCCGGAACGAAGGCTTTGGCCTTGTTGCCGGCCAGGGCGTCAAAAAGATGAAAGAGATGTTCATCGCCAAAGGCTGGGGCGACCGGCAACTCCTGGATGATATTGGCATGGAAAACAAGGGGCTGGAGTACAGCCAGTACATGTCCAAGGAATCTCTCGCGCAGCAGGGCGGCTATGCCCTGACCAACAAAGGACCGCAGCACGACGAGGCGTGGCTGATTTTCATGGACATGGTGAACAAGCAGCTGCCGACGTTCGAGGACAAGGCCGAGGCGCTCTACTATTTTCCGCTCTTCCGCACCTGGTTCGGTCTCAACGGCTTCTGCAAGCTCCCCTGGAACGATGTGGTCCCCGCCGACAACGCGCACCAGCCGGAGCCGCAGAAGGTTCCGGAACACGTGCAGAACTATGTGGATCTCTTCAGCGCCACCACCGGGATCAAGATCGACAGGGAGGAACTGATTCGCCAGAGTGCCCGGGTGTACAACTTCCAGCGGGTATTCAACATCCGCATGGGCAAGGGGTTGCGCGAGCACGACCGTGCGCCGTATCGATCCATGGGCCCGGTCACGCGCGAAGAGTACGAATCGAGAGCGGAGCGCTACGACAAGCAGATCCGCGATGAGATGGGGCTTGATCCGGCCGGCAGGAGCGTCGAAGAGAGGATGGCGCTGCACCGGAAATGGCGCACGGAGCGATATCAGAAACTCGTCGATGCCGTCTACACGCGGCGCGGCTGGACGCTGAACGGCGTGCCCAGGCCGGAGCGGCTGAAGGAACTGGGCCTCGACGTTTTTCCCGAAGTGGTTGAAGTGGTCAGGCAGCACCTGTAATCGACCGTCATGGGCCGGGGGACAGCCATGCGGGGGCGATCGCAGGCGGTAACGGAGCGCAGATGATTCAAGTCAACGGCGAACCGCTCGATTGGCAGGAGGGCATGACCGTCCGCGACGTGCTCGTCGCGCGCAAATATGTGTTCCCCATGCTGATCATCAGCCTCGACGGCGCCATGGTGCCCCGCAAAGACTACGAGACGACCGTCGTCCCCGATGGCGCAATCCTCCAGGTCATTCATCTCATGAGCGGCGGGTAGCCCAAAGGTCTCGCCAGCCCCGCCTGCACCGTCGCCCCTTTCTTCCCGAGAATCGTTGCCCATAGTTCTATCGCGTGAATCACTGATGATCAAGAGGCGGATGCCGCAAATGCTGTATCCCCGGCGGGCCTTTTTTGTGTATGATCCACCGTCGGCATCATCTTCGATCGGTCGTCGGCGTCAACGCACCAGGCGTTTCCCGGAAGCAGCGGAAACATCGTCGCCGGTTATCCGCCGGCCGGATGAGACCGGTCGGAGCAGGAACAGGTTAAAGCAATACCAGGGAATTCAAAGAGGCTTATATGAAGAGATCCAAATCACGCATGTTTGTACTGTCTGCCGCGATTCTGTTGCTCGTGGTTCCGGCCTGGGGACTTCTCGCCGGGTCGCCGACGCCCCAGGCCGCCGGCGAAAAAAAGGTCCTGTCGATTGAGGACTACGGGCGCTGGAAATCGATTGCATCGGTTGCCCTGACGGATAACGGCCAATGGGCCTGCTACGTTTACCGGCCGCGTGAAGGTGACGCCAACCTCTATGTCCGGCAGCTCGACGGCGACAAGCTGTACACGATTCCGATCGGCCCGCAGGGCGCGGGCGGCCGCGGCGGCGGTCCTGGCGCCGCGGGCGGCGGAGGAGGGGGCGGGCCTCAGTTTTCTGATGACGCCAAGTGGATTGCCTACCTCGTGAGTCCCCCCGAGCGCACCGGTGCGCGCGGCGGCGCCGGACGAGGCACGGCCGCGGCGCCTGCCACCGGCGGCCGGGGCGGAGCGACAGGTGCGGCGCCGGCAGCGCCCGCCGCGCCCGCCGCGGCCCCGGCGCGGAAGCTGGAGCTACTCAATCTGGCAACCGGAGACAAGACATCGTGGGATAATGTTGCTTCCTTTGCTTTCACGGAAGGCTCCCGGGCGCTGATCATCAAGCGCCCCAAACTGGTTCGCGAAGCCACCCACAACGGCACCGACATGATCGTGCATCGCCTCAATGAGGGCATGGACGAGATGATCGGCAACACGGGCGAGTATGCTCTGAACAAAGATGGGACGATCCTCGCCTTCACGATCGATGCGGCGGACATGACCGGTAACGGAATCTCCGTTCTCTACCTGGCGAGCGGGATTCGCCGGACGCTGGACAGCGGAAAGGCCCTCTATGAGCGATTGGTCTGGCACGATGAGGGGACGGCCCTCGCGGTGCTCAAGGGGGTGAAAAAAACGGGGCTGGTCGAGCGCGATAATACTCTGCTGGCATTCAAAGGCATGGACCCCGAATCCGAGCGCATCGAGTTCAAGCCGGCCGATGCCGCCGATTTTCCCAAGGATATGGTGATCAGCGAAAAGAGCCCATTGTCCTGGAGTGAGGACCAGGGCCGCGTGTTCTTCGGCATCAAAGAACAGGAAAAGGAGCCTGAACGGAGAAGGGACGACGCGCCCGCCATCGCCAATGTCGACATCTGGCACTGGAAGGACGATCGCCTCCAGTCGGTGCAGATGCTGCGGGCGAACACAGACCGTAACTTCACCTTTCAAGCCAACTTTACCCTCGGTTCCAAGAAGTTTGCCCGGCTCACCGACGAAAACATGCGCAGCATCCAGCTCTCGCAGAACGAAAACTGGGGCATCGGGCGTGACGAGCGCGCCTATGTGTCAGACTGGGAAGAAAGCCGGGCTGACTACTATCGGGTCAACGCCGTCACCGGTGAACGGACTCTGATGTTCAAGGCTCAGGGGCAGGCGCTCGGCCTCTCCCCCGACTCCAGGCATTTCCTTTACTGGAAAGACGGTCACGTCTGGGACTATCTCGTCGAGACCGGGGAAACGAAAAACCTGACGCAGCGCGCCGGCACCAGTTTTGTCGACCAGGGTTACGACCACCCGGGGACCAGGCCCTCCTTCGGCGTGGCCGGGTATGCCAAGGACGGCCGCGGCGTGATTCTCAACCACAAGTACGATCTCTATCTGCAGCCCTACGACGGGTCCGCCGCTGTCAACCTGACCGGCGGCCTCGGCGCCCGGGAGGAGATCCGTTTCCGCTACCAGCCCCTTGAGGGTGAGGCGGATCAGCCTTCCGCGACCCGGGAAGAGGACGAGGAGGACGCGACGGCGGACGGCCGGCAGGGACCGGGGGGCGGAGGACGGCGCGGACCGGACCGGACCATCGATCTGTCGAAACCCGTGCTGCTCACGGCCTACGGCCAATGGACGAAGAAGGCGGGCTATTACGAGCTCAACGGCAAGGAACTGAAACAACTCCTCTTCGAGGACAAGTCCGTCGGCCGGATCACCAAGGCGAAGAAGGCAGACCGCCTGCTTTTTACCGAGGAGACGTTCGTCGACTTTCCGAACTATTACCTTAGCGACACAAAATTCACGAACCCGAAACGGATTACGGACGCCAATCCGCAGCAATCAGAATACAAGTGGGGACATCGCATTCTGTTTGAATTTAAAAACAAGAAGGGTGTGCGCCTGCAGGGGACGCTGGCAATTCCCGACGGCTATCAGCAGGGGCAAAAACTGCCCATGCTGGTCAATTTCTACGAAAAGAACTCGCAGAACCTCCACGTCTATCAGGCGCCGAACTATGCTTCCAGCCCCCAGTTTGCCGGGTTTGTGAGTGAGGGCTATCTCGTCATGCAGCCCGACATCCACTTCAACACGCGCACGTCGCACTCGGACATGCTCGAGTGCGTCGAAGCAGGGGTCCAGAAGGTCATCGACATGGGGTACGCCGACCCGAAGAAGGTCGGGCTCCACGGCCACAGCTACAGCGGTCAGGGCTCCGCCTATATTTCCACCCAGTCCAAGATGTTCGCCGCCATCGTGGCCGGCGCTGCGGCTACGGACCTGGTCAGCGACTTCGACCAGCTATGGAAGACGAGCGGGACCAACCAGCACCGCTATGACATCTACGGTCAGGGGCGTTTCGGCACCAACCCCTTCGATGACCTCCAGCTCTACATCGATCAGTCGGCGCTCTTTCACGCCCGAACCATGGACACCGCGCTGTTGCAGCTGCATGGGACGGATGACGGGTCGGTCGAGTGGCTGCAGGCCATTGAGTTCTATAATGCGCTGCGCTTCAACAAAAAGAACGTGATCCTGCTGTCGTATCCCGGCGAGGCCCATGGTTTGCGCAATCTCGAGAACCAGAAGGATTTCCTTGTTCGCATCCAGCAGTTTTACGGCCACTACCTCATGGGCAAGCCCGCGCCCGCCTGGATGACGGAAGGGGTGCCGTTTCTGAAGAAAGCGAAATAGTAGCGGGTGCCGGATCTGCCGGATCCGATGATGAGGCCGCTTGCAACCAGGCGGTTCGACAGGATCGGATCCGGCGGGCCGGGCGCCGGGATGCCCAGGTGACGATGAGATCCTTTCGGTTCAGCCCGGCGCTGCCCCGAAGACCGGCGTTCACGGCCGGCGACGGGCTGATCCTGCTCGCCGTCGCCGCGCTGCTGTATGCGGGCGTACGGATTTCGCTGCACGCGCCGGCGGTGATCGCCGGGCCGAACATCTCGCTCTCCTACAGAGCGCTCCCCTGGTACGCCCTTCTTTCCACCGGGCGGATGCTGGTCGCGTATCTGCTCTCTCTCGTATTTACCCTGGCCTACGGGTATGCGGCGGCACGAAACCGCAGCGCGGAAAAAATCCTGATGCCGCTTCTGGACATTCTGCAGAGCGTGCCGATCCTGTCTTTTCTGCCCGTGGTGCTGCTCAGCCTCACGGTCCTGCTCCGGAAGGATTCGCCGCGGAGTTGGCGGCCATCGTGCTGATCTTCACCTCCCAGGCATGGAACATGACTTACAGCTTTTACCAGTCGCGTCAGCACGATCCCGAACGAGCTGCGCGAGGCCGCCGCGGTCTTCCGGCTGAACCCCTGGCTGCGTTTCAAGACCGTCGAGTTGCCGTTTTGCCGCCCTCGGACTGATCTGGAACAGCATGATGAGCTGGGCAGGAGGCTGGTTCTTTCTCATGGCTTCGGAGATCTTCACGGTCGGGTCCCGCGATTTCCGGCTGCCCGGGAATCGGCGCTTATCTGCAGACGGCCGCCAGCACGGGCGATATCCAGGCCGTGACGCCGGCATCCTGACGCTGGTCTTGACCATCATCCTGCTCGATCAGCTGCTCTGGCGCCCGATCCTGGCCTGGGCCGAACGATTCAAGGTGGAGACGATCGCCAACGAACAGCCGCCCGGAATCGTGGCTTCGCGACATGCTGGCGCGCTCCTGGCTGATCGAGCGATTCACCGAACGATCTTTTCCCGCCCATGCGAGTGGATCGACGAGCGCTCAGCCAGACGCTGGGCGGCATCTGTATCTCGGAAGCAGGAGGAGTCCGGAGGGCGGGCACCCGCGCCAGGCCTGGATCTGGCCATGGCGGTCGGCATTGCCGGCGGCTGTACGGCGCCTACCGGGTACGGCTCGATGCTGCGATTCCTTGCCCGCGAGGCCTGGGCGGAGATTGGACTGGGCGTACTGGCGACCTTGCTGCGGGTCGGCCTGGCGCTCTGATCGCGCTCTTGCTGGACGGTTCCGGTGGGAGTGGCGATCGGCACGAATCGCAAGTTCGCCGGCGATCGCTGCAGCCCATCGTTCAGGTCACCGCCTCGGTGCCGGCCACGGCGCTCTTCCCGGTGCTTCTGCTGGCCCTGGTGCAGGCTCCCGGCGGGCTGAATATCGCCGCGGTTGTGCTGATGCTGATGGGGACCCAGTGGTACCTGCTCTTCAACGTGATTGCCGGAGACGCGTGGCGATCCCGCAGGATCTGCGCGACACGACGGCCCTGCTGAGGCTGTCACGCCGCGACCGCTGGCGCAATCTCTTCCTGCCCTCCCTGTTTCCCTATCTGGTTACAGGAGCGATCACCGCCACCGGAGGCGCATGGAACGCCAGCATCGTTGCCGAGCACGCCGCAGTTCGGCGGCCGCACTCTGGCCACCATCGGCATCGGATCCCTGATCGCGGAAGCGACCGGCCGGGGGGACTACCCGTTGTTGCTCGCCTCCACCCTGGCGCTGATCATGACGGTGGTGACGATCAACCGTTTTTTCTGGCGCTGGCTCTACCGGATCGCGGAAGAGCGCTATCGTATGGAGTAAGAATGCACTCGGGATATGCGCCCGGTTTCAATGAAGGGCAGACACAATGGATGCCGGCCACGGCTGGCGGGAACGGCGAGCTTGCTCGAACTGCGGGGCATCTTCAAGACCTATGGCACCGGCGCCCGGCAGTTCGTCGCGTTGCGGGATATCAACGTGCGCATCAGGACCGGCGAGTTTGTCTGCCTGCTCGGCCCGTCCGGCTGCGGAAAGTCCACGCTCCTGCGGATGATCGCCGGATTGAACACCGCCACGTCCGGCATGGTGCTCTATGGCGGCAAGCCGCTGACCGGCGTGAATCCGCACGCCACGATCGTGTTCCAGACCTTCGCCCTCTATCCCTGGCTGACCGTCCAGGAAAATGTCGAAATCGCGCTCAAGGCCCGCGGCGTCCCTCCTGAACGCGCGTTCCCGCGCGCCGTGAAGCTGATCGACACGGTCGGGCTCGACGGTTTCGAATCTGCGTATCCGCGCGAGCTTTCGGGAGGCATGCGGCAGAAGGTCGGGTTCGCCCGCGCGATGGCGGTCGAACCTCAGCTGCTGTGCCTGGACGAGCCGTTTTCGGCGCTGGATGTGCTCTCCGCCGAAGCGCTGCGCGGCGAACTGATGGAGCTCTGGCTGAACAAATCGATTCCGACCCAGGCGATCCTGATGGTGACCCACAATATCGAAGAAGCCGTGCTTATGGCCGACCGGATCATCATCATGGACAAGGATCCGGGCCACGTGGTTGCCGAAATGGCCGTCGACGCTGCGCCACCCGCGCCAGCGCAAGGATACCGCGTTTCAGGCGCATCGTCGACAAGGTCTACGCCGCGGTGGCCGGCAAGACCATGCCTGAGGCCGAGGAATTGGGGCAGGCCCCGGGGCAGGGCAGGATCCGCCGCCTGCCGCGCGCCAGGCTCAACGCGCTCGCCGGCCTGCTCGAAAAACTCGCGGCCGAAGGGCGGGCGCGCCGATCTCTATCGCCTCGTGGCGGAGGTCGCAGATGGAATTGGACGACTTCCTGCCGATCGTGGAATCCGGCGAGCTGCTCGGATTTGTCACCGTCCAGGAAGGGGACCTGCTGCTGACGCCGCTCGGCAGGGCCTATGCCGACGCCAGCGTGCTCGGCCGCAAGGAGATGTTCGCCGGCCGGGTGCTGCGGCTGCCGATCATCAGCTGGATTTATGAGACCCTGCAGCAGGACGATGACCGGCGGGTGGCGAAGGAATACTTCCTCGACAAACTCGAGCCCGACTTCCACGACCGCACCGAGACGCAGCTGGAACGGGCCATCAACTGGGGCCGTTTCGCCGAGCTGTTCGCCTTCGACGACGACACCGACGAACTCTACCTGGAATAGGCCGGACTGTCCAAGTAGGTCCCGGCGGCCGAGATTGTCGCAAAATTCCTCAGCTGGATGATATGCCGGCGAATCCAGCTCTAGGTGGGCTGAAGACAGTAGCCCCGGGCAAACGAAGCGCAGCCTGGGGTTCAGGGGAATTTGATCAAGAGCGCCGGGGCGACGGAATGCATATGAAAAAGAATGATTTCCGTCGTTCCTACGGGGCGTCCCGGAGGGACACCCCGTTTTGAGGCAGTCTCGCCCGACGGGACCCAGCGCCCATTAAATGACATGAACGCGTTCCACAGTTCCCGTACGGAATGCCATATTGATTTATGGCATCCATGCTGGCATAATTCGACCATGAAACCGCAAAAAAAGATCACAGTCCACATCCCCGAGGATCTGCTGCTGAGGGCACTCGACTCTTCGGGCAAAGGAGTGACAGCCACTGTGAGGCAGGGCCTTGAATTGGTGGCGGCGGGACGGGCGTACCAGCAATTGCGGCAACTGCGCGGCAAGGTGCGATTCTCGATTGATCTGAAGGCGTTGCGTGAGGATGCTTGATGCTCGCAGTTGACAGCAGTTCCCTCATTCCCTATCTCGCCGGCGGGGAGGGTTGCGATGTCGATGCCGTGGAGATGGCTCTGCAATCGAAGCAGGCAGTGCTGCCGCCTGTGGTTCTGTGTGAACTGTTAAGCGATCCTGAATTGCCGGAGCGGGTCTCGCGGGCGCTAAAGGGTTTTCCTGTCTTGGCGCTCAGCGAAGGATTCTGGGAACGCGCCGGACTGCTGCGCGCGAAGATCCTTGCCCAGGGCCGGAAGGCGCGACTGGCGGACGCGCTGATTGCCCAGTTCTGTCTGGATCATGATCTCCCTCTGATAACTCGCGACCGGGATTTCCGGCATTTCGCGCGCGTCACGAATTTGAAACTGCTGCCGTAACGACACGCAGAAGCGGGAAACGGGGGCTGACGACGGCAATTGTCCGAATGTCGGATCAAATGCGCGGTTCAGAGGCCTTCCGCGCGGGGCTATCGCCCAGAAATCATGTCGTTTTTTGGTTTTGAGTAGGTAGCCCGCGCCATCCACCCCGCCGTCACAATGGACAGCCGTCAGCTCTTAACCCGGATTATTCACAAATTGGAAACCTCAGATATCCATTCTGGTCATAATGTTAGCGTCTTCAGTCTCCGTTTGCCTTGCGCCTCGCCTTATGATTCGGTAACAATGGAACCGGCTGCCATGATCTTCTGGTTTGGGACCTGGCAGGAATCCATTACTGATCCTTTCGTTCAGAGGAGGGACCGTCATGATTTCACTGGCCATTTTGTGGTTGACTCATTCGATGCTCGCATTCATGCCCCAACCACAGGGGGCAAGCGGCGTCTCCATTCTCTGTTCCGGCTGGAATTATCAGGCGGCCGGAACAAAATGGGATATCATCGGCTATGCCGCGAACGGCGGGGCGCCCATCGCGCTCGTGAATAGCACGGAATCGGAGATCAGCCCGTTCCTTTTCCCCAACGAGCCGGCATTCGGCTATCTGGTGGAACGGCGCGAGACCGTCTACCTGTACAAGTACGACATGGCGACGGGCAAGAGCAGCGACCTGGGTATCTCTTTGAAACGGGGAGTCACCTGCCAGTTTTCGCCCGACGGCAAACGACTGGCCTGCTCCGACATGATCGGCGGCCGGTACCAGATCGTCGTCTACGATCTGGCGACGAAACAGCGGGAGCAAATTACCACTCACTCGACATTCTCTTTCGATCCATCCTGGTCGCCTGATGGAAAGAAGCTGGTCTACTGGATCGAATCAGGCAAGAAGACTACTGTCGGCAATGAGCTGATGGCGGAAAGCGACCATCTCGCGATCTACGATTTTGAATCTAAAGCGCACATGCTCCTTACCAACAAGCCCGGCGTGCCGGACCAATACCCGCGCTGGTCGCCCGATGGAAAGTGGATCGCTTTTTCCCGGATGGGAAAGCAGTCATGGAACATCTGGGTGGTGCGTCCCGATAAGAGCGAGGAGATTCAAATTACCACCGGAGCGAGAGAAGATTCCTTCCCGGCTTGGTCGCCGGACTCCAGGACGATACTCTTTCAGTCGTACCGCTCGGGAGACGGAAGTTATCTCGACATCTATTCCGTCGACGTGGCTGCCAAAACGGTGACCCAGGTGACCAACACGGGCAGGATTGACGAACAAAAACCAATGTTCTTTTCCGGATCCGTCCGTTAGAGACATTCCGTCGCAACCGGCCGTCAACTGGGACCGTTTCGCCGAACTGTTCGCTTTCGCCGCCGACGAGCTCCACCCGAAGTAAGGCCGGGTGCCGCCAATCCGGGCGAACCGGCACCCTTGTGGAATTGGTATGCTGGACTCCGATGACTTCCACAAAAGATATCACCATCCGAATCTGCCGGACGGCTGCCGATGAAGAAGCTGCGGATCGGGAGTTCTGGTCGCGCCTGACTCCGGAGGAACGCATCGAAGAAACCTGGCGGTTGAGCGAAGAACTCTGGCGCTTACGAAACGAATTCAACGATGAACCAGGACTTTGTCGATCTGTTGCAAACCTTGTGAGACCGTAAGATCGGCAGCGGACTTATCCCCACAGCGAGCTGTAAACACTCAATAATTAGTGCTTTTCCGCGTTTTCCGTGGCAGGCTGTCAGGAACGAATCATTTATCTTTTCGGCTTCCGGGAGGTGTCCGATGTGGAGTCGGCGAGCATTTCTTGGTATGAGCGGAGTTCTGGGATCGGCCGGACTGGCTCTTAAAACCGGCGGTGTCAATGATGTGCTGGCAGCCACCGCGGCGGTCGCGGACCAATCGCCTGAAGATGTTGCCAGGGACGAGGCGTACTGGCGGGAGATCCAGAACGCCTTTACTCTGGATCGAACCATAATCAACCTCAACAACGGGCACCACTGCCCACAGCCTCGGGTGGTCCAGGAGGCCGTCAAGCGTTACCTGGATCTGGAGAACCAGTGCCCCTTATTACTATGGAGCCTTGATCAACAAGAATATCGAGACCGTGCGCCGCCGGCTGGCCGCCGAGTTCGGCTGCGATCCCGAGGAGATGGCGATCACGCGCAATTCCAGCGAGTCGCTGCAGATCGCACAGAACGGCCTCGATCTGGCGCCCGGCGACGAGGTGATCACGACCGAGCAGGATTATCCGCGCATGCTGACGACCTGGGACCAGCGCATGCGCCGCGACAAAATCAAGGTGACGCGCATCCAGTTCCCGGTGCCCACCACGCAACAGGATCTCCTCGACCGTTTCGAGCGCGCCATCACGCCGCGGACGCGTGTATTTCATTTCTGTCACATTACGAACCTGAGCGGGCAGCTTTTCCCGGTTCGCGAGATCTCTCGATTAGCCCGGTCGCGGAAGATCTTCACGATCGTGGACGGCGCCCATGCCGGGGGCCACTTCCCGTTCCAGCTTCGCGAGCTTGAGTGCGACTGCTACGGCGTCAGCCTGCACAAGTGGCTGATGGCTCCGTTCGGTACCGGCTACCTGTACGTGCGCAAGGAAAACATCGCGAAGATTTGGCCGCTGCAGGCCGCCCCCGACCGTCAAACCGGCGACATTCGCAAGTTCGAGGAGGTCGGCACGGCGCCGGCGGCGACGCGCGCGGCGATTGCGGAAGCCCTGGCGTTCCACCAGGCGATCGGCGTCGAACGCAAGGCCGCGCGCCTGCGCTACCTGACGCTTCGCTGGGCCACCCGGCTCAAGCAGCACCCGCGCATCCGGATTTATTCCAGCCTCGATCCGGGGCAGACATGGGGACTGGCCCTGGTCGGGATTGATGGCATCCAGCCGGCCAGAATCTCATCGTTTCTGTGGGACAAATATCGGATCCTCGTTGCCGCCATAGCCCAAGGGGATTATCCCGGACCGCAATTCGAATACAGCGGCATCCGCGTGACGCCGAACATCTATATGCAACTCGAGGAGGTCGACACCTTCGCGACCGCGATGGAAGACCTGCTGCAGAGCGGCATCCCGGGAAAAACCGGTTCGTGAGCAGAAAACGGTCTTGATGGCTGCTTATTGAATTTGTGTAAATGGGTGCCGGGCCTGAGTAAGATGTTGTTCAAGTCGGCCTTTGCGCCGTTAGAAAGAGTTGTAGCTGGCCCAAGCTGCATTCTCTTTGGGTCCTTTTTTCAATGAGGAAAGCCTGAATAATGTAATTACAGAAAAATAGGCAGGCCCGGCATCGAATGCCACTGATAGCCAGCAAGATCTATGGAGGTGCTGTCCAAGAATAGCCGCCCAATGGTATGATGTCATCGACGTTTTTCAGAATGCGGTAGATCAAGAGTTTTCTTGAAGGCAGAGTTGAATGTCGCTCTAGAAAATGGGGACGCAAACCTATTTCGCGGCCTTGCGCGCTTGCCGGGCCGGATTTATGAACTACGAAATAGTTTGCGTTCCCATTGCGTCCCCATTTTCCCCCGGCTGGGCACAAAGCATTGGCCGCCCAGCGGAGCGGCTGGGAGGCGTTCGCGCGCGCCATCAACCGGATCGCGGGAGGAGAAAATGCCTGACTGGCGTTCGGACATCCGTGCGAGGCTCGCTTCCCTGAACCTCCCGCCCGAGCGGGAGACGGAAATCGTCGAGGAAGTGGCGCAACACCTGGAGGATCGCTTCCGCGAGTTCCTTTCGGCCGGGAGAACCGCTTCCGAGGCTGAAGCTGCCGCGTGGCGAGAGCTTGAAGCGCAGGACACGCTCCGCCGCGAAGTAAGTGCCGTAGAACGCAGTTCTCCGCCCGAACTGCCCCCTCCCGAAGCGAGAAGCCCCGCGTGGTGGCTGGAGTCGCTCATCCAGGACGTGCGATACGCCTTGCGCACATCGCGTAAGAATCCCGGATTTGCGATTGCCGTGCTTGTCACTTTGGCTCTGTCGATCGGATCGACCACAGCCGTTATCAGCATTGGCAACTGGTTGCTGTGGCGCCCGATCCCCGGCGTGACGGCGCGCGGGATTGCGCAGGTCTATTTCGGCCGCTGGCACGAAGGAGGCGGCGTGAGCCCTTCGGGCGTTTCGTATGCAAACATCTCCGCAGATCCTGGGCCATTCCAAAACGCTGACCGGGATTGCGGGGGTGCAGGAAGCCGATGCCAGCATCGTTATCCCCGGTGAGTTGCCCAGGATTGCAGGAGTCGCGTATGTGACGGCCGGGTTTTTCGATGAACTGGGCGTCAGGTTTTCGGCGGGGCGTGGATTTTCCCGGGAAGAAGACCTTCCTCCTCAGGGTGCGCCGGTGGTTATCATAAGCGACACCCTGGCACGAAGAGCTTTCGGCCGGGTGAGCGATGCGATCGGCCGTCAGATCACGCTCAACAGCCGACACTTCACAGTCATCGGCGTGACGCCGCCCGGTTTCGCCGGAATCACCACCACCTCACAGGTAGAAGCATGGATCACCGGCGCTACCGTACCGTTTCTGTATCACCGGCTAGATGCCGGTCGGCCCGTGTCTCGGAGCGATGGAATCTTTTATTCTTTCGTTGCGCGAATGGCCCCTCCATATGGTATCCGCGAGGTCGAAGGCGAGTTGGGCGTACTGGCGCACAGCCTCGCTGACAGGTATCCGAAGGAGAACTCGAAGTTCAGGACCGTCACGCCGCGTGTCTTTGCCGGTCTCGGCGCATATGTCCTGTCCCGGGACCGAGTGGGAAGAATCATCGATATCCTCCTGGGCGTCGGTGGTGTTCTCCTGCTTCTCGGCTGCGCCAACGTCGCCAACCTTTTTCTGTTCCGGGCCGTTCGCCGCGAGCAGGAAGTGGCCGTTAGAAAGACCCTGGGTGCGGACAGGTTCCGGCTCGTTCAGCTGCAGCTTGTTGAATGTTGGTTGCTCGCTCTTTGCGGAGCCTTGCTGGGGATTATCTTCGCCCTGTTCTTGAAAGCACTGATTCAGGAGTTGTTGTTCCCTGCGGCTCCCGGGACCAGCGTCAGCGTCCCGATCGATTGGCGAGTGCTGGGGATAACGTTCGGAGTGGCCATTGCAGTCGGGACAGCGGCAGGTGTGGTTCCGGCATGGTTTGTCGCTCGGGGTCGGCTCGCCGGACTGCTCGGCCGCTCGGGAATGAGGAGCCATGCCCGGGCGCCAAGATTGCGCAGCGCCCTTTCGACGGTTCAGCTGGCACTCTCACTTGCTCTGCTGATCGGGGCCTTCATGCTCGTATCAACGCTTAGGAATCTCCGCAACGTCGAGCTCGGATTTGACCCTGACAATGTCACGGTGCTGAATGTCGACCTCGCGGGACATGGTTACGACAACAACCGGGCCTTGACTTATCACAGGGAGCTGCAGGCAGCCCTCGAAGCGGGTGGGTTCCGGGACGTGGCCATATCCCAACTTTACCCGTTCGGAGCGAGTACCATGCTGGAAATCGTGCCTCCCGACGGCAGACCGAAAGGCATGATAGAGGCGGCATCCAACGGCGTCACGCACAGCTTCTTTAGCACTCTTGCCATCCCGCTCCTGCGCGGACGTTCGTTCACAGAAACCGAGTGCTACACTTCCGGCGCACGTCAAGGCGGGCCGACTATAGTCAATGAAACACTCGCGCGGCGCCTGTTTGGCACGATCGAAATTGTGGGCCGCACCATCCGCATTCCCGCATGGCTCGGCGGTCCCCAGCGCGACCTCATTGTGGCCGGAGTCGCCAAGGATTCCCGCTGGAGAGATTTGACCGACCAGGTCCATCCCTTCATCTACTTGCCGCTCGGGCAATACGACTTCCCCGCCACGCGCGCGGCAGTGATGCTTCGCTCGATGCAGCCAGCATCCAAGGTGGCGGATGCGGTTCGTTCCGCCGCTGCGCGCATCGATCCTGCAGTTCCACTTTCCGGAGGCCAGCCGCTGGCTGCGGGCATCGAGAGAGAGCTGCGGGAGCAAAGACTGTTTGCCTGGATGCTGAGCCTGCTCGGCGGCCTCGGCTTTGTGCTGGCCGGCGTAGGCCTCTACGGGCTCGTTTCCCACACGGTCGCGGAGCGATCTCGCGAGTTTGGAATCCGCCTGGCTCTGGGAGCGCGACCGTTGGATGTCGTTGGCCTTGTCATTCGATACTCGCTCGTGATCACCGCAACAGGAACAGCATCAGGCATGGTGCTGGCCTTTTTCGGGAGCCGTATGATCAGGTCCATGCTCTTCGGGGTTACGAACGCGGACCCCTGGATCTATATTCTGGCTGCGGGCGCACTTGGATTCATCGTACTCCTTGCCTGCACATTGCCTGCCCTCCGGGCAACCCGCGTCGAGCCCGTGGATGTCCTCAGGATGGAATGACGATTTTTCAGTCATGGTACGCGAGGTCAGGCACAAAGCGGAGTCTCGGCAGTCCCAGCGGTTCATTTTCCCCTTGACGATTGACAAGAGAAGCGCGATATTGCGCTTGTCAATAATTGAGGGGAGAGCAGATGGGCAAGCCGACAGATCTTGTACAGGGCACGCTGGACCTTCTGATTCTTAAGACGATCGCGCTCGAACCCATGCACGGCTGGGGGATCGCGCAGCGCATCCGGGTGGTCTCGAAGGATGTCCTGCAGGTGAACCAGGGAGCGCTTTATCCAGCCCTGCATCGCCTGGAGCAGCAGGGATGGATCGCGGCAAAGTGGGGAGCGTCGGAAAATAATCGCCGCGCCAAATATTATTCGGTAACGCCGGCAGGCCGCAAATATCTGAATCAGGAGCGTGCGAATTGGGACCGGCTGTCCATGGCTATCGATCTGGTTCTGGAAACGCCTTGAGGAGCAGCCAAGATGCCGCGCTGGACATACAAGTTGTTTCTCCGTCTCCGCTCGCTATTCCGCAGCAGCAAAGTCGAAAGGGAATTGCAGGAGGAGATCCGGTTCCACCTCGAAAACCAAATTGAGGAGCAGATCGCGCAAGGAATGACGCCGCAGGAAGCCCGATTTGAAGCTCTTCGAGTGCTGGGCGGCCTCGAGCAACACAAAGAAGAATGCCGCGACGCGCTCGGCCTTCGCCTCATTCGCGACTTCCTTCAGGACGTACGCTACAGCCTGCGCCAGCTGCGCCGTTCGCCCGGCTTCACGGCCGCCGCCCTGCTCACGCTCGCCCTTGGCATCGGAGCCAACACAGCCATTTTTCAGCTGCTGGATCGCATCGTTCTGCGGCCGCTTCCGGTGCGGGACCCCCAACAGCTCGTGCGGCTGCAGGGTTATCAAAACGCCCGCCGGCAGGGTTTCACCTATCCACTGCTGCGCGAAATGAGCGCCCGGCAGCACACTCTCCAGGGGATCTTCGCTTCGAGTCAATTCCGGATCAACGAGGCACGCATCGGCGGCCGATCGCTCACCATGCCGGAGGACGCCTGGGCCGTCACCGCTAACTACTTCCGTTTGCTTGGGACCGAGCCTCAGCTCGGCCGCTTTTTCGACGATGCCGATGATGAACCCGGCGCCACGCCGGTAGCCGTTATCAGTGACCGGCTCTGGCGCAGTGATTTCGCCGGTCAGGCGGATGCTGTCGGCCGATCCATATCTTTGAATGGCCTCCCGATCACAATTATTGGTGTCGCCCGGCATGAGTTTTTCGGCGAACGCATCGGCACCGTCGCGGACCTTTGGGTGCCCATTCATCTCATCGCGCCGCTCTCTTCGCCGGCCTTTCTGCAGTCGAGCGTCGTCTGGCTTTACCCCATGGCGCGTCTAAAATCCGATGTCCCGCTCGCGCAGGCTCAGTCCGAGATTGCGCTGCTTTGGGTGCAACTCAAACAGTTCGGCATGCAGATCAAAGGCGCAGGCGAATACCGTCTGGAACTCAAACCAGCGCCCCAGGGTATCGGAGATCTGAATGCTCAGTTTTCCCGATCGCTTTGGCTGCTCATGGGCATCGTGGGAATTGTGGCGCTCATCGCCTGCAGTAACCTCGCCAACCTGTTGCTGGCACGCGGCACCGCGCGCGCCCAGGAAATGAGCGTCCGTCTTGCGCTCGGCGCCGGACGGGTCCGTCTCATCCGCCAACTCGTAACCGAAACACTTGTTCTCGCCGCACTCGGAGGCGGAGCAGGACTTGCGCTGGCGGCATTGGCTTCCAGCCAACTGACAGCCCTTGCGTCGGCGGGTGAAAAATGGCAAATCTCGACCTCGATCGACTGGCGAGTCGCTGGCTTCAACCTGGTCGCCACGCTGGCCTCCGCGGTTTTGTTCGGAATCGCGCCGGCCTTCACGGCGACCCGTGCCGAGCTGAGCGGAGCACTTCAGACGGGCAGCCGCACACTGAGCGCGAGCAGGTCACGCCGCGTTACGGCCAAGGTTTTCGTCGTCGCGCAAGTGGCGCTCTCGCTCGTCCTGACAGCCGGTGCCGCGCTTCTGGTCAGTTCCTTCTGGAAAATCACTCACCAGGATTTGGGCTTCCGCGCCAATGGAGTTCTGGTTGCCACTGTGGATGCGGATATGTCCGGTTTCAAGGACTTGCTTAACGCGAGCAAACACCAGGCTGTCGTGCAGCGCTTGAGTGAGGTCCCGGGAGTGCGCACCGCTTCTTCTGCTGTCGCTGGCCCCCTCGGGACTGTGACCAACGACGTCGCCATTGCATTGCCTGGGCGTTCACTTCCTTCAGGCGACATCAACGAAGTCCTGGTCGGCCCGGGCTATTTCGACGCCATGGGAATCCCGCTTATCGCAGGCCGGCCTATTACCGACACGGACCGTAAAGATGGGCCTAAGGTTGCCGTACTCAGTGAATCAGCGGCCCAGCTTATGTTCGGCAAGCGGAATGCAGTCGGCGGCCTCTTTTCGGAAGGCAAGCAATTTGACGAAAAGAAGGCCATTCAGGTGGTCGGTGTCGTTCATGATGTGCGCTATTCCTCCTTGCGCGCTCCCTTCGGCCCACTGGTCTTTTACCCGGTCACTCAGAAGTTCGTCTTCAGTGGGCCCACCTTCGTGCTGCGAACCGAAGGTGATCCCCTACGCTTCGCTGATGCAGTCCGCCAGGCAGTCCGTGAGGTTTCACCCGTCCTTCGCGTCTCTCAAATCCGCACACTCGACTCGGTAATTGAAACGGGTGCCCGCCGGGAACGGCTCCTGGCCTGGCTCTCAAGCACCTTCGGTGGTCTCGCTCTCATCCTCGCAGCGGTCGGTCTCTATGGCGTGGTTGCCTATGCCGCCCAGCGCCGCACTCCTGAGATCGGAGTTCGTCTTGCCCTTGGTGCACGGCCCTTGCAGATCCACGCGCTCCTTCTACGCGAGATGATTATCCTGCTGGCCATCGGTCTCACGTTGGGCAGTGCCGCCACGGCCCTGTTCACGGCTCGGCTCGAACCGCTTCTGTTCGATGTCACACCGCAAGACCCTGCGACACTCGCCTTTGCTATGGTTGTGCTTGCGACAATCGCGCTCGTCGCCGGCTACATCCCTGCTCGCCGTGCCGCCCGCCTCGACCCCGTGAGCGCTCTGCGCTCGGAATAGCCAAATCGTCACGACCTCGCAACCATGCTCGATTCGTAGCCCCGACCGAGAGCGATGATCGCGGCCCACCGGCTCTTGCGCTGGCCTCGCCGATACCAGCCTTTCCCAATCACAATCACGTAGTTCCCAGTCCCAAACCGCTCAAGGATGTTGACATTCGACATGGTAGGGATGTAGGATGACGACATGGTACAAACAAGACGCTATCAAAACCGGATCGAATTGCTGCAAGGAACTCTCGATCTGCTGATCCTCCAGACGCTCCAATGGGGACCGCAGCACGGTTATGGAATCAGCCAGGCAATCCGCACAAATTCCGGCGAGGTCCTTCACGCCGACACAGGATCACTTTATCCAGCCTTGCACCGGCTTGAGCGCAGGGGGTGGGTTGCAGCCACCTGGAAGATCTCCGGCAACAAGCAGCGGACCAAAGTATATCGCCTGACGGCGTCCGGCAAGAGGCAGCTCGCTGACGAACATTCCCGCTGGGCGCAGTTCGTCGAAGCTATGCGACGCGCTATGACACCGGTCAAAGGAGTCTGAACTGTGAACCTTTTCAGATGGCGACACCACAAAGAGCAGGATCTTCAGGATGAGATTCACTCACACCTCGAGATGGCGATCCGCGATCGTGTGGAACGCGGCGAGACAGAGGCCGAAGCCTCGAACGCGGTGCGTCGGGAGTTCGGCAATGTCGAACTGGTCAAGGAAGTCACGCGAGACACCTGGGGATTCAGGTGGTTGGAACGGCTGCTGCGTGACTTTCGTCTTGTCCTGCGCGGCCTGGGCCGGGCGCCCGGACCAGCCGTGCTCGTCATCCTCACGCTGGGACTGGCCGTCGGCGCCAATTCCGCCACCTTCTCGCTGATCGATCGCGTCGCGCTGCGGCCGCTGCCCGTCGAGAAGCCGTACGAGCTTGTGAGGGTGAACGCGCCCTTACTTCCCTACGATAGTGGGGTCGGAGCCTTGTGGAGGGGCAGCGGCAGAATGAAGGGGATGGCCTACCCGCTCTTCCAATCGCTGCGGGATGGTCTTTCGCGGCCGTTCAGTGCGATGGCCGCCTACGGGCCCTGGCGGTTCACCTGGTCGGCCGAAGCGTCGGCCGTCGAGATCTCCGGCGAATCGGTGACCGCCGACTATTTCCGGGTGCTCGGTCTCCACGCGCTCGTCGGACGGACCCTCACCCCCGCCGACGATGGGCAGCGCGACGGCCCGGCCATCGCCGTTCTCAACCACGGCTTCTGGATGCGACAGTATGGCAAAGATCAGTCAATCGTAGGCCGCACAATTCGCCTGAACAACGTCCCGCTCACCGTGGTTGGCGTCATCGCTCCTGGTTACTCCGGCATGACGGTGGGACAGCGCCCGGACGTGTTCGTGCCCGTCGCGATGGGCGACCAGCTGGAGCCGGCGCGCCGCGCACGGTCGCCGATCTATGCCTGGGACGGTGTAACCAATTGCGTGTACTACTCGATCGCGCGGCTGGAGCCCGGCGTGACGTGCGAGGCGGCCGAGCGTGAGTTACGCGCCTGCTATCAGCGCCTGTTCGACGATGTCGCGCGCGGGAGGAAGAGCAAGCTGAGCGCAAGAAGCCTGGAGTTCTATCGGACCAATCCTCCGGAAGTGATTCCGGCGGGCACCGTCGGCAGCACCTTGTCCAGGACGCAACGCAACCTGGAGGCGCCGCTGCGGCTCCTGTTCGCGATGACGGCGTTGGTTCTCCTTGTCGCAGCAGGCAACGTCGCGAACATGCTGGCCGCAAGCGGCGCGCGGCGCAGCCACGAGATGGCCGTGAGCCTGGCACTGGGCGCCCGGCGATGGGACCTGCTGCGTCCCCGCCTGGTTGAGGCGATTATACTGGCGCTCTTGTCGGGGGGGGCGGGCCTGCTGATCGCGGCATGGACCGGAGACCTGATGCCGTCTCTCCTCGGCATGGGGGAGGAGCTCGCCGGCATCAACACGCGGCCCGACGCCCGCGTAGTGGTGTTCACCGCGGGCATGTCTCTCCTCACCGGACTGCTCATCTGGCTGGCATCGGCGCTGCTCGTCACGCGCCGCGCCGCGCTGCCCAGTCTCCATATTGCGCCGCGGG
Source organism: Terriglobia bacterium (assembly GCA_963824985.1). Classification (GTDB taxonomy): domain Bacteria; phylum Acidobacteriota; class UBA6911; order UBA6911; family UBA6911; genus JAFNAG01. The sequence goes on from CAWGRQ010000033.1 coordinate 76,075, forward strand.
TCGCCGCCGGAGGACGGTCCGGCGCGACGCTGCGGCGCGGCCTGGTGATCGCCCAGGTGTCGCTATCGCTCGCGCTTGTCTGCACGGCGGCGTTCCTCAACCGCAGTCTTGCGAATGTGCTGGCGGTCGATCCGGGATTCGACGCGGACCGCGTCGTCGGCTTCACCGTCAATCCTCGAACGGCCGGCTACGACGGCGATCGACTCGAGCAGTACGTGCGCACGCTGGCCGACCGGGCGCGCGCACTGCCCGGCGTTTCGCACGCCGCGGTGTCGTCGGTGATGCCCCTGTCAGGGGGCGGTGGAGGCACGCAGGTAGATGGACCGCGCCAACAGGAGGGCCACGCTGCCGCGCCATGGGTGGAAGACACGGTGGTGTCGCCCGACTTCTTCACGACGCTTGGCCTCGGGCTGGCAGCCGGCCGGGCCTTCGACGACCACGACACGAAGGGAGCGCCGCGCGTCGCCATTGTCAACGAGACAGCCGCGCGACTCCTTGTGGACGGTCCGGAGGTCGTCGGCCAGATGATCGGGTATGAGGGCGTGCCGGCCAGCCTGCAGATCGTCGGCGTGGTGCGCGACGGCCGGAGCCGGCTCAAGGCGCCGCCCCCGCCCGCCCTCTTCCTGCCTCGCGCCCAGACGAACGCGAGCGGTGTCAGCGTTCTCCTGCGGGTCCCGCGCGCCGAGATGGTTTCGGCGGCTGCTGTCACCGAAATGATCAGGCGGCTTGATCCGGGCGTCGCGATGTCGGCGTTCGGAAGTCTTGGCACGCTGGCGCGCGACGCGTTGCTGCGCGACCGGATGCTGGCGGGGCTGTCGCTGGTGTTTGCGTCGCTCGCCGGCCTGCTGGCGGCAATAGGGCTTGCCGGCCTCACCAGCGTCAACGTCACGCGCCGGACACGCGAGATCGGCATTCGACTGGCGCTCGGCGCGACCCGCGGATCGGTGGAACGACTCGTTCTTCGGGAAGTCGCGCTGCTGGTGGGGGCCGGCCTCGCCGCCGGCCTCACGTTCTTCCTTTTGGCGAACCGGGTTCTGCGGTCGCTGCTGTTCGATATCTCGCCCAACGACCCGGTTACGATCGTGCTGGCGATTGCCGCGCTTGCTGCCATCGGCGTCCTCGCCGGCCTGCTTCCCGCCCGTCGGGCGGCCCGCGTCGACCCGGCGGTGACACTGAGGTGCGACTGATGGACGGCCTCTCGCACCCAGACCGTTCTCCTTGTGGTCGTCGTCAGAGCCAGACACCCGATAATACAGGCTGGATAATCCGATGCAACCTGCGCTTAGTGCATGAGTGCATAAATACGGTGACGTATCGCAGCAGCAGACAGAGTTTGTCAATTGTGATTGGTTATTTGCCATTTATCATTGAGGACAGCCAGTTTCGGGTCGTCAAATGACAAATAACGAATAACCAATCACAAATGACAAATATCTTGCGCTTCACTAGCGGGTGGAAATACGTCTCCGTACTTATGAACTCGATTACTTAGCCTCCGAATCCTTAAAGCTTCGGAGGAATTCCCTATCGCCGCTCATATTCCCAGTACTCTTTCACGACGTACCCGGGCGGATCGTCCCAGTCATACAAATGGCTGCGCAGGTAATAGCGGTGCTCAAAACCGCAAAGCACGACGAGCCACTGCCCGCGCTTTCTCGGCGGCCCGCCCAAGGATGCGCCAGCGCGAAGCGCTGCGCCCACGCCTGTTGCTCAGTGTCGATCTTTGCGCCCTTGCGCCTTGGCGTCATTGCGTTTTGCTTCTTCATCCATTTGATTTGGCTAAACAATTACCATTTGAGATTCCACCAAGCCGAATGAAAGGGATGGCGCTGGCCGGTACTTTCAATCCGCGGTTTGCAGAATTACAGGTTCTTAACAGGAATGACTTGACGGCGCGCGTTCCGGCGAGCACCGCAGGAACCCCGATCGCCAATCCCGCCGATGCAAGAGCGAAGACTTCGCGAAGCACCATCCAGAATATCCCGATAGGACGTGCGCCGAGGGCCATACGGATGCCGATTTCGCCGGTGCGGCTCATGACGTGAAAGGCGACGGTCCCATACAGCCCCACGCAGGCAATCAGCAGCGCCAGCAATGCGAAGGCTGTGCAGAGCCGGGCAAGGGTGATTTGCTGGCTGATCGCCTGGTCGACATGCGCGGCCTGCGTCTTCAAACCCGAGATCGCCAGGCGCGAATCGACCTGGCGTACAATCTGGCGAACGGTGTTGGCGTAGTTCAACGCATTGCCAGCGGTCCTCACCTCGTAAGTCATTTGGGAAGGCGGGCCGGCACTCTGCATATAAGGAAGATTGTCGCGCCCGTTGGCAAGCAACAGGGTCAGCACCCGGATGCCCCACGCCGCAAAGGCCACCCCCAGGGCGCCTCCCATCGAGGCAAGAAGCAAGCTTTCGGTCATAAGCTGACGGATGATCCGCAACCGGCCGGCGCCTATGCTCAAACGCACCGCGATCTCGCGCCTCCGTGCCGCGGCCCGCGCCAACAGAAGGTTCGCGATATTGGCACAGGCGATCAACAGGATCAGTCCGGCCATTGTCATCAGCACGTACACCGGCTCCGAATACTGCCGCCGCAGGCTGTTCAGCCCTCCGGCGCCGTCCTGAACCATCAGCTCCGGAAGGTCGGGTTGCGGCCGTTCGCCGGAGGCGGAATCCTCGACAAACCCCCGGAACTGCGGCGCCAAAACGGCCTGCGCCTGTGCCGGGTTCACGCCCGGCTTGAGCCGTCCCATGACCTCGATCCAATAGTAGTTCCGGTCCTGATACTGCTGCGCCGCTTCGGTGGGCTAGCCTGATGCTGCGAGAAGAAGGCCGGCGTGTATCGGCACATAGATATCCGGCACATAACCGGGTTCCGCGCCGAAAAACTCCGGCGGCGCTACCCCCACGACAATGAACGGCTTGTCGTTGACCCGTATCGACTGCCCCACCGCTCGGCCGGCTTCACCGAAGCGCTGTGCGCTGAATCTGTATCCCAGGACTGCCGCGGCCGCCGCGCCGACTTGATCGTCGGCGGCAAGAATCAATCGGCCCGCGGCCGGGCGCACTCCCATGCCCCGAAAGTAATCCTCCGAGACGTACTGTCCCTTGACGGCCACGGTATCGTCTCGAACCGTCACGCTGAGACTTTCCGCCACGAAATAGCAAAATGCGTTTGAGAGGACCTCTGCGTTGTTCTGAAACAGCTTCAAGGCAGGATAGGGAAAGATCGTGCTGACCGTCCCTCCCTTTGGATCAGTGAAGGTTCCGCCCGTGGAAAAGGAAAAGCTGGAATTCGGCGGAAAGCTCTTCCCGTGCCACTTCATGATCACCAGAGAATTCGGATCCGGAACCGGCAATCTACGCAGCAGGATGGATTCCATGAGGCTGTAAATCGCCGTATTCGCCCCGATCCCCAGCATCAGCGACAGCATCGCCAGCGCGGTGAAGATCTTGTTATGAGCCATCGAACGCAGAGCATATCGGAGATCCTGTCCGAGCTGCTCCAGCCACGCCCAGGTGAAAACTGCGCGGGCATCCTCCGCTGCCAGCGTCAGATTGCCCAGTTCCCCAGGATCGGCAATCTCTTTCAATGATTCCAATTCCTCCTGAATGTCGCGCTCCTCGGCGCGGCGGCAACAAATACTTGAGCTTTCTCCATTGGCCCATCTTTGCCTCCGACAATGGCAAGGTCATTCGTGGCGAAGGGCAAGCATCGGGTCGACAGAGGCTGCCCTGCGTGCCGGGAACCACGCCGCCACGAGCGCGACGAGCAAGAGAATCGCGCCGGCTGCCGCCAGCAGCAGCGGATTTCGAGGCTCGATGCCAAACACGACTTTCTCAACAAGGTTGCCGCATGCGAGGGCTGCGACGCTTCCGAACGTCACGCCGACCGCACATACAACCAGTACCTCGCGCAGCACCAGGGCCAGAATACCCGAGCGCGTCGCCCCAAGCGCCATGCGCACTCCGATCTCGTTCGTCCGCTTGGTCACTTCATACGACAGCAATCCATATATGCCCACGGCTGCAATTGCGAGTGCGAGCGCGCCAAAGGCGTCCGCGAGGAACGCCAGCAGGCGATCGCGATCCAGAGTGCGGTTGAGCAGCTCGTCCGCCGTGCTCACGCTCCTCACAGGAAGCCGCGGAGACGTCTGTTGAATCGCCTGACGGAGAGAATTAGCCAGGGCGGCCGGGGCGCCGGCGGTGCGCACGAGGAACTGCACGCTCCAAATGCGATCCTCAGGCTGATACCCGCCCAAATAGATCCAATCCCGCGGCTTAGCCCTGACGGTATCGACGTGCATGTCGCGCACCAGCCCAACCACCTGCCATGCGGCTTTCTTCTCGCCGACATAAACAAACCGCCCGATCGGATTTCTGTCCGGAAAGAAGTGCCTGGCGAATGACTCGCTTACCACGGCGACGGGCCGGTTCCCTGTGAAATCCGCTTCCGTAAAATCACGGCCTGCCGCCAGTGTAGCCCCAATCGTTGCGAAATAGCGTGGCCCGGCTCTGTCAAACCAGGCCTGCTTGTCTGAGTTATGCGCAGGAGAGAATCCATCGACATACACTTCATTTTGAGAATTTCGGCCGGTAAAAAGTCCGTTCTGGGAGTAGGTCGCACCCTTCACAGCGGATAGCGAACGCAGCCTCTCGACAATGCCAGCGGCCGCGATCTGACCTTGGGTGGCGTCAAAACCTGCTCCGGTCGTGTCCACATCGAGCACAGCCAGATTGCTGCGGTCCAGGCCGATGTCGTATGCAACCAGCCGGTGCAAGCTGAAGGAAAACAAGCAGGCTGCAGCGGCAAGGAAGAGCGACAGGCCGACTTGCACGCATGCAAGAGATCTCCACAGCCGTTTTCCCTCGCGTCCCGCAACTGCCGTCCGCCCTCCTGCCTGCAACGAAGGGAGTAAAGGATCGCGCATGGCGCGCAACGCCGGTATCAGTCCGGAGATCAGTGCCGCCACGACTGCCGTCCCGCACACGAACCACAGCACCGAGCTGTTGATGCCGGCGGCGATCACAACGGGTTCACCCCAAAATGTGATCATCGCGAGCAATGCCTTCGCCGAGGGCCCGCTCAGAAGCAATCCCAGCGCGGCGCCCGCTGTCGTGATGACCAGGGATTCCGTCAGAAGCTGGCGCATTACCCGAGCCCGGCTTGCCCCAATTGCCAGGCGAATGCTGAGTTCGCGGCGCCGTTCCCGGGAGCGGGCCAACTGCAAGCCCATCAGGTTGAGGCATCCTAACAGCAGGCCCACTTCCACCATGCCGAAGATGACTTTCAGCGGCTCGGAGAACCGATCGCGCAGGACTGAAATGCCGCGCTCGGCGGGAGTCAGCCGCATCTTCTGCTTTTTGATGCTCTCGAGAGACTCGGATCGGGGATTGGGTCCCAAGCGCGCAATATTAATGTCTGCCATCACCGGCGTCAGCGCGCCGGCGGCCAGCTCTGGTTTGATGCCTGGATGCAACCGGCCAATGAGATCAAGGAAATTGGTATTCGGGGAATCAAGCCAGTTGTCGTGCGGGAACACGGCCGGCTGCAGTGATAGCGGGATCCAGAGGTCGGGCGCCTGCCCCAGGACCATCCCGAAGAATTCACGCGGCGCGACGCCGACGATGGTGAGCGGCACGCCCTGCACCCGGACCGTGCGGCCCAGAGCCGCGACATCGCCGGCAAAATGTCCTCTCCAGAACCGATAACTGATCACCGCAACCGGAGCCGGGTTTCCCCGCCGGTCGTCGTCAGGCGTGATCGCGCGCCCGCGCGGCGCAGTCACTCCAAGCAGCTCGAAATAGTTCCCCGTAACCAGCTCCACCGACCCGCGGACGGGGCCACCGCCGACGTCGACGTTTCGATTTAGCGAGCCGGTCGTGGCGAGAACCCCTGTCATCCAATCGCTCGACCGGGCGCTGAACTGCTGCCAGGCGAAATAAGATGAGCTGCTGCTCGCCAACTCCATGAGCCGTTCCGGTTCGCTGACCGGCAGCATACGAAGCAGCACGGCATCAATCAGACTGAATATGGCGACATTCGCTCCAATGCAGAGCCCCAGCGTAATCACAGCCACCACAGTAAAGGAAGGCGCGCGGCGCAGCACGCGAAACGCATATTGGATGTCCGCGAACGCGCTCTCCAGCCACGCCCATTTTGATACGGCAAAAGCATCTTCCTTGGCCAGGGTCACGTTGCCAAGCGCCTTGCGTGCAGCGGATGGAGAACCCAGGTCATCCGCGGCAAGATCCGCGATCGACCGCAGTTCTTCATCAAGCTCACGGTCCTCCGCGCTGCGCCTCCAGGGCAATAGATACAGCAGGCGGGTCCACCATCTCATGGTTGTGACACCCTCGGATCAGACTTGAGGACACCGGACATCGCGGCGACAAACTGCTGCCACTTCGATTCCTCTTTCACCAACTGCCGTTTCCCGGCAGGCGTAAGCCGGTAGAACTTGGCCTTCCGGTTGCGCTCGGAGGTTTCCCACCTGGAAGCAATCCAGCCCTTCAAATCAAGCCGGCGGAGGGCCGGATACAGCGAGCCGAACTCGATCCTCAATGCCTCGTTGGATGTCTGATGGATAGCCTTGGCGATTCCATACCCATGCAGCGGACCGAAGATCAACGTCCGCAGCACAAGCAGGTCGAGCGTTCCCTGCAACAAGTCCGTACCCTGCGATGGAAGTGTTTTCATGCCGCGAGTCTGAATGAACTGCCCGGCAATGTCAAGATAATCTATATATAGATACTCTTCATAACGATCCAAGCAGAAGGTCGTGTTCGCCGTCCGCTTGCGCAGCCGATAATCGGAACCCCGCGATGCAATTCGCTTGACTCCTTGAGGGTAACACCAGAATTTGCGCCTCGCTATTCTGAGCGCGGTGTGATGGCAGGCTCGATTCTGCTGGCGCGTCGTGCCGGCAGATAGCAGGCCAGCGAAGCGACGATTCCAAGCAGCAACGCCAAGAGCGCGATCGCCTGTATTTGTGACGAGGCCAGCCACCAGAACTGAGACGCAAGGATCTTGGAAACCACGAGCACAACGGCGGCTCCTATGCCGATTCCGGTGAACGCCCAGCATGCGCCGTTTCTGACCACCTCCGCAACGACCGTGCCGCTGGACACGCCCAGGGCCAGTCGGATGCCGATTTCTTTGGTTTTTGTTGCCACGGCACGCGAGGTTACGCCGTACATGCCCATCGCGGATATCTTCATCGCGGCAAACGCAATGCTTCCCAAGAGCCAGAGCAGATTGGCTGCTCACCTCACCATGAAGCAGCCTCCTCTCCCTCCTGCATGGCAGGGGCAATGGGCGGGGCCCTCGTGGGTAGGCCGAGGCAGGCCAAAATCTTTCGGATTGCTTCGGGCGGATCTATCGCGGCAAGTATCCTCATCCGCGCTCCGCTTCGGGGGCAGGCGAGAACATCCACTTCGAACACACGTTTGAGGAGCTCGGCCCATGAGTAATTCCTGGGCTGGAAACCACGTTTTTTCTTTACCTCACCCGAATCGGTTTTCGGAGGCTCAACTATTGCTCGACAGCCGGAGTGCGTCGGCGGGCTTGGGGCTTCTGCTTCAAGAATAACCACAGGGCTCCCTTGAAGTCTTGCACGGGATTTCTTTCCGTATTAACCGCGGTGAAATGGTAGGCCTTCCGGGACCGAACGGAGCAGGCAAATCTACAACGATCAAGATCGTCGCGGGAATCCATCCTACCAGGTGGGGGAAGGTACATATCGCCGGCTACGCCCTGCCTGAGCAGCACCTGGAAGCTAAAGAATCATCGATTACCTTCCAGAATCCCCCTTGATGCACGAATATCTCAGCAGCATGGAATTTTGGAATCGCGCCCAGGATCCGAAGGCTCGAAGGCTACATGATCGATCTTATCAGAGGCTGGAGGGAAGGCTCTCGCCGAGGCGGGCGGCTTCCGAAAGCTGATGCTTCCTATCCGTCCGCCATGAGGGACTTGGATGTCAATGTACGATGACGTCGCAATACGCCCGGAAACCCAAACAGGATGATGAAAAATCAATTTCGGACGCTTGACAGGTACTTGTTAACATTAAAAAGTTCCCCTTCCGGACATCCGCTGTTCCTTTCCTCGCCCATGATTTCGAATTCGAAAGGCCTGCTGATTGCCAGGGCGCTGCGCTCGGCCTCCGGCTTGAGACTGACCCCCACGCGTGCGCTGTAACGCCCGGGTTGCAACAAGAGCGGCTGGCTGTCACTTCTGCGCCACCAATGTTCGTCCAGAAGGATGTTGCCGAAGCTCGCTCCAAAACCGTCCGGCACATTGGGCGTCGCTTCAGTCTGGCGCGAAGGGCGCCTATACCACACGCCATTGAGCTCGACCTCCAGCGCCTCGGGCGCGGCCGACAGTTCAATTGGGATATCCTCTGAAGGGCGCAGCAGCTGAAACTGTAGCAATTGCGTCATGCCCGCCGGCCACACTCGCTGGTTGGTTGTGGCGCAGACGCAAAGATCATCGATCGTTTCGCCGCAGAGCGCTTTCGTTTCTGGCCAACCGAGCGGGTGCGGCAGGTCCGGCTCGTTCATGCGGCGAGATTCATAGTCCGCGACCCAGGCCTTGATGGCGCGCAACGTGCGGCGATTCCGGTCGATCTCCGCGGGCGTGCCGTCACGGTTGAGGTCACTGGCCCATGGAATCTTCATGCCACCCGGGCAGACCGCCGCCGTATGGAAGATAGACCAGTTATAATATTTGCGGGTCGAGGGATCGTCATAATCGAGACAACCAAGCAACGCCGGCAGGGCCTTGGCGCCGCCATACATGCGCATCAGGTCCGGTGCGCGGCCCAGCGAGGAACTCCCCTCACGGGACCGAATGACGGGCGCAAGCCAGTAGGGGTCGATGGGCTGACGCAGTTTCTCGGCTAGTGCCTCGACGACGTGTTCGCGGAAATCCATGTCTGGATCGTCCGCGCAACCACGTAGCGCCATGACGGCATCCGGGCCGCCGTAGGCCACGAGGCCGTCGACCGCTGCGTGTCGCGCACCTGGCAGCTTGAGCGATCGCCTGAGAACGTCCAACACGCGGGGAGATCGGCTGCCGCCCAGGGCGCGCAGGATCGCGCCGGAAACATCGGGGATTTCGCTGCCTACAGCGGCGAGCAGCGCATCAACTGCAGCGTCGGATTTTATCCCGCCCAGGCCCGTCGCCGCTGCGGCGCGGATCCTGGGATCTGCGTCATGCAGCGCAGCAAGCGTAACCGGCAGGGCGGCACCGGAAGGAAGGCTGCCGAGCCGCTCCAGCACAGCCGAACGCAGAGTCGGCGTGGCCTCCTTTGCCATCGCCAGCAGTGCGTTTACGGCCGCCTCGTCCTTAATCCCGGCCAGCGTGGCCAAATCAAGCCATTGGCGGTTGGCAGGCGTACAGTCATTAGGCTCGGTGATTTCGAACGCTTTAGGCTCCGTCTCGCCGGCCGCGCGAATGCGCGTCGCCAGGCGTTCGACTTCGGCCTGCATCCTCTCCTTCGTATAGGGAAGGATCGTAAGTGTGAACGAGGTCGTCGTGGCGAAGGGTGTCGTCGGCTTGCCGAAATCTTCGCCCAACATCAGCGTGCGGCTGCCGGTGACGGTATAAACGCCCGGACCGGCAAACGTCAGGCGCCGTTCGACCGGCATCATCTTGCGGAAAACCTGGCCATGCCCCAGCCTCCGGAAGTTCTCCATGCCACCCATGTTGTACATTTCCGGCACGGCGACGTTTTGGCCGCCGGCGTCGACCGCGGTGATCCTGTAACTTTCACTGCGGCCGCCACGATAGTCGCCGCCCTCCAGGAAACTGAAGGGCTTGTCACCAATATTGCGAACGAGATAGGTGATGTAATGGATGGGCTCGCCCCAGACGTATTCAGGCCGGTCAGGGAAGAAACCGACCTCGACACGGAAGTCGCCCTGCGCGAAGGTCTTGAAATAGGGCGAGCCGGACGGAGGATCGAGCGCCTGGCCTGCAACCCCGACTGCAGGCGCGAAAAACAACATCAACGCCCCGAGGCAGGAATACAACATGATCGACATCTTCCTCCCTTAACCATGATCATTGAGGAAATTGTAGCCCCAGAGATCGGGTATGCGCAATTCAGTACAGGCATTCAAATCCACTCGGTTAGGCAGCTTTAAGGTCCGGTGCCTGATCTTATGATGCCGAACGTTGCCAAGTAACAAGGGACAAAAGGTCATTGTACGAGATCGCCGTTTTACGTCCGGAACACCTTCCAGATGGGATGTTTTGGGGATAATCAATTGCGCTTTTTCGCAAAATTCACAACCCTGGTCAGATTAGCTGCAGCCTCAGTGAAGCCTGAGTCAAGCCGCAACGCCTCGCTATATTCCCTTATCGCCTCATCAAGACGGCCCAATCGCTCGAACGCGATGCCCAAATCGTTATGGGCTTCGGCAAAATCCGGACTGAGTCGCAGAGCCTCCTTGAACTGGACAATCGCCTCATCTGAATGTCCCATTTTGTCAAGGACTCTTCCCAGGTTATTGTACGATTCCGGAAAGTCAGGCTTGAGGCGTAATGATACCTCATATTGTGCGGCAGCTTCTTCAAACCGCCCGAGCTGCTCAAAAGCCGTTCCCAGATTTCCATGCACCCCGGGAGCATCGGGATCGAGCCGCAGAGCTGCGTGATATTGGGCTACTGCGTCCTCGAGTCTACCCATCCTCTGATAGGCCCTGGCCAGATTGTCGTGAGCCTCTGCCAAATCTGGATTGAGTTCCAAGGCTTCCTTGTATTGAGTGACTGCCTGTTCGAATCGACCTGTAAATTCCAGGGCAAGCCCCAGACTGTTATGACTTTCAGGCGAGTTGGGATCATGCTTCAGTAGCTCCTGCATTTGGACCAATGCCTCATCCGGTTGTCGATCAAGCAACAGGGCGCCCAGGTTGGCGCGGGCCAGAGTGGACGAGGGATTGAGGCTGATAGTGACACGATAGAGAGTCTCCTCATTAGCATACAGAGCGCATTGCTGCCAGGTCAGGAGACCGAGACCAGACAGCAATATTCCGAAAACTATTGAGGTTATGATTGCCGTTTGTTTCCGGAAAAAATCGAAGACTTCATTTATACCTGCACCCGCCAGGGCGATCGGCCCCATGCTGGCGAGGTACTGAAAATGGTCGCCCACGAACGAGTAGCGGAAGAAATAGACATTGAAGAAGCCCAGCACGGGGAATAGCGCCACGACAAAATACGCAGCTGCGAAAAACAGATACCGTTGGTTTGTGTTCCGCTTCCGCCATAAGAGAAATAATCCACCGGCCGCCGCCAAAACCGGCAAGTATGCCAGTGGATTCAGAGCGTCGATCTGCCAACGAGGATAAATGAACATTAGTGGATGCGGCCAGCATAGCTTTCCCAGGTAGAACCAGATGGCCTTGCCTGCGATGACAATGCGTTGAGGCAAGCTTTGATTCCATTCGGGTCCCATCGCATGGGAGTGATACAATTGTTCCCAGATTGTCCATGCGCTTGCCGCAAGCGAGATGGTCAAGAACGGAGACAACCAGGCGACATTGCGCCAGCGCCAGCGACTATCAAGCCACCACCAGCACAAGGCCAATACCAAAGGCAAAATCACTGTCGACGATTTACTCAAGATGGCAAGCACGGCGCAGATGATGATCAACACGTAATGCCGACGGGCTATCTTTTTTTCCGAAAGGCATCGAGCTCCGTGCCATTTAATGAAAAACAGGATTGCCAGTAAGTAGAAAAAAGCCGACTGCGTGTTTTTCAACTCCGTAATCCAAGCCACCGATTCGACCATTACCGGATGGAGTGACCACACTACCGCCCCGAGCCAGGCACCGCGCACCCGCAACTCTCGCAGCACTTTCCAGAACAAAAGTGCGCATGCCGCGTGCATGAGCACATTGAGTATGTGATACGGCAGTGGATTTAATCCCCATAGGGCGTGCTGCAGCCAGAAATTGGTGAGCACCAACGGATAATACATTGCGGCGCTCGTTGTCCAGATTCCCTTAAATCCCAATACTCCAACAATGCATGGGTTCTGGGTTAAATGCATGTCGTCATCCCAGATATAGCCGGCATGCCATGTCTGTTGGTACGCGAGGATCGTCGCGACAACCACAAGCAACCCTAAGGCCAAATCCGCTCGCCAGAAGGACTCCCGCGTGGGCATGTTGATACCGCTTTCCATCGACGGCTTGGAGATCGTCGATGTCCCTTTCCTTTTTCGGGCTCTGTACAGACCTGGCTTATCGAGGTTAGAGGATTCGCTTCGCTTCCATTCTCTCTGTTCCACCCCTGGATCCTGTCTGTTTTTTCGATTCATTGGTTAGGCGCCCTAATCAACGTGCTCCCTGGTGAGAGTTTCGTTGCCGCCCCCTGTGTCCAGGGTCGGCCTGTATGCACGCCTCGTCGTCTGATCTCCCTTATACCTGGATTTGGGCTTCAAGTGATTAGCATTCGGATTCGAAAACCACGGGCTTGAGCGTGCTCGCTGATTCTACACCGGTCCGATTGAAATCAAAAGAAGAGCGAGCTTTGTCTGTCGCATCTATTGTGGCTGCCAGAGATTACGGTGCATTTCAATCATAGGACATCAATCGCGGTCGTATAGTGGGGTTATCGGACAGGTGGGCCCGTTCACTCTGCCTGACTTCGCCGGAACAGCCATCTGGGAAGTGGATTCAGCGACACTTGGACGTAAAATGCGCTGGACGTGGAAGGGAATTCCCCCATATGCCTCCAATTTCATCTTTGATTGCGTAGCTCGGCGTATATCATTGCAGATTCGGATGCCGGGAGGAATTGAGCTTTATTACGGTCATAGTCGATTATGGAGAAATCGGCCCCAAAATAATCATATACCAGCCGGTTTGTTGAAGATATCGTCGTCGAACGGGACTTGTCGAAGAGGATCCTGGCGTTCTCGGGGATGTGGATGGTCTCGGCCGCGCCCCGGCTGATCAGCTGCGGCAGGTCGAGCCCGGTGGGATGTGTCTTTTCAAACGCTGCCGCCTTTTCCATCCAGCCGACGTTCGTTAGGCCCCGCTTTTCGGGGAACGCCAGCAGGATGCTGTTTCCCGAGTATCCGCATTTCACCAGATGCAATTCCGGAAAGACGCTGTCGTAGGTCTTCAGCATGTCGGGGTAGTCCGACTCCCCATCCCACAGGTTGGCGCACGCCAGGCCGCCGTCGGCCAGACGATCGCGAACCGATTTCAGAAACTCCTGGGTCGCCAGCCGGTACGGGATCGATGTGGCGCTGAAGGCATCGAGGAATATGATGTCGTATTTGTTTTTGGAATTTTCTATGAAGGTCCGGCCATCACCTATGTGGACCACCTGACGCGGATCTTCCTTGAAAAAAAAGTATCTGGCCGCGACATCGCGAACGTCGGCGTCGATTTCCGCGGTTTCAATGACTGTTTCGGGGAGCAACCGGTACAGGTAGCGCTGCATGGACGCTCCCCCCAAGCCGACGATCAGGATGCGCTTGAGTCGGGTAGCCGCAGGGAGCACGGTCATGATGTGTCGGGCATAGGAGAGCGACAGCTCATAGTGGTCGCTGAGATTCATTTCGGACTGGATGGCGTCGGACCCGTCGAAGCGGCCGTCGAATATCAGCTGCCGGTAGCCGGTGGGGGTGTCGCGCACGGTGATGTACTGGTACCGGCTTCGAACCTCGCAAACAACCTGGCTTTCCTGCGCCCGCGCAGGAAAAGTCAAAGAGGCCCCCAGGCTCAATGCGAGGATCGTCCGGCAGATCAGCCTTGAAGATGGCATCGATGTCATCGCATTTCCCTCCATGACGATTCGATCCGGGCCAGGCTGCGTGCGGGTCCTTGGACAACGGGGCCGGCGGTTCATTTTCCGGGACCGCGGCCGATGGCGAACAGGCCGTGTTCGGCGCGGACAAACATGCGGCCATCGGACAGTGCGGGTGTCGCCATCAAGCGCTCGCCCATCGGATTGGTCGCGAGTACCTCGAAATTCTCCCCGGCCTTGATCACAAACATATCCCCATCTTCGCTGGAAAGATAGATCCGGCCGTCGGCCGCCACCGGAGAAGCGCTGAAGCCGCCCCCCTGGTGAGCGATACGTTGACGATAGATCTCCTTGCCGGAGCGAAGTTCGTAACAATCCAGGATGCCCTGGTTTGCGAGCACATACAGGCGCCCGCCGTAAATGAGGGGCGTCGGCATGTACGGACCCCGCTGCTGGCGGCTCCAGGCGACCGGATCGCTCGACGAGGTTCCCTTCGCCAGGGTGATGTCCCCGGAGGCGCCGGCGCGAATTACGAAAATGGGGGCTTCCGGCCTGCGCCCGCTGGCGACCACGATCAGATCGTCGGAGAACACCGGAGTAGGGGCTGTAATCTGGGAACTCCCGCCCAGGCGCCAGAGCTCTTTTCCCGTTTCCGGATCGTACCCGCGGATAAACTTCGACGCGTTGGTGATCAGTTCCATCCGCTTGGGATTGGGATAAATCGTCGGGGTTCCCCAGGACGGAAGTTCGTCCCGGTCGGCTTTCCACACCGTCGCTCCGGTTTCAATATCCACCGCGAGGAGGTAATCCTCCTTCTGCGTGTCGACCTGGACGATTACCCGGTTTTTATAGATGATCGGAGAACTTGCGGTCCCCCATTCGTACTCCGGAGCATCGTAGGCGCCGACATCGAGCACCCCGAGATCCTTTTTCCAGACCAGCTTGCCGTTCATGTCGAAGCAGTAGAGACCCTGGGAACCGAAAAATGCCACCACGTGCCGGCCATCGGTTGCCGGTGTGGAACTGGCATAGGTCGATTTGACGTGCCGTTTTTCCTTCGGCACACCTTCGTATGCCGTGGCTGCCCATGAGATCTCACCGTTGCGTTTGTCGAGGCAATACACTTTCCACTGGTGCACGGACCGGTCCTTGGACGCATCCCCTTCTCCGAAGAGCCCGTGCTTGAATGTGGCATTTGCCTCGCTGCTGATGGCCGTGGTGACGAAAAGCCGGTCGCCCCACACGACCGGGCTCGAGCGCCAGGCCGGGAATTGCCGTCTTCCACAATATGTTTTCACCGTTGGTGCCGTCCCAACGGTCGGGAAGGTTCTGGCCTTCGGCCACGCCGCCGGCCTGGAACCCGCGAAACGATGGCCAGTTGCCCGTGGATGACGCCGCGCCGGCGTTGAGAGCGGCCAGCAAAATAGCAAACGACCGACGCATGCTGCCGAAACCGTGTTTCCGCATATCGTGTTGAGCCCTCGCTGAATTCTGTGCCGGATGGTCCTGGCCCGTTTTGTTCGCAAAGAAATGCTGCAAGACCTCTTAGGACACGGAAGAATACGGATCCGATCCGTGTTCTTCCGTGTCCCAAAAGCTGTGCATAATGAGCGAATTCCGGCTGCATGTGCCGCCAATCATTGGTTTGTGAACGATGTTCCCGAAGAAAGCGGGTTATAGCCTGCCGAAAAATCTACTATACAACGATTGTACCTGCGGGGGCCGCGAAATTCGATCGAGGCTGAATGCCACGCTGTGGCATGGCTCCGGGTTCACGTTTCCCAGAAATGATGGTAGACTTCGTGAGCATGCCGCAGATTCCCTGCGCTCTATCCGCGAGGAGCCCGAGGACGTGAAACGTAAAGCATTCTTTCTCTGCATTTCGATCCTGCTGTTTTTAATCGCCCTGATTGCGCCCGCAGCCGCACGGAAAGGCCCCGATGCGAACTGGCCCTCTTTCCGTGGTCCCAATGCCAGCGGCATCGCGGAGGGGTACACCCTGCCATCCAGGTGGGATGCGGCGACTTCCAGTAATGTTCTCTGGAAGACACCGGTGCCGGGACTTGGGCTGTCCAGCCCGGTTGTCTGGGGGAATCGCATCTTCCTGTCGACCGCCATCAGCGGCGCAGATAATCCCCAGCTGAAAGTGGGCTTGTACGGGGACATCAACTCAGTCAAGGACAATACCCGGCACCGCTGGATTGTCTATTGTCTCGACGGGCAGTCGGGCCGGATTTTGTGGGAAAATACGGCCTTTGAGGGGGTCCCGAAGATCAAGAGGCACCCGAAATCGACGCATGCAAACTCGACACTCGCAACCGACGGTCGCCACCTCATGGCCTTCTTCGGCTCCGAGGGTCTCTATTGCTATGATCTGGAAGGGAAGCTGCTCTGGAAAAAAGATCTCGGCGTGCTCGATTCCGGCTATTACGTCGCTCCGGACGCGCAGTGGGAGTATGGGAGTTCGCCGGTGATCTACGGGAACACGGTGCTGATCCAATGCGATGTCCTGAACGGCTCGTTTGTTGCGGCCTTGAACGTGGACGACGGCAGGGAAATCTGGCGCATGCCCCGGAGCGACGTCCCCACCTGGGGAACACCGGCAGTAGCGGAGGACGGCGGGAATGCCCAGATGATCATCAACGGCTACCGGCAGATCGGCGGCTATGATGTCAAGACTGGCAAAGAGCTGTGGCGGCTAAAGGGTGGAGGCGATATCCCGGTGCCGACACCGATTGTGGCTCACGGCATGGTGTACATCACCGGCGCACACGGTCCGATGGCTCCCATTTATGCCATCCGCCTCAATGCGACCGGAGACATATCGCTGAATGCCAACGAAACGGCCAACCAGTATGTGGCCTGGAGCTACCCTCGCGACGGGGCGTACATGATCACGCCCCTGGTATATGGCGATTATCTGTACAACTGCAAGAACAACGGCGTGCTGAGCTGCTACGACGCCAGGACCGGAAACCGGATCTACCAGGAGCGTCTCGGCAGCGGCACCACCGGTTTTACAGCCTCACCGGTCGCAGGCGACGGCAAGATTTATTTTTCGAGTGAAGATGGGGATATTTACGTAATCAGTGCGGGTCCGAGGTTTGAACTGCTTGCCACCAATTCGATGGGTGAAGTCTGCATGGCGAGCCCGGCGCTGTCTCAGGGCGTCATTTATTTCCGCACCAAGTCGCATGTGGTTGCCGTCGCGGCCAGGAAATAATTGATGACCAGATATAATGACCGGGTTCACTACAGATCTTTCGCCCGTATAGTTGGTCTTCAGGGCTCCTTCTCGACCGGCGCCCCACCCCGGGCTTGCGCCCGGGGCTATTGGCTTGGCGCCCCTCCGAGGCGCGGGATCGAGGCTCTGTCATCATATTTTGTGATCTTAAAAGTTGCGTCCGCTGCCGGCGCCCGCTTTCCAGGGAGCCGGACCGGCAGCCGACGTCTGTCGTCGAATGAAGTGACTATGAGGAGAATCATGCGAAAGCTGTGGCTTCTGATTCTGGGATGTTGTTCCTTGGCAATCACCGCTGCCGAGCGAGACTGGCCGCAATGGCGCGGTCCCGACCGCACCGGCCTCTCGACCGAGACGGGGCTGCTGAAACAGTGGCCACGCACAGGCCCGCCGGTAGCCTGGTCGATCACCGGCCTGGGCAAAGGCTACGGAGCGGTCGCCATCGCCGGCAACCGCATGTACGTGCAGGGGACGCAGGGGAACAGCAGCACCGTGTTCTGCCTGAATCGCGCCGACGGCAAAACGCTCTGGACCAGAGCCTTGGGCAGGACTCTGGATCAGGATAAAGGCGGGGGACCGAGGGGAACGCCGACGGTAGACGGCCCGCTCGTTTACGCCCTGTCCGAAAACGGCGACCTGGCTTGCCTTCAGGCTGAAAACGGCACTGTGGCCTGGACCCGGAACATCCTCAGGGAATTCAACGGCTCCAATCCCCAGTGGCTGCTTAGCGAGTCGCCCCTCATTGACGGTAATCGTCTGATCATCACGCCGGGGGGGAGTAAGGCCGGCATTGCGGCTTTGGACAAAGCCACGGGCAAGACGGTCTGGACCACGGGCGGGCTGAGCGACCCGGCAGCCTATTCGTCCTGCATTGTGGCCGACGTCCAGGGGGTTCGCACCATCATGACCCTGACCTCCCAGGCAGGCGTGGGCGTGCGGGCGAGCGATGGCAAACTGATGTGGCGCAATACCCGGGTTGCAAACGATACCGCGAATGTGACCACCCCGGTATTTTTCAGGGACAAGGTGTTTTACACCTCGGCGTACAACACCGGCAGCGCCCTGTTGCGATTGAATGCCGACAATGGCGAGGTCAAGGCGGAAGAGGCTTATTTCAGCCGGCAGATGATGAATCATCACGGCGGCGTGATCCTGGTGGACGGGTTCCTGTACGGCTTTTCGAACGCGATCCTGACCTGCATGGAGTTCGAGACCGGCAAGGTCCGGTGGCAGAACCGCAGCGTGGGAAAGGGTTCGCTGACTTATGCTGACGGTAACCTCTACCTCATCGGGGAGGAGAACATCGTTGGTTTGGCCGAGGCGAATCCGTCCGCTTATGTGGAAAGAGGCCGGTTCCAGATCGCAGATCAGGGGTGGCCTAGCTGGGCGCACCCCGTGGTCTGCGGCGGCAGGCTGTATATCCGCAACCAGGGCGTGCTGGCCAGCTATGACATCACCGCCAGGTGACCGCCCGCGTTCCCGATGTCCCCGGCCTCGGGCCCCAATGGCAAAAACCGGCAGGAATACATATTCTGTCCAGTGAGAAGGAAAAATGAATCGGAATTCAGACGGCTCAATAACTTCAAGATCTTTTGTTTTGGGGTCGACCCTGCTCCTTTCATCTCTGGCGCCACTTGCCGCCCAGGACTGGCCCATGTGGGGGGGGACGCCGCAACGGAACATGGTCTCAACCATGAAGAACGTGCCGGCCACATGGGACGTTAAAGCCAATCTGAACATAAAGTGGAAAGCCGATCTCGGTTCGACCTCCTACGGAAATCCGGTGGTCGCGGATGGAAAGATATTTGTCGGCACCAACAACGCCAATCCCAGGAATCCCGAGATAGCCGGGGATAAGGGCATCCTGATGTGCTTCCGCGAATCGGACGGCAAATTCCTCTGGCAGGCGGTTTCGGACAAGCTGGAATCCGGCAACGAGAATGACTGGGCGGAACAGGGAGTCTGTTCCTCGCCGGCGGTGGAAGGGAAACGCCTCTATTACGTCAGCAACCGCGGTGAGCTCGTCTGCCTCGACACCGAAGGATTCCTGGACGGCAAAAACGATGGCGCGATCCAGGATGAGAGCCACAAGGGTCCGGCGGACGCCGACATCATCTGGAAGCTGGACATGATGAAGGAACTCGGCGTATTTCAGCACAACATGGCCAATTCCTCGCCGGTCATCTGGGAAGATCTCGTGTTTCTCGAGACCTCGAACGGGAACGACGAAAGCCATGAGAAGATCCCTGCGCCGGGTGCTCCCAGCTTCATCGCGGTGCATAAAGACACGGGTAAGGTGGTCTGGAAGGACAACTCCCCGGGTGACCGCATCCTGCACGGGCAGTGGTCCTCACCCGCGCTCGGCGAAGTGGCGGGCGCCGTGCAGGTCTTTTTTCCGGGCGGCGACGGCTGGCTCTATGGCTTTAATGCGCGCACGGGCGAAAAGTTGTGGCAGTTCGACCTGAATCCGAAGAATGCGGTCTGGCCGAAAACGCGCAACGACGGGATAGCCACGCCGGTCTTTTGCGAAGGGAGGGTTTTTCTTGCCATCGGGCAGGATCCGGAAAACGGTGAAGGCGTGGGGCACATGTACGGTATCGATCCGACGAAGCGGGGGGACATCACCGAGTCGGGACGCATCTGGCATTTCGACAAGATCCGCCGCTCTCTTTCCACGGCGGCCATTGCCGGCGGCCTGGTGTACATCTCCGATTTCAGCGGCTTTCTGCACTGCCTGGATGCGCAAACCGGGACGCCTTACTGGACCTTCGATGCCCTGGCGGCAGTCTGGGGGTCGGCCCTGGTGGCGGATGGCAAAGTGTTCCTCGGGGATGAAGATGGCGATGTCATCGTTCTCCAGGCGGGCAAGGAGATGAAAAAAATAGCGGAAATCAACATGGGGAACTCGGTATACAGCACTCCCGTGGCCGCCAACGGCGTGCTCTACATCATGACCCCGTCCGCTCTTTACGCCATCGCCGCCAGGTGAGCGTTTGCGTATCCGCGGCGCGCAAGGCGCCGTGCAGTTCGGCGGCAGGATGTGGACCTTGTACGTATTTCGCTCACAGCCCCGATACCGATGCCGACCCCGAAGGTTGGTGGAAGTAAAATCTATTTTCGGAGCCGCTCCTCATGCGCCTAAGGCGCACCCGGTGACGCATGAAAACAGCGGTTGTCGCGCGCAGCGCCTTGGACTGCGGCGGCATGACGCCGCTTTCAATATGCGGGATGGCAAAGGCGTCTCCGTGGCCTCGCCAGGCACGGAACCTCATGCCGGCAGACGACGCGGTTTTTGTGCCGCGCCGTCGGCGCTCGCTTATGACTCATCCTTATCCCGGCCTTACGGCCGGGCCTGGGTACTTCCTGCCCTGCGGGCCTCGGATGCCTTGCAACGATGCCGATGCCAGAACCAACTTTGGGCGGGGTTTGAGGTTATTTTCGGAGCAGGTCCTGGCCGGCGAGGCTCCCCTTGGTTCACAGAGGGCGCGGGAGATCATTGGTGGCCAGGAACCTATCTGCTAAGATTTCGGGAACCTTATGAGCATATGTGGAAAATCCGGTTTGGCGGTTCTGTGTTGCGCCCTGGCTGGCTTGCTGGCGGCCTCCGCGCAGATTCAGGAACCTTTGGACGCCTGGAACATGTTCCGTGGATCCTCGGCGCTTTGGGGGACATCCACCGTGAAGCTGCCGGAGAAGCTCAAGCTGCGGTGGAGCTTCCAGGCCAAGGATTCGATCGAGTCGTCGGCGGCCATCGAAGGTGGGACCGTCTATGTCGGGGCGATGGACAGTTCCCTCTACGCGATTGATCTGGCTACGGGCAAAGTGCGCTGGCGTTATCAGACGGACGGACCGGTCGGGGAATCGTCCCCCTGCGTCCACGGGGGGATCGCATACATCGGCGATCTGAACGGTGTCCTGCACGCGGTGGATGCCGCGAAGGGGACGGCCCGCTGGACCTTCAAGACCGAAGGCGAAATCAAATCCTCGCCCAATTGGTATGCCGGCCGAATCTATTTCGGATCGTATGACCAGCATGTTTACTGCCTCACGGCAGATGCCGGCACCCTGGTGTGGAAGTACGGGACGGAAGGCCCGGTGCACTGCACCCCCGCCATCGACCGGGATACCGTGTACATTTCCGGGTGTGACGAAACCTTTCGCGCCCTCGACGCGGCCTCCGGGAAGCAGCGATACTCCCTGCTGCTCGGCGCATATGCCGGCGCCTCGGCGGCAGTTCGGGACGGCCACGCCTATATCGGAACCTTCGGCAACGAGGTGCTCGATATCGATCTCGCGCGGCGCGCCCGGCGCTGGACCTACGAACATCCGATCCGCAAGTTCCCGTTTTATTCCTCGGCGGCTTTAACCCGGGATCGGGTGGTGCTGGGCGGGCGCGATAAACTCGTGCATTGCCTGGACCGCTCCAGCGGCAAGGCGGTCTGGACATTAATGACCCAGGCGCGGGTGGAGTCGTCGCCGCTCATCGTTGGGAATCGCGTGTTTATCGGATCGAACGACGGGCTGCTCTATGAGCTGGAGATGGCGACCGGTAGAAAGGTCTGGGAATTCACCGCCGGCGCGCCGTTGTCGGCCTCGCCGGCGGCGGCCCAGGGAACCCTCATAATTGGATCTCAGGACGGAGTGCTCTACTGCTTCGGTGAGTGAAACGGAATCATGAAGATCGCATACATCACCGCCGGCGCGGGCAACATGTACTGCGGTAGTTGTCTGCGCGACAACACCCTGGCGGCGGCACTGATGGCCGCGGGCCACGACCTGATGCTGATTCCCACCTACACACCAACGCGCACGGATGAGCGCAACGTAAGCTCCGACAGGGTATTTCTCGGAGGCATCAACATTTATCTGCAGCAGCATTTTGAGCTGTTCCGGCACACTCCGGGCATGCTTGACCGGATCCTGGATTATCCGCCGCTTCTGCGTTTCACGACCCGGTGGGGAGTGAGTGTCGATCCCGCGCACCTGGGACAGCTGACCGTATCGATGCTTGAGGGGACGAACGGATTTTTGCGCAAGGAAGTCGTGCGGCTGGCCCGTTTTCTCGCCCGCGATCTGAAGCCGGACATCGTCAATATTCCAAACTCTCTGCTCATCTCCCTCGTACCGGCCATCAAGGCCGCGATGAAGGTTCCTGTCTGTTGCACCCTGCAGGGGGAGGACCTGTTCCTCGAAGGCCTGGGGGAACCTTATCGGAGTGATGCGCTCCGCCTGATCCGGCAGCATGCGACATGCGTCGACGCGTTCGTGGCCGTGAGCCATTTCGGCGCCCGCCAGATGATCGACTATCTCGGGATTGAGCCCTGAGCGCATGCACGTCGCGCCTTTGGGGATCAATCACGACGGGCATGCCCGGAGCGACGCGGTTGCGCCGAAGCCCTTTACAATCGGCTACCTGGCGCGCATAGCGCCGGAAAAGGGCCTGCACACTTTGTGTGAGGCCTATCGCCGGCTGCGGTCACGGCCGGAACTGCCGCCGAGCCGCCTGGTCGCGGCCGGTTACCTGGGCCCGGAACACAAATCGTACCTGGCCGACATTCACAACCGGATGGATGACTGGGGGTTGTCGAGCCACTTCCGCTATGCCGGGGAATTGGACCGGCGCGGGAAACTCGAATTCCTCCGCAGTCTCGATGTGCTGTCGGTGCCGGGCTCCTATCCCGATCCCAAAGGGATGTCTCTGCTGGAAGCGATGGCAAGCGGGGTTCCAGTCGTACAGCCGCGATGCGGCGCGTTTACGGAGGTCGTCGATACCACCGGCGGCGGCATCCTCGTCGAACCGGACAACCCGGACAGCCTCGCGGATGGGATTCTCGAACTCTGGAGGGATCCGGAAAGAAGAAGGGAACTGGGAGCGCGGGGCTACGACGGAGTGCGGGCTCATTACAGCACGGCGCGTATGACGGAAAAAGTGCTCGAGGTCTATCGCACCCTGCTCGATCTGAAAGGGAGTGGAGAATTACGGTGCTCGAAGTCAGGAAACTCTCAAAAGAATATGTAACGCCTGCCGGTACACTCACTGTGCTGTCGGATATCGATCTCACGCTCGGCGCTGCGGAATCGACTTCTATCGTGGGACCTTCGGGGAGCGGGAAAAGTACGTTCCTGTACATACTCGGGGCGCTCGAGCCGCCCACATCCGGTTCAGTGCTGCTGAACGGGGAAAACCCGCTTGCCATGGGGGAGAAGCCTCTGGCCGCCTTCCGCAACGAAAGGGTCGGTTTCGTGTTTCAGGACCACCATCTGCTGCCTCAGTGCACGGTGCTGGAGAACGTGCTCATCCCGACGCTGGTTGCTCCTCGCGCCGACAGCAGCGCGCTGCGTCGCGCCCGCGACCTGATCGAGAGGGTCGGGCTCGGCCCGAGAATGAGTCATCGCCCTCACGAACTGTCGGGAGGGGAGAAGCAGCGAGTCGCCCTGGCACGCGCCCTGGTGCGGAAGCCGCAGCTGGTGTTGTGCGATGAACCAACCGGCAACCTCGATCATGAAGCGACGGACGGCGTGGCCACCCTGTTGCTCGATCTGCACCGCGCCGAGCAGACGATCCTGATCGTGGTCACGCATAACCTGGACCTGGCGCAGCGGTTCCAGCTGAAGTACCGACTCAGCGATTCCCAGCTGCGCCCTATTTGAGGAAAATGACATCGTGGCGGCCTCTCGCCCATTTCGGAGCAGCTCCTCATGCGCCCAGGGGCGCGCCCGGTGGCGTATGAAAAAGACTGGCAGCCGGGGAGATACCGTCGGGTTCGGAATCGGGGTCGGTCTCGGTTTCGATATCGATGGCGATTGCGACCCCGATCCCGATTGCGACCCCGATGGCTGGTGGATGTAGAATCTATTTTCGGAACAACAATCCATGGCCCTATGGCACACGCAAGATTATGAAAACTGGGTGAGGGGTCGGCGCCCTGGGAACGCGGGAGTCTCGCCCGCATGCGCGTCTGTTTCCACAAGCTGTGCGCGCGGGAGGCGCGCGGTCCCTGGTTATTTTCGGAGCGGGTGATGAGGTTGAACCGGCTGGTATCGAGAAACCTGCAGCACTACTGGCGTTCGAACGCGGCAGTCATTGCCGGCGTCGCCATCGCCGTGGCGGTGCTGTCGGGAGCTCTTCTGGTCGGCCAATCGGTCCGGGACAGCCTTCGCGATCTGCTGGTCCAGAGGCTCGGAAATGCTGAGTATGTACTTTCCTCGGACCGGTTTTTCCGGGAGGAGCTGGCGGAGGCAATAGCTCCCGCAGGGAAATCCGCAGGCGCGCTGCGGGGCTGCCCGCTGATCTTCCTCCGAGGGACCGTGATTCGCGATCGAACCGGTGCGCGCGTTCACGATGTCAGTGTCTACGGCGTCGATGACCGGTTCTGGAAATTCCACGGGATCGACGGTGAACAAGCACCCGAGGACCGTGAGGCACTGGTCGGCTATGCCCTGTGGGCCAGGCTCGGCGTCAATGCCGGCGACGGGCTGCTGCTGCGGCTGGAAACCCAGCAGGGAATTCCCAGGGAGTCGTTGTTCGGGCGCCGCGAAACCGTCGGCCGGACCATTCGTCTCACCTGCAAGGCCATGCTGCCTGTCGAACGGATGGGAGAGTTTGCCCTGCGTCAGGGCCAGGGGGATGTTTACTCGATTTTTGTGCCCATCCGGAGGCTGCAGAGCGATCTGGCCCAGCCCGGACGGGTCAACATGATCCTGCTGGGCGCCGGCACCGCCGGTGTCGATGCGCCCGGGATCCGCCGCCTGCTCCGTGAGCGATGTACCCTCGAAGATGCCGGTGTCCAGCTGCGGATGTTGCCGCGGCGGAACGGATGGACGGTCGAGAACCGCCGCGTCCTGCTCGATGACGCTACGGCCCGGGCCGCCGAGGCGGCGGCCGCCGATGCCGGGATGAGGACTTCCGGAATATTCTCCTACCTGGCGAATTCGATCCGTGTCGGCGGGCGGGAGATCCCTTATTCCGTCATCACCGCTGCCGACCTGGGGCGAGGCGCCCTGAGTGCGGTTCGCCGCCCGGGAGGCGAACCGCTGCCGCCGGTCGCGCCGGAGGCGCGCGACTCGATTTGGCTCAACGAATGGGCATTTCGTGACTTGGGAGCCGCGGTGGGAGATGTGGTCGAAGTCGACTATTACCATTGGGAGGAAGCCGGGAATCTGGTGACGCGGACCGCCCGCTTCAGCCTGGCGGGCGTGATCTCGATCGGGGGCGACGTCGATGCCTCGCTCGCGCCCGAGTTCCCGGGCATTACCGATGCCTTGAGCATCCGGGGCTGGGACCCGCCGTTTCCACTTGAGTTGCGCCGCGTCCGCCCGAGGGATGAAGAATACTGGAATCAGTATCGAGCCACACCCAAGGCCTTCATTACACTGGCGCGCGGGCAGGAACTCTGGCGGAGCCGTTTTGGCCGGCTGTCCTCGGTGCGCATTTCCGTGCCGGAAGGCCGAAACGCGCAGGCCGGGCAGGAGGCCCTGGTGCGCGGGATTCGCGAACGGCTCACCCCGGAATCGGCCGGCTTCTCGATTCAGGCGGCCAAACAGCTCGGGCTGGAAGCCTCCCGGGGATCCACGGACTTCGGCGAGTATTTCATCTACTTCAGCTTCTTCCTGATCGCTTCGGCGATTCTGCTGGCGGCTTTGTTCTTCCGCCTTGGGATTGAGCAGCGGGTGCGGGAAATCGGAACTCTGCAGGCCGTCGGGTTCCCGCGCAACGTGGTGCGGCGAATTTTCCTGCTGGAAGGCTTCGTTCTGTCGGTTACCGGAAGCATCCTGGGTCTCGTCGGGGCGGTCGGATATGGCTGGCTCCTGCTGTTAGGCCTGCGCACCTGGTGGGTAGGTGCGGTCGGAACGCTCCGCCTCCACCTGCACGTGTCCTGGGCGGACCTCGCCGTGGGGGCGGCCGCCGGCGTTCTTGCGGCTCTGGCGATGATCGCCTTGACGCTGCGCGGCCTGCGCCGCAATTCGCCGCGTGCGCTCCTCTCTGGCGAGCTCGAGTCAATCACCGTGCAGCACCGGAAATCCCGGCTCGTCGTCGTGGTTGGCGTGGTGTCTTTGTTGGCGGCGGCATTGTTGATCCTGGGTTCGGCGCTCCAGCAGATCTCGGATGCCGGCGGTTTTTTTGGCGCCGGCTTTCTGCTCCTGATATCGCTCCTGAGCGCGGTCGCCATCTACCTGCGCCGGAGACGTCCCGCCCGAATATCCGGCCGCGGATGGCCGGCTTTTTTCCGATTGGGCGCCAGGAATGCCATGCACCGGCCGGGTCGCAGTCTGCTTTGCATCGCCCTGATCGCCTCGGCCGCCTTCATCGTCGTCTCCATGGAGGCGTTCCGCAAGGACGCGCGGAGCGTGTCGCTGGAGCCTCAATCAGGCACTGGAGGCTATCCCTTGATTGCGGAATCCTCGCTTCCGGTCGTGAATGATCCCGACAGCGAAGCCGGGCGCGAAGCCCTGGGTATCCCCGCGGCGGAGTTTCCTGCGCTTGCGCAGGTGGATTTTGTGCCGTTTCGCGTGCGCCCCGGAGACGACACCAGCTGTCTGAACCTGTACGCCCCTCAGGAGCCCCGGATCCTGGGCGCGACACATGCATTCGTGGCGGCCGGCCGCTTCTCGTTCCAGGATTTACCTGCCGATACTCCGGCAGTGCGACGCAACCCCTGGCTGCTGCTCGAGGCCGGGCTGGAGGATGGTGCCATCCCGGTCATCGGAGATGCCAACACGATTCAGTACATTCTGCATCTGGGGCTGGGTCGGGAGTTGACCGTACGCGGCGGCGACGGCACGCCGGTGCGCCTGCGCTTCGTCGCGGCGTTGCGGGATAGCGTCCTGCAGGGTGAGCTGGTGATATCCGAAGCTAACTTTCTGCGCGTCTTCCCCGGCCAGGAAGGGTATCGTTTTTTTCTGCTGGATGTGCCGGCGGCAGATGCCGCCTCCCTGGCGCAGCGGCTGATGGAGCGGCTCGGGGATTGGGGATTGAGCGTGGTGTCGTCCCGCGCGCGGCTGGCGGCGTACCATCAGGTGGAAAATACCTATTTGTCCACATTCCAGATGCTGGGCGCCCTGGGACTGGTTTTGGGGACGGCCGGCATCGCGACGGTCCTGCTTCGCAATGTTTTGGAGCGCAGGTCCGAGTTGGCGTTGCTGCGGGCAGTCGGGTACCGAAAGGGAGTTCTGGCGACGATCATCCTGGCCGAAAACATGGTGCTGCTGGCGGGCGGACTGGCCGTCGGTGCGATCTCCGCGATGCTGGCGATTCTGCCGGCGCTTCAAACGCGGGGATTGTCCATTCCGTTTCTCATGGCGGGGATGATTGTGGGCGGAGTCATGATCGTCGGCCTGACGGCATCGATCCTGGCCGTCAGGGCGGCACTCCGCGCGCCCCTTCTCAACGCCCTCCGCTCGGAATGACGTGATATCGAATCCCCTCCGGCGGGTCGGCACGACGAATCCGAAAGCGGGCCGCGAAGCCGACCCTGTCGGGAATCAGCCCGGACGCAGCTTCAATGCCGAGAGCTAACGCCGGCCGTGCGCTCGGGTTTATCAGAAGCTGGTGCCCCGGGCCCGCGGCAGGAATCCAGGATGGAAATCCAGAATCCAGGAAATCCAGAAATCCAGGACACCCAAAAAATCCTGGAGGAGAAATCCTGGACACCCATTATTCATTCATCATATGCATCCAATCCATATCTGAGTCTGTGTGTGCGGGCGGCGACTGGGGATTTAGGAAAGGAATATAGTAATTGGGTGAAACAAACCGGCAACGATCAGAGCAGTAGAGCGGTCATCGGCATGGAGATATCCAAATGATGCCGGAAGGGGTTGATGCGGTCAGAAGATAGCACCAGAGCTGCAAAGGATCGGCTGTTGAGTGCGTGTGAGGTCAGGCCAATTGCGGCGGTGATGATGCGAAGGCGGCACGAGCCGTGGCAACTCCTTTGAGCCACCGCCTGCCGAGTTGATCTGCAAAATTGCGCAGATTGGATAGCAGCCCGGCGGCGAGACGGAATCTGGATCCGAACCGGGAGACGGTATCAAGCCATGCTTCCGGATTGGCGCCAATCCGCAGCAGGATCGGCGCCAGATCGGCATCGATGACTCCCCGTTTATCCGTCCGCATCATGCGTCCCGACTTGTCCACCAGATCGAAATATTCGGCCGCAGTCATCTGCAGGATCCCCCTCCGGTCGGAATCTGATTGAATGGGACATAACCAGCCGGCGGAAAGGGCTGCAGCATCAAAGGAATTCCTCATTCCAGAAATGCGTTCGGGAATAGCGTTCGAAATCTCGCCGTCATCTTCCGGCATTACGCATGTCCCTGCCGAAAGAGCCAGACTGCATGTCTTGGGCCGCCTCCCCGGGAGCAGAGGCTGTCATCATCGTCTCTTTCTGCCAGGCACGGATCCGTTCCTGGATGCTGGTGAAGTCGCTTTCCTCCGGAGTTTCTGCCAGTCCGGCCCGGATCGGATTCAGGTCTGCATACACCATGCATGCGGCAATGGCCGCTTCATCGAGCAGCGCCTGGCATTTGAACCGTGATTCCCAGAACCGGCCCTTAACCCTATCCTCTTTGTTTGCAGCACGTGCGATGAATTCGTTAAGCCGGCCCATGAACCAGCTCAGGCTGCAAAGCCGTCGGCGCAGCTCGGCGATACGTTCCGGACAATCCACCAGGGCGCAGATGTCTTTCTCGACAGGTGGAATTGGGGTGCCTTCCAGGTTGCGATGCCGCGGGAAGAGTGTCAGCCAGCGGGTTGCCACTTCCCGATCCGACCATAGGCTGACGATGTCGGGCCGAGTACGCAGGATTGTGTGATAGTGATTTTCCAAAATGGCGTAGGCGCAGACTTCGATGGCGAAGATGGCCGCGAGATACCGCAACCTGTCTACCAGCCATGCCTTGCGGTGGGAGAAGTCCCGGCTTGTGAGGGGGTCGAATCCATACAGAAATGCCCGGCGGACGCACCGGCTGAAGCAGTGATACACCCCTTCTTGTCCTTCCTGGACGTATTTGCTGCGCGGCAGACCCATGGTTCACCTCTCTTGACATTACTAACTGGTGACTCATGGAAAGTGCCAAGAAAAAAAGCAACAAAAAATGGGTGTCCAAGTTCTCCCACAGAAAAATGAGTGTCCACATTCTCCACATTCTCCTCATTCTGATAGCGCTCCTGCACGGAGTCAAGGAAGCCGACTTTCTGTACCTGCTCCGGGAAAACGGCCTGACCAAGGGAAACTTGTCGAGTCATCTCGCGAAACTCGAGGAGGTCAAATACATAGAAATCGAGAAGACCTACCGCGGCAAGATCCCGCTTACCGTAGTTCGACTCAAACGGTCCGGCCGCGCCGCGTTTGAAGGATATCGGAGGAACTTGAACGGATTGCTGGGCAAATCGGACGACACGCGCTGCTGAGTACGCGATCTGATCAATGCTCTGACCTACTCTCATGGAAAGCGGAAAAACACCGCTTTCGGACGCCGCCGGGATGTCGGGCAGCAGAAGCCAGCAGGCCCCGGGCGCGTTTGCCGGAGTTCTTCCGCTTCCTGAAACACAGCATCCTCATTTATGAATCCCAGCACTAGCCGGCAATCCTCCAGGTGTAGTGCGCCATTCGAGCTGCGCGCACCTTCCGGCGCCGAACCCCGTCGCCGCCCGGCGGAATAAGGCTGAGCATTCGGCCTGAGAAGCGTCCGGGGAAATCATGCCTCAGAATGGTCCATGTTGTGCGATTATTGGTGATGCCACGTATAGGGGAGGAAATCCATGCCTGACAACCGATTGAGGGCGTTTCCGACGTTCGCCATTCTTGCCGGCTGCCTTTTCGTTTTTTCCACCGGTTGCGGGTCCGGACCTGCGCCGGGAGGGATTGTCCCGGCCGGCGGCGGCGTGGCGCCGGATCGTTTCGATGCAAGCCGGAACTTCGACGCCCTGCTTGCGCTCTGGAAGGATTTCCGCGAGTTCCAGAGGCCCAAGGTTGCGGATGGCGTTCCGGATTACACCGCCACGGCGATGGCGGCACAGAAGGCCCGTATCGGTGAATTCCAAGACCGGCTTGCCGCCATCGATCCGAAATCATGGCCGGTCGCAAGGCGCGTCACTTACGAGGTCATCCGTGCCGAAATCAACGGACTTGAATTCGACCACCGGGTTCTGCGCCCCTGGTCGCGCATGCCGGGTTTCTATGCCGTAATCCAGACCGCCGAGTCCGATGTCCCGCTTCGGGAAGGTCCCGAGATCCATGGCGTCCTCAACCTCTGGCAATTCACCTTCCCCCTTGACCGGGCGGGCCTCGCGGCTGTCCGCGAAAAGCTGGCAGCGATCCCGGCCATCCTCGCACAAGCCAGGACCAACCTGGTCGAGGACGCGGCCGATCTCTGGCTCCTGGGCATCCGCCGGAAAAGGCGCGAGAGCGCCGACCTGGAAGATCTGGGCAAACGAATCGGCGCGGCGCATCCGGAACTGGTGCCGTTTGTGGAACGGGCGAAATTGGCGGTCGATGAGTTCCGTGGATGGCTCGAAGGGCGGCACAAGGCGATGAAAGGCCCGTCCGGCATCGGGATCGCCGATTTCGACTGGTATCAGAAGAATGTCCACCTCGTTCCCTACACCTGGGCCGAACAACTCCGGATCGCCGAGCGGGAACTCGAGCGCGCGCTGGCCTACCTGGAACTCGAGAAGGTACGCAACGCTTCGCTGCCGCCGCTCCGCCCGGCCCGGGATATGGCCGAGCTTCAATGTCGCCAAAGGGACGCCGTCGCCTATTTTTTCGACTTCCTGCGACGCCGCGAAATCTTCACCGTTCCGGAATACATGACCCTCGACGACCAAGTCCGGTCTTTCGCTCCCCCAGAGCGCCGCGACTACTTCACCCAGGTCAATTATCTCGATCCATTGCCCCTGATCTGCCACAGCATTCACTGGCTCGAGAAGCAGCGGGAGAAGCGGAATGCCGATCCTGTGCGGGGAACGCTGCTCCTCTACAACATCTGGGACAGCCGGGCGGAAGGTTTTGCCACCGCCTTTGAAGAGATGATGCTGGGCGCCGGCTTGTTCGACCAAAATCCGCGGGCGCGGGAACTGGTCCTGAACCTGCTCGCGTTCCGCGCCATCCGGGCCATCGCCGACCTAAGGCTTCACAGCCGCGAATGGACGGTGGCGGACGCCATAGAATATGCGGTGAAGACGACGCCGAACGGATGGGTCCTGCCCGACGGTGCCACGATCTGGGGCGACATGTCGATCTACTTGTCCCAGCCGGGATACGGAACGAGCTATGTCGTCGGAAAGGTCCAGGTCGAAAAGCTGCTGGCTGATTATTCGAGGGTGAAAGGCTACGATGCCGGGCTCAAAGCCTTCCTGGATGATTTCTTTGCCAGGGGCATCATCCCTCAGTCCCTTATCCGCTGGGAGATGACCGGCCTCGACGACGAAATGAAAGAGCTTGGCCGATAGCACGAGCGGTGTCAGACCTGGAATATCCAGTTTTGCCTGGCGGCCCTCCTTTCAGGATACCGGAATCTGCAAAACTCAATTTTCCCGACCTGATCCCATGTCCCGCTGCTCATTCCTCGGAGGGCATTGTGGCGGGCAACGGAAATTATTGAGAAAAATCCGTCCGATATGCGTCTAATCTAATCAATGGGAGGTATCTGCTTATGAAACGCCAGGTGCGCCTGTTGGTGTTGTCTGCGGGTATCGGCCTCATCGGCTTGCAGGCGGGGAGCCTTGCTCAAAGGGGGGCGGTTCCACTTGTGCAAACGCCGCCGGCAAGATCGATGCAGGTCCTCGACTGGCCGGCGTTCTTTCCTTTGGAAGTGGGGAACCGATGGGTTTACAGCGACGGCTCCCGCACCTATACCGTGCAGGTGCTGCGCGAAACCCTGGAAGCCGACGGCCTGAAATACTTTGAGGTTTCAGGCTATTTCCCGGACTACGGGCTCGAGGTGCACAAGCTCCGGCGGGACCCCATCGGCCAGATTTATGAATACAATCCGGCGGGCGGGAATTTCCTCTGGTATAGATTCGGGAATTTCCGGGGCGCGTGGCGTTTCGAAACTTCCGGCGTGATCTCGTGTATTACGGGCAGCCGCGTCAGTGCCGGCGATATGGGGGAGCCCATCAGCGTCCCTGCCGGCGCTTTCGAACGAACCCTTCGGCTTGATTTCGCCGCGCCCTGCATGGATGCCGGAATCGGGAATGAGTATTTCGCCCCCGGCATCGGACTGGTTCAGCGCGTCCTGATTACCATTGCCGGTCCCCGGACCCTGCGGTTGGTCGAGGCTCATGTGGGGGCCCTGGATTTGCCGGCCCTGGACTACGGCGTCGAAATCTCGCTCGATCGACCGTTCTATTACAATAACCTGATGCCTCCGATCGTCAATCCCTGGCCGACCGCGAAGATCAGGCTGACGGTGCGGAACGAAACCGAATGGCCCGTGGAGTTTTCGTTTCCTACCGGACAGCGATTTGACTTCATCGTTCGCGATGCGCTGGGCAAGGAGGTGCTGCGCTGGTCCGATGGCCAGGCGTTCGCCCAGGTGCTCGGCCGGGAAATCCTGCTCCGGGAGTCCCGCAGCTATTCCGCGGAGCTCGTGCTCAAGAGCCGCGACGGCCGGCAGCTCCCCGCGGGCTTCTACACAATTGTCGGTTATATTACAACCCAGGGCTCCGGGACGGGTCCCGGGAACATGAATGTCTCGATAGTTTTTGAAATCCGCGATCTTCACTAGTACTACTACCCCAGTTCCTCGCTTCGTAGTGATCCAGCCAAAGCTCTTCCTTCATCTGCTGGTAGTCCTGTTCTATTTTCCAGCGCGATTTCGCGAGGCGAACCAATCGTCGGACTGTATAAGTCTTGGGGAGATCGCTCCCGCAAGCTCAGCGTCGGCTCACATAATCCTTGGCACGGAATCGCAGTTTCATGCATCAGAGACTTGTACAATCGGAGCGGCGTACATAATATTTGTGCCATCGGGGAGGTGGAGCACCATGGTACGACGCGTCTTGATGGCAGGGGCATTGTTGTGTGCCGGCGGGATGGGAGTCGCCGGGAACTGGCCACATTGGCGGGGCCCGAACATGAACGGGACTTCCGAAGAGAAGAACCTCCCGATCCGCTGGAGCACGACCGAAAATGTCACCTGGAAGGTGGCCCTGCCTGACTTTTCGGGCTCGACGCCGATCATCTGGGGGGAGCGCATTTTTCTCAACATCGCCGAGGGGACGGAGCTTTACCTCGCGTGTCTCGATCGTACGAATGGGACCCGGATCTGGCGACAGCACCTGGGCACAGGCAACGCCAAAATTCGCAAACAGAACATGTCGTCCCCATCGCCGGTCACCGATGGGAACAACGTCTGGGTCATGACCGGGACCGGAATGTTGAAGGCCTTTGATTTCGACGGCAAAGAGCTCTGGTCGCGCGACATCCAGAAGGATTACGGCCCATTCGGCCTGAATTGGGGGTACGCCTCGTCGCCATTGCTGTATCGGGACTCTCTGTACGTTCAGGTGCTTCACGGGATGAAAACCGACGATCCGTCCTACCTGCTTGGGCTGGACAAGCTCACCGGCAAAACGCGGTGGCGGGTCGAGCGCCCGACCGACGCGGTTTCCGAGTCTCCTGACGCTTACACCACGCCGGCTCTGCTGCGCTATGACGACAAGGAAGAGATCGTCATCAGCGGCGGGGATTATGTCACGGGACACGACCCGGCGACCGGCGCCGAGCTCTGGCGTGCGGGCGGTCTCAACCCGGGCAAGGCGAGAAACTATCGTATCGTCGCTTCCCCCATCGTGGCCGGCGGCATGATCTATGCGTCGTCACGTGTGCGCCCGCTGATCGCTCTTAAGCCGGGCGGGCGCGGGGACGTCAGCAAATCCCATCTGGCCTGGACGACCGACCAGGGCTCGGACGTGCCGACGCCGGCCAGCGACGGGAAGTATATCTTCATCGTGAATGACGGCGGGATCCTCTGGTGCCGGGATGCCAAAAGCGGGGCCGAAATCTGGGGCAACCGGCGGCTCCGGCCCGGCACCTACAGCGCGTCTCCCGTGATCGCGGATGGCAAGCTCTATGTGACCAGCGAAGACGGGATTACAACCGTCCTGGAAGCGGGATCGGAATACAAAGTGCTCGCCGAGAACGACCTAGCCGATTACACCCTCTCTTCGCCGGCGATTTCCGATGGCCAGATCTTCATGCGCACGACCGGCTATCTATACTGCATCGGCGCACGCCATCCGGCCGGGTACCGGCAATGAGGGCGTGAGGCTCCGACTGGAGGGCTCATTTCCCGAAACAATACAGCGTGCTCTGGGTGCGAATGTAGATCCGGCCGTCGGCGATCGCGGGCGTGGCAAAGACCTCATCGGAGAGGGCGTTGACTGCGAGGATCTCCCAATCCCCCTTGGCGGCCACCACCGAAACGGTGCCATCCTGGCTGATGAGCCAGACCTTGCCGTCGGCCCCGACCGGAGAAGCGAAGTACTTGTCGATGGCGCCCTTCAATCGATCCTGTTTGATAACTTCGCCCGTCGCCGTCTGAAACGACGTCAGGATACCGCCGTCGTTGACCATGAAGAGCACCCCCTGATACAGCAGGGTTGAGGGGACCTGGGGCACCGGGCGCTGGTAACGCCAGCGGATAGCGGTTTCGGTCATATCTCCCTGACCGCCAAGCCTGATGGCGAGCAGGCCGTTTTCAGCCGCCATCATCAACCGGAACACCTCCCACTCCGAAACATTCAGTTTACCGTTCCGATCCAGATCGAAGGCATCAAACCCGAAGCTGGGCGCCAGCATCTTATCAATGGCTTCGGCACCGGAAATCTCATCCCGGCCGATCCACCCGTCTCCATTCTTGTCGTAGCGCTTCAAGCCCTCTTCAAAGGGGATGGTGGGCACATGCCGGCCCGGCTGGTTCTGCGGGAATCCCCAGCCGTTGATATACAGATACTCGTCGTCGTAGCTGGCCACGGATTTCATCTCGCAGGGGAGGCCGCGCACCCACCAGATTCGCTTGCCATTCTCCACGGCATAGGCCGACAGCTGAAACGACTCCGGGATGATAACCTGCTTCGGGCCCCCCTTCGGTTCGTAAAGGGTCGGGGACGAATATCCCGAGATGACTCCCGGCCGGTCCACCTTCCACAAAACCTTGCCGCTGCTTTTGTCGACTGCGATCAGGTACGAGGCGAGGTCCTGATCTACGGGCAGGATCAGCTTATTTTCCACCAGGATCGGGGAGGCGCCGAATCCATAAAAGATGTTGAAGGGCCCGAGGGGCAGCCGCCATTTTTCGGCGCCGTTGGCATCGAAGGCCATCAGACCGAATTCCTGGAAAAACACATAGACGTCCCTGCCGTCGGTAACCGGGCTGGGCGATGCAGGACCGTTGACATTCTGCAAGCGCCCCGTCTGCGTGCGCGGAACCTCGCGCTGCCAGAGCACTTTCCCCGACTGGCGGTCCAGGCACAGAACCAGGAGTCTGTGATTCTCCTTGTCCTTCGTGTGCGCCGTTATGAAGATGCGCGTGGAGGTCAGCACCGGCGATGAGTGGCCCGGCGGCAGCGGCGTGCTCCAGACGACATTCCGGTCCGGTCCGAATTCAAACGGCAGATTCACCGACGCGGAGACGCCCCTGCCGTTCGGCCCACGGAAGCGGGCCCATTGATCCTGCGCCATTGCAGCCCACCCGGGAATGAGCGCAAACCAGAAAAAAACGAGCAGACATCGCTGCAAAGGGTTACGCCTGGTCATGTGCTGCTCCCTCCGAGAACTAACCCGCATTGTCCATGAACCACTTTCGCAATCGAGTGAATAGCGCCACATGGCGCCGATCCGTGTTGATCCGCATTCTTCCGTGTCCTCAGATGGATGCGATCCTCTCTTCCAGAATAAAGCAGGCTAAAAGATCAGTTTGAAGCCGAATTGAATCCGGCGCGCATTCTTCGCCGAGGATATACGGCCGAAGGTCGGGGAACCAAGAAAAATGTCGGGCAGATCGAAATTCGTCTGATTAAAGAGATTGAAGAACTCCGCTCGGAACTGCAGCGCGAGATCGTCGCCGATCCGGGAGTTCTTGATCAGGGAGGCGCTGACATCCTGGTAACCTGGACCGTTCAGGATGTTGCGGCCTGAGTTGCCGAAACTTCCGAAGTCCGCCATGACAAAAGCCCCGGTGTCGAACCACTGATCCGGTCCCGGATTCTGCAGTTTTCCGGATGCGATCCGGTCGGGACGGTTGTTGGCGCCGAACCCGAGGCTGGCAATTCCGGTATTGCTGTTGTCGATTTCGGGGACCAGGGCCACGGTGAAGGGCCGGCCGCTTTGCAGCGTCATGATGCCGTGTGTTGACCATCCGGAAAGCAGTGCAGCCGCCAGGGAACCCTTGACCGGGAAACGCCCGCCGGCTCCGAAAGGGAGGTCGTAGGAATAGCTGACGGAGAGCCGGTGGCGCACGTCGAAATTGGACCATCCTTTTTCCGCCCCGGGATTGTCGCTGTTCTGGGGGAAATTCGCGTCGCCGGAACTCGAAAAGAAAGTCGAGGCCGAATCGAGGGACTTGCCGAAGGTGTACGAAACGAGTGCCGCCATGCCGGCATGAAGCCGCTGCTGGAAGCGGGTTTCGAGACTGTGATATGAGGAGTTGCCTCGGGACTCCATGTAGATGATATCGGCAAACTGGGGATCCGGCCGCGGATTGGGCTGAATCGGGGCGGCGGCAGCCTGATTGAGGTCACGCGCCGACAGGATCCTGGTCCCTTTCGAACCGACGTAGGCGAGCCTCGACCAGGCTGCCGGTGCCGAACTGGTGCTCGAGGGACAGGCTCCACTGCTGCATGTATGGGGTGCGCAGGTGGCGATCGAACCCGAAGCGCAGATCCGGGAATGGCCAGCGGATAGTTGGCGGGAAAAGGATTATCCACGGTCAGCGGCAGCCCCGGCAACGGGAAATAGAGGCTAAAATCGTAATAGGGCTTGTTGAAATAGAGCCCTTCCCCTGGCGCCAGTGACGACTGATCAAAATAGATCCCATAACCGGCACGCACTACGCTGCGATGGCCCGCTCCCGGCGACCAGGCAATCCCGATGCGGGGCCCCACGTTGTTCCGGTCGGATTCATACCCGCTGCGCGGAATTCCGTTCTTTCCGACCGGAACCAGAGTCGCGGTCATCGGATCATACACGTTGGCCCGGTCATAGCGGTCAACCGGCGGCGAGTTGTATTCGTAGCGCAAGCCGAAGAGCACCGTGACATCGTGGCTCAGGCGGTAGCTGTCCTGTGCGAACACGTTCCAGCTGCGGGTTCGCAGGTGCTGGGGATTGTCCAGCCGGGCGCCCCCGGAGTAGGTCACGTAGCCCAGCAGCAGATCGGCCAGACCGTTTCCCGTGACCTGGCCATAATCGGAAAAGGTGAGAAATCCCCGGGATTGCACGTCTCGAAACGCGTTTTGCTGCAACGTGCGGAAATCGACCCCCAATTTGACCAGGTGCTTTCCCGGACGCCCAGGTAAGCGTGTCGGTGACCTGGAAGACGTTGGTTACACTGTGCTGTGGATTGTTGTATTCATCTCCGATAGGGGAGAATCCTGAAATCGAGATGAAACTCAGCCCGAAATCCCTCGGATTCGATGACAGTTCGGGAAGACCGAGGGCGCGGTTCAGGCTGCTGCCGTTGTTTTCCTGAAAGGAACCGGAGGAGACGCGGTTGAAAGCGAGGCGCACCTGGTTGATGAGGTTAGGTGAAAACGTCTGGTCCTCGCCGATCATGAAATTCTGCGCCCGCCTGGGAATGTCGAGCGCCAAAGCCCGGAACGCGGGCAAATCCGGGACCGGAGAACGGTTCGTACAGAGTGCGGTCGGAAAAACTGTATCGACCGGTCAGGGCGGCTCCGGGCGCGAGGGCATGATCGATGCGGACGTCGAAGCGGTCATCGCGGTCGCGCAGAACCGGCGATGAGACGTAGTTCTGGCCCGACTCGGTCCGGTTGGGCAGCGGGTAGAGCTCTGCAATGGCGCCTTCCGATCGGATTAATCCAGGGCTCAGGAATCTGGTTGTTTTCGAAGGGGCGCTGGGTGAAGGGATTCGAGGAGGAGTGGAAAGAGCTCTGCGAAAAATCACCGGCCCGCTCGAGCTCCGTGGGGACATTGGTCACCTGTGTAATCCCTTCGCGCACCCGGCGCCCCTCGTAATCGGTAAAGAAAAACGTCCGGTCCTTCCGCACCGGTCCGCCGAGGGAGAAGCCGAACTGGTTCCGCTGGTACCGGGGCGCGGCGTCTTCAGATTGGGCAAAAAAATTGCGCGCGTCCAGCGCCGCGTTGCGGAAAAACTCGTAGGCGGTGCCATGGAAACCGTTGGTGCCCGACTTCAGGGCCACGTTGACCTGCGCGCCGCCGCTGCGCCCGAATGAGGCTTCGTAGGTGCTGGTGAGAATCTCGAATTCGCGAATCGCATCCACCGGCGGATTGATAGCGAAGGTGTTGAGTTTCGGGTCGTTGTTGAACACACCGTCGAGGATAAAGTTGTTCGAATCCTCGCGGGCGCCGTTTACATTGACCGTAAACTCGCCGCGCACGGATCCCGGAGATCCCTGGGCGGCCGGCGCGGTTCCCGGCAGCAACAGGCTGAGTTGCAGGAAGTTCCTCCCGTCCAGGGGGAAGTTGACGATCTGACGGTTGTCGATTACCGCTCCCACTTCCATGGCATACGGTTTCACCAGGTCCTGATCGACCGTGACCGTGATCTCGTCCGCGGGCCCGCCCGGTTTGAGAGCGAAGATCGAGGCGCAGGCTCTGCCCCACCTGGAGCCGGAGGCCCCGGCCGACATATTTCTGGTAGCCGGGAACATTCAATTCGAGATGATAGGCGCCGGGGGCAAGCGCCGGCAACGTATAATCTCCGCGCGGCGTCGCTGAAGGTCCGGCGGATTTCGCCGGTCTCTTCGTTGACCGCGATCACCTGCACGTTGGCCAGAACGGATCCGGCCGCCCCGGTAACCTGTCCGCGTATGGTGGCGTCCGATGACTGTGACGGCGCGGTTTCAGCGGATGCCAGAATGATCAATGCCAGCAGCGCAAACAGTCCTCTTATCTTCATATTCCCATCTCGTTCCTGAAACAGATAGTGCCAATGTGCGGATCCCATGGCTCCGCAGGCTTCCCCGAGCAACAAAGTATGCCACAGCCGCAAAACCGGTGACAGACACGAATGGCGCTTCGGTCGCGAAAAAAAAATAAGTACAACATCCCCGTAGGGGCGACCGGCAGGTCGCCCGCCGGCAGGTCGCCCCCACAAGCCCCTTCGGGCTTTTTGCCTTGACCTTGACGGCAGGAACATTAAATCTATGCCGGATTGGAGGGACATGATGAAGTCAGGAGTTATCTTTCGTCTTGCGCCGGCGGTTGCCGGCGCGTCTTTGCTTTTCTGGACTCTGGCATTGGGTCTCGCCCCCGAAGAAGTCTGCTGGCCCTATTGGCGAGGGCCGGCAGCGAATGGCATGGCGGTCGGGGATGCCCCGCTGCATTGGAGCGATACGCAAAACGTGCGGTGGAAGACGGAGATTCCGGGACAGGGCAGTTCCAGCCCTGTGGTCTGGGGCGACAGGATCTTTCGTCACGACGGCGATCAAGACCGGAGCCCCGGCCCGGCCGGAACCGGCCGCTCGAGACGTCCGCACCTGCGAACCCGCACACCACCCGGCCCCCAGGTCGAACATAGATTCGACGTTCTCTGCCTCGATCGAAAGACCGGCAAGATCCTGTGGCAGCAGACGGCAATCACCGCGGTCCCTCACGAAGGGTATCATCCGACCTACGGCAGTTTCGCCTCCAATTCACCGGTGACGGACGGCAAGTACGTCTATGCGTTTTTCGGATCGCGCGGCATGTACTGCTACGACATGAAGGGCAAGCTGATCTGGAAGAAAGACTATGGCGTCCAGATGCGCATGCGGATGGCCTTTGGCGAAGGGATGGCTCCGGTAATCTCCGGTGACAGGCTCATCCTGGTATTCGATCATGAAGGAGATTCATTCATGGTCATGCTCGATAAAAATACCGGGAAGGAAATCTGGAAAGTGAACCGGGACGAGAAGTCCAACTGGGCAGCCCCTCTGGTCGTGGATTATAGGGGACAGAAGCAAATCGTGGTTAGCGCCACCAACAAAGTGCGCAGCTATGATTTCAAAATCGGGAAAGTGATCTGGGAGTGCGCCGGACTCGGGACCAACACCATTCCTCAGCCGGTGTCGCCAGGACGACCTGATTTTCGCGATGAGCGGCTACATAAAGCCCAACCTCATGGCGATCCGGCTCGGACGGGAAGGCGTTCTGACCGGCACCGACGCCATCGTCTGGAGCCAGACCAAAGGCAATTCCTACACGCCGTCCCCGGTTCTATCGACAACAAGCTTTATGTTCTGACCGATAACGGCATGGTGAGCTGCTACAACGCCCGCACCGGCGAACCTTACTATCAACAGATCCGACTGCCCAAGACATACAGCTTTAAGTCGTCCCCCGTCGGGGCCAACGGCAAGCTTTACCTGGCGAGTGAAAATGAAGATGTTCTCGTCCTGCGCATGGGCGAGAAGTTTGAGGTCCTTGCGACCAATACAATGACCGACCAGATATTTATTGCCACTCCGGCCATTAGCGGAGGAGAGATCTTCCTGCGGAGCCAGAACCGGCTGTACTGCATTGGGGAAAACGGGATCGGACCGAAGCAACCACAATGAATGCCGCTGGCTTTTGGCGCAATTCGGACTAGATTGGGCCTGCCTTCTCAGCCCTTCACACCCCTTACAGGAGACACTTTTATGGCACTGCCGAACAGGAATCCCGGCATCAGCCGCAGGGACTTCGGCCGTATGGCCGCCCTGGGCGGATCCGCCGCTATTGATCGCCTCTCCCGCATTCCCGCACCGGTTTCCTCCCATGCCGCCGTCCCCTGATTCCCCGGATGAGGTTTTTTGGGACTCGGTGCGACAGCAGTTCCTGCTGACACCGGGATTATCGGTGATGAACGCAGCGAACCTCTGCCCCTCCTCGGCGCCGGTGCTGGAATCGATGTACCGGAACACGCGCGCCATCGATCAGGATCCCATCCATGGACAACCGCGCGAAAATGACTGAGGGAAAAGAGGCGACGCGGAAGCTGCTTGCCGAATTCATGCGGGTGACGCCGGAGGAAATCATCATCACCCGCAATACCAGTGAGGCCAACAACCTCGTCTCCAACGGGATAGATCTCAAAGCCGGCGATGAGGTGATCGTCTTCTCCGATAATCACCCCGAGCAACCTGCAGGCATGGCAGGAAAAATCGAAACGGTTCGGTTTCAGGATCAGAACCGTGACTCAGGTGAATCCGCATCCCGGGGCGGAGTATTACCTCAAGGCGTTTGAACGTGAGATGAGCCCGGGCACCAGAGTGCTTGCTCTGACCCACCTTACCAGCACTGTCGGCGACCTCCTGCCGGTCAAGGAACTCTGCCGAATGGCCGGCGAGCGGGGCATCCTGAGCCTCGTCGACGGCGCACAGACGCTTGGCGTGATGGACATAGATCTGAGAGACATGCAGCCCGATTTCTACAGTGCCAGCGCGCACAAGTGGCCCTGCGGGCCTAAGGAGGTGGGAGTGCTTTATGTGAATAAGCGGTCTCACTCCAAAATCTGGGGAACGATCTTCAGCGCCTACACCGGGGCGATCGGACTGTCGAAGACCTTCGAAGGCTTCGGTCAACGGGATGAGCCGGCGATCATCGCGTTCGGCGAGGCTTTGAAGTTCCAGAACAGGATCGGCAGAAAGATAATCGAGGCCCGGGCCCGTGAACTGGCGCAGGCACTCATGCAGGGTCTGAATAAAATCAACAGCGTCAGGATCTGGACACACCAGGATCCCGCACGCTCGGTGGCGGTCGTGTCCTTCCAGCCCGGGAACCTGGACGTGCGCAGGCTGAGTGAGGCGCTGTACGCCAAGGACCGGATCGCGGGAATGACACGCGGCGGTCAGGACCGCGGCGGGCTGCGAATTTCACCGCACATCTACAACTCGATGGCGGATATCGAACGGACGGTGGCTGCGATCCGGAAGTACATGTCGAACGGCATCTGAAGCCGGGGACAGTGTAACCAGGCACCAGCCTCCTCATCTTCGTAAACTCCATGAGCGATCTCTTTCACAAAGAGGTCCCAGACGACTTCATCCGGGAAGAAGCGGAAAGATGCGGAAAGATGACCTGGACACCCATTGTTCATCCTATTCCTTATCTCAGCCTCTGTGGGTGGAGCGGCGATTTTGGATTTGGTGAAGGAATGTGACCGTTGAGCACAGAGGTCCATCTCGGCGCCCGCGTTAACTGCTTGAATTTGCGGCCTGGATGACCTGGACACCCGTTGTTCATCCTTCATCCTATTCCTTATCTCAGCCTCTGTTGGGGGAGCGGCGACCGTGGATTGAGGAAAGGAATGTGACCGGTGGGTGAGACAGATCGGAAGGGATCAGTATAGTAGGGTGGTCAACAGTATGGAGAAGACGCAACGATGCCGGGAAGGGTTGATGCGGTCAGAAGATGGTACCAAATCTGCGGAGGAATGCCTGCCGGGCGTGTCTGGAATCAGGCCAATTGAGGCGGTAATGACGCGAAGGAGACACGAGCCGAGGCAACGCCCTTGAGCCACCGCCTGCCGAGCTGATCTGCAAAACTACGCAGATTGGAAAGCAGCCCGGCGGCGAGACGGAATCTGGATCCGAAGCGGGAGACGGTATCAAGCCACGCTTCAGGATTGGCGCCGATGCGCAGCAGGATCGGGGCAAGATCGGCATCGACGACTCCCCGTTTATCCGACCGGGTCATGCGTCCCGATTTGTCCACCAGATCGATATATTCGGCCGTAGTCATGGGCAGGATCCCGCGTCGTTTGGAATCGGATTGAATAGGACAAAGCCAGCAGCCGGAAAGAGCTGCAGCATCAAAGGAATCCGCCAAGGAGGAGCCTGGGGAGAGGAGATCCGCGATTTCGGTAGTGTTTTCCGGCAACTGCGTACCGCCGTCGATACAGAGAGACTGAATGTCTTGTGCCGGATCGTTGGGAACCGAAGCAGTCGTCATGGTTTCCTTCTGCCAGGCACGGATCCGTTCCTGAATGCTGGTGAAGTCGGATTCCTCCGGAGTTCCTGCCAATCCGGAGCGGATGGGATTCAGGTCTACATATACCATGCAGGCGGCAATGGCCGCTTCATCGAGCAATGCCTGGCATTTGAAGCGGGATTCCCAGAACCGGCCCTTGACCTGATCCTCTTTGTTTGCCGCACGTGCGATGAATTCGTTGAGCCGGCCATTGAACCAGCTCAGGCTCGACAGACGCAGGCGCAGCTGTGCGATGCGTTCGGAACGATCTGCCAGGGCGGAGATATCTTTCTCATCGGGAGGCATAGGGATGCCTTCGAGGTTGCGATGGTGGGGGAAGAGAGTCAACCAGCGGGTAGCGACTTCACGATCGGACCAGAGGGCAACGATGTCGGGGCGGGTACGCAGGATGGTGTGGTAGTGGTTTTCCATGATCGCGTAGGCGCAGACTTCGATGGCGAAGATGGCGGAGAGGTACCGTAACCTGTCGACGAGCAATGCTTTGCGGTGAGAGAAGTCCCGGCGGGTGAGAGCGTCGAATCCGCAGAGAAATGCCCGGCGGACGCACCGGTTGAAGCAGTGGTAGACCCCTTCTTGTCCTTCCTGGACGTAATGGCTGCGCGGCAATCCCATGGTTCACCTCCTTCAATGCTTCTAACTGGTGAACTCATGGAAAGTGCCAAGAAAAAATCACAAAATAATGGGTGTCCAAATTCTACCAAATTCTCCACCACCCCGGGTATGCTCGTCGCTCGCGCCTTGCCC
The DNA here is from genome assembly GCA_963824985.1 of Terriglobia bacterium. Lineage (GTDB taxonomy): Bacteria > Acidobacteriota > UBA6911 > UBA6911 > UBA6911 > JAFNAG01. Next base: position 119,983 of record CAWGRQ010000033.1, read on the forward strand.
GCGAGCCTGGGGGCCAGCAGCAAAGTGGGCCTGTTATTCCGTGACAGACCCTAACCCTCACTCATGAGTGCCGCAGGCGACCCGCTTCGCGAGCATCACGCCATAGTGAAAGATCGATCGCATCTGAGGTTCATCCGTGCTGTAGCCGGAATTCTTTGTCGTCTTTTGACGAAGCACCAGTACCTCCACCTGGTTCTTGTCCGATGGCTCCAGGATGAGTCCCTCCGGCGGTGTCCACTCCGCAAGCCTTCCGGTGAGCCCGTACTCTGGCTTCGCAACCGCCACCACGTAGAAGTACAGATAGGACTTTCCCTGCACTTCGTTCACCGCCATTTGTCCCTGGAGCCCCAGGAACCCGGCCGCGGCGCCTTTGGGCACATAACGAAAACGCACGTCACTCGGAATAGCCTGCGGTCCTTTCCCCTCGAGGCAATAGCGAGAATTCCAGTCTGTCTGACGCCACTTCGTCCTTCACAGAGTCGAACAGCTTGAGGAATGCGTCGATCTTCAGCATCAGGCGGGGCCGGGTCAGAATGGTGCGGATTCCGGTGAGCCAGTGCGGAAGGAGCAATACGGCCGCGTTGACCGAGACCAGCACGAGCGCCGGCTTTTCGTTCAGCCATCCGACAAGGAACAGACCCAGCAGAACAGCCAGCACCAGGCCAAAAACCATACAGCCGAACCGGTTCGAAATGTCCAGCGCGCTCCGGTCCCATGTCTTCATCCTCAGGTCGAGCTTCTGGATCTCCCGGATTTTCTCCACCGTAGCCGCGCGCCACTCCTGCCCGGGCTTGAATTTTCCAAAGTCGACGTTGTTGTTGTAACCGCGGACCAGGAAGAAGAGGTTCCCGGAAAGAACCAGCAGGATTCCCGGCATGAGTGACAGTGCCAGGACCTGCCATGCCAGTCCGGCGAGCACGAGGGTAATGACGATGGCTGCGCGCATGGCGTAGGGGAGCGCAGGCCAGACCTGGAAAACCACGATGCCCTGTTCCGAAGGCGTCAATTTGAGTTGCGGCATATCAGGCAGGCTCCCGTAAAAATGCTGTTCGAATCTCGTCGTGCCCCTGCCGCTGAAAATACAGCGGGCAGGCGCCGTTACATACGGTGAAATCCTCGCAGGCGCGGCATTCCCCGGGCGCCAGCTCCTTGCGCCGGAAAAGGCCGGCGCGCTGCGACTGCCAGATCTTCTCAAATCCTTGGTTAAGGATGTTGCCGACACTTTCCGGATAGGCAGCGCACGGGCGCACGGTGCCGTCGGGGGCCACCGAGATCAAGCCGTCACACGCACTGCATCCTTTGTTGCCGAGGCCGTGCAAGACGGAATTGAACAGGCACATCGGCACCGGCGAATACCACATGAACTCGACGTCCCGGCGGATGCTTTCGGCCAGAAGTCTCTCCAGGTGCGGTCCAATCTCGGCATAACTCACGATCAGGCCCGAATCTTGCGCGCCGCTGCCGACCGGAATCATGAGGTTCATGCTGAAGCGGGGGAGATGCAGCGTGGTTTTCACAAAGCCGGGAAACTCCAGGATTTCGGTGAGGTTCAGCCTGCTAACCGTCGTGTTGGTGTGGGTCCGGATTCCGGATGCGTTCAGCCAGTGAACCGCAGCCACGACCCGGTCGAAAACCGGGGCGCCGACGAGACGGTTGTGGGTGTCTGCCCGAACGCCTTCCAGACTCACCTGCGCGGAATCGAGTCCGGCCCTGGCCAGTTGGCGGGCAAAAGCGCGATCGATCCGGGTGCCGTTGGTAATCAGGTTGACGCGCATGCCCAGCCTTTTGGCGTGCCGGATATAATCGCAGAGTTCCGGCACTATCGTCGGCTCGCCTCCGGTAAAACTGACCGACGGCACCTGGGCATCGCGGTAAAGAATTTCCAGCACGCGCTTGATCTCTTCCGGCCGCATGAGGCTGCGCGGCGGGCCCGTTTCCCCGGCATAACAGAAGCGGCAATTCAGGTTGCATGCATAGTCCAATGCGATTTCGGACAGCACGGGAAGTGAGGTGAAATTTAACTGGAAGGGAACCATCTCCACAGCAGCCGGCGGGAACAGGGGATCAATCTTCCCCTCGAGGTGCCTCTTCAAGGCCAGGAAGAAGGCGTCCAGATCCCGAAGTTTTCCCGGATCGATACGAAATTGCTTTGCCATCCGCCGGATGCTTCCCCCATCCAGAAGGTACTTCAGGATCTGCGCGCCGCTGCGGTTCAGCCTGGCTACCTGGTTGGGTCTCTTGATCAGGACGTTGTCCGCGGTGCGCACGAAAACATACGGACGGATATTCCGGATGAACTCATCCACCCAGCCGAGATTTCCGGGAGTCGTAAAAATCTTGAGTCCTGGCAGCGGCAAGCGAGTCATGGGCCGGCCCTCAATGAGAACTGCCGCTCACACAAGCTGAATGGCAGGCCGAGTGACAGGCCGAGTGGCACGCGGAATGACAGGCCGAATGGCACGCGGAATGACAGGCATCGTGACAGGCATTCACCGTGGGATCGAATCCGAGCCCCTGCATCAGATGATCGGTCGTGATCGACAAGTGGCTCTCATATCGATAGGGATCCGCGGCAGAGTAGAGGAAAGGGTGGCCGTAGTATTGCAGGTGATACCAGGAATGCCAGTAGTAATCCTGGTCGGAATAGGGACCACGGTCGTCCGTGACCTCTCTCATACGGTCTGCGTAGTACCCCTTGGTCGCTTCGATGTCGCAATCCCAGGCCTTGCGCTGGATGTTCCGGACGGCCAGGTTCATCAGCGCTTCCAGATCATCCTGCGAAAACTGCCCGTCGCGGATGGACTTGTAGAGCTGGGATTCGTAGCTGTCCGCCTCGCCGAAGGAAGGCTGCAGCGTCTCGACCCGCAGCGGATTCTGCGAGAGGACGCGCAGCGCACCTTCCGCTTCCATCGAGGCGATCATGCCGCTCACGATGCGCTTGACCGGGAGTTCCAGGTAGAATGCCGCTTCCAGCGGGCTCAAGTCTTTGCAGATCTTTCCCGGTTTCCGATAGTCTGCGAGCTGGAGTTTCGGCGGCGCCCAGTCGATGGAATCCCAGCGGATCTCATCCAGGCCGCGGTGGGCGGCCACCATCGAACGCTGCTTTTTCAGGACCACGGCCGCAAAAGCGGCAATGCACAGGAAGATGCCGATTCCCAACGCCAGGCGCGAGGCGGGTTTTGCTCCTTGCCCGGCCTGCAGGTTCGCGGCAGCGAACCAGGCGGCAGGAGTATAGAATTGCACCCGCATCGCGAAGTTGCTGCCCGGCTGGATTTTGCGGAAGACGACCATCAGCTTCCGGTCTCCCTCGCCGCCGAGTTGATAATCGATCTGGTAGAGTTCATTGACCCAGGGTTCTGTCAGGATCAACCTGTCGCGGGCCACTTGCGTGCGCAAATCGATACCGCTCGCGGGCTCGTAGGGAAGGACTACCTTCAGGTCGTAATAATCCTGTTGATCCGCTTCATCCCACTGCACCGGCGACCAATGGAATACCGCGAGGTCATCGCCCCGGCTGTCCGTGGTTTTGGCAAGGTATCCGGCCCGGCTGAAGCTGGTGCGGAAAAAAAGGAAATAGGAGACCGTTCCTTGCGAGACACCGGCGCCTCCGGCCAGCACGACATCCCACTTGTCCGTTCCGACCTTATCGATGTTCAAGGCGTACCGGTGTCCGTCCGCATCGACGGCAAACGATTCCGGCAAAAAGGATCGGATCTCCAGGCGTTCGTTGCCGCTGAAATAAAACCCATGCAAATCCCCAGAGAGGACGGCATACCGGACCATGTACTTCACCAAAGCGCCGCCGTCGGGTGCGAACTCCACTACGGTTTCGACCGCCTCGATCCTGCCGGTTCCCGCCCATATGTCCGCCGGGACGAGACAGAGCGACAGTGCTGCAAATCCGGCGGCCAGGAAGTGTACTTTCCGGTTTCCGTTCATGGGCGTTCGTCCCTTCGAAAAGGCGCACAGCGAAAACAGCGATCCAAAGTCGGCCCATTATATGCCATTTCCGCACGGTAGGCGAAGGCGCTGTAGCGGCCGCCACGTGATTTTCAAGCACATACAGGCCTGTATGTCACTCCTGCCACCAGAAGCGGAAACAACCATAGCGGAACTGGTTCCGCATAGGAGGGTTTGGCGCAGCTATTTCGGTTTCTGTGAGTTCGTATGAATATTGCTGATTATAAGGCATATTCGTTGCTCGCAGAGCTTCTGATGATGCAGAAAACCCTGGCGGAGGCAGTCCTCTTATTGCGGCAGGCTCTGCGCCTCCGGAGGCCGCAGTCATTTATCTCCAAGTTTGAGACAGGGGAAAGGCGTCCAAATTCCTTCCAAATTCTTCCATTTTCCGGATGCGACGAACTGTACCGGGACCGCAGTCGGAAGATCACCGAGGTAGCATGTTGGGCACATGTCCGCAGGAAGCATTTTGAGGCACAGTCGTCGGATCTCATGCGGTCTACGGTGATTCTTGCCTACATCCGTCTACTGTATGACGTAGAGCGCGAAGCGCGGAACATGAATCTGGATTGCGAGGCTCGCAAGGCCTTGCGCTACGCCAGGTCGGTGCCGATCCTTATAGACATCAAGACCTGCCTGGAACGGGAACAGCCGGCGGTGCTGCCGAAGAGCCCTGAGGGTATGGCCATCTCCTACACGTTATCGAACTGGGACGCGCTCGTCCGGTACTGCGACGACGGCGACCTGGAAATTGACAACAACGGCGCCGAGCGCAGTCTGCGCGGGATCGCGATCGGCAGACAAACTGGACCTTCTTTGGCAGCGACGAGGGCGGCCCGACGGCCCCGGTCCTCACGAGCATTACGACGACGTGCAAACGGCCCGGCGTCGATCCGTTCGAATACCTGCGCGACGTGTTCCAGCGCATCAGCCCACATCCCCAGAACAACCTCGACGACCTGCTGCCTGACAAGTGGAAGGCTGCCCATGCGGTATCGATTCCCTGATCCCCCGCCCTCGAGAAAATCACACTTCGCCCGAAAATCCCTGACATGTGTTCACCGGACGCATACATTTTGTCAGCGGAGGCGCTCTAAACCAACCATTCCCAATAAGTTCCGCCATCGGCCAACAAAGATCTTTCCGCAACCTTCTTTGTTCACGAACGTATGATATTCATACACCTTTACGTTCATGGAATGGCAGCAGCGAGGTGGAAAATGAAGGGCAGCTATCTTCTAGGATCGCTTCTTGTGTTGGGAATCAGCCTATCTGATACCATCGATTCGAGTGCTGATGCACAAATCGGGCAGATAGCAAATAATGAGATCTGGGGGCCTGTTTCCGGTGGATTGCGCTGCCGATTGATACCCACCTCGCCTTCCACGCGCAATGAATCCCCCGGCGGTGCCGGCACTCTCCGGACCTTCGATCGGAGCGAAGACATCACCTTCGCTTTCGAACTGCAGAACGTGAGTGGCAGCCCGATCTCGTTGCTCCGAACCCGCTATCCTTCTGCCTATAACCCGGCGAATGGAAAGATAACCACCGATGTACTTGTGTCGCTCCTCGTGTCCTTTGAATTGCTCGACGAGTCTGGGCGGAAGGTCAATCATGCGGCCGAGGAAATAATCAATGATCAGATGCTTGGGGAATTGCGCTATATCGAGATTGCAACCCTCGCACCCGGGAACAAGATTTCGTCCCTGCTTCATCCAGCCAGGACCTGGCAATGGCTCACAGCTGGACTGATGCCTGGAGAATATTCGGCACTCGTTCGGTATCACGCAATTGAGGAGCTTGTTCCTCCGGCACAATCGAACGCGGACATTTGGGAAGGAGAAATAGTTTCAGCCCCAGCTTCGTTTAAGCTGGGGGATGGCGATCAGCGGGTCTTACAGGAACTTGTATGGGGTCCACCAACAAACAACCTGCAGGCTGCGCTGGAATTGACGCCGTATCCGCAAAACCTTGTTCCTGGCACCCAGTTGGACCAACGATTCCATGTGCGAAACGTAGGAACCAAACCGATCCAACTTAGAAGCGAGCATTGGCGCCAGGATGACCGCCCAATTGTGTTTGATGAGAACGGCAAGGAACGGCGCGTCGGCTCCAGCATTCAAACGGGCATTTCAATACTGATTCGGTACATTCTTCAGCCGGGGCAGAAGGTGGTACTCGATTCCGGAGCGCTAGGGTGTCAGAGCGATGGCCAGGTTCCGAAGAAATCCCATTTTCCCGTCATATACCACCTTACCTATGTTCCTGGCAGGTACACAATCAGATATGCACTGGGCTTCCGCGGGGAAACGATGCTAGCGTCTGATGGCATGACGATCATCGACATTCCAGGTGACGACTGGACAGGAACCGTCTTTACCGGTGCCGTTCCGCTTTTGATTTATAGGTAGACCATAAAAAGGGATCGAGGGTGCGATCATCAGGATCGTCTTTAGCCGCCGGTTTCCTTGGCGTGAGGCCCCTTCGGTGCCCTTGCCGGCCGACTCGTGGCGACGAATGCCAATACCGCAGGTTTGCCAGAGCTTGCGCTTGTTCGGCAGTCGCTGGCCATCCTCGGGAAAATGGGGGAAAATGGGGACGCAACCCATTATACATTGACATGCCCGGGGCTTGTGAGTAGGATGGCCCGATGCCGAGAATCGCAAGAGCTGTAATCCCTGGAATTGCTCATCACGTCACGCAAAGGGGCAACCGGCGGGAGGATATATTTTTTGAGGAGGCGGATCGGCAGCGCTACCTGCAGCTTCTGCTGGAATATTCCAGCAAGCATGGGTTGGGAATACTGGCCTATTGCCTGATGACCAACCACGTTCACCTGGTGTGCATACCGGAGAGGGCCCGAACGTTCGGATCGGTATTCCGGCCATTGGATCTGCGCTATACGCAGCATATCAACCTCGCGCTTGGGCTTACGGGGCGATTATGGCAAGGGCGTCCGTTTTCATGCGCGCTCGACAATGAGCATCTGATCGCGGCCGTGCGCTATGTGGAACGGAACCCGGTGCGGGCGCGGATGGCGCGCAAGGCGGAGCAATATCCGTGGAGCAGCGCGGCGGCACACTGCGGGCGGCGCCCGGATCCGTTGTTAAGCCCGCTCGATGGGTTGGTGCCGGTAAGGACGGAAGACTGGTCGGCATGGCTGGCCGAGAAGGAGGACGAGGAGATGCTGGCGACGATCCGGCTTCACACGCGAACGGGCCGTCCGGCAGGGGACAAGAGATTTGTGTCGGGGCTGGAAGCCCGACTGGGACGCCGGCTGCAGGCCAGACCCATTGGGCGGCCCAGGAAAGGAAAGACAGAAGTATTGTCGAAAAGATAAGGGGTTGCGTCCCCATTATCCCCATTATTCGCACGAATGTACTGGATTGTCATCCTCCTTCCTGTTTGAAAAAGGTGCGAATTGGGTGGTCGGCACAACGTCGGGCGTTACCGGAACATTGCCGCGCAATAGGAACTTGAAGATGATCCGAGTCTAAGCCCGATTCAACCCTAAGGTCAATAGCAATGCCCTGCTGCGAAGCGTTCACGCATCACAGGGTCTGGAAGGGCCTTCGCATCCACCGCCCTCCCGACCATGGACTCCTCATCGCCGTGCCTGGAGCTATTGCACCTTGGTCAAATACTGGGTCACGCACTGCCAGCGCCCGTCGCGTTTGGCGTACACCTCTGTCCACCGCACCTGTTGGCTCGTGTCCTTTCCGCTGGTCGTGCTTTTCTCGACATACAGCCCGTGGACGACTGCCGTGTCGCCGAACACCATGGCTTTCATTTCGTGATTTTCACCAGATTCTATCTTTGCCGGATTGGATCTCATCTCATCCAGCACATGCTTTTTGTTTTGTGTTCGACCGTTGAAATTGGACACAAAATCGTTGGCGAGGAACTTGTCCACGACAGCCGTGTCCTTCTTGAGATTGGCAGCGGCCCAGTCTCTTTCCAACTGGTACAGAGCTTCCTCTTCGATTCCGTTCGGCGTCGCTCCGGGTACAGGCTGATCGCTGTTCCACATGTCATAAACACATTTCCATGTTCCGTCTGATTGTCGTCGAAATGTGCCGACCCATTTGCCTTGATCGTTGACGGCGCTTAGTCCGCTGGCCGTGGGAGTAGCCGTCCAAGTCCATGTCCCCCTTGCGACCGCCAGGTCACCCGACGACAGCACGCTTGCAACCGAATCGGTCTCTTTTATCGAAGTGTTCCGATCCAAGTCTGTTTGGGCGTATTTGCGAATCGCTTCAATTCCTTCAAGCGGCGAACCATTGGGCTGCAATCTGACTGCATCGCCTGTGTAGTAGATGGATGTATATTCAGGGAGACTGCGAGCATTGGTTTGCTTTTCAAATTCCGCCACCATATTCTTAATCGCTTGTATGTCGGCAGGATCATTGACCTTTTGGGCACAGGCAGAAAACAGAAAAAGCAGGACACAGAGGATTACCGCATAGGTGGTTTTCATGGCTTCAACTCCAGTTGATTGATTGAGATTGGTGAACTGTAGGGTCTGGCCGATGTCAGGCACGGGGCCTCCAGTTCGGCATAACTGGTGAGATGCTTTGTGGTGGGGCCATTATACGGAGAGGCGGCCTTTTCAGGAACGGGAAAGCGTTGCCGCAAGGTTGAGCGTGATCCTCATGGGCTCTGCCGCACCATCAGGTCGACAACCACTGCATCTTCAAAATTCGGTGACAGGCACCTCATTCACTTTTTTCGAATCGGGGACTGAGGATCCGAAGCTGTCACATTGAAAGGAGTGGGGGGGGGCGGGAACTGACGATGGCAAACGGTGACGCTCCTTGGAGCAGTTTCCTGGAGACCGGGGACGGACGCAGGGTCGGGGTCGGAACCCGTTCTCCGCGCTGCTCGGCCCGTTCTCCCCTATCGGGTGAGAGCGCAGGGGCCGTGACCGGAATCCTTCAGTGCGAATGCGCCCGTGGGACAGACTTCGGCGGCGCGGCGCGCGGCGGTAGGCAGGGCCTCGATCATGGTCCCCTGGAGCGGGACGGCGACCGCGGATTCGAAGCCTCGGCCGACGATTGCAAGCCCGAGCCCGTCGCCGGCTTCGGCGGCGGCGGTCACACACGCGCCGCAGAGGATGCACTTGCCGGGTTCGTAAACGATTTCTGGGTGCGAGGTGTCTCGCCGGAACTTCCGGCGCGCGCCGGCAAAACGCAGCGGATCCGCCCCGTATTCGGTGGCATACTGGCGCAGCTGGCACGTGCTTGCCTTCCAGCACCCGCAATTCATGCAGCGGCCGGCTTCGCGCCGGGCCACTTCGGCGGAGAAACCGAGCTCGACTTCAGCAAAACTTCCCAATCGCTCCGCGACCGGCAATTCGGGCATGGGGGCGCGCGGCGACTGTTCGACCTCGCGCAGGAACTCGGCCAGTTCATCTTCGTCCATCCTACCCATCATGACACTGACCATTTCCGGGGCGCCGTGAACCGGCCGCCCTCCTAGATACTGGTCAATCGATATGGCGGCGAGCTTTCCGGCAGCGACCGCGCGAACCGCGAGATCCGCACCGGTGACTGCGTCACCGCCGGCAAACACACCCTCGAGATTGGTGGCCAGGGTCGCGGGATTGACGGCGATGCCACGCCGCGAAAGGCGGAGGTCTTCGGCGCCCAGCGAGCCGGCATCGACGGTCTGACCGATCGCCGTGATTACGCAGGCCGCCTCCAGGGTGAACTCCGAACCGGGGACCGGCACGGGACGGGCTCGGCCGCTTTCATCTGGCGCGCCAAGCTCCATGCGCGTGCATGTAAGAATCAGTCTGCCGTCTCCGTTTCTTTCCAGGTGGACCGGGGCCGCCAGCGTCTCGATCCGGACACCTTCGGCTTCGGCGGCCTCCACTTCGGACATCAGGCACGGCATCTCGCGCCGGCTGCGGCGATACAGGATTGTCACCGGTTGCGCCCCCAGGCGAACCGCCGTTCGGGCGACGTCCAGGGCGGTGTTGCCTCCCCCCAGGACCAGCACATTGCCTCTGAGTGGAGGCGGAGCATTTCCGGCGACATCCGCGAGGAAGTCGACCGCAGGAAGCGCCAGGTCTTCACCGGGGCAACCGAGATCCTGCGAACGCTGCGCGCCGATGGCGAGAAAGATCGCATCGAAGTCGCGGCGCAGGCTGTCGAGATGGAAGTCCGCGCCCAGTCGCCGGCCCATCCGGAACTCGCCGCCGAGGATGCGAACCACTTCGATTTCTCTATCCAGTTCGTGCCGCGGCAGGCGGAATGCGGGGATGCCATAGCGGAGCATGCCCCCCGGCTGCGGGTGCCCGTCGTACAGAACCACGGCGTGCCCGCGCCGCAACAGGTGGCAGGCGGCGGCCAGCCCCGCAGGCCCCGCCCCGACCACGGCAACCCTCTTTCCGCTGGCCGGATCCCGGCGCGGAATGTAGCGCGCCTCCGACTCCAGGTCGCGGTCGGACGTAAAGCGGTGAAGGTGGCCGACGGAAAGAGACTCCCCGGTCTCGCAATGGTGGCAGCGCTGCTCGCACAAACGCGGGCAGATGCGCCCCAGGGCACCGGGCAGCGTAAGAAAATCGGCGGCGATTTCCGCCGCTCGCGCCTGGTCTCCAGAGGAAATCTGAGTCAGGAAGCCGGGGATGTCGAGCCGCGCGGGACACCCGGTCCTGCATGGTCCGATGCAATCGCCGACGTGATCCGAAAGCAGAAGCTCGAGAGCCATCTTTCTGGCGGCGCGCACTTCATCCGCGTCTGTGTGCACCACCATGCCCTCTCCCACCGGCATGGCGCACGAAGGAGACAGGTTTACTTTCCCTTCAATCTGAACGGCGCAAATGAAGCACGATGCGGCCGGCGGAAAATTCTCGACATGACAAAGGGTCGGAATGCGGATCCCCAGCCGGCGCGCCGCCTCAAGGATGGTGGTCCCCTCCTCGGCATGGGTCTCGCGGCCGTTGATTGTCAGGCGCACCATCGCAGCATCCAGTGAGAGTCGACACGAGGGCTCGGAAAACCGATTCCAGAACCGACGCGAGCGGATTTTTTGTTCATACGACCTCGACGGCGTTTTCGGGGCACGCGGTCACGCACATCCCGCAGCGGGTACACAGATCGTCGACGACCTCGTGCCGGACATAGGGCCGGGCCGTGATGGCGTTGACGGGACAGGCCTGCGCGCACAGAGTGCAGCCGGTGCAGTTGGATAGTATTCGGTAATGGATCAGCGGCTTGCAGGCTGCGGCCGGGCAACGCCGTTCGTGAATGTGAGCTTCATACTCATCCCGGAAGTAGCGCAGCGTGGTCAAAACCGGGTTCGGCGCGGTGTGGCCCAGACCGCACAGACTCCCCTTCTGTACATAAACACTGAGAGCTTCCAGCGTCTGCAGGTCCCCTTCCTTCCCCTTGCCGGCGCAGATGCGCTCCAGGATTTCCAGCATGCGCTTCGTGCCGACGCGGCAGAAGGTGCATTTGCCGCAGGACTCGTTCTGGGTGAAGTGGAGGAAGTAGCGGGCGATCTCAACCGCGCAGTCGCGATCGTCAAGCACGACCAATCCACCCGAACCCATGATGGCGCCGGTGGAGGCCAGATCCTCGTAATCGATGCGGGTATCGGCGAGACGCTCCGGGATGCACCCTCCCGAGGGGCCCCCGGCCAGCACCGCCTTGAACTTTCTGCCGTCGCGGATGCCGCCGCCGATCTCCTCGACGATCTCGCGGATCGTGATTCCCATCGGCACTTCGATCAGACCGCCTCGCTTCACTTTGCCGACCAGGGAAAACACCTTGGTCCCCTTGGATTCTTCGGTCCCCAGGGCGGCGAAGGCCTCCGGGCCGCGGCGCAGGATCCAGGGCAGGCAGGCGAGGGTCTCGACGTTGTTGATGAGCGTCGGCTGTCCCCAAAGGCCTGACTGCGCCGGGTAGGGAGGGCGCAGGCGCGGCATTCCCCGTTTTCCTTCGATCGACTGTATCAGCGCCGTTTCCTCGCCGCATACGAACGCGCCGGCCCCCTCGCGGACATGCAGCTTGAAGCTGAACTGCCTGCCGAGAATATGCTCGCCCAGCAATCCCTCCCGCTCGCACTCGGTGATGGCCGCCCGGATGTGCCGGACCGCGATCGGGTATTCGCGCCGGACATAGACAAAACCTTCGCCGGCTCCAACCGCGTATGCCGCAATCAGCAGACCTTCGATGACCCGGAAAGGGTCGGCTTCCAGGACCGCCCGGTCCATGAAGGCGCCCGGGATCCCCTTCATCACCGTTACAGATCACATATTTGGTTGAACCGGCGGCGCGCCGCGTGAGGTCCCATTTTACCGCGGTGGGAAATCCTGCCCCGCCGCGGCCCCGCAGGCCTGCGGTGCGCACCTTCTCAATCACCTCCTCAGGCGACAGCCGCTTCAGGCATTCCTCGAGCGCATTCATCCCTTCGCGGCTGCGGTAGTCCGCGAGCGACCGCGGATCGATTTCGCCGCAGTTTTCGAGCACCACGCGGACCTGCTTTTTCATATAGGGGGAGGTGTCGATCTGCCGGTCCGACGATCGGAGACCAGGCCCGATCATCGAGAAGCCGTGCGCGGGCTTCCTGGATTTCCACGCGGACCTTGCGGATCAGGCCGCGGGGCTTGACATGCTTGCGCACTACCTGGCGGACATCATCCGGTCCGAGGTTGCCGTACACGGAGCGCCGGCCGTTCTCGAGGACCTCGATTAGAGGCTCACGATGGCAGAGGCCGCTGCACCCGACGGTCTTGACGGTTGCGCCACCCCCCAGAGAAGCGATCGCGTCTTCAAGGGCCGACTGCACTTCCAAAGCGCCGCTGGCGATGCCGCAGGATCCGAGGCCGATCCGGATCTCGACCGGACGCCGCGCCGCGGCGACCGGAGACCGGCGGCCGTTGCCAATGCCGTTACCATTCCCGTTTCCTGATGCGTCCCATGGCCGTTCCTTTCTGCCTCCGTCGATTCGATGAACCTGCGCAGCAGCTTGTTCGCCGGAAAGGGCGCTCAGCTTGCCGTAGATCTTCTCGTCGATGGTCATCACCGGCGCCAGACTGCAGGAGCCGATGCAGGCAACGCGCTCGATCGTGAATCTCCGCCTCGCATCGGTGTCGGCATCACCTCGTCATCCCCAGGCAGCGGCGGAGTTCAGTTGCCGACCTCGACGGCGCCGGAGACGTGACAGGCCGTGCCTTCGCAAACCCGGATGATGTGATCCCCCACGGGACTCCGACGGAACTGGCTGTAAAAAGATGCCACGCCCGCGATCTGGGCCGGCGTGATCTCGCTCGATTCACAAATCCGGTGCAGAACTTCCTCCGGAAGGTACCGGTACCGGGCCTGGATGGCCTGGAGTATGGGGATGACGGCTTCCGGTTTGCGCCCCTCGCTGCGCAGAATCTCCTCCACCGGGCCCAGATCAAGAGGCGCCGCCGGGGCGGGCGGGATCGCGGGAAGGATCGGCATCAGGAGCGATTCCGCATCCGCAGGCGCACCATCGCCCTGCGGCGCGGGGGGCGGGATGATGCGTGCCGAATGGTCGGATCTGGATTCAAATAACCTCTGCCACTTTGCCGGCACTCCCTCCCAGTCGCCTGGCTGCGGCCGGAACCACTTGAACCAGACCAGAAAGATCCCGGCGCCGATCAGGAGGATCGGGCCGCCCCAGCTGTAAACGTTGCGCCGGAGCACCAGGACTTCGTGCTGCCGGTTCAGCTCCGGCTGGAGAATCTTCTGGACCTCGATATCGGTCTTGGCCTTCAGCTTCAGGTCGTCAACCAGCGCCTTTTCCACCGGCGTGACGCGGAGAGCGTGAACATAGACGGCGAGCAGGAGGAGGCCGGCGGCCATGGCAATGGAAAGTGCGACGATTCCGGTCCAGGAACGCGCGCGCGATTTCCAGCGGCCGCTCTTCATGGTTTCACCTGAACGAGGACATCCTCCCGGCCGGCGCCGCCGCAGGGCTCTTTTTCCTGCGGACAATACTCGTAGCAGCGCGCGCATGCCAGACACGATGCGCGGTCGGCCCGGAGGTTGCGGATGGCGCCATAAGGGCAGGCATCAGCGCACAGGCCGCAGTCCACTTCCTTGTCGGGCGTGATGCTCACGTTTTTCCAGGATACACGAGACAGGATCGACAGCAGCCCGCCGTAAGGACAGAGCCAGCGGCAGTATGGCCTCCCGATGAACATTCCCGCGAGGATGAAGGCGGCGCCGATGGCCAGCATATGGAACGGCCCGGAAACACGGAACAGGCCGATGAAAGGGTCCCACTCGCAGATGAGAAATCGCCGCCCCCACTGAACCTGCCACGAGCCGAACTTCAAGTACAGTCCCCAGCCGGCGAACAGGACGGCCAGGCCGAGATAGATGTAGGGCAGCCAGGACAGCACCCGGTTCAGCCGCTGGGGCACCTTCAGCGGGCGCAAAAGCACGAGATCCTGAATCGCTCCGAGCGGGCAGACGCCGCCGCAGAAAATGCGCCCGAACAGAAGCGCCGCCGCAAGCGGAAGGAAGAAGAAGGCGATCACTCCGAACGAAACCAGGTAGCGGGAATCGACCAGTGACAGGGTCACATTCTGAATGGCGCCGATCGGACAGATGCATCCCTGCCGGTAAAAGCCGAAATAGGCGATGCTGCCGATGCTCAACAGGAGCACCCCCGTGCGGCTCCGGCGCTTCAGAATCAGCCAGGCCGCCAGCCCCAGGCCCAGGGCCAGCATCACGAGATCGAGAACGTGCACCCAGGCGGCGCGAGGTTCCGGATGCGTGGGCGTCGGAAAACTGTAGGAGCCGCCGAAATCAGGCGGCTTTTTCTGATACTGGGCGAAGAGCACACCCGTGGCCAGCGACACAATCACCAGGATCAGCAGCCAGACGTGTCGAGTCCTGTGGGGCAGGAATCGGGAACTATGCATTTCTTGCCTTCAACCGGACTCTCCGTGGGGGGCATGCCCGGCGTCGGCACGCGCAATATCGCGCGATCCGGACAGGCAATCTGAATGGCGCATTCGTTGCACTCGACACAGCGGGCATATCGGATTTCGAGGCGCAGGGACCCGTTCCCGGCCGGCGGCTTGCACGCCTTCACACATTTGCCGCAGCCGTCGCACAGGGTTTCATCGACGACATACTCATAGTAGTTGTTGTTGGGATCATCCTCATCCACGTTGCCGACCACGCGCCGCTTAAGGGCATCCTGAGGACAGACCTTGCCCGCGGGAATACCTTTCTCGTCCGGCCGGCTGTTCACGTCCATGTATGCCGGACAGAGCATGCAGTAGCCGCACTTTTCGAAGTCGTTGACCGCCTTCACCGCCGACAGGCTCAAGACACAGGAAGTGCGGCACAGGTCGCAGGCGGTGCACTTGAATGGATCCACCTGGTAGACCGCATTCCCCGCTGCCCGGCGCGCCAGAAGCCCGGCGGCGCCTCCGATCGCGGTGAACCCAATGATGCGGCAGGAGCGGTCCAGGAACTGGCGGCGTGTGCTTTGGTCGCTCATGCGCGTTTACCCTCCACAAGGAAACCATCCTTTAGCGGATGATGGCCATCCGTCGTTTCGGCGGACCCGGCCACCAGCGAGAACACCTTGATTTCACGGCGCACGGGATCGGCAGCCAGGATGCGCCCCTTGGAGTCCACCGCCAGGTGAATGTGAATGCAGTTGGGATCGAAGTGTTCGGGGCCGATGAGGGCGAGCAGCCTGCCGTCGGGCTCATACACCTTGACGCGCGCAATCATCTTTTCCCCCGTGACCACCTTCCCGTCCGGGGTCGTGGCCAGGTTCACCGGATTGCAGCACCCGACGAAATCTTCCGGGTTGCCCATGCCGAACTTCCCGAACTTCCCCAGCGGGGATCCGTCCAGGGCCCAGGCCGTGACCTGGTGCCGGCCCGTATCGGTGGCCCGGACTACCCCCTTGGCGTCCACGTCAATATCCAGACTCCGGTTCGGGAGTATGAAGCTGCCGGTCTTGTTCTTCGTCCCGATCAATCCGAGCTGCCTGCCGCTTCCATCGTAGCGGCGGATGATGCGAGCGGCCGCATCGGCAACGAGAATCTCCCGGCCCAGCATCCTGATCGCCGTGATTTCGGCCGGCCGGTCTTTTTCCCCTGCCGGAAATCCTCCGGCCGCCTTCCCCCCGGCATCGAATATTTCCACCCGATCCGCAACGCCGATGCAGACCTGCCCGCCGGGGGCCACGGCGAGACATGTGGCCCTCTCGGCAACCTTCCAGCTCCGCAGAAATCTCGCGTCGGCGGCGAAAATCCTGACCTCGTCATCCCCCAGCGCATAAATGGCATCATCGGCTCCGACGGCGACTCCCGCGAGAGATCGGCGGAAAGGGCGAGAGGACTTGGCACCGCCGAGAATAGCTGTCATGGCATACTGGCGCGCGAGCTTGGGAGCCGGCAAGATAGCGAGCGTGGCATGACCGGCCGCATCCGGCGGAGTTGCCGGCGGCACCGTTGCATTGGGGGTGGGACGGATGCGGAACGCGGCCGCGACAAAGGCAGCGAAGGCTCCCATTACCGCCGCCGCCGGAAACCACGACTTGCGCAGGCGATCCCACCCTGAAGCCTGCGTCGTTTCCTTGTCACTGATATCCATATGTCCTCCTTTGCGCCGCAATGACGTCGAAGGGATGATGTCAGTTTCTCGAGGCCTTCGAAGTCCTCGCGGTTTGATGCGACTGCGATCATTTTCAGTTTCCAAGCGGCCCGACCTGCAGACAGACCATCTGACTCATATCGCGGATGATCAACCGGCCGTTGGAGAGGGCCATCGGACCCCAGACATCTTCGCCTTCCAGAATCTGAGCGCTGGCCAGTTCCTTGTACTGCCTGGTGTTGGCATCCAGCAGCCTGAGCATGCCGGATTTGCCGTCGAGGATGAAAAACATGCCGTCGGCAAGCAGGAAGGCTCCGAGGTCAAAAGTCCGGCTCGCGTTCGCATCCCCGGATACCACCGGGCTTTGCCACACGATCTTGCCGTCCAGCCCCAGGCATGTGAATCGTCCCCGGGTCTTGCTGCTGACCGCGAACAGGTGATTCTGATACAGGATCGGGGTGTGCACTTCGGAGTTGAATTCCAGGCTCGTCAATTCAAATAACTTCTGCGCGGAAAAACCGGCGGCCCCCTTGGTCACCCGGTACATCACGCTCCCGGCTTCATATCCGCTGGTGACGAACACTCTCCCGTCTCCGATTGAAACCGGGGAAGGGCACGCGGCCATCTTGGCCACAAAGGGGCTGCTCCAAAGCAACTGCCCGTCGGCGGCGGCGATACCGACCACCTTGTTCATGGTCAGGTAGAGATATTGCTTGATTCCGCCAATGGTCGCCGGCATCAGAGAGGCGTGCGACATCACGTCCTTGCCGGGATTGGGCGTGCGCCAGACCTCTTTTCCGGTGGCCTGGTCAAATGCGATTGCCAGCGCATCTCCCCCTGTGGCCAGGAGGACTTTATCCCCTTCGATAAGAGGGTTCTGGCCCGCGTACCATCCCGGGATGGTGGCCTTATATTCCTGGACGAGGTTTTTCTGCCAGACCGGCTTGCCGGTTTTGATATCGAGGGCGTGGAATCGGCATTTGGGATCGAGCGAGAACACCAGGTTCTGGCCCACCGCCGGCACGGTGCGCGTGATCCCATGGCTCGGACGGATTTCAACCGGATAGCTCCACTGCCAGATGTCCTTGCCGTCGGCGAGCGAAATGCAGCGGACCAAGTGTTCCTTCTTCTCGGCGTTGTAATCGTTCAGATAGAGCCTGCCGTTTTTGATCGCAGCACCGGCATACCCCTCGCACACAGAGACTTTCCAAAGAACCTTCGGACCCTTTGCCGGCCACGTCCGGTACAGGCCGGTTTCCGTGGAGATATTGTCCCGGCCGGGGCCTCGGAACTGAGGCCAATCGCCCCCCAGAACGGTGATTGCGGCCAAAATGACAAATGCGCACAGGCGAAAAACCATAACCATCCATTCCCCATGAAGGTTTGGGCCCGACAGACGAGCTAATCCTTAATATTTTCATTTATGAAAACCATGTTCAAGTAGAAATCGGGAGGCGAGGGCGCGAGCTGCGGCGACGTATTTCTGAGGGCACGGACAAACCCGGATGGCCGCCGATGGGGCCAAACTGCTTCCCGTGGAGACGCGCCCGCGTTCCCCTCAACAGTTTCGACTTGCTTCATTGCCGGCGAGGGGATGAAAATGGCTGCAGACGAACCCGCAGTTGAGAGCGTGCCTGTGCCGGTGCACAGGCGAAAGGACTGCATGACCTGTTTCCGGAGGGATGGCGATGAAATGTCGGCAATGCGGCAACGAAAACACCGGAGTCGCCCGGTACTGCTCGAAATGTGGGACGGCCCTGGGAACCGGGTCAGTGCTGGACCGGTACGGCTCGGACCTGGAAAACCCGCGCAAAGACTTCCTGACGCAATTGGATGCCACCAGAGCCTCAATCGACGCCCAAATCGCCCAATTCAAGTCGCCAGCCCTCGGGACGCCGGCCATGGGTGCGCAGGCGGTCTCTAAAGGTCCAATCCATCCGATGGAATTGATCGGACTGCTGATACCTCTGCCCGATCAGATCGTGCAGTCGAAAGAAATTGCCCTCTCCAGTCCCTTCATCCACGGCAACGCTCAGTACCACGCGCGCATCGAGAGCACCAGTTTCAGGTATCTGGCCGAGGATATGACCGTCAATGCCTTCGCCACCGATTATCCAATTCCCGTCGGGGATGGCGAAGAGCTGAAGCCTCCCGCCATCGCCTTTCTGGGCGGTCTTGCCATGGTGCTGCGGATAACGGCGGCGGCGCTGGCCGTTTATATCCGTCCCCAATCGAATCTGCGGTTCCTCGGGGGTGAATCAAGCCTCATCAAGGCGTTTCACGCCATCGGAGATGCGCTGGTGCAGGGCGGGGGCAAGCTCGATCCCGAGGTTTTTGGAGATACCCTGATGGGCGTCGTCCCCACTGAGATTCTGGAGGATGACCGTTTTGTCGGGCTGGCACGCTCGCTGTCCGCCGCCATGGAAGCGGCGGTCATCGCCCACGAAGCGGGTCATCTGGCTCTCGGTCACACGCTGGGCCAGCGGCTCAACTTCGATGTGTCGCGGAACCAGGAGAGAGAGGCCGACAGTTTCGCTTCTTCGATCCTGACCAGCAGCCCCTTCCGCGAATACCTGTTCCTCGGGCAGATTTTCATTACCATCGTCTTTTCCTGGATGGAACATGCCGCCCGAAGAACGGACCCGACCACACACCCATTGGGCCGGGAACGTTTCTTCAATGCCCTGACCAACAACAGCGCCGCCGCCAAGGAGGCGGCCGATCAGTTCGGACTGACGCGGGAACGCCTCATCGAATTGTTGCCGGCCGAAGATGCCCAGGCCCTGAACCTGCGCCTGCTCCGAATCCCGGACCTGCTTCACTAGGAATCGATACCCGGCGGCCACCTTTTACCAATCGTCATCCTCCGGAGGCACCCAGTCGATGACCGTCCCGCCCCCTTCCTCATAATAGGGGCTGACAAGATAATTGTGCCCACTCTCCCGTGTGACACGGAACTCACGCACCCTGAACCTCTTACCCGAGTGCAGGTCATACCGCTCTTCATCCAGCGACGGGACAGGTTGAAAAAGATAAAGCGCTTTGAGCACCAGGTCCTTTTTCTCTTCGGGGATAATGTACTCCTCCACTTCCTCGCCATTGATGAACAGTGATTTGGTCGGAAAAGGGAGGCGGAATTCTTCGGCTTCAGGCCTCATCATGATCTTTCACCTCCAGGGCAGTTTTGAGGATCCGCCGGAGGCCGTGCGGGCTTCCGGACAACCATGGCTGCAACTGGCTTAGAAGTTTCACGCCCGGGGCATTTATTTCACCTCCTCCGAAAATAGCGATAAAGGCCGACAGTCTTCGGGGTCGGAATCGGCATCGGGATTGCAATCGCAATTGCAGTCCCAATCGGCCTTCCCGGTCCGGAAAAGCCGAAATCATGCAGCCTTTGCAAAAGCAGCCACGGATTCCACCGATTGATTGAGAATCAGTATTGTTTTGACTTTATTCCGCTTGCATTGCCGGCCATCTGATAAAACTGGAATCGGAACCGGCGAACCACTAATATTCCTGAATGAAATTCGCCATTATCGACACTAATCAGTACCCCATGGCCCCCGGGAGCGGCCGCGGATCTGGTTTTATCCAGGCCCTGGCCGGATGGTCGCCCGGCAAGGACTACGAATTCATTCGCTACGATCAGCTGCCGGCACGCGCGGCGGAGATAGGCGCGTGCCGCGGCCTGGTTCTGTCCGGATCCGTATTCGACCTTGCGCTTCCCGATGATGGGTTTGATCGCGCCATCTATCAACTCATGGCGCCGGTGTATCGGCTGATCCACGCGTTCCCGGGTCCCGTACTCGGCATCTGCTTTGGCCATCAACTGATGGCTCTTGGCGATGAGTTCGACCCGGCCAGGACCGGATTCGGCGGCCTCCGCGTGCGTAACATGATCGCGCCTCCGGATAAGCATTCCATCATGAATCTCCCCATGCGCTCCTCCCTGCGATTCCTGGGTCGGAGGGAACTCTGGGTGCAGTTCCATCACAAGCAGGAAGTGGTCGACAACGAGGCTCTGCGCCTGCATTATGAGATTGTCGCCGGATCGGATCAGTGCCCCGTCCACATCATGCAGCACAAATCGCGGGAGTGGTTCGGGGTGCAGTTTCACCCCGAAGTCGGCAAGGAAACCAAGGCCGGCGAGATCCAGCGGCACGATGCCGCGGTGCGGGACGGGCAGGCGTTCCTGCAGGCCTTTGTCCATTATTGCCTGAAATAATGAAATCAAAGAACCGGGAAACCACCGTCCTGATTGCATCCGATTGGGCACCGATCCGCGCGTTCGACCCGGTCATTCGCAGAGATCCGGAATCCGTGTACGGCGACCTGCTGCCGGTGCTGCGCCGGGCGGATCTCCGGATTGTAAACTGCGAGTGCGCAATGACCTCCGCGCGGCACCCGGTCTGGAAGAGCGGCGCGGTGTTCAAAGGGGAGCCCGGTCATGTGCTCGGGTTGACCGTAGTCCCTTTCGAGGTTGCCTGCCTGGCGAATAATCATGTTCTGGATTACGGAGTCGCCGGGTTGCGCGAAAGCCTGGACCTGCTCCACGGGCACGGCATCAGGACCGTGGGCGCCGGCCTGACGGAAACACGAGCCTATGCGCCGCTCACTGTCACCCGCAACGGGGTCCTGATCCACATAATCAACGTCAGTGAAGGGGAGGACTTGACCACCGCGCGCCGGGGCCCGGGCGTCTGCGGATGGGATCCGTCCAGGACGGTGGGGTTGATCCGAAACTGCAAAAGGAGGGGCGGCTGCGTCCTGGTGATCGGACACTGTGGACTCGAATATATCCCGTATCCCCCGCCCTATGTCGTGGCGGCTTTCCGGGCCATGATCGATGCCGGCGCCGATTGTGTCATCGGGCATCACCCGCACGTGCCGCAGGGAATCGAATGGTATCGGGGACGGCCGATTGCCTATAGTCTGGGCAATTTTGTCTTCTACCAGCACACCAGCCTGTATTACAGGAAAGTCGGGTTCTGTGTCAGCCTCAAGCTGCGCGGCGATGCCATCGCAGGAATGGATTTGCACCCGTACCGGATCTCCGAATCCGGCCTGAACCTGCTGACCCTCGGAGAAGAAAGAAAATTCAGGCAGAAGCTGGAACGGATCTCCAGGCCTTTACCTGCCCCCGCGGGACCGGGCCGGGCCTGGAACGCCTACCTGGCATATTACGGAATCAACGGGTTTGTCGCCGAAGTGACGGCTATCCTCGAAACGATGAATTCGGAACCCCGGAAGGGGGCCGCGATGTTCCGCAACCGGATCACCACGCTGCAGCACGCCGAATTGTGGCGCGATTTTCTGACGCGCGTCACCCGCGGAGACAAGAAATCCTATTCCCCGGCGGCCTACCGCATTATCGACGAGTGGTTCACAAAAACCGCGGATCAGGATGCGCCGGTATCCCGCACCTGAAAATGGCGGCCGGCGCGGGGCTCTTCGGGCCCGCAAAAGCCCTGCACACATATCCGATCGGTGTCCTTGAATACCTTGCGACTCTTATTTTCATGAATAAGGAAGGGCAGGGCACGCTCCCCTTACAGCCGGTATCGTTTGCGGGACGCGTCGATAATCGCGCCGATCAGTTTGCGGTAGTCTTCGGTCTCACCTTCCGGCGAACCGTGGTAGAGCGTGTATAACTGGGGCGCCCAGCTCTTGTGAGGCTTGAGGCCGGGAATGCCATTGACCTCAATAATCCGCAACTTTCCATCCGCGTCCGCCTTGATGTCGATGCGTACGTGATCCAGGCAGTTCATGGCTTCGGCGGCCCGGTCGGCGATATCGCGTGCCTCCTCGGACTGCCGGCTTTCCAGGCTGATGCGGGTGAGCCCGACGCCGCGCAGATCGCTGCGCAGAATCTTGTGTCGCGAATAGTGTTGCAGCTCGACGGTGACCAGGCCCGGCAGGCATTCGCGGCTGCCGCCGTTGCCAAGCACCAGCACCGTGTATTCATCGCCGGGCAGGTAATCCTCGACGAGCGCCGCCTCGTCAAATTCATGCTCGATGTAGCCGATTCTTCGCCTGAGTTCATCTTCGGTGTAGACGACGCTTTCATCCGAAATTCCCACGGACCGCGATTCGCAGACCGGCTTCACGAACGCGGGATAGGCAATCATCGACAGGTCATTGTGGCTGTGCAGGAGACGGTGCGCGGGAACCGGCACGCCGCTCCGGGCGAGAATGGAGTGGGTCCGGAACTTGTCGATCATGTCTTTCATGGTCCGGCTGTTCGACCCGATATACGGAATCCCTCTGAGGTCGAGCTCGTCCGCCACCCACAAGCCATCTTCATTTCTGCCGATGAATTTCTCGTTCGGGGTGATGTGGTACAGGGCACTCCACATGATATCGAAGCCGCCGGCGTCAATGGTGCGGAAAAACTCGGCCTCCGTTTCCACGTACGCGATGCGCGCGGAATGCCCTAGGGTTTCGCATGCCTCCCCGACATTCCTGGTTACCGACATATCCCCCCAACCCTGGGCATCGCCTCCGGGGCCGGTCAGAAGCAGAATTCGCATGGTATCTCCCCAATGATGCCGTCTGACCCCGCTTCATTCACGAAGAACGGACGCAAGACATCGCAGGCCATGGAAAAACGCGGATGAACACGGGTCGGATCCGTGTCCCAAAAGCTCTCCATAATGAGCGAATCCCGTAACAACGTACTCTTATTCATGTGTTTGCAATAGACGTTCATGAATGATGCCGGCTAAAACAGATCAGGCGCATGAGTATACGACAGAAGAGCGCGTGCCGTAACGCCGGAAATCGGTTCCAGTCGTGTTGCCACCGCGCGCCGCCTGGTCTCCTCCAGCGCCACTCCTGATATTACCGCCACGCTGGTCTGGGGAGCCCCGGCAGGGATATTCCCGCCCCCGCCGCTCGGAATTACGATGTCCGCCAGGCGGCGATTGGGATCCAGGATCACCACCCGCTTGCCGGATTGCCTTTCCAGGACGGTGCATATTTGATCGGCTACATAGGTGTAGTGGGTGCAAGCCAGTCCGGCAAAAAGCAGGGGGCCGGCGGGGTTCGCTGCGCATGCTTCCGCCACGCAGGATTGGATCATGCCGGCGACCGCCTGACCGTCGGGATCAATTTCGATCGCGGCTGCCAGGCCATGGCAGGGATGGGTAACAATCCGCTCCCCGGCGATCCCCGCCTGCTGCAACCGGTCTCGATGCACCCGGGATTCGATCGTGGTTCGGGTACCGAAGATGACGATCGATCCCGCCGGATCCGCCCGCAGCGCCTCCAGGAAGAGGTCGACACCGGCATCAATAATGCCCAGCACCGGGATGACGGCGGAGCGCGCGTGTGCGGTCAGCGGGTAAAGCACGGAAAGCGTATTGCATGCGATTACGATCCGATCGGGTCTGAATTCATTCATCCGGGCCAGCGCCCGGTCGAAAACTTCAGCTCGCGACTGCATGTCCGGAATGCTGTTGTAGCCCCCCGTCGAGTCGGGCCAGGCATTGATATAGGTAAGCCTCAGCCTCGCCGATGCGCCGGCACTGCGGAAGTTACTTTCGATTCCGGCGCAGATGGAAAGGCCGCCCAGCCCGGAATCGGTGATCAGAAGATGCAGTGATTTGTCCTGCGGCAATCCATCGGCGGTCTGGTTCATATTTCCGTCCCACAACAGATCATCTCGCCGGTTGCCATAGTGAAAACGGCTGCCAGAGGAAGGCCAGGATATCCTCCGCCATATTCTTCTGCTTTTCCGGATACAGCGTGACCTCCACATAGTTTTTGCTGTTGAGAAAGTTGCGGGCGGCGTCCCGGATCATGGTCGCCGTCAACTTCTTGTAGAACCCGGGCAGATTGAAGAAGTCCTTCAGGTCCTCGTTCTGCTGATACTTGAGGTAGATCTGGGTCAACAGGTAGCTGTTCTGCTTCATACTTGTTTCCAGTTCCCGCACTTGTGCCTCACGGGCGTCGTTAACCTGCTTCTCGGTAGGGCCGTTCTTTTTGATGGTTTCGATCTCGCGGAATACGGCCTTGAGCAGCTCCTCTGTCCGCTCGGGATTGCAGCCGAAATTGATGGTGAAGGTGTACCTGGCCTCTGGAAACTTGCTATACCCGTATCCAACGTTGACACCGTAAGTGCCGCCCAGGTCTTCGCGCAAGGTCTCCCGGAGTTTTGAATCCAGCGCCAGGGAGAGCGATCTGATGGCGATGCGTTGCTCCTGGGTGTAAGGGAAGGCTCCCGTGAACACAATTGCGGCCTGGCTCCGTGGCTCAATCCCCTTGGCAACGCTCCTCCGAATGACACCTGTGGCCGGCTTGAGTCCGACATTCTTCCAGGTTTCGTTCCGGCGTGTGGACGGAAGCGCGGCGAGATATTGTTCCACCATGGGTTTCATGGTTTCGGGATCAAAGCTCCCGACAAAAACAAAGGTGAAATCGGAGGCATCGGAGAACCGCTCCCGGTAAAAGGCGAACGATTTGTCGAGGCTCATCTCGTCTACCATCTCGGGGGTCATTGGTCGCGCGCGCGGGTGATTCTGGTACAGGGTTGTTTGAAGGGTGTTGTTGAAGACCCAGTCCGGGCTAGCCATCTGGTTGGAGATTATGGACTTCATCTGTCCCGTGAGCACGCCGAAAATGGCCGGATCGGCGCGTGGTTGAGTGAAGGTGAGGTAGATGAGCTGAAACATGGTTTCCATGTCCTTCGGCGAGGCGCTTCCGGATAATCCTTCCTCCAGCTCGCTGATCACCGGCCGCACCGAAGCGACCTTTCCCGAGAGCATTTTGCGGAGCTCGATGGTGTTGAGTTTGCCCAGCCCTCCGGAGGCTACCACCTGGCTCGCCGTCGTCGCGGCAACATAATCCTGGTCGCTGGCGAGTGAGGTCCCGCCCGGGCTGGTGGCCCGGAAGACGATCTCGTCCTGCTTGTTGGTCGTCGGTTTGAGGACGACTTTCACCCCGTTGGAGAGCTCCCACTCGGTAATGCCGTAGGCTTCTTTCGTGGTGACCTTCAGAATTGTGCCGGGCGCCGGGATCTTTTCCAGCAGAGGCTGATCTCCCGCGGAATCAACGTAGGGTGTGAGCTCCCTTGCTCCAGCCGACTTGATCACGGTCGCCAGCTGAGATTCGTCGGGTACCGCGATCCCCTCTTTCTGCGGCGCACTGACCACGACGACACGGTTCCGGTCGCCCGTCCATGCTTTGCCCAGCTCGTTGATTTCATCCAGCGTGATCTCGGGAACGAAGCGCTTGAAGAGCTCATATTCGAAGGCAATTCCCGGGATCGGTTCCGTTTGCGTAAAGTTCCGGATGTACTCGGCGGCGAGCGTGGCGGACTGGCGATTTTCCTTTTCGGCAAACAGGCGTTCGTAGTCGCGCAGCACATCCCGTTTCTGCCGCTCCAGTTCCGTCGGCGTAAAGCCGAAGCGCGAGACTCGAGCGGCTTCCGTAAAGAGGGCGTCCAGCCCGCGCGGTATGCCGCCTTCCCGGACCATGGCGCTCAGGTTGAAGACCTCTTTCGAGCGTACGAAGAGCCCGAGCCCCGAACCGGCTCCCAAAAAGGGCGGATCCGGTTTCTGCGCCAGTTCGGCAAACCGGCGATTCAGCATGCCGGTGTAAAGCTGGTCGACGATCTGCTGACGATAGGCGCCCACGGTAGTCGGATCGCTCAAGGGCAGTTTGTTGTAGACCGCGACGCTCGTCATGGTTGCTTCCTTGTCCGTGGCGATCGTGTATAACGTTTCCGTGTGGTCGGGAACGCCATAGGTCGGGCGCAATCTGGGTGTAGTGACCGGCGGGAGAGATGCGAAATGCTCCCGGATGAGGGCCTCAACCGCGGATTTGTCGAAATCGCCCACGGCAACGACAGCCATTAGATCCGGGCGGTACCAGTCGGCGTAGAATCTCTTCAACGCATCATGCTTGAAACTCTCGATGATTTCCTTCTTCCCGATGGGCAGCCGGTCGGCATAGCGTGACGCGCGGAGCAGAACCGGCAGCTGCTGGTCCAACATCCGTGCCTCCGCTCCGCGCCCCAATCGCCATTCCTCAATGATGACGCCGCGCTCCTTGTCGATTTCCTTGGGATCGAAGGTGAGGTTGTGGGCCCAGTCTTCAAGGATCATGAACGCCTTGTTCATGATGTCCGGCTTGTCAGTAGGAACCTGGAGCATATAGACCGTCTCGTCGAAGCTGGTGAATGCATTCAGGCTCGGGCCGAACCGCATACCGATGGATTCCATGAATTTGACGATCTCGTCTTTGGCAAACCGCTTGGTGCCGTTGAAGGCCATGTGCTCGACAAAATGAGCCAGGCCGAGCTGGTCCTCATCTTCGAGGATCGAGCCCGCGTTGACCACCAGACGGAACTCGGCGCGATTCTCGGGCATCTTGTTGGCACGGATGTAATAGCGGAGCCCATTGCTGAATCGGCCCACCGTGATCTGAGGGTCGACGGGGAGCGTCTGGTCCAGCCCGATCGTCTGCGCCGGATTGAGAGCTGCCGGCACCTGGCCCGATGCCGCGGAAGCCGCCAGCAAAAAGGCGAGGAGACCAAACAGCGGTAAGGTTCGGTTGTTCCTGATCATAGGCACCTCTCAGATCGATCGTTCGACCCAGACTTGCATGAGATGAACCACAGTCTCTATTGATTTCTCCATTCCGGAAACCGACAGCCATTCCGTCGGCCCGTGAAAATTCTTGCCGCCGGTGAAAATATTCGGGCACGGAAGACCCCGTTCGGTGAGGCGTGACCCATCGGTCCCGCCTCGGATGGGCTTCCATCTTGGCTCGAGGCCGGCGCGTCGGGCTGCTTCCCAGAGGCAGTCGAGGACGCGGGAGTCGCTCCCCATGTAGTCCTTCATGTTCCGATACTGTTCGATGACCTTCAGCTCGATCCTGCTCCGCGGGTGCAGGGCCTGGACCTCGCTCACGATTGCTTCCAGTTTGTCTTTCAGGACCTCGAGCCCGGGAGTGTGAAAATCCCGGAGCAGGATTTTGAGCGTGGATCTGGCCTCGGCCCCTTCAAGTCCATGGGGATGAATAAACGGCTCGTAACCCTCGGTCATTTCAGGTGCGATATCCTTAGGCAGCATGGTGATGATATCTCCCATGGCGCGGATAGAATTGACCATGATTCCCTTCGCGGTTCCGGGGTGAATGTTGCGCCCGTGGACCGTGATTACGGCCTGGTTGGCGCTGAAAGTCTCCTTGTTCAGCTCTCCCGGATTGTCGCCGTCGACGGTGTAGGCGAACCGGGCGCCGAACGTCTCCAGGTTGAAATGCAGCGTCCCTTTGCCGATCTCCTCGTCAGGAGTGAAACAGACCCGAATGTCACCATGCAGCAGTCCGGGCTGTGCCCGGAGCGCTTGCAAGGCGGTCATGATGATCGCGATGCCTGCCTTGTCGTCCGCCCCCAGGAGCGTGGTACCGTCGGAAGTGACGATGGTCTTGCCGAGGTTGTTCTGCAGCTCCGGATTCTCCGAGATCCGGATGACCGCGCTCGGATCACCCGGAAGCGTGATATCCCCCCCATGATAGGTAATCACCTGTGGCTTGACATTCTCGCCGCTGGCTGACGGGGATGTGTCCACATGGGCGATCAGGCCGATGACGGGCACCCGTCCGAACGCGGGATGATCGCCGGGCAGGTTGCCGGGCAGAGTGGCCATGACATAGCCATACTCATCGATTGTGACATCCTGCATTCCCAATCCGGCCAGTTCCGTCACCAGAAGGTCGAGCAGGTTGAGTTGCTTTGAGGTGCTCGGATAGTCCGGGACATCCTCTGCAGACTGAGTGTCGATCCTGGCGTAACGGAGAAATCTGGTCAACGCGGTTTCGTTCATGAGCCCTTCCCGCAATTTCGATTGCAGTTCCTGGAGCCGCTTCCCGTTCCAAATGATCTGACTGCGCAACAGATTTTTATCCGATTAAGGCCCGGATATCAATGACAGTGAAATGGCCACCCCAATGCACGCTCACTTTTAGCCTGATTTATTCATGAAACAATGATCGCACGACTTTTCAGGACACGGACGAACGGAGGACTGATGCACACGGATCCGATCCGTGTGCAGGACTTTTGCGGATTATCGCCCCTTTACCGCTTTGGTTGGGGACAGCCGGGGGGATTCGTTGTAAAATTGATTTGCGGGCGCGCCGAATGATCAGGGAGGATTCTGTGACCAACGATGAGCATCTGGATCAGGATGAGGTTGTCGAGCTGATGGTTACCCAGAGCGAGACGGAAGCCAACATCGTCAGGGGCCTTCTGGAAGAGTCGGGCATCGAGTGTGCCATGGTGACCCAAGTTCCTCACAACATCTATCCGTTCACAGTCGATGGCCTTGCCACCATCCAGATCAAGGTCCTGGATTCCCAGCTGGAAACAGCGCGGACATTGCTGCGCGATCATATCGGCGGCGCGGATCAGGATGAGGGCGGGCCACCCGAAGAGACCGGGGGCGCCTGACCCGCATTGTTCATGAAAGTCTTTTGTAAAACACGCGAAGATCAACAGGTGGCGCCGGATTTCGATCGTAACAGAAAACTCCTGGGACACGGATGAACACGGGCAGGGCTTTTGCGCCGGGCCCTTCGGGCTCCGCAAAAGCCCTGCACACGGATCTAATCCGCGTTCATCCGTGTTCATCCGCGTCCTGCGATGTCTTGTTTCGTGAATAATGCGGGTTAAAGCCGCCAGAGAGTGATTCCTTCCGGGATGCGGTCGCGCGCCAGTAGGTTGCGGACATCAGCCACGACCCCCTCTCCGCCTTTGAGCAATCCCGCTACCAGTTTCCATGAATCGATCTTGAACTGGTCGTGGGCCA
The DNA here is from genome assembly GCA_963824985.1 of Terriglobia bacterium. GTDB lineage: Bacteria > Acidobacteriota > UBA6911 > UBA6911 > UBA6911 > JAFNAG01. Next base: position 149,354 of record CAWGRQ010000033.1, read on the forward strand.
CGGCGAGGATTACGGCACTGGCCGGCTTCAGTTCCTCAAACGGGGTCAACCGGATGCCGTATTCATGTTCCGCCTCTTCGGAGTCGGCCAGGGGATCATGGACCTGCACGTCGAAGCTGTAGGATCGCAGAGCCGTGACCATGTCGATCACCCTGGTGTTGCGCAGGTCGCTGACGTTTTCCTTGAAGGTGAAACCGAGAATGGTCGCCATCGGACGTTTACCGTCAAACACGACCCGGCCGCCCGCCAAGGTGCGCTTCACGACCTCCTTGGCGATGAACACCCCCATGCCGTCGTTGATGCGGCGTCCGGAGAGAATGACCTGGGGGATGTAGCCGAGCTGCTCGGCCTTGTGGGTCAGGTAGTACGGATCGACTCCGATGCAATGTCCGCCGACGAGACCGGGGGAAAACTTGAGAAAATTCCACTTGGTCCCGGCTGCCGCCAGGACGTCGTTGGTATCGATACCCATGCGGTGAAATATGATGGCCAGTTCGTTGATGAGGGCAATGTTCAGGTCACGCTGCGTGTTTTCGATCACCTTGGCGGCTTCGGCGACCTTAATGCTGGAGGCCTTGTGCACGCCGGCGGTTATGACGGAAGCGTAGACATCGGCCACGATGTCGAGCGTCTCCGCATCCTGGCCGGATACCACCTTGAGGATCTTGGTGAAGGTGTGGTCGTGATCTCCGGGATTGATCCGCTCCGGCGAGTACCCGACCTTGAACTCGCGGCCGCACTTGAATCCCGACTCCCGCTCCAGAATCGGAACGCAGACTTCCTCGGTTGCCCCCGGGTAGACGGTGGATTCATAGACGATGATGGAGTTCGGGCGGAGGTTCCGGCCCACGGTCTCTGACGAGCGCACGAGTGGGGTCAGATCCGGCCGCTTGGCTTCATCTACCGGGGTGGGGACGGCGACAATAATGAAGTCGGCATCGCGCAATCGAGCCGGATCCGTCGTGTACTCCGCCATGCTCCCCTCAAAGCCCGATCGGGAGATGTCGTTGTTGCGATCGTGCCCCGACTTTAATTCCTCGACGCGCGATGTGTTGATGTCGAAAGCAATGACGGGCTCGCGCTTCCCGAAGGCTACGGCAATGGGCAGACCGACGTAACCGAGTCCTACAATGGCGACCTTTCGATTATGATTCATGAGCGCTCCTCCGTTCGCTATTCTCATCGGTTTCCGAGGCCGTAGGATAACATAAAAAGCTCCAAGGTTGGTGCCGTGCGCTTCAGCCAAAAAGGGGACATTCCGAATTCTCACGTTGCCAGTATCCGGACTTGTTTCTTTCGCGAAACTCGCAGGAGACATCGAATAACCGAATGAGCAACCTGGACCTGGACCTGGTCGTGGACGTGGTCGGTCTTGTTCCAGGTAAACATTCCATACAGGTAATTGTTTAGCCAAATCAATGGATGAAGAAGCAAAACGCAAAGACGCAAAGGCGCAAGGCCGCAAAGACCGACACTGAGCAACCGGCGTGGGCGCAGCGCTTCGCGCTGGCGCATCCTTGGGCGAGCCGCGGGAGAAAGCGCGGGCAGCGGCTACTCAGGAGGATTGCGCTTTCTCGCGCGGCTCGCCCAAGGATGCGGCCGAAGGCCGCCCACGCCCGCGAACCGAAAGGAATCTCTTTGCGTCTTTGCGTTCTGCTGTTCAGCATCGGCTAAACAGTTGCCCATACAGAACAATTACCAGATTGCCCTTCATCTCCAGGTCAACGTCCAGGTCGAAGTCCAAGTCGAGGGCGGTGAGTTACAAAGTTTCGCTACAGAAGCCGGACTCGGGACAAAGAGGAAATTTGGAATGTCCGCTTTTGGGCTCGACACATTCGATTTCACTGCGGCACAAAGGTGCGGCGGTAATGAAGCGTGTAATTCTTGCCGGGCACACTTACTTCAATCTTCTGCGGGTTTTTGACCTCCGTCCCCGTATCGGTCATGTATCCGAGAACGTAGTAGTTTTTCAGCGCATACGCGATCTGGCGGCACACTCCGCTCATATCCGGGGTCTCGGCGGAAAACCGGCGTCCCCCGGAATCCTTTATCAACTGGTTCTTGCTGACCTGGTCCCCGCCAAGCGTGATCCAGAGGGCGGCCTCGTTGTCAAACCCCAGAGTCAGCAGGGTGCAGCCTGATTTCTGAACGTGCTCGACCGTGGCCGGGCCCAGGCCGCGAAAACGGTTGGAAACCAACAGCAGAGCCCGCTTCGGGTAGCGGGCTGAGCGGAGCTTGCGCAGCGCCAGGTCGATGCCGAGTCCGGTTCGGGGCGCGGGGCCGAACAGCTCCGTCATGATTCCGCCTGAACCGGCGGAGGGAACCCCGATGTTTTCCAGGGCTCCCACCAGGTTCCCACGGCTCGAAGTCAGGTCCTGCTCGAGGTAGGCATCGCGGGCGTCAAACGAGTAGAGGCAAAGTTCATCGGATCTCCCAAGCACGTGGGCGAGGTCGATGATAAACCACTTGGCGGTAACGAGCTTGTCACTTGAGATGGCGCTGGTATCGAGCACGAACGCCAGGCTGACCGGCCGGTCGCTCTGCCATAAAAAATGGGAAATCTCCACCGGCTTCCCGTTTTCCTTTACCTGGAAGTCCTTCTGTGTGAGCCCCAGCACCGGGTTTCCCAGGGCGTCCAGAACTTCGACATCCAAAGACACGAGATTGACCCGAACGTTGTATTGTGGTTTGGTTTCCTGCTGAGGTTTTTGTGACGCGATCAGAAGGGGCAGGGCCAGCACGGCCGCCAGGCCCCATCCAGCAGCGATATTGGATTTGATCCATGTGTCCCGAGGCACCTACTCCCCCCGCCCGCAATCAGCCGCGGTCCCGCATGACGGCGCGCTTCTTTTCTCGCGCGACTCTGATGCGTCGCTTGTGCCAAAGCAGCGCCGCGTGATAAGACTTCACCTGAAAAAGATACCATGTTCTCCAGCTGCGTGAGGAGAGTCAATGAAACGGGTGATCATCAACGGCGACGATTTCGGGCTTGCGCTCCCCGTCAATGAGGCAATCTGCGAAAGTCATCGCCGTGGGATCCTGACCACGGCCAGCCTCATGGTCGGCGCGGGAGCGGCATCGGACGCCGTGGAGCGCGCGCGAAGGCTCCCATCTCTTCACGTGGGATTGCATCTGGTCCTGGTCGAAGGCCGCGCCATCCTCCCGCCCGGCACGATACCCGATCTTGCCGATGCCCGGGGGATGTTTTCGGATCATCCGGCGAAAACCGGTTTCAAGTATGCTCTCTGGCCCGGCATCCGCGAACAGCTGAAAGCTGAGATCCGCGCCCAGTTTGAGGCCTACCGGAATACCGGGCTCCCCCTTGATCACGTCGACAGCCACAACCACCTCCATCTGCATCCGCGCATCCTGAACCTGATCCTGGAGGTCGGACGCGACTATGGATTGTCTGCCGTGCGGCTCCCCGTTGAGCCGGCGCTGGCATCATGGCGGGCATCGGGGAAAGTCACCACTGCCCCGGCTGGCCGCCTGGGCAGCCCTCTACCCGCTGACCGCGATCATGAAATGGCGCCTGCGCCGGGCGGGAGTCCGCTGCAACGATTATGTTTTCGGCATGTCCGACACAGGAGAACTGACGGCTGACCTGGTGCTGCGATTTCTGTCCCGTCTCCCGAGCGGGGTTACGGAGATATTTTTCCACCCCGCGACCCGCCGCTGCCCCGAGATCGATCGCACCATGCCCGCCTATCGCCATGACAGAGGAGTTTGCGGCTCTTACAGATCCGCGAATCGAGGAGGCATTTGCCGCCTCGGGCCTGGAACGGATCGCCTTCAGCGATATTTGATCGTCGGTATCACCGAAACCGGCGCCTGATCAGGAGTCCGGAATTCGGCCCTCAACGGGGCGCGGAATCGGTGGGTGAAGAGGGCGTAGTTTCTGCTATACTGCGTGCGGAATTCGGAAGCCGGCATCACGCCGGCAACGGGTTCCGTGAACGAAAAACCCTTGAACGAAAAGGAGATCGATCGATGCGTTGGGCAACCGGAGCCTTTATGGCAGTCTTGTCATTGTTCTGTGTCATCACCATTGGTCTGGCAGCGAACCAGGCCGGTGCAAGTGCAACCAAGGAGAAACTCATGAATCCCGCAACCATGACGGAAACAGCGCCGGACGTCTTCCGCGCCGCATTTGAGACGTCCAAAGGTACGTTTGTGATTGAAGTGACCCGTGCCTGGGCGCCGCAGGGCGCCGACCGCTTCTACAATCTGGTCAAGAACGGCTACTATAATGACTGCCGCTTCTTCCGGGTGCTGTCGGGTTTCATGGCGCAATTCGGGATCAGCGGCGATCCCAAACTCAATGCGGTCTGGAGCCAGGCACGGATAAAAGACGATCCGGTCAAGCAATCCAACAAGCGTGGATTTGTCACCTACGCCATGGGCGGCCCGAATACCCGCACCACGCAGCTGTTCATCAACTATGAAGACCGCAATTCGGCGCTGGACAAAGATGGCTTCTCCCCGTTCGGCAAGGTGATTGAAGGGATGAAGGTCGTGGATTCACTCTATTCCGGCTATGGTGAAGGGGCGCCGGATGGGAACGGGCCGTCCCAGCAGCGCGTTCAGATGGAAGGGAACGCATACCTGGCGAAGAGCTTCCCGAAACTCGACTTTATCAAGACGGCCGTGATTGTCGCCAAGGAGCCGGCGGCAGCCAAATAGGCGGTCCTCTATGTTGCGGGGCCGCAACGTCCGCGTGCGGTCCCCGCTACCTCCAGTGCTTCCCGTCCGCAGACCGGAGCATCTCCTTTCCCCCGCCCACAAGATCGATGGCGACCCTCCATTCCGGCCCGCTTCGTTCCTGGGCGAAGGAGAGAATGCCCTCGGTCCGCTCACTCAATCGATTGGTTTCATAGCGGGTCCGGTAGATCTCCATCCGCTCGCCGCCGCAATCGCAAAACAAAATCGAGTAGCCGTAATCCGAGTGGCCGTCACACATCTCTACAGTGTCCTCGATGAATAATTGCGGAACGTCCATACGGCTCCTCGTGGCTCCTATTCGTAGCGCAGCGCAATCAGCGGATCGACCTTTGCCGCCCGGCGTGCCGGGAGATAGGAAGCCAGCAACGACGCGGCGGCCAAAAGCAGAGGGGCCCCGACAAAAACCACCGGGTCCATCGGGCTGACCTCATACAGCAGGTTACTCAAGAGACGCCCGATCAAGAGCGCCAGACCCAACCCAATTCCCGCACCCAGCAATGTCAGCCGGAACCCCTGCCCCAGGAACATCCGCAGTATGTCACCGACGGTAGCCCCGATGGCCATGCGGATGCCGATCGCGCGCGTCTGCTGGGCCACCGTGTACGCCTTCAGGCCGTACACTCCGACCACCGCCAGAAACAAAGCCAGGCCGCCCAGGACGGAAAACATCTGCCCGCCGGTGCGAAACAGCCATAGATCCATGCTGTCGTCCAGCTGTGCCCGCATGCTCTTCAAACTCAGCACCGGCAGGCGCCCATCGACCGAACGAATGGCACGCCGCATCTCCTGCATCAATGCGGCTTCCCCGGCCCGGCCGGATGCCGCCGCCCGGACGTGAAAGCGGATGTTCGATTGATACACCTGCCCGAACGGGACGTAGACATGGGGGTTTTGCTTCTCTTCAAGGAGGGAGTCGAGCAGCGTGGGCACGACACCCACCACTTCGAGTTCCGGAAATGTTTTGGGATTTGCCGCATCGCGGAATACGATGCGCTTCCCCAAGGGGTCAGCACCCGGCCAGAGGCGGGCGGCCAGCGAGGCATCGACAATCGCAACCGGCGCCCCAACCGAAGAGATTTCTTCCGCCGGGGTGAATGCCCGGCCCCGCAGCATACCCACATCCAGGGCCCGGAAATAATCGGCTCCCACACTGTTGAAACGGGCGCCGACCGCCTGGCTCTGGCTGCGTGCGACCCCGCGATCCCCCGAAGCATCTTCCGCCCGCAGCACGCTGCGTCCCAGGCTGACCATTCCAAACGGAACAGTCGCCGCGACACTGGAGGCGTCCACCCCCGGCAGCGCCGACAACGTCTCCTGAATGTGCCGGTAAACGGCTCGGCCCTGCGCTTCGTCATACCCGGCGAGCCCGGCATCGAGTTCCACCAGAATCCCCTGATCAAAGCTGTACCCGGGTTTGATGTTCCCGGCATTCAGAGCGCCGCGCACAAACAGCCCGGCCGCTGCCAACAGGGCCAGTGACAAGGCCAGCTGTCCCACGACCAGCAGATTGCGCCCCGCAAATATCCGCTGACCCCGTCTGGACGAGGCATTTTCACCGGCACATTCCTTAAGTGCCGGCACCAGATCCGGGCGCGCCGCTTTCAGGGCGGGGCCGATACTGAAGAGGATCGTGCTGAAGAGACAGAATCCGAGCATGGCGCCAAAGACGCGGGCGTCAGGCGCAAAATGGAGGCTGACGACGATCGGCGAGATTGCATTCAGGGAACGGATCAGGAGCTGCAGGCCCCAGCTGGCGAACAAAAATCCGAGGGCCGCCCCAAGTACAGAAAGCAGAAAACCCTCGACCAGCAACTGACTCAGGATCCGTCGCCGCCCGCTGCCCAATGCCAGCCGGATAGCAAATTCCTTCCGCCGGGCCGTCCCGCGCGCCAGCATCATGTTGGCCAGGTTGAAACAGGCGATCAACAGAACCAGCCCGGCCATCGCCGCAAGCAGAATCGACAGCCCCGTCAATTCCGATTCGTCACTTGGCTGGGTGCTGAGGGAGAAACGGCTGAGACCATGGGTGAGAATCGTCTGGTGTTCGTTTTCCCGCGGATAGGCCTTTTCGAGTTGTGCGGCGAGCACCGCCAGCTGGCTGTCAGCCCCGGCGGAGACAAGCCCCGGTTTAAGCCTCCCGACCAGAAACAGGCAGTGATTGTCGCGATCCGCCAGCGGCCGCTTGCTATCCACGAAATCATTCACCGTGGATTCATACATCCCCAGCGGCAGCCAGATCCCGGAAGAAGCTACCATGGTTCTTCCGGTAAAGCCTTCGCGGGCGATGCCCACGATGGCATGAGCCCGCCCGTTGATCCAGAGGCTTTTCCCGATCATGCCCGGATCCTCGCCCGCTTGCCTCCAGTATTGATAACTCACGATAACGACCGGCAGTGAAGCGCCCGGCACTTCCTCCTCCGGCGCAAAAGTCCGCCCCTGCCACAGGCTGACTCCGAGAGTCTTAAAATAATTGGCCGACACGATTCTCGGCAAAGACGCGACGCGTCGTGTCCCCATCCCTGATCCCTACCATGGCGATGGAATGGGCCATCAGATCCGTGAATACGGTGTTCTTATCCCGGATATCCGCATAGTTGGGATAGGAAAATTGCCGGTATGAATCCGGCAATTCGGTGTTTCTGCTGAAACACCCTACCAGGCGCTCCGGGTTTTCAAAAGCCGGCGGCCGCAGGATCAGGTTGTTGATCAAAATGAAAATCGCCGTATTGGCGCCGATTCCCAGGGCCAGCACCAGCACGGCCAGTCCTGCAAATCCCGGCTTGCGCATCAGCAACCTGACCGCAAACCGCAAGTCCTGAGCCAGATTCCGCATGTGTCCTCCTACCAGCCTGCAGCCGGAGAATGTCTGGTAAGGAATACGGGCGCCGGCCGGGAAGGTTCGAGGCCCGGCCTGCTTTTTTCATGAAAGGAGGATCGCAAGACTTCTCAGGACAGGGAATAACGCGGATGTGCACGATCGGATCCGTGTCCGTGTGCGAGATTGTTGGTGCCTGGAGGACCCGGCGCCGCGCAAAGCCCTGCCCGTACGCTTCAGAGTTCCCAATACCTTCAGCGAACAGCAAATTCCCGCACTGCATGCCGGCATCCCTTCGGCTGCGAAAGACGCTCATGAACTATGCGGCCCAGGGGCGGTCAGACGCAAAAAACGGGGCCAAATCGAGCACAAGCCCTGTCTTCAGGCCCTCCAGAATGCTCATCTGGTTAGGTGTGATAGCTTTCCCGTGGTCCGTCCCCGATCCGGCACATTCAACCGGATAATAGGGTTGCGTCCACTATTTCCCCTATTTCCGAGCATGAACTATCTAACAGCCGATTTGAGCGGAAATTTTACGTGAGCATGCCATCATTTGGCTGAGGAGGATTTTGCAGACGGGCGGTAACCCGATCGTGCGCGTATCCTGACCCCGGGCCTGTCGACCGTGACTTGTATGCGGCGAAATGACGTGTCCTTGGATGGAGCCTTAGGGTAGTAGCACAGGGTATATTGATGGCTTGTCTCTTCAGCAATCTGCGAGAAGAGTTCCCGCTCATCCTGGCCGGCCGACACCTCGATGAAGCGCCCTCCGCTCCTGGCCGCCAGCTGCTGCAGGTACTCAGTACCACGCGCATGAGCCGCAACCAATCCCTTCCTGGCTGTGGGATTTTCAACTATCTCCAATAATGCGGGCGTATCATAATGGACGGCGTATACCACAACATCCGACTCTTCCATCCTTGCAAGTGTGCTTTCGTAACTGGCCAGCCGACTGCCCGTATCCACACCATCGCTGAAAAGCGCAATGGCCTTCCGGCCCGAAAGCTTATCGAACCGTTCCGTAACCGCAAGATCGACCGCGTCGTATAGACGCGTCCCTAATACTCTTGTTCTGTCCGAAAGCATGCGGGATACGTCTTTTCCCGCATAAGGTGTACCACCCCGCGTACGAGATTGGACAATCGCGCGCCGCAGCCGTTCCTGATCGCCGGTAAACTCGGATTCGACAAAAATCCTGTTGGTCAATGATATCACCATCGTCCTGTCTTCAGGGCGCAATCCCGACGCGAATGCCAGCCCCGCAGATTTGATACCTTCGCGTAGCGTTCCCGTGCTCTGCGAGATATCCATGACTAAAGCTGTCTGTATCGGCGCCGATTCGGACACAAACCTATCTATTTCCTGTTCTACTCCATCTTCGTACAGGTGAAAGTTTTCAACTGACAGGCCGGGAACTCGCCGGCCTGAGCCGTCGGTCGCAAACACAGGCACTATGACCATCGTTGTATCCACTCTGATGACTTGGTCTGCGACAGCGACTTTGGGGATTTCCACGGGCGGCACGATACGCCCTTCTTCTCCCGCTGTTACAGCATTCCTTCCGGTAATCCTAGCCGGCGCGTCGGCCGAGGCGGCATGTATGGGCGGAATCAAATCGGGCCATTTCTTTTTTTTAAGAAAGTCCTTCACGAGATCTTTGAACGATGCGGGGCGATCGAAATCGTGAGTATCTCTCCCATACTTTCTGCTCACCCCTAGGCTCGGATCGATCGGTTTATAGAAAGATATTCCTTCCCATTGCCTCGCAGACAACAGCGCTTCACCATCGGCCGGATTCCGGATGTAGATCTCCGACGGGATTACAATCGCCATGGCGGCTTCACAAAAATGCCTTCCAAAGCCAACGGAATAATCAGCCAGGGTACAATTAATCCGGATCTGCCCGATATCCTGCCAATAAGAGAGATACTGGCCCTCCGCTAGAAAAACCAGGTCTGCCTTTTCTGCGGAATCGACGAGTGCGTAGTCTTTGCTCTTTTTGAATTCAGCCTCGATTTCCGCTGCCATTCCGGGGTCCAGCCAGCCGGATGGACAGACGCCGGAAACCAATCCCGAAAGCTCATTCCAATCGGGCTTATTCCGCTCCAGAACCAGGGGATCATGGAGATATACAGGGGATAGCCCTCCTATGGATATAGGTGGAAAATTGTGAAGCCAAACAGTCAACCTTCCATCCCAATGAACTTCGATATCGTATCTTGGAAAGTAAAATCTGTTCCTTGAACTATCCCTTGTTGTGCCATACCATGTTGAGTTCCATGGCAGAAGGTTCTTCCATCCTCCGTCAGTCAGGGATTGAAGAATCGAGGGATGACAAACGGTAAACAAAGATGAGTCGTGCACGGCGACAACGCATACTTTGGCAACTGGCTTTCCGCCCAGACAGCGCCCCGTCGAAGGAAAGGCAAAAACGGCAATAATACAAAGCCAGCCGATTTTACACGCTTGGCGTTTCATTGAAAGATCCATTCCTATCCGGTTGTTGAACATGGTGCCGTTCTGGGGTAGAATCCCCGTCAGACCGGCGCGTGTGCCACGTGGCGGATCGCGACATGTAGGAGCGCAAGGTGGGTTGGGAAGGCCATAGCTCAACAATATACGGAGTAATATCGTGCCACGTACCGCCGTCGGCATTACGCACGGCATAATACATATAATACCCAGACGCCTCTAGTGCGTCAGGCGTATATTCAAGATCCCAGTCACCAGATCCGCCGACCTCGTAGGAAGGGGTGGTCAACTCTGAACCATAGCCGTGAATGCCATCATTATATTTGTATTTTAGCTGTATTCTCGCCAACATTCACCTGTGCCCTCTACGAAATTCTTGCCGATTTTGCGATGGAAATCGGGAGACTAATTCGCCTCCTTCTGAGTCTGAGAATGTCGTGCGCCACGAGCGCACGGGTAATGGCCCGGCGATCGACCGCTGCCCGCATGACAGGCCCGGGATCGATGCCGGGCAGACAACCAATCTCCTTACGCGCATCCGCGCGCAATGAGTCCACCGAATCTCGAAACCTCTCCCTTTCGCCCGGGGAAAGCAACAGCCGGATGTGCCACCGTTCCTTCGGCGTCGGTGCGTGAAAGCCTCCGGGCCGGGAGGTCTCGTTGGCCATGAGGCGTGCGGCTTCGACATCATCGCAGGTCCACTCCCCGGCGCGGTCATTGCGCGCCGACTCGTGATGCGCCCGGACCTTCAGGGATCCGATCCCCGCTTCGCATGCCCCATTATAGGACGGAAGCCGCGGCGGCGACAGCAGATGATGCACGCCCCTTGCGGCCAAAAAACGTTCGACTTCATCGGCGGTGAACGCGCCGCCGTTATCGGACTTCAAAACCAGCGGCACACCGTGCTCGCGGAAAAGCGACTGCAACGCGGCAATGGTCGTTTCCGCGGTTGCCGCCTCTACCGGCAGCGCCAGCAGCTGCGTCCCGCTCCCGAGATCCCGCACCACCAGAATCGACCGGTAGATGCCGTCCACCGGCCAGGGAGGGTCCGTATAGTCCATCGCCCAAACGGCCCCGACCCGTTGCCAGCGAAGCACATGAACCAGCACGCGGTTCTTTTTCAAGTGCGCCTCCCGGTACCGATGCTGCAGGTCTTCCAGCTCGCGGCGCGCAACCCCCGGGAAGAACTCCTGCAGCACCGCCAACCCCACGCCCGGGCCCATGAGTTGAAACAGCGCGACGACGCAGTCGCGCGTTTCCCGGTCGGTTCTTTCCGCAGGCCGCCCCCGTGGTTCCACATGCAACCGGTTCCGCTCCCAGCCCTGCTGCCAGGTCGAGACCGTCCGGGCGCACAGACCGACGCATCCCGCCGCCTGGCACAACGTCATCGGCTTCGGATGCGTCCAGCGACTGAAGGCCACCACTTCGATGCGCACGGTTCGTTCCAGGTCCCGGCGCGCCTGCTGCGCCCGGAACCCCCGGACCCTCCTGTTTTCATGTTCCAGCGCTCTCAACTCGCTGATTCTCCGGATTTGGCCCGCGTGCCGACGCTCCCGCCGCCGGATCGCGCTTTCCGCTTCGTTTTTTTTTCGCGCCCCTCCGGCACCTTTACCAGGTGAGGCATCAGCAGCGCGATCTCTTCCCGGATCTGCGCGGCCCGTAGTTCGATGCGCAGTTGCCGGTTCTCCTCCTGCATCGCGGCAATCCGTTCGTCCGCTGCCTCGATCCCGACCCGCGGCCGCCCCGGCGCCGCCGGTTCCAGGCTCATGAGCGCCCCCTGCATCATCTTGTTGCGCAGCTTGTGAAACTGCGCCGCTCCGATCCCCAGCTCCTCGCAGGCCTCGGCTATCCGCTTCTGCCCCGTGATCGTCTCCAGCATCACCTTCAGCCGCCGGCATGCCTGATCCGATCCTTCTGCTTCGTCTACCAGCCGTGGTCCCATTGGATGCCTTCCCCTCATGGCGGTTCCCTCAGGTGTAGGGCCGGTGCCGCCCGGCGCTTCGTGCCCAATTTCTCCGCCCGGCGGTCACCGGCGTTTCCTCTTTTTCTTTCCTTCTTTCAGGACACAACCCCTTCTTCCACGTGCCCTGCCACGCCCGGCTCGCGCAGCACGGCGACCATCTTCAGCGCCCGCACCGAGGGTCGCCGACGCCGTTTGCCTTTGCTCTTGGGCGCCGGCGCCTGTATCCCCGCCGTCCGCTGCGACACCCGCAACAGCGCCTGTTTGCGCGCACATTCCCGCTCCAGCAGCACCACCTGTTTTCTCAGTTCCGACACTTCCTTTTCCGGCAGCCGCCTGCGTTTGCCGTTCCGCGGTTCACACGCCTGCACCAGTCCGCCCATGGCCCGCGATTCCACAGCGTAATAGCGCGGCAAGGACACTCCGAGCGACTGCGCCCCGTCCCCGGGTGTCCATTCCCCGGCCAGCACCTGCAGAATCATTGCCGCCCATTGCCGGGCTCCGGCGCTCCCCCCTGCGATCCGCGGCCCTGCCGCCGAGCGGCTTCGGTGTTTTGTCACCGTGGCTTCAGTCATGGCGCCCTCCTGTCAGGCCATCCAGTGCGGAAACCCCGGGAGCCGGGGGAGTTTCGTTCCCCTCTTCACCCGTCAAAATCCCCTGCGGGCACACCGGATCCGCCGGGGTCGCTACGGCGCGTTTCTCCGCTGGCGGCACCAGCTCGATCTCCCGCCGTTCCCCCTCCTGACGCGTCAGGATCACCCGCTCGCCTTCCGCGTGCACGCTGAACGTCTGCCCCGCCACTTGCCCGGTCAGATAGAACGGCTCCCTCGGGATCCCGTTGGTCGCCAGCGTCAGGGCATTGGCCGCCACCCGCGCCTTCAGCACCTCCAGCACTTCCGGCGCCGCCCGGAAAAACCGGTCTGCCGGCACCAGGCCTTCGATCCCCTGATGTGGCCGTTGAAAGTTGTAATGATCGATGAAATGCCCAATCCGCCGCCGGGCATCTTCCAGATCCAGAAACACCGCCGTGCCGACGCACTCCCGCCAGAGCGTGCCCCAGAATCTCTCGATTTTTCCCAGCGTCTGCGGCCGCCGCGGCGCCGCCACGATCTGCCGTATCCCTCGCGTCTCGCACTCGCGCGCAAAGCGCTCTTGCCCCGCCAGGTCACGTACTGGCTCCCATTATCCGTCAATATCTCCTCCGGCGCGCCTGATAATTGGCGATCGCCGCGCGCATCACTTCGATCACCAGCGCCGACGACGCCGTCGCATGCAGCCCATACCCGACCATGAAACGGCTGTGGTCGTCCATGAACCCCACCAGGTGCACTCGCCGGTTCTGCCGCTTCAGCACGAACGTGAACAGGTCCGTCTGCCACAACTCGTTCGGCCGCGCCCGCTCAAACGCCGCACATGATCCGGATGCGCCTGCGTCGGCATCTCTTCCAGCTCGTAGCCCGCCTCGTGCAGCACCCGCGCCACCGCCCCGGCGCTCGCCCCAAGTCCCGGCCCCCGCGCCAGCACGTCGCTGATTCGCTGGCACCCCCATTCCGGCTTGTCCTCCTTCAGCATCAGGATCGATCGCCGCGTCACCTCCGGCAGCCGGCTCCCGTTCCTTGATCCCCGGGGCTGATCCGCCAGGCCCGCCGGCCCCTCTTGGTCGAATCGCTTCTTCCAGACGTACAGCGAGTGCTTGCTCATGCCGACCAGCGCCGCGAAGTCCCCCGCCGGCAGCTGGCTCCGCCGCCACGTGTCCAGCAGCAGCAACCGCTGGGCGCCGGTCAGTACCACTCGAGGCTGATCCTCTTTGCGCACCAGCCGCCGCCCTCTGCCTGCTCCGGATCGAAGCGGCAGCCGCGGTTCTATCTCCGGTTCCCCCACTTCTTCACCCGAAAGCGCGGAATCAGTAACGCCGTCTGCACCCTCGGGCTCAGTCTGCAGTCCCTCTCCCTGTGCTGACAGAACCATGCCGTCCTGCAACACGGCCGGGTCCTCCTGATCGACAGACTGCGGCACTTCGGAGAGCGCCAGCGGATCTGAGTACTTTCTCTCTTCGTCCATCGTTTCCTCCATGGGCAGGTCACCCTGCCGGTAGTGGAGGAGCGAATTTGTCTACTGATTTCCGGTCAAAAATGCGCAGGAATTTCGGGGAGGGTTACAGGGGAGATTCGAGAGGGAAGAAAGCCGAAATCCAAATCCGGGATTGCCCAACCACCACAACCGGAACTGCTCAAAGACGCCGACGGGAGGCTTTTCTTGTTAAGTTAACGGCATTGGATCCGACCTAATGCGGTAGAAGCGGATGGCGTGGGCGCGGGTGATGTGGAGCTGAGAATGCGGACGATCGATGTGGTGGTCCAGCCAGGCTCGTCCGTCAGGCGTGTCTGCCAGAGCATCGTAGGCCGTCCCCTCAATCCACAAGGCTTGGCCCTTCCCCGCAGCTTCCCGTTCCTGGCGATCGGCCTCCGCCATGGTGATTTGCGGCAGGAAAATCCAGGTTGCCTGTGGATTGAAATAACGGATGGTCCACAGGTCGGTGTGGTACACGCGGTAGAGTACCGTCGACCCCCGGGGCCAATCATCCCGCTGGCGCAGCGCGAATGATAGCACATCGTTGGTTTCCGGCCGGGAAAGCGGATAAATATATGCTATGAAGTTCCAGGCGCAGATCGCTACAGAAACGAGCGCCAGGAAACGGATGCGCCCGGGGCGCCAGATCGGCGCCGTGGCCAGCAGAATCACGAGGGCCGGAAAATAAAATAGCCGGTAGAAGGTATTCTGCGGCAACCAGAACCAGAGAAATGCCATGTAGGAAAGCACCCACGCCACCGCCATGCGATTGCCGGCGAGCCACCTTTCGCATCCCTTGCCGGGCACCGCCATCCAGGTGCCTCCGCCGTGGCGCAGCGACCGCACCGCGTACAGCCCGAGCAACACCAGGACGGTTCCCAGCGCGAGCACTCCCGCACCCGTGATGATGTCCGGCTGCATCTGGGTCAGCTTGCCGCCCAGGATCAGCCGGACACTGCCGCGCAGCGTCAACTGGGCACTGCGCAGCGGGTCGAAAGAGAAGGCTGCATCCGGTGAGTGCAGGGTGATCCAGTTCCAGAAATCCTGAATACCCCCCGCCGGTTGAATGCTGCGGAAAGCACTGAGATACCCTCCCGCGGTTACCGCGATCGCGCTGATGCCATATTCAATCAGGAGTCGGACCCTGTACCACCGCCCCTCCTTGGGACCATCACGACGGCTGAGGAGGGCCATCACCGCCACTGGAAAGAAAAACAGCGCCAGTTGATGGACCAGCATGGCCGCTCCGTGAGCCATCCCCACCAGGAAAGGCCTGCGGCGGCCGGCCGACAGCAACCAGCGATAACAAACCAGCAGGCATAACACCGAAAGGATGTAGGCGCCGGCATCGGTGGAGAATTTCCACCAGGTTGCGGAAAAGGCAAACAGGACCGCGCCCCACGCGCTGCGGCGAGTCGAGGCCGTCACGATCAGGAGGATCCGCCAGATCAGGTATACACTCAGAGCCGCAAATAGCGCATTGAATCCCTGGAGCAGGAAAAGGGCCCGGGCCTCAATGCCGGCGGCCGTTGCCGCTTTCCAGGCAATATAGCCCAGCCAGGTGTAGGCCAGGTGATTCGGGTGGAACAGATCCGCGGCGGTCGCGTTTGGCGCTTCGATCGCCAGTGCAAACCCGACGCCGTCCCAGTAAAACTCGCGAGTGGGCAGCAGCAGGTAGATAATGAACGCCAGCAACGCGATGATCGCTCCGGCATAAAGCCAGGGATCCGCCCGGTTTCCCCGGGCAGAATTCATTCCTGACGTTTCCTTTATTACGTCCATGCCGATTCCATCCGCCCGGTTTCCGGCTCCGGCCCGTGCGGCCCCGCGGCCTGCGTTTCATGCCGTTGCCGGCCATGCCCGCGCTCCAATCCGATTGGGCCAAGTTCTACTAGACAATAGCTCGGACCTAAAGTCATCAGCTTTTTCTGCGCCCTGATTTGGGCGTCGCCGGCCCGGCATCCAAAGATTCAAGGGCAATCATGTGGAATTTATCCGCCGGTCGGGATAAAGTAAAAAAATGCTCCCTGAAACTCTGCTCAGCATTTTTGTGGGCATCGGCCTCAGTGCCGCCTGCGGGTTCAGGATTTTTGTGCCGCTCCTGGTGATGAGCATCGCCTCTCTCTCCGGGTACCTGACCCTCGCACCCGGGTTTGAGTGGATTGCATCGGTTCCCGCCCTGGTGGCCTTTGCCATAGCCACGGTCCTGGAAATCGCCGGCTATTACATTCCGTGGCTGGATCATCTCCTGGATATCGTCGCCTCTCCGGCCGCCGTGATCGCCGGTATCCTGGTCACGGCTTCGGCCGTAACCGGGATGAGCCCGTTCCTGCGCTGGGCTTTTGCCATTATTGCCGGCGGGGGCGTTGCCGGGACCATCCAGGTGATCACCAGCATGACCAGACTGACCTCAGGCGCCACCACCGGTGGCGCAGCCAACCCCTTGGTATCGACAGCGGAGGGGGCTGGTTCTATGATTCTCTCCATCCTGGCGGTGCTGGTGCCGATGGCAACCATCGTGCTGGTGGCTGCAATTCTGCTGCTCGCGCTGGGTCCGGGGCGCCGGTTGCTCCGCCGCCGGTCGCCACGGAATCGCAAGACATCTCAGGACACGGAAGAACGCGGATGAACACGGATCTAATCCGTGTCTCAAAGGCCTTCAGTTATGAGCGAATTCCGGTGCCGCATACTGCTGTTCACTCGTTTGCGGAAGGCGTTCATGAATCATGCGGGCTAACGGCAATGATGTTCACTTAAGCGCGATTTAAAAAAATCAGGCCACGGATTCTACTGAGACTTATCTCCATGGATCGGCTTTTGGGGGCAATCTGTGCAATCCGTGCAATCCGTGGCACGCTTTTTGTGCCGGCAAGCAGCGCGTCTGCCTTTAGTGAACGGTATTGGGATTAACGGGTTGGGATCAGGCTCCGGGCTGCGCTGTAAACCTCTTCCGGGGAGATGGCTTCCATGCAGAGGTTATTCCGGCACGATTTCTGCATCGGAGTGCTCTGGCACGGAGCACAGGGAATCTCATGCCGGATGATGCGGATAGGCGTGGTGCTCGAAAGCGGCCGGGTCTGCTCCAGCCGGCCGGGCCCCCACAGCACGATGAGCGGCGTCCCGATGGCGGCCGCCATGTGGCAGGGGCCGGAATCGACTGAAATGAGCAGGTCCAGCTTCTTGATGACCGCCGCCAATTCTCTGACTCTGGTCAGGCCGGCGATGGATGTGACCCGCCCCGTAGAGATCCGGCCGCAGACCAGTTCCGCATCCCGGGCGTCCTCCGCGGAACCGGTCAAAACCACGCTGATCTCCTCCCGTTCCGTCAGCCGGCGGATCAACTGGACGAAATTGTCGCGATTCCATCCCCGCAGCCGTCGCGCCTGCCGTCTCTTCCGACCTTGCGGTCCCCAGCCGACATGAATCCCGACGCGCGGCGGCGGCAGGTCTCGCAAAATCTCGTCCGCGGCCGCCTCATCGCCCGGAGCCAGAGGCAGATCCATGTCCAGGCGGGCATTATGGGGATCGGGAATTCCGGCGACAGTTCAGATTGTTGATGATGGCGTGTTCCTTTGGGTTGAACGGAAACTCCCGGAAACTCCTGATGCGGCGGATCCGTGCATGTTCGAGCAGGGTTCTATAGCGCGGCGCGCTCTCGAGAAGAATTCCCAGGTCGTAATCCCTGGAACGGAATCGACGTATGAGGCGGAGTTTTTCCAGGGATAAGGCCAGAGGTAAGTTCCGGCCCCGGAGCCGGAAGAGATTTTTCAGGTGAGGATTCAACTCCAGCAACGGCGCCGCCAGTTCCGAACAGAGAAAATCGACCTCGGCTCCCGGATGCCGCTGCTGCAGGAGGCGAATCAGGGGTGTTGCCATCAATGTGTCCCCGAGGGCCCCGACTCTGACAATCAGAATCCGGGAAGGGGGCGCGGAGTCTGGCCGGATGATTTCTGTCATGACCGCAGGAGTGTATCATATTGGATTCTCGCGCGCCTCCGGCCTTGCCGTTCCCCACAGGGACTCATCAGCCGGCTCGATTCCCTGAATACTCATCAACCTCTCATGTTCCCTCCGGTACCCTCGCCGCCGTGGCAGCGAATGTGCCTGCGTTCACGCGGCTTTGGCCCGGCGGGAAAAGAAGATTTCGGAGTGAAACCAACCGACGGCTGAGGCGTATGTTGAATGTGGAGATTCAATCCTGTCGGATTCACTCTATCAGCAGGCGATTGCATCCCTGCGTCACGGTTTGTCGGGAGATCAAATAACGAGGAACGGGGATACACGCTCCTCCAGTCACGGAGGCTTGGCATGCGGAAAGTAACCTGGTTGTTCGTCACCGCCTTTTTGGCAGCCCTGATCGGAATTTCGGCCGGGCAGAACGGGTCGCCGGCGGCCGGCCCGTACCGTCTTTTGAAGACCATCCCCATCGGCGCCGAAGGCGGATGGGATTATGCGGCGACCGATGAGGTCGGGCGCCGAGTTTATGTTACTCATGGCACCAAAGTTGTCGTGATCGACATTGACAAGGACGAGGTGATCGGTGAAATCGCGGACACTCCCGGAGTTCACGGTTTCGCGATTGCCCCCGAGTTGGGCCTCGGGTTTTCCAGCAATGGGAGGGAGAGCAAGGCCAGCATCGTCGATCTCAAGACGCTCCAGACCAGGTCCAAGGTGGACACTGGCCCGAATCCGGACGGCATCCTGTATGTCCCGGGCGCCAGGGAAGTCTACACGTTCAACCGGGACCGGAATGCGCCCTCGGCAACCGTTTTTGAAGCCGAGACCGGCAAAGTGGTCGCCACCATCACGCTGCCGGGCACTCCGGAGTTTGCCGTGGTCGACACCAAAGCCGGGCGCGTATACAACAACATTGACAGCAAAAACATGGTAATTGCCATCGATATCAAGACCCATGAGATTGTGGCTCAGTGGCCGACTGCCCCCGGTGAAGGAGGGTCAGGCCTGGCGATCGACCTTCAGAATCGCAGGCTCTTCGTCGGGTGCGACAACCTGATGGTCATGATGGACAGCATCTCCGGGAAGGTGGTTGGTACCGTTCCGATTGGCGCCGGAGTGGATGCCACCCGGTATGATCCGGGCACCAGGCTGGCCTTCTCCTCAAATGGCGGCGCCGGCAATGTCACCATCGCCAGGGAAGAAGCCCCCGATAAGCTCGCCGTGGTTCAAACCCTTGACACGGCGCGCGGTTCGCGTACCATGACGCTGGATCCCAAAACGCACAAGATTTACCTGGCCGCCGTCGATTATCAGGCGGCGCCGGCAACTCCGCCCGCCGGTACCCCGCCTGGCCGGGGGCGTCCCGCGGCGGTGCCGGGCTCCTTCAAAGTGCTTGTATATGGAATGAGCGGGAAATAGCGGCATGAAGTGTGGCGTCCCGTTTGAAAAAACTCTGCCCTGCACGGGGGTGAAAGGCAGCAGGACTTGTCAAAGCCGTACTCCCCTGCGGGGTGTCCATCCTGATCCCATCTCTCCAAGGAGGGTTATGGTGCGCGCATGTGCTCGACGACTGCTTATCGCAGCTGCAGCCGTATCGTGTCTTTCCATGCTGCCGGTTTACGCCCTGGGTCTGCCGGAACCGGCGCCGCAGGATGCGATCACGATCGATTTGAAGGCTGCCCTGGAGCGTGCGAGGGTAAACAGCGAACCGCTTCAATCCGCGGCCCTCGACGTCGAACTGGCGCGTGAGGATCGCACCCAAGCCCGAAGCGCGCTGCTCCCCTCGCTGAGCTCCTTCAACCAATACCGGTACACTCAGGGGAACGGCACTTCGTCTGGGGTTTTTATCGCCGATGACGGCGTGCATGTATACACCAGTCAGGCTCAGGTGCACCAGGAGCTGTTTTCGCCGGAGCGGCTTGGCGAATTCCGGCGCGCCACGGCGGCCCAGGCGCTCTTCAGTGCGAGAAGGGATATCGTTGAGCGCGGCCTCGTGGCTACGGTGGTGCAAAGCTATTACGAGGCCGTCGCCGCACGGCGGCGCCTTGCCAACGCCGGGTACGGCCTCGTCGAGGCCGTACGCTTCCTCGAGATCACCCGCAAGCTGGAGCAGGGGGGAGAGGTCGCCCACGCCGATGTCCTGAAGGCGCAACTGGTGCAGCAGCAGCGGGAGCGGGAAGTGCAGGACGCGCGGTATCAATCCGAAAAGGCTCGCATCGGACTCTCCGTGCTGATCTTTCCCGACTATCGGCTTGATTTCAGCCTGGTGGACGACCTGAACGCCATCAATCCCTTGCCGCCCTATGGCGACCTTGAAACCCTGGCTATGGGAAAAAGCCCGGAACTTCGAGCTGCGGAGGAAAGCGTCCGTCAGGGAGCCTTCGGAGTTGAGATCGCCCGCTCGGCATATTTCCCCTCGCTCAGCTTCGACTATTTCTACGGCATTAATGCCAATCAGTTTGCGGTCAATTCGGACGGTACGAGGAATCTCGGATCGGCGGCGCAGGCTACCTTGAGCATTCCCATATGGGACTGGTGGACGACCAGGAGCAAGGTGCGCCAGGCCGACATGCGCCGCAAGCAGGCGCAACTGGATCTGGACTTCTCCCGCAAACAGCTGATCTCTCATCTCCATTCTCTCTACCTCGATGCCGAGTCCATGCTGTCTCAACTCGATTCGCTGCATCGTTCCCTGGAGGGCGCCACTGAAAGTCTGCGCCTCACGAGCCTGCGGTACGAGGCCGGCGAGGTGTCCGTGCTTGAAGTCGTGGATGCCCAGGCGACGCTGACCGGGGCCCGCAATGCCTATGATGACGGCCTGTGGCGCTATCGCCTGGCGCTCGCCACTCTCCAGACCCTTACAGGAACCATGTGACCTATGCGGAACTATCCTGAACTGCCGAACATCAGCATCACCGTTGCCGTCTGCTTCCTGCTGCTTGCCGCCGCCTGCTCCCAGCCCGAACCCGCGGCCACCGAAACGGTTGCCCCGGTTCAGACGGCAACCGTCAAGCGCGCGGTGATTCAACGGATCATCCGCGCTCGGGGCATCCTGCACCCGGTGGACCAGGCGATTGTAACGGCGAAAATCAGCGCGCCGGTCCGGGAATTTTTTGTGAATCGGGGCGATCATGTCCGCAAGGGGCAGTTGCTCGCCCAACTCGAAAATAGCGATCTGGCCGCGGCAGCACTCGAAGCCCAGGGCGCCGTCGATCAGGCGGAAGCCAGCTATCGCAGCACCACGGCTGCGTCTCTGCCCGAGGAGATCGCCAGGGCGCAGTCCGAAGTCCAGTCCACCCGGGCGGCGCTCGATGCCGCGGAGAAGGTGTATGAGAGCCGGAAGCTGCTCCTGGAACAGGGTGCTCTGCCGCGCCGGCAGGTAGATGAAGCGCATGTCGCCTTCATCCAGGCGCAAAGCCAGCACCAGAACGCCCTGAAGCATCTCGATTCCCTCGAGCGGATCGGGAAGGATACGGAGGTCAAGCAGGCGCAAGCGCAACTGGATGCCACCCGGGGACGGCGCCAGGGGGCCCAGGTGCAGCTGGAATACTCCAGGATCCTCAGTCCCCTCGACGGTGTCGTTACCGAACGGCCCATGTATGCCGGGGAAATGGCGAGCCCGGGCGTGCCGCTGCTCACGGTGATGAACCTCTCGCGGGTAATTGCCCGGGCGAATGTCCCATCCGGGCAGCTTCGTTTCCTGAAGGCGGGTGACCCTGCGACGATCACCTCACCGGACTCATTCGGGGCCGTTCAGGGGAAAGTCACGGTCGTCAGCCCGGCGCTGGATCCGAACAGCACGACCGCCGAAGTCTGGATCGAGGCGGTGAATCCCGGGGAGCGCCTCAGGCCGGGGGTTTCCGTTGAAGTGGCGATTCTGGCCGAAACGGTTCCCGATGCGATCGTTATCCCTTTCACGGCGATCCTGCCATCGGAAGAGGGGGCCGGTATGGTTCTGATAGTGGATGCCGACTCGGTGGCGCATCCGCGTGAGATCGAAACCGGAATTCGAGAAGGCGACAGAGTCCAGGTGCTGAAGGGCCTCGAGCCGGGAGAGCAGGTCATCGTCGAGGGCGGGCTCGGCCTGGAGAACAATACCAAGGTACATGTTGAGAATCCCGGCGATCAGCCGGAAAAAAAGTCCAATCAAGAGACCGACAAGCATGATGGAAACTCCTGAATCCCGATCGCGAGCTGCAGCGGGTGCGGCCCCCGAACACTGGACCGCGCGTCACTCCAAGCCGATTATTTTCCTGATCCTGACCTGTGTCGGCGTCGGCGTTTATCTGGCGTTCACCATCCCGGTGGCGGTATTCCCTTCGACTGATTTCCCCCGCGTGGTTATCGGTGTGGACAATGGTGTGGCGCCGATCGACCAGATGCTGGTGACGGTGACCCGCCCGATCGAAGAGGCGGTCAACACCGTTCAGGGGCTCGAAGCCGTCCGGTCGATCACCAGCCGGGGAACTGCCGAGGTCAGCCTGTTTTTCTCCTGGCAAGTGGACATGTTTCAGACGCTCAACCTGGTGAATGCGGCTCTCGCCGAAATCCGGTCGTCATTGCCGCAGACCGCCAAAATCACCTCCAACCGGCTGACCTTTGCGGCGTTTCCGATTATGGGGTACAGCCTCACCTCCGATACCGTCCCGCAAACGAAAATCTGGGAGCTCGCGACCTACGAACTGCGGCCCCGGCTGAACCGGTTGAGCGGCGTGTCGATGGTGGTCGTGCAGGGGGGGCAGCAGCCCGAATTCGAAATTATTCCCGATCCCGCCAAACTGCTGCGGACATCGGTCACGGTCCCCGCACTGCTCGACACCCTGCGGGCCACCAATATGGTGGACTCGCCGGGGATGATGGAACGCAACCATCAATTGGTTCTCGGTCTGGTAAGCGGCCAGGCCCATGATCCCCAGGAGATTGCCGACATTGTCATCAAGACTACTCCCGCCGGGGTGCCGGTTCGCATCGGGGACATCGCCGCCGTGAGACCGTCATTCAAGCCGGTGTACACGACCGTGACGGCAAATGCGAAGCCGGCCGTTCTGATGAGCGTGTACCGGCAGCCGATCGGCAACACCGTGATGGTGGCCAATGCCGTGCACCGGGAGATCGAACGTATCCGGCAGACCCTTCCGCACGGGGTCGAGCTGAGGCCTTTCTACGATCAATCCGAAATCGTAAATGATTCGATCGACAGCGTGCGCGATGCCATCCTGATCGGACTGGTGCTGGCCTCGCTGATTCTGGTCCTCTTCCTGCGCGACTGGGGCACCTCGCTGGTGGCCGGCCTGGTGATTCCGGCCACTATCGCCATCACCTTTGTGGCGCTGCGCCTGTTGGGCGAAAGCTTCAACCTGATGACGCTCGGCGGATTGGCCGCGGCCGTCGGCCTCGTCATTGACGACGCCATCGTCGTCGTGGAAAACATCATCACACACCGCGACTCCGGGCAGACACGGGCCGAGTCCATCAGCAGCGCCCTGCGTGAAATCAGGGTGCCCCTGCTCGGATCGACGTTCACTCCGATCGTGGTCTTCCTGCCGCTGATTTCGATCACCGGGGTCACCGGAGTGTTTTTCCGGTCCCTGGCGGTTACGGTGGGGGTGGCGCTGCTGACCTCACTCGTGCTGGCGCTGACCTGGACGCCGACTCTCAGCCATTATCTGATCCGCCGGCGCGGCGCACTCCGGGGTCCGGATCGCCACCGCATCGAAGCCCAGAGCGGACATGGGGCGGCGCCGGACGCGGCCCACGCGGAAACTTCCCGGTTTCTCGCCGGACCGATCCGCGTCTATGCCTCAGCCCTGCGCGGCGCGCTTCAGCACTCCTGGCTGGTCGGCGGATTATCCCTGGCGTTGATCGTCGCATCCTTCTTCTGTTACCGCGCCCTGGGTACCGACCTGCTGCCCGGCATGGACGAGGGCGGTTTCATCCTTGACTACTGGATGCCGGCCGGCTCGTCGCTCGAAGAAACCAATCGAGTGCTGACCGCGGTCGAAGAAATGCTCAACGAAATGCCTGAAGTCGAAAGCACCTCCCGCCGCACCGGCCTGGAGCTTGGACTCATTGCCGTGACCGAAGCGAATACGGGTGATTTCGCGGTCAAGCTGAAACGGGGGCCGCGCCGCAGCGTCGACGAGGTGACCTCGGAGCTGCGCGGGCGGATCGCGGAACGATTCCCGATGCTCGAGGTGGAGTTCGTGCAGTTGCTTCAGGACATGATCGGAGACCTCACCAGCGCTCCCGAGCCGATCGAGATCAAGCTTTTCAGCCCGGATGCGTCGCTGCTGCGCGAGTGGGCTCCGAAAGTGGCGGATGCCATCCAGTCGATCAACGGCGTCGTGGACGTGCTCAACGGGATCGATAATACGATCAGCGGACCGGCCATCGTATTTCAGGTGGATCCGACCGTGGCCGCGCGGGCCGGCTTTACTCCTGAAGAGGTCGAGATGAACGCCAGCGCCATCATGCAGGGCGAGGAGGCGTCGAATCCCGTGGTGGTCGGCGACCGTGCCTATCCTATCCGGATTCGGTTTCCCGCTGCCAACCGCGCCTCGCTGGAAACGATGCAGAACACGATCCTGGGGAGCTCCTCCGGGCAGATGGCAACCCTGGGGTCTCTGACTCATCTGTCCGAGATTCCCGGGCAGACGGAGATCCGCCGGGACAACCTGCAACCCGATCTGGCCGTCACGGCCAGGCTGGAGGGTTTGAATCTGGGGAGCGGCATCGCCAGGGTTCAGGAAGCCATCGCCGCGCTCCACCTGCCGCCCGCCATTCGCGTGGAGTATGGCGGCGCCTTCGCCGAACAGCAGCGCTCGTTCCGCGATCTGCTCATGGTCCTGATCCTCGCAATCCTGCTGGTGTTCATCGTGCTGCTGTTTGAATTCGGCGATTTCGCCGCGCCCACGGCCATCCTGGCCTCGGCGCTGCTCTCCACCTCCGGGGTGTTTTTGGCGCTGCTGGCGACCCGAACCACCTTCAACATCTCTTCGTTTATGGGGCTCATCATGGTGATCGGCATCGTCGCCAAGAACGGAATTCTGCTGCTCGACGCCGATCAGAAATTCCGCCGCGAAGGGATGACCGCCGAGGGAGCGATGGTCGCCGCCGGCGAGCGGCGGCTCCGGCCGATCCTGATGACGGCCTTGGCCACGATCGCCGGGATGATCCCCCTGGCGCTGGCGTGGGGCGCGGGGTCGCAGATGCTCCAACCTCTGGCCATCGCGGTCATCGGCGGGATCGTGGCATCCATGCTGCTATCCCTGCTGATTACCCCCGCAGTTCACTATTACCTGACGCGTCGCGGCGCCGGCGCGCGCGGATAAAAAAAACGCGTTTGGGGCACGGAAGAGCCCGGTCAGGGCCAATACTGCGCCGAAAATAGCTCTTTGCGCCCTCGCGTCATTGCGTCATTGCGTTAAAAAAAATCAACGCAAGGACGCCAAGACGCAAAGTCGCAAAGCCAAAAGATTTTCATGCGTCACCGGGTGCGCCACGGCGCATGAGAAGCTGCTCCGAAAATAAGCCAATTCCGGTGCCGATCAACCGATCTGTTTCTGTGCCGCCCTTTCAGGGCTGGAGATCTTGGCACCTCAACCCAGGGCTTACGCCCTGGGCTGTGCTATAACGCCCTTTCAGGGCTGAGCATCTCGCCCATGGGAAAACCCCGAAGGGCTGAGCATCTCGCCCATGGGAAAACCCCGAAGGGCTGAGCATCTCGCCCATGGGAAAACCCCGAAGGGGTGGTGCAGCAAAGCCCAGGGCGTGAGCCCTGGGGACTGGGGATCAACCTGGCCAGAGCCCTGAAAGGGCGGCACAGTGAAAGGGCGATGGGAGATTAACATTAAGATCCGTGGTGCCAAAACGAGGATAAATGGTTGCCTTTTAAACTATTTATCGTGCAACCATCCGAATCGAGTCGCTGGAGAGCCCCTTCCAGCTGATCAATCCTGACGCGGCCCCGGCGGCAGGCAGATAAAAGCAAGTTGAGCATTTCATAGGCCCACAAGTCGGTCGCAGCCATGTCTTCCTTGCCGTTGAGGACCGATTGCAGAACCGTCTCGGATTCTCCTGAGTGTTCATCGGGGAGAATCCACGAACCGGCAAACGAGGCGTCCACAACCATGGTCATTGTCGGCCTTCGTCGATCAACTGCCTCAGCGGTTCTGGCCCAGGCTTTGCAGAAGTGCGGAATGCTCGGATTTCCTCCATGAGGGAAGGGCCGTCACCCGATTCCTCCGCCGATTTGCCGGAATCCGGCGGGATGAGGATGGCAACTCGTTTTCCCCTGCGGGTGATATAGATCCTCTGCCCTCTTTCAGCCTTTGCCAGCAACTCTGACAGCCTGTTTTTGGCTTCAAACGCGCCCATTTCAATCGTCTTCATACAATCTAGTCTATACAGCTAGCTGGTTATTTGCAGGAAGCGCTTTTCACATATGATTGACACAGACTTAACTGGGATTTAGCGATTGCACCGGAAACCAGGATGCTCCCCTATTTTGCGAGACGGAATGCAACCACTGCTGCGGGCGGAGCGCAAAATTGGGAGCGTCCCTGGCTTTCCCCTACTCCTGTCTTCCGAGAAACTTCTTCAGGAACGTCTCCATGCGCCCGAGCGTGTACATCCAGCGGCTGTGTAGCATTGACTCGTGCGTGTCGTCCGGAAACACGATGAGTTCCATATACACGTCGCGCTGACGCAGCAACTGTACGAGGCCGGTGGTCTGCTCGAAGGCCACGTTCCGATCGTCGTCGCCGTGAACGAGCAGCACTGGCGAAGTCCATGTGTCGATCGCCCCGATGGCCGACGACTTGAACGACAATGCCTCGGGATCGAACGCACTGCCCCGGAGGTGAACACCCGCGAGGTCCACACCCACTTTGAAGACATCCGAGTTGCGTGCGAGCGCCTGCGCGGTGAGCAGGCCGCCGTAGGAGAGCCCCCAGATGCCGACGCGGTCCGGGTCCACGTCCGCGCGAGTCTGCAGGTACTTCGCACCGGCAAGGACGTCCTGATACTCGGAGTTGCCCGCGGCGCCGGCATTCGCCGCCGCGCGGAACGACCTCCCATACCCGATGCCGAGCCGGTAATTCACCGACATCACGATGAAGCCTTCGCTGGCCAGCCACTGGTTGATGGCGTACGCCCAGTGGTAGAACTGCATGTAGTGATAGCCCGGTAGCATCTGCCGCGCGGGCCCGCCGTGCACGAAGATGATGGCCGCCCGCCGCTCGCCCGGCTTGAGGTTCTTCGGCAGGAACAGCTGGTTGTGGATCTCGAGACCGTCCGGGGCTTTCGTCAGGATGATCTGCGGCTCCACGTGCAGGTCGGCAGGGAAGTTCTTCAGGGATGCCGGGAACACGATCTTCTGTGCGGCCGCCGCCTGCGCCGCCGCGCCCCCCGTCGTCCAGATGCCGACCGATTGAGGCATCTTCCAGTTGGCGCTCAGCGTGGCGAGCCACTTGCCCGAGGCGAGCGGAGTGGGATATGTCTCGATGCCCGATCCCGTCGTCACCCGCACGGGCGTGCCGCCGGCCACCGGCACGGCCCAGATGTGCCGCCGCTCGATGTCCGTCGCGTTCGTGCAGTAGTAGAGAGTCTTCCCGTCTCCCGACAGGGCGACCGACGTCTGGTCCTCGATGAGCCCGTCGGTCGTCGTCAGCAGCACCGGTTTGCTGTCCGGGGTCGTAAGGTTCAGCGAGTGGTACCGATCCCATTCGTCCACCGGGCCGGCGGGCGTTTCCGCGGGCGCTTGACCGCTGCCGCCGCCCCGGCCACCGCCGACATTGAACCGGAATACCACGGAGTCACCCGCGAGTCGCAGGTTCGCGACGGCGTTGAACATGGGGTCGCCGGGCCGGTTGTGCCAGATCTCCTTCGCTTCTCCCGTCGCGACGTCGGCCTTCCAAAACGAGTAGATGTAGCCGCCCTTGAAGGTCGCGCGCGTCAGGCCGGAAATCTTCAGGGCCGCCGGGCTGGGTGCTCGTGGGGTCTGCGTTCCTGTCGCGGTTGCCGCGCCCCGGCCGCGCCCCGCCGCAGCCGCCGCGCTGCCGCCGCGGCTCGCGGCCTGCTCCGCCTGGCCGAAGGACAGGCCGGGCCGTCGTACGAACACGATGCTCTTGCCGTCGGCGGTCCACATCGGGTTCGAGTCAAGGTCGACGCCGGGCGCCATGTAGCTAACCGCCCGCGTGGCCATGTCGTAGACGACGACGAAGCTGTGATCGGTGCGCGTGCTGACGAATGCGATCTTCTTGCCGTCTGGCGACCATGTCGGCGCGCTCTGGATACCCCACTCCTTGATGAACGGCTTCTCGCCGCGGTCCATCTCGCTCGCCGGCCGAACCGGCGTGACCCTCGCGCGATAGATCTGGCCGTCCCTCACGAAGAGCACCGAGCGGCCGTCCGGCGACAGGGAGTAGCCGCCGCTCGGCAGCTCCGCCACGCGGAAAGCCTCGCCTCCGGTCGTGCGCACGGCCCAGATGGCACGATCGGGCCCGTCCGGATCGGCTGACGCGTTGGCTACCCAACCCTCCCGGTTCGGCGCCGTTCCGCGTACGACGGTCACCGTCACGCCGTCATCCGAGATCTGAATCGCGGACATGTCGATGCCGTCGTCCTTCAGGAATCTCGTCAGCCGCACCGGCGCAAACCGGGGCGCGGCGGCCGTGTAGGCGTTGCGTTTGCCCTCTTCGAAGGTGACCCACGCAACCCGGTCGGCCTTCTTCGCCGCAACGATTTCGAGCGGGGAAGCGGGGCTGAGGAACCGCTGGTAGGCCGGAATCGCCGTTGGGGCTGATGATGCCGGTGTCTGGCCGATTGCGACCGGACTGGCCAGCAAGATAACTAGACCGCACAGGGCCGCGATGAACGTATTGCGGGCAGCGCACATACTCCCCCTCCTGGGATGGGTGAACTATAGGGAATCGCTTCTAAGGGTAGGGTCAAGGATAGCATGGATTGGGCTGGAAGATCTGCTGAAATATCCCCTCGAATCCGGAGGCGAGTTGATTCCGCTTGATTCCGCCGGGAATGGCTCCATTCAAAAAACATGCTAACACACAATAATGTCAAATTTAGATAATTACGTTGACAGAACGGAATCATATTGCTACATTTTAGCAAACTTTTGAAAAGGAGCGTGCGCTATGTTCTCAATTCATCGTCAGTTGATTCTTGTGATGGGGACCCTGATTGCATTCTCACTCCCGTCGTTTGGGCAAGGAAGCTCGGCGGCGGTGAGCGGCCTCGTGACGGATCCCGCTGGGTTGCTGATCGCTGGGGCCAAGATACAGGCAACCAACGTCGATACTGGTGTCACGTACCCGACTGAAACAACAGGCGCAGGCCTTTACAACTTACGAAACCTTCCCCCTGCGAAGTATCGTATCGTTGTGAGTATGGAAGGGTTCGGGAGCATGGTGAAGGAGGACATTCAGCTCCACGTTGCAGAAGTGGTTACCATCAATTTTCAGCTGCGAGTCGGCTCAGTGGACAACCAGTATCACAGTTACCGGAGAAGTGCCCCTTGTGAACACCCAATCCAGTTCTCTGGGCGGATTAATTGAGCAGAGCCAATTGGCCAACCTGCCGCTGCCCGGCCGCAACTATATCGGTTTGACGCTGATGCAGCCGGGAGTTATAGATGTCCCGAACGCAGAAAGGCGTGACCTGGGTAAAAGCCGGCACTTACTGTTCTAGCGCCAACGGGGCTTCCGTGCGCTCGAACAATTTCACGCTGGATGACGCCCTCATTCAGGACCTGTTCGCCGGCTCGACGTCTACGATTCAGCGGAACGACGCTCGGACTGGACGGGATTAGTGAGTATCGAGTACTCACGAATTCTTACAGCGCGGAGTACGGGATGAGCTCGGGTAGTCAGACAGTCATGGTGAGTAGAAGCGGAACCAACGAATACCATGGCAGCCCTGTTTGAATATCTGCGAAATGATGCTACTTGATGCCGCGAACTACTTCGATACTCCCGCTGGAAGCGGTGGGCGTCGCTTGCCGCCATTCATCCGTAACAACTTCGGTGTTTCCTTCGGCGGCCCAATCATCAAGGAGAAGACTTTCTTTTATGCGATGTATGAGGGATTGAGGGAGAGGAAGGGCATTACGACTGTTACCAACACTCTGGGAGCGGGCTGTCACGGACCTGCCGGTGCGACGATCACGAACGCAGCGTGCCCACAGTTGGGGTCGACTGCATCGGTAGCGATTGATCCGATTGTCGCACCGCTCGTGGAGCAGTTCTACCGTTCCGAACCTTCCCGGCAATAAATTGACATTCCCATTTACTCAGCCGACTACAGTCAATTACGGCCAGATTCGGGTGGATCAAAACTTCTCCGATAACGACAAGATGTTCGGGCGGCTATACCATTGACGACAGTGACACAGTGGGCTCAATGCCATATCCCCAATTTTTGGCGCCGTTATTGAGTCGCAATCAGTTTTTCACGGTGGGAGAGGATCACGTCTTTTCCATATGCCGTGAACACCTTTCGATTCTCGGTTAGTTGCACCAAGGCCATCCGGGGTTCCCTTCGGATCTGATCGGTCCGGAGTACTCATTTGTGCCGGGTCAAGGGATTCCTGCAATAACGGTCTCGGGTCTTTCGCTTTTGGCCCTGTGAGGGGTGGATTGGATGCGCATCCAGAACTGTACTTACCTTCAGCGATGATTTTAGTTATTCACTTGGCCGGCACATGCTGAAGGTCGGAATTCTGATCAACAGATTTCGACAGGATATGGTAAGTCGCAGCAATCTGAACGGGTCGCTCTCCTTTGGAAACGTAGCGGACTTCCTGAGAGGCCGGATGAACAGTTACTCGGCAGTCACTTCGCTAACCGAGATCCGTGGCGAATGTCGATTTTTACACCCTTGGAATCTACGCGCAAGATGATTGGCGACTGCGCCTAACTTTACGCTGAATGCGGGATTGCGATACGAATTCACGTACCGCATTAAAGGGAACGCAACGATACGGAATCCTGTCTGATCAGATCCATACGACAGATGCATCGTTCACGCTGGGCCTCTTTTCCAGAATCCGACGCGACATAACTTTAGCCCGCGAATCGGTTTTGCCTGGGATGTGATGGGTGACGGAAAGACTGCGGTGCGAGGGGGGGGAGCGGTGCTCTATGACATCGCCAACCAGGGGATTGCATGTCTACCATGCAACAGCTTTGCCGCCATTCACCGGTACAAGCCAGATGACAGTAGCTCTATCGCTCACGCTAACAATCCCTCTTTATTTCCCGCCCGAAGCGCGCAGCAGGAACGGCAACCAGACATTCGAATGGAATCTCAGGCAACCTAAGCTGTATACGTGGAACTTGACGGTGGAGCAACTGCTTCCCTACTTCCACGGCTGTCTGCGGTAGCCTATGCAGGTTCACGAGGCACCCAGTTGTATTCGACTTACGAGGGCAACTACCACGCTGCTCAGTTCACTGCAGACGGTCAGCCGGTTTGGCCCTCTAGGGCAACTCTATTAATCCCTATTGGGGTTCGGTCGTGGTACCATGGGTTCTCGTGGCGATTCGAACTATCACTCCTTGCAGCTCAGGGTGCTCAAGCGAATGTCCAACGGGCTGCAATTTCAGAGTTCGTTCACATGGTCGAAATCGATTGACAACACGCAGGTCCAGCCACGGGCGATAGCACCACGACTTCGTCGTTCCCGGCCAATCCTTATGATTCTCGATACGATCGCTCGTCTCTGCGTCTACACATTGCCCAGGTCTGGTGGTTAATGCCCTTTACGACTTGCCATCTCCGAAGGTTGAGAACCGGATTCTCTCCGCTCTTGCGGGCGGATGGGGAATCAGCGGTATTTCACTGCACAGGACTGGTACTCCATTCACTGTACAAATAGCGACGAATCGTTCGTCGATCCGGAGTCAACGGAGGCGGTCAGGGCAACAGTGGTGGTATCGACCGGCCTGATTGGAATCCTGCGTTCAGCGGAACGCTCTATTCTCGGTGACCCAAGCAAGTACTTTGATCCAAACGCCTTCATATTGCCGCCGGTCGGGACTCTGGGCAATGCAGGCCGCAACTGCCTGATAGGTCCGGGGCTTGTCAATTTGGATTTCGCACTACGGAAGGACACGAAGTTGGGTTTCTTGGGAGAGGGAGGGAATCTGGAGTTCCGCGTCGAAGCTTTTAATCTACTGAACCACCAGAATTTCGCCGTCCCCGGTAACGTGGTGTTCTCAGGTAATCTGGCGAATGCCACAGAAGCTCCTCTTGCCACTGCCGGGCACTTTACGAGTACGGCGACGGAGTCGCGGCAAATCCAGCTTTCGCTGCGAATCTCCTGGTAGAGTGTAAATGCATGGTGGCCTTTGCCCCCACTGAGCGGGCGCGGCGATGGAACCGGGCGGGTGGTGGCGGAGGGCGCAAACAAGCGTGCCGATTTTTAGTTGTAGAGACGGCTCGGTCTTGGCCGGGTTTGGCGACACGGACCGCAACGCCGCACAGTTCGAGCTCCCATATTGCGTTGCCCTGGCTTCTCAGCGAGGCGTCTACAGTGTTGAAGTCAATCAAGTACAGTAATCGGACCAAGAATTTATCGTGTAGGAATAACATGTGGAGGAGTACCATGACGAGGCTGCGTGCTTGGTTAAAGAGTCTCATCTATCTCTGCCTTTTTTCCACACTTTCCATAGCACAAGACATACCTCGATGGAAGGTTGATCCATCTTGGCCGAAGCCGTTGCCCAACAACTGGATGCTCGGGCACCCCGTATGGATCATGGTAGATAAGGATGATAACATTTGGGTGGCGCACTATGGCGGCCCGATGGATCGTCGAATTGATCACGTGCAGATGGGCTTGGCGCAAACGCCGCCCATAGCCGAGTGCTGCGTCCCTGCGCCGGAGGTGATTCAATACGATCCCGAGGGAAATGTCCTCAAGGCCTGGGGAGGTCCTGGATACGTTCCGCAGTGGCCGGAGGCAATACACGCCTTCTGGATAGACAAGAATATGAACGTGTGGATCGGTGGCAACCATGCGCCCGACCGTAATGTGCTCAAGTTTACAGCGGATGGAAAGCTGCTTCTGGAGATCGGGCGGATTGACACACCCATCGGCGAATACCGCTCTATTCGGCCAGAGCATGGCATACCGAATAACCAAGCAACAGATCTTCTCGGGGCTCCCGGTGCAATAACCGTGGATGAGGAAGCCAATGAGGTGTACGTCGGAGACGGCTACATAAACAAACGAATTGTGGTGTTCGACTCGAACACGGGAAAGTTCAAGCGAGGTTGGGGGGCTTATGGCATTCCGCTGAGTGAGATCGACAACAATAAACTAAAACAGAATCTCTTTTTACCAGGCGGCGCCCGGGAAGCATATGACCCCGATGCCCCGCCCGACAAGCAATTCACCGGGCCAGTTGGAAGCATCAGGATTTCGAAGGATGGACTTGTTTACGTTATCGATGGGGGTAGCGCGGTAGGTTCTCGACGAATTCAGGTATTTTCGAAAGAGGGCAGATTTGTAAAAGAATTCTTGCTGAAGGTGGGGGACCCACACGGCTTTACATTTTCGCGTGACCCTGGGCAGAAGTATCTGATCATGTCAGACTCGACCAACCAGCATATCCGGGTTCTTAATCGTAAGGACGCCTCCGAGGTCACTTGGTTTGGCAGCCGGGGGAAGAACGCCGGACAGTTCGGATTCCACGTGAATAGGGTGGACATTGATTCAAAGGGGAACCTATACGTCGGCGAAGCTAGGTACGGAAATCGGAACCAAAAGTTTGTGCCTGTGAAGGAGAAATAGGATGACGAAACTACGAGAGGTGTCGTTAGTGAGCCTTATCTGTCTCTTGCTCTATCCCGTATCAGGTACAGGACAAGAAGTGCCCCGCTACAAGTTGGATGCCGCCTGGCCTGGGGACCTGCCCTTCAGTTGGGCTATTGGGTGTATTAACGGACTTGCCGTCGGTCCTGACAATCATATCTGGGTGCTGCATGACCCATACAATATGCAATCGGATGAATTAGGCGCGGCGCAAAATCCACCGATATCTGATTGCTGCTTCCCCGCGCCCGAAGTACTTGAATTAGACCAAAACGGGAAGGTCCTAAGAGCTTGGCAGGGGAGGGATCGCATATCCACCTGGCCGATGGCAGCCCACGGCATTAGTGTGGACAAAAAGGGAAATGTCTGGATTGCTGGAGTCGGGAGGGAATGGCAACCAGACCTTCCCGGTTTTACGATGGGGTGGGATTCCGCGGGAAATCCAATCAACGTGGACACGGTGACACGTGACCGTCAGGTGTTCAAGTTTACTTCCACAGGCAAGCTGCTCCTGCAAATCGGCCAACCGTCATTTGCGCAGCAGAACAACCAGGACACATCTATTTTGGGAGCGCCCACGGCCATGGATTTCGATGACGCTGCCAATGAGGTGTACATCGCCGATGGCATGCTTAACAAGCGCATTGTCGTGTACGACATGAACACTGGCGAGTTCAAACGCGGCTGGGGAGCTTACGGAATTCCCCTGAATAAGATCGATAATTCCGATTCCGCGGCGAAGGAGCTCCCCACTGGGCGCATCGTCGATAAATCGGTATCGCCTTCAAAGCAATTCAGAACGCTCACCGACATTGCCATCTCTGACGATGGCATCGTCTATGTTGCAGATCAAATGAACAACCGAATTCAGGCCTTCACAAAGCAGGGCAAATTCGTCAAAGAGATCTTTGTGGCTCCGAAGACGGGAGGCAACGGATCGTCGTGGGGTCTGGCCGTATCCCGTGATCCGCAGCAGCGTTTCCTGTTCGTCGCCGACGGCAACACCGGTGTAATCCGGATCCTTGATCGTGAAACAGGCACGGAAGTCGGTAAGGTTGGCACGAAAGGCCGCAACGCAGGGCAGCTTAACACCCCCGCATTTGTGGCTTTTGACTCCCAGGGGGCCCTCTATACCGCTGAGCATCATTTCGCTCGCTCGTGGGACGGGTGGCTAGCTACACATGGCGGCAGAACGGGCACGCCCGGGGGACGGCTCCAGCGGTTCTTACTGGAAAAGTAACTGTGACGGAAGATACCGCGGCAAGCTGTCCGGATCGGCCCTCTCAGGCAGTGGTCCTCAGCGTGCCGATCTAGCTCGGACCAAAGTCGACAGGGGATATTGAACCTCGACTTGTAGGCCGCCTGTGGAAGCTGCCGAGCCTGCCGCAACTGTGGATCCCGCTTCGCAGGCTCCACAGTCGCTTGGAATTCCTTAGGAATCCCACAGGCTCTTGGAAATCGCTGCACGATTTCCACAGCTCCCACAGTGCCTGTAGGCGATATCACTCTGTCATTTGGTCTCTTTCCATAAGCTCGATATGCCGTAATATCTTCAGGCTTCCCATCAGAAAGGAGCCTGCAGTGAAAGATACCGAGTTGTACACGGCGCTTTTGCGCCTGCGTCACCCCTGGCGGGCAGGCGAAGTCAAGCTGAATCTCGCAGTGGACCGCATCGATGTTTGGATTGACCATGCCGAGGGAGTCCGGTTCCTGCGCCCTGAATGCAGGAAGCATGCTCGGGTCTACGATCACGCCGACGACCGAAGACAGGAAAGTCTGGAATCCAATTACCGACGATTTACCCCGGAGGAGCTGGCCGTGCTCAAAGCCGTGGCCATGGATATGTGAGATGCCTACGTGGCGGCGACCAAGGGATTCGTGCCGGGGGCAGACAGCAAGATCGTTTTCGACAAGTTTCACGTGGTTCGGATAGCAAGCGAGGCCGTCGATCAATCTCGGCGCCGCGGGCACAAGGCATTGCAGGCGGGCGGGGACGAACGTCTGAAGGAGACCAGGATTTATGGCTGAAGATAAAAAAGAGCGAGCAGACGTCATGAGGGGCGTTTGCTTCGTGGATGGCATCAAGGAGATCGCCGCGTGATCCATCCCCGCCGCCCACAATATTTGACAATACCCCAAATCCACTATCGCTGGGTCGTTGTTGTCACCGGCTTCGTCATATGGACTACTGTCTTTGGTATCCAATATTCGTTTGGGATTTTCTTCAATCCACTACAGGAGACTTTTGGCTGGTCACGAGCGACAATCTCTTGGGCAATGACAATCCACGTGATAACCTTTGCGCTATCCATGGTCCCGGCCGGATGGGCCATTGACCGTTTCAATCCACGGATTGTATTCTCTATCGCCGCCTTGCTGATTGGGTTTTCCTTGGTTTCGTGTAGTCGCATTTCTGAGCCATGGCAACTCTACCTTTTTTATGGCCTGCCTCTGGGGATAGGTGTTGGTGTCTGTGGCCCAGCAATTATGGCTATTGTTACCCGCTGGTTTGTTGCAAAAAGGGGGCTAGCCTTGGGTATTACCTCTTCTGGAATCGGATTCGGCACTCTGGCAGGCGCTGCTGTCTCCAGTTCATTGATAACATCTTACGGGTGGCGTGATTCCTTTGCTATACTCGGCATTGCAGGCAGTATTATTCTCTTGGTTTGTGCCCATTTTATTAAGAACCCACCGCAACCAGCCGATGGTCAGGGCGGGTTAGCCACCATCAAATCGGGTAATAATAACAATCAGGCGCTCAAACAATCGTTCTCCGCAGGGATGACTCTCTCACAGGCCGTCCAAACCAAGGAAATGCTTTTTATCATGCTGACACAGTCAGCTGTTTTCTTTACAATAAGGACAGTCATGGTCCACATTGTACCGTACGCGGTAGATAAAGGAATTTCACCTCCGGTTGCGGCACTAGCAGTAGGGTTGCTCGGTGGTTCTAGCCTTGTGGGGCGATTGGTAATGGGTTTCGTCCAGGATAAGATAGGCGCCCGTCATGTAATGATTATCTGTTTAACCTCTCAGGCAGTCTCTATGTTGGCCTTGCCGTTCATCAGGGTGGACTTAGTATTATTTATCTACGCGATGATATTTGGTTTCGCCTACGGTGGCAATATGCCACAGGTGCCGGCGATAACGGCTCAATGCTTTGGGCTAGGTTCAATTACGATGGTTTTCGGGCTAATGAGTACTGTAGCGAACCTCATAGGTGCCTTCGGCCCAATTATGGCCGGCTACACCTTTGATCTGACCGGCAGCTACATAGTTGTCTTCCTAGGTGCGGCTACTGCATTGCTTGTGGCAATTTTATCTATTTCGAAGCTAAGGCTGCCCGCCAAGGGCAGTGGCCTTAGGTCACCGAGTGCTACAGTTGCTCCAGCATCCAGGTTAGAGTAAGGGGCGGTAGTGAAATCATA
>CAWGRQ010000034.1:0-193612 GCA_963824985.1 Terriglobia bacterium
TACTAATTGCTATCCGCCAGGAATTCTTTTTCCTTTTTGCTCCTGAGATTGGCAATCATCTTGGCATCGCGGGAGGCCTCGATCATAACCTGCTTCTGGGTTTCGAGTTCCCCTTCAAGCCGGGCAATCCGTTTCGAGGATTGCTCCACGTTCCAGCACAAGCGGTCCTGGAAACGGTAATGCCAGTTGATTTCTCCCTGGTCGCCGCTGCCGGATTTCAGCACGGTGAGATCGGCCCTTACCTGCGCCTGCTGGGTGCGCAATCGCTGCAGATTTTCCACCTCCGCGGCCAGCTCGGCCCGGATACGGGAGAACTTGCTGCGCTCCTTCTCTTCTATGTTGTTCCGGTGGCACAGGAGCGTCTCGAGCCGGAACGAGAACTTTTTCATCTCAGCAGTCCTGGGTGATTTCGACCAGCCTGGACATTGCGTTCTCGGCGCTGACCCGTTCATCACAGCGTTGTCGCAGGTATGTGTTGATGACGTCGATTTTTTTCAGCGCGAGATCGATTCTCGGGATTGCTCCCCTTGACGTATGCGCCGATGTTGATCATGTCTTCGGCCTTCTGGTAGGTGGAGATCAGTTCGCGAACTTTTCCCGCCTTTTCGGTGTACGGCATCGGGACCAGATCGGGCATGAGATCGGCTGACGCTGGCCAGGATATCGATGCAGGGATAGTGGTTGCGCCAGGCCAGTTCCCGCGACAGGACGACGTGGCCGTCCAGGAGCGAACGCATGGCGTCGGCGACGGGGTCATTCATGTCGTCGCCTTCGACCAGGACAGTGTAGAAGCCGGTGATGCTGCCCTCCGGAAGTGAAATTCCCGGCGCGTTCCACAAGCCTGGGCAGCAGGGCAAAAACGGACGGCGTATATCCCTTGGAGGATGGCGGTTCGCCGGCCGCCAGACCGACTTCTCGCTGGGCCATGGCGAATCGCGTGATCGAATCCATCATGAGCAGAACATCCTTTCCCTGGTCGCGGAAATATTCCGCCAGGGTGGTGGCCATCATGGCCGCCCGGATCCGCAGCAGCGGCGGCTGGTCGGAGGTGGAAACGACGACCACAGACCGCTTCAAACCCTCGTCGCCCAGGTCCTTTTCGATGAAGGCCCGGACTTCACGGCCGCGCTCGCCCACCAGGCTGATCACGTTGACATCGGCTGAGGTATATCGGGCCATCATCCCCAGGAGCGTGCTTTTGCCGACGCCGCTGCCGCCGAAGATCCCCATGCGCTGCCCCTTACCGCAGGTCAGCAGTCCGTCGATCGCGCGAACCCCGGTGCCCAGGATGTCGTCGATGTTTTTGCGTTCCAACGGATTGGTGCTGTCGGGCTGCAGGGGGTATTCACGATCCGCCGCGATCGGCCCGAGATCGGTCGATCGGCTGGCCCAGTCCGTCCACTACCCGTCCCAGCAGCGCTGGAGAGACCGGCACGGCGGCGCGCTTCTTCCGGCACACCACCCGGTCGCCAAGTTTCACGCCGTGCACTTTGAAGAGAGGCATCGCAAGAACGTAATTGTCGCGGAACCCCACGACCTCGGCCGGAATGCCGCTGACATGGTCCTGGCCGACGATCTCACACAATTCGCCCACCGAAACCGGGGGCCCCTGAGACTCGACCACCAGCCCGACGGCCCGTTTTACCGAGCCGACGGTTTTGATCGGGTTCAAGCGACGCAGCTTCTGGAAATACGGGTTCGAGTCGGATGGGTTCGCAGCTCATGCCCGCCTAATCCTTGCCGCCAAAAAAGGCCCGTTCGACTTCGCGGAATTCCTCTTCGATGCGGGCGTCGATATCGCCGCATTCGGTTTCGACCAGGCATCCGCCGCGGTCGATCGTCTTGTCGGCCAGCAGCACGACTTCCCGATCTCCGTCCTCGGCGCGGCCCGCGGTTTCCCGTTGTTCGAGCACATAGCTGTAGTCGGCCGGGTGCAGGTGGACAGTCACCGCCGACTTGACCGCGACATGGCTCAGGGCGACTTTTACCAGGCTCTGGACGATCTCACGGTCGACCAGGACCTCGCGGCGAACAATCTTTTTCGCGACCTCCAGCGCCAGCTTCACTATCTCCCGTTCGGCCTGCTGGTAGAGCTTTGGCTTGAGCCTGCCGATCTCGAGGATCGCGTCGGCGTAGCGCCTTATGAGCACTTCTACTTTTCTCTCGGCGAGCTCCAATCCTGCCTTTTCACCCTGACGAAACCCGTTTTCGTACGCGTCTTTTTCAATGCGGGCCAGATCTCGGGTCGCCGACGGTCCCATCTGGCCGCTGCGGAGCGGCGATTGTTTCCATCCACGCCGGAGCAGCCGGCTCGTGAACCAGGGATTCCGGATCCTCCATGAAGGTGATCCGCTGGCACTGGGTTTCTGACTGATCCTGCTTTTTGATGAGTCTCACGTTATAGTCCCGACACGTCGCAGCCCGGCATCCGGCTCTAGTTGATATACTCCTCGCCACCACCCCCCTTGATGCTGATCACGCCGTCCTGATCCAGCTTGCGCACGACCGCGACGATCTCATTCTGGGCGGCGTCCACCTCCTTGATCTTCACCGGGCCGAGAACCTCCATGTCCTCCTCTCAGCATCTCGACGGCGCGGTGGGACATGTGGCGGAAGAACTGGTTCTTCAGTTCCTCGCTCGTGCCCTTCGAGGGCGACCGTGAGCGTCTTTTTGATCCACGCGCTGAATGATCTCCCGCATGCCGGCGTCGTCGATGAGCAGGATGTCGTCGAAAACGAACATCAGGTTGCGGATGCTCAACGCGAGGTTTGGGTTGTCGTTCTCGATCTTCTCGAGAATGCCGACGGAGATGCTTCGAATCAAGGCGATTGATCAGTTCGGCCACGGCGCGGACGCCACCATAGGACTCGCGGCTGAAATCGCCCAGGCGACTGCAGCTTCTGCGACAGGATATTGGAGATCTTGCCGATGATCTCGGGGGAGATCTCTTCGAGGTTGGCCATGCGCAGGACCACGTCCCCGCGCAGCGTCACTCGGGCAGGGAATTAAGCAGGGCGGCCGCCTGAGGCAGATTGAGATGGGCCAGGACCAGGGCGATGGTCTGCGGATGCTCGTTCTGGATGAATTTGGAGAGCTGCGCCGGGTCGGCTTTTTGCAGGCTGTCAAATCCCGCCAAGGAGCTCTGCAAAGCCATGGTCGCCCGATCCAGGAGTTTTTTGGAGGCATCGGGACCGAACGCCTTGAGAAGCAGCTTGCGGGCATATTCAATGCCGCCCTGCATCAGATAGGCGCGCGCCAGGGCCATTTTGTAATAGTCATCGAGCACGCCGTCCGCGGTTTCCGGCTCGATCCGGCCCAATCGGGAAATTTCTTTGGTGATTTCCTGGATCTCTTCTTCTTCGAGGTAGCGGAAGAGATTCGAGCTCGCCTCATCGCCGAGCAACACCATGAGGATAGCGGCTTTCCTGATTCCTGATGTCTGGTCTTCCATAGTCGATTAGGGCTTCTCATGGATCCAGGTGCGGATAAGTTGCGACACCTGTTCCGGATCTTTGCTGACCTGGTCCACGACCTTTTTCTTCAGAATGTCATATTTGCGGGATCCCGCGCCGGCCAGGTTGGCCTGGCTAAGCAACTCGCCCTCAATGTCTTCGTCGAGCGTGCCCCTCGCGGCCGCGGGCAGCGAGGCAGGAGTGCCCGATTGGAGAGCCTGGCCGCCCTGAGTGCGGGCTACCGCCTCGGTAGTTCCGGCGGAAAGTTGTCGCGTCTGTCCCGAAGGCAGCGCGGGCGAGGCTGCTGCGATGGATTGGAGAATCCGCTTCCGGATCGGCCGCACCAGCAGCAGGTAGGCCAGCAGGAACAGCACGAGGAAGGCGAGATACTTCATGCCCGGCAACAGATAGCCCTGCCACTTTATGTACCAGGGAAGCGGCGCCGTGTCAGCCGCAAGGGCGGGCTCGCTGAAAAAAGGAATGTTTTCCAGGGTGACCGTGTCGCCCCGGGTTTCGTTGTACCCGATTGCCGCCAGCACCAGCTCGCGATATTTGGCGAGGTCATCCGCAGACAGGGGTTGGAACGATGCAACCTGCTGCCCGTCGGCGCTCTTGGTGTGGACGGTTTTATGGTCAAGCAAAACCGCGACGGAAAGCCTTTGGATGGAACCCTTGGGCTGCACCGTGTGGCGGACCATTTTGCTGACTTCGTAGTTGGTCATCTCGCTCTGGCGCAACCGGTCAACCGTATTGGCCACCATTTGCGGCACGGTGTCGCCCTGGTTGGAGCGAGTTCCCGGCACACCGGAAGGGGAGGCAGACCCGCCGACCCGTTCCTCACTCTTCTGCTGGCTCTGGATCACGGTCGGATTCGGGTTGTAGGTCTCTTCCGTCTGCTCGGAACTGTTAAAATCGAGATCCACGGAAGCGTTGGCGTGCACTTTCCCCTTGCCGACCACCGGCTCGAGAATCGACATCACCTTGGAGACCATCTCCTTCTCGACCTGAGCCTGGAGTCCCGATTCGAAATCCGAGCGCGCGGAATCTCCGGACGGCAGCCGCGAGAGCACGCGGGCCTCTTCGTCTACTACCGAGACGTTGTAAGTACGCAATTCCTGCACCGCCCCGGCAACCAGATTCACGATGCCCGCGATGCTGCTCTTGGAAAGCTCCTTTCCTCGTTTCAGGCGCACGAAGACGCTGGCCTTGGCCTCCTCCTTCTTTTCTTCGAAGAGAGAATCCTTGGGCATGACCAGGTGAACCCGGGCCTCTGAGATTTCGGAAAGACTCGAAATCGTACGGCTGAGCTCACCCTCGAGGGCGCGCTTGTAGTTGACCTGCTCGGTAAAATCGGTCATGCCGAACTGATTCTTGTCGAATATCTCGTAACCGACCCGGCCGCTGCGCGCCAGTCCTGCTCCCGCAATCTCCAGGCGCAGCTTGTCGATGTCGGTCTGGGAGCCACCCACCTCGATCATGGTCATGTCGGGGGAGACCTGAAAATCCTTTTTGAGCTCCTTGAGCTTGCTCGCGATCGCCTGGGCATCCTCAGGATTCAGATCGCGGTAGAGGACAACATAACTCACCCGGTTCATGAAAAAGACCAGGCAGCCGAGACCGGCGAGGGCCAGGACCGTGAACAGTACGATGTTGGCACGCTGCGCAGGCTGAAGGCGGGTCCACAACATGGTCAGCTGATTCGGGAAGCTAGGTTGAGAACCGGGCACGTTAGCATCTCCAGTGGGACATGAGTTAACACTCGCAAGAGCTCATTCCGGGCGGCGCCGGGTCGCTAGACCTGCATGCGCATGATCTCCTGATACGCCTGGACGATCTTATTGCGCACCTGCATCATCATCTGAAAGGAGAGATCCGCTTTCTGCACGGCAATCATGGTTGTGTGCAGATCCTGGGTTTCCCCTGTCATGAGTTTCTGGATCTCAGTATCGGACTGCTTCTGCAATTCGTTGGCCGTCGAAATGGCGTTCTTTAAAACGTCGCCAAAACTCGCGCCCTCCTCGGCCTTCCCGGGAGGCGCGGCTTCGAAATCTCGGGCAGCTGCAAATTGGGGTTGATCTGGCCTATCAGTTGTCCTGCCATGTGTTTCCCTTTAGCGGATAATGTCCAGTGTCTTAGTGGCCATATCTTTCGCCGTGTTGATGGCCTGAAGATTGGCTTCATAGGAGCGGGTGGCATTGAGCATGTTCACCATCTCCTCCATTGGATTGATGTTGGGGTATGTGACATAGCCGTCCTTGTCCGCATGGGGATGCCCGGGTTCATAGCGGCGAATGGGATCTGACCGGTCGGTGACGATTTCCGACACTTCGACCCCCTGCACTCCCCCCATGGCATCATTGAGGGCACCGCCAAAGCCTGATTGCGGTGCGGTCGCGGTGAAGACCACCTCCTTGCGCCGATACGGTTCCGTACCCGCGGGACCGGTAGTGTTGGCATTCACCAAGTTGCTTACCAGAACCTCGAGCCGCTTGCGCTGCGCGGAAAGGCCGGATGCACCCACTTCAATCGCAGTC
This sequence comes from Terriglobia bacterium, assembly GCA_963824985.1. Lineage (GTDB taxonomy): Bacteria > Acidobacteriota > UBA6911 > UBA6911 > UBA6911 > JAFNAG01. The sequence goes on from CAWGRQ010000034.1 coordinate 5,988, forward strand.
ATGAGACTCATTAGCCGATTCTCCCTTCATTGATACTGCTGGCAATCGTCCGGAATTTTGAGCGCAGCATAAGCGCCATCATGCTGTAGCCAAACGAGGTCTCCCCAAGCTTGAGCATCTCCTGATCAATATTCACGTTGTTCTGATCGGGACGCGAAGGGAGCCCGCTGACCTCGAAGATTTCAGGCGCTGCAGGCGCAAAACTCCACTCTTCCAGCCCGTCGGGGCGCTTGCCCCTCAAACCGGAAGAAGGTCCGGATAGCAATTCATCCATGGTCGCGTGGAACGACGTGTCCTTGGTCCTGTAACCGGGGGTGTCGATATTGGCAATGTTGGAAGCTACAATCTGATGCCTTTGAGACAAGCGGGTCATGTAGTTTTCCATGGCTTCGATGGTTGTATCTTGAAGAAGTCCAACCTTCAATGATCCCATCCTCTCTGTCTCGATCGACGAGACCCCCAGCCCTTCAAGCAATTGGGCTGCCAAAACCGCCGCACTCGGTGATTATCCGGTTAACCATATTCTCCGTAATCAGTTACCCCGCACTGCCGGAATAGGATGAATACTTGGGCTGGGCAAAATTTGCCTGCCGGTCCTGTAGACCGAACTCGTTCAGCTTGTTGCGGAGCGTGCGCAGGCTGATGCCGAGCAGCCGGGCCGCCCTGGTGCGATTCCCGCCGGTGTTGGCAAGCGTCCTCTGAATCAACTGACGCTCCATTTCCCGCACGGTCGTTCCGACCGCCGGCGCAGATTCGGCCGGGGTAACCGGATCGGCGGCAATCAGGTCTTCCGGTTCAATGACCTCACCCGAAGCCAGGGCCACGGCCCGTTGGATGGAGTTTTCAAGTTCACGAACATTGCCGGGCCAGGTTTGCTGAACCAGCTTGTCCAGAGCAGCGGCGCTGCACGAGGCCGTCGCTTTGCCGAACGCCTTCGCATATCGACGGCAAAAGAAATCGGCCAGCAGCGGGATATCCCCACATCGTTGGCGCAATGGCGGAATGTTCAGGCGAATGACGTTGAGCCGATAATAAAGGTCTTCGCGGAACCCCCCTTCACGCACCAGCAGAGCCAGGTCGCGATTCGTGGTCGCGATGACTCGCACGTCGATGCGCACCGGCTCCTTCCCGCCGATACGATCCACTTCCCGTTCCTGCAGGACACGAAGGAGTTTTGCCTGCAGCAGCGGAGCCATCTCTCCGATTTCATCCAGCAGCAGGGTGCCGCGGTGGGCCAGTTCGAACTTGCCCGGCTTGGATACCGATGCGCCGGTAAACGCCCCACGCTCAAAGCCGAAGAGTTCGCTTTCAAGCAGATTCTCGGGGAGGGCGGCGCAATTCACCGCGACGAAGGGGCCCGAAGCCCGCGGGCTTTGCTCATGAATCATGCGTGCCAGCAGCTCCTTGCCCGTGCCGCTCTCGGCTTCCACCAGCACCGTGGCCGTGCTCGCGGCTGCCTGGCGCGCGCGGTTCAGTATCTGGGAAAAGCCCGCATCCTGAGTCACAATCTCGTAGCTGGCGCCGGTCTCGCGCTCAGGACCGCTCGCCAGGGCCCGGCGGACAACGCTTTCGAGGGATTCAGAGGAGAACGGCTTGAGCAGATAGTCAAAGGCACCCTGTTTCATGGCATCGACGGCTGTCTGCACGGTTCCATAGGCCGTCAGCAACACGACCGGAGTCTGCGGAATCGAAGCCTTGACCTTCTTCAGGAGGTCGAGGCCGCTCATTTCTGGCATGCGCATGTCAGTGACCACAAGATGGAAATAGTGGTCCTTCAGGCGGCACAGTGCCTCCCGGACACTTCCGGCCGTCGTGATCGAGTATCCCTGGCGGCGCAAGGTCTCATGGATCGCGATCAGCATCTGCGGTTCATCATCTACGACCAGAATCTCTTCCTTCATGCCGGCCCTCGTCACGCGGCTCCGGAGACCAGTCCGGCGCCCGGGAGAACGATGGTAAAAGTAGTGCCTAGGTTCAATTCGCTGGCCACCTGAATGAAACCCGAATGTTGTTCCACAATCTGGTGAACAACGGACAGACCCAGGCCGGATCCGTTCTTGTTGGTAGTGAAGAACGGATCGAAAATGCGCGCCAGGTTTTCCTCGGGAATGCCGAATCCCGTGTCCTGCACGATCAGCTCTACCCCGTCGCAGCGGGCGCCGCCGGGGAGGTTCTGCACATCCTGCGTTCCGATGATCAGGGACCCCCGGGACGGCATCGCCTGGAGGGAATTCAATACCAGGTTCAAAACCACCTGCTTCAGCAGTTCCCGATCCCCGGCCACAGTGGTCCTGTGAGCTTCGAACCGGATCTCAACTCGCACTTCGCGCTGCTTCAGAATCGGTTCGGCAAAACTCAGGATTTCCCGAATCAGATCATGCAGGTTTACTTCCTGGAATTGGGGCGTCAGCGGATTGGCAAACTGGAGCATGTTGGAGACGATGTTGTTGAGCGATCGACTGCCAATGCGGATGTTTTCCGCCCACCGGCCGGGATCGCTCCCCCGGGCAAGCTCCTTTTCCAGCAGCGATGCGAACAACTCGATGCTCCCCAGGGGATTTCGAATCTCATGGGCCAGTTCCACGGCCATCTCCCCCATCGCCGCCAGGCGCTCGCCGCGCTTGTTCTGAGCCTCCAGGGCCTTGATTTCGGTGATGTCACGGATGATGTGGAGAGTGCCGGTTTTCGCACCCAAGGCGTTTTTCAGCGGCGTGCTCGCTGTGGCCAAAACCCTCATTCTGCCGCCGGAGACAAACGGGATCTCAACTTCTCCGCTCCCGTCTTCCCGTGCGGTGTACGCCGTGAGATATTTCCGCACCGCCTCATTCCAGCGCTCCGGCATTTTGCCCTTGCGGCGCGGAGCACCCGACTGCCCGAGGATCCGAGCAGCCACCGGATTGCAGAGCGTAACCTTGCCGGCGGCATCGAGGACCAGAACCCCACAGGGGAGGGTCTCCAGGATCCTGGCCAGGAAATTCTGAACTTCTTCCTTTTCGCGCAGGCTCTTTTTCAGCTCACGGTTCTTGGCCGCCAGCTTCTCCGAAAGCTTTCGCGTCCGCACCTGCAGTTCCTGAAAGGCGGTCTCCAGGGAGTTCGACGCCTGCGTGAACATCTCAAACGCCTCAAGCAGCAGTCGCGCCTCTCCCGATTCCCTCTTGCCCGCCATGGAATCCAAGGCGATGGAAACCGGATGTACCTGGCAAACTGTTCCGTTCGGGCTCGTCCCCATTTGCTTCACTCCCTCAACAGCATCGGCAGCATTCCGCAGCACCCAATGCTCTTGATTCCAATGATCCGAGCCAGTAACAGCAAGAGGCATGCCATGAGAGACAAAATTGGAGGGAAAAGCGGGATTGTCAGTTTATGTTATTGTAGATAAACGGTTTATTATTTAATAAGAAAACTCGGCCGGCTTGGTCTGACGATGCGATTTGGCTGATTTTCAGTCAAAATGTTGACATCCTGGAGACCGAATTGCGACGTACACCGATTGAATGATTCGATGGGGATAAGGCAATGATAGGCTGGCGGTTTCTCCTAACGGGTGGGCCGGGCGGTAACCCTGGCGATGGCGCGGGTAATGGGATCGATCCGCCAGATCCGGCCGTTATCGAGAACAAAGAGATTTTTGCAGACGGTCCATCTCGGCATACGCTTCCTGAAGCCCGATCGACAGCCGCGCGTTTTCTTTCGCAAGCGACACCCGGGCAATCATGTTGCGCACCTGTACGCCGATCTCATCAAGCGTAAAGGGCTTGGTGATGTAGTCGTAGGCCCCCAGCCGGATGGCTTCAAGGGCGGCTTCCAGCGAGGAATAGCCGGTGATAATGCTCACCAGAGTCTCGGAACTGCGGGCGTGCGCGGCCTTCAGGATGTCCATTCCGCTCCCCCCGGGCATCTTGAGATCGGCCAAGACTATATCGAAAGGGGCCGATTCCTGGCGCAATGTCCGCTGGGCATCGGCGATGTTGCACTCGGCGCTTACCCTGACTCCCATGCGGGAAATGAAATCCGTCAGGGTCGCCCGCAGGTCTTCATCATCATCGACAATAAGAACCCGAATGACATTTTCGCTCATTGCTCGATTAATCGGCAGTCTGTGTGACCACATTAACAAACTGTCATATTTTTGTTATATGAAAATGTTGACAAATGTGAATTATATGAGATATATAAAAACCTAAAACTGTGATGTTGCTTTTTCGACCCTCACAGACTGTTTTTTGACTTATTTGCGGAAGTTGTTGAATATAAACCAATTTTAATGCAATATTTCATGGTTTTTTGTCGGATTATCCGGTGATGGAGGCTGGCATGGGGAGAGTTGAACTGGATGACGTCAAAATTTTGGTCGTGGATGATGAAGACTATATGCGGGAAATCGTGCGCCAGGCGCTGGAGGGGGCTGGATTCGGCATCGACGAGGCTTCGGACGGTGTTTCGGCATTGGAAATGATGCGCCGCTACCCTTATGACGTCATCATTACCGACCTGCGCCTGCCGGGGATTCCCGGGGAGAAACTGCTTCAGGAAGCGCTCGCCATCTTCCCCGAAACGATCGTAATTATTATGACGGGTTACGGCAACATTCAGACTGCGGTTGATGCGATTCGCATGGGGGCTTACGATTATCTCCCCAAGCCATTCCAGCTGGAAGAAATGGTCATGCGTGTGGAGAAGGGGTTACAGGACCGGAGAATCAAGTCGGAGAATTCCCTGTTTCGGTCGGAGTTACAGGGCAAATATCAGTTCACAAACCTGATCGGCAACAGTCCCGCCATGCAGCAAACCTATCGCATGGTGGCGATGGTGGCGCAAAAAACCAGCACCATCCTGATATCCGGAGAGACCGGCACCGGCAAGGAGGTCGTCGCCCGCGCCATCCATTATAATGGGTCGCGCAAGGATCAGCCGCTCATCTGCGTCAACTGTGCGGCGATTCCCGCCAATCTTCTTGAGGACGAGCTGTTCGGCCATGTGAAGGGGGCGTTTACGGGCGCGCACCAGCACCGGGTTGGCCGTTTCGAACAGGCAAACCGAGGCACGCTGTTTCTGGATGAAGTCGGGAGCATGCCGCTGGATCTGCAGGTCAAGCTGCTGCGGGTCCTGCAGGAGCGGGAGTTTCAGAAGGTCGGGGGGACGACATCGGTCAAAGTCGATGTGCGCATCATTGCCGCCACGAACGAGGATCTATTGGAGAAGGTCAAGGCAGGCTCATTCCGCGAGGACCTCTACTACCGTCTGAACGTGATCCCCATTCCGATTCTGCCTTTGCGCCAGCGGCGAGAGGACATTCCCCCTCTGGTATCTCACTTCGTAAAAAAGTTCTGCGTCGAGCAGCAGGTGATGGTCAAGCGGGTATCGCATGAGGCGATCAAGCATCTGGTGGCTTTCGATTGGCCCGGGAATGTCCGACAGCTCGAAAATGCGGTCGAAATGGCCGTCGCCCTCTCCGGGGATCGCGAACTGCTGGAAGTCGACGACTTCCCGGTGGTCGTGCGCACCCCCAGCGAGGAGGAAATCTTCCACAATATCGACATCCCGGACGAGGGGGTGAACTTCAATACCCTGATTTCGGAGCTCGAGAGGCGCCTGATCCTGCAGAGCCTGAGCGTAACCGGCGGCAACAAAAAACGCGCCGCTTCCCTGCTTCAACTCAAGCGCACCACGTTCGTCGAAAAGCTGAAGCGGATGGGGATGGAGTCTGATCTTCTCGATTGAGGAGTCTCCCTGGAAAGTGCGCCAGCCGCGGACGGCCACTCATAGCCTGCGCTCCCGGTTTCTGATCTGATACCTCACGGACCTCCGAGACCCCCCGGATCCGGGATTCCTCACGCCATATTCTCCTTCGGCGAACCTGCAGGCGGGTTTAATCTAATAGGGGAGGCAGGTGCGTTGACGGTTCGGAAGGGCTTTGCATTTGTGCTGGGGCTGATGCTGCTTACGGCTGCCTATTGGCCGCGCGGGAGTCAGTCCGCATACCGGTCCGTCGCTCCGCGGGCGCAGGAACTCCGCTTCGGGGTCAAAGTCGAGCTGGTCAGCCTGTATGCCACCGTTCACGGCCGAGACGGCAAGCTGGTCACGGACCTCGACCAGGGGGACTTCATCGTTTACGACAACGATGTCCCCCAAACCATCAGCCAGTTCAGCCGGGAGTACATGCCGCTGAGCATTGTGATTCTGCTCGATACCAGCAGCAGCATGGCGGGAATGAAACTGGACCATGCCCGAAGCTCGCTCATCCAGTTTCTCAAACGGCTGAACCGCGGCGATGAGGCGATGCTGATCACATTCAACTCCAGGCCCATCAAGGCGACGGAGTTCACCCCGGACCTGGACAAGATCCGACGTTCGTTGCGCAGGTTGGAGGGCATCGGGTCCACCGCCCTTTACGATGCGGTCCTTCTGGGCTTGCAGGAATCGGAGAAAGCCAGCCATCGGCGCCGGATGATGATGCTGCTGAGCGACGGCATCAACACCTACGGCAGCGCCGAATTGAGGGGGACGATATCCGAGTTGCGTCGCAGCGGCGTGGAACTCTTCGCCATCGGCCTGGAATCGGACATTCCGGAGGAGGTCCTTTACAAGGCCGTGACCCGCCAGGTCCTCGATCAGCTGACCGCGTCCGCAGGGGGGGAGGCCTTCATCTCCGTCCGCCCACGCGATCTCGATCGGGTGTGCACGGAGATCTCGGACCGCATGCATCATCAATATTCGTTCGCCTATTATCCACCCCGGATCGCCGATCCGAAGTGGCGCAGCGTGCGGATCGAAGCGAGGCTGCCCGGCTTGCGGATTGTGCCCTCCAAAACCGGCTATTATCCGATGGCGGAGATCTCCCGATAGCAAAAGCCCCCCTGCCATGCATTCCCATCCGCCTTGGAGCAGAAACCAGTCAGTCTTCGAGGTATGTGTAGGCTTCCAGAGTGGCCTGATATTCCTCCGCCAGGGAGCGGGCCTCTTCGTCGCTGAGCTTCCCCTGCGCCTCGGTGGCCGTAAGCATCCGTTGGAATCCGGCGGTCAGATTTTCGCTGTCATACCCGGCGACGGCAAGCACCTGAGAGAGATTCTGCCCGCGCACAACCTTGTCGAGGTGGGCCTTGCCGGCGTCATCGACCAGGAAATGCGCCTCGCTGACGGCGCCGAGAAGGTTATGGTTCATGCCGAGCGATTCCTGGTAGGCACCCACCAGAGCGATGGCGAGGTAATAGGGATCATGAACGCCGCCGTGCAACTCCAGAGCCTGCTTGACGTCGCGCAGATCGACAAACTTGTCGATCTGCCCATCGGAATCGCAGGTGATATCGCACAACGTGGCCCGTTCCGTCGGCTCCTCAGTCAGATGCGTTACGGGGAGGATAGGGAACAGCTGGTCCAGAGCCCACGCGTCGGGCGTGGCCTGGAATACCGAGAAGTTGCAGATATACTTGCTGGCGAGGATGTTCTCCAGGTCGATAAACTCCTCGGGCCGTTCCTTCAGGAGATGCGAAAATTTTATAGCCTTGCGGCAGATCTCCCAGAAGAGCCATTCACCCTGGGCCCGGTTCTGTAGATTGAGGTAGCCGAGGTTGAACAGCGACTGCAGCTCCTCACGGTGCTGAAGAGCGTCGTGGTAGTACTCTCGGAAGTTTTTCTGGTTGACGTCCTTGTGCAGGTCCATCAACTCCAGGACGACTTCAGAATCGATCTTCGCCAGGTCCACCGTGGGCCCGCCCAGACCGGGATTCAGCCGCCGGATCACCCTGGTGATGAAGGTGGCGTGATGCGCGGCGACGGCGCGTCCGCTCTCGGTCACGATCGTCGGTGGCGGCACGTTTTCCGATTCGCAGATTTCATCGATGGTGTAAACAATGTCGTTGGCGTATTCCTGGATGCTGTAGTTGACGCTGCAATCCGATGCCGTGCGGCTGCCATCGTAATCGACGCCGAGCCCTCCACCGACATTGAGGTACTCCACCGAGAATCCCATCTTGTAAACTTTGGCATAGACCCGGGCCGCTTCCTTGATCGCGCTCTTGATCCGGCGGATATCCGTGATCTGGGATCCGATGTGGAAGTGCAGCATCTTGAGCTGCTTCGCCATCTGAGTATCAGAGGCCGACTTCAGGCAATCCAGCAGCTGGATCGTGTTAATGCCGAACTTCGAGGTCTCCCCCCCGGATTCCTCCCATTTCCCGGCCCCGCGGGAGAAAATCCGGACACGAACACCCAGAGCGGGTTTTGCCGCGAGCGCAGCGGAGACTTCAGCGATCTTCTTGAGGTCGGAGACTTCTTCAATGACTATGATCGGGTTCTTGCCGACCTTCGCCGCCTTAATCGCCCATTCCAGATAGCGCTTGTCTTTCACGCCGTTGCAGATCAGGAGGGCGTTCGGATGAACGGACAGGGTGAGCGCCGCCGCCAATTCGGCCTTGGTCCCCACCTCCAGGCCATATTCGTAACGATGCCCGGCAGCCATGAGGCGTTCGATCACGCTTCGCCGCTGGTTCACCTTCATGGGGAAAACGCCGCGATGGCGCGCGCCATATCCATATTCGGCGATCGAGTTGCGAAACGCCTCGTGGAACTCCTTGATTTGGGTGTCGAGAATCTGAGGGAACCGGAGCAGGAACGGCGCCGCCACTCCGCGCTTCTGAAGGGTGTTGATCAGGGACATCACCTCCACCCCCATGAGCGGGTTGCGCGTGGGATGGACGGTGAGACAGCCCTGATCGCTGACACCGAAGTATCCGGCGGCCCAGTTTTCCAGGCCGTAGATGCGATGTGGAATCTCGCTGGGCGACAGTCGCAGATTCTGAGTTAACTCTTTCATGACACAGGTCACCTCGTCGCGCACGATTCAAATTCCAAACCAGGAGACGGAGCGAACAATAGCGGTGAAACTTACCAAAGACAGGGGATAAAATCAACAGAGCTGAGGTTATTAACCCGAAGTCGCCGATCGGGACGCACCAGGCCGCGCCCTCCCGGAGCGCATCGGGCACCCCGCACCTCATACGCCGGTTCGCAGACTGGACACCCCGCCGCGGCACGGCGCCAGCCGCGAACAGGCAAAGAATGTCGGGACGCGGAAGAACGCTGACGCAGGCGGATCGCATCTGTTTAGCCGATGCTGAACAGCAGAACGCAAAGACGCAAGGACGCAAAGAGATTCCTTTCGGTTCGCGGGCGTGGGCGGCCTTCGGCCTCATCCTTGGGCGAGCCGCGGGAGAAAGCGCAATCCTCCTGAGTAGCCGCTGCCCGCGCTTTCTCCCGCGGCTCGCCCCAGGATGCGCCAGCGCGAAGCGCTGCGCCCACGCCTGTTGCTCAGTGTCGATCTTTGCGCCCTTGCGTCTTTGCGTTTTGCTTCTTCATCCATTTGATTTGGCTAAACAATTACGGCGGATCAGGCTGGAGCGAATCCGCGTCGAAGGCTTTTTTTCCCGAATCGTCTTGCCTGCGGTATCGAAATCCTTATAAGGATGAGTCCGGCACCCCGCACCGATGGCCAGCGATGTCGACATCGGCACCGGGAGCGGGATTCAGGCCCCGGGGCGACCGGAATCCCGGATCAGGATTTTACGCGCTCGAGATATTTGCCTTCACTGGTATCAACGCGGATCAACTCCCCCTCATTTACAAACGGGGGGACCTGAATCACCAGGCCGGTCTCCAGTGTAGCCGGCTTGTTGACATTGCTGACCGTGGCGCCACGCAGCGACGGTTCGGTGGAGACGACCTTCAGTTCGACCGACGGCGGCAGGTCGATTCCGATCGGCTTGCCGTCATAGAACTCCACCTGGATCTGGATGTTCGGCATCAGGTAGGGGATGGAATCCTCAAGCAGGTCCATGGGCAGGTGGATCTGCTCGAAGGTGACCGTGTTCATGAAATAGTAATCGGTGCCGTCCGTGTACAGGTATTCCATCTGGTGGGTTTCCAGGTACGCCTGTTCCACCCGATCTTCGGAACGGAAGCGATGCTCGATGATCGAACCGCTCTTGATCGATTTCAGCTTGGTCTGGACCATGCCGCGCCAGTTTCCGGGCGTGATGTGCTGGAAAGAGAAGACACGGTACAGCTCGCCGTTCAGCTTGATGGTCATCCCTCGTTTAATCTGAGTCGCAGCAATCATGAAAAAACCTCACACAAATTCTGGTTGGCATCTGGCACTTGAGCGGGGCTGACCTTCAATCGACGGTCCCGCCCACGGTTTCAACCGGCGCCGCATCATAGTTCGCATACCGGCACCTCGCTGGAGTGGGTCGCAGAACTCCAGTCAGGGCGCGGCCCCCTTCTGATTCCGGTGGCGCAGCAGCTCGATCAGCGCGGGCAGAACCGAGAGGATCACGACGACGACGATCACCAGGTGGATGTGCCGGTCAATCCCGGGAATGATGGCATACAGAGAATATCCGACCAGCAGCATGCTCCAGACCCAGAGAAGCCCCCCCACTATGTTGAAGGTGACAAAGCGGCGATAGTTCATGCTGGCGGCGCCGGCCACCGCCGGCGCAAACGTGCGCACAACCGGAACAAAACGCGCCAGCACGATCGTCTTTCCGCCGTATTTCTCGTAAAAGTCGTGGGCGCGCTGCAGGTGTTTCCTGCGGAACAGGAACGAGTCCGGCCGGTTGTAGAGCGCCTGGCCCGCACGCCGGCCGATCCAATAACCGACCTGGTCACCGGCAACCGCACACAAACCTCCGAACACCATCAGCAGGCCCAGGTTGATGTGCCCCATGGAGGCAAAAACGCCGGCCGTCACCAGTAGAGAATCCCCGGGGAGAAAAAAACCGACGAACAGCCCCGTTTCCACAAAGACGATCGCGCATACCAGCAGGGGCCCGCCCCACTGAATCAGGCCCTGCACGTCGGTCACCCAATGATAGGCATCACGAAGGAATTCGAACATACGATCGCAGCGCGAGACTCCGGCGCCATCGCTCCCGGCGGATGCCGGCAACGGAGCGGACCGGCATCAGATCTCGAGAATTTCTTCCTCTTTTTTCTTCTGCAGAGAGTCCACCCGGGAGATGAATTCGTTGGTCATATCCTGGATCCTTTTGAGCCCATCCCTCTCATCGTCCTCGGAAATGACCTTGTCTTTGAGCCGCGTCTTGAACTGGTCATTGGCCTCGTGGCGCACCTGCCGCACGGCGACCCGATGCTGCTCGGCCAGGTGTCCGACGGTTTTCGCCAGCTGCTTGCGCCGTTCCTCGGTGAGCGGAGGGATGGGCAGCCGGACCACCTTGCCGTCGTTGGTGGGATTCAAACCCAGGTCCGAGGCCAGGATCGCCTTTTCAATGCTCGCGATGGTCGATGGATCCCAGGGTTGAATGAGAATCATGGTCGGATCCGGAGTTGACAGCGAAGCCATCTGATTGAGCGGAGTCGGTGTGCCGTAATAGTTTGCCTGGATGTGATCCAGGATGCTGATGGAGGCCCGGCCGGTTCGGATCGCTGCCAAGGCATGCTGCATCCCCTCGATGCATTTTTCCATTCGCTTGCGCGTCGTTTCAAGTATCTGTCGGACCATCGGGTTCGATCTCCTTGCTGGTTGGAACCGGGATGCGTCGGAGCCGGCGGGATAGGCTAGGCCCGTATGGTAGAGCCCACTCTCGCGCCCATGACGACATCCCTGATATTACCATGACGGAGCAAATTGAAAACTACTATGGGGAGTTTGTTCTCCATGCACAGCGTGATGGCGGTGGTATCCATCACCCGCAGGCCCTTTTCCAGGACTTCGAGATAGGTTGGATTCTCTATCAGACGGGCGTTGGGATTGATCTTGGGATCGTCGTCGTAAATGCCGTCCACTTTGGTGGCCTTCAGAATGGCTTCGGCGCCGATTTCGATAGCGCGCAACGCGGCCGCCGTGTCGGTCGAAAAGTAGGGGTTCCCGGTGCCGGCGGCAAAGATGACGACGCGTCCCTTTTCCAGGTGGCGGATGGCCCGGCGGCGGATGTAGGGTTCCGCAACCGTCCGCATCTCGATCGCGGACAGCACCCGGGTGAATACGCCGCGCTTCTCGAGCGCGTTCTGCAGCGCCAGGGCGTTGATGACGGTGGCCAGCATGCCCATATAATCGCCGCTGACCCGATCCATGCCGGCGGCGCTGACGGAAATGCCGCGTACGATGTTGCCGCCCCCGACCGTGGCCGACACCTGCACTCCGATCCCGTGGATCTCCTCAATCTCACCGGCAATTCGATCCGCCATGCGCGGGTCGACGCCATAGCCTTGCCCGCCCATGAGCGCTTCACCGCTCAGCTTCAACAGGACTCTCTGGTAGCGAGGTGCTTCCTGACCTTCTTCCATACGCCCTCCCACGCCGCGCGGCGCCGCGGTTCCTAGTCTCCCATGCGGTAACGCACGAAACGGCGGACCTGGATATTCTCGCCGATCTTCTGGATGTAGCCGGCAATGTGGTCTTTGACCGTAATGCCCGGTTCTTTGACGAAGGGCTGCTCCAGGAGGCAGGTCTCGGAATAGTACTTCGACATGCGGCCTTCCACGATCTTGTCGAGCACGTTTTCCGGCTTGCCGGTGGCGCGCGCCTGGGCCTTATAAATCTCCCGCTCCGCAGCCATGACGTCTTCGGTCACATCTTCCTTGCGGATAAAGCGGGGATCGCTGGCGGCGATATGCATGGCGATGTCTTTTACCAGCGCCTGGAAATCGCCGTTGCGCGCCACGAAATCACTTTCGCAGTTCACCTCCACCATCACGCCGATCTTCCCGTTGTGCACGTAGCAGCCGACCAATCCTTCCTTGGTTTCCCGACCGGCCTTCTTCGCAACGGCGGACAGGCCCTTTTTGCGCAGGACGGTAACCGCGGCCTCCAGGTCGCCTTTGGCCTCCTCAAGCGCGCTCTTGCATTCCATGAAGCCGACTCCGGTCTTTTCCCGAAGTGCCTTGACAAGCTCTGCGGATATGTTCATACCGATCCTCCACAATCCTTTTGTAATGGGTGGCGGCGCCCGGACACCCGACAAGACAGCCCGGAGCATCACCGATCGAGCTGCGGAACAGCCTCAGATAATGTTGAGTGAGGGTAATGGGCGATCTCGGGGGCCGCTAGTTCCCTGCGGTCCCGTCATTATCATCGGACCGTGGCGCCACCTCCTCCGTCGACGGAGGGACGGGCTGCGCAGGTTCGGAGACGGCTTCGCCCGAAGCGGCTGCCACAGGCTCGGGCACGGCGGGCTCCGCCACCGGCTCGGCGTTATCCACGCTCTCGGCCGGCGCATCGGATTCGACCTGCGACCTCGGCTCCTGCTTCCGGGGCCTGGCCTTGCGTTGTAGCGTCTTTTTGATCGTTGTCTTGGGCCGGCCCGAATCCGCCTGCGGCGCAGCGCCTTCAGCCGGCGCCGATCCCGCCTCTCCGGATTCCTTCCCCTCGGCGGCCCTGCGAGCAGCCTCGGCGGCGGCGGCGCGCGCGGCAGCTTCCCGCGCTGCGGCAGCCTGCTGGGCCTGCAGCTGTCGCTGCTTCTCCATCTGCTCCGCCAATTCCCTCTGCTGCGCCTCGTAAATCGCACGGCCGTCAAGCAACGCCTGCGCGATCGTGTTGGTGATCAGGCGGATGGCCCGCAAAGCGTCGTCATTCCCGGGAATGATGTAATCGATCTCGTCCGGATCACAGTTCGTGTCGGCCACACCCACGATCGGAATGCCGAGCTTGCGTGCCTCCTGAACCGCAATGGATTCCTTTTTAGTGTCGACGACGAACAGCGCGTCCGGCAGCTGTGTCATATCCTTGATGCCGGAGAGGTTTTTTTCCAGCTTTTTGCGCTCGCGTTCCAGGCGGGCCACTTCCTTCTTTGACAGCAGGTCGTACTGCCCGTTGGTCTGCATTCCTTCCAGTTCGCGGAATCTCTTGAGGCTCTTCTGGATGGTGGCAAAGTTAGTCAGAAGCCCGCCCAGCCAGCGCTGATTCACAAAGTACATGCCGCAACGCTGAGCTTCCTCCTGGATGACCTCCTGTGCCTGGCGCTTTGTGCCCAGGAAGAGCACCGACTTCCCCCGGGCACTGAGATCCGAGACGAACTGAACCGCGTTCTTGAACAGCCTCAGGCTCTTCTGAAGATCGATGATGTAGATGCCGTTTCGCTCCCCGAAAATATATTCCTTCATTTTCGGATTCCAGCGCTTGGTCTGGTGGCCGAAATGGACACCGGCCTCCAGGAGCTGCTTCATGCTAATCGAAACCAAATAGAACCTCCCTCAGGTTACCGCTTGGAGAACTGGAACCGCTTGCGGGCTCCTTTTTGTCCGTATTTCTTCCGTTCCTTGATGCGCGAATCGCGCGTCAGCAATCCGGCCCGCTTCAGTCTGGGCCGCAGCTCACTGTTGAACTCCAGCAGCGCCTTGGTGATGCCCAGCCGGATGGCCCCCGCCTGGCCGGAAATCCCGCCTCCGTCCACCGTAATCCTGACGTCGAATTTTCCCAGGTTGTCGGTAATCGTGAGTGGCGAGCGAATCACCGTGCGCTGGGTTTCGTTGCAGAAGTAATCCGCCAGCTCCCGCCGGTTCACCTTGATCTCGCCCGTTCCGGGCAGCAGATACACCCGAGCGGTCGAGCTTTTTCTTTTTCCGGTCCCATAATATTGAACGGTCGTCAAACGAGAACTCCTTGCCAAATGTGAAAATCTATCGTCGCCGATTCCCGGCCTCCGCTCACAAAGCGAAGGCGCTGGGTTGTTGAGCCTGATGCGGATGCTCCGGCCCGCGATACACGCGCAATTTTTTGCGCATCGCCCTTCCCAGCTTGGTTTTGGGCAGCATGCCGAATACGGCTTCTTCGATCACCTTTTCGGGATGGCGGGCCATGAGTACGCCAGCCGATACCTCACGCAACCCTCCCGGGTGCCCCGTATGATGACGGTACATCTTGTCGGTGAGCTTCTTGCCGGTTAACCGGATCTTGGCGGCGTTGACCACAATGACATGATCGCCGGTGTCCAGGAAAGGAGTATACACCGCCTTGTCCTTGCCGGTCAGCAGGTTCGCCACGCGGGTGGCCAACCTCCCAAGCACCTTCCCGTCGGCATCCACAACGTGCCACTGCCTCTGAATTTCTTTCTCACCGGGTATAAAACTCTTCATTCTTCACCCCATCAAATATCCATAATATATCAGGATAATCTTTTAGGCTAGCCAACAGAAGCCCTACTGTCAAGGAAATTTGGCTTTATCTGACGGGACGGACATCCTGCTTGGAAAGACCTGTGCCGGAGGAAGCCGCTCAAGGCCTGGGAATATCCCAGCACGGCCGCGCCCGGACAACCTCAAGGATCGCACGGACGGATTCCCGACGAATTATTATTTTACCATGAGCTTTTCCCAACGCAACCCCTCCTTTGGCAAAAGCCGTACATGAATAATTCGGGGTAAGATCGAGCCAGCCCGACCTCAGGTCCATGTCCGGAGCCAGCAGAATCCCCGAGGCCGTAAAATAAGGGCCGCGCAGGCGAAATAGCGGCTCATCCCGCGAAACTATATGCCTGTCGCACCCTTCAATGACCCGGTGCGACCCGGTGCGACCCGGTGCCAGCCGCAGGCTGTCGATCGATCCATCGGAAATCTATGAAAAAAAAGTGAAGGTTCTTGGTAAGTCCGAACGATAAGAGAGTCTGAGACGGAACGGCCGGGCCGTGGGGAGCCCGATTTCGGAAGGCAAATCCCTGGACCAGAAGCCGTCTCATGAGGCCCCGGTCGCCGAGACGGTCATCCCCCAAAAGGCTTATCCATAATGAACAACATAGCCGAACCCTGAAAGCTCATGGCACTGACCTTACTGAATCGATCAAAACAAATCGTCGGCCTCGATATCGGCTCCAGTTGCATCAAGGCCGCCGAACTGCGTCCCCTGCGCCGAGGCGGTTATGAACTGGTAAGCCTCGGCATGGAGTCACTTTCCCCCGATTGCATCGTTGACGGAGTCGTAATCTCCAAGATTCCGGTGTCCGATGCCATCAGCCGGATTTTCAGCCAGCAGGCGATCAAAAACCGCCGGGTGGCCACCTCGGTCTCCGGGCATTCGGTCATCGTGAAAAAGATCTCCCTCCCGATCCAGAGCGAGGAGGATATGGCCGAGTCGATCCGCTGGGAGGCGGAGCAATACATCCCCTTCGATATCGCCGATGTCAACCTGGACTACCAAGTCCTGGGAGAAAGCACGAGCTCCGGGAGTCTGGATGTGCTGCTGGTTGCCGTTAAGAAGGAAAAAATCACCGATCACACCAGCGTGATTTCCATGGCCGGCAAAAACCCGATCGTGGTCGATGTTGATGCCTTCGCGCTCCAGAATGCCTATCAATTTAATTACGAGCCGATGACCCGCGCGACCGTGGCCCTGCTCGATATCGGCGCCGCAACCATGACCATTACGATTGTATCCGGGAACGATTTTCTGTTCACTCGCGACGTCGGAGTCGGGGGGCGGCAATACACCGACTTCATTCAAAAAGAGTTCAACATCAACTTCGACCAGGCCCAGGCTCTCAAGCACGGAGACCCGGTGGAAGGAATCGATCCTGCCGAAATCCTTCACGTTCTGGAATCGGTAACGGAGATCATCTGTCTTGAGATCCAGAAGACATTTGATTTTTTCAAATCGACAACTACAGTCGACCATATCGACCGCATGCTGGTGAGCGGCGGCGCGGCGCATACTCAAGGACTGTTGGACACTCTCTCCCGCAAGTTCGGCATGCCGACGGAAGAGTTTGATTCCTTTAAGAACATCTCCTACGACCCGAAGCGATTCCCGTTCATCGCGGAACGTTCCCCGGACCTGGCGATCGCCATCGGCCTCGCCCTGCGGAACACTGAGGAATAGAGCAGCCATGATCAAGGTAAATCTGCTCAGAGATCAAACTGTTCGCACCCGGAAAACCACGGTCGCCCCGACCACCACCCCGCTGGGATGGGTGATGCTGATGGTACTGGCCGTGGTCTTTTTAGGTCTGGGCGCAACCTGGTACTACCTGGATGGGCAGATCGCCGACCTGACTGGTTCGCGCGACCGCCTCCGCGTGGAAAGCAACCGGCTGCAGGAATTGAGAAAGGAGATCGAGCGGTTCGAGGCGATGAAGCGCGAGCGTCAGAGCCGCATCGATATCATCGAACAGCTCAAGACCAATCAGACCGGCCCGGTGCTCCTCCTGAACCGTGTGCTCCACTCGATTCCGACCAGCGCTGCCGTTTGGCTGACATCGCTCGAACAGAAAGGGGATCAGGTGCGCATTACCGGTTATACGGTGCGCGGCGAAACCATCCCGGATTTCATGAGCAACCTGTCGGCGACCGGATATTTCCGCAGCGTCGACCTGGAGCTCTACGAAGATCAAGATAAGGAAGCGGCTAAATTCATCCTGCTCTGCGTCAACGAGCGCAGGACGCGCCTGGAGTAGATCGGCATGGCCATTCATTTCAAACTGGACAATCTTCCGCGCAGGATTCAGATCGTGATCATCGCCGGCATGGCGGTCGGGCTCGTGACCGTTGCCTACATGTTTTATCTCCGGGACATGCTGGAGACACGCCGGACCCTCGAGGCGGAAATAGTGCAGCTCGAAAAAGTTGTATCTCAGGCAACGGCAATTGAAACCCAGCTGGGCCAGTTCAAACGCGATCTGGCAACCCTCGATGTGCGGCTCCAGGAGTTGCGCCGGGTCCTGCCCGACCAGAAGGAGACTCCGGATGTGTTGCGCAACGTGCAGCTGATGGCGGCGGAGAGCAACCTCAAGATTGTCAAATTCGTGCCTCAGCCCACGGCGCAGCAGGCCTTCTATGTCAACTGGCCGATCACCATGGAAGTACAGGGATCGTACAAAGCCCTGGGATCTTTCTTTGAAAAAATCGGGCGTTTCGTGCGCATCATAAACGTCGACAATATCATCATTAAGGGGATTGAAGGCTCCACCGACCCGTTGCGGACCCTGAATTCCACGTGCACCGCCACGACTTTCGTATACCGGGACGAAGCGGGGAGCATACCAGCCGATGCCGACGCTGCAGGGAAAAAGGCCGTGCCGGCCAGGAAGACTCAGCCGGCGAAAGGCGCCACTCCCCGCAGAGGAACGGTTCCCGGCAACTAGGGTAGACATGATCAAGAGATTTCTGCAGATATTCCTTGTAACTTGGTCGGGACTGGCATTGCTGGCTCCCTGGGCCGCCAGCGGCCAGGCTCCAGCGACATCGTCCCCAGCCCGCGCGAAAACCACAGCAATGGCAGAATCTTCTGCCGAATACCGGGGGGTCCGATTTGAACCCAATGACCGGCGGGACCCATTCCTGAACCCGCTGCTGTTCAAGAAGCAAGAAAGCATCGATGAGGAAGTTCCCAGGGGAAACCCACCTCCGGGAATCGCCGGCATGTATATCAACCAGGTGGAACTGGTCGGCTTCTCCGTAAGTCCGGAGGGGATCACCGCGGTATGCAGAGGCACCGACAAACGAGTCTATTTCCTGCACACAGGGGATCGCATGTTTGATGGATACATCAAGTCCATCAGCCCCGATTCCGTGCTCCTGACCCGTGAGACCAAGCTGAGGAGCGGCAAGGTCTTGATTCAGGAAGTCACCAAGCGTCTCAGAACTCCATAGGAATTGCCGCTATGAGAATGCGATTTGTCAGAAACAAGGGCCTGGCCATCACCAAGAAAATCAACAGCGGTGCCTGGGGTGCAGTCCTGCTCTCTCTGCTGTTGCTTGCCTTCTCTCAGGAGGGGGTGCCGCAGGAGACGGCTGCTGCTCTCAAGTTGCCCCAAGGGGGAGATACCCTCGACGTGCCATACCGGGGTAACAGGGAGGCAATGACCAAGCTGAATAAGGCGCCGGCCGGTATCATTGCGGATGTGTCGACGGCCCGCGAAGGGGCCAACGTAGTGATCTCGGTCGCAAGCAGTTGCCAACTCTCGTACCAGGAGTTTGATCTGAGCAATCCGCCGCGGCTCGTGGTGGATTTTTTCAATGCGGAAAACAGAGCTCCGACCCTGAATTTTCCGATCGCTGCTGCCGGCGTCAAGCAATTACGCGTGCGCCAGTTCCAGAGTTCCGATCCCAAGATCGCCCGGCTGGTGTTCGATCTGGCCCCGGACTACGGATCTCATGACATCTCCGTGGCAGAAAACAGCGTCAGCATCGTGTTTCACCCGGGCGCACCGGTCCCCTCCGGGACCCCGGCCCGTCTGGCAACGACATCCTCGTCCGCACCCGATGAAGCCGATTTGACGCCGGCGAAAGCAACCCCGGCCCCGCACGATGTCCGTGCCGCGGGCCAGGAATCCCCGGCCACGACTTCAGACCAGATCGCACCGCGTGCCTCCGGCGCCTCGCAGGCGCAACCGCCGGAATCCCAGGGGAAACAGGCCGCCAACTCCACCCCTGTGGTCCGCCCCGTAATCAGCGACCTTTCCATTTCGGAAATTCCCCGCAGTGCTCTGGCTTCGGCCGCATCCGAGCCTACCGTCAGCGCGCCGCCGCCGCCGCTGCCGCCCAAAGAAAAAATACCCGCACCGCCGAAGCCGGTGGTGCCGCCTGAATCGGCCGGCCCGGTGATCATGATGAATGGCGCCGCGGGCAACTACAACGGGCAGCCCTTGACGCTGGATCTGGTCAACATTTCACTCGTCGATTTCTTCCGCCTCATGTCCGAAGAAGGCGGAATTAACGTCGTCATGGATCCCGGCATCACCGGTTCGCTCTCGATAAAAGTGGTAAAAGTGCCATGGGATCAGATCTTTGAAGCTGCGCTGGTAAACAACGCCCTGGAAAAACAGGTGGACGGCAACCTGGTCCGGATCGCCACCAAAAAAACCATGCAGGCTGAGGCCAAGCAGCGCGAGGATCTCAAGAAAGCCAACCTCCTCGCTGCGGATGTCGAAACCCGCGTCCGACGCCTTAATTATGCCAAAGCTTCCAACCTGATTGTGGCACTGAAGGATCAGCTCACTGTCCGCGGCACGATTGTGGTCGATGAGCGGACCGGGTCGCTGGTTCTCACCGACATCCCGAGTTCGCTGGACAAGGCATTTCAACTTATACAGGAGCTCGACACGCCGGAGCCTCAGGTGGAGATCGAGGCGCGCATCGTCTCGGCCAATCGCGATTTCGCCCGCGACATCGGCGTGCAGTTCGGTTTTGTGCAGGGCAACCTCGAACGCGTCACGGTGGGAGGCCCGAACACCTTCGGAACCATCGGCGGCACGCGCCCCTCGGCAACCCCGAAAAACACATACGCCGGCGGCAATCCGGTCACCGGCCGGGGCGCCTCGCAAAGCCAGTCGAGTGAAAGCGGCAGCATCAGCACCGGACCCAATTCCGCCAACAACAACGGCAACTTCAATATCAACCTTCCGTCCCTTAAGCCTTTTGGAGGTCTCGGGCTCTCGGTAGGAAACATTTTCGACACCTTCCTCCTCGATGCCGCCATAACCGCGGGAGAGTCCAAGGGACAGGCTAAGCTGATTTCGCAGCCGAAACTGGTCACCCAGAACAACAGCCCCGGGACAATTACCCAGGGATTGCGCTTCCCGGTCCAGGTGGTCGCGAACAATACCGTCACGGTGCAGTTCCAAAACGCCGCACTTACCCTGACGGTTACCCCGCAGATCACCTCGGAGGGAAACATCGTCCTGGACCTCAAGGTCGAGAACAACACTCCCGACTTCACTCGCCAAGTCCAGGGGATTCCCTCGATCCGAACCAGCGAATCCAATACGAGGGTGCTCGTAAGCGACGGCGGCACAACCATCATCGGGGGCATTCTGATCGAAAACGAGCAGAATCAGACCGATGGCGTGCCCGGCTTGGCCTCGCTCCCCATTTTCGGGAACCTGTTCAAGCGCACCTCGGTTTCGCGAAACACCCAGGAGGTCCTGTTTTTCGTTACGCCCAGGATCGTGAAGTAGGACAGCGAATGTTCCAGTCGATCTTGTCCGGAGTCGCCTCGCGCACAGGAGCGCGTTGGGCCATGGTGGTCGGGAATGACGGGGTACTCCTGGAAACCAGCACCAGCCAGTTCCAGACCGAAAGCGAAGGGCTGGCGGCGGAATATGCCTCCTGTCTTCGGGCTTCGCGCAAGGCGGCCGGAGACACCGACATGGGGGAGCTTCATAGTTCCCTGTTGGTTACCGAAAACGGGAAGATCCTGTTCCAGACCCTGACGCCTGAATACTTTCTGGTAATCTGCCTGGGACCAAAGGCTCCTGCCGGCAAAGCCTTTTTTGAGATTTCCCGCGCCTGTAAATCGCTCGAACAGGAACTCATGTATTGATTACGGCCGGGGCGGATTCCCGGTCACCCTTGACGGACATAGTGGCAGCCGCGACTCTCAGGATTGCGCTGTGCCGCCGTCAGAACGAGTTGGGCGGCGGTAAGGGCGTGACGAAGGCCAATCAGCTCATCACAAAGATGCGCATGGCGATAGAACTTCTGGACCTCATCCGCAAGATCCCTCAGTATGCGATGGGCACGATCTAACCTCTTGGCAGTTCTGATCACACCGACGTAGTTCCACATCGTATGCTTGACCAGGAGCCAGTCCTGGAGCAGCAGGTCCTGATCGACCGGTTCATCCTCGCGAATCCATGGACGGATTTCCGGGAAATGCCACTCGCCCGCGGCGACTCGGTCCGCAACCGCCTGGGCGGTGCGCACGCCGAATACCAGCCCTTCCAGGAGTGAAACGCTTGCCAGGCGGTTGGCGCCATGGACCCCGGTGCATGCCACCTCCCCCACCGCACTCAAATTGCAAACCGTTGACCGGCCCCAGAGATCCACCGCCACCCCTCCGCAGGAGTAATGGGCAGCCGGCACAACGGGTATGGGGCCGGCGGTAATGTCGATTCCATGCCGCTGACATTCGGCATCAACAGCCGGGAATCGCTTCCGGATCCAGGCGGCCGGCTTGTGGGAAATGTCCAGATATACGCTGGAGGAACCCTCCCGCAGCATTTCATCATGAATGGCCCGCGAAACTATGTCCCGCGGAGCCAGAGTGCCCCGCGGATCATACCGGCGCATGAATTCTTCCCCCGCCTGGTTATAGAGTCGTGCCCCCTCCCCGCGCATGGCTTCCGTGATCAGAAAGCGGTCCCCTCGCTTCTGGTATAACGCCGTAGGATGAAACTGGATGTATTCGAGGTTCATAATGCGCGCGCCGGTCCGGTACGCCATGGCCACCCCGTCGCCGCGCGCCCCCCGCGGATTGGTGGTGTGCAGATAAACCTGGCCGAGACCTCCCGTTGCCAGAACAGTTTCCTTGGCAAGGATCACCTGGACCGCATCGGTCTCGGCATGGTAAATGTAGGCCCCGATGCAGCGGGAAGGCTCATAAAGGTCCTCTGGCGCAGTGGAATGATGCGAGAGCGTGAGGAGATCCACCGCAGTGCGATGCGGCAGCAGCGTAACCAGCGGATTCTGAGCCAGATGGCGCAGCAAATGGGTCTCGATTTCACGGCCTGTGTGATCCCCGACATGGAGGATCCTCGGCACCGAATGGGCAGCTTCCCCCGTCAGGTGAAATCCCTGGTCTTCATTGCGATCGAAAGGAACCCCGAGCCGATCGATCAGGATGTCTTTGACAAGTTGCGGTCCTTCCGTGGCAACAACCTCAACAGCCTTCCGGTAGCACAGTCCCGCGCCCGCGGAGTCAATGTCACAGGCCAGATTCTCCGGGCTGTCTTCAATACCGCGGAAAACAATTCCTCCCTGCGCCCTGACCGTGGCCGTATCATCCGGTTGCTCCGCGCGGGTTATCAGGATGCTCCGGACGCCCTTGGCAGCCAATTCCATCGCCACCGTGGCTCCGCCGATGCCGCTGCCGATAATCAGACAGTCGGTTTCAATATGTGTCATGTTGGCATCACTCCAGACTGAGCAGTGGTTCGAACAATCGGCCCAGCACAGGTTTGTATCGTAATCAGGGAACTGAAACAAGGGGAAACCCGGAAGCGAAGGGATCCATTCGCGGATTTTGACAACCTGGCCCATTGATGCTATCATCCCCGCCGTTCGTTGAGCCATCCGGGAGTGAGAACTGGCACTCCCGACCAGGACCGGGAAATGATGAGACAGGCACCAGAATAGTTGCCTTCGACACCGGAACAGGGGCGGGCAGATCATCTGAAGTGCCTCAAGCTCTCACCAGGTAATCCATTGAATAATAATGAGCTTGTGGCATTTCAATTCAGTTGTGTCGGGCTAAGAGGTATGAGTCAATAAACCCATACACCAGCGACGGATGGTGTTACCAGGAAGCGCTCCATGAATATCAAGGAAGTGAAAGATCTGATTCAGGACATTTTGCAGAGCGATATCAGCGAATTTGAATTGGAGCACACCGGAACCAAGGTCAGGTTGCGGCGGGGCGTCCTCCAAGGCGAAGCTGCGGCATCTCCGGTCGCACAAGGCCCCCCCCGACCGGCCGCGGAATGGCGTGAGCTGCCGGCACACCTGGCCGTGTCCGCCCTGCCGGTGCCCGGTTTGAAGCCGGAGGCCGGGCCGGAGGAGGGACTTCACGTCATAACGTCTCCCATCGTCGGAACATTTTACCGTGCTCCTTCTCCCGGTGCAGATCCATACATCAAGACCGGGTCCAAAATTGAGGTCGGCGCGATTCTGTGCATTGTGGAGGCCATGAAACTGATGAACGAAATCCCGTCCGATGTATCCGGAGAAGTAGTGGAAATCCATGCTGAGAATGGCCACCCGGTCGAGTACGGACAGAAACTGGTCAGTATCAGGCCACGAAAATAGGCGCTGCAGCCATGTTCCGTAAAATCCTGATTGCCAATCGAGGGGAGATCGCGCTGCGGGTAATCTGCGCCTGCAGGGAACTCGGCATTCCAACCGTAGCGGTCTATTCACAAGCCGATCAGAACTCACTCCATGTGCGCTTTGCCGATGAAGCAGTCTGCATCGGTCCGCCTCCGAGCATTGAGAGTTATCTGAACATCCCGGCGGTAATCAGCGCTGCTGAGATCACCAACGCCGATGCGATCCATCCAGGCTACGGATTCCTCGCCGAAAGCGCCTATTTCGCCGAGGTCTGTGAGGCCTGCGGCTTGACCTTCATCGGCCCATCCCCGGAGGTAATCCGTCTGATGGGCAACAAGGAGATGGCGCGCAAGACCATGCAGGAAGCCGGTCTGCCGATCGTACCGGGCACGGAAAGGGTCAAGGAATGCACGACTGAGGTCTTGGCCCTCGCGGCACAAATCGGATATCCCCTGATCCTGAAAGCCTCCAACGGCGGAGGCGGCAAGGGCATGCGGATCGTGAATGCGCCCGCGGAACTTCCGGAAGCCATCAACCTGGCGCGCAACGAGTCTCAGGCGGCATTCGGTTCCAGTGATGTATACCTGGAAAAATACCTGCCGAACGCGCGCCATATCGAATTCCAGGTACTGGGGGATCATCACGGGAATATCGTGCATTTGGGTGAACGGGAATGCTCCATACAGCGCCGTTATCAAAAACTGATCGAGGAAGCCCCGTCCCCCTACGTCACTCCGGAAATGCGCCTGGAAATAGGGGATCTGGTGGTGCGGGCCATGCAGCGGGTGAACTATGCCAACGCCGGAACCCTCGAGTTTATCTTCGATGACCGGGGCCATTACTATTTCATGGAAATGAACACCCGCATCCAGGTAGAGCATCCGGTCACGGAGATCATCACCGGGCTGGATCTGGTAAAGCAGCAGATCCGCATTGCCGCCCGCGAAAGTCTGGGATTTTCCCAGGCGGATATCGTGTTCCGGGGCTCCGCCATGGAGTGCCGGATCAACGCCGAATGCCCAAACACCTACCTCCCGTTCCCGGGCAAGCTCACCGCCTTTCATCCCCCAAGCGGATGCGGCATCCGGGTGGACACGGCAGCCTACAACGAGTGCGTCATCACCCCTTATTACGACTCCCTCATCGCCAAACTAATCAGCTACGCGGAGAATCGTGACGATACGATTGCCCGCATGAAGCGCGCCTTGGAAATGACTATAATTGAAGGGATTAAGACCACGATTCCCCTGCACCAGCGCATCCTGGGCGAACGGGACTTCGTGGAGGGGCGCCTCACCACGCGCTTCCTGGATCGCTACGTACAGCGCTGACCGCAATGCAATTTCGGATCCCTCCAATATACCCGATCACTGACAAACGTCTGTCGGGGAAAAACACGCATCTGGCCATCGTGCGCGAGCTGATCCGAGGTGGAGCCGCCCTCATTCAGATCCGGGACAAGGGAACGCCAGTGCGCGAGCTCCTCCTGGACATTCGTCGCTGCGTCGAGTACGCGGCGGGATTCGATGTACAGATCATCGTGAACGACCGTTGCGACCTGGCCCTCCTCGGCGGCGCCGGCGGCGTGCATCTGGGCCAAGACGATCTTTTTCCGGCCTGCGCTCGCGAGGTGATGGGTCGCCGGGCTATCGTGGGATTCTCCACACACTCGCCCGCGCAGGCGCGACAGGCCAACCGCCTCCCTGTCGACTATGTCGCGTTTGGTCCTATCTTCGCCACCGCCACCAAGCCGGACTCCTCACCAGCAACCGGACTCGCAGCACTCCGGCGGATCTGCCGGCAATCCACCCGGCCCGTAGTGGCTATCGGAGGGATCGGCCTGGGGCAGGTACACGAGATTCGGGAAGCCGGGGCCGCCAGCATCGCGGTCATCTCCGCCATTATGCAGGCCA
Source organism: Terriglobia bacterium (assembly GCA_963824985.1). Classification (GTDB taxonomy): domain Bacteria; phylum Acidobacteriota; class UBA6911; order UBA6911; family UBA6911; genus JAFNAG01. The sequence continues at coordinate 31,670 of CAWGRQ010000034.1, forward strand.
GGAGCATTGCTCGAAGCCTGGAGCAGTTCCTCCGGGCTGCAGAAGTAATTGTTTAGCCAAATATAATGGATGAAGTAATAAAGCGCAAAGACGCAAAGGCGCAAGGACGCAAAGATCGCCGCTGACCAACAGGCGTGGGCGCAGCGCTTCGCGCGGCTCGTCCAAGGATGCGGCCGAAGGCCGCCCACGCCCACGAACCGAAAGAGTTCCCTTTGCGTCCTTGCGGCCTTGCGTCTTTGCGTTCTGCTGTTAAGCATCGGCTAAACAGTTGCCTGCAGAAAGCGCTTGGGCAGGCTGCATCTCGAACCCGGGGGGATTTCCCAAAATTTTCTGGCTCCGCGGCCACAGCCGCTATAAGATTAGGCCTCCTCCCGGGTCTTGCGTGAATGCGTCTTCGACGGTCGGGGTTGCCGGCCCGTCACCAACATCTGGCAGGAATAAACGCAAGTGATTTGCATCTGGTTCCCCGCGGATGGACGCATCCGAATTAGGGTCTCGGGAGATTAGTTGATGTCGATCGAAGAGAGAATCATCCGGCTCATCGCCAAGGAGCAGCACCTTGATCAGGAAAAGGTGACTCTGAACTCCACTTTTGAGGAGTTGGGGATAGATTCCCTGGACGGGGTCTACATAATGTTCGCATTGGAGGAAGAGTTCAACATCTCCATTCCTGACTCAGTGGCGCGGCAGATGAAGAGCGTCCGCCAGGTTGTCAACGACCTGACGCGTTACATGGAGGATCCCGAGGCTTTTAAAGCCGAAGTGGCCGCATCACTGCCGGTGGCACCTGCAGGCGACGAGCCTTCCGGAGGCCGGTCGTGAAGAGGGTCGTGGTCACCGGACTCGGGGTCCTTTCCGCCATTGGCAACACAGTGGAAGAGTTCCAGGCCGGGTTGCTGGCCTGCCGATCCGGGATCGACCGGATTGCCCAGATCGATCCCACGAATCTGGTCGTGAAGATCGCTGCCGAGGTCAAGAACTTCGATCCCGACAGCCATTTCCCTGCCAAGCGCCTGGACTACCTTGATCGTTTCGCTCAATTCGCGCTTGTGGCCGCCAGGCAGGCCATGCAAGATTCCGGATTCACGCCTTCGGAGGAGGAAAAACTCCGCCTTGGAGCCGTCGTGGGTTCCAGCATGGGGGGAGCCGAGACAATTGAAACCAGCTACAGGCAGCTGTACGGCAACGGCAGCCAGCGGCTGCACCCGTTCACCATCCCGAGGATGATGCACAATGCCGCCGCCTGTCACATTTCAATGGAGTTTGGGTGCAAAGGTCCGACCATGAGCTTTACCACCGCCTGTTCTTCGGCCGCTCATGCCATCGGCGCATCATTCCACATGATCCGGTTCGGCCAGGCGGATGCCATCCTGGCCGGAGGGAGCGATGCTCCCATCGCCTATGGCATCATCAGAGCCTGGGAATCCATGCGCGTCATGGCTCTCGGAAACGGAGATCCGAGGAGAGCCTGCCGTCCGTTCAGCCGTGATCGGGAAGGGATGGTTTTGGGGGAAGGGGCCGGGATCCTCCTGCTGGAAGAATATGAACACGCGCGGGCGCGGGGAGCCAGGATTTACGCCGAGCTGGCAGGATTTGGGATCACTTCAGACGCGGGCCATCTGACGCAATCCAGCAGCGAAGGGCCGCGTCGTGCCATGCAGCTCGCCATCGCGGAGGCCGGGCTCAACCTGGAAGACATCGACTACATCAATGCTCATGGAACGGCGACCCCTGCCAATGATGTCAATGAGACCGTTTCCATCAAGGAGCTCTTCGGCATGCAACCCCGCCTCGTGGTCTCCTCCACCAAATCAATGCATGGCCACGCGATGGGGGCGACAGGCGCCCTGGAATTTATCGCCACGGTCCTCGCGATTCACAGAGGCGTGATTCCTCCCACCGCCAATTATTCGACACCTGATCCGGAATGCGACCTGGATTATGCGCCCAATGAAGCGCGCGAATGCCCCGTCCGGGCGGCAGTCTCCAATTCATTTGCGTTCGGCGGTCTGAATGCCGTCCTGGTGGCGAAACAACTCGGTTTTGCCAATCAACGGTCAATCTGAGCGGCGGCAGGAGGCAGAACAGGCTTTGAGCCCCTCATGGACGATAGAGCCCCTTATCGCCGGCGGAGCCCTGCAAGCCAGCATCACCCTGGCTCGCAAGGGCCCGGAAGCAATCCTCGTCGACACCGGATACCAGCGGCAGGAACAGCTGCTTTTGCAGCAGCTTGACGTGCGCGGCCTCAGGCCCGAGGCAATCACCCGCGTGGCGAACACCCACCTTCATTTTGATCATGCCCAGAATAACCACCTTTTTCGCAATGCTGCGATTCACTGCTCGCGAAACGACTTTGAGTGGATCACCGATCTGTGCACACCGATGATCGGCGGAAGCGTTACCCTGGAGGACGTTTTCCGGTATTACCCGGAGCTGAGATCCGGCGAAAGGGACTCACGGGCCATCTGGACCCTGATCAAGGCCGTGCAGCGCTTCTGGAGGGTGGAACGCCTGGGCAGGAATGACCAGTTCCGCTGGCTAGAAGAGCAACCACTCCCTGAGGGAATGCGAGCTCTGCCCACACCCGGGCATGTTCCCCACCATTACTCATTTGTTTTCGACACCGGCGAAGGCTCCGCTCTAATCGCTGGAGACGCGATGATCATCCGCGGTGTTGAGGATGAGGCCAGCACCACCTTTCCTCCAACGGATCGGGTTCGGTACAACACAACCAAAAACGCCCTTTCCGGCTTTTCCGGAATAATCATACCCGGCCATGACGCCCCGTTTGTCGGCGACGGCATTCTGTCGCCGCTATCGGCGTGAATTGGGCAAAAAAGAAAAAAACGCCACGGATTTCACGGATTTCACAGATTCAAAAAGCTCAGAGGATCACACGATTGAACCGGAGTGACCTGGCGCCAGAGTTAATCAGCAGCGCCAGCCTGAGTCCCGTGGCGGCCAGGTGACGCAAAGCATTGGGTTCTGCGTCGTGCCTTTTAAAAATCAGTGTAATCCGTGAAATCCGTGGCGTTATTGTTTTGATTTTCCCAGGTTCGACGCTCACTTCCATTTACACGCGGGAGCGATGCCCGGCTTGACCATGCCGTCGCGATTGCGGCATACTTTACATTTCGCTGACCCCACTCGGAATGCGGCGGAGGATCCGCATCAATGAACGTCGACTATCTGATCTGCCTGCATTGCGGTGCTTGCGCCGGATCCTGCCCGACCAACAGCATTTTCCTCCACGAAACCGCCACGATCGAATTTCTTCCAAGCTGCACCGAATGTGAATTGTGCCTGCTCGTATGCCCGGTCGGCGCCATCGCCGCGTCCCTCCGGCAGCCGCTCCTATCGGACCCGACACGGTCCCTGCGGCCATGGGAGGTTCGATCATGATCACGATGGAGACCGACGTCCTTGTCGTCGGCGCGGGGCCAGGCGGATCAATGGCCGCCAAATTCGCCGCGAGCAACGGCGCGCGCACGCTGCTGATCGAGAAACGCCAGGAGATCGGATCCCCGGTCCGATGCGCCGAGGGGATTGCCCGGGACTGGATGAAGGAGTGTGGCGTCGAGGAGGAACCGGGCTGGATTGCCTGCATCCCGGAAGGGGCGCGATTCTTTGCGCCCGATGGGACCTGCGCTTTCATCAACGTCAAGAGCGCCGGCAACGAGGTCGGTTTGGTTCTGGAACGAGTTCTGTTCGACAAGGCCCTTGCCCGGCATGCCGCGGAAGCCGGAGCCGGGATCCTGCTCAAGACTCATGCCCGTGACATCCTGAAAGATGACGGCGCCGTCACAGGCATCACGGGCAAATCCATGGGCAGGGACATCGAGATCCGCGCCCGGGTCACCATTGCCGCCGACGGGTTCGAATCGCAGGTGGGCCGCTGGGCCGGTCTTGAGACCGGGATTGCCGCCCACGACATAATCTCGACGTTTCAATACCGTCTCTGCAACATAGAGCAGGGCGCCCGTTGTTGCGACTTCTATGTAGGCTCCTGCGCACCCGGAGGGTACATCTGGGTGTTCCCGAAGGGGCCCAATGTGGCCAACGTCGGCATCGGCGTACAGTTGACGCGATTGCGCGCGCCGGGTGAAACCAAGCAGTACCTCGACCGATGGATCGAGGGGCATCCCGAGCTGGCGAAAGGGAAAGCGCTGGATATGGTTGCGGGTGCGGTTTCGGCTAATCGGCCGCTGGCAAAAACCGTGGGGAGCGGCATCATGCTGGTCGGCGATGCCGCCCGCCTGATCAATCCCCTGACCGGGGGGGGGATCGTCAATGCCTGCATTTCGGGAAAGCTGGCCGGCGAAACGGCGGCAGCGGCCGTGAAACGTGGGGATTGCAGCGAAAAATTCCTCCAGAAGTATGAAAAGGCCTGGCGCGCCCGCCTGGAAAAAGAGCTCCTCCGGAACTGGATGGCCAAAGACAAGGTCGCCAAACTCGACGATGAAACTTTCAATCGGATCATCGCCACCCTCGCCGAAGCCCGACCGGACGCCAATTCGCGCTCCCTGCTGCTCGCCATCGGGCGAAAACACCCGAGTCTGGTAGCCGAATTTTCCCAACTACTCTGGGCATGAACTGACTTTCAGCTTCCGCGCGTCGGAAATCGGGTGAGGAACATATACTCCCCCGGCGGGATTCCTGAATTCTGTAGCCCCATGCCTCCCTCCGCTATAGAATCAATCGACACTTTGATTGCAGAGGATTCTCTATGAAGGCACTGCTCATTGATATCGACGGGGTCATCCTGGGCGGCGACACCTCACTTCCCGGAGCCAAGGAATTTGTCGCCTGGCTGCTGGATTCGGGTCGCCAGTTTCTTTTCCTCACCAATTATCCATCACAGACTCCGGCGGATCTGGCGCTGCGCATGGGAGCCTCGGGCATTGAGGTGTCGCCGGACCACTTTTTCACCTCAGCGATGGCCACCGCCGAGTTTCTCGCCAAGCAAGCAGGCACCCGCCGTCGGGCATTTGTGGTGGGCGAGGGGGCGCTGGTACACGAGCTGTACAACGTAGGCTTTACCATTTCAGAAACCGATGCCGATTTCGTGGTTCTGGGTGAGACGCGGCATTACAACTTCGAGATGATTCAGCGCGCCTCTCAACTCATCCAGAGGGGGGCAAGATTCATCGCCACCAATCCCGACGTCGCCGGCCCCACGGGACGCCCAAGCTGCGGATCATTTGCGGCGCCGATCGAACGCATCACCGGAAAAAGACCCTTTTACGTCGGCAAGCCGAATGCCTTCATGATGCGCGCCGGACTGAAGCACCTCGATTCCCATTCAGCGGATGCCTGCATGATCGGGGACAATATGGAAACCGATATCATCGCCGGCGTCCAGGCGGGAATCCTGACGATTCTCGTTCTCTCGGGCATCAGCCGCGAGGAGGATCTCGACCGCTTCGCTTACCGGCCCGACTACACAGTCCCCGACGCTTTTGCCCTCCGTGAACTCCTGGATCGTTTAACCTGAGCCGGGCTCAGCTGACCCGCTAGCTCCCAAGCGCCAGGGGGATAGAATGGACCGCGAATAGCAGGGGTAGGCTTCCAGAATCATGTCAAGACCAGCCTTTCTCCTGCGGCTGATTCTGAAGCGCGGCGCGGCGTCCGCGGATGCATACCCGGCCCCTCCCGCCAGCGGAACCGCGTCCTTCCCGCCCAAAACTATCGGAGCAATGATGAAGTAGAACTTGTCGATCAGATTGGCCGACAAAAATGACCAGTGAATCTCGCTCCCCCCCTCGACCAGCACGCTGAGGATGTCCCTCTCCCCAAGCCGGCGGACAACCTGATTCAGGTCTAGACCCCGCGGGCTGCGAGCCACGGGACAGATTTCGGCGCCCAGGCCCTCCAACCTCCGCTTGCGGTCATGGGGAGCATCGGGAGCGCAAAAGAGCAGGATGCGCCGCTCCGCGGCATCCGCAGTGAAAACGCGGGCATTGAGCGGCGTGCGCAGCTGGCTGTCCAGAATCGCCGTCAGAAGCGGACGCCCCTTCGGGACTCTGCCCCGGTAGGTGAGTTGGGGATCGTCCGCAAGCACGGTCCCCACACCCACCAGCAGGGCATCCAGTTCCCAACGCAGGCGCTGGCCGAATCCGCGGCCGGGCACGGAGCTGATCCATCCACTCGGACGTCCTGCGGCGGCAATCCGTCCATCCAGCGACATTCCGGCTTTACCGACCACCAGCGGCAGGCCGGTCGTCACATGGCAGGCGAACGCTTCTATCAAGCGACTGGCTTTGGCCTGTGACAGCCCTGCCACCACCTCGATCCCCGCGGATCGCAACGCGGCGATTCCCCGCCCGGAGACTTTCGGGTTAGGGTCCAGATGTGCAACCAGGACGCGACTGACGCCTGCGGCAATCAGTGAAGTCACACAAGGAGGAGTCCGGCCGTAGTGACAGCAGGGCTCCAGGGTGACGTAAACATCGGCCCCGCGCGCCAGCGACCCCGACATCGCCAGGGCGCGTACCTCGGCGTGATCGCGAGTCGCATATTCATGCCAGCCTTCCCCGACAACCCGGTCTCCCCTGACGATTACACATCCGACCGGAGGATTGGGACTTGCCAGGCCGGCCGATTTTTCCGCCAGGGCCAACGCACGTCTCATAAACCCGCGCTCAGGAGTATCCATCCAGCACTCCGGCTCGCGATCCACAGCACCCCACCCGCCGATTCGGGCCGGGGAGCAATAATCGCATCAATCTGCGGGAGGGGGCAATTGCACGCGAAGTCGGCGAATCCGCTTCCGATCGGCATCCAGGATCTGCACGCGCATCCCCTCGAGATCAAACTCTTCCCCCGGCGCCGGAATCCGCCCCAGAAACGCAGCCACCCACCCGGCCACCGTGGAAGCGTCGCAACCGATAAATTTCTTTCCTGCCAGGTCTTCGAGGTGGTAGAGCTCAGTCCCCCCACGAAACACATAGCTTCTGGGGCTCTCTTCAACGATCTCCCTTACCTTGGCCTGATCCTCATCGCGAATTTCCCCCACGATCTCCTCAACCAGATCCTCGATCGTCACCAGGCCGGCGACCCCGCCGAATTCGTCTATGACGATGGCGGTGTGATCCCCTCGCAGCTGCAGTTCTTTCAGCAGCGCGGATACGCGCTTGGTTTCAGGCACAAACAATGCGGGATGGATCAGTTTCAGAATCGGTTCGGATTCCTTTCCCTGGGAGTACTGCGCCAAAAGCTGACGGATATACGCAATCCCGATAATGTGATCGATATCGCCGCGATAGATGGGAATCCGGGAATGGCGGCTCGCCACCATGATGTCGCGCAACTCTCCCAGAGCGATATCCTCCCGGCATGCCACAATATTGGTCCGCGGAGTCATCACCTCCCGCACCAGCGTGTCGCCGAACTCGACGACCGACTGGATGAGTTGCGTATCCTCTTCCTCGAGAATCCCTTCATCCTCGCCAATCTCCAGATAGGCCTGGATCTCCTGGTCGGTCGTCCCCTCGTCACCCGGGTCGGCGGGAGTCTCGGTCTCCTGATACAGCCGCTTGAAAAGACCTAACAGGCTTGAAAGGGGTATGGCCACCACGCGCAATGCCACGATCAAAGGGTGGAGGTAGTGAAGCAGCAGGATCAGCTTTTTCTCGGACTCATTCTGAGTCAGCACCCGCGGAAGCAGCTGCCGGAAGATGATGGATGTCCCGAGCGCCAGCCCGAAGGCGAACGCGACACTCCAATCGGGCCAGGCCCTTGTGGAGACCAGGGTGATCAGAATCGCCGCCACCACAAGGGCCGCTTGAATTCCCAACTGGAGGGGTACGAGCAGATCTGTCTTGTTCTCGATCACCATCGCCAGCAGGCGAGGCACATTCTCATTCTTGCGCTCCAGGCCCATGCGCAAGGTGACCGGACTCGCCTCGATCAATGCCCCCTCTATCAGCGAGAGCAGGAACAGGATGGCGATGCTGATCAGGATCGCTGCGATCTCGGGATAGAATTGAGCCATACTCAGTTCCTCTCCTCCGCCACTGCCCCCCCCTGCCCTAACCCCCGCCTGGCCCGCAGACGGCGCTGAAGCCTGTACATTTCTCCGGAGTCCGTTTCGTGATCATAACCCAACAGGTGCAGGATCCCATGAACCAGGAGCTTGCGCACTTCCCGGTCAAGACTGGTGCGCCAACGGCGGCAATAGCCGGAAGCGACCGAGGGAGCGATCACGATATCACCAAGGAAGGGAATCCCCTCAATTATCTCATCCTCATATCCGAAGCTCAGGACATCGGTCGGATAATCCCTGCCCAGGTGCTTCCGGTTCAGTCCCCTCATCCTGAGAGCAGTCACAAAGGTAACGGTAAGCTCGACATGGTGCTTCCCCATCACCCGCAACACTTCATTGCAGAACGAAATCACGTTACGCCGGAAAACCCTATACTGCTTTTGCGTGTTTAGAACTTGAGTTCGTGACGGGGAGCCTGTCTGCTTTTTCCTGGACGCTCTTGAAGTCATAGCCTGGATAGTCAAGGCGGCGATGATACAATCCCGTCAGGATTTTGAATATTGATTCCTTGATGAGATCGATCTCCCGCATTGTGATGTCACACTCGTCAAACTGATTGTCCGCGAGAATGGAATCCGCCAGACGCTCGATCATGCCTCGGATCTGCGCCGGGGAAGGATCGGTCAGCGTCCGGGAGGCGGCTTCGACGGAATCAGCCATCATCAGAATGGCTGCCTCCTTAGTCTGCGGCCGGGGACCCGGATAGCGGAAATCCGCTTCACGAATCTCATGGCTCTTCCCGTTCATGGCATCGAGCGCTTTCCGATAAAAGTAGGTCATGATTCGGGTGCCGTGATGCTGCGGAATCAGGTCGCGGATATCGGGGGCCAGCCGGATATCTCTCGCGATTTCAATGCCATCCTTGACGTGACTGGCAATGATCAGGCAACTCATGCTCGGCGAGAGCGATTCATGCTTGTTCATCCCGAACACCTGGTTTTCCACGAAATATTCCGGCTTGAACATCTTGCCGAGATCATGATAGTAAGCCCCGACACGTACGAGCAGGGGATTGGCTCCAATCGCTTCCGCAGCCGCCTCCCCAAGCGTCCCAACCATCAAACTGTGGTGATAGGTTCCCGGAGCCTCAACTGCGAGCTTGCGCAGCGCCGGGGTGTTGAGGTTGGATAACTCCAGCAGCCGGATGTCGGTGGTGATCTTAAAAAGCGATTCCAGAGTGGGAAGCAGCAGAGACGCCAGAGCCGAAGCCAGGGCGCCACCCATCAAGCCGTACAGGGCCCGGAGGGAGATACTGGAGAGGTTCAGGGGAGCCTGACGCAGAAAATCTATGGCCAGGATCGTGACTGCGTTTACGAGTCCGACCGTCAGACCCGCTGTCAGGATGGCGGCCCGGTCCCTGTATTGGTGAACGCTGTAGACACCGCCGAGGCTTCCCAGCATTGCGAACGTCGCAATGTAAATATCCCCAAAGAAGAGCCCGGAGAGGGAGGCCACCACCATCGAGGTAATGATGCCCAGGTGCACATCAGCCAGCAGGGCCACGAGCATGCCGGCGAAAGCGAATGGAATCAGATAGTAGAGATAAAAAGGGCCGTGAAACGCGACCGCGGAAATCCGTTCGCCGAGCAGATCGGCCAGGCCTGTGAGAAGCCGGACAACCAGGAAAACCTCGACCAGGACGATCAGGATCAGGAGGGTCTGACGACGGATATTCCGGGGGCGGTGCCGGTAGTGTACGAGATAACGCCACAGGCAATACAGGAAGGCGGCAACAAACAGAAAATATCCGGCCAACTGTCCGGCAAGTGATCCCGATTTCAGCAAGTTGCGCAACACCCCGAGTTGGACCATGACGAGCGGGGTGACCTCCTCGCCGTTGCGCACAATTGTCTTCCCGGCTTTGATGTGATTCTCGATGGGAGCAACACGGGCAGCCGCAGCGGCACGTCGCGCGTAGGTTTCAGCCTCATTGTAGAAAAGGTTGGCCGTCACCAGATGGTCCAAAAAGCCGAGCATTTGCGCCCGGTCTTGGGCGGAAAGATCGGAAAATTCAAGCTGAAACTGCCGGAGATACTCACTCGCCGCCGTTCGGCTCCGCGCCGGAGAAGCTCCCGCCAGCGGCCGCTCAGCCCGCGTCGCTGTGTCGCGAGTGACTATGCCCGTCCGTTGATCTTCGAGAAACCGGGGCCACCGCTGATCATCAAGAATCAGGCCCCGTATGACGGTTTGCACAACCCGGATTACCCGCCCTTCGAGAACCTCGTTGAACCGTTGTTGGAGAAACATCGGCAGGACGTTCGGGGGAATGGCACCCTGAAGAGCAGGTTCCATTTGCTCAAGAAGCGCCGTCCTGACTGCCGGATCCAGCACGCCCCGAGGTCCCACATCCCGATCGGCGAGGATCCCGCGCGCGTTGACAAATGCCTCGCGCAGATTACCCTCGATGCGGGACATCATGGCACTATCATAATCGTACAGCGCCGCGGTCTGCTCGCGGGCGATCCGTCGCTCCGCCGCGGTACTGTCCGCATCCTCATAGGCCATGTCTTGAGGAGCCCGGATGTCCTGAACGGCAATATCGCCGACACGGTAGTCCGGCACCGCATGATAATGAAAGCCAACCATCAGTCCCGACAGGACTAACGTCCCCAGGACCCCGACCAGAAGATCAGTCCAGGTCAACTGGCTGCGCAGGCCTTCAAGCGTCTTGCGCAACCAGGTCCTTCCGGGTCGGTCGCGTTTTCCAAGTTTGTTTCCTGCAGGCATGTTTCACTCGCCCAAAATTCAATAGTATAACATATTTGCGCCGCGCCTGATGTTTCCGGGGCGCCGGGCCCTTCCGGACCGCAAAAGCCCTGCCCACCGTACCAATCCGTGTTCGTCTGAGTTCTTCCATGTCCTGAAATGTCCTGCAATCTCCTCTTCATGAATCATCCGGGGTCGATTCGGACGCTGCATGCCGGTGAACTGAATGCCATGCAAGCCCGCCAGGTGCCCCAAAACAGCGGAACCCCGCAAACGATGCGTTTGTGGGGTCCGCTGGAGTTCCGGAGGCAGTTTTTAGCCCTGGGATTTCAGTTTTCGTATCTCATGGGTGAGGGCAGGCACAATCGTGAACAGGTCGCCAACGATGCCGTAGTCGGCAAGCTTGAAGATGGGAGCCTCCGCATCTTTGTTGATGGCTACGATGTACTTGGACGATGACATGCCGGCCAGATGCTGTATCGCTCCGCTGATGCCACATGCGATATAAAGCGTCGGCGATACTGTCTTACCGGTCTGTCCGACCTGATGTTGATGATCGATCCATCCGGCATCCACGGCAGCTCGCGAAGCTCCCAGGGCTCCTCCGAGCGCATCGGCCAGGTCCTGCACCATGGGGAAATTCTCCGGCCCCTTCAATCCGCGCCCTCCGGAGACGACGATATCCGCCTCGGTCAGTTCCACCTTGGCGCCGGCGGCTGCCCGGACCTGGACCACCCGGGCGCGGACGGCCTCGGGCCGCAATTCCGGCACTAAAGTGGTGGTTTCGGCCCTGCGCGCGGCATCGGGCGCGCCGAGGGAAAAGACATTTGGCCGAAGTGTCGCCATCGCCGGTGCCGATGCGAACCGGACACGTGCAAAGGCCTTGCCGGCATAGACGGGACGGATGCATGCCAACTGATTGCCGGCCGCAAGCTCGAGACCGGTGCAATCCTGTGCCAGGCCGACGCGCAGCCGTGCAGCAACCCTGGGGAGAAAGTCCCGACCCATGGCGGTGGCCGCACCCAGAATGATGGCGGGGTCCACCTGTCGTGCAGCCTGGACCACCACTGCCGCAAATCCTTCGGGCGAATAGGAGCTCAGCAGCTCGTGGCGGGCAATCAATACCTTGTCCGCACCATAATGCGCCAAATCGACAGCCGGATCGGTTGCCCCAATATATAAGGCCGTGACCGGCGCCACCTGCATCGCATTCGCCAACTTGCGCGCAGCGCCCAGCACTTCGAGAGAGGTTTTCTTGACGCTCCCGTCCCGCTCTTCGATAAAGACCAGAATCCCCTGTGCCATGAATATTTCCTCCAATGGACTGCAAACATCGGGGAACGCCGGATTGCCCGCCTCAAATCAGCAATGGAGAGTGGCAGCAGGCCAGGCGTCCCCCCTGGGCGGCAAATCTAAATGATTTTTGCCTCTTCATGCAGCAAACGAACCAGTTCCGGCACGGTCTCGGCGACATCGCCGGTGAGGATCTTCCCGGGCGGGCGCGCCGCCGGCATGCTCATCTGCTCCGTCACCAGTTTCGGCTGCAGGTCTTCCGGCCCCAACCTTAGTGAGTCCAGAGTACGGATCGCGATCGTCTTCTTTTTGGCGGCCATGATCCCCTTGAGCGATGCATAGCGGGGTGTATTAAGGTCCTTCTGCGCGGTAAGAACGGCCGGCAGGCTCCCTTCCACGACTTCTCGCGCCCCTTCGATCTCCCGCTCTGCCCGGAATCCGCGGTCGAGGATTTCCAGCTTCACGATTACGGACACGTGCGGCAGGTCCAGCAACTCAGCCACCACGGACGGCACCTGGCCGTTGTCGACTCCTATGGCATATTTGCCGAACAGGATCAGATCCGGGCTGAGTTCCCGGCAGATAGCCGCCAGAACGGCGCCAGTCGCGAAGGAGTCGGCGTTTTCCAGGGTCTCGTCCTGTACCAGGATGGCCGAATCAGCCCCCATCGCCAGGCAGGTGCGCAATCCGGAACTTGCCTTTTCTCCCCCGGCACCGACGACCACGACTTCGCCGCCCGATTTCTCCTTGATCCGGAGCGCCTCCTCGACGGCAAACTCATCATAGGGGTTCACCACGAATGATGCGTCGGCCAGATTGACGGCCTTGCCGTCGGGAGTCAGCTTCACTTTGAGGGCGGTGTCAGGAACATATTTGACGCAGGCGACGATCTTCATGCTGCAAGCCTCCAATCAAAATCAAAAGCAATCATAGGGCGATCAACTTCACCGGCCTGGCGGACCCGACAATCGGCTGCGTGCCGGAAACAGGGATCAACCGCGCGAGTTATATCTACCCCTCGAAGCGTTTCAGTACCAGGCACGCGTTTGTGCCGCCAAAACCGAAGCTGTTCGAAAGGGCACACCGGACCAGCGTCCGGCGCTCCCGGTTGGGAACGTAGTCAAGATCACAGTCAGGGTCCGGAGTTTCCAGGTTGATGGTCGGATGCAGGATTTGATCGTAAATTGCAAGGGCTGCGACTCCCGCCTCGACCGCGCCAGCCGCTCCCAGCAAGTGACCGATCATGGATTTGGTTGAACTGACCGCCAGCCGGTAGGCATGGTCCCCGAACACGGTCCGGATTGCCATCGATTCGGTGCGGTCATTCGGTGGCGTGGACGTGCCGTGGGCGTTGATGTAATCGACCTGATCCGGCGTGACACCGGCATCTTTCAATGCCAGGCGCATCGCCCGCGCGGCGCCGTCCCCTTCCGGGGATGGAGCCGTGATGTGGTGGGCATCGCCGGACATGCTGTAGCCGGCCATCTCGGCATATACCCGGGCGCCCCTGCGCCGGGCATGATCGATTTCTTCCAGGATCAGAATGCCGGCGCCTTCGCCCAGGACAAAACCATCGCGATCGCGATCGAAGGGGCGGCTCGCTCGAGACGGCTCCTCGTTGCGCGTGGACAGAGCCTTCAGGGCATCGAATCCCCCCACCGCCAATGGAGTGATGGCGGCTTCGCTCCCGCCGGCAATCATGATGTCCGCATCGCCGCGCTCGATGATCCTGAAGGATTCCCCCACCGCGTGGCTGCCGGCCGAACAGGCCGTGCAGGGAGCCGAATTGGGACCGCGCGCGCCGAACCGAATCGACACCCGCCCGGCTGCCAGGTTTACGATGCTTGACGGTATGAAGAAGGGTGAAATCCTCCTGGGCCCCCGCCCGAGCAGCACCTGGTGCTCGGCCTCGATAGTGGCGAATCCGCCTATCCCCGAGCCGATGATGACCCCGACCCGATCCCCCTCGCCGCCGCGCCAACCGGTCAGGCCGGCATCCTGCATTGCATACTCGGAAGCCGCCAGGGCATAGTGGATAAAGGTGTCCATCTTCTTGACATCCTTCTTATCCATGAACTCGGTGGGGTCAAAATCCTTAACTTCGGCAGCGATTCGGGTTGGAAAGCGTGAGGCGTCAAAACGCGAGATCGGTCCCACCCCGGACCTGCCAGCCAGCAGACTCCTCCAGGTATCCCGGGTATTGTTCCCCAGGGGGGTGACCAGACCAACGCCCGTAATGACAGCGCGCCGCTTCACAGATGGGCTCTCCCCAGTTTAGTTTACGTGGGATTCTATGTACTCGATGGCGTTTTTTACGGTGCGGATCTTTTCCGCGTCCTCGTCGGGGATCTCGATGCCAAAGGCCTCTTCGAAGGCCATCACGAGCTCAATTGTATCGAGCGAGTCGGCGCCGAGGTCGTCGATAAATGACGCCGCGGGGGTGACTTCCCCTTCGCTCACACCCAGCTGATCCACAATAATCGATCTTACTTTTTCTTCTACAGACGCCATAGGACTACCTCCATTGAAGGCGTGAAAAAAGCGGACCCCGATATCGCCATGGAAAAGTTCACATTGTAGCACCCGAGAACACAGAAGCAAGCGCTTCGATTCCTCGGATGCCGTCGATGGCATGGGTCTGGACCTGGGGGGCAATCTTGTTGACCAGGCCGCACAAAATCCGCCCCGGCCCGATCTCCACCATTCTGTCGACACCCTGGCTGGCAAGGTATTGGATGCTCTCCACCCAGCGCACCGGTTGGCAGACTTGTCGAATCAGGGAATCACAGACGGCATTCCCTTCGGTCAATTCCGTTGCGTCGACATTGGTGACGAGCGGCACGTCCAGGTCACGGAAGGTCAGAGCCGCCAGGTCGATCGCCAGACGATCGCGCGCCCGCGCCATCAAGCCGGAATGGAAGGGGGCACTGACCGGCAACGGCATCACCCGCCTGGCCCCTTTCTTCCTGGCGATCGCCGAGGCCAGCAACACCGCCGTGACTTCCCCGGAAATCACGGTCTGATCCGGCGCGTTGAAGTTGGCCGGCGCCACAATCCCGCTTGACGAGGCTTCGTCGCATACCGCAATCACCAGATCCGCTTCCAGCCCGAGAATTGCGGCCATCGCTCCGCGACCCAGCGGAACCGCTTCCTGCATATACTTGCCGCGCTTGCGCACGATCTGCACGGCATCCTTAAATGCCAGGCTGCCTGCGCAGACCAGCGCCGAGTATTCCCCGAGGCTGTGGCCGGCCACATAGTCCGGCCGGTATCCGCGTTCCTGCAGAACCCGCTGGATTGCAATGCTGGCGGTCAGAATGGCGGGTTGAGTGTTGAAGGTGAGTTTCAGTGCTTCCGCAGGCCCGTTGAAGCAGAGATCACTAAGAGGAAAGCCGACGGCTTCGTCAGCCTCTATGAAAACCTGGCGGGCACAAGAGAACGCGTCGCGGGTCTCTTTGCCCATCCCAGGATATTGCGAGCCCTGCCCAGGAAAAAGGAAGGCAACTTTTCCGGTCATTGTCTACACCACTACGCTGCCTTTGGAGAACGAACCGACCTGACCCAGCTCGACCTCGAGCTTGGCGTTGACCTGATTGTCGGCAAAATCCCTGGCCACCCGAATCGCGTTTTTGATCGCATTGCTTGTGGATCTACCATGGCAAATGATGACCACCCCGCGCAGACCGATCAGAGGAGCTCCCCCATATTCGGAGTAATCGAGCCGCTTCTTCAGGCGCCGGAAGGCCTGCTGGCTCAGCAGCGCGCCCAGTTTGGCCTGCAAGTTGCTGGAGAGCTCGTCACGCAGGAGTTCCACCACCGCTTCAATCAATCCTTCGCTTGTTTTCAGCGCCACATTTCCCGTGAAACCATCGCAAACAATGACATCCGCCCGGCCATTATAAATGTCGCGCCCCTCCACATTCCCGATGAAGTTCAAGCGGATTTCCTTGAGCGCCTTGTGTACTTCTTTGGTCAAATCATTGCCCTTGGATTCCTCTTCCCCCACTGACAATAACCCCACGCGAGGCACCGGCACACCGACAATCTGCCGGCTGAACAAATGGCCCATAATGGCGAACTGAACCAGGTGATGCGGCTTGCATTCGACGTTGGCTCCGACATCAAGCAGAACCGCGTGCCCGGTCAGCGTCGGCAGCACAGCCGCCAGGGCCGGCCGGTCGACGCCGGGAACCGCCCCAATCACCATTTTGGAAATCGCCATCGCAGCGCCGGTGTTCCCAGCGCTGACCAGGCCGCTCGCCTCCCCCTGACGAACCAGGTTGGCAGCAACCCGGATTGAGGAATCCCTCTTTTTGCGCAACGCCGCCGTAGGCTGCTCATCCATAGTGATCACTTCGGATGCGTGGCACACCTCGACCAACGCATCGTGGTCATGGGCTTTTAGCAACGGGCGGAGCACCGATTCCCTGCCGACCAGGATGACGTGAACGCCGAATTCCCTGGCGGCCTGGACCGCACCTTCCACTTCACTGCGGGGAGAGTTGTCGCTCCCCATGCCGTCTACAGCGATCTTGATCATGGCAGCAAAGGAGGAGTCAAACCGGAAGAATTCCCGTTCCGGCGATCAGATCTCTTCCTCTCCCTCCATCACCTGCTGCCCCTTGTAGTAACCGCACTTGGGACAGGCCTGGTGCGGCATTTTGGGTTCCAGACATTGAGGACAGACTCCCGGAGTGACGGGATTAAGGAAATCATGCGCCCGGCGCTTGCCGCGACGTGACTTGGAATGTCTCCGTTTTGGGTTTGGCATAAAACAATCTCCCCACTGCCTCCAGGGTACAATCAGGGACAGCCGCAATTCCAGGAGGCAAATTCTGGCACCCTGCGGCTGAACTGCCGGCCTACTGTTTCATTTTGCTGCGAAAATCCCGGAGCACGGCAAGCCGTGAATCCGTCGTGTCGATCCTGCAGGAACACAGCTCTTCGTTCAGGTCGATTCCACAGGATGGGCACAGCCCTTTGCAATCCGCACGGCAGACAAATCTCATCGGCATCGCCAGTTCGATCTGCTCCATCACCATCAGGTCGACATCCAGGCTGACGCCATCATAGTAGCCGACCACCATTTCTTCATATTTCAGCTCAATCTCCTCGTCCTTTTTCCATTCCGACTGCGGCAAGTAAAAAAGATCGAAGCGGGTATCGAGAGAGTGCGCAAATTCCTTGAGACACCTGGCACATCGCAGCCGCATGGCGGCCTGCACATGCCCTTCGATGCGCAGATCCTTGTCCTTGTGCGTCAGGACGAAGTCCGTGGATACCGGATCCTCCAGCGCGGCATCATCGTGTTTAAACGGAAGCTCCGACTTTCCGTAAACATGCTGAAAGTGCAGCGGTTCCAGTGTCAAGTGCTCGATTTCGATGAACACCAACCCAACTCCTACCCGAAGCGAAGTTGCTAATTATATTAGGGATGCCTCGATTGTCAAGATTCCTAAGAACCAAGCACTTACGGTGTCACCCGAATTCCCCTCAGGGTTGCGGCCTATTTCCCGGACCGCCCTGGATCCTACTCAATTCCTGGAATATGATCGACTGAAGCATACCCCCCCCGCCCCCTTCCTGAGCCTCCTGGAGGATCTTGATGGCCTCGGCACGCATCCCCTGGGCCATATAGGCGCGCGACAGATCAAGCTGAATGTCCTCCTTCGGCAGCTCACACTGGGGATCCTTCAGCATTCCCTCCAGAATCTCCTGCGCTTTCTTCCCTTGCCCAACTTCAATCCAATGGTTAGCCAGAACTTTCTTCGCCAAATAGGCTACCGTACGTTCGACCGTATTGTTTGCGACCGCCTCGAGTGAAGCTACCGCTTCGCTCGTCTGCCCCAGCTGTTTCTGGCACAGTCCAAGATAAAAGCGGCCGATTACCCCGGGCTTGGAGGAGCCGTACCGGGAAACCACAGGGCTGAATAAGGCGGCGGCAGCGCGATACTTCGCCTCCTCGCTCTTGAATACCGGGATCGGTCCGGAGGCATAAGGGTCATCCTTGGCCGCAGGGTCAACCAAGCCATGATAGTAATCCATTCCCTTGCCCAATTCCTGTTGAGCGCGATTGTCGCGCGTCTGCAGGTATCCCATGCCAAGATAAATGACAATTCCCAGCACAATCGCGCCGACAATGATCAGAGTAATGAGCATCGCCCGGGCACGCATGGTTTCCACCGTGCTGACCAGAGCGTCATGAATCGGATCCGCAGCAATTTCCTTCCGGGTCAACTTTGTCGTGCTCACAATACCTTCCTAGTCACAAAAGGGAGTTCATAGATAAGCGGCAAAATATATCATATCCGCGATGGCGACGCAATTTCAGCTTTGGATCCGCTGCACAACCGAATGCCTCGGCAAAAACCATGGTACAATGCTTGCCCATGTGATCGGAGCAGATGAACTCCACAGGGGAATCGCATATAAGAGATCCACACCGTTAACACTGGAATGCAGATATATGGAAAGCCCGGCGATCAGTCGTGAAACGATACTCGTAGTTGAAGATGAGGCCCCGGTCCTGGAACTCATCACCGGCGTTCTCAAGAACGAAGGGTACCCGGTCCTTGCCGCCGGAGGCGGGGAAGAAGCGTTTCAGATCTGCAGCCAGTATGAAGGGATCATCAATATGATCCTCACGGACATTGTGATGCCCAAGATCAGCGGAGGCGAACTGGTCCGTCAGATCCGGCCACACCGGCCCACGATTAAGGTCTTATACATGTCGGGGTACACGAGATACACTACCGCGGCCCGGGGCGCGCTCGAAAGCGTCGAGACGTTTATTTGGAAGCCGTTTACTCCCGCGGAACTGCTCCTCAAGGTGCGGGAAGTATTGGATGGCCCACAAACGCCACGCTGACCCAGGAAACTGCAGCAAAGTGCAACCGGTATTCCTTAGACGGGACAATATCCAGGAATTCCAAAATCATCCAGATTCGGAGGGATTGAGCGATTTGCCCTCACCGCATCGGCGGAAACTGGTATAATCAATAGGATACACCCCGGCAAACTGCTGGCAGAAGCAGATTTTGACCGATTCGCATCATGACGCACGGGCAGATCGCCCGGGGCAGATGGGTGGTATGCCTGGCACCTAGCGGAACACTCCTGCTGGCCGAATCAGGGTTGCTAAAACCGAGTCGCGGCCGTGCCATATATCGTCATGGATTGCAGAGGTAGACACCTTGAGTGAAGAACGATTAAAGATTGCAGTGTTTATCGATTTCGACAACATAGAGATCGGGGTCAAGAAAACGCTTTCAAGACATTTCGACATTGGAACGGTGCTGGAAGCGATCAAGGAACGAGGTGAGGTAGTAACGAAGATTGCCTACGGTGACTGGAAGCATGCTTCGGATTACAGCCGCGCCATGACGCAGCACGCCGTACACATGGTGCAGCGCAATCTCACGCCGGGAGGAGACAAAAACGGCGCCGACATCACCCTGGCACTCGATGCCCTCGAGATGGCCTTCACCAGAAGCCACATCAACGCCTTTGTCATCGTCGGCGGCGACAGCGATTTCATCGCCCTGGTGGAAAAGCTCAAGCAATATGACAAGATGGTTTTCGTCGTAGGGGGGCGGTCCTTCACGAGCAGCATCCTGCAGAAGAACTGTCACGAGTTTATCGCCTACGAAAACCTGATCCACGTTCCGGTGGTCGCACGAAAGGCCGCAGGGAAAACCGCAGCCGTGAGTACGGCACAGCTGGATGATGCCCTACCCCCCCTGCGCCGCGCCCTGGAGATTCTAGCTGACCGGGAGGTCTCCCCTCAGCTGGGGTTGCTGAAGAGCACACTATTGCAGCTCGATTCGACATTTTCGGAACGGGATTATGGGGTGCACTCCTTTCGCGAATTTATACAGAAAATGGCAAATGCCGGGTTTGTCAATCTCAAGCAGGTCGACCGGAGCCTGCTGGTCGAATTGAAAGATGGCGAAGGAACTAACGCCCAGGCCTCTGTCCCCGTCAGCGCAGCACCGGAGACGGAGCCCGAGGCCCCGCCGACTCCATCACGAGAGGCCACGGCTCCTCCCCCGCAGGCTGAAGCTGCCGTTCAGGCCATCCGTAAGATCATGGAACAGGTAGGGTCAAGAGCGCATTGGCCCATGTATCTGCGCAGCTTCAAGCATTTCCTTCGCGCCACCGACCCCTCGTTCGACGAACGCCGTTTCGGCTTCGGCAATATTCACGACCTTGCCCGCCAGGTGCAGCGGGAAGGGTTGATCCGGATCGAACGGAACCGCCAGGGGATTCTGCGCATCTTTCCGGGCGAGCAGTTCCCAACGTCGCTTCCGGAATCGGCTGCCGACGAAGACCTGGCCCCCGCCGCGGATGCCGCGTCCGTAATCATCGAGAAGGCCACCGAAAGCCTGCCGTCCATAACCGAGCCGGCGATGGATATTGTGCCGGAACTGCCGGGCGAAGGCCCCCTCCAGGAAATTTCTTCGGAGGATTCCCCTGAGGCAGCAGATGTCCCGGCTCCGCAGAAGACCAGGCGCAAGAGGCCGACCGGAGAACGGGGGGCCGCGAAACCGAGGCGGGCGGTACCCAGAAAGCCCCGCGCCGCCAAAAAGGTCACCGCGAACCCCTAGCCTGAATTATTGTAACTGTTTAGCCGATGCTTAACAGCAGAACGCAAAGACGCAAGGCCGCGAGGACGCAAAGGGAGCCCTTTCGGTTCGTGGGCGTGGGCAGCCTTCGGCCGCATCCTTGGACGAGTCGCGCGAGAAAGCGCAATCCTACTGAGTAGCCGCTGCCCGCGCTTTCTCGCACGGCTCGTCCAAGGATGCGCCAGCGCGAAGCGTTGCGCCCATGCCTGTTGGTCGCGGCGATCTTTGCTCCCTTGCGCCTTTGCGTTTTTCTTCTTCATCCATTTGATTTGGCTAAACAATTACGAATTATTCTGGAACGTCTTTCGCCCACGAGTGAATAAAAGTACACAGCGCCGGAATTCGCTTATAACAGAGGTTTTTGGGGACACGGAAGAACACGGGTGGAAAACACCCGGCACCCGGGGAAAACCAAGGGCCTGGAGCTCATGGCTGTCTTCGTGGCGCTCACGATTGTTGATGACGTGATGCCGTTCGCAGCGGCATATCCTGTCCCAAACTGACAGCTCGATGTATAATGCGCATGGCAGCCCAGTACGGGCTGCCGCGGAAACCGGGTGTCGGCAGTGTTGGAGGGACAGGTTTACCCTGTCTATCCGCAATTCAACCCGGCAAAACAAGCATGACGATGAAAATTCGTTTACAAAATCAATTATTCAGGTCAGTTCGTCAAGTCATTATCTTGAGCCCCGCTGGAGCTCTCTTATGAAGTGGAGAAGAAATGAGCGATAAGTCCTTCAGTGCTTTCCAGATGGCGCAAACACAGTTCGACCAGGTGGCGGAACAGCTGAATCTTGACCCTGCAACCAGGGAGCTTCTGCGCACTCCTTTGCGGGAGTATCATTTCAGCATTCCGGTCCGCATGGATGACGGGAGTATGAGGGTATTCCGCGGCTTCCGCGTGCAGCACAACGATGCCCGGGGACCCTGCAAGGGTGGTATACGTTTCCACCCCCAGGAAACGGTCGACACCGTGCGCGCCCTGTCCATGTGGATGACCTGGAAGTGCGCGGTAGTAGACATCCCCCTCGGGGGCGCCAAAGGCGGAGTGATCTGCGATCCGCACAACTTGAGCCCGCGCGAACAGGAAGCCATTTGCCGCGGCTGGGTTCGGCAGGTGGCCAAAAATGTAGGGCCTCTGGCTGACGTGCCCGCACCCGATGTCATGACCAATGCCCAACACATGCTCTGGATGCTGGATGAGTTTGAAGTCATCCACGGCGGCAAGTTCCCCGGATTCATCACCGGCAAGCCCGTGGGCATGGGAGGATCGCTCGGACGGACCGAGGCCACCGGCTATGGTGTCGTATACACATTGCGTGAAGCTCTGGGGCTGCTCGGCATGGAAACCGGCAAGACCTGCGCCAGCGTTCAAGGGTTCGGCAATGTCTCGCAATACGCAATCCGGCTGTATCAGCAGCTGGGCGGAAAAGTGATTTGCGTTTCTTCCTGGGACCAGAACGATCAGACCTCCTATTCCTTCCGCCAGACTTCCGGGATCGATATCGATGCCTTGCTGGGGATAACCGATCGCTTTGGCGGCATTGACAAAGATAAGGCTCGAAAGCTGGGCTATGAAGTGCTGCCCGGAGGCGCCTGGCTGGAACAGGAGGTGGACATCCTTATCCCGGCTGCACTTGAAAACCAGGTTACGGGCGACAATGTCGGCAGGATTTCCAAAAGGGTCAAGGTAATGGTCGAGGGCGCCAATGGACCCACGACCCCCGAAGCCGACGCTGTTCTCAAGGAACGTGGAGTCTTTCTGATTCCGGATTTCCTTGCCAATGCCGGAGGCGTGACCTGCAGCTATTTCGAACAGGTGCAGAGCAATATGAACTTCTATTGGGAAAAGGATGAGGTGCTGGGCAAGCTGGATCTCAGGATGACCTCTGCCTTCCATGCCGTTCATGGGCTGGCCAAGAAAAACCGGCTCTACATGCGGGATGCAGCCTATGTCATCGCCATCAGCCGGGTGGCCCAGGCATGCAAGGATCGTGGTTGGGTCTGAACCGCTGTCGGTCATTGACATCGGAATGCCGCTCAGGTGGCGACACGCACTCTGGGGCGAATCCGGCAAATGCGTATCATTCGGCAGCGGGTCAGGAGGTTGAAGCGGGCCGGCGACCATCGACGGTTCCCGGCTTCGTCCTTCTGACCCGCGCCTGCGGCTTGTCCCAAGGGGGAATCAGAGCAGGAAATGACCGCCCAGACCTTTACAACGCCGCTCGACAAGGTTCTGCGCGCTCTCCAGGAGCGGGCCAAGGAACTTAAATCCATTTACACGATCGAGGAGATTCTCCGTTCTGAGGAGAAACCCTTTGACGAACTGCTGCGCCTGATTGTGGAGTCCCTCCCCTCAGGGTGGCAGTATCCCCAGCACTGCCAGGCCAGGATCGCCCTGCAGAACCGCTTCTTCTCCATGCCGGGATTCAGGGAAACCCCATGGGTTCAGAGCGCGCCGATCCGTATCCAGGGGGCCCCCGCCGGACTTCTAAGCATCTACTATACTCGTGACCTGCCGGCAGCCGACGAGGGCCCGTTTCTCAAGGAGGAGCGTCAACTCCTGGAGACGATAGCAGACCGGATTGGCCAGGCGCTGCTCCAGCGTGACCTGAGACAGGCCTTTCAGCAGGTGCACGGCGGCGGCCTTTCTTCTGCAGACGGCGCGCGCAAAGACTGGATCGTCATTCTCGACCTGCTGAGGCAAACCGATCTGAACCTGTTCAAGCAGGTCTCGCGCAAGATGCTCAACTATCTGTCCTGCAACGGGATTACCGAGGCAAAAGATCTCCTGCGCACCCTGTCATCAACCCACGGCAGCTCCGATACGCCCAATGATGAAAACCGGCCGCTCCAGAAGGCAGAAACCAAAGAGATGGACTGGATTGCCGAGGAAACATTCATCATCGCAGCTCATCATCTCAACGAAAAAGAAATGCTCTCCCTGATCCAGATATGGATCAAGGAGGACCGGGTCAACTTTCTGGTTCAGGCGCTGGAGAACACCGACACGTCGTTGGTCGAAATCGCAAATGCGATGGAACGGTACAAGAACACCGATGTCAGCGCCCGCGAACTGTCGGTGGCAACCCAGGTTGGCCTGAAGACATCCCTGGTCCGGCGACTTTTGACCGATCACCTCGACTTTATCGAGACTTCGCGCAAGTACCTGGAGGTCGAAGATTTTTTTGAAATCCTGAATCACACCATCCTGGTGCCGAAGAGTCACGGCAAGCTGGGCGGCAAGAGCAGCGGCCTTTTCCTGGCCTCGCGCATCATCAGGGGGGCCAAGGAATATTCCGACCTCCTGTCCGACATCCAGATCCCCAAAACCTGGTATCTCCCCTCGGATGTGCTCCTCCAGTTCCTCGCGTATAACAATCTCGACGATGTCATCAACTGGAAATACCTCGACATCGACCAGATCCGAGAGGAATATCCTCACATCCTGCAGGTCTTCAAGGCCTCGCGTTTCCCCCCGGACACCCTGCAGGGGATCGCGACCGCTCTCGATGATTTCGGCGATCACCCGTTGATCGTCCGGAGTTCCAGCCTGCTCGAAGACCGGATGGGTTCCGCATTTTCCGGCAAGTATAAGAGCCTGTTTCTGGCCAACCAGGGAGAGAGGGCGAGCCGGCTGGGCTCACTGCTCGATGCCATCGCCGAGGTTTACGCCTCCATATTCAGCCCGGATCCGATCCAGTACCGTGCCGAGAGGGGACTCCTTGACCAGCACGAAGAAATGGGCATCATGATCCAGCAGGTCGTCGGTACGCGAGTGGGACGCTACTTCCTCCCCGCGTTTTCCGGCGTCGGATTCTCGAACAATGAGTTCCGATGGTCCCCGCGCATAAGGCGTGAAGATGGGCTGCTGCGAATCGTGCCCGGCCTGGGTACGCGCGCGGTCGATCGCCTTGCGGACGACTACCCGATGCTGCTGGCCCCCGGCCAGCCCAACTTGCGCATCAATGTCACTCCGGAAGAGGTAATCCGGTACTCTCCGAAAAAGATCGATGTCATCGATCTCCAGGAAAATGCGTTCCGGACCCTGGAACTGCGACAACTACTCGCCGAAGTTGGTTCGCAGTTTCCGGCCCTGCACCAGCTCATTTCCATCGTAGAGGATGACAGGATCCGGCCCCCCATGGCATTGGATACTGATTTCGAAAAAGCCGATGTGGTCTTTACTTTCGAAGGGCTGATCGGACGCACGCCCTTTATCGGCCAGATGAAAGCTCTGCTGGCCCTGCTGCGTAACACCATGCGGACGCCGGTGGATATCGAATTCGCCTCCGATGGCCGACACTTCTATCTTCTCCAGTGCCGGCCCCAGAGCCACTCTCAAGAGAGCGTGCCCGCCTCCATCCCACGCGACATACCGGAATCCCAGATCATCTTTTCCGCACGGCGTTATGTTTCCAACGGCAAGACGCACGACATCACCCACATCGTCTATGTGGATCCGGACGGATACAGCCGCCTGGCCAGCCTGTCCGAACTTCAGTCCGTAGGCCGCGTAATCAGCAGCCTGAACAAGATCCTGCCCAAGCGCAGGTTTATCCTGATGGGGCCGGGACGATGGGGGAGCCGCGGCGACATCAAGCTCGGCGTCAGCGTCACCTACTCGGATATCAACAACACCGCGGTTCTCATCGAGATCGCGCGCAAGATGGGGAACTACGTCCCGGATCTCTCCTTCGGCACCCACTTCTTTCAGGATCTGGTGGAATCGGGCATCCGTTACCTCCCGCTCTACCCCAATGACCCCGGCGTCATATTCCAGGAATCGTTTCTCGCCGGCTCGCCCAACATTCTGTCGGAGCTCCTGCCGGATGCCGCTTCCCTTGCCCACACGATTCGTGTGATCGACGTGCCACAGACAACCGGCGGGCGTATCCTGCGGATCCTGATGAATGCGGAGTTGGAGGAGGCGGTCGGCATACTCGCCTTACCCGGTGATGCCGACATCGCCGCCGGATTTACTTCCGAGCCCTCCGTGCGCCCGGGCGATGATCACGCACGCTGGCGTTGCCGGATGGCGCAGAAAATCGCCGCAGACCTGGATGCCACGCGCTTCGGCGTGCAGGGCGTGTATGTCATCGGCAGCACAAAAAACGGAACCGCCGGGCCCGATGCCGACATCGACCTGCTCATCCAGTTTTCCGGCACGCCGGAAATGAAGCACGATCTCGAATTGTGGCTGGAAGGATGGAGTCTCGCTTTGGCGGAAATTAATTATCTGCGCACCGGGTACCGGTCCGCTTCCATGCTGGACGTGCGGTTCGTCACGGCGGAGGAAATCGCCGCTCAAACCGGGTTTGCCGCCAAGATCGGCGCCGTCACCGATCCCGCCCGGTGCCTCACCCTGGGCATGCATTGAGAACGATCGGGCATTTCACCCGATTCAGCGGGGTGACGCTCATCCTTCCTGACCGGAAGATCCCCATATGGACTTACGTAAGCTCCATCCTCCACCTGGACGCAGACCTGGACCTGGACGTGGACCTGGCTGTCCTCTGAGCGGCAGGCAAGCAGGACAAGGGTAATTGTTTAGCCAAATCAAATGGATGAAGAAGCAAAACGCAAAGACGCAAAGGCGCAGGGGCGCAAAGATCGACACTGAGCAACAGGCGTGGGCGCAGCGCTTCGCGCTGGCGCATCCTTGGGCGAACCGAAAGGAATCTCTTTGCGTCCTTGCATCTTTGCGTCTTTGCGTTCTGCTGTTCAGCATCGGCTAAACAGATGCGGACAAGGAATGGAAGAAACGGATGGCGGCCCGGTAAACGTCAAGCCTTCCGGCATGCCCATCGGGCCGAAACGTCCAAGTCAACGTCCAGGTCCAAGACCAAGTCCAAGTGCAAAGCACTATCACATCCTGGATCGGCAGGTTCACGGACAGGCGGACCCGCTACTTTTCGCTTTGGCCCGCGCCGACTGGTGGGATAATAAGATTTTTTCAATCCGAACGGAAACAGATCAGGCGGGAGCAATCATGCGCGAATCTCGAAAAATACTGGGAGTGATCCCGGCACGGCTGGATTCAAAGCGGCTGCCGCGGAAGGTGTTGCGCCTGATCGCCGGCAAGGCCATGGTGCACTGGGTTTACGAAAGCGCCCGGCAGTCGGCTTTGCTTGACGAGTTGGTCGTGGCCACGGACAGCGAGGAGGTACGGGAATACTGCCGCAACCACGATATCCCGGTCACGATGACCGGGCCGCATCCTTCCGGGAGCGACCGCCTGCACGACGTCATGGGACGAACCGATGGTGACATCTATGTGAACATCCAGGGGGACGAGCCGACCCTGCGTCCGGATCATCTGGAGCGGCTGCTGCAGCCAATCCTGGCCGGGCAGGCCGGCGTTACCACCCTGAAGGTGCGGATCGATCTCGGGGCCGCGCAGGATCCCAACAACGTCAAGGTTGTGACCGATGAACAGGGCCATGCTCTCTATTTCTCCCGGTTTGCCATCCCCTATGACCGTGATGGCGGGGGCGGCATCAGCTACTACAAACACATCGGCATCTACGCCTACACCCGGGAGATGCTGGCGCTCTTTCACCGATTGCCCCAATCATCGCTCGAACTGGCGGAAAAGCTCGAGCAGCTGCGTTACCTGCAAAACGGCATCCCGATCCTCGTTGCCGAAACCCCGCACGACACCGTCGGTGTCGACACGGAGGCGGATCTCCAGCGGGTCATTGCGATGTTTTCGTCGCCACCGAAAAACGATTAACCTCGAATTCCGCGCAGCTCGGGGAGTGCGCGTGTTTCGCGGCTTGCGCCGACTGATTGCAGACTATGTACTTTTTCTACAGCATCTTCATGGTGGCGTGGGGGATCCTGCTTATCCCGGTATTCTTCTACAAGGCCTGGCGGTATCAGAAGTATTTGCCCGGCCTGCGCCAGCGGCTCGGGCGTCTCCCCGCCAGTCTGCGCACAGACGGCCGCCCGACCATCTGGTTTCACTCCTGTTCGGTCGGGGAAACACTCAGTGCTCAACCGCTGGCGCATGCCCTGCATCAATGCTTCCCCGAGGCTCGTTTTGTCTTCTCGACCATCACCAATACCGGCCAGGTCATCGCCAGGCAGCGCTTCGCCAAATATGGCCAGGGGAACACGTTCTTTTTTCCAATCGACCTGGCGTGGGCAGCCAATCGCGTGCTCGACTGGATCCGGCCCGACATGCTCATCATCGTCGACACGGAAATCTGGCCGAATGTGCTCCACCAGGCCTGCCGGCGTGGCGTCCCCGTTGTGCTTGTCAACGGCCGGATCTCGGCGGCCTCGTTCAGGTACTATCGGTGGGCGCGTCCCGTGCTCCGCAGCGTCTTCCGGAACTACCGGGCGCTTATGATGAAATCCGATGAAGATGCCGGGCGCATCCTCTCCATGGGGGCGCCGCCGGACAAGGTCCTGGTTACGGGTAATCTGAAATACGATCGCGACCTGGTCGAGAAGGAAGTGACCGAGGCCCAGGCAAGTTCCCTCGACGAAGCCCTCGGACTCGGATCGGGGGCTGGGCCCCTTATCGTCGCCGGGAGCACGCATCCCGCGGAGGAGCAGATTCTGCTCGAAGTTCTGGGCTGCATCCGCCGGACACCGGGTCTGGAATCGACTCGCCTGCTCCTGGTTCCGCGCCATCCCGAACGGTTCGACGCGGTCGCTGAGCTGGTGGAGCAATCCGGCTTCTCACTCCGGCGCCGCACTCGTCCGGCTCCTCCGGCGCCAAATGAGGTTCTGCTGCTGGACACCCTCGGAGAACTGGCAACCGCCTATCGATTTGCCACTGTCGCATTCGTGGGCGGCACCCTTATCCAGCACGGCGGTCAAAGCATTCTGGAGCCCGCCCTGTATGCCAAGCCGATCGTGATCGGGCCTTCGATGGAAAACTTTCCCCAGATCATAGATGAATTCAGCGCTCGCGGCGCGGTATGGCAGATCAACGCAAGAGAATCCGACCGGGCAGCGCAGGTCCATGAGCTGTCGGAAACCTTTGTTACTTTGCTTCAGGACCAATCTGCCCGGATGAAACTGGGCCAGGCCGCCAGTTCCGTTCTTGAAAGCAACCGGGGTGCCGCCAGCCGCACCATCCATAAAATCACCGAGCTATATGAGGAGGCGCGCCGAAAATGAATCTGATTGGCCGCATCAGGGTTCGCGAAATTCACGGGATACGAAGATTCCTATACCCGCTCACCGCCGCACTGGTTCTGCCGGAAGGGTGGCCCGAGGCCCGGCTGGGCCTGCTTCAGCAAAACCGCAGCCAGGTCCCGGTGCAAATCACCCCTGAAAAGGGCGCCCAGGGCCGAGTGGCGCGGCTCGATTTCGCCGTCTCCCTCGCGCCCCACGAAGAGACCGAACTTCTGCTGAATACGGATACCGGAGAAGCGCCGATCGACGATCCGATCCGGCTGGTCGGCTCAGAGCCATACCGCTGCGAACAACGGCGCTTTCACCTCGAATTTGACCGCCTCGGCCTCCTGCGCCAGGCAGTCTACGACGGCGGATCCCACCTGCGCGCTTCCGGCTCGATCCTCCGCAACGGCAACCCGGGCTCCTCCTCCGGCAATCCAGCGGTAGCTTCCGGGCCGCTGGCGGTGCGCATCTCCGCTCCCGTTATTTACGCCGACGGATGTCCGGCACTCACCACCCTGGAAATGAGCGCCTGCAAATCGTGGGTTGCGATGACGCACATTCTCCATGGTCCGCGTCCTCTGGATCAGGTCCGTTTCACTCTCCCGCTCTCCACGGCAGCACCGGCCCTGGTATGCGATTTCGGTGTTGGCGGCGGGATTTATGGGCGACTCGAGGCTGGATCTGTCCCGGAAATCGTCTGGAGCACCGAGTTTCTTCCTGAAGGAATCGTGCAGTGGTCCTGGACTGCCGCCGGCAGACTCGATTACTGCGGGACTGAGGATAGCGGCGGGAAATATCGCGCCCAGCGCTGGTTCCACATAATCGACCGAGACCGGGCGCTGGCAGTAGCCATCACCAGTATACCCAGGGCCTGCCGGACGATGACGGTCGCACTCAATGTCCTCGGGGACTGTGCGATTTCATTTCAGCTTGGAGAGGAAATTTCTGGGCCCGCCGCCTTCGGGATCCGCTGGCATTTCCTCAATGGCATCCCGGCAGTCGCGGCCGCAACCAACCCGCAATCGATCCTGCTTCCACCGCTCGTGGAATTGCCTGCGATCGCTTGATCCCGAAAGCTCAGCGTTTGGCCGAGATCAGGTTTTTGCCGCGCAGCACGGGGCGCGCAATCTCCCCGCTGCCGGTCACGTCCCAGACCTGCGGTTCCAGCAACAGGGTCCCGGCGAAAGTGTCGTCACAGCTCAAAGCATGGTCGCGCTTCCGGTAGAGAAAGTGGTAGCCGATCAGGAGCGTGTCGTAACTCTTCTGCCAGATCGTATAATAAGGGCTGGCGGCGCAGATCCCGGCGTCGGCCAGGATTTCACTCAGCCAGAACGCGTCGTAACTCTGTGGTTGGATGGTGCGGGACATGGCATGCATCCTGCCTTCGGCATCGAACACTTCGAGACGGTATGTGCAGGGGCGTGCGTATTTCCGATACAGAGAACAGTTGGTCACGATGTACAGGGTGTCATATTCCTCCGATACCATGCCGGGAGCAAATCTGTCGGTGACCAGCACCGGGCAGGAATCGAATTGTTGTTGCAGCGGAACTGGGGATTCCAGGGAAAAGGGGAGGTTCGGGTCCTCGAAGCCGCTGGCCGGAGCGGTACAGATGTACCGGTAATCCCGGTGCTTGAAACCCAGGAGCGAGATCGCCCGGCGCGGAACTTCAGGCAATCCCCTGCGGGGCGCAAGGCCGAACAGGCCGGGCGCCGGCGCCACGCCATGCCGCCGCGCGTACTCATTGAGGTTCAGGAACGCCGGGGATGAACCGTCCAGGGTTTCATCCCGCGCAAAGACCACTTCGCCGCGCTGATTCCGGAATCGGAATGTGAAGTCTCGTATCCCGGCAATCGTTGAAGAGAGCAGCCCCAGGTAGGTGTCGATCCGGTATTTTTCATCAAGAATCGGGAATGCAATCACCCAGGGATCGACATCGAGCCCGTCGATCTTCTGCAGGTAATCGGCGTTGTAGGAGTCCGTGGGAACCGCCCAGTGGCAGGCATCGGATCCGGTCTGGTGGCTGGTATTGACATACTGACGCGTCCCCCTGGGCGCGACATAATAGTTGGGCCTGTGCAGCGGGGTGTCGCATTTAATAAGGTAAAACGCGCTCTGCACCCCGTCGAGGGACACATCGCGGAAGAGGCCGGAGATGTTTTGATAGGCCATGTGCCGGGCCGGAACCGGGTCCGCAGCCCGTTCAACGGCAAACTCCTTCCCATCCCTCTGATAGTGCAGCAGCAGGGTCGGGTGCGTCGCGACCTCGTTTTCATTATAGAAGGAGAGCGTGAGTTCCAGATCCGGCTCGACCGGATAGTAACCCCGGGCAAACACGGTGTCGGGCGCCCATTGATCCCAGCCCGACTGATGGTTGCGCGCCAACCCCGCCGCGCTGATATAATCCGCCCAGAAATGAATAAATGGCTGCACGCGCATCTGCAGGTTTTCGACCTCGACTTCCAGCCAAAGGTAGCCGGCGAATTCGCCCAGGTGCAATTCGCGGGTGTCAATGATCGCCAGCCCGCCCGGTGGGATAATCCGCTGTCCGGCAGCCCGCACGGCGCCGTCGCACGCGCAGATCGCATACCTGACATCGAGAGGAAAGGTAATCCGATACTTGCGGTCGAAATAGTGATGGATCTGCACGGCGGTTTCCGTCTCACCGGAAAACACATCCATATAGGACCTGATCTGTGAAACCTGGCCGGCGTAAAGGCGGGTGACGACCTGGCGCTCCATGTCGCTCCGCATGAGCATGTGGTTCAGCGCGACTGCTGCCGAGCGCGCCGTGGATGCTATCAGCCAACCGTCCGCGTCGGGTACCGGCCCATCAAGCGAGATCAGCCGCACCCGATCGCCGGCGAATTCCCGGCCGTCTTCCTTGACGTCAAAGGAGAAAAAGCCGCAGCCGCGATATTCCGGCAGAACCGGCAAATCCTCAGGCCGGCTGGTGCCGTCTACAAGGACAGCATAATTCCGGATGCCGTATCTCCGGAACGCGTTCCGGATATGATCCGAAGTTCTTGGCGTGTCCCGCTCGCCGGATTTCAGGATGATCTGGGACAGCACCTTCTCCTGCATCATGGTCGCTTTCTCCTTTTCGGTGGGCCTGAGCTTATAGGATTGGCCCGCCGCCCGTCAATCAACCGGATCCTCAGGATATTCCCCGACGGCGCCGCCGGCCGGCATTCCTCACGGAGAGGGGATCACAAGACATCTCAGGACGCAATTATTTGGCCCCTTTAAAAGCAGCCACGGATGCACGAATTCATATGTATGGAACATGCGCATAACGAGACGGACCCAATGATGTCGTCTTTGCCAACCTCCCCGAGGGCAACTGTTTAGCCAATGCTGAACAGCAGAACGCAAAGACGCGAGGACGCAAAAAGATTCCTTTCGGTTCGCGGGCGTGGGCGGCCTCCGGCCGCATCCTTGGGCGAGCCGCGCGAGAAAGCGCAATCCTCCTGAGTAGCCGCTCTGCCCGCGCTTTCTCCCGCGGCTCGCCCAAGGATGCGCCAGCGCGAAGCGCTGCGCCCACGCCTGTTGCTCAGTGTCGATCTTTGCGTCCTTGCGCCTTTGCGTTTTGCTTCTTCATCCATTGATTTGGCTAAACAATTACCCCGGAGGGTGCAAGACGCCCCCCCGCTGATGGCAGGGCTCTCAAACAATCTGTGGAATCCGTGAAATCAGTCGCCGCTTTTTGCTATCTCTGACCACAGGGCTGAACATATACCTCGGGACTCAGAAGAACGCGGATCAACACAGATCGGCTCCGTGTGCCGGTTGCGCTTTGAACTTCAGGGTGTTAATTTTGTGGGGCCGGTGCTTCACTTGCAACCCTACTGTTTTTCTATGCCGACGAGGTGCTCCATGAAAACCACACGGTTCAGCTCTCTATGCTGCCTGACGGCGCTCCTGGCAGGCGCCGCCGTGCAACTTTCTTCACAGGAGGTTCCCATGCCCGACCTGGCACGGCTCCAGGCAATGACGGCCAGATTCGCCCCGGTTGAAATCAACGCCGACCTCTCCCGCCTGCCGGAGGGAGAACAGAAGGCGCTGGCCAAATTGGTCGAGGCCGGACGGATCATGGACACGCTCTTTTTGCGCCAGGTCTGGTCCGGTAACGAAGCGATGCTGTTGCAGTTGCAGAAAGACAATTCCCCGCTGGGGCGGGCAAGGCTTCTTTATTTCCAGATCAACAAGGGCCCCTGGTCGCGCCTCGATGGAAATGCGCCCTTCATCCCCGGCGCGCCCAAAAAGCCGGAAGAGGCCAATTTCTATCCTTCCGGAACCGGGAAACCCGAAATCGATAAGTGGCTCAAGGGTCTTACTGAAACCGAGCGGGTCCGGGCAATGGGATTTTTCACCACGATCCGGCGCGCCCCCGCAGGCCGGGCCGGCTTTGTCGCGATTCCGTACAATGTGGAATACAAGGGCGAGCTGGGCCAGGCCGCCGGGCTCCTGCGCCAGGCGGCAGCCCTCACGTCCCAGCCCACTCTCAAAGCCTATCTGACCAGCCGCGCGGATGCTTTCCTGAGCAACGACTATTACGCCAGCGACGTGGCCTGGATGGAGCTGAACTCGAGCATCGAGCCCACCATCGGGCCCTATGAAGTATATGAAGACGAATGGTTCAATGCCAAGGCGGCCTTCGAAGCGTTCATCGCCATCCGCGACGATGGGGAAACCGCCAAGCTCGCCAGGCTCGGATCCCAGCTGCAGGACATCGAGAACCATCTCCCCATCGACCCGAAATACCGCAACCCCAAGCTCGGCGGGCTCGCGCCGATCCGGGTGGTCAATGAAATCCTCGCCTCCGGCGACGGCAACCGCGGCGTTCAGACGGCGGCCTTCAACCTGCCCAATGATGAGCGGGTCATCAAAGAGAAGGGCTCCAAGCGCGTCATGCTCAAAAACGTGCAGGAAGCCAAGTTCCGCCTGGTCCTGATGCCGATTTCCCGCGCCGTGCTCTCGGCGGCGGATCAGAAAAACGTTTCGTTCGAAGCCTTTTTCACCCACATCCTGATGCATGAACTGATGCACGGGCTTGGTCCGCACGAAATTCGCGTCGCAGCCCGCACCACCACGGTGCGCCAGGAACTCAAAGAAACCTACAGCACCATTGAAGAGGCCAAGGCCGACATCTCCGGGCTGTTCGCCCTCCAATACCTGGTCGACAAAGGCGTACTCGACAAGGCCTTGGGGCAGAGCATGTACGACACTTTCCTCGCCTCGTCATTCCGATCAATCCGCTTCGGCATCAACGAAGCCCATGGCCGGGGCATCGCGATTCAGATGAATTATCTGCTCGATTTCGGGGCGTTCCAAACGGCCGCGGATGGCACCTTCACGGTCAATCCGGCCAAAATCCGGGATGGAGTGACTGCGCTGACCCGCGAAATCATGACCCTGGAGGCCGAGGGAAATTATGCCAAAGCCAAGGATTTGCTGGCGAAGCTCGGCGTCGTGAGGCCCGAAATCCAGCGGACCCTGGCCAAACTGCAATCAATTCCGGTGGATATCGCGCCCAGATTCACGACGGCGGAAAAACTGATTGCCGGCGCCTCCGGGAAGTAAACTCGATTCCGGACCCACCACGGCAGACCCGCCGCTGCCTGAGGTTGGCCTTGCCAACCCCGATCCGGCGTCCAGGCAAAGATCTGCCTGGACGCCGGGAAGGTCATTTTCGGAGCAGCTCTTCATGCGCTATGGCGCTCCCGGTGACGCATGAAAATGTTTTGTGCTCTCATCGCGCGTTCTCTGCGCCGCCCTTTCAGGGCTGTTGCCAGCTCTCCCGTTTTCCCAGGGCTCACGCCCTGGGCTTTGTTGCACCATCCCTTCGGGATTATGGCAGTCGTGAACTGCCTGACCCTTCGGGATTGTTGCAGTCATAAACTGCCTGACTCTTCAGGATTGTTGCGGTCGTGAGCGGCTAAGCCCTGAAAGGGCGCAATAGCACAGCCCAGGGCGTAAGCCCTGGGTTAAGGTGCCGAGATTTCAAGCCCTGAAAGGGCGGCACAAGGATGGAAGAGTGAATTGGCGCCACATTCGGTCTTATTTTCGGAACAGCTTCTCATGCGCCTATGGCGCACCCGGTGACGCATGAAAAAGACTGGCAGCAGAGGAGATACCGTCGGGTTCGCTATCGGAATCGGGGTCGGTCTCGGTTTCGATATCGATTGCGACCCCGATTCCGATGCCGCCCCCGATGTTTAATGGATGTAGACTCTATTTTCGGAGCAGACCCCGCAAGAAATCCGGATCCTATTATCTGTCACTTTCAGTACATGTTATGCTCTTGGGAGCAGTGCGCGGCAGTTGCCCTCAGGCAGGGCCATGGAGCCGGGCGGATTCCGATGAGCAGAACTGACTCTTGAGGATTATCTCATGTGGCCGGTCAGCTTCGTGTTGTCAGCCTTATTATATGCGATGCAGTTTATCCCGGGGACTCAGCAGCCAGGCACGATTGCCGGCCGCGTTGACATCAGGATTGCTCCGCCCGAGCAGGTTGCCTCCCGTTATCCAACTCCCGGAGGCCAGCTTCAGAAGAGCATCGCTCCAATACCGACGGTGGTATTCATTGACGGTCCGGTGGCCGGCACCCCGCCTTTTCCCAAACTAGCCAGGGCGTCCATCATTCAAAAGGGGCTGGAGTTCTCTCCATCCCTGCTGATAATCCCCAGAAATACTGCGGTCGCATTCCCAAATGAAGACAGCGAGTTTCACAATGTCTTTTCCTATTCCAAAGCCAAGCGGTTTGACCTGGGGCGCTACCCCAAAGGTGAGTCCAAGAGCGTGATCTTTGACCATCCGGGCATCGTCAAAATCTATTGCGAAGTTCATCCCTGGATGCGCGCCGCCGTTTTGGTTCTGGAAAATCCCTTCTATGCCATCGTGTCTGAGGAGGGTACTTTTGCGATCAAGGGGATTCCCGCCGGTCATCATACATTGGTGATCTGGAATATCGATGCCGGCTCAAAGAAAGTCGACGTGGAGGTCAAGACCTCAGGCTCACCGGAACTCGCGCTCCAGCTTTCGGGCAGGTTCGAAGCCAGGCTGGAAGAGGGGGTCGTGCACCCGAAGGCCCTGATGACTGAAACCCCGGTCCCTGCAGAGGGCCGCCCCGAGGGAACCTGTTGTGCCCGAAAACGTTGAATCATTCAAGCCGGGCCGGCTTAATTTTCGTCTCAAAATCCTGCTCGCCCTTCTCGGCGTAATCCTACTAATGGCGGTGTTCCTGCTCATCGTTCTCCAGCGGGAAACTTCGGTGCAGATAGAAGCCGCCATCGGCAAGACCATGAAAACATCGCAGAACAACTTCGTGGAGCTGGAACAATCATGGAAGGTCGAGCTTGCCGCGCTATGCAAGCGGTATGCCGGTTCTACCAGGATTCTCGGGGCTTTCGATGCCGCTGCGGAAGAGGGGAATCCCGCCGTGCTCGCCGAGGCCGCCGCCTATGAAACGAAGCTGGCCGCCATCTCAGGATACCTGCTCCTCTTCTCTGACCTTGAGGGCCGCGTCATCTGCGCTCTGCTGGACGGCCGGCGGATGGCAGAAGCAAAGGTGAGTCCATGGCCTGCACCAGGCATTTCTGAGGAAGAGGTAACCTTCGGATATACTCAGTATGCGGGTCAACTGTATGCCGCCCACGCGGAATCCCTCTATCTATTCTCACGAAAAATCGGATACATTCTCATCGGTTTTCCCTTGCGCGAAACCGTGGTCCAAGACTTGGGGGTGCGGGTTGAAGGGCAATTGTGTTTCGTGGTAGGTGCCAGGGCCATGGTTGCCACGCCTGGGATCGCCGGAGTGCTCCTGGATCAGATGGTGGCGGCGGCAGGTTCGCAATCGTTTAAAACTCTGGCCCATTCGGGGCAGACCTGGGCTTTGTTTTCCGAATTCCTGAATCAACAAAAGCCTGGAGAGGGCTCCATGGTTTATGCCATTCCGTTGGCGAGAACCCTGGCTCCTTTTGAACGGATCCGGGCCACACTTTACATGGCCGCCATTGCCGCCATGGTCGCCGCCGTAATCCTGGGATTTTTCCTCTCCAAGGGGCTGTCCGCCCCCATCCATGAACTGGTCAGGGGCACGAAGGAGGTTGCTCATGGAAACTTTGATTTCCGTACCCATATCGCATCCAGGGACGAGATAGGCGTCCTGGGGCATGCCTTCAACACCATGGTGCATGGCCTTTCCCAAAAGGAGAAGTACCGGAATGTGCTGGACAAGGCTCTTTCCCCGGAAGTTGCCGAAGAGATGTTGAAGGGGAATCTGTTCCTGGGAGGTGAAAACCGCTTGGTCACAACGCTCTTCGCCGACATCCGAGGATTCTCGGCCATGATTGAAGGGATGGATCCCCGTGAAGTGATCGCCTTGTTGAACGATTACCTGGAAGGGGCGAGTGCCGCCGTGGAAGCCGAGGGTGGAGTGGTGGATAAGTATGTGGGCGATGCAATCATGGCGGTTTTTGGAGCCCCGGTTTTTCATGCCGATGACGCTCGCAGGTCCGTCAGGGCCGCGCTGTGCATGCAGGAAACCATCCTGCATCTGAATGAATCCCGCCGCGCGTCCGGGAAGCCCAGGATCGTCATTGGCATTGGCATCAGTACCGGGGTGGCCGTTGCGGGAAACATGGGCAGCACGACTCGCCTCAACTACACGGTGCTGGGGGAACCCGTGAACCTGGCGGCACGATTGTGTTCCAGGGCCAGGGCAGGCGAGATCCTGATCTCCGCCTCCACCCTCGATGCGGCAGGACCCGAATTGGACACCCAGGCCCTGGAACCGGTCAGCCTCAAGGGCATGTCCAATCCTGTTCCCATCTGGCTGGTAAAGGGACTGAGGGCATTATGAAGGGGCTGGCATCCATGCACCGGATTGTCGTATGTGTGCTCTGTGCTGCCGCCGGCTTGATGCCGGCGCAGAAAGTGCGCGCCGCCTCCTTCTCGTTGTATCCGTTCAAGGTGGCTTCGGAATCTGGCAGGTTTCAATTCGGACTTTCCGGGAGGGGAATCCTGGAGGGATTCCTTCCTGGACAGAAAAGCTCCGGCCTCATCGCGGGAGGGGACGGGTTTGTGTCCGGGCGGGCCAGTCTCTTTACGGATGTTTACATCGGGAGCCGCCTCTTTGCCACGGGCGAGTTTCGTTTGGACACCGGGGAATCCCCGAAACAAGGAGTCCTGACCGGACGGGTGGAGCAGGCTTTTCTCCGGTACAAGCCTTGGCTGAACCATAACCTTCATTTCCAGTTCGGCAAGTTTGTCTCCCCCTTCGGAGCCTACAATCAGAGACATGACACAACCGCCGACCCTTTCGTTCGCCCTCCTCTCATGTACGATTACCGGACGATGGTCTCATCCGAATTCCTTCCGCGTACCAATGATGGATTTATCCGCTGGAAAGATGATCCCGCCACCTGGCGTCCGCGCGGGGCGCCGATTATCTGGGGCAATCCTTACCAAATGGGATTCATGTTTTTGGGAGGGTTCCACAACCTGGACTTCAGGCTCGCGGTGATGAACAGCGCACCCTCCAGCGAACCCGGGGAGTGGAATTCACAAATCGGGCAGGCATCCCACCCCTCCTACGTCGCGCACGTCGGATACCGGATTCTGCCCGAGTTATACGTGGGCATGGCCTACAATACCGGCCCTTACCTGGGGGAAAGGGCACGGGCATCGTTCGCGAATGAAGGATTCAATTCCTACAAGCAGAAAACGTGGGAGATGGAGTTCCTGTTCGAACGGGGCAAGACCCAGGTTCGCGGCGAGATCCTCCGCGACATGTGGGAGGTGGTGAACGTACTGGATTATCCGGTGGATGTTTCAGGGTATGTGGAAGTCAAGCAGAAGTTCCTGACCGGTTTCTATGGTGCTCTGCGCTTCGGCACCATCCGCTACAACAGGATTCACCTCTCCAGCGGGGCCAAGGATGCATGGGACTTTGATATCTGGAGGGGACAGGCCGCCCTGGGCTACAGGATGATGCGCAACCTGGAGCTGCGAGCGGAATACATGCGGAACCAGTCCAAAGACCCGCAGCATCCGCTGGATAATCTTCTGGCCCTGCAGTGCCGGTTTGAATTTTAGGCCGTACGTGATGCAAACCGGGCCTCCCGGCGATCCGCGCCGGCTTCGCATTGCTGGCAGCGGGCAGGATAGGAACAGCTGCTATCGAATGCTATACTCCTGGCATGACTCCCACTGAAGTGGTATTTCTTGGCACCGGGGACGCGTTTTGTACCGCCGGCCGCAACCAGTCCTCCTATCTGGTCAGGACTGAGGAAGCTACGCTATTGTTGGACTGCGGTGCGACGGCACTCACATCCTTGAAGCGCGAGGGAATCGATACCACAGCCATCGACACGATCTTCCTGAGCCATCTGCATGGCGACCATTTTGCCGGACTGCCGTTCCTGTTTCTCGAATACATGTTCGAGAACCGGCGGCAGCGCCCGTTGCGCATCTGCGGCCCTCCGGGTACGGAGGAGCGCGTAGCCCGGATCTTTGCCGCCATGTATCACGATCTTGCGGCCAAGCCGTTGCCGTTCAAAATCGAACATACGGAATTGTTGCCGCAGCATCCCCTGGAATTGGGAAGCATCCGGCTCACGCCGTTTCGAGTTCCCCACCAGGAGACGGAAATATCACTGGGTCTCGGGATTCGTACCGGGAGGCACAGCATCTTGTATTCAGGGGATACCGGTTGGACGGAGGACCTGCTGGTTCATGCCTGGGGGACCGACCTGTTTATTTGTGAATGCTGCTTTTTCGAAACCCGCTTGCCGATCCACCTGGACTACCCTCGGATTTGGGAAAACCGCGAGCGATTCGGCACTTCCCGGCTCGTCCTTACCCACCTCGGCAGAGAGGTGCTGGCGCGGCGCAACGAGCTGGAACTGGAACTGGCAGAGGATCATCTGACAGTGAAATTATAGCTGCACCTCCATCGTGCCGTTCAGCAGTGAAATCCGCCCCGCCACGCATGGACAGAAAGCTTGAAGCTATCTGGCGCGTGTGCCGGGACCCGGTTCCGGATCTGTTCCCTTTAGCCCGCTTTTCTCTCCAGATTTCGGTGCGATGCGGCGCAGACAGGCATGAATACAAGGCGCGCGACCTGAGCGCGCCGCAGGCGTACTTGAAAGTGCGTCGAGGCAGCCGACCGAGCGCAACGCAATAGACATGCCCGGATCCGCCGCTGCAGTCAAAGCCGGTGGGGAATGCGGCCTAGCCACACCCTGGCTGCTCGCCCCCAGACGCGGGAATCGCATCCGAAACCGCATTGCGCCGCACCAGCACCATGGTCATGTCGTCTCCGCGCGGTCCGTCACCGGCAAAAGCACGCACCGCATCACACAGCTTTTGCCTAAGCTCTTCGAGCCGCTCGCGGCAGTGGCGACGGATGAGTTCTCCGACGCGCTGCGAGCCGAATTCCTCGCCCTCCTGATTGGCGCATTCGAAGAAACCGTCACTGATCAACGCAAAGATATCGCCAGACTCCATGATGACCGGCGGAGGTGCGATCAGGGGAGTCCCCGCCAAAATCCCTAACGGCGGCGCTGAAGCATCCAGCCACTCCAGCCGGTCCTGCCCGGCATGATAGTGCAGCAGGGGAGCCTGCCCTCCCGAATGGTATTGGATCACGTTCTCGGAGCTGTCCAGAATTCCGGCGAACGCCGTGATGAAGCGGCCCGGAGGCAAGTCAGCTTCCAGCCGAAGATTGATGCTCGACAGCAACTCGCCAATATTCGTACCGAGCAACAATCCCAAGCGAAACATGGCCCGGAATTGAGAGACGCTCAGCGCCGGCCCGATGCCGTGTCCAGTGGCATCCGCCATAAGCAGGGCGACGCGCCGCTCTCCCAGGGCCACGGCATCGTATATGTCGCCGCCGGTCTCATCGGCCGGCTCGGACCAGGCGGCGAGCTGGTAGCCGGCCAGCACGGGCATCGTGCGCGGCAGCGCGCTTATCTGGATTTCCCGGGCCAATGCCAGGTCGCGCTGCATTTTCTGCTTGAGCACATACTCTTCCAGCAGCATCGCCCTCTGCAGCGCGACGGCACAGTGGGCCGCCAATATCGTGGCGATCTTTTCATCGTCCTCGTTGAAGGCACCCGAACGCCTGTTGAGGATCTGCAGGACTCCAACCAGGGTTTCATCTATTCCCAGCAAGGGCACCGAGAGCAAACAGCGTGTCCTATATCCCGTCTGACGGTCCACCTCCCGATTAAATCGGGGATCGGCGTAGCAATCCGGCACATTGATAAGCCGGCGCTGCCGTGCGGTTTCTCCCGCAATTCCCCGATCAGCGGAAAAACGCACGACCTGTTCCAGGACAGGCTCATGAGTGCGGACGGGAGCATCGCGGGTGTCATCAGCCTCGGCAGCCTCGGTGGAGCTGGTAGCCACGCGGATGTACAACTCATTGGTTTTGGCATCGAACAGAAACACGCTGCCACGGTCGGCGTCAAACACCTGCAAGGCAGAATCGATCGTTTTCTGCAGGATTTCATCCACACCGATAGGTGAGGCCAGATGACGTGTCGCGTTCAGGATGCGCCACAATCCGCAAGACTCCAGCTGCGAACAGTGTCCTGATCCGGTTCCGTACATACCCCTCCAGCCGGGTTTCCCATGGGCCTCAGCCCCAAATCCTGAACCCCACAACTATCCTCTGTTTGCGCGATCCAAGGCCCAATTCATGACCACTGGATAGGATTCCGCAATCCTGACATCAAAAAACCTTATAAGGGTTTCTGTGCGGAAGCACAAGGAAAAATCGGAGCAGAAACGTGGGTCGGACCAACCAATTTCCGTTTCAGGCCGGGTTTACAGCAGCCGGGCTGATGTGACATAGTGCTTTTGAGCGGAGACCGGCTCCGAGATCGCAGTTTTCCATGCCCCCCAGGAACCGGGGCTGACGCGACTCGGCTGCTTGTGCGCCAAGGAGAGACCGAATGCCGGGTCGAAGCCCCGATCACGGTAACCGATGCGCTGATTCCGGATCTGCCGAAATCTTCGCGAGGCCGGCAGGGCCTTCCGGCCTACACCTTCGAGCGCGTCCCCGGCGAGTTATGGCGCTCGCGGCTCGAGGAGGCGAGGAACCTGATCGTCATCAATAACGCCCATCGGGATTTTGTGTATGCGGCGCGCAGCCGGGCGCTCAAGCTCCGCTATATCTGCCGCTTGTACGTAAAGGAGTTGGTGCGCAGCAATTTCCCCGGCCTCGCCGCCGAGCAGTTGCTCGAACGCACGGTGGAACTCTCCCTTTACACTGAGGAACATCTCAAATAGCGCGACAGCACTTACCGCTATATTCAGACCCAGACACTGTTCCGAAAATGGAGCCAATTCCGGTGCCGATCAACCGATCTGTTTCTGTGCCGCCCTTCAGGGCTGAGCATCTCGCCCATGGGAGAACCCCGAAGGGGCGGCGCAGCAAAGCCCAGGGCGTGAGCCCTGGGGACTGGGGATCAACCTGGCCAGAGCCCTGAAAGGGCGGCACAGTGAAAGGGCGATGGGAGCTTAATATTTTCATGCGTCACCGGGT
This sequence comes from Terriglobia bacterium, assembly GCA_963824985.1. GTDB lineage: Bacteria > Acidobacteriota > UBA6911 > UBA6911 > UBA6911 > JAFNAG01. The sequence continues at coordinate 74,034 of CAWGRQ010000034.1, forward strand.
GCGCCATGGCGCATGAGGAGCTGCTCCGAAAATAAGTCAAATTAGGTGCGGGCAGGCGCCTCCTGACCTGGACCTGGACTTAGACCTGGACCTGGTCTGATGCGGACGAGGTCCACGTCCAGGACGAGGTCGAGGTCCAAGTCGGAGTCTGCATATCGCGATGCCCATTTTCATGCGTCACCGGGTGCGCCATGGCGCATGAGGGGCTGCTTCCCTGTCTGATCACGGGTTCAATTTCCTTTCGATCTGGATCGGTCCCAGTTTTGCCGGGGCGATCCGTTTGTTGAACGCGGGCACATCTGTTTTTAAGATGGCCTCCAGCTTCGCCAGTTGTGCCTCCAGCCGGGCTGACAGTTCCTTGAAGACCTCGTGCGACTGAACGGTCGGCCGCGCTTCGGCGCTCTCGACGACGCCTTGCAGCGCCGCGAGCTTGTTGTTCAGCTTGATCGGAAAGTTCAGCGGATCCTGGCTGCTCTGGTTGCGATACTGATAGATCTCCCCCTCGACCTGGGTCAGTTTTGCCGCCAGCGCTTCCCCGTCGGCGATGACTCCGGCATCCTTGTTCCGGTCGAGCTTTCCGATGCGATCGGCGATCTGATTTTTCAAGTCTCGTATGCGCACGACACTCTCATTCGCCAGGCTCAGCCGGTCGCGGATCTGCATGGCGAGCTTGAACTGTTCCTGCAGATCGGCCTCCGTTACGTTCGTGAACAATGGATGTTTCACGATCCTGACCGGCCGGTTAAGAGTCTGGCCGGGCACCGTCAGCTTCACCTGGTACGTGCCCGGAGGCGCCAGGGGGCCACGCAGGCTGCCCGCCCACAGGATAATTCCGGGGAACCCGGCGGCATCGGGATAACGCATGTCCCACACAAAACGGTTCATGCCGGCTTTGGCGCTCACCCGCGGCGGCGCCGGGGCGCGTCTCGACGACTCGGCCTCGCCTGCGGCGGCTGGCTCGGGTTTCTGTTTCTCATCGGCCGGCGTCCCGGTGAACGTGCACACCGGGTCACCCCGGCCGTCGAGGATATCAATAGTGACCTTCTCGGCCGCCTGCTTTAAGTAGTAGTCAATTGTGATTCCCCGGCTGACCGATCGAATGGCATCGGCAGGGGTGAACAGGTAGACGTTCGATTGCATCACCTCGGGAGTGAGCTGGCGCAGGATGCCGATGTTGTCGAGGACGTAAAACGAACGGCCATGCGTCGCGATGACCAGGTCATTGTCTTTGACGGCAATGTCCTGAACCGATGCTACCGGCAGCTCCAGGCGCAACGACTGCCAGTTTCCGCCGTCATTGAACGACACGTAAATACCCTGCTCGGTGCCGGCAAACAGGAGTCCCGGCCGCCGGGGATCTTCCCGGATCGCACGCGCGAAATCTCGCGGTCCGATGCCGTCGGTGATCTTTCTCCAGGTCCGGCCATAATCGTCGGTGCGGAAGAAGTAGGGCGTCCAGTCATCCTGCTGGTACCGGTTGGCGGCCAGGTACGCCGTACCGGCCCTGTTCGGCGAGGTCTCGATGAGACTGATGCGCGCGAAATCCGGCAAGTCAGGCGGCGTCACCCGCGCCCAGCTCTTCCCTCCGTCGCGCGTGACCGACACGACGCCGTCGTCCGAGCCGGTCCATATTGTGTTCGGCTCTCTCGGCGACGGGGCGATGGTGAAAATGGTGGCGTAGGTCTCCACCCCCGTCTGATCGAGAGTGATCGGTCCGCCGGAGGGCCCCATCGTTTTCGGGTCGGCGCGGGTCAGGTCGCCGCTGATCCGTTCCCAGCTCTGACCCTCGTTGGAGGTCCGCCACAAATGTTGCGAGCCCGCGTAAAGCACGTTCGGGTCGGTCGGCGCAAAAACAATCGGAAACGTCCATTGGAATCTCTCTTTGATATCTATGGCCGAGTGCCCCATCGGGTTCTCGGGCCACACATTGATCTCGCGCATCTGGCCGGTCGACCGGTCGTATCGCGTCAGCAGGCCGCCATAGCTCCCGGCGTAAAAGATGTTCGGGTTGCGCGGATCGGCCGCGATGTAGCCGCTTTCACCGCCTCCCACCTGATAGAATTCATCGCCATTGCCGTCGACGGGAAGGCACACCGTGCTGTTGTCCTGCTGCGCGCCACAGACGTGGTAGGGAATATGCGCGGTTGTGATCACGTGGTAGATCTGTGCCGTCGGATAGCCCTGGCCCGTCCAGGTCTCCCCGCCGTTGTACGAAACATTTGCGCCGCCGTCGTTGCCGTTGATCATCCTTGACGGATCATTCGGAGCGATCCACAGGTCGTGGTTGTCGCCGTGGGGCGTACGCACCGTTTTATAGCTCTTGCCGCCGTCATTGGAGACATAGAATCCGGTATTCAGGACGAAAGACACGATCCCGGTTGGCCGGATCCGCATAAATCCGCGTGTAGTAGAAAGCGCGCTGGCGGAAGCGGCGCTCTTCATTGACTTTTGTCCACGTCGCGCCCACCATCGTCCGTGCGGAAGATGCCGCCATCTTCGGCCTCGATGATCGCCCACGCGCGATTTGAATCGGCACCCGATACGGATACCCCGACCTTGCCGATCATTCCCTTGGGGAGTCCCGGATTGCGCGTGATTTCCGACCAGGTTTCCCCGCCGTCGGTCGATTTGAATAACCCGCTCCCCGGCCCTCCGCTCGAAAGCGAGTAGGGTGTCCGGAACACCTCCCACATGGACGCGAAGAGCACCTGAGGGTTCTTCGGATCCATGGAGAGATCGACCGCGCCGGTCCGCTCGTTCCGGTAGAGGATTTTTTGCCACGTCTTGCCGCCATCCCGGGAACGAAAGATACCCCGCTCGGGATTGGCCCCGTAAGGATGGCCGAGCGCGGCGACGTATATGATGTCGGGATTGGCGGGGTGGATGCGAATGCGTGCGATCGCTTGCGTGTCGGTCAACCCGCTTTGAGTCCATGTCTTTCCCGCATCCACGGACTTGTAGATGCCGTCACCCTGGATGATATCGCCGCGCAGTTCGGTTTCGCCGGTGCCGATAAAGACAATATCCGGATTCGACTCCGAAACCGCCACGGCCCCCACGGACGAGGTCCTGAGAGCCTGATCGGCAACCGGCCTCCAGGTGGTTCCGGCATCCGAAGTCTTCCACAGCCCTCCCCCGGTAGCCCCGAAGTAATACTCAAGCGGACGGCTGGAGCTCCCGGCAACCCCGATCGAGCGGCCGCCTCGATTCGGCCCGATATTACGCCATTTCAAACCGCTGAATAGCTGGGGATCATAGTTGCCGCCGGCCTGGGGCGCGTTTTTCGCCGTGCCGGTGATCGCGAGCCCGGCGGCAATCGCCATAATCAGCAACAGGGTTCTGGCAGGATGGGACGCTGATCTTCTCATGGTCGCATCTCCGTTCGAAGAAATGTGGAGTCGGATAAAACAAAAACCGGTGAATACACGAATATCACGGATCAAGCACCGCAGTAAAGCAAGTACAGATTTTGATGAAATACAATCGGCCCGGAGGGTACTATTAAAAAAGCAGCCCCCTGGCGCCACTTAGGGTTCGCGCAACATAAATTTGGCATTCCGGCGCGAGCCTTTGGGCATTGAAGCCACAGGAACACATGAAAACGCGCGGGAAGATCGCGAAACCAGGGGATGTCGCGCTTGTGCATCTTCCGTACGCAAGCGGCGGAATACAACCCGTGGGGACGGCGCCAGCGCTGTTTGAATTCAGGCTGCGGCAGCCTTTCACCCTCAGATGGCCGGCGCAAAATACTTGCGCGAAAGGAGGGAGCTCTTGGCATCTCAGAGACCTGATTTACAGCAAAAACCCGGGCGGGCCGCAAGGCCCGGGGATGCAGGTCCCCCAGCCACCAGGCCGGCAACGCCTCTTGTTCTGGTGGATCGTCATGATGGCCCTGTTGGCCTGGAACCTGATTTCCTTCTGGCCGAAAACCAGCACGGATGTGACTCTTCCATACACGACTTTTTTGGACCAGGTGCGCTCGGACAACGTTGTCCAGGTCCACATCGTGGAAGACCAGATCACGGGATTGTTTGTAAAGCCTCTTGCCTGGCCGCAACCGGGCCCCTCAACTTCAACCGCGCAGCAGCAGAGCGCCTCGGAATCGCAACCTCCGGTCAAATCAGCTCCCGGTGAGACCAAAGCGCAACCCGCCCCAACCTACAAGGGTTTCAAGGCGACCTTTCCCAAAGACATCGGAGACCCGGGCCTGCTTCCGTTGCTCGAAAGCCACAAGGTGACGGTGGAGGTCGAATCACCTCCGAGCCATTGGCTCGCAGTTCTGCTGACGGACGGCTTGCCTATCCTGCTGCTGGTCGGCGTGTTCGTCTGGATGGGGAGACAGGCATCGCGAGCTCAAGGAGGCATCCTCGGATTCAGCCGCTCCAAGGCGCGAAGATACACCAGCGATCGCCCCCAGGTGACCTTTGCCGACGTAGCCGGGGCCGAGGAGGCCAAAGAAGATCTGCAGGAGGAAGTGGATTTCTTGAGTCATCCGGCCAAATACCACAGCCTCGGAGCGCGAATTCCCCGGGGCGTGCTTCTCGTCGGACATCCGGGAACGGGCAAAACGCTCCTGGCACGCGCGGTGGCGGGAGAAGCGGGCGTGCCGTTTTTCACCATCAGCGCTTCCGAATTCGTGGAAATGTTCGTGGGAGTTGGCGCCAGCCGGGTGCGCAGCCTGTTTGAGGAGGCCAAGGCTGCCGCGCCGGCAATTGTTTTTATCGATGAACTGGACGCCGTGGGACGCCGCAGGGGAGCCGGATTGGGCCAAACCAACGACGAGCGCGAGCAGACGCTCAACCAGCTGCTGGTAGAAATGGATGGGTTTGACGAACGTCATGAAGTCATCGTTTTGGCGGCCACGAATCGACCCGACGTTCTCGATCCGGCATTGCTGCGGCCGGGACGGTTTGACCGTCAGGTCATGGTCGGACTGCCCGACCGGCCCGCTCGGGAAGGTGTCTTGCGCATCCACACCCGGGACCTGACGATCGGGCCCGATGTGGATATTTCTATCCTGGCTCGCAGCACTACAGGCATGAGCGGCGCCGATCTCGCCAACCTGTGCAACGAAGCGGCTCTCATTGCGGCCCGGCGTGGGCATACCGAAGTTGCCATGGCCGACTTCGAGGAAGCCATCGATAAGGTTATGCTGGGCGCCGCCCGGCCATCACTCCGGGATCCCGGCGAACGGCGCATCGTGGCCTACCATGAAGCCGGTCATGCCGTGGTGGCCTGGTACACGCCCGAAGCAGATCCCGTGCACAAGTTGACGATCATTCCTCACGGCCGGGCCCTCGGCGTCACGGAACAGCTGCCGGGTGACGATCGCTACAATTACAGCCGCACCTATCTGCTGGCACGCCTGGGAGTGATGCTGGGCGGCCGCACGTCTGAGGAGATTGTCCTGGGGGACGTGACGACGGGGGCGGAGAACGATCTCGTCGAGGCGACCCGCCTCGCCCGTCGGATGGTGACGCGCTGGGGAATGGGAGACCTTGGTCTGATCGCATTCAAAGCCGATGAAGAGCAACCATTCCTGGGGCATGAGCTTACGCAGGGACGGGACTACAGCGAAGCGACGGCCGCCAGCATCGATCAGGAGGTTCGGCGGTTGCTGGCCGAGCGCCACGAGGCGGCAAGGGCCTTAATCACAAGCAAGCGACCAGAATTGGACCTGCTGGTAAAAGCCCTCCTGCAGTCGGAGTCCGTCAATCAGGCGGAGCTTGTCACCCTCTTGGGCCCTCGGAGGGAGATGGGGGAAGATGGGGGACTGACGACGGCAAGATCATGATCAGATGCCCAAGATCTCATCCGCCCCCCGCGTGTAGACCGCGAGCGCGTCGGCGCCGAAACATACAAAGCGCACCTCGCGAATGGTCTCGTCGGGCTCCAGGAAGCGTACGGTCTCCGTCAATGCGATGCGCGTGGCGCGCTCCAGCGGGAAACCATAGACACCCGTGCTGATCGCCGGGAAGGCTATCGTGGAGAATTGACGGGCGGCAGCCAGTTCAAGGCTGTTTCGATAGCAGGCCGCAAGCAGGCGGTCCTCATCGCGCTGACCGCCGTACCAGACCGGACCCACGGTATGGATGATCCAGCGCGCGGGCAGGAGGTAGCCGCGAGTAACTTTTGCCTCGCCGGTTTCGCAGCCCCCGAGGCCACGGCATTCGGCCAGCAACTCCGGCCCTGCCGCCCGGTGAATCGCGCCGTCGACTCCACCACCTCCCAGCAGCGAGCGATTAGCGGCATTGACAATCGCATCCACCGGTTGTCGGGTGATGTCTCCCTGTACGATCGAAATGCGGGCGCGCATTCTTCCCTCCTCACCTGCCCGCATTATTCATGAACTTCGCTCACAAACCAATGAAAACCAGCACCCCGAACCGGTCCGTTTTCATTCGCGTTGTCCCGTGTCCTGAGAGATTGGGATCCTTCCCGTTAACTGGCAGCAGAGGATGATTCGAGGAGGTCCGAGGTGTGAGCCGGGGCGGAATTCGAACCTCCGCCAAGCCGGAGCGTGCCGACCTTCCCGCTCATGGCCATGCCCCGCAAGCTCGCGGTCTGCATTCTACATGTTGATCGGGAAGCCGTTGATTCGCGGTAAGATTTATCATCCAGCCTTATTTGGAGGGCAAATCGACCCGTTTTCCCGTTTGGGGTCGATGCCCCGGCATCCGGCGGAATTGTGGGGCGGTCGCTCATGAAATCCTTCCAAGGTGAAGGTGGTTGTTGCGGTAAGTCTGGGGTGATACACTGCGGCTAAGTAATAAACGCGAACTCCGGATCAAGAACCAGAGTGCGTTCAGCCTTTGCCCGTAGCTCATCAGGATTCTGCCTCCAGAAGGAATTTGCTGAATCCAATCCGGAAAGCCGGGCCGGCAGTATTTGAAGTCCTTTACGTCGCGATATTTCAGCTTTTGAATTATTCTCCGGGAGGAGCACATCATGAAGATTCTCATTTTCGGAGGTTCGGGAAAGATCGGATCGGCCGTTGCCTGGGATCTGGCGACCGACCCGGCAATCGATGAGATCGGCATCGCCGGAAGGCGGCGCGAACCGTTGGAGCGGGTGAAAAAGTGGGTAGGATCGGACAAGATCAGAGTTCATGTCCTGGATATCGAGGACCGGGCAGGAATGACAGCCCTGATGCGGCACTACGATGCCGGAGCACTGGCATTGCCGGATCGCAAAACCAGCTATCGGACGGCTGAATATTCCGTCACCGCCGGATTCAACATCGTGGACATGCTGGAAGAATATCATCGCCGCCCCGACCCTTACGAGGTCGAAGGTCTGGTCTTGCCCGGCGGCATGACTCTGGATGGATATGGAGACTGGTTGCATGAACAGGCGATAAAGAACGGGGTTACCTTTCTCGATGGCATGGGATTCGCGCCCGGGCTCTCCAACATCACTCTCGGCCAGGGCATCCGGGATCTGGACGAGGCGGACACGGCCATCGCCCGCGTCGGAGGAATCCCGGAAAAGGCCGCTGCACAACGTCATCCGCTGCGCTACATGATCACGTGGGAATTCGACCACGTCCTGCGTGAATATGTAATACGGGTTAAGATTATCCGTAATGGGCAGATCGTGGAAGTTGACGCCGGCTGCGATCATGAGTCGTTCCAATTCACACAGCTCGGCCGGAATGAGGCGCTGGAATGCGCCGTCACTCCAGGAATGCCCAGCTTCATCTACAGCCGCCCCCGACTGAAAGAATTCGCGGAGAAAACGATACGCTGGCCCGGACACTGGCAGGGGATCTTTGCAATGAGGGAGTGCGGCCTGCTTGATCTCCATCCCATGGAATTCAACGGCGCGCGAATTGTGCCCCGGCAATTCCTGTCGGCCCTGATCACCCCTCGATTGCAGCCGCAGCCCGGCGACACCGATGTCTGCGTCATGTACAACACTCTCATCGGGAAAAAGGACGGCAAGAGAGTCAAGGTCGAATACTTCATGTGGGACGAGGCCGATCCCGGGCACGGCATCTCCTCAATGATGCGGGCCACGGGCTTCACGGTCGCCATCGCCGTGAGGATGATTGCAGGCGGAAAGATCCAGGAAAGAGGAATTGTCCCGCCCGAGGATGCCGTGTACGGACCGCTTTATGATGAGTTTATCCGCGAATTGGCGGCGCGCAACATCATCATCCGTCAGGTAACTACCCCGATGAACACCTGAGATCTGAAGTCTCTGAAGGGCCGATCCGTCTATTGATACTCAGGCACTCACCCGCCTGCAGAAACGGGGGCACTCCGGGAAATGCGTGACGGGACAGAGTAAATCAATTGCAACTGTTTAGCCGATGCTGAACAGCAGAACGCAAAGACGCAAGGAGATTCCTTTCGGTTCGCGGGCATGGGCGGCCTTCGCGTCCTTGCGCCTTTGCGTCTTTGCGTTTTGCTTCTTCATCCATTACACTCAGCGTGCGCCGGTCTTCGCCGTTGAGTTTGGGTCAGCGATCGGATCCCCGCGTGCCCTGGTCGCGCTCGCCCCCGACCAGATCCGGCACCTGACTCCGGCGGATGTGCCGACGATCCGGCAGGTCTCCGCCACCAGCTGATCGCGGCATTTTCCGCTCGTCCCTGATCTCTCGGAGTCATTCCGCACCCCGTGGCTGGCGGCGGCTGCGGGCTAATGCGAAAAATGCAATGCCAAGCCAGATGGCGTTTACCGCCGCCGATGGATACGCCCCATAGTAGAGCGTGTTGATCAGCAGGCACACGCTGCCGCCTGCATTCAGGATCTGGTAGGAGCGCGCCGTTCCACTCACGCGGTGCGTGGACACAAAGGCATAGGCTACCAGCACCGCTGCGGCGCCCATCCACCCGACCATGTCAACGAGCATTTTCATCGCATCCTGCTCAATCTTTGCGGATTGCCCCCGCACTGCCCCCGCGGGCGCCCGGCCTGCCGGGACGGCTGGAGTATTATTCCATATAATATGCAATATCTTGTATGGGGGTGGTACGCCTGGCAGGACTTGAACCTGCGACCCCCGGTTTAGGAAACCGATGCTCTATCCAGCTGAGCTACAGGCGCATCCGATTGGGGATATAATCGTGGCACGACTCCGGGAGGCGCGTCAACCGGTTTTGGCGGGCGCCAGCGAAGCCACTGGTATTGGTATCCGATTTATCGGCACACACATAGTGTGAGCTGGATGCGGTCCGGCATGCCCGGAGTGCCTGCTGCCCCGTTTTTCGTATCTATCTGGAGATCTGCCATGAGAATTCGACGTTTCCTGCTGACGTGCGTGGCCCTGTTTGCCGTTGCCCTGGCCTGGAATGCCCTCGTTCATCTGGTGCTCCTCCGCCAGGTCGACGCAACAGTGCAGCACCTGTTCCGCCCGGATTTCGGTCGGAAGGCCTGGCTCTCGCTCGCCGGTACGGCCACGATTGTCTGCCTGTTCGTCTGGGGCTATTCGAGATTCGCACGCAACGCATCGGTTCGTGAAGGCGCTCTCTGGGGATTGTTCTTCGCGCTCGTCGCCGGAGTGCTCGTTGACCTGAACCAGCACGTGCTCTACCCGATTCCCGCATGGGTCGCCTGCATCTGGTGTGCGGGAGGGCTCATCGAATTCACGCTTTATGGAGTTCTCACCAGCAAGTTGTACCCGGTTTCCGATCGGCAGCCGCCGCCGGGCTAATCTCGTTCAGGTGCTCCCCAAATTCCAATTCTCCGGATAAAGGGCAATCCGGCATTGCCGCTCGGGCGTCGCAGAATCACCAGATTCCGGTAGGACTCAAGACACCATGAGAGGCAACTCGGCAAGCGCTTTCAAGCAGCTGCCGACAAGGGTTGCCGTCCGGACACAAGAGGCCGGCAAATTGCCTTAAAATGAAATAAGGGGGGTTGAACATCGGTGCGAGCCCGATTCCCAGCCCCTAATAATGCTCATCTTATCGGATTCAAAGCAATTCGGCTGGTCAGACCCAAAATATCAAAATATCCGAGGGCGGTGCCGGCATGCGTGGTATTCTCGTTGAGTTTGTCGGGATCAAAACGATCCTCCCCGCTGCGCTCGGTCGCCAGCGGCCCTTGCGGCGGTTCTATTTCAATCTGGAGCGATTCATGGCCGACGCCATTGTGCTTGAGCATCTGACAAAGACCTTCGGCGCCACGGTCGCGGTCCGCGATCTCGACCTAGTCGTCCCGCAGGGCGCGTTGTACGGAGTGATCGGTCCCAACGGCGCAGGAAAGACGACCACGATCCGGATGATTCTGTCGATCCTGTTCCCTGACCGCGGAGAGTTGACAGTTCTGGGAAAACGCTCGGCGCTCGAGGCCAAGGATCGAATCGGCTACCTCCCCGAAGAGAGGGGCCTCTACAAGAAGATGCGCGTGGGCGATTTTCTTGCCTACATAGCCCGTCTCAAGGGCGCCGATGGTCCCGACCTGAAGCAGCGAGTCCGGGACTGGCTTGCGCGCGTCGACCTCGCGGGCGTGGAGATGAAACGATGCGAGGAACTCTCGAAAGGCATGCAGCAAAAGGCGCAGTTCATTACCGCTGTGATCCACCAGCCCGACCTTCTCATCCTGGACGAACCGTTCGCGGGGCTCGACCCGGTCAACCAGCGGCTGCTGCGCGACCTGGTGCTCGAAGAGCACCGGAGGGGCGCTACCGTGCTTTTTTCGACCCATGTCATGGTGCATGCCGAGCAGCTCTGCGACCACGTCGTCATGCTCCACAAAGGGGATAAGGTGCTCGACCAGACGATGGCAGGCATTCACTCCCAGTTCGATCCGCGCAGCATCCTGTTCGAGCCGATGGATCCACAGGCGGACCTGACCCCGCTCGAAGCCGTGGCGGGGGTTGTGAAAGTCAGGCGGGACGGCGCGGCCTGGGATCTGATGCTGGAGGAGCGCGCCGATCCGGGGTCGGTCATCCGCGACATTGCAGCAGCCGTGGCGCCCTCGCGCATCGAAGTGCGGCGGCCCACGCTCGAGGATATCTTTGTGGGCATAGTCGAAGGCAAAGCGCCCGCGGCCGGCGATGAGCGCACCGGGTTGCGCGCCTCGCTCCGCGAAAACGGCAGCGCGCAGGAGGCGAAGCGATGAAAAAGATTCTGCACATCGCGAAACGCGAATTTGTTGCCACGGTCATGACCAAGGGGTTCATTATCGGCATGCTCGTCACCCCGATCATGATCGGCCTGGCGGTGGTGTTCCTCCCGCGCATCATGAATCAGACCCCGCCCAAAGTGGTCGGCGAGATCGCGGTCATCGATCCGACCGGACAGGTGATCGACGGATTGCGCGCTTACCTGCGCCCGGAACGCTTTGCCGAGCGCCGCGATGAATCCAGCCGGGAGGTCACCAATGCGGCGCCGGAGGCCCTCAAGCAGGCGGCGGCCGGTTCGCCCGCAGGGCAGGCGGCGCTGCAGGGCCAGATCAAGGCCGCCCTGGGCGAAGTGCCCCAGATCGATGTGGTCGCACTCGATCCCGGTGCCGACCTCGAGCAGGCAAAGGCTCCGCTCAAGGCCGCCGGGGCCGGAGCAAAGGCGGAAGGATCGAAACGGCTGGCGCTGATCGTGGTGCATCCGGACGCCGTGCGCCGCGCCCAAGGCAAGGAAAGCTTCGGCAGCTACGACATTTTCGTGCGCTCCAAACTCGATGACCGCCTCGAAACCGATGTCCGCAACGGCCTGCGCGAGGCCATCGTCGACGCGCGCGTAAGCGCCTCCGGGTTAAACCGCGGCGAGATCGAGGCCCTGACGCGTGTGGACCGCCCGCCATCGCGCACCGTAACCGCAGTGGGCGAACAAACCACGAACCGGGTCCTCAACCTGCTGTTGCCGGCAGCCTTCATGGCGCTGCTCTTGATCTCCACCATGACCAGCACCCAGCTCATGACCACCACCGTCGAGGAAAAAGCCAGCCGCGTCGTCGAGGTGCTGCTCTCCGCGGTGTCACCCGTGGAGCTGATGACGGGTAAGATCCTCGGCCAGATGGGGGCGGCCTTCGTTGTGCTTGCGCTCTACGCCGGTGTCGGCATCGTGGCGCTTTTTTCCTTCGCCATGTTCGGCCTGCTCGACCTCATGCTTATACCTTTCCTGATCCTGTTTTTCGTGCTCGCGTACCTCACGGTCGCGGCTTTCATGGCCGCTATCGGGTCCGCCGTCAACGAAATGCGTGAGGCACAGACGCTGATGACGCCCGTGATGCTGGTCGTCATGATCCCCTGGCTGCTCTGGATGCCGATCAGCCGCGATCCGAACTCACCGCTGGCGCTGGTGCTGAGCTTCATTCCGCCGGTCGGGAACTTCGTCATGCTGCTGCGCATGACCTCCACCGCTCCCCCGCCCATGTGGCAGGTCGCGATTTCAATCGTGATCTCCGCGGCCGGCGCCGTGGCTGCCGTCTGGGCCGCCGCCAAGATATTCCGCATCGGCCTGCTGATGTTCGGCAAGCCCCCCACGTTCGGCACGCTCATCCGGTGGGTGCGCATGTCCTGAGGAGAGTTTCGGGAAAAGCCGCCATCAGGTTACGAAGCAAATCAATGCAGGACACGGATGAACGCGGAAGAACACGGATTGGGTGCGTGTTCATCCGTGTTTTTCCGTGTCCTAAAACTTTTCTGCTTTCGGTGAATTCCGGCGCCACGTATTGCTTGTCGTGCCGGTCCGCGAAACTCACCGCCTCGGCTTCGGCGCCGCCGCCCGAGGCAAGAGTGTCAGATGGTGCTCCCCGGGCCCGGGAAGCAGCGGCGTCGCCCGCCCCTGCACCCAATCCCCATGCCCCGCACCGTGGTAGGGAGACAGCGGATGGCCGCTCTGGCCGCCAGGCATGTGCAGGTAACTGCGCTCTTCGCGGCCCGGCATGATGCCGAAGCGCTCGGAGGCGCCGAACGCGGGACCCTGTGCGCGCGGCATGTTGCTGTCCCCGGGCAGACGATCCGCCGGCATGTCGAGGTAGCGTGCGAGAAAGCCCGGCAGAGCCGGCGACAGCGGATGGCGAATCGCCGCCGTGTTGCGCTCCCCCCAGGTCCGCAGCGCCAGGCCGCCGGGTTGATTGCCAAACGTCTCCCCAACGCGCCGCGCCGCCGTCTGCAGCAGGGCATCCCAGTCGGCATACGCGGGATCGAGCAGGTGCATCGGACGTTCCTGCACCAGCATCCAGACCGCAGCCTCGCCATCGTACAGCGGCGGAAGTCCGAAATCGCCGAACCGCGCCTTCACGCGGGCGACAAAAGGTGCCAGCACGGCCTGATGCACGTTCGTCCGGAAGGTCCGTACCAGGCGATAGTCCACGCTGTCGGCCGCAGCCCGCCCGCTCCACACGGCGGTCAGGCGTTTGAGCTCCGCGAGTCCGGGATCGGCAGCCTGCGCCAGTTCGCGCTGGAGCAGCTGCTGCCAGCGTTCGAGAAACAGGGCGCGGTCATCCAGCTGCACAGCCAGCATGTCGGCGGGAACAAAATGTTCGCGGGTCCGCAGGTCGTCGCGGATCTGCCGCGCGCGCGCTCCGTTGTCGTACCCGCCGTCCCCCACCAGGGCGAGCCAGGCGTCGGAAGTCGTGCGGTTGTTCGCCGTCCACAAGCGCGCCTCCATGGGATTTTCAATGCGCGGATACCGGGACGGCTCCGCGAAACCGACCCAACCCGTGCCCGGAACGCTCCAGTCGGCCGGTAGCGCCGGATCAAAGCCAGCACGCAACGGCAGCGCATTTCCTGTCAATGTCCAACCGATGTTCCCTTCGGCGTCTCCAACCACGAAGTTCTGCGGCGGCATGCCCATGGTGGGGGCGAGATCCAGCGCTGCATGTGCGCTGCGAACCGTTTCGAGCTGCAAAAGGTTGAAATTGTGGCTGCGCGGCAGATGCGCGACCCAGGACAGCGCCAGCGGCGTGCCGTCGATGTCCTGCCCCATGATCGGACCCCAGCAAGTCTCCTCGATGTTCAGCGTCCTCGATCCCTCCCCTTTGATCAGAATCGTCTCGATCCGGGTCTCGATCCCCGACCACCCCTGCGGCGCCCGGTATCGGGAAGGATCACCCCGGTCGCGTTCGATGCGCACCCAGTCGAGCCAGTCGCCATAACTGTTGGTAAAGCTCCAGGCGATGTGGCCGTTGCTTCCGGCGATCAGGGCCGGGACCCCGGGCAGAGTGACCCCATTGAGGTCGATCGTCTCGCCGGGCGTTTGCGGATCCGGATAGCGCAGCCGCGCACGGAACCAGATGTTCGGCACGCGCAGGCCCAGGTGCATGTCGCCGGCGACCAGAGCGCCTTCACCCGTGAGCGCGCCCGCAACCGCAAAATTGTTGCTCCCCGGCCGGGCAGTTTCGGCCCAGGCGCCGACACCGGCAACGGTCGCATGAGTCCGCAGGTTCAACACGTCCGGACCGGGAATCGCCGGCGCCGGAGCGCCGGAACCCTGCAGCGGCGCTTCCCAGTTCCCGTCACGAGAGAGCAGCAGATCGACCGCCGCCGCCGGCAGCGCCGCGCGCATCTGCGCGAAGCGAATCTCGCGCACGTTGGCGCCCCCCTCGTTGAGATCCAGGAACATCGCGTCGAATGTCAGCAGGCTGTCCTCGACCCGCCACGGCGCCGGCGCGACTCGCAGCACCAGGTACTCCCAGGGGCGCACGCGGAGCGCATCCAGACCGGTATTGACACCGTCACGGTACCTGTCCAACAGGGCCCGGTCGGCTTCCGGCATCCCGGCAACGATCGCCTGCGCGCGCGCGCGGAAACGGTGCCGCCGGTGGTTGAGATCTTCTCTCAGCGCCGCCGCGCCGACCAGTTCCGCCAGCTCCCCGGCGGCCATGCGGCGCTGCAGGTCCATCTGAAAATACCGTTCCTGGGCATGGGTGAAGCCCAGCGCGAAAGCCAGATCCCCGCGACTCCCGGCCTCGATCGTCACCACACCCAGATGATCGCGGCTGATGCCGACCGGCGCCTCCAGCAGCGCCCGGGAAATCGTGCCGTCCAGGCGTGCCCGGCTCCCCATCAGGAACAGCCAGCCGGAAATCAAGGCGAGCAAAAACACCAGCAGCAGGGCTAAGATAATCCGGCGCAACCAGCGCATAGCGACTCCTGAACCCGCGTTAATCATTAACGCCGTTTGTAAACGGAGGCAAACGGAACACGGACCGGATTCGTGTTTTCCGTGTCTCCCGTATCACCGCCTGATATATCCCACTTCGGCCAGCAGCTCGAGATAGGCGGCAACGGCCTGGAGCGGCAGGTCGGCATCCAGTTCGGCCGCGGCATCGTCGCGAATCTCGGTGATGGAAGTATGTCCATTGACGAAGTTGAGCAGAGCCGACATCTGCCCGGAAGTGAGCGCAATGGCTTTCAGTGCGTCCGGGCGCTCCTTCACGTATTTCATGTAAGGTTCGAACCGGGAAATATTGAATTCCTTCCCTTTCGCTTCGGGGCTGATCCCGGGGATAACCTTGGCATACCTGGCGCGCAGGATGTCATCCTCGGGTTCCCGGGGCGCCGCCGCTCCAAGCCGCTTCGCCTTAGAGGCGGCGTAGCTCAGGACCTGCGTTTTCAGACCCTGCCCGTACAGTTCCCATTGGCGGACCCGATCGGCAACCGCGGCCAGGGCGCCAGCCGATCCGGTGGAGATATCGTCGATCGAGCGCAGGGCGCCGGTCTCGCGCTTGATTCCGAAACGAACCAGGTTGAGCGCCTGCGCCGTTTCCCGGGCGAGCGTCCCGGCGTCCGCCGCGTCGAGCCGGTTCATTGCCATGGGGATCTCGCGCTCCGCGACCCGGCGATAGCCGTATTGGGAGACGGCATCGGCCAGGTCGGGAACCATGCCGTCCGAGCACGCAGCCGCCGCCCAGCCGGCCGCGGCGCCGATGAAGGCCACGCGCTTCATCTGGGTGGCATCCGCCTTGTCAGGCGTATCCGCATCGGTGTGGTACCACTGGTCCGGCCAGGTAAAGAACTCGATGCCGGGCACGGCCACCGCCGGGTTGTTGAAGCAGACGTGATCGCTGCCGCCCGTGGCCCGATGAATGAAGAAGCGGAAGGCGTCGCGCGAGCCGCTCTTCTCCCAGATCGGATCGGGAAAGAGCTGGCCGCGCAGCAGGCTGCGGGGAGCTCCCGGCAGATAGACAATGTCGTTGGTCCGCCAGACATAATTCAGGATCGTCTGGGACAGACCATCCAGGTACGAGGGGAGGTGACTGGGACATTCACTCATGGTAAAGAGCGAGTTGTTTTTGCGTAGCGCCTCGCCGACCATGTCCATGTTGATGTTGATCGACCACTGGCCGGCCAGCGCCGGATTCCGCTTAATGAATTCATAGGTGCCGCTGATTTCGTTGATCCACAGGAAGTGCAGCGTCCGGCGAGGCCGGGGGAGTTCTCCGGATGCGATGAGCCGGTTCAGCGTGCGGAGAATTTCCAGTTCAACCACCACCCCGCTCATGTCGTCGTTGGCGCCGCGCTTGATGAATCCCTCAAAGAGGTGCCCGGTATAGATGACCCCCTTTTTCCCAGGGTCGGTGCCGGGAATCCAGGCGTAGACCCCTTCGGTTTTGTCCCGAAAGCGCTCGCTGCGGGCGCGGGCGCGAACCGTGACTTTGCGATTCCCTTCCACCAGCTCCAGGAGTTCGGACCATTGCCGCCAGGAGATCACAATCCCGATCTTGAGATTCTGCATCCCTTCAAACGACGCCGAAGAATACAGGACCTGGTCGGGATCCTGGTAGCGCTCCTGGGCGTTGAACGTGACGATGCCGGCGAAACCCGCCTGATCGAACGCCTGCAGCAGTTCGCCGCCGGCGGACCAGACCAGGGCCAGCCGGCCGGCATATTTCTCCTGCCGCCCGCCGCCCTGCATGGCTTTGATCTGGTCGGGCGTCATCGGCGCCAGATACACGAGTTCCCCGGTGATGTCGCTGGTCACCGATCCCCGCATGATCAGCGCCGCATCGGCGCCCAGGCGCCCAATCAGCCGCTTCTCGGGTTCGAGCGTCCAGAACTCCCCTTCAAGCGGATAATCGGTAGACGTCGTGCCCGGATACGATTCGACCCTGACGGTTTCAATCCCGTAGCCGCGGACCATGTCGACGAGTTTGCGGGTCTCCTCCATGGTCTCCGCGAATTCCCCGGGATCGCGCACCCAGGGGGCGCCGGCCAGACGCACCAGGTTGTTGAAGGCGATCGACCCGGACACCTCGTTCGCCAGCCGAGTCAGGAACTCCTGCGGCAAGGGCGTCTTCAGCGCCGGATTCTGGCGCGCCGGAGCCGGCTGCCCCGCCTGCCCGCCGGAAGCCTGCACAAAAGGTTCGAAGCCGGGCGGCGCCGCATACACGGCGGTTGCAATAATCAAGACCAGGATCATGTGACTGATCCGAAATCGGGAACTTTCGATTGGAGTTTTCATGGGCCAGCAGTCTATCATCGCAGGTTCCCGCTCCGATACTGGTTCGTGGATCCGACCTCCGGAAATTGTGGCATCGCCCAAGCCCTGCACACGGATACGCATCTGTTTAGCCGATGCTGGACGGCAGAACGCAAAGACGCAAGGACGCAAAGAGATTCCTTTCGGTTCGCGGGCATGGGCGGCCTTGAGCCTTTGCGTTTTGCTTCTTCATCCATTTGATTTGGCTAAACAACTACACGGATACAATCCGCGCTTATCCGCATCCATCCTTGTCCTGAGATGTCATGCTTCATGAATATTGCGGGTCAGCTCTACTCCCCCGCTGCAGCTTCGTTTCCCGGGCCTATCATCCGCCGAGAAAAAACTGATGAAGCCTGCGATCATTCGTCAGTTCGGGATGAAAGGCCGTCGCCAGGAGGTTCCCCTGGCGCGCGGCGACGATTGCGCCGTCCGGGAGGGTGGCCAGCACCTCAACCTCCGGCCCGACGGCGGAGATCAGAGGGGCGCGGATGAAGATGCCGTGGAAAGGAGCAGGCGGCTGCAGCACGGGTATGTCGAGATCGATTTCAAAGCTGTCGGTCTGCCGCCCGAAGGCATTGCGCCGGACGCTGATGTCCATGACGCCAATTCGCGGTTGCGGCGCGCCCGCATCCCTGGCCAGGAAAATCATTCCGGCGCAGGTACCCCAGACCGGCTTGCCTGAAAGGCACAGCGCGCGCAACGGTTCCATCATTCCAAAGGAGGTGGCGAGCTTGCCGAATGTAGTGCTTTCGCCGCCCGGCAGAATCAGGCCATCCAGACCGGGGAGTTCCTCGGGCTTGCGCACCGTCACGGCCTCAATCCCCAGCGCCCGCAACATCGCGATGTGTTCCAGGAAATCTCCCTGAAGCGCCAGAACGCCTATCTTTTTCAGCATTCTTCCATTCTCCGTAATGATTCAGCCTTTTTCAAAGCGGTATTTCATGGGCATTTGGCGCACCCGGTGACGCATGAAAAGATCGCGCTGCCTTCGTCGACGATCATCGGCGTCGGGATCGGAATCGCTATCGCTATCGGCTTTTTCAGACTGGGAAGGCCGATTGGGACTGCGATTGCGACCCCGAAGGTTGTCGCCATTCCCGCTATTTTCGGAACAGCCACGGATTGCACAGATTCCACCGATTTGGATGCATAAGGTAAGTGCATATCGAGGTGCGCCGAATAATGTCGTCGTCTTTGCCTGCATCCTGAAGGGTGCATGAAACACTCCCCTAATGGTAGTGCCTTTAAAAAAATCAGTGTAATCCGTGAAATCCGTGGCCGCTTTTTGCCGCCTCTGACCACAGGCCTGAACCGCTAAACAATCTGCGATTGTCGGATCCCCGGCTCTACCACCCTCTCCCCGCGAGCTGTTCCCCTTCCGGAATTTCGCGCGCCGCGCGTCCCGGCATCGCCTCCCCCAGGCCGCGCGACACGCGCGCGAGGATCCCGGCGTCCGCAAAATGAGTGGTCGCCTCGACGATCGCTTTGGCGCGCCGGGCCGGATCGGCGGACTTGAAGATTCCCGATCCGACGAACACGCCGTCGACTCCGAGCTGCATCATCAGCGCGGCGTCCGCAGGGGTGGCGATGCCGCCGGCGGCGAAGTTCACCACCGGCAGGCGCCCCAGTTCCACGATCTGCTGCAGCAATTCATAGGGAGCGCCCATCTCCTTGGCCGCGCGCATCCACTCCTCGCGCCGCAGGCTCTGCAGGCGGCGGATCTCCCCGAACACCGCCCGCGCATGGCGCACCGCTTCCACCACGTCGCCGGTGCCCGCTTCCCCCTTGGTGCGGATCATCGCCGCGCCCTCACCAATACGCCGAAGAGCCTCCCCCAGATTCCGGCAGCCGCATACGAACGGCACCGTGAACGCGTGTTTGTCGATGTGGTGCTCCTCATCGGCCGGCGTCAGCACTTCGCTTTCGTCGATGTAATCAACGCCGAGCGCCTGGAGCACCTGCGCCTCGACGAAATGGCCAATGCGCGCCTTGGCCATCACGGGTACGGTCACCGCTTCCATGATCTCGACGATCTTTGACGGGTCCGCCATGCGCGCCACGCCGCCGTCCCGGCGGATATCGGCGGGCACGCGCTCAAGAGCCATCACCGCACAGGCGCCCGCATCCTCGGCGATCTTCGCCTGCTCCGCGGTGGTCACATCCATGATGACGCCCCCTTTGAGCATCTGGGCCAGCCCCGCTTTGACCGTCCAGGTTCCAACACGTTTCTCTTCCATGACATTCCTCCGTTTCGTCTTTTTGAAGGCAGACAGCGCCGCGCCCTGCCCTTCAGGGAACGGCCTGCCGGATGGCGCGGCCCAGCCGCCGAATCCCCTCGCGGATCTCCGCTTCCTCGAGATTCGAAATCGAGACCCGGAACGATTTGTCACCGTCAACCCGGGGGAAATAAAAGGCGCCCGGCGAGACGCTGACGCGTTCCCGGGCGCAAATCTGATAAAAGCGTCCCTCATCCACCTGCGCATTCAGGAACTTGACCCAGATAAGAAAACCGCCCGCGGGCTGCGTCCAACGGACATGCTCGACCGGCAGGCGGTCGCGCAGCGCCGACAGCGCCGTCAGCATGCGTTTGCGGAATTCACGGTGCATGCGGCGCACATGCCGGTCGAAATACTCGCGGCGGCAGAAATCGTAGAGTGCCGCCTGCAACAGCGGCGTGGACGTGAGATCGCTGATCCGTTTGATGGCCAGAAGCCGCTGGATGCATTCCCGGTCGGCGGCAATCCAGCCGATGCGTACCCCCGGGAACAGCACCTTGGAGAAGGTCCCCAGATAGATCACCAGCCGGTTCTGATCCATCGACTTGATCGGCAGCGACACCTTGCCGAAGTATTTCATTTCTTCTTCGAATCCATCCTCCACCAGCGGCACGCGGTGCCGGCTGCATATCTCCAGGAGTTGCTCCCGGTGGGCCTGGCTGGTAGTCACGCCGGTCGGGTTTTGGAAATTCGGCATGGTATAGATAAAGGCAGGCCGCTGCCGTTTCAATATCCGGCGCAGGAAGTCGAGGTCCATGCCGTCATCCCTCATGGGGACACCCAGAATCCGGCACTCGTGATACCTCAGAATCGGAATGACGTTCGCGTAAGTCGGGGATTCGATCGCCACCGTTTCCCCCTTCGGCGCCAGCAGTCGAAACACCAGATCGATCGCCTGCTGCGATCCGTTGGTGATGAGAATCTCGTCGGCCTCCACGGAGAGTCCGTGGATCCGGCTGCGCGCCGCGATGTACTCCCGTAGTGGACGATACCCCTGGGCCTCGCCATAGTTCAGCAGCGACGGCCCTTGGCGCACCAGCACATGCTGGAGACAACGGCGGAAATCCTCCAGAGGAAACAGCCGGCTGTCCATGTCCAGGCGGCTCAGATTGATTTCGCCCGGGGAGGTTTCCGAGTGGATCTTGCCGGTGCTGGCCACCATCTGGCGGTAAACCGTTTCCCCGGCACGCGGAGCAGCCTCCTGCCAGCGAATGGCGCCGGCTCCGGACCGGCTTCGTGCGTCGGCGATGCGGCCGCGCTCCCGGACGCGCGTGTACGATCCGGGCCGGCTCTCGATGTACCCCAGGGCCCACAATTCCTGATAGGCTTCGCACACGGTGGTCCGGTTCACCCCCAACGCCTGTGCGAGATTTCGGGTGGCCGGGAGCCGCGCGCCGACCTTTAAGGTCCCCCCCTCCATGAGCCGCCGGAGTTGGTTCGCGATCTGCAGAAACACGGGGATCGCCGCCAGGCGATCGATTTTTACCAGCACCATCGCACCCCTCCCCCCGTCGTCGTCGCCAGAACGACAGATGATACAATCATATGATTACTCCGATATCGGTTGACCGGCAACAGCCAATTATTGGTATACCCACACCATCCAATTATTTTATGTGGAAGCGGCGGCTCCTCCCCCGACGGAGTGTAATTGGAAGTGACAGCCACTCCCCGGGATTCAAGACAAAACGCCACGGATTTCACGGATTTCACAGATTCACAAACAATATTCTCGATCATTTGCCAGGACCGCGGGTGAGATACGATGGAGGCTGAAATGCCCGATGAAGAGCTCTCAGGAGCGGTCATCGGCGCTGTGATGGAGGTTCCGAAACCGCCAGGTTTTTTGAATCTGTGCAATCCGTGAAATCCGTGGCGTTTTTGTTTTTGTTCCCAATTCACATTTAAAGCAGAACACAATGCGCTGTGTGCCCTGACCGCTACAAAACTCCGGTCGGCGCCAATCCTCAACCGCGGAATCAGGTCGCTCCATTTCAAAAGTACGATCCGCCAGGTTTTTTGAATCTGTGCAATCCGTGAAATCCGTGGCGTTTTTGTTTTTGTTCCCAATTCACAATGAAAGCGGCGGGCGTGGTACACTGATATTTATGTTTCCGATCAGCCTGATGCTCTACCTCCTGACGCAAGCGGCACAGCCGGCGCCACCGTCGGACTTGCCTGCGGCCCCCGGCGTCTATCACCGGCAGGACGGCGCCCGATGGGCAATGATTGAGCCGGCCGTCATCGCCGACACCAAGACCAAGGGGATGGATCTGTTCCTCGAAACCGGAGGCTTCTACAGCCCCGATCTGACCGTGATCTATCAGGGGGCCCAGGCCCCGACGCAAATCCCCGAGACCCGTCCCCTGTTTTATGTGCGTGGCATCGGCTCCGCGAAGGATGCCGTCATCGTCCGGCTGACGCGCAAAAAGGACAGCCGCACCATGCAGACCTCGGCAGCGTCGGCAGCCACGGACAACAAGGGAGGATTCGTCAAGAAGGACATCCGGAATGTGACGGTGACGGTCTTCTCCGACAATTTGTTTGCGATAATCCCCGACGACCCGCTGAAGCCCGGAGAGTACCTGCTCCTGCTCGGGTTGGCCCATCCCGGATTCGATTTCGGCGTCCCGCCGGGCGGGAAGTAAATGCGGGCTTTTTTTACAGGGGAATCAGGGATGGCCGGCGCCGCTCAAATCCGGTGAGGTAACGCAATCCCGCCGCACGCGCGGCCCCCAGGGCCGCATCGAGTTGAAAGGCTGCCTCTTTGGGCCGATGCGCGTCTGAACCCAGTGTAACCCGCTCTCCGCCCATTTCGACAAACCAGCGCAGGATCTGCTCCCCCGGAATGAGCACCCGTGCAGCCTTGCGCATGGCCGAGGTGTTGATTTCGAGGGCAGTACCGTGCTCGATGCAGTTCCGCAGCACCGGGCGGATCGAATCTTCATAGGCGCGCGGATCATAGCTCCCATACACATCGAATCCCGTGCGCACGGCGACATCGAAATGGCCAAGGATATCGAATCCGCCCGCGCGGGTCATGATTTCCAGTTCTTCGAAGTACGATCGGAACGAGTCTTCCGCGGGGCGCTGGAAATAGGCGGCATCAAAAACCGTGCTGCGCCCGACCCAGTGCAGCGAGCCAATGGCGTAATCGAAGGGCGCCCGCGCCAGCATGGCGCTCATTTCGGATGGGAATAGATGGGGTTCCCCGACTTCGATCCCGGCCCGGATCACCAGCCGTCCGTCGAACAGGGTCCGGCAGCGTTGCAGTTCCTCGAGCCAGGGCTCCAGACGCAGCCAGTCGCGCGGCCGTTCATCAGGATGCAGATCGTAGTGTTCGGCGAACCCGACCTCCATGACCCCGGCCGCCAATGCGCTGCGGCACATCTCTTCCATGGATGCGTGGCCGTCCGGCGAAAAATCGGAGTGCAGATGATAGTCGTGGAGGAACATGAATGCCGGCCACTCTTAAAAAATCGGTAAACTCCGTGGTCGCTTTTTGCATTTGGTCAACAACCAGCGAAATTATTCAGCCCTGGTAAAAGCAGCCACGGATTCCACGGATTTCACCGATTTGGATGCATGAGGCGAGCGGGTATCGAAGCGCGCCAAATGATGTCGGCTTTGCCCTCACCCTGGAGGGTAGAAGAAACACTCCCCTGATGGCAGTGCCTTTAAAAAAAATCAGTGTAATCCGTGAAATCCGTGGCCGCTTTTTGCTGCCTCTGACCAAATGCCTAATCAGTTATTAAAAACCGATTGCGATGGCGACCCCCGACCGCCGGAGCGGCGGCCTGCATTCCGCACCGGCGGGGGTGCCGCGATCAGTTGTTTCCACCCCTCCCCTGAGCGGGCATCAGCTTCGAGAAGTTGCCGCCGGCGCCGCCGCCGCGGCCACCGCCGCCCGCCCCGGCCCCGAATACCGCAAATATCTCTTCCCTGGACCAGCCGCTCTTGATCAGGGCCAGGTAAACGGTCTTTTTGGCCTCATCGAGATTTGAGCCTGTCTTCATCGACACAATCAGATTATCGGAATCCCCGAACTGCTTCTTGTAATTCTGCAGCCTGGTCACGCAACCCTGAGCATCCGCCGCATCGCATTCAAACATCAACAGCGTGTTCTTCTGGTTCATGCGGCTGATGAGGGCCTGGTCGATCGGGGCCGTCCCGGTGACCGTCACGATGAACGGTTTGGCAGTGGAGTCGAGCGCGTCGCCAAGCAGCTTGCCTGACGGGTTGATGAGATTCAGGATGATGTTGTTGGCCTCCATGACTTTGATCGCTTCGCGGCCCTGAGGGCTCACCCCGCTGTTGAAGTTGAACCAGGCGCCGTCGTTGCTGGAGACGTCGACACGCCCGAAATTCAGCAGCGTGGCAGTATGGAGCATCAGAGGGATGTTCCCCTCAAAAACTCCCGCCTCGCGCACACCGACACTGAAGCGCGCTCCGCCGCCACCTCGGCCGCCACCACCGCCTCGGGCGCCCGTCTGGGTCGCGGCCGGCGTCGCCAGTTCCCGGACACGATCATTCGCCAGACTCATTAATTCGGCACTATTGGAGGCTTTCACGAACTGCCATCCGCCGCGGCCCCCTTCGGTGCGGAAGTCGGTGACCGCAAGGCGCTGGGAGTTGTATATGTGCTGCCGGTCGGGGATGAACAGGTTGGTCTGGGTTTCGTTGGCCAGAT
Source organism: Terriglobia bacterium (assembly GCA_963824985.1). GTDB lineage: Bacteria > Acidobacteriota > UBA6911 > UBA6911 > UBA6911 > JAFNAG01. The sequence goes on from CAWGRQ010000034.1 coordinate 98,375, forward strand.
TGATCACACCCTGCACGACAAACTGGCCGGTCTGGCCCAGAATCTTCGGATCGATTTTATCCGTGTCGTCCCCGGACTGATGGTAGTCGGGGTGGCCCACGCCGCCGCTTGTCATCATCCCCAGCGATTCAATGCCCAGCTCGATGAAAGCCGAATAGTCGCTGCCACCCGGCCCGGCCATGTTTTCCCCGCTCAGCTTGATTGACGGATCCTGATTCTTCTTGATGATGTTGTAGATCTCCGGGAAGTTCAGAGAGCCGGGCACGCCGATGGCGTCCCCAAGCCCAACCATGTCCATGTTGAAATAGCCGGCCACGCGATCCATCGACACGCCGTCGGTCGGGTTTTTCACCCAGAAGTTCGATCCCAGCAATCCCTGCTCCTCGCCGCACCAGAGGCCGACGATCACGGTTCGCTTGAGCGACACCTTGTTGACCGCCAACAGACGCCCCACTTCCATGGCCACGGCCGTCCCCGAAGCATTATCGTCGGCGCCGTTCATGACGACGCCGTTGTTCACGCCCAGGTGATCCATGTGGCCACCCAGAACCACATACTGTGCCTTCAAGGACGGGTCCGTCCCTTCGATCTTGCCCAGCACGTTGCGCGAAACGTTGTTTTTGAATGGTTCCCCGTACAGGGTGACCGAGTCATACCCCTTCACCACCGCTTTCAGACCGGTGCTCATGGTGCGCGGCTTCTTGTCCCTGATGTCCCGGCGCATCTGATCGAAGCCGGCGCTGAACTCGTTCAGAGACTGCTGCGCGTCACGCCACATGATCCAGCGGAACACGCGATCGTCAATGTTGGAAACGAAGATGAACGGCCGGGTGAACGGGGATGCCGCCAGCGGGCGCTGGCCTCTCCCACCTTGCGGCACAACCGGAGCCGCAGCCCCCCCCGCCCCGCCGGGGCGGCCGGAGGCGTGTACAGCAGGATCGCCGCCGCGCCTTTGTCGAATGCGACTTTGGCCTTGAACGCGTCATCCGATTCCTGCTCCCAGGCCTCGGTCTGAGCCGGCGCTGCCCCCGGGGCCGGTCCGAACGAAGTGCGCATCGCCGGCGCATCCTTCGGCGAGCCCTTGAGAGCCAGCACGATCTTGCCTTTGACATCCAAGCCGTATTCGTCCAGCCCTTTGGCCGGAGCCGAGATCCCGTAGCCGACGAAAACCACTTCGCCCGTCACCTTCGCAGGAGCCGAAGAAGAGACATCGACCGCAAAATCATTGTCGCGGACATAAAAATTCCGTCCGCCAATCGTCAGTTCAGGCACCCCCAACGTCCACGCCAGCGAGGAGCGGGCCCCCGTAATCTGGACGTTCTGAAAATAAGTTCCGTTCTCGCCGGCCGGTTTCAGGCCCCATTGCTTGAAGAGCCCGGCTGCCCAGTCGGCAGTCTTCTCATAGCCTGGAGTGAGCGTCCTTCTTCCCTGATGCGCAGCATCCGACATGGTGGCGATGTACCCCTTGATCACATTGCCGTCCACGCGGATCGAGGTCGACTGCGCAAACACGGACAGGGCCAGCAGAAAAAGCATCGCCGCCGCTGCCGTCAGTTTTCTTCGAATCATGGTAGTGTCCTTTCACGAGCGGCAGCGCTGACGCGCGCCGGTAAACTTGGGTAAACTTGTGAAATGATGGGCAAAAATCATTCTGACGATGACTAATACCTTAGTATGATGGCAGTTATTGGACCCGCCGCATTATAGAGAGTTTTTGCCGGCGAGTAACGGTTAAAATTCGGGGCCCTGCGATGCGGGTCCTGTTCCTGGTGGGCTTCGGGGTCTAAGGGCCTGGAAAAGAATAAAGGTTACACTTTGCTGCGGTCTCCCAGGCTCACGATGCGACATCGGCACAATAGCAGCAGCAAGCAAGCATCCAGGCAGCATCGGCTCCAACAGCAGCTTGTGGGCCTGGGAGCCGCAGCCACAAGGGGCGCGGCGGCGGGCAGGCATCTGCTGCGTTGCCGCTCCTCGACGATGTCACCACATCGCCTGCGTCGCGGCGCCTTGCATCTGCCTGCCCGGCGCTCGCGCCAAAGTGCAACCTTTATTCTTTCCCAGGCCCTAAGCCCGGATTATTCATGAAGAATGGATCGCAAAATATCTAAGTATTGTGAACGCGGACGAACACGGATCGCTCCCGTGTGCAGGGTATTTGCGGGCCTGAAGGGCCCGGCGGTTCGCCGACCGTGCCTTGCCACCTGAATTGCGGCTTTTATCAGTTTTAACAGATTCCCGGGGCAGCTTTTGATATAATACACTTCCCCGAGTCGATAGACGCTTTATAAGCAATGATGAACTCCAATTAACGAGGAAGAACGATGAGCTTAAGTCTGATCGGAAAATCCATTAGCGCATCGGCAACCCTGAAGCTGAACGAGACGGCAGCCATTCTCAAGGCTAAAGGGGAACCGATCATTCATCTGGGCGGTGGCGAACCGAAATCCAAGGCTCCCATGGACGCCATCATCAGCGCCATCGCGCTGATCAATTCCGGAGAAGTGCGATACACGCCGGCCGATGGTATCCCCGCCTTAAAGCAGGCTATCATCCGTTATACCGAAGATTTTTATGGCCACCGGGTGACCCCGCAGCACATCATCGCCAGCAGCGGCGCCAAGCAGGCGATCATGGTAGCGCTGCAGGCGATCGTGAATCCGCAGGAAGAGGTCATCTTCCCCGCCCCGTACTGGGTCAGCTACCCCGAGATGGTGAAGTTGTGCGGCGGGGTGCCCGTGCCGGTGCTCCCGGAAGACGGCAGTTTCTACCCTTCGCTGCGCGATATCGAGCAGGTGGTCACGTCGTACACCAAAGCCATCATCATCAACAGCCCAAACAATCCGACCGGCGCCATGTATTCCGAGCAGTTCATCGCCGAGATCGTCGAGTTCTGCGAAAAGCGCGGCCTGTGGCTGATCATGGATGACATCTACCACCGGCTGATCTTCGACGGCAAGAAACCGATCAGCTGTTACAAGTTCGCCAAAGACCTGTCCGAAAACTCCAGGCTCATCGTCATCAATGGCGCTTCCAAGCAATATGCCATGACCGGCTTCCGCATCGGGTGGGCCGTGGCCAACAAGAAGCTCATGGAGGTCATGACCAATATCCAGGGGCACCAGACCTCCGGGCCGTCCGCGGTCACGCAGCTGGCGGCGGTCGGCGCCCTCAACGGACTGCAGTCGAGCGTCGAAAGCCTGCGCCTGACGCTGGAGAACAACCGCAACGTCATGGTCGATCGCCTGAAAGCGTTCGAGGGGATCCGGGTGACCAAGCCCGACGGGACTTTTTACTGCTTCGCGGATTTCAGCCACTACAACAAAAACTCGACCAAGCTGGCCGCCTTCCTGCTCGACAAGGTCCGGGTGGCTACGGTTCCGGGCATCGAGTTCGGGCTGGAAGGGCACCTGCGCCTGTCCACGTGCGGCACCGTCAAGGACATCACCGAAGGCATCGAGCGCATCAAGTGGGCACTGGATCCGAATTCACCGAACGAACTCTACATCGGGCAGCGAAAACTCGTGAGGGATTGGCTATGACAAAATACCTTGAATTCGACACACCGGCGACAAAACACGCGGGCGACCTGGCCAGCGATTTCAAACTGCAGAATCATGGCCTGCGCTACCTGGACCGGGTCTTCTGGAACCTGCCCGCCGAAGCGCTCTATGAAGAAGCGGTGTTTCGCGGGGAAGCGCATGTCGTTTACGGCGGACCGATGATCCTGAACACCGGCAAGTGGACGGCCCGCGCGGCCAACGACAAGTACATCGTCCGCGAGGAGAGCACCGAGGACAAGATCTGGTGGGGTATATACAACCGCCCGATGAGCCCGGAAAAGTTCGGCGGCCTGCTCACGCGCATGCAGGCATTCCTGCAGGGCGAGGAACTGTTCGTCCAGGATTGCTATGTCGGCGCTGATCCCGAGTACCGGATGCCGATCCGCGTCATCACCGAAAGCGCCTGGCAAAGCCTGTTCGCGCGCAACATGTTCATCCAGCCCCGCACGCTGGATGAGTACAAGCGGCACATTCCGGAATTCACATTAATCGCCCTGCCCTCGTTCAAATGCGATCCCACCGTGGATGGGACGGCTTCGGAAACCGCCATCGTCATCAACTTCGCCCAGCGCCTGGCGATCGTGGCCAACTCCAGCTACGGCGGCGAAATCAAGAAGTCGATCTTCACGATCATGAACTTCCTGATGCCGCTGCAGAACGTCATGGCGATGCACTGCTCGGCCAACGTGGGGGAGAAGGGGGATGTGGCCCTTTTCTTCGGGCTCAGCGGCACCGGCAAGACCACGCTTTCGGCCGACCCGAGGCGCAAGCTGATCGGCGACGATGAGCATGGCTGGAGCGACGGCAGCGTGTTCAACTTTGAAGGGGGGTGCTACGCCAAGGTAATCCGCCTGTCCGCGGAACACGAACCGGAAATCTATGGCTGCACGCGCCGGTTCGGCACCATCCTCGAAAATGTCGTTTACGATCCGGCGACCAGACGGGTCGATCTTGACGACGACCGCATCACGGAGAACACCCGCGCCTCGTACCCGCTCGAGTTCATCCCGAATGCGCTCCCGGAAATGATGAGTCCTACGCATCCCAAGAATGTCATTTTTCTCACCTGCGACGCTTCGGGGGTTCTGCCGCCGATTGCCCGGCTGGACATGAACCAGGCCATGTACCACTTCATCAGCGGGTATACCTCCAAGATCGCCGGAACCGAAATGGGGCTCGGCATCGAGCCGGAGATCACCTTCAGTGCCTGCTTCGGGGGTCCCTTCATGGTCCACCACCCCTTCTATTACGCCGATCTGCTGCGCCAGAAGATGGAGCGGCGCGGCGCCACCTGCTGGCTGGTGAACACCGGCTGGGTGGGCGGAAAATTCGGCGTCGGCAAGCGCATCAGCATCCGCCACACGCGCAACATGCTCAACGCGGTGCTCGACGGCAAGCTCGACAAGGTCAAGTTCCGGAAGGACAAGCTGTTCGGCTTCGAGGTCCCGTTGACCTGCCCGGATGTTCCCGAGGACGTTCTGGAACCCTCCAATGCCTGGGGGAACAAGCGGGAATACTGGATGAAGTACGACGCCCTGGCGGCGCGCTACCTGGAGAACTTCAAGCTCTTTGCCGATGGCTGCCCCCAGCAGGTCATCGATGCCGGCCCAAGCCGGCGGAAAGATTCCTGATCCTGATCGAGGCAACCCGGCCTGGCGGTTCGTGATTCTGAATCGCCAGGCATGGTATATGTTTGGCCTTTTTGAAAGCAGCCGCGGATTCCACAGATTTAAGTGCATAAGGTAAACGGATATCGAGGCGCGCCAAATGATGTCGTCTTTGCCTGCATCCTGGAGGGTGCAAGAAACACAACTTTTTGGTAGTGCCTTCAAAGAATCGGTGTGATCCGTGAAATCCGTGGCTGCTTTTTGCTGCCTCTTACCATATGCCTAAACAGGTACCAGGCATGGGATTGTCTTATCCTGCCGGGGTCATTTGGATGCTCTGCCGATTTGCCGCGAAAACTTCCAGGAGGGGCGGAGAAGGGATTCGCTGATGTCCGATCGAACGTGCCGCAGGGCCGGTCAGGGTGTCTCGACCCTGTTGATTCTCGCGCTGTGCGCCTTCGGCCGGGCTTCCCGGGCTACCCCCCAGGATACCCTCGTGAAGACCGCTCCCAAAATCGGGATTGTGCTCAGCGGCGGGGGGGCGCGCGGCCTGGCCCACATCGGCGTGCTGCAGTGGCTTGAGGAGAACCGCATCCCCGTGGATGCCGTCGTGGGCACCAGCATGGGCGGCCTGATCGGCGGCATGTACGCCATGGGAATGACGCCGGCGGATATGCGGGCCCTTGTCGAACATGTGGATTGGAAGCAAGCCCTGGCCGCCGGGCCCGGCTATGACCGGCTGTCCTACCGGCGGAAGGAAGACCGGCGCGACTACCAGGTCGAACTCGAGATGGGGATCAAAAGAGGATTCCACATGCCGACCGGGCTCAGTTCAGCCCATGAAATCGGACTGATGATTTCCAGGTTGACGTTCCCCTATTCCACGATCCCCGACTTCGACAGCCTCCCCATTCCCTACCGGTGCGTCGCGGTCGACTTCCTCGCGGGTCAAACCCTCGCGCTCAAAAACGGTTCCCTGGCATCGGCCATGCGCGCCACCATGTCGGTCCCCGGCGTGTTTCCGCCGGTGGAACGCGATGGGCTGGTGCTCGTCGACGGCGGCCTCCTGAACAACATCCCCACCGACGTCATGCGGGAATTGCGCCCGGATATCGTCATCGCGGTCGATGTCGGCGCGCCGCTGGGAGGCCGGCAGGAAATTGAATCCCTGGGCGGGATCCTCTCGCAGTCGACCAAGGTGATGTTGATCGAGAACGATCGCCGCAGTCTGCGGCTGGCGGATGTCGTTATCACCCCGGAACTCGGGAAAAGGACGATTCTCGATTTTTCTTCAGCCGGCCGGGTCATCGACCTCGGATATGCGGCTGCCGGGGCCCAGGAGGGCATGCTGCGCAAACTGTCCCTTGATGAAACCGCCTGGCAACAGCACCAGGCCGCCATCGCCGCGCGCATAAGAAAAGTGGCGGTCACACCCGATGAAATCGAGATAACGGGAGTCCGCCAGGAAGGCCAGGCTTATCTGCACAGGCGGCTCGCGGAATTTGCCGGCCGGCCGTTGGACCTCGGCCGGCTGGAATCGGTTTTGACCGGAATTACCGGGGAGGGCAGGTTCGCGTCGCTGGATTATGGCTTTGCCAGGTCCGGCCGCGACGCCGCGAAAACGGTCCTGCTGATTCATGTAAAGGAGAAAACGTACGCTCCGCCGACTCTCGATTTTTCGCTCGACATGACGGCCACCGACATTTCCGATATCGACTTCAGTGTCGGCGCCAGACTGACGGCCTGCGACGTAACCAGCTACGGGTCGGAGTGGCGCAATGACCTTAAAGTCGGAACCCGGACCCTGCTGGCCACCGAATTGTTCCAGCCCCTGGGCCGGCGCGGCCTGTTCGCAGCCCCCTACGGGTACTACCGGCGCGGCATCGAGCGCCTGCTCGGCTCCGGCTCCACTCCGGCAGCAGACTATACCGTCAACAGGGTCGGCGCGGGTCTGGATATCGGCTATCTTGGACGCCGCGGCGAGGTGCGGGCGGGATATGACATAAGCTGGTTTGAGGCTGGAGTCCATACCGGAACGCCACCGATCACTTCCATCGGGGGGAAGGTCGACATGGCCCGCGTGCGCTGGACTTTCGACGGCATGGACAGCGCTTCCGTGCCTGCCCGCGGCCTGCGCGTCGCTGCGGAGGGACGCTGGATCCTGTCCGCACCGTTGGCGGAGGGGAGTTACCCCCAGGCGGAAATCACCGCACTTTTCGCGCAACCGGTTTCCCGGCGCGGGTCCCTGATCGTGAGCGGCCAGCTCGGCACCACGTTCACCAGGAACGCGGCACCGGAATTGGCGTACACCCTGGGCGGACCATGGCGGCTGGGCGCCTACAACCGCGATGAATTCCGCGGCAACCACTATTTTCTCACCGGCCTGGGATACCGGCATCACATCGCCGGGTTGTCACCGCTTCTGGGCGGGAAAATATTCGCGCTGGCCTCGTTCGAGTCCGGAGGCGCCTTTCTCAGTTTTGCCGAGCCGGATATTCAGTACCAGGGATCCGCCGGCCTGATCATGGAAACAAGACTTGGCCCGTTTTCGCTGATGGGCGCCGCGGGCAGGGGAGGAAGAGGCAAGATCTACTTCACGTTCGGCAGGTTTTTTTAATCGCCTCGATACGGCAGCGCCGTAACTTGGAAAGTTCAGCCCGCGGAACGATTGCGAGTTTGAAGCGTGCCGCAGGGGCGCAGGAGGGAGAAATGAAAAAGTGGGTAGGAATAATCCTGGTATTCGGCTTCGCCGCGGCTCTTTCAGCCCAGGATCGGCAGGTCCAGGCGGACGAGAACCTTGTCCGCCTCGCCAACTCACGCATGGTGGTGGAGTTCGACAAACGCACCGGCGCCCTCTACTCCATCCGGGAAGCCCAGGGGCGCTTCCAGACCAACTACTTCGGCAATCCGGCCAATTACCCGGGGACGGGCTATGAGGATCCGTCATGGACCGGGAACATCGTCACCACTACCTGGGAACTCAGTCTTCCGGAACGCCCCGTCGTCCTCATTCCATCCTTCTCATTCCGTCCCTCGGGACGATGGCGCCAGGAAGCCACGGGGAACTCCGCCGACATCCGTCGCGCCGCCTTCGATGGCACTTCCTTCACCGTGCGCTACTCCGGACCGTCCAAGAACGAAGGGGGCATCAAGAGCTACAACCTGGGTTTGACCTATCGGCTCGCCTCGGACCAATCCCTCATTCTGGATATCGACATCGAAAACACCACGGGGCGCCTGCTGGAAATCGGCGAGTTCGGATTCCCCATGACGCTCAACGACAACTATTCCGGCGTCCGGACCCGAAGCCCCTACACCAACCAGGTGGACGACTATGAAGTCCTCTATGAGGACGAGCGCATGAAAGTCGGCGAGCAGAAGATCATCCATGAGGAGAGAGTTACCGGCCATCATTTCGCCGGCGGCCACAGCTCCTATTCCCTGATTCAGCGGTTGCTCGGCGATCCGCCATTCCTCCTGGTCCATCCAACCGGAGACACTTTCTACGAGTGCATGTACCGCTGGGAAGACGGCGGGGGACGGGGGGGACGGCGCGCCCGCCCGAATGTTCTGGCCATGTATTCCGGAGCCGTGAAAAGCACACGGGGGTGGAGAACGCCCTGGGTGAACGGACATTCGTCCCTGGTTCTACAGCCGGGTGAGAAGAAGCATTTCGGCCTGCGTTTCGCCTTTATCGAAGGTTATGAAGCCGTCCGTCGGGAGATCGCCGCCCAGGGAAATCTGGGCCTGCGCGTCATCCCATCGATGGTCGTACCCGAGGACACCCCCGTTTTCGTCGAAATCCAGTCGCGACATGACCCGGCACTCGAGTTCCTATCCGACAACATCACGGTCCGCGAAAGAAAACGGGTCGAGGATAAGACTCTTCTGACGCTGTCTTTCAAGGGGCGCGGCCAGAAAAGCCTCAAACTGAACTATGACGGCGGCAAGTGGACGAATCTCCATTTCTATTGCATCGAAGACCTCGAGCGCTTGATCAAGGCCCGAAGCCGGTTTATTGTCGAGCGCCAGTTCTATGAGAATCCCCGGGATCCATTCAACCGCAATCACATGTTCCTCCCCTTCGACCACCGGATCGGAAGCACCTACCGGGATAGCGATAACGTCTGGGAGGTCGGCGGCAACGATGAGTACGGGTTTTCCGAGCCGCTCTATCTGGCCGAAAAAAACGTCTATTTCCCGGACCGGCGCGAAATTGCCACGCTCGAGACCTACGTCGCCGACTGCCTGAGACAATACATCCAGGACCAGGAAACCCTTGCGCTGCGCGCCTCACTCTACTGGAAGGAGCGAAAGCCCTCGAGCCCCTGGGGACACTGGACTGAGGCCAGATCGAAGGAGAGCTACCGGACCTACAATTATGCCCACGTGGCCAATGTCTATCACGCCCTCTACCGGATCGGGAAGCTGTATGGGCTGACCACGCGGCAGACGGCGCTCGAATACCTGCGGCTGGCCTCGAAAACCGGCGTGAAATGGTTTCAGACCGGTCCCTGGCGCCATGTCGGCGTGATGGGCGGGTCGAACGCGATTAATATCCTGGCCGACCTCAAGGCGGAGGGGATGGGAACGGAATACAGCCAGCTGTTGAAGGAGGTGGAAGCCTGCAACCGGGTGTTCGTCGAAACCCCTTACCCGTACAGCTCGGAGCTGTTCGTCGACCAGACCGCTCACGAACACGTCTATTTCTTTACCAGGTATTTCGGCAATACGGAAAAGGCATCCAGAACTCTGCAGGTGATCCAGGCGCTCCGGGGCGGCGATCAGCCTCTCTGGTTCCGTTATGGGAACGACAATCGGGGCGATATGGCCGGCTGGTATACGACCTCGCTGAACAGCCGCCCCCTGCTGGCGGGATTCGAAGATTCCGGAGATATGGAAATGCTCCTCAAGGGGTATGCCGGTATCATGAGCGTAACCGCTAACCTGCTTCCCGACGGCATGGGATTCGCCCACTATATCTCCACTCCCGGCGTCCAGGCATTTGATCCGCCGCAGACTCTGGACAACGGCATCGGCATGTACGGCTTCTTCAAGGCGGCGAAATCCTATGTCTTCCGGGATGATTCATTCGGCGTCATCGGCGCCGGGTGCGATGTCCTGACGGCCGGGGACAGTTTCATCGCGAAGCCGCGGGACGGCTTGCGGAAACGGCTGCGATTCGCCGATTATCACCTCGACATCGAAGCGCAAAAGGGCGAAATCGTCTCGGCAACCATAAGCGCCTCCGGGACCAGGCTGTTGATTCTGGAACTTGCCGACTCGACGTCGCTGGTCACCATGGGCCGCGTCATCGTTCGGGGCCTGGTGCCGGGGCGTTACTCGATCTCATACGGAAATCGAAAGGAAGTCCGCGCCGTTTCGGGCGAACTGGCCATGGAGTGGTCCCTGAAGGAGGCGGCGGAGGTCAGGATCGAGCGCAATTGATTCACGTGACAGGCTGAAATAGATTTCCCTTGTGTCCGGAGGCAAAACGTCCTATAGAACTCTTTCGGCCCGCATGCGCGCCTGATTCCACAAGCCATGCGCGCGGGACGCGCGCGGACCCAGGCTATTTTCGGAACAGCTCCTCATGCGCCCGTGGCGCATCCGGTGATGCATGAAAAAGATGAGTCGTAGAGGAGTGGCAGTCGGTATCGCTATCGGAATCGGGGTCGGTTAGGTTTTCGATATCGATGGCGATTGCGACCCCAATCCCGATGCCAACCCCGATGGCTGGTGGATGGAGACTCTATTTTCGGAACAGCTTCTCATGCGCCTATGGCGCACCCGGTGACGCATGAAAATGTTTTGTGCTCTCATCGCGCGTTCTCTGCGCCGCCCTTTCAGGGCTGTTGCCAGCTCTCCCGTTTTCCCAGGGCTCACGCCCTGGGCTTTGTTGCACCATCCCTTCGGGATTATGGCAGTCGTGAACTGCCTGACCCTTCGGGATTGTTGCAGTCATAAACTGCCTGACTCTTCAGGATTGTTGCGGTCGTGAGCGGCTAAGCCCTGAAAGGGCGCAATAGCACAGCCCAGGGCGTAAGCCCTGGGTTAAGGTGCCGAGATTTCAAGCCCTGAAAGGGCGGCACAGAGATGGAAGAGTGAATTGGCGCCACATTCGGTCTTATTTTCGGAGCAGCCCGAATGGAACCACAGATCATACTGACGAGGCAAAAATTCTACTGACGATCATGAAATATAGTGACAACAAACAGTTCCGAGCCCCGAAGGGGCGCAAGAACCTGGCCCCGGGCGTGAGCCCGGGGTTAGGAGCAGGCGAAGAAGGAGCCCTGAAGGGGCGACACAGTTATCCTTCGGATTTGCGTCACTATAATTCCTGATTCCCAATAGTGCAGTTTTACGGGCGGAGTGCCGGGATTCAGCAAACCGGCCTCGGCCACCGATCAATCCCATAGGAGAGGCAGGAGGAATCATGAGGTTCGGAAATCGAGGAAAGACCGCGTGCCTTTTGGCCGTCGCGGCACTGCTCACCATCGTCCTGGCGGCGGGCCTGTTGCAGGCGCAGGGGACTCTGGCGGATTATCAGCGCGCGCAGGGACTTCAAGCCAAGGCAAGCGGCCTGGTGATCAATAGCCCCGGCAGCACCAACTGGATCGGCAAAACAAGCAGGTTCTGGTACTACAGGCCGGTAAAGGGGGGCACGGAGTTCATTCTGGTGGATGCGGCCGCGGCCACGAAGAAACCGGCCTTCGACCACGAAAAACTGGCGGTCGCAATATCGGCGGCATCAGGCGGCAAATGGACGGCGTTGCGTCTTCCCTTTGCCCCGACGCCAGGGGGCCGAGGGGGTGGCGGCGGCGGCGGGCGCGGCGCCGGTGGACCGGCGCCCGGCGGGCTGACCTTCTCCGATGATCTGCAAACGATCGATTTCGGAGCCTCCGGATTCATGTACAAGTGCACGCTGATCGATTACAAGTGCACCAAGGGTGCCGCGATTCCTCAACCCGCGGCCGGAGGCCGCGGCGGACGCGGCGGCACCCCGGATGCCACTCTCGGAGCCGAAGAAGGCGATCAGCTCGACGCACCCATGGAAGTGGGGGGCGATCCGGTGGACGGTCTCGAATATATAGCACCGCCCCTGCCCCAGGCGGGAGGCCAGGGTGGAGGCCTCGGCCGCGGCCAGACGGGATGTGCTCCCCGTCCGCCATCCCAAAGTGCGGGTCAGGGCCGCGGCGCGGCAGCCGCCGGAGGCCGCGGCGGTGGCGCACCGGCAGCCGCGGAGCCGCAGGTGTGCGGCTCCTTCGACGGCAAATGGGAAGCCATCATCCAGAACTTTAATGTGTTCCTGCGCCCGGCCGGCCCGGCCGGCCCGAACGCCCCCCCGGCGACTCCGTTGAGCTACGACGGCTCGGAAGGCAACTACTATACCTTCCGTTCCATCGCCTGGTCCCCCGATTCCAAGAAGCTGGTGGCATACCATACCCGCCCGGGCTATGACCGGCAGGTCCACTACATCGAATCGTCGCCGGCGGATCAGGTTCAGCCGAAACACTCCTCGATCCTCTATCGCAAGCCCGGAGACGCCCTGGACATCGCGTACCCGGCTCTGTTCGATATCGCCACAAAAAAAGGGGTCGAGATCGATCCCGAGCTCTTCGCCAACGCCTTCAACCTCGACGACTCCGGTCTGGTGGAAGGACAGCCGTGCCTTCACGTTTGAATACAACCAGCGCGGCCACCAGGTCTATCGTGTGATCGAAGTGGACGCTCAGACCGGCAAGGCGCGGGCGCTCATCTCCGAGGAAAGCAAGACCTTCATCTATTACAACAACCTTGGCGAAGGCCTGTCGGCCGGCAGGAAATACCGGAACGACATGAACGACGGCAAGGAGATCATCTGGGCTTCGGAACGCGACGGTTGGGAGCACCTGTATCTCTATGACGGCGTCACCGGCCAGGTGAAGAATCAGATCACCAGGGGCGACTGGCTGGTCCGTAACGTCGATCGCGTGGACGAGGAAAAGCGCCAGATCTGGTTCCAGGCCGGCGGCATGATCGCCGGACAGGATCCCTACTTTACGCAGTATTGCCGCATCAATTTTGACGGCACCGGCCTGGTCAAGCTCACGGAAGCCGACGGCACTCACCGGCTGGACTTCTCGCCGGATCGCCAGTACTACGTCGACACCTGGCAGCGGGTCGATCTCCCGCCGGTTTCGCAGTTGCGCAAAACCGAAGACCAGAAGGTGATCATGGAGCTGGATAAGGGGGATGCTTCCGCCCTGCTCGCGGCCGGCTTCAAGTTCCCAGAAGTGTTCGTTGCCAAGGGGAGGGACGGCAAGACCGACATCTGGGGCACCATCGTCCGGCCCACCAATTTCGATCCGGCGAAGAAATATCCGGTGATCGAGCAGATCTACGCCGGGCCGCAAGGCTCGTTCGTCCCCAAGACCTTCAGCGCCGTCCCCGGAACCCAGGCTCTCGCGGAACTCGGCTTCATCGTGGTTCAAATCGACGGCATGGGGACCAGCAACCGTTCCAAAGCTTTCCACGACGTCGCCTGGAAAAACCTGGGAGATGCCGGATTCCCGGATCGCATCCTGTGGCACAAGGCCGTAGCCGCCAAATATCCCTCCTATGACATCACGCGCGTCGGCATTTACGGCACGTCGGCCGGCGGGCAGAATTCCATGGGCGGGGTTCTGTTCTATCCGGAATTCTACAAGGTCGTGGTCACCAACAGCGGCTGCCACGACAACCGCATGGACAAGATCTGGTGGAACGAGCAGTGGATGGGATGGCCGCTCGGGCCGGAATATGCCGCGTCTTCCAACGTGGACAATGCCCACAAGTTGGTAGGCAAGGCGCTGATCATTATTCCTGAAATGGACACCAACGTGGACCCCGCGTCCTCACTGCAGGTCGTGAACGCGTTGATCAAAGCCAACAAGCATTTCGACATGCTCTACGTACCGGGCCAGAACCACGGGGCCGGCTCGGTGGGCAGCCAGCACTATCTGCAGGATTACTTTGTCCACAACCTGCTGGGGGTTGATCCCCCCGATTGGAACAAGGTGTCGCTGCCTGCCATCCCGGAAAGAAACTAATCCATAATCCGCGGCTTCGGGGGGACGCTCCCTTCGCATCCCCCCGAAGCCGTGATTCTTTCAGGACCAAAGGCTTTCAGGACACGGAAGAACGCGGATGAACACGGAACTGATCCGTGTTCATCCGCGTTCTTCCGTGTCCGGGACGTCTTGCGATCCTCTAGACAATCCAGAAATGGATCTTCTGGGACGTGACCACATTCGAGGATGAATCCTTGACGAGGATTTCGAGCGTGTGGTCTCCCGGGGTGAGATCCGTCAACGGCAGCAGGCCGTGAAGCAAAGGGCGCGTAACATCCTCCGATTCCTGCTCCTTCGGCGGCGCGGCGCCCGACTCGTAAACGACATGATTGCCGCGGTACAGCCGGATCTGCACCAGCAACGGGGCGGCGCCCGGGTTGAGAATCCTCATGAAGTAGGAAACCCGGGCGGATTTCGGGAAACGACGCTTGATGCTGACGGCGGCGCTGCTCATCATCTCGGGCTGTGGACTGCCGGGCTCCACCCGGCCGGTTCCCTCGTCCTTGAGAATGATGCTGCAGAGACTGACAGCGTCGGGACCAAACGGGGGAATGTCGATCCATTGAAGCGACGTGCCTGACCGGCCGGTCCTGGAATCGCGCACCGCGACGCGCACCTGGTACATTCCCGGTTTGGCCGGAATCACCCCACTGTAAATCCACTCCCTGTCTCCGACTGCCTCTTGATTTTCCGGGTCGGCCGGCAGGGACAGACTCTCCGAAAAACTGCCGACGGTATCGCCGTCTGTATTGCTGATCAGGCCGGCAAGGTCGAGGCGGCCGTTTTCCTCCGGCTTGGCAGCGCCGGCGCCGGCAGTCTCAATCGGGGTTTGCATGGCGATCGTAATGCAATATCCTTTTGCGGGCAGGAAATCGTAACCGGCCTGGAGAGAAACCGCCAGAACACCGATCGGCAGAGGCGAACGAAGCAACTGGAGCATCGCCGCGCCGGCATCGGTTGCTGCCGGGACAGCCATCACCGCGCCGCTCCGCCCCTGTGCCGCAAGCAACGAGAGATCCACCTTCGCCTGCCGCACGCGCACCTTGAGATCAGGCCGCCCTCGGACGCTGACGCGGATCGAGCGGTATTTTCCCGGCTCCTGCATGTCCGGATCGAGATACCAACCCAGCAGATAATAGCGGGAGGTCTCAGCCAGGGTTTTGGTCATGGCCGCATCCAGGGCATTGGTGTTCTTGAGGAAAGCCCCCCCAGTATCCACAGCCAGAGCATTGAGTGCGTCCTGGGCTGCTGTCACCTCACTGGCCGCACTGCGGGTCAGCCGGTTGGTGGGATCGGGACGCACCGGGTTAGACGCGTCGGGAAGACCGACGATCAGACCGCGGGTGTCCAGAGAGTAAATGACAATCCCGGCGCGGGCTGCGGTATCGGTCACTCGGCGGATCGCGCCGATGGTCTCCGGAAGCTGCGATTGGAGAAAAAAACCGTCGGAGAGAAAGAAAAACACCTTGCGGCCGGGCAGAGACGCATAGACTCGCATCACCTGGGCCAGCGTCGACAGCGTTCTTCCGGCGATTTCAATCGACTCGGAAGCAAGAACCAACGCGCGCTGGCGCACGATCTTCTCCATCGCCGCACGGCTCTGAATCGGCCGATTGCCGAGCAATCCTTTGCTCATGGCGTCCACAAAATATCCGAGGACCGCCTCGTCGTTCTGCTCGATCGCATGAGCCTGAGCCTCGCTCATGGGCGGCTGTCCCTTGTCCTGGACCGGGGGATTGAAAAAGCCGAGTTTGTCCACGGCGGCATGAAGGACCGCCGGATTGTCGGTGAGCTGCTGGAGGAACCCGGGACTGCCGCTCGCGGCAAAGATACCGGCACGGTCGCTCACGCCGATTGCGGTGTCGATCAGATGAGACAGCGCCGCCCGCGAGCGCACCATGCTTTCGCCGGACAAATGCCAGTCATCCAGGAAAAACAGCAGAGTGCGTCCGCTGTCGGATTTTCCGGATGGGGCCGGCGCCGGCAATCGCGCGGGAGCCGGGTTGGCATTCCACACGGCCTCGTCCCGGCCTGTGCCCGATGAGACCAGCTCGCAAAACGATACCGGCCGGCGCTTCCCGTCGATCTGCAGATCGAACTGTTCCGCCCTCAGGTCGATGGCAAAATGCCCCTGACGGTCGAACACCATTACGTCAGTCTGCACCAGTCCCACATTGACCTTCACCGTGGTGCCGATCCCGGGCTGCTGCGCACCTGCCGGAGGCTGCTGCCACCCAAGAGTCAGAGGGGCGGCCAGACACAGGAGGAAAAGCAGCAGACGCAAGGCTAGAGATAGACATGTCTGCAGGCGCATAGAGCGATCTTCCATTCAGAACCAACCGGATACACTATACCTGCAATCCACAAGCGCGGCAATCGCAGCCGGTCGGGACACACTCCGGCGAGACATGGAGATCATCCGGCGCGATCAGGATTCAGCCCGAATTATTCAGGGACGTCTTCCGCCAACAAATAAATAAAAGTGCACGCCGCCGATCCGTTCATCCGCCTCCTCTTAATTGCTTAGCCCCGTGTTCGAAGACAGCAAAAAACTGCCACGGATTTCACGGATTCCACGGATTCGATAAACGCACTACCAAAAGGCGGCGTTTCCAGCAGCCTCCACCAGAATGCAGGCAAGGACGATGACATTATTTGGTGCGCCTCGATACGCCCAGGCCCTATGAATATGAATCCGTGCAATCCGATCAATCCGTGGAATCCATGGTTGCATTGTGGCGAGCCAGGCAATTCCGTGTCCTGAGAAGTCTTGTGATCCTTTGTTCATGAATAGTAATTGTTTAGCCAAATATAATGGATGAAGAAATAAAGCGCAAAGACGCAAGGGCGCAAGGGCGCAAAGATCGCCGCTGACCAACAGGCGTGGGCCCAGCGCTTCGCGCTGGCACATCCTTGCACGAACTGAAAGGGTTCCCTTTGCGTCCTTGCGGCCTTGCGTCTTTGCGTTCTGCTGTTAAGCATCGGCTAAACAGTTGCCATGAATAAAGCCGGTTGGGCCGGCGGAGACCTTCACTGCCCGCATCGCGCGTGATATCCTTTGTGGAAATGCGACGATTCCTGCCTGCACTTCTGGCTGTGGTTACCATGATGGCGCCGGCCTTGCCATTGCCGGCGCAAGGAGATCTGCTGCGGAGAGGCCTCTCCCTGATGTCCGCTTCCCGGCCGATGGAAGCAGCCCGGATTCTCGAATCGATTGCGCCGTCGGACGGCGATTACTTCGCCGCACAGACTCTGCTCGGCTATCTCTTCCTGCAACGGTCCGAACTCGGGCGGGCCGAATCCACGTTTCGCACGGTTCTGAGCGGGCAGAAGGAGAACGTTTCGGCGCGGCTGGGATTGGGCATGGCACTGGTCCGAGGTGGATCCGCGGACCGGGCGGCGGGAGAATTTAAAAAAATTCTGGCGGACCCGTCCCTGGGTCTGGAGGCTCAGATTCAGTGGATCCAGAGCCTGTTCCTTTCAGGTCAGACCGACGAAGCGTTTTGGGCCGCCCGGCAACTGGCTTCGGATCACAATGCGGTTGCGGCCGCCCACAGCCTGCTCGGTTTCTTCTACCAGGTCCGCTCCGAGACCGGGGAAGCCTTGCGTGAATACCTGCTCTGCGCCCAGCTCGATCTGGGAGACCTGCCGGCCCACTTCAGCCTGATTTCACTCTACGGAAAACAGGGCGATTGGGAAAGCGCCCTCCGCTGGGCGAAACGAGCGCTGACGCTGGACGCCAACCATCCGCTGCTATACAAAGATCTGGCGACCATCTACGACAAACTGGGGCAGACCGCGAAAGCGGCCGAAGCCCGAAGGGCGGAGGAACGGACGTTTAAGGCCGAACTTCTCTATGCCCGGGCGCTGAGGGCCGCGCGTGCGGGTCGGCAACGGGATGCCGAAGCGGGTTTGCGCGCAAGCACGGGGTTGAATCCCGGGTTGTCGAAGGCATGGACCGAGCTCGGTGAGCTCTTGCGTGGCGAACATCGTCTGCCCGAGGCCCGCGAGGCCTTTCTTCGGGCGTTGGATACCGAGCCCGGAGATTCCCGGGCCGTCGCCGGATTAACACTGACACTTCGGGAAGAAGGCAGGGAAACAGAGGCGCTGCGCTTCGCCCGGGAGGCAGTCAGGAGCGGCACCCCATCTCCTGATGTGCTGACGGCCATGGCGGCCCTGTATCGCGATCAGGGGAAGGCTCAGGATGCCGAATCGGCGGTGAGACGGGCCCTCCGGACGCTGCCGGACGATCCGGATCTGCTTGCCTATCTGGGGTATCTGCAGCAATCCGGGGGACAGGTCCGGGAGGCCCTGGAATCCTATGCCGCTGCCCTGCTTCTCAATCCGAGGCTGGTCGACGCACTGACGGGGCAGGGGCAATCGCTTCTGCTGCAGGGAAACACAACAGGAGCTCTGGCCTCACTCGGACTGGCCAGATCCCTGGAACCGAAGAACACCGGCATTCTGAAGGCGTTGGTCGAAGCCTATATCAAATCCGACAACGCGCACTCGGCGGAAGCGACCTGCCGTGAGTGCCTCGACATTGCCCCCGACGATTCCGAGCTGCCGCGAGCAGCTGGCGGCGCTGAGACTGAATGCCTCTGATTACGCGGAAGCCGCCGTCCACTTCCAGCTCATTTTGCGGGATGGGAAGATTGCCAAAAGCGTTCTCGACGGCCTCGCCTATACCCTAATGAAGACGGGAGAATATCGTCGCGCCATCGAAACCTCCGAGCGTTCCATACGGCAATTCGGGCCCGACTCCCGGGTTTATGCCGGTCTCGGCTACCTCTATCGTTGCGTCGGAAACCTGACCGCCGCGGTGACAAATTACCGGATGGCGCGGGATCTGGCTGCCGCCGATCCGGAGCGGAATTTTGACCTTGGTCTGGCGCTGTATCTCGAGCGGGATTTTTCCGGCGCCGCGGCTGTGCTCCAGGAGGCGTTGCGGCTGCGGCCGGGTTGGGGAACGGCGCATTACTACCTGGCGCTGACCTGGTGGAATCTGCGCCAGTACCCTCTTGCGCTGGCTCATGCCCGCCAGGCTCAGGACCAGGGTGTCGAGGCGGCAAAACTGATCGTCAGGACCCTATCGGCGAACCAAAAATAAACGCGGTAACCCGCGACCCATTTCCCGATCTCGCCAGCCGTGCGCCCGGGCGCATGAGAAGCTGCTTCAAGAATAGCGGGAGAGGCGCCACACTTCGGGGTCGGTACCGTATGGCACAAAGATAAGGAGTGGATGAGGATGTGCCAGATCATTGCATCGGCTGTGAGGACGAGGTGGATTTCTTTCGCCCCGCTGGGGCTCTTGATTCCGATTGACTCACCGGGGGCTGCGCTGCGCTTGCCCCCGGCTACTTTCTTTTTTGCCCCTCCGGGGCAGGGGCTCCGCGCAAGCCCGATGGATTGGAGTCGGACTCCGCGCCGGAGGCGCGCGAGACAGTAGCCCCGGGCAAGCTCCGCCTCCGACCGGGTCGGATTGAATAACCTGTGACTGTGGGCGGCCACGAGCGGTATCCTGGACGCGAGCATAGCCGCAGTCAAGGCCCTTTACACATTCGTGCTTATGCCGCTTGGCAAGCATGGCTCCGGGAAGGCATTGAACATTGGCGAGGCTTTTTGGCACTCCCCTAGGCTAGATTCTGCAGTTGGCCGACCCGGGCGGATGTGCTCAGAAAGGAATGGAAAATGGAGGAAGGCCGCGATGTTCAAGGAGGAAATAGCAAACAGATTGCAGGACTCCCAGTGATTCGACCGGAAGTAGCGGGGATCGATTTGGGCAGTGAACAACACTGGGTTTGCGCTCCGACGCTGGACCGATCCGCTCGGGAAGTCAGCCACTTTCGGAGCTACAACTCCAGAGCTGATCCGGATGGCTCAGTGGCTTAAAGAGCGTAACATCGAATCGATAGCAATGGAGAGCACGGGGGTCTACTGGATTGCTCCACACGAGGTCCTGGAGGCGGCGGGTTTCGAAATACTGTTAGTCGATACCCGGCAATTGGCACGCGTACCTGGGCGCGACAAAAAAACGGACGCCAAAGACTGCGAGTGGATTCAACGGCTCCATAGCTGCGGACTGCTCAGGGGTTCATTTCGCCCTGCGGAGGCCATATGCATGTTGCGGACCCTGGTGCGAGACAAGGCCATCCTGGTGGCCGATTCATCCGACTGGCTGCGCAGGATGCAAAAGAGCCTGGACCAGATGAATGTGCGGGTGCACCGGGCGGTTTCCGATATTGATGGGGTGACCGGCATGAAGATTCTACGAGCCATCGCAGCGGGAGAGCGCGACCCCATGAAACTGGCCCAGCTGCGTGACTGGCGCTGCCGCAGAGCGCAAGAGGAAATCGCCAACCAGTTGACCGGGCACTGGCGCGAGGACCACCTGTTCAGTCTGCGGCAGTCATTGCAAATGTACGACGCTTTCCAGCAGCGCGTTGCCGATTACGACCGGGAGATTTTACGAAAGCTCGCCGAGCTGCAGCGGCAGGAGTGCCGACAACAGCCTCCTCCGACCGTGAAAAATCCACATAAAGCAAGAGCGATCAAAAAACGGGGCGAAGAGCCCATGCGAGAGGCGCTGTATCGCATGAGCGGAGCGGACCTAACCAGCATCGACGCCATCGGTGTAGAAACCGTCCTGGTGGTCGTGAGCGAATACGGTCCCACTTTCAGCGATTTCCCGACGGAGAAACACTTTGTCTCGCACGCCACCCTGGCACCCCATAGACCCATCAGCGGAGGCAAACCCGTCAAAAAGAAAAGGCGGAACACGGCGAGTACGCGCGTTGCCGCTGCCCTACGGATGGCGGCACTGTCACTGCGTAACAGCGCAACGGCGTTGGGAGCTTACTATCGAAAGATCGCGCGAAGTCGTGGAGGAGACGTTGCCGTATTTGCGAGCGCAAGAAAGTTGGCCACTCTGATTTACCGCCTGCTGCGGTGGGGCCAGCCATACGTCGATGAAGGTGTAGAAGCATTTGAAAAGCGCTACCGCGAGAGCCGGATCAACTTCCTGAAGGCCAGAGCCAAGGAACTCGGATATCAATTAGTCGCTGGTCCTAATGCTTCGGCCCCCGAGCCAGCCACGGGTTTAGTCACAGGCTAGCGCAGCGCAGCCCGGGGCTCACGCGGAAATAGACCGACAGCCCCGGCGGGGCGACAGAAAAATCTCACCTTATCTAAGCGCCATTCGGGTCGGTACCGGAATCGGGGTCGCAATCGCAGTCCCAATCGGCCTTCCCAGTCCGAAAAAGCCAAAATTATTTGGCCTTTGTAAAAGCAGCCCCGATTCCACCGATTTAACCCGAATTATTCATGAATAATCCGGATTAAATGCATAAATTGAGCGGATATCGAGGCGCGCCAAATGATGTCGGCTTTGCCTGCATCCTGGAGAGTGCAAGAAACACTCCCCTGATGGTAGTGCCTCCAAAAAATCAGTGCAATCCGTGAAATCCGTGGCGCTTTTTGCTGCCTCTGACCATATGCCTGAACAGCTGTTAAAAGCCGATTCCGATAGCGATCCCGATTCCGACCCCGAGAACTGCCAACCGGAGAGGCATAGCCTTTTGATGCGTCGCTATCGATTAGCGAACTCGCAGGCGGGCATAATCCGCCTTTTCCCGTAGCCCGAAATGGGAGAGGATCCCCTCTCCGGATTGTCCGATACCGAAATCGATGCGGATCAGGTCCAGAATCGGAATGATCAGACGGATCCCGAATCCGGCCCCTCCGATCATGTTGCGGGTGAAATCCGTGCCGCGATCCCACGCCGTGGAAAGGTCGGCAAACGCTGCCAGCTGCACTCCGATGTAAAAACCAAAGCCCTTAATGCGAAACGATTTGGGAGACAATGCCTCGAAGCGGTATTCGAGGGTATTCAGAAACTGGTTGTTCCCCTGCCGGGCATCGGGTTTCCAGCCGCGCAGCGAATTGGTGCCGCCGATATGATAATTGCCGTAAAGGGGTACGTCCACCCCCACCTGGCCGCTCTGCAGCGTGGTAAAGGAAAAAAATGCCAGTACGTGGCGATCCGCCAGCGGTTGGTAGCGCCTGAAATCGAAGCGAGCGGTGATATAGTCTGCAGACCCCCCGAGCCAGCCTCCATTCTGCCCGATCTCCAGAATCGTCTGCCAGCCCCGGTGGGGATTGGAGCGGAGATCCCGGCCATCATATTCAAGCAGTGCGCCGAGCGTGGGGATATGGTCACGGTTATCGGGAGACAGAGTGATACCGGGCCGGTCGCTTTGAAGATCAAGCAGCGCAAACCTCCCCCCGACCCTCCAGTCCCGCCGGAACTTCACCCCGGCCCGGAACTCGACCTCATGCGCGTGCTCGATAAAATGGTCCAGCACGTTCGGCCGGTCCCGGTAGTTGTACCGTATGTCGAACCACTCTCTCTGCCGGAGGCGCCAGGGGGATTGCAGCAATACCTCAGTTTCTGTGAGCGGGCCAAACCGCGCGGAGGAAGAAAAAGTGATGCCGCGGCGCAACAGACTCGGAATCTTCACCCCCAACCCGGCAGAAACCCCGTTTTCGCCGGTCACGTTTATGGAAGGATAGGGGATGATGCGGAGCAATTCCTGCACTTCGACCGTGAGCGCGACCTGATCCTCCACCGGAGAAGCGGTAATCTTTACCGAGCTGAACAGGCCCAGGCGATCAAGCCAGCGATAATCATCCGCCGCCGCCGCCTCCGTATACCGGCTGCCGATCCGCGAGGCGAGCTGATCCAGAACGATTTCCTCCTTTGTGTGATGCACGCCGAGGATCCGAATCTCGCGGATAACCCGTCCATACAGGCCCACATCGGGAACAGCGCCGGCCTGGGCCGGCAGTGCCAGGGCTGAAAGGCAGTGGAGGTTCAGCAGGAGAATGGCTGCCCTCCGAAGGCAGTGTACAACCCGGCACATCATGATTTGCATTCAACCAGTCTGGAGCATAACCCGACCCAACCGGAGGGCTAATACCAGAATTACAGGGACTTCGAATGACGCCTAGCTATCTTATTTTCCTTGAGAAAGTCTGCTAATGCAAGGAGATGCTGGTGCGCGGCAAAAAAATGATCCAAATGCCGCCCAGATTTCGCATTACGATGTGAAGGGTGAAACGGGCACGGCCGGCCCCAAGGAAAATGCATGGTCTGGTCGGACCCTCGCTCAGAAGGAGCTGATCATGGCCACGGAGGTGAACAAGCTGCACACGCGGGAGCACGAAAGCCTGCTTGCGAATGCTGAGAAGCGAACCTTGATCTGGTTGGCGCACCGCATGCCTGCGGGAATCAAGTCAGACCACCTGACGCTGCTCGGGCTGGTTTCGATGTTTCTGGCCGGCCTGTCCTATTGGGCCGCCAGCTACAACCGCCTTACCCTTGGGCTCGTAGTCGTCTTTCTGGCAACCAACTGGTTTGGCGACAGCCTCGACGGAACTCTGGCCCGGGTGCGCAACCAGCAGAGACCCCGATATGGATTCTATGTCGACCATGTGATCGATATTTTCGGGACCTTTTTTCTCCTGGGCGGCCTGGCTCTTTCCGGCTTCATGAACCCGATGGCAGCCCTGGGTATGCTGGCCGCCTACCTGATGGTAACCTCGGAAGTGTATCTGGCAGCACACACCGGGGGGATCTTTCGCCTGGCGCAGTTCAAATTCGGCCCCACGGAACTGCGCATCCTGCTGGCTGCCGGAACGCTTTATCTGCTTCGCACGCCATGGGTCCATCTGGGTTCCTGGGGACCATACCTCCTGTTTGATGTCGGTGGCATCATTGCCTGCGCGGGCATGATGGTTGCGCTCGTGGTTTCCTCGATACGAAACGCGATCGCGCTGTATCGGGCCGAGCCTTTGCCTCGTTAGGATGGGGAAATCACACATGCGGCAAACCAAGACGGAAACCTGGCAGGGCGCCTCACAATGGCGGCGCTGGCTGGCATTCAACTCTATCGGATTCCTGGGGATTCTGGTCCAGCTTGGGGTGTTGAGCGCCCTGACGCTGGGACTCGGCTGGAATTACCTGCTGAGCACCCTGCTCGCAGTCGAATTCGCCATTCTGCATAACTTCACCTGGCACGAGCACTGGACCTGGGTGGATCAGACATCCGGCACCGATGGGGGCCGATTCCACAGGCTGGTGCGCTTTCATATGGCCAATGGCGTAATCTCCCTGATCGGCAACCTGCTTCTGATGTGGCTGTTTGTGGGTCTGTTCCGGATCCAGGCGGTGCTTGCAAACATTTGCGCCATTGCCATCTGCTCACTGGTGAATTTCTTCGCCAGCGACCGATGGGTATTTCGCGCAGGGAGTGGGGACATGAAGACACCCCGAAAGCAACGGGAATCAAAGCCCGAACCCCATTCCTGGAGAGGAATCATGCGCCGCCGCCGGCTGTCCCACGGCACCACCGAATGCCGGAAACGGAAAAAGGGACTCCACCTCATTGGATGTGTCCCGCTACTCATGGCCGGAATCTGGCTGGCGCATGGCATGCGTCTGGAAGCCGCCCAGCTCAGAGGGGAGACCGTCAATGCCTGGACCCAATATGCAGCCAGGACCGAACAACGCATCGATCGGGAGCTGGCCGCAACCAGGGGAACCTTCCTCGCGCTTGACTATCAGCCGGCCCCGGCCGCCGCGGCCGAACGCAAGGCAATATTAACCGGGGACATCCCGGTGTCCCATATGAAAACCAACGATGCCACCGGAAAGGAATGTGATGTCCCGTTCGGCATGATTCATCACTGGCGGGGGAGTGTTTTCATTCCAGGGGTCGATATCGGCTTCATTCTTTCGAGGGTGTCGAATCCGGGTCTCGAGGATACGCGACAGGAGGATGTGCTCGACTCGCGTGTTTTGGACCGGAATTCGGATTCCCTGAAGCTCTACCTCAAGCTGCGGCGCGTCAAGTTCGTCACGGTTGTCTACAATACGGAACACGCGGTCCGATACCGGTGGCACGGCAAGACCCGGGCTTTCAGCCGCAGTGTCGCCACCCGAATCGCGGAAGTCGAAGACGTCGGGTCGCCCGGTGAGAGGGAAAAGCCGATCGGACAGGACCGGGGATTCCTGTGGCGCCTGAATTCCTATTGGCGCTATGAGCAGGTCCCAGGGGGTGTAATTGTCGAGTGCGAGTCGATCAGTCTCAGCCGGACCGTGCCCGGCTGGCTGGAAGTTCTGATCCGTCCCATGATCGACAGCGCCGCCCGCGAATCGATGGCCCGAACTCTCGGCTCCCTGCGCGAGCGCATGATGCGCGCCGCGCACGTCAAGGCGGATCCTCAGATTCCCTGAGGCTCAATATTGGAGAATGCTGGTCACCTTGTGCCCGGCCAGCTTCTTCCGGCCGCCCAACGCGGTGAGTTCCACCACGAACGACAGGCCCACGACCGAGCCGCCCATCTTCGCCACAATGTCGGCCACTGCCCGGGCGGTCCCCCCGGTGGCAATGAGGTCATCCACGATCAGCACTCTCTGGCCGGGCTTGATGGCATCCTGGTGAATCTCGAGGGAATCGGTTCCATACTCCAGCGAGTACTCCACCTTGTGGGTCGCGGCCGGCAGCTTGCCCGGTTTCCGCACCGGCACAAAGCCGGCGTTAAGCCGGTACGCCACTGAAGGGGCGAAAATGAATCCTCTCGCCTCGATCCCCACCACCAGGTCGATCTGCTGGTTTTCGCATGGGGTCGTCAGGGCATCGACGACCGCATGGAAGCGCTTCCCGTCTTTGAGCAGCGTCGTAATGTCATAGAAGAGAATTCCCTGCTTGGGCCAGTCCGGGATCTCGCGGATTGCCGCCTTCAGCTCATCCATTCGTTCCTCACCATCCCTCGAGCAAAAATGATTTGTATTTGCCGCTGGCGGCAACCTCATGAACCTCGAGTCGGTCCACGTGCGCCGCGGGCGGCCCCAGCTTCACTTCCCTGATAAACCCTGCCAGTACCTCAGGAGCGCCCTCGACCATGATCTGGACGGTGCCGTCCGGGAGGTTGCAGACATCGCCGGTCAGCCCCAGCCGGCTTCCGGCCCTCTGCACAAAAAAGCGGAATCCGACTCCCTGCACCCTGCCGTGAACAATTATGTGCCGGGCTTGAATGGCCATAGGGCATACCCGTGGAATAGTCGGGAAGGTGGTCGGGGCGAGAGGATTCGAACCTCCGACCTTACGGTCCCGAATTGGATGATAACATTGCCCGTCTTTGTCTCTCAATGATTTACGGCTCAGGTTTCTGAGTTTCCGCAAATTCCCTTCGATCCGGGAGTTGTTATAGACCATATACCAGAGCTCCCCCACGCTCGGCATCGATATATGGAATATGCTATCGTTCGGGGCACGCAGAGCGGAGATCATGCGAGGATCGTCCTTCATCAGGGCTCCGGCGTGGTTGGTATCAAGCAAGTATGCGATCACCGGAGAGGTCCTCGAGCCGGTCGAGTTCCAGGCGAAGATCCTCCGTGCGCATCTGCAGTACCTCCCCCAGCAAGCGGTCGAGTTCCGCTGGATCACCTTCCCAGCGAACGTCAGCCCCCAACAACGCAGCCGCGGTGCCGCGAGCACGATCGCGCTCATCCACTTCTACTCGCACAGACGTGCCCTCAGGAAGATGTCGCGCGTCCTCGATCACGATAACTCCGTTCTTGACTTTCCCTCGATAGGTCATTGCTCTCACCGGATGGATCCTATCATATCGCAGTTCTTTGGATCGAACAGCCCAAGATCGCAAAACGTACGTACAGCTGTGACATAATATGTACGTCCCTCGAGGAGGTAGGCATGACTATTTCCGTAACGAAACTTCGGGCCAACCTGTACGAAATTGTGGACCGCGTGATCGAGACTGGCGTGCCGGTGGAGATCGAACGAAAAGGGGAGAGGGTTCGTCTGGAACCGGCCAAACCGAAATCCAAGCTGCAGAAACTGGCAAAAAATCCGGATACCATCGTCGGTGATCCCGAGGCCATCGTCCACATGGACTGGTCCGCGGAGTGGTCGGCGGGTCGGCGCTCATGATCTATCTCGACACGCACGTTCTACTGTGGCTCCATGCGGGTTTGCTCGACAGGTTCACGGCCAGAGGCCGGCGATTGATGGAACAGAACGACCTGCTGATATCGCCCTGCGTAAAACTGGAACTGCAATATCTCTTTGAGATCGGCAGAACCACCGTGCCTGCAAGATAAGGATTTAACAGCAGAGGCGCGAATGCAAATCGAACCACCATCCATTAACAACGGATCCAGAATTCCGGATTGGTAGGCTGCTTCTAAACATCATCTGCACAAATCGGCAATGGGAATGATTGTAATCGGGGCGAAATCAGGGTTGCGATCTGACAAAGTATTGCGTACAATCTGTGGTACTGCATATTGTACATATTCAATCGAGGACGTTATGACCAAAATGAAGTTCAGCGAGGACATTCGACCACTTTCCGAGTTTCGTTCGAACGTTGCCGAGGTTGTCGGACAGGTGAGGGATACTAGGCGTGCCGTGATCCTCACCCAGCATGGGCGAAGCGCAGCTGTTCTCCTCGACGTGGAGAGCTATGAAGAACTTCTCGAAGAGGTCGAAATCCTGCGTGATGTTCATGCCGCTGAGGCCGAGATTGCAGGCGGCAAAGGGATCACCCATCGGAGGGCGAAGGCGCAGGTCATGGCCCGCATAAAAAAGTGAGGATCCTATGGTCGCCTCGCGCGCTTGAGCGAGTGGAAGAAGCCGCTGATTACATAGCCCGCGATCAAGCGGCGGCTTCAATTCGGTGGGTTGAAAGCCTATTTGCGCGCGTGGAGCTTTTGGCCAAATCCCCGGCACAGGGTAGGATTAGTGCCAGAAATCCGCCGTCAAAACATTCGCGAAATCCAACACCAAGGCTATCGAGTGATCTATCGCATTGACGACAATAAGGTGGTCGTGCTCACCGTGCGACATTCAAGGAGACATTTTGATTACTTGGAGCTGAACGAAGGCTGACGCATATCATCTTTGCCGCGAGGATCAAAACCTGCCGCAGCCGAGAAACGCGGAAAATCCTCCTTCGGGAGGTTATGTACGAGAAGCCGACAATACGCCGGAACTCTGATTGTGACGCGTGTAAACCCTGAATATTATAGAGATTGTTAGATATCGGCGTTATGATAAACGCACGCCAAGCATGGAACCTGCTGCTTTGTTCGATGTCTAAGAGAAAAGATCGGGGGTATCAGAATGCGGTTTTTTCATACCGTTCTAGTGATCGCAGCATTCGGACAGTATTGCCTTGCGCAGCAGGCTCTTCCTGATCCTGCCAAATATCAACCTGTCGATGATGCTGAATCCGCACGCTTGGAGAAAGCCTGGCTGCACTCCGGCGATCCAAGACAAATTGCCTGGGCTGCAGAGCTGATAGGCAAAAATAACCGACGAGAGTTGATTCCAGATCTTATTGAAAGGTTCGATCTCAGTGCAGAACCAGACGCATGGAAACCAATTGGACGCCGTGGGGCAGTCTATGAGTATGTGGCAGATGCGTTAATTAGGCTGCAAGCGGAAGTCCCCTCGAACTTTATAACACGATTACCCTCTCGATGCATTGCTCAGGAGCTGGTTTTGCTGTCACGGTCACCTGACAGCCACGAGGCACTGCAGAGAGTCTTTGAGAGCACAAAGTGGACGATTGCCTGGTTGGCAGCTGCCAACCTCCTTGCTCAAAAACCACAATCGGAATTCGCCAATTCGCTGCTGCGTTCGTTTGAAGTTGTCGCGGACTTTCGTATAGTCACTCCGGGAATGGAGCTCAAAACTGGCGGGCGTGCCTGTTTCGGTGATTCTATTTGGGAAGCCCGCGATCCCGCCTGGCCAGTTCCGCGTTATTACGATCTATCACTGAGAATGGGAACGATTTTTGCACCGGGTACTAATCCGGTTCGATATTATTCGTACCGATCTGCATCGGAGCTGGAAAATTTGCATGGAGTTTGTCCAAAATCTAAAAATGAGTTCGTCCCGGGTTTGCTGGTAATGCTGGGCCGAATTCCACCGAATGAAATTAGGCTGGCCTCCATTATTGATCGAACTATAGCTTACAGCGGGAATGCCTCTTATATTCGCGAGATCAAGAGCTTGCTGGCCCCACTGGATGAAGATTTTCAACGGCTATTGGCGGCTTTTGTAAATAATGGGTACGTTTCCTCGACGGAAGCCAAAGCAATCAAGCTGCCTGTGTCTCTTACAATAGAGGATCTCCGCAGTACAAAGATGCCCCGTCTACCTGAGATTGTCGATTCTCGCCCTCTTTCCCCCACCCGATTCTCATCAGCTTTCCCCCACCCCCTTCAGCTCGACTTTGTCTTAACTGTTTTTTGCACGGATAGCAATCTTTTGAATCATCTTTTCAGGTTTCGGATTTCCTTTCATCAAGAGCTCTAGCCATGGTGAACGATCAACATCATCCCGTCTTCCGACGGATGGCTGGCTCTGCATTTTCTTCACGGATAGGTGTTTGGCTCTTGCCATGATCTTCGTCATTCTCTGCCCGGGCGGCGCGGATCTTGGCCAGCTTTTCCACCTGCTGACGCATGTATTCCCGGTATCCCGGCGGGAACGGCCGCTCGATCACCTCCTCGAGAATCGCTTCGAAGTAATGAAGACTTGCGATTGGAGCTGTAGATCCGCTGTTGAGCCATGAGACGTACTTGCGGCAGGCTCCGACCAACATGGCGTCTTCTATCACCTCGATGGGGATCCCCTTTCTTTCGAGATCTGCAGCCAACTGTTCGTCTGACGAACCAAATCGCCCCGTGGTACAACCCAGAGCGATGAACAGTTTTCGGACTGAGTCGACATACGGCTCAGCACCTCTCGATCCGGGACCGTCTCCGGTTGCCACGAATGGCCAGTATTCGTCGGCAATCCTGATAATGCTTCCCACATACGGGATGCGGCTCGTAAGGATCGTGCAGATTCCTTTTGCCTTTAGTTCGGCGACATAGGCCTCGACTGTGTGCCGCGACTTACCGATCCCGGTCGCCAGCCGATGATAGCTCGACTGATAGATCGCGGTCTGCCGGTCCGCATTCAGGCAGAGGAAGACAAACAGCTTGAACGGGCCGTCCGGCAAAACGACCATCGCTTTGAGGAAACCATCACCGGCGGGAAACCAACCGGTGGCCTTTTTGAGCCGCAGTTTTGGATTCGTCTTGTCGGTCACCGGGACTTCCTCCCTTCTGCCGGGGTTGATCCCAAGCGCATGGCGGCGGCCTGTCGGGCGCGATACGACTCGCCTTCGATGACAAGTTGATGCGCCCGGTGACAGAAGCGGTCGAGCGCGCTCTGGGCCAGCATCGTTTCTTCGAAAAGCGGGCTCCATTCCTCCACACTGCGATTTGAGGTCACGATCGTGGTGCTGCGCATGTGACGTTCGATAATCAGCTCGTAGAAGTCCGACGATGCCAGGCCCGACAACCGGCGCAGCCCAAAGTCATCCAGGACGAGCACGTCAGGGACGAGATACTGGCGCAACTGCCGGTCAAAGGAGTTGTCGACGCGGGACTGCGCCAGGGTTTTCAGCAGCGTGTCGGCGCGTGTGAACAGAACGCGGTAACCGGCGCGGCAGGCCGAGTGCCCGAGGGCGCAAGCCAGGTATGTCTTCCCGACTCCGACCGCCCCCGTAAAAATGACGTTCTCGTGTTTCTCGACGAAGTGAAGGCCGAACAGATCGTTCACCTTCGCGCGGTCGAGGTCGATGCTGGCTGTCCAGTCGAATCGCTCGAGCGTGCATTCCTCCTCGAATCCGGCATTGCGAAGCCGGGTCTGAATGGAAACCTGATCGCGGCGTTCTGCTTCGTCGCTGAGCACGAGTTCGAGAAACTCAAGGAAGTCGAGCTTCTGCTCACGAGCAAAGGCGACACGATCGGGAAGGGTGGCAAGCATCGGCGACAATCTCATTCGTTTCAAAACGGTCTTTAGTTCAGTCCTGATCTGCATGGTTTCCTCCTCGGGAAGCGGGATGGTGTGAGAAGTGCTGCGCGGGTCGCAGGAACCGGAGTTTCTGCTGGAGAGGCGGGATCGTGATCTCGCCACCTTGGGTGGACTCGTTTTCCAGGGCTTGTTCGAGGATGTGACCGACCCGGGTTACGTCGATGAGATCAACCGACAGGGCGCGGAGGCAGGCCGCCTCGGCCCGATCCCGGCCGTAACGTTCGGACAGGCGCAGGAGTTTCTGCACCTGTCGCAACCGGCTCCAGGGGAACTCACCTTCGAGCAGCTTGTCGGCGAAGTCACCAACGGCCGGGCCGATCTCCCGGGCCTTTCTGCGATAAAAGTCCGGGTAGCGCATGGCGTACGGAGCGCGTTCCTTGGGGTAGTCTTCGTAGTCGGTCGACCGGCCGCCACGAGGTTGTTGCTTGTGGGTCTTGATCACTTCGGCGCCGAGGTAGATCCGGACGAGAGCGCCGTCGGCACGAACGTCGACTTCCTTGCCGATGTAGCGGGTGGGAACCGAGTACAGCCCGGAATCGAAGCGGATGTGATGATCCGGATGGACCGTGCACTTCCCCCACTTCGGCACAACGAAACGCTCGGGTTTCAGCGGAATGAGGACGCTCTTTTCCTCCGCTTCAAAGACGTCAAGCGGAACACACCGGGTGGTTCCGTGAATACGACGGCCCGCGGTTTCACGGCACCAGACAAGCGCCTTTCTGGCGACGTCGTCGAGGTCAACGAAGGACGCACCCTTGAAGAAACGCTCCCGAACATACCGAACGTGCCGTTCCACAGCAGGCTTATCCTTGGGGTGGTAGGGCCGCGCGGGATCCGGAATGAATCCCCGAAAGGCGGCGTACTCGAGAAACGTCCGGGTGAAACGGGGGACCAGTGGATCAGCCAAGTCAATGCATGGCTTCAGGTTGTCGAGCACGATCCGTTTGGGACAGCCGTCGAAGAAACGAAGCGCTTCCTCGAAACAGCGGATGACCGACTCCAGATCCTGACGAAACACCGGTACGACGCACGATAGCCGGCTGTAGCCGAGCACCATAACGAAACCATGCACGACCCGGGGTTTGGCGTTGCCGAGTTCGTGCAGGTAGCCGAGTCGGCCGAAGTCAACCTCGGCGTACTCTCCTGGATTGCCCTCGACCCGGCGCACGGTGATCGACGACGACCGGCCAAACTCACACCACTTTCGCGCGAAACGATGCAACGAGGAATAGGGGATCGGGACGCCTTCCCGAGCCAGAAGGTCATGAACCCTCGTAAGCAGGAGCTTGTCTTCTTCCAGCCACTGACGGATGCGATCGCGATAAGGCAGAAGGAATGTCTCCGTTTCCCCGGGTGTGACCGGGGAGTGATCTCCTCGTACCCCATTGATCAAAGTGGCCACGGTGTGATCGTCGGGTGGAGGATCACCAGGCTTGAGCCCCAATCGCCCCGCAGCATTAACAATCCGACGAACCGTCTTGCGGTCAAGACCGGTCCCTCGCGCCAGGGCACGAAACCCATCCCCGGCCAGCCAACGTCGAACAACTTCCCTGTAATCCACGACTCGAACCTCCCGGTATGCCATTCATCCCTCCCTTCGGGGAAGGGAATGGCACACCTGCCAGTCGAGCTACAAGGGGGTGGGGGAATGCCCGTGAGAATCGGGTGGGGGAAAGGTCGTGAGAATCTCCCCCTCCAGGTGGGGGAATGCCCATGAGAATCCCCCGGGGGAAAGGTCGTGAGAATCTAACGCTTCAGATGGGGGAAAGACGGCGAGAATTTACAAGATTCCTCGGTTTGCCGCATTGGATCTTAAGTTGTATTTGCGTTGAACGAGTTGTTGCGTGTCCTTGCGGCAGGCGTGCGTGACTCGGTTTGAGGCGGTTTGATATCGTCCGGCTGTCGACGCCAAGAGCGTCAGGAGGACAGCCGATGACATCAAAGCGAGTAACCGCACCCGCTGTAATTCCCGCCGAGATTCGAGAACTCAGCCGTCAGATCGAGCAGTGGCGCAGCACCCGCCGGCATCGTATGCCAATGCCGGAGCCGCTCTGGACGTTGGCGGCGAACCTCGCCGCGCACCACGGTGTTGCTCAAGTATCCCGGTTTTTGCGTCTGGACTACTACTCCCTCAAGGAACGTGTCCAACCTGCAGAGCGACAAGCAATCACGGCACCTGAATCGAGGTCGACTCGACCGACGTTTGTCGAGCTCCCTTCGTGGACTGCGCCTGCTGTTTCAGAGTGCAGTATTGAACTGGAACACCCACGTGGGCAAAGGATGCGGATTCATATAAGAGGAGCGGAGCTTCCGGACCTTGGGGCGCTCACCCGCACGTTCTGGGGTATGAAGGGATGATTCAAGTCACCTCGCATATGCGCATCGTTGTCGCCGTCGAGCCGGTGGATTTCCGCAACGGCATCGACGGCTTGGCACGGATCTGCAAAGAAGTGCTCAAGGCTGACCCGTTCGCAGGTTGGTTTTTTGTTTTTCGGAGCCGGCGAGGCACCGCGATAAAGGCACTCTGTTACGACGGCCAGGGATTTTATCTGATTCAAAAACGGTTGTCGTCGGGGAGGTTCCGCTACTGGCCCGGGAACGGGTCCGAGATATCGAGCGCGCTGGAAGCACACCAGCTGCAGGTGCTCCTCGCTGCGGGCGATCCGACCGCGGGCGCGCGGCGCACCAACATGGAAGCGTGTAAGCCCGTCGCGCCGACCAGAGATTTGAAGATAGGACTTGTGTTCCGTTTTCACCTCTGTTATCGTGCGCGGCATGGAAACAGAGTTGAAGTACCGCGGGCGCACGATCACGGGCACGGACATTGAACTCATCCGTCGACTCGTTGCCGAGAATCCGCGGCTGAGCCGCCGCGCGCTATCGAGCAGGCTCTGCGAGGCATGGGACTGGCGCCAGGCCAACGGCGCGCTCTGCGACATGGTCTGCCGGGGGCTGATGCTGCGACTCCACCGGGAGGGGCATATTGAGCTTTCCGCCGGTGCGCTGGGTGAATCCCAACCCTCTGGCGCACCGCAACCCGGACAGGAAGCGGCCGGCGCCGGTCCTGGTGGATGAGACAACGCTCGAAGGCGCGCTCGCTGAGATCCGGCCGCTCGAGTTCGAACAGGTGCGCCGCACGGTCGAGGAACGGCTCTTCAATAGTCTGCTCGACCGGTACCATTACCTGGGCTACACGCAGCCCGTCGGCGAGCATCTGAAGTATGTGGTCTACGCCCAGGGCCGCCCGATTGCGTGCCTGGGGTGGTCGTCGGCGCCCCGGCATCTCGGGCCGCGCGACCGGTTCATCGGATGGCCGGCGGAAGCCCGGCGCAGGAACATCCGCTATCTCGCCTATAACACGCGGTTTCTGATTCTCCCGTTCGTGTAACGTTCCGTATCTTGCGTCCCACATTCTTGCCTGCATGGCGCGCCGGCTGCCCGAGGACTGGGAACGCCACTACGGCCATTCCATCTACTACCTGGAAACCTTCGTCGATCCGGGACGTTTCCGGGGCACCTGCTACCGGGCCGCCAACTGGCGCTACCTCGGCCTGACGACCGGCCGCGGCAAGGACGCTCCCACCAGGAAAGCCAACCGCCCCTCGAAAGAGGTTCTCGGGTATCCGCTCCGGAAGGATTTCCGCCGGCTGCTTGGAGAGGTAGATGAAGCCACCTGTCGAGCGGCTGGAAATAAGCATGGAAGAGCTTGAGGACATTCTGGAACGGGCGAAGACCAGTCCTCTGACCGAGGAGGAGTGCGCCAAGCTCCACAAGGCGTTTGAGACGCTGATGTATGTGACGGATCTGGTCGGGGACAAGGACACCACCATCGCCAGACTTCGGAAGATCCTTTTCGGCGCGAGCACCGAAAAGATCCGCAATGTCCTGGGCGGCGAGGGCCCGAAGGCTGCAAGCTGGAAGAGACGGGAGAGGCGGGTTCCGCTGGAAAGCAGCCTGTCGATCCAGCCGGGGAGGCGTTCGACGAAAAGCCCAAGGGACATGGCCGCAACGGGGCTGAAGCCTTCACCGGAGCCAGGCGGATTTGTGTCGAACACGGGTCGTTGAAGTCGGGCCAGCGCTGCCCGAAGTGCGGCAAGGGGAAGATCTATCGCATCAAAGAGCCCGCAGTCGTGGTTCGAATCACGGAA
The DNA here is from genome assembly GCA_963824985.1 of Terriglobia bacterium. Classification (GTDB taxonomy): domain Bacteria; phylum Acidobacteriota; class UBA6911; order UBA6911; family UBA6911; genus JAFNAG01. The sequence continues at coordinate 133,740 of CAWGRQ010000034.1, forward strand.
AAGGCGCCGCTGGAGGCCACGGTTTACGAGATGGAACGCTGGCGCTGCAACCTCTGCGGTGAGGTGTTCACGGCCAAGGCCCCCGAGGAGGTGGGGCCGGCCAAATGGGACGAAGCCGCGGCGAGCATGGTCGGGTTGCTGAAGTACGGCACCGGGATGCCTTTCCATCGGCTCGAGCAGCTGCAGAAGAGCCTGGGGATCCCGCTGCCGGCTTCGACGCAGTGGCAGATGGTCAAGGAGACGGCCGAGGCGATCGAGCCGGCGTGGGAGGAACTCGTCCGGGAGGCGGCTCAGGGAGAAGTGCTGCACAACGACGACACGACGGCGGTGATCCTGGAGAGCATCCACGAGCGGCGTAAGCGCGAACAGGCCGAGGAATACGGCGAGGCGCCCGAGCCCGGGGAACGTACCGGCACATTCACAACGGGGATCGTGTCGGTCGTCGGGGAACGCAAGATCGCGTTGTTTTTCACCGGGCCATCAGCATGCGGGAGAAAACCTGAGGGACGTCCTCCTGAAGCGTGCGGCAGGACTGCCGGCGCCGATCCAGATGTGCGACGGGCTGGCACGAAACGAGCCGGAGCTCCCCGAAGAGCTCCGGGTGATTCTCCTCCAATTGCAATGCGCACGCAAGAAGGCGGATACGTCGATGTAGCCTACCCGGTTTCCGGAGGAGTGCCGCTACGTCCTCGAAGTTTTTCGCGATGTCTATCATAACGATGCTGTGGCGCACCGTCGGGGGATGTCGCCTGACGAACGCCTGGCATTCCACCAAGCCGAGAGCGCTCCGCGGATGGAGGATCTGCGGCGCTGGATGGCCGAGCAGCTTGACGACAAGAAAGTAGAGCCCAACTCCGGGTTGGGAGAGGCAATCCGCTATACGCAGAAACGGTGGGACCCGCTCACCCGGTTCCTGGAGGTCGCGGGCGTACCCCTCGATAACAACGCCGCGGAGCGAATTTTGAAGAAAGCGATATTGAGTCGGAAGAATAGTTACTTCTATAAGACGGCCCGAGGTGCCCATGTCGGGGACATGTTCATGAGTCTGATCCACACAACAGAGCTCGTGAGTGCCAACCCGTTCGACTATCTGACGGAACTGCAGAAGCATGTCAAAGAGGTGAAGAGTAATCCCTCGCATTGGATGCCGTGGAACTACCGGGAAAACGTCGAAGGATGAAAGCGCACGCCGTTCGACAGAGTCGGTCGTCACGACTTGCGCGAATGAAGCATGACAAAACTTGAGAAAAGATCGCTCGACGTAAATCTGGTCGTACCACCCTCAACTCAAACCCTCACGAATACACTCCGAGATACTCCATCAGGGATTTGCATGAACTGCTCGACATCGTGATTGCGCAGGGCGGGCGTCAGGCGGTGGAGCTTTACCTCGAAGAGTGGCTGTGCAGCGCCGGCGAATCCGGGCTGCAACTGATCGACGGACGCGGCCGCCGCCCAACTCGCAGCAAAAATATCGGGTCACGCATCGCTACCGCAAGGACACGTTGTTGCGAAGAAAAACTCAGTTGGCGTAAACGCCCTATACGGAAACAACCCTGAAACCGCAAACTAAAGCCATAGGAGTAAAAATCAGGCTGGGAAACCCGAAAATGTCATTGTACGGGTAGCCGACTTTACGACAGTTGACTTGGCTTAAACATGTTAACTGCCATTGTTTCACCGAGATAGAATCGCCTTAGCCAGCATCGTCACGCAGCATGAATCCATACTCTGGACGCTCGATGGAGTGATAAGATGATTACGATCGGCCATGAACAAAATCCGATGTAGTCGATTCGAGGCATGCGGAGATCCATAATGCTGGAAATAATATTTCGGCTACCGTTTCTTATTTGCGTTATCTTTTTGCTGCAATCCAGCATGCCCGTGAGGGTGTTCCTCGGCGATCTCAATCACCCAGTTGTCTCGGGAGAGGTCTGGCTAGTTTCGCATCAGTGGGGGCATTATCCCGGAACTCTGCTAGCATTGATTCGTGACGGAAATCTTGAACCGGTCGCTGAGCCAATTCCCATCCAATGGGTGGAACAATCGTTTAATTTCAGGCTGCTGGTGAGTATATCGGAGCGGGCACTCCCCACCCGCAATATTCATGCAGCCGATGAAGCCTACGCGCAGGATCTGATTCGAGAATTCGACCACAATTATCTCTCCGCACCTATGGAGAAATCCGACCAGGGGCGAAATTGGACAGTGGCTTTAAAAGGAATGGGGAGGATGGACGGAAATACACTTATACTCGCGCGTCCCCTTCAGCGTACTCTCCGGTTGCTCTATCCGGACGGACGGCCTCTCGTCGGTGCAGATATCCCGGTGATCCTATTCGGAACGGCCGAGAATCACTGCGGATATCTGGCGGGCCCTAAAATAGGCACGTTCAGCACAAATGGCCAAGGACGAATCGCGTTCGAAGCGCCGCCTGGAGATTTAGCCCTTCACCTATCCTACTACCGCGAGAACCACACCGGACCGGCAGGGATCAATTATATTCTTGAGGACGGACTTGTAACTGGTCCCGAGGTAGCTATCACCCTGCGAAACTGGTGGGATCTTCCCGTGCGATCCTACACGGTTACCTTTCGCACGAATGCCGGAAAGCCACTGACGGGTGCCAGACTGACGGGCTGTCTGTGGAACGAAGTCTGCGGGGCAACCTGTGGACCAATTCCTATGAGTGGAGACGCGTTAGCCGACCGTTCAGGAAAAATGCAATTCAAGATCCAGGACCTGCGCAGTATGCAAACCATCACGGTCGTCAACACGGATGGAGAAAAGCGGCAGTTGAACAACTCCGAGATGCGTGAACTCATGAATACCGGCAGCTTGACTTTCATCTGGCGGTAAATGCGCCAGGCTGGTTCGACACTCGGATGTGGTTTGGGCTCGCGCTTTCCGCTACCTATTTATCCAAGAAAAGTGACTGACATTTGGAGCCCCAATACGCGAGATTCAAGGCTGCTTTGATTCAACGCGGGCGGATTACGGCCTTATCGGACAAGTGGTAAAGGACGTTTTAGAAGCTGCCCAGGGACGACACGTGGCGAAGAGCGACAGCGCCACCCCCGCGAAATCCCGATCCGGGAAGTAATCCGGATGTTAATGGATAGATTCTTTATCCGTGACTTCTTTGCAATTTACAAAGAAAAATCATCAAAATCATGCGGCCATCTTAGCATAGGCTCTGGCGAAATCGTGTTCGCGAAGGTAGAGGGCGGTTCCCATGACTCGCCGTCCCTACAGGGTTACTCGCCAGCGCCGAGTCCGCGGAAGCTTCGCGATTAAGCCATGAGAGTGGAAGCGGCGGAAGATCCGGCTCACCTTAGAGCTGGCCTTTTTCGGATCATGACCGCAAGAACGCAAATGCTGCGTCGATTGAAGCTTGCTCCGGATATCGCGGTTGGTGAAGCCTCTCAGGCAGTGTTCTCCGTCCATGACCGCTTGGAATAATTCGATATCGTGATGAGCCAACGGATTAAAACCGGAGCAGCCGCGGCCGGCGGCATCCTTCTTGCTGGTGGTAATGCGATCGAGATCACGTTTGGCGTTGGTGGGATCATCAACCACGGCAAGCGCGTCCAGATAGCGAGAGTTGGCCTTCAGGGAGACCTCGCGATAGCGGAACAACCATGCGACCCCTTTGCGCATGTCGACCCATTCCATCTGCCTCTTGCCTTTGCGGGTCACTCTCTTGCGAACGCGGAATTCCTCGGGATTGTTAATGACGGTTTCCACCCGAAGAACGAGACCGGCCTTGTCGTACATCTTGAGCCAGTTCTCTTTGACACGATGTTTGATTCTCGATCCGCCGGTGCGGCGGCAAACAAAACTGGAGAGCTCCGAGACGACCTCTCCCTGGAAATTGCCATTTAGCTTTCGTCCCAGGAAGTTCATGACTTCCCTGGCGCCAAAGCACAGTGTGCTGTGGCTCAATAATTGTAATTGTTTAGCCAAATCAAATGGATGAAGAAGCAAAACGCAAAGACGCAAGGGCGCAAGGACGCAAAGATCGACACTGAGCAACAGGCGTGGGCGCAGCGCTTCGCGCTGGCGCATCCTTGGGCGAGCCGCGCGAGAAAGCGCGGGCAGGGGCTACCATGAGGATTGCGCTTTCTCGCGCGGCTCGCCCAAGGATGCGGCCGAAGGCCGCCCACGCCCGCGAACCGAAAGGAATCTCTTTGCGTCCTTGCGTCTTTGCGTTCTGCTGTTCAGTATCGGCTAAACAGTTGCCAGTAATTGAGGATAGAGTTCGCAGAGGTCCTCGCGACTTTTAAACTGGATGTCGGTTGAGTACTCGCTTTGGGTGGTCACCCAGTAGTACTGGAAGGGACGAAGAATATCCTGCATCTGAGGATTCACAAGTCTTGCGTACCGGTTCAGAATTTTAGGCCATTTCAGACCTTGAAAACGATCGCGAATTTTTGGGCTTTCTTGATGTCGCCGACTGAGACCAAAACGTTATCGAGCTTGCTGTAGGGAACATCATGGGCCGACAGCTTTCGGGCCAGCCATTCATGCCCGTTGACGTAAACCTGCAGCTGCATGGGAAACCAGCTCTGGATCCGCACATGGATCAAACCGAAGTCGCGATCCATGAAGTAGTAGTAAAAATGCAGGCACTTGCGGCTCGCTGGCCTGACGAAGCGACCGCCCGCAGAAAAACAGACCGAGAAGGAGCGGCAGTTTTCCAGGATCGAGAAAATGCACACCAGGCCCTCGCGAATTCCGTCCCGCTCGGCCAGTTGCCGGGCTCTATCCTCCTTTCGGATATTCGACCTTAGGTACTCAAAGCGCCGGTTGTATTTCTTGGCCATGGCGACCGCGTGGTCCTTGACCCGCTCGGAGTTTTTTAACAGGAACCGCTTGAGATTGCTGTCATTCAGTTCGAGAATGGTCAGGAATTGAGCCATCGCCCATCCGGACATGATGGGAAGGTAGCCCCGAAAGAGCATGCGATCGAAACAGGAAAGTACGCGCTGTGAATGCGATCTTCATGCTTGCGAAGGAACTCTTTCATTGGCATACCTCCCGCGGATCTGAGATCGATGCCATAGGAACCAGAAACCGAGTGGAAAAGGCAAGGGGAAAACGAAATGAAAGACTTCCGGCAATTGAAAGTGTGGCAGAAAGCGCACGAGTTGGTGCTGGCACTCTACCAGATTACAGCATCATTTCCGCGGGCTGAAAGCTACGGACTCACCGCACAGATTCGCCGGGCGGCAGCGTCGATCCCCTCCAACTTGGCCGAAGGATGCGCGAGAGGTGGAGATGCGGAGTTGGCCCGCTTCTGTTGTATCGCCAGAGGCTCGGCTAGCCAGCTCGAATATCAACTACTGTTGAGCCGAGACCTGAAGCTGATCCAGGAAGATGATTATGAGAAGCTCGAGCCGCGCATCACGGAGATCAAGCGCATGCTGACGGTGTTTGTGCAGAAGCTGACAGCTGAAAGCTGAGTGCTGAAAGCGCGCGGCCCCCGTCAATCTCGGATACTTGGTTGCGGCCTCGGGCCGCGCTAGGCGGAATAAGCTGCCGCATCCGCGGCGAGGCTTGTGGATCCGACCGGCGCCGCACACCGTGCGTGTCCTTCCTCAGCTTCCGATAAGAAGCAATATGTTGCCTACGACGTTTGCGCCTCAATTCGAGACGCATTGTACACCGGAACCGCGCAACCGGATGCGCCTTTTGGCACACCCCCACCTTATTGCAGCTCTCTGGCGGCACTCCAAAGTGATTTCACTGACCTTCAATTGAGCTGCATTCGCGCCTGTCCGCGGAAATCTAACCCGCTGGCGGCAATTCGGCGCCTTTCCCCGAGTTTTCCGATTCGGGACAAGGCTTCCGCGCCATCATCTCCTTCATCTTCTTCGCCATCTCACGCGGAGTGGGTTCAGCCATGTGGCTGGATATCGACCAGACATACCCATCCGGATCGACGAGATTTCCGCAACGATCCCCCCAAAACATGTCCATCACGGGCATCTTCTGGGTAGCCCCCAGCTTCAAGGCCTTGGCAAACACCTTATCTGCATTCTCGACGTACAAATACAGGGCGAATGGGCAGTCGCCCAGAGTCTTGGCGCTCTTGCTCATCCCCGGCATTTCCGGGCCCAGCATGATCACGGTTTCGCGCAGAACCAGCTCGGCGTGGATCGGCTTCCCGTCCGGGCCGTTCATGACGCCGCGCTTCTTGAAGCCAAAGGCCTTCTGATAAAAGCTTATCGCGGCCTTCATATCCGTCACGGTGAGAGCCGTGGTCACCGCGCGATAGTTTTTCCTGTTTAGCGGGTCGATCTTCCTTGGCATCTCGAGTTCTCCCTTCATTGGCAGTTAGAAGCTTGCCCCAGTCCAGCAGTCAATTACTTGGAATTGTATCAGACGCAAAACGCCTGAAAAAGTCGACCGCCTGAATATTTCGAGCCTTTCCAATTGGAATTTCGCATTACCGTTTGAGCACTGATGAATTCCGATTCAGACCGGCACTCACAAATCACCCGCGGACGTAAATCCTGCTCCCGTTTTCCGTGAGTCGCATCAGTGCAACGGTTTCAAGGTTTCTTAAGATTTCGCGCATCAAACTGACCCGTTCCTGAACCCGAGACGGGGGGAGCGGTTCCCCTTCCGCGAAAGGAAATCATCATGCGCTTGATCAACAAGATCTTCACTGACCTGGCCCTGGACGGGGAAGGAAATCTCTATGTCACCGGAGTGACCCAATCCCCCGATTTCCCGGTCCTCAATCCGGTCCAGTCCCATTTGGGCGGCGCCCTGGATGGATTCGTCACCAAAATCAATGCCGCAGGCTCGGCGTTGGTATACTCCTCCTACCTCGGCGGCAGCGGGGAAGACGTCAGCTACGGCATTGCGGTAGCCTCCGGATCAGCCTACATCACCGGCACGACCGCCTCGTATGATTTTCCCGCCAAGGATCAGCAGTATCCCGCAATGGGTGGATACAGCGATGCGTATGTCGTCAAGCTGGATCCGACCGGGACCGGCTACCTTTTTGACACGTTCCTGACCACGAACGGTGCCGGAGATCTCCTGGCCGGAGCGGCCGCGATCACGTCCGAGGCGCACTTTGGGGCGGCCGCAATTTTCACCGTGTTCGACGCACAGGGGCGTTTCCAGACGGAAGCCGGAGTCGGTGAGGCGCCGGTTCTGACCGACTTCACCATTCCGGTCGATGTTACCGGGGCCTTCGACACGGGAATCGCGTTCTTCAATCCGGGCCCAGATTCGGCTGCACTGGTTCTTCGCCTGATCGATAAGGACGGAAAAACCGCGGCCACAGAATCCCTGACCCTGGGGAGTCTGGGCCATGCCGCCCGATTCGTCACTCAATTATTTTCGGGAACATCCAATTTCCGCGCCTCCCTGGCCGTTAATTCGTCCAGCGGCATAGCGGCTCTGACGTTGCGGCAGAACGGCAGCCCGCTTTGCTACACGACCCTTCCGGTCGTGCGCGGCACTGTCCCGCGATAGGGTCCATGCCGGTCCGGCTGGATGTGGAGAACCACGAAATGTACGGATAAGACATCTCACCGCCGGGAAATAGGGGGGAAATAGGGAATGCAAACCTATCCCTCCTCAGCGGTGATTTTGTCGGGCAGCGGCCCGGTTGGTCTCCACTGTGACTTTGCCGGTTTTCTGATAGACGCGGATGCAATCAATTTCATAGCGCGCGGGAAAATCGGTGTGCGAGGGATCGCCGCCCTGCCCGCCGATGGCCAGGTTTGCGATCAGGTAATAATGAGTGAAAGAGAGTGCCGGGGAAAAAATCGAGGGCTTGAATGCGCATTCCTGCCGGAACAGGCGATCGGGATTCCCATGAAACTGCCCGGCGTTGGAGATCGTGCGGATCAAAATCCGAGGACATTCCCTGCGGTCAAAGCCTGAGGAGAACGCCGAAGCGGAGGCTCGGGAGGTTGGCGTTTGGGCTTCCGGGAGCCCATAGGTTCCTGATGGCATCTGTTTAGCCGATGCTGAACAGCAGAACGCAAAGACGCAAGGATGCAAAGAGATTCCTTTCGGTTCGCGGGCATGGGCGGCCTTCGGCCGCATCCTTGGGCGAGCCGCGGGAGAAAGCGCAATCCTCCTGAGTAGCCGCTCTGCCCGCGCTTTCTCCCGCGGCTCGCCCAAGGATGCGCCAGCGCGAAGCGCTGCGCCCACGCCTGTGGCGCAGTGTCGATCTTTGCGCCCCTGCGCCTTTGCGTCTTTGCGTTTTGCTTCTTCATCCATTTGATTTGGCTAAACAATTACTCCTGATGATCTCATCCCTGGCCTCGATCTTGAATCCCAGCCTGTCGTTCAGGTGGTACGTGATCCCTGCACCCAGGCGGTAATAGGGGTGCGCGGCGATTTCTGTGAAATCGGTCGTGGTTTTGCCAATGCCGGCCACGATGAACGGCAGCACCCGGCCCGTTCGGCGACTGGGAATTGGATGGTAAACAACGGCCGCCTCTGCCCCGAGATAATCATCCTTGTAGAGGTATTGGTTATCAGGCATGCCAGTCAGGAATTTGTAATTAAACGAATCGAGAGCGCCCTCGGCCGAGAAGTGATCTGTCAGGTGAAACTGATAGGAGAAACTGAGAACAGCCGTGGACCCGCCACCCGGCTCGGTCCGCAGCGATCCCGCGCCAAGAGAAAAGGCAATCTCACTTCTGCCTTGCGCCAGAACCTGCATGCAGACTGCCTGACTGAGGATGACTGCGAGCGTCAGCATTTTCACGAATCTCATTGCTACCCCTTGTTTGATACATTCCAAACAGGTAATGCGAATTTTCCGGCGAAAGCGGTTCACAGAAAACCTGCTTATGGAAGGTCAATCCCCGATCGCGGTCGGGTGCGGAATCGAAAGCTGCAGGTTCCGCAGGCAGGATACCGATATCGACTGCGTTCCCGGTTGCGGTTCCGACCACGAACCGGATTTGATCCACTGGTTTCCCTTTCCAGGGCTTCTCAACACCAGCGGCCGCGAATCAAGTCAAAATCCCATTCCCCACAATGTAAGGGTATCGAGGTCTTTCACCAGGATCATTCTGCCGGTGATCAGCGGTTGGGCCCAGGTGGGGCTCTTCGCGACCGAGTAGCGTTTCAGGGGTTCAAACGCGCCGCCGCCAGCCCGGGCGATAATCAGGTCCGCATCCGTGGTCAGGAGGAATAGCTTGTCCCCGGCAGTCGAAAGCGCGGCGTTCTCGCCCTCCCGCCCGTTTGTCGTCCAGAGAGTCCGCCCGGTTTCCGTGTCCAGGGCGACGAACTGGCCGCGGCTTTTGTGCGACATGCCGTACAGAATATTGCCATTTACTACCGGATTGCTCATGTAGAAGGATACGGCCGGATTATCCCAGACTTTTTCCGTCTGCCATCCGCCGACGGCCTGCGAAAGCCTGATCGCTGTCACGCCCTTGTCCATTCCGGAAAAAATCAGCAGATCCTTTGCCAGGACCGGAGTAATGATGTTCTGCACGTATGCGGTCGTGAAGGGGATGCTCCAGAGAAGCTTGCCGTCGGCCGCCGACACCCCGATGATGTTTTTCTGCGTCTGGGTCACGATCTGCCGCACACCGCCGAACGAAGCCAGAATCGGCGATGCGTAGGACGGACCGTCTCCGTTCCAGCTCCACATGGTCTTCCCGGTTTCCGCGTCCAAGGCCGTCAGGGCGCCGCTGTCGTGCCCGCCGACATGAACAATCACCCGCCCCCCGTCGGCGATCGGAGAAGTCGCCGCCCCATAATAGGGAGACGTGGTCTTGTATTCGCCCGAAAATTCGCGGCGCCACAACGTTTTTCCGCTCCCGGCGTCAAAGCACGAAAGGATGCCGCTGATTCCCAGGGTATACAGCTTTCCCGCGTGTATCAGCGGCGTTGATTTGGGCCCCTTGCCGTGGGAAGTCGCCACGGGATTCATGGTGTAGGGCGCGGGATAGGCGGCCCGCCAGATCTGTTTGCCGGAGTCCGGGTCGAGACACAGGACAACCTCCTCCTCCTCGGCCTGGCGCGCAAAAACATAGACCCTGCCGTTTACCAGCAGCGGGGTTGCGTGACCGGTCCCCACATTGACCTGCCATTTCATGGTCAGCTGATCCGGCCAGGTTTGCGGCTCGGAAATGGAGAGCCACTTTCCGTCCCGATTCGGTCCCCGCCATTGAGGCCAATCCTGGGCCATCAATGCCGGGACATTCAGACAAAAAATCAGAAAGAGCAGAACGATCAGGGTCGTGCGCCGGTAATTTCGTGTCATTGTACACCGGAACCGCGCAACCGGATGCGCCTTTTGGCACACCCCTACCTTATTGCAGAGATGTCCGTCGACTGGAAGTTCTACGGTGACAACTCAGGGAAATAGCGCCGCCTCATTAAACCGCGGCATCTAATGCCCTTTTATTACGCACCGGAAGGCGCTACGCTTTTCCCAGGGAAGTAAACGACGATGGATCGGTCTGAATGTTTATGGCTCGCTACTGGCGAGCCGCTTGTGAATTCAATAGGAGGAACCGGATGAAACTTCGGAATTGGAGTTGGGCGTTGGTTGCGATAGTGCTAGCTGCGGCCCTTCTGCAGGCGCAGGCCCAGAAGCCGGCGAGCCCGGCGGGCACGGCGGCGACTCAGGTCGGCGGATCCTATGTGAAGACCGCAGACGGACAGAGCGTGCGGTATCAGGGGGGCAAATGGATTGAGGTGACCTACGGCAGGCCCATCTTACGAGGACGGACGGACCTGTTCGGCTCAGGTGCGGACTACGGAAAGAAGCTGAATGATGACGGTCCGGTCTGGCGGGCGGGAGCAAACCAGACGACGCGGCTTATTACCGAGGTGCCGTTGGTATTCGGCAGCCATAACCTGCCTGCAGGTGAGTACACCGTTTTTGTGGACCTGAAGCCAAAGGCCTGGACTCTCATCATTTCCAATTGGCCGGCGCAGGTGAAATACGATGTGAACAACAAGGACGCGCTTTGGGGATCGTATGGTTACACGCCGGATAAGGACGTGCTTCGAGTCCCGATGGAATTGGGGAATCTGCCGTTTTCAATGGATCAGTTCACAATTTCGTTCACCGACATGACGAATGACGGCGGCAAGCTTGCGATGATGTGGGATAAGAACATTGCCACCGTCGCCTTCAAGGTCGGAAAATAGAATCTTGGAGGCCTGCGCCGGGACCTCTTGATCGTCTCGGGGGATTGTTCTCGGGTTTACCCAGGGCTTCGCCCTGGGATTTACTATGCCTCGCTTTCAGGGCTGGTTTCGGTTGCTGCGGCGAGCCCAGGGCGAAGCCCTGGGCTTTGCTATGCCGCCCTTTCAGGGCTCTTTTGGGAATTGCGTAGCCTGTCACCCGTGTTTTTCGGGCTAATTGGATTTCCTTCCTACAATGCCCTTGGCTGTTCCGACAATTATTTTCGCCGGCTCTTTTGGGCGCAGCGCCCGAGTCGCTTTTCCGGCCCGCCACATTTCCGAGTTGGCGATGGCGCTGAGTTCTGAAGCCAATTGCTTCTGATAATCCGGCCGGCCGCATGACTGCAAAACGCGCTTCGTTTCCGCGCCCGACGCTACTCTGCGATACAGTTCATGAAACACCGGCGCGACCGCTTTTCGGAATTTGGGTTTCCAGTCGAGGGCGCCGCGCTGGGCGGTTGCGGAACAATTGGAGTACATCCAGTCCATGCCGTTTTCGCCCACAAGGCGGATCAGGCTTTCTGTGAACTCCTCGACCGTCTCATTAAAGGCTTCGCTCGGGCTGTGGCCATGCTTCCGCAGCACATCGTACTGCGCTTCCATAATTCCTGCGATAGCGCCCATCAATACTCCGCGCTCGCCGGTCAGATCGCTATACACCTCCTGCTTGAATGTCGTTGGGAAGAGGTATCCGGAGCCCAGCGCGATGCCGAGTGCAACACATCTCTCTTTGGCACGGCCGGAGGCATCCTGCTCGACGGCAAAGCTCGCGTTAATCCCGGCGCCGGACAAAAAATTGCGGCGCACCGACGTCCCGGAACCTTTGGGAGCCACCATAATCACATCGACATCTTTGGGCGGGATCACCTTTGTCAGGCTTTTGTATACAATTGAAAATCCATGCGAGAAGTACAGGGCGTTCCCCGGTTGGAGCCGTTTTTTGACAATAGGCCAGATCGCCTTTTGAGCCGCATCCGAGACGAGCATCTGAATGATTGTTCCCCGTTCGCAGGCTTCCTCGATGCCAAACAGGTCTTTCCCGGGACGCCATCCGTCTTTTACCGCCCGGTTGTAATCCTTCCGAAATTCTTTCGACTGGCCGATAATGACATTGAAACCATTGTCCTTCATATTCAGCGCCTGCGCGGGCCCCTGCACGCCGTAGCCGATGACCGCAATCACCTCATTCATCAGCGCTTTCCGGGCCTTGGCCATGGGGAATCCTTTGCGCGTGACGACATCCTCCTTCACCCCTCCAAAGTCAATTAGTGCCATCTGTCCTCTCAATCATTAATATTGCGTTCATCTTCAACCCCGCCAAAACGAAGCTCAGCCATTGGCTGGAACCTCCGCTGTATATGGTATGTTGAAACTCTCCGGGCAGTTTTCTACCACCTCCGCCGGATCGCAGGCTTTGCCGATTCCGTTCATTAAAGCTTCGCCGCCACGCGACATGGCCACCGCGCCCGTGCGCACCATTTCAATGATGCCGAGCGGCTTGAGCACTTCCACCAGCCCGTCGATCTTGTTCTCGTAGCCCGTAACTTCGATAACCAGCGAACTGGACGTCACATCCACCACGCGGGCGCGGAAGACATCGGCCGTCCGGAAAATCTCCGCGCGGGTTTCGGGATTGGTGCGTACCTTGATCATTGCCAGATCGCGGCTGACCATCGGTTTGCCGGTCAGGTCATCCACCTGGATTACGTTGACGAGTTTATAGAGATACGAGGTCACCCGTTCGACGCTTACCTGATCCCCGTCCACGACAATGGTCATGCGCGAGATTCCCTCGGTCTCCGTGTGGCCGACGGTCAACGACTCGATGTTGAACGCGCGCCGGCGGAACAGGGATGCCACTCTGTTCAACACCCCGGGTTTATCCTCGACCAATACTACCAGTGTGTGCTGCACGTCTTCCTCCTATTTGGACACGGAAGAACACGGATCCGGTCCGTGTTCTTCCGAGTTATATCTTGTCAAGAAAGCTCGCTGACCTGCGCCGGATCCGGGCGGCGGATCATCTCCTGCAGATCGGCACCGGCGGGAACCATGGGATAAACGATGTCCTCGGGTTCCACGCGGAAATCGATCACGACCGTGCCCTGCGTGGATTCGGCTTTTCGGATAACGTCTTCTACCTCGCCGCGCGTGGTGACCCGCAGGCCGGCGAGACCGTGGGCCTCGGCGATTTTCACAAAGTCCGGGTTGCGCAGGGGAGTGGCGGCGTAGCGCCCCTGGTAAAAGAACTGCTGCCACTGGCGCACCATTCCCAGGAAGCCGTTGTTAATGATCGCCACGTTGACTTTAATCCCCTCCTGCGCCGCCGTCGCCAGTTCGGCCTGGGTCATCTGGAAGCCTCCGTCCCCAACGATCACCCACACTTCGCGGTCCGGGACGGCCAGTTTGGCCCCGATCGCCGCGGGGAGCCCGAACCCCATCGTCCCGAGGCCGCCTGAACTGATCCAGGTGTGCGGCTTGTCGATCCGGCAGTATTGCGCGGCCCACATCTGATGCTGTCCCACGTCTGTGACGATGGTGGCGTCTCCGCGCGTCATGCGCCACAGGTCGTTGATCACGTGGGCTGCGTGCAGGCGGCCGTTGTCGGGGAGGTTCTGGATATCGCGCGCTGCGCTGTCCGTTCGTACGCTCGAGATACGCGCCAGCCATTCGGAGCGATCCACAGCCTGGGTCAGAGGCAGGATCTGCCGCAGGATGTCCTTCAGGTCGCCGACCAGGGCTGCATCCACTTTGACGTTCTTATTGATCTCGGACGGATCGATGTCGATGTGGATCTTGCGCGCATTTACGGCATAGGAATTCAACTGGCCGGTTACGCGATCCTCGAAGCGTATGCCGAAACCGAGCAGCAGGTCCGCCTCCTGGATGGCGGTGTTGACCCATGCTTCCCCGTGCATGCCCATCATGCCCAGGTTCAGGGGATGCGCGGCGGGCACCGCACCAAGACCAAGCAGCGTCGTCGCCATCGGCGCCTGGGCCGTCTCAGCAAACTGCAGCACCTCCGCCATCGCCCCGCTGATCAGGATGCCGTGGCCCGCGAGAATCACAGGACGCCGCGCCGAGTTGATGATGTCGGCTGCTTTGCGAAGGAGTTCCGGGGCAGGCCTCAGATCCGGGCGGTAGCCGGGCAGGCGAATGGGGCTCGCATCGTATTCCCAGCCGGCGATCGAGGCCTGCTGCGCATCTTTGGCGATGTCTACCAGCACCGGACCCGGTCGGCCGGAGCGTGCGATGTAAAACGCCTCACGGATTGCCGGCATGATGTCGGCCGCGTGGGTTACAAGATAGTTGTGTTTTGTAATCGGCAGGGTGATGCCGGTAACGTCGGTCTCCTGAAAGGCATCGTAACCGATCAACCTGCTCGGGACCTGACCCGTGATGCACACAAGCGGAACCGAGTCCATGTGCGCGTTGGCGATGCCGGTCACGAGGTTGGTCGCGCCCGGGCCGGAAGTCGCCATTACCACACCGACCTTCCCGGAAGCGCGTGCATACCCATCCGCCATATGGACAAGGCTCTGCTCGTGGCGGCCAAGCACATGACGGACCGGATAGTCCAGCATTGCGTCGTAAATGGGCAGGTTCGCTCCCCCGGGATAGCCGAAAACAAATTCGACACCTTCCCTGAGGAGACACTCCCAGACAATCTGCGCTCCTGTACGATTCATCACATCTCACCTTGGACACGGAAGAACACGGATGAACACGGACTCAAATCGGTCCGTGTTCATCCGTGTTCTTCCGTGTCCTGAAATTCCTAGCATTCCAGCACCGCTCCGGTATTGGCGGACGTAACCATCCGGGCATACCGGCGCAGCCAGCGGCTGCGGGTGCGCAACTCGAACGACGGAATCGCCGCAAGGCGGGATCGGATCTCCGATTCTTCCAGCCGGACGTCGAGAGTGCGCTTCTCCAGGTCGATATCGATGATATCCCCGGCCTGCAATGCCGCAATCGGGCCTCCCGCGGCTGCTTCCGGGGAAACGTGGCCGATGCAGGCGCCACGCGTGCCGCCGCTAAAACGACCATCCGTGATCAGCGCCACCCCCTCGCCAAGCCCCATCCCCATCAAGAGGCTCGTCGGGCTGAGCATCTCCTGCATGCCCGGGCCGCCGCGGGGGCCCTCGTAGCGAATGACCACTACGTCGCCGGCTTTGACTTCGCCGGCCATGATTCCAGACACCGCTTCTTCCTGCGATTCATAAATTCGGGCCGGCCCGGCGAATCGTTTCATGCCCGGATTCAGCCCGCCGGTCTTGACGACCGATCCCATGGGCGCGAGGTTGCCCGACAACACCGCCAGGCCGCCGCGCGGTGCGTGGGCGTTTTCAACGCGCCGAATCACCTTTTCATCCTTGATCGACGCATCGGCAATCGATTCGCCCAGGGTTTTACCCGACACCGTGATCCGGTTCAGGTGCAGCGCACCGGTCCCCCGCTGGATTTCCCACAGAATGGCAGGGACGCCTCCCGCACGATGCACATCCTCCATGTGCCACTCTCCCGCCGGGCTGACCTTACAGATGTGGGGGACCCGGTCGGCAACGGCATTGACGCGTTCAAGGGGATAGGCAATCCCGGCTTCGCCGGCAATGGCAAGGGCATGCAGGATGGTGTTGGTTGAGCCGCCCAGTGCCATGTCCAAAGCAAAAGCATCGTCCACCGCCTCTGCCGTGACGATATCCCCCGGCCGTATGTTTTTCTCGAGTAAAGCCATGACCAGCTGCCCGGCCCGGCGGGCGAGTTCCTCGCGCTCCGGAGTGCGGGCAAGGGCCGAGCCGTTAAATGGCAAGGCCAGCCCGAGCGCTTCCATCAGGCAATTCATGCTGTTGGCCGTGAACATGCCGGCACATGAGCCGCAGGATGGACAGGCAGTCCGTTCGAGCATCGCCAGGCGCACCTCGTCGATCGCGCCCTTCTGGAAAGCCCCTACACCTTCGAATACCGAGATCAGGTCCACTACCTCGCCGTCGGGAGTCCGCCCGGCCG
Source organism: Terriglobia bacterium (assembly GCA_963824985.1). Taxonomy (GTDB): domain Bacteria; phylum Acidobacteriota; class UBA6911; order UBA6911; family UBA6911; genus JAFNAG01. The sequence continues at coordinate 149,940 of CAWGRQ010000034.1, forward strand.
CCATCGGGCCGCCGGAAATGAATATCGCCGGGATGTTGACCCTCATCGCCGCCATCAGCATGCCGGGAACAATCTTGTCGCAGTTGGGTATGCAGACCATGGCGTCGAAGCGGTGGGCTTCGATCATCGTTTCCACACAGTCGGCGATCAGTTCGCGGGACGGCAGGGAATACTTCATTCCCTCATGACCCATGGCAATCCCATCGTCCACGCCAATCGTGTTGAACTCGAACGGGACTCCCCCGGCCGCGCGGACCGAGTCTTTAACCAAGCGGCCGAACTCCTGCAGGTGAACATGTCCGGGCACGATGTCGACGTAGGAGTTGACGATGGCGACGAACGGCTTTTGCATGTCGGAGTCGCCCAGGCCCGTGGCCCTCAACAGGGCTCGGTGCGGCGCCCTTGCAAAGCCGGCTTTGATCGTGTCGGAACGCATGCTCATCGCTCTCCCGCAGTTTCAGGTCTGGTGCCCAAGCTCACCGGATGGCGCAATCACTCAACGAAATGGGTCTCGTCCTTCCTCCGGCGAATCCCATACTGTCTTCGATCGATGTAGCACCCGAGTGGCGAATCCGATTATTCGTTAAACCATCATGCTTGGCAAATTTATAATATCAATCAGTATCATAAATAATTCTGATATGATAAGTATTGATCTATCTGAATTGCAGAATATATCATTTTGTCTGATGTTCAGGCGTGCCACGGCTAGAAGGGAACGAGCCGGTTTTCCAGCCGGTTCGCGACATCGGAAAGCAAGTTGAGAAAAACCGGGTCTGCTTTTCATCCAATTTTAGCCATTGCGATTCAGCCACCGGCATTGAGGGAGGAAGCCGAAACCAAAAACAGGACACGGAAGAACACGGATTTCTGCGGGCGGACAGCTTGGGCGAGCCGGTTGCACCACCACATCCGTGTCCGTGTTCTTCCGTGTTTTTCCGTGTCCTTAAATATCTTACAACAGGCTGTTTCCAGTGTCTGAATTGCTGTTTTCGCCAAAGCGATGTTTACAAAACCGATGCGTAATGGCAGACTCTTAGTCGGGATTATGACCATGCGCGTGTCAGCCGCCTTCGCTTTTACGTTTTTTATCATCCGGGGCATTTTGCCCGGCGGATAGCGGAGTGCGCCTGTGCGTTATCGAGGCTCTCCCCGCCGGCCGGGTGAGGGCCTTTTTTGTTTGGGTGCGGCTCTTTCGGGACAGAAGATTTATCAAACCAGATATAAGTTGGGACTGCAATTCGAAGAACACAGCAAACGAATTTATCATTTGTCATTTGTCAATGGTCCGTTGTGTGTGCCTTTGGCCTACTTGATCCAGACAATAAATGACATTTGATAATTGACAAATGGTAATTGAAAAATTCTTTGGGTGCGGACCACTTATGAGTTCGAGGAGAGCATACGTGGTCAACCAGTGGCTCCTGCTTGTATCACAGAATGACATATCTGTTTGTATTTGCGTAACTTGTGGTCCGTGGTGAGAGAGCCGCACCCTTTTTATTTATGGGAGCGGATGTGAGCCTTTAGGCCTTGAGATGAGTTGGAATACTTGGACTTCGACCTCGAAGTCGTCCTGGACCAGCCAAATCTAATCAAGCAACTGTGCGGATAGGTTTTGGTTCCATAGCATCAACCCGGATGACCCGCAGGCTCTGGTCCACGTCGAAGTCCAGGTCGAGGTCCAACTCCAGCTGGACGATGAGGAGATGACTTACCTTAGCGCTCAAGGGTTGCAGCCTGCCCAACGTGAGGATTTCCGGCGACGCGAGTCAACAGACGAGTGTGACGAAAACAAGCAAGCTGGCCGCGCGCGATACGGAAGCATTGTTTTTACGCTGATATTTTGGAGAGAACCATGGAAGATCTTGAGAAAATCCGTCATGAGATCGACGACGTGGACGCACGCATCCTGGAGGCGCTTGCCGTCCGGCGCGAGCTGGCGAAACAGGTTATTCAAGCTAAGGATCACCAGGGCGGGCCGATCCGGGATGCTTTACGGGAAGAACGGCTGCTGGGAGACCTGATCGCCAGGGGGCGGGGTATTGGCCTGGACGCACACCTCGTCACGCGTGTGTTTCACGAGATCATTGACGATTCCATTCGCTCCCAGCAGCTGCATCTGATGGACGGCGGCGTGCGGCCCGAATTGCGGCGCGTGGCTTTTCAGGGGATCGAGGGGGCCTTCAGCAACCTGGCCGGCCGCAAGTACTTTTCCGCCGACCTGGATCGGACGGCATTTGTCGGCCATGCGACTTTCGAACAGGTGGTGGGCGCCGTTGAGGACGGGAGTGTCGACTTTGGCATCCTGCCGGTGGAAAACACCACCGCGGGCAGCATCAATGAAGTGTATGACCTGTTGTCCTGCGCGCAGGTATCGATCGTCGGCGAAGAAGTGCTGCGCGTCGAACACTGCCTGCTGTCGGTCGGTGATGTGCCGCTTGGCGCCGTTCGCCGCATCCTGTCGCACCCGCAAGCGCTGGCGCAGTGCATGAAGTTTCTCGCCGGCCTGCCGGATTGCCGGGCGGAGTCCTATGCGGACACGGCCATGGCGGTTAAGAAAGTGAAGGAGGAGAACGATCCGACCCAGGCGGCCATTGCCAGCGAGGAAGCCGGCCGGCGCTACGGACTGACGGTGTTGCGCCGCAACGTGGAGGACCAGCCGAACAACTACACGCGTTTTCTGGTTTTGGCCACAAAGCCGGCGCCCGTGGACCTGCGGATTCCCTGTAAGACATCGCTTGTGATTGCCACCCCGCACGAGGAAGGATCCTTATTGAAGGCGCTCAGCCTGTTGCACGATTACGGAATCAACCTGAGCAAGCTCGAGAGCCGTCCGATACCGGGCATGCCGTTCCAGTACCTCTTCTACATCGATTTCGAGGGGAATGCTGCGGATGAGCGGATCCGGGAGGCGCTCGACAGGCTGCGCACCGTCACGACATCGCTGAAGGTCCTGGGGTGCTATCCGCGGGAGCACCGATCGAGGACTGCGCCCTCGATCCAAGCCCTGATTGAAGACGCACCCAAAACGGCGCCGCCGGCCACGCAGGCGGCGGCACCGAAAGCAGCGGTGAGTTACCGGCTGGCCAGCCGCGAGAACAAGCCCCAGGATACGGTCATAGATGTGCGGGGAGTGAAGATCGGGGGAGCGGGATTGGTTATGATTGCGGGGCCCTGTGCGGTGGAGTCGCGCGAGCAGATTCATCTCTGTGCGCGGCACGTCAAGGAAAGCGGCGGCATGATCTTGCGCGGCGGCTGTTTCAAGCCGCGCACTTCGCCTTACAGCTTCCAGGGGATGGGCTTCGAAGGGCTCGAGCTTCTGGCGGAAGCCGGCCGGGAATACGATCTGCCGATCATTACAGAGGTCCTGTCGCCGGCGGATGTCGAGGCCGTGGCGCGCCATGCCGACATCCTGCAGATCGGCGCCCGCAACATGCAGAACTTCAGCTTGTTGAATGAAGCCGGGCGCGCCAACCGCCCGGTGATGCTCAAGCGCGGCATGATGTCGACCCTGGACGAATTTCTGAATGCCGCCGAGTATATCCTGGACCGGGGCAATCATCAGGTGATCCTGTGCGAGCGCGGCATTCGCACCTTTGAGACGGCCACGCGCAACACGCTGGATCTGGGGGCGATCCCCATTCTGAAGCGCCTGACGCATCTGCCGCTGCTTGTGGATCCATCCCACGCGGCCGGGCGCCGTGACTGGGTGATTCCCCTGGCGCTTGCCGCCCAGGCGGTCGGCGCGCACGGCCTTATCGTGGAGATCCACCCGGAGCCGGAGAAAGCGCTGAGCGACGGCCCTCAGTCCCTGCGCTTCCCCGACTTCACCGATCTGATGCGCAGCCTGTACCACAGGTAGGTACCGACGCTGCGGCCGGGGCAACATGCAACGCTTCATTCCATTAAATCGCATGCGGCTTTGATCGTCTCGTGTATGGTGTGCTTCCGCTCCCCTATGCGCAGCCCGCATGCCGTCAGCGCCCGGGACTTCGGATGAATTGGTCTCATTCTGTCGGCAACCATACTTCTCTTCCAAAATCCGCACGTTGTCGAAATAAACCTCCCGGCCTGGGTGGTTGCTGTGACTGGGCATAATCCGATACAGGTACGCCTCTCCAAAAGCGGGCTGGAAAGGATCTGAGCTGTACACGGTATGCCCGTTCTCTCTCACTTTGAGAGACGATTTACCCAGCAGGATCGTGACTCGTTGCACTCCGATTTTGCGTCCCAGGCGATTGACTTCCGGCCACCCTCGCAATGATGCGGGTTCCGAGCGTCGTCCCCAGAATGGTCAGCCGTTGGCCCGGGAAACGGATCGCCAGATGTTCGACATGAGTGCCGGCAGCGCCCTCCATATCGCACCGGTACCATGCCGCGATCTCCGCTTCACGGGTTGACAGGACGCGGACCTCGAACCGGGCCCCCATCAGGACTCCGGCCATAACAGGCGCGGGAACGAGGAGCAGGAACACCGTCAGAAACAAACGTTCCATAGGAACGCCGATTGCGGTACCCAATCATCCTATGGGCCTTCCGTCCGGTCCAGCATTTTCGAGACAACACTTCTCAAGCGGGGTGGGTGATCGGGGCGCATGCCCTGCGCGCAGACCGGGTCCGGACGGATGGCATGGTCGCGCGGGCGCGCACGCCCTCAGACGCCTGGAAACAGGAAAAGGCTCCTCCTGCGGATCCCCCCGGCTACAGAGGAAGCCACACAGGTCACATTGATCAGATATGTGACGAGCAGATAGATGCAGAGCTCACGGACCGTCAATTTCCGGAGCGAGCTTCCGAGATAAAGTGCGAGGAGGTATCCGAGCAGTCCTGCGCCGAGCACAATCGGCAGGACGGTCGGTCCCGCCCAGAGACTCACGAGAACAGCCGCCAGCCATACGTGCGCGACGGGAAAATAGGAGATGAAGAGGTGGATCGGAAACGGTACGCGCTCCAATTTGAGCACGCGCCTATAGCGGTGGACACGCGGGCGCGCCTCGGTCGAGAAGTACACTTCGCAGCGGTGCGTGGAAGCCTTCTGGAAGAACCGCCCCCCGTAATAGCCGTATGAGTACCACTGCCTGATCAGGCGCCATAGGCCGGGCCGCGCCTCATGCGAGCAGACCGCGTCGTCGGCATAGAACATCTCCCACCCGGCCACCGACGCGCGCCGGCACAGGTCGGCATCCTCTGCCGCGAATCGAAATTCCTCACCATAGAGACCGACCTGATCGAACACGCTCCGTCGCACCGACAGGTTGCAATTGGGAAAGAACGGACTCGGAAACCGGGAGCTGGGGCGTGGAAGGTAGCCCGCGTCGTAGTAGTCGGTCAATGTCGGGATCATCATGGGCTAGATCCTTGCCACAATTTCGCCATAGCGATAGGCCAGGTCGGTTCGCCCGCACCTGAGGTTTTCGATCCTGCCGCCGACCACACCGATGCGGGAATCGCGCAGGAATGCGCTCTCGACGGCTGAGAGCCACTTCGCATGCACCACGGCGTCATCGTCGGTAAATGAGATGACGTCACCGCTCGCCGCCGCCACGCCTGCGTTCCTGGCCGCATTGACTCCGACTTCCGCTTCAAAGACATACCGCACCGGAAAGGGGGCCTGAAATCCGGCAACTGCCTGCCGGGTCTCGTCGCGCGAAGCATTGTCCACAACGATGAGCTCCTCGGGCGGCCTCTCCAGCGCCAGCATCGAGTTCAGGCATCTCATGAGCTGCATGCATCTGGAACGGGTGACCACGACCACGGAAATGCGCAGGCCTTGCGCATCCGGCACGGCATTCAGGGACGCCAGCTCTTCGCAAGAAGCGCCCCGGCAGGCCAGGTCAACCAGCACGGTCAGGAACGCCCTCGTCTTGTGGAAGAAGGCTTCGTCGAATGGGCGCCGGCCGCTGGTTAATGCGGCGAACTCCCCTTCAAGCCGGTCCAGAAACCGGCGGCTCAACGGCGTATTGCCTCTGAGCCAGGCCACGGCTGCGGATGCCGTATCGAGGATCCGGATCACGCCGGACGCCACGTCCCGGTGTGCGGCCAGGGTCTGAACGGCCGTGAAGATCAGTCTCAGATAGAGGTCGCGGTTCATCCGGGAGATCTCCGGGCTGCGCACCAGGTCGCTCATCTGCTCAAGGTACGCCGCCATTCGTGCCTCGACGCGCGCCCGCAATGAATCGTCGGGTCCGTCGCTCCTGCTCACGGTCTCCCGGTGGAACAGATCATCCCCGCCGGCCGGGCTCATCCAGTGATCGAGCAGATCGCTGTACGCGGAGAAAAAGTACGGGCTGCCGTCGCCGATCATCAAGGGCCCATGACCGGCGAGTCTCTGTCTGGATGCGTCACGCAGTCTGTGAATCTCCGCGAGCCTCAGCGGCCGGGGCGCGAGGACCAGCAGCGCCGGACGCGCGAAGAATACGCAGTCGAGCGGGCTGAGGGGCAGGCGTCGCCAGGGAACCATAAGGAGGCGCGTGTCGGCCGGGCATCCGGATCGGATGTGGCGTGCCACACTCTCCAGCTCCTCCGGCACGGGGCCCGCGTCATCGGAGATCTCGCGCGGTACCCTGGGACCGGGCACAGGATGCTCCATGCACATCTGCTCAAGCGACAGCGCAATCAGGTGACGAATCAGGGCAAAAGTCTCCTCAGGGTCCGTCACTCCTTTCCGAAAGCTCGTGTGTCTCTCCGCAAGCAGGCGGTCGATCACGCCGCGCTCAGGTTCTGCCAGATACTCCCGGACTTCCTGGAGAGCGTTCTCACGCGCCTTCCCCGGCCATGCCGGCGCGCGAAGAATCAAGTGGATCGCGCTCAAATCGCCGGCAGCCTTGTACAGCAGGTAACGCTCCTGTGTCGGTGACAGTCCGCCACCGCCTGTGAGACAGATCGACTTTTCAAGCCAGTCTCTGAATTTCCACAGGAATGGCGGGTATGCTTCGGACCCTGCCGGGGATTGGATCCCCAGGGTGCCGATGATCGGCTTTCCCCACAAGAGACGATGCCGGTAAAAGCGTTCATCGAAGAGGAGGCGGATGAGCGGGTAGTGCGTGTAGTCCCGCGCAAAATCGTCCACGAAGTAGACGCCTTTCTCATCAGCCGGTCCGAGCATCGGGAAAACCCGTCGCAGGCGGGTGAAGCGATCCCGAATCTCCCCCAGGAGTATTGCGTTGCGGCGGCCGCGGATAAAAATCTTGAAGTCGATGTCGCTCAGTCCCCAAATCCCGTGACCACGAGCCAGTGAACCGGAGAGGTAGATCGAGCACACGCCCTCGAAGCGGCGCACGTATGAAACCGACACCCGGATGGCGAGGTGATAGATTTGCCGGTAGATCCAGTCGAAGGGGTGAAACTGCGTCCGAACGGCAAGCGCTATGAGTGTGGACTTTACCTTCATTCCGATCGGCCGGATGGCGTGTCCTCCAGAAAGCCCACCAGCGTCGCATAATTCCGGGGGAGATCCCGGCCCATGACAAAAGAGAATACCCGCGACCGCCTCACCAGGTTCAGATTGTTACGTAATCTCGACCACAGGATGCCCCACTGTGCCAACAGCCCGCCGGGTCCCTGCTGCATGATGAACTCCATGCCCTGGTAAAGTCCTACGCCGATAACCGAGTTCATCATGCAGTGCCGGATCACCGAGCGTTTCGAAACAGGAACGATGCGGGCCTGCCTCCCGGTCGAGCGCACGCCGAGCAGGATCATGGCGGGCTCGACCTCAGCGGTGCTATGGATAGGCGGAATAAGCTGCCTCATCCGCGGCGAGGCTTGTGGATCCGACCGGCGCCGCACACCGTACGTGTCCTTCCTCAGGTTCTGATATGAAGCAATATGTTGACTACGACGTTGGCACCTCAATTCGAGACGCATTATACACCGGAACCGCGCAACCGGATGCGCCTTTTGGCACACCCCTACCTTATTGCAGATTACCGGCAAGGCGCCCATCACGGTGGCGGGGCCGGGCAGGATCAAAGCGCCGGGGAAAGCTTCCGCATTCTGGATTCATCCGGTCGGGGAAAAACTCCATTTGCACGTCGAAGACGTCACCGCGGCCGCCGAGTTTGTCTTGATGCGGTAATGCTCCCCGAGCTGAGATGGCGTCGGACTATCCGCAGTGTCACGCACAATTCATTGTCAATCGGCTCCGCCCCGGCTGAACCGGCTTTTCAATATGACTTTTCTTCCAATTCTCAGGGATGGCAATTCATGGGCTTAAATGATGGCAGTGGATGGACTGCTTTGAACAATTTCATGACAGCAAAAACCCCCTGGACCGGCATCGACGGCGATAATGGTGCGATCCTTCTGGGACAGGAAGGATTCGTAACTCAAAGTCCAACCGGCAACGCATGGGTACAACGTGCGCGGCAGTCGCGCTGCCGAAATCTATGCCTGTGTAGATAAGAGTACGGGCGAAGAAGACCCACGGAATTACCGGAGGACGTGAGACTGATCCCGGGGTAAGATATTGGAATTGATGCGCTCCCAGGCCATAAAGCCTGGTGCGGCCGATTGGTCGGGAGGAGACAGGCAGGGAGATCCAATGCGACCTGTGTTTCGAAGCATACTTGCGGTGGTTGCCGGATTTGTGGTGGCGAGCGCCGTCATGATGATCATGGAATCGTTCAATGGCCGCTTCCTGTATCCTGAGTTAGGGAAGATGGCTGAGGGAATGACGGACCGGGAATCGATCCGCCGCCTTCTCGCTGGCGCTCCGGCCGGCGCCTTCCTGGTTGTACTCCTCGGGTGGGCGATCGGAAGCCTCGCCGGCGGGTGGGTGGCCGGGCGGATCGGCCGCCGAGCGCCGATTCCCCATGGTTTGATTCTCGGCGGAATCTTGACGCTGGCCGGCATTGCCAACAACCTGATGATTCCGCCTCCGCTCTGGTTCTGGTTCGCCAGTCTTCCAGTGTGCCTCCCGGCCGCATACCTGGGCGCCCGGCTCGCGCGGTAGGGGCGAGGTACAGTCACCGGCATCACCCCTCACTTTTCACCTTACCTTCGGGCATCCGGCAAGGGGACACCGGTGCCTGTCCCTCGTCCCTCAGGGAGCCTGGCGACCGCGCAGCTTCCGATGCACGCCTCCCATCACGTCGCCCGCGGGCAGGAACTTCTTGGGCACCTTCACGACCACCGTGTAGTTAGGATCGACAATCTGGGAAAGATCGGTTTCCGCGGTCTGCGAGACGAGTTCATAGGCGTCCTGCAGGTCCATCCGATGGATCGAAGCGATCCACCGCACCATGTCGTTGTAGGCGATACGGGCGGCGTCTTCGAGGGGGCGGTAGCTTCCGGCCGACATGATCGCGTCATCGTCCTCGAAGCGCGGCCCTGACAGGCGGGCGTTCTTGACCAGGTCCACCTTCAGGATTACGTTCATTGCCGATTCGACCGCGGTGCCGATAATCTCGCCGGCCCCCTGCACAAGGTGCCCGTCGCCGAACGCCAGGAGAGCACCGGGCACGTTGACCGGCAGGTACACCGTTGTACCGGCGCGGACCACCCGGCTGTCCAGGTTACCACCGAAAGCCTCTGGGACCACAGTGCTGCGTACTTCTCCCGATGCTGGAGCAACGCCGATACAGCCCAGGAACGGCTGCATCGGGATGTCCACCGCGTGCCCGCCCTTTAGGGCCTGAAAGCGCACCGTCTTTTTGGACTTGTCAACCCGGTAGAACCACACCCGCTCTTCCAGAGGCTCGTGCAGCATGGCCGTATAGGCAGTCGGCGTCAGGGCGCCGAATCCCGGGAAACTGCTGCTGACGGCATAGTCGCGTGCAGGCTCCAGCCCTACGATGTGCACGGCCAGGGCGTCTCCCGGCTCCGCCCCGTCGATGTGGAAGGGGCCGGTCTGCGGATTGTCGTGCCCGGGCTGCTGGACCTTGGTGGGAATGTCAGTGGGCGATTTTACGGCGCCGTCGTAGCAATCCTCGGTCCAGGTGACCAGGGTGGTGCCGGGCTTCAGGTGCATCTTCGCCGGTTGCCCGCCAAAGGTATAGACCAGATCCTCGTGTTTGGGGACATAGGTCACGGTGCCCGGGGTTTGGGGGGTGAGGGCGGCCGCGGCGAATGACGGCGCCAGGGCGCAGAAGGTAAGCAGAACCGATTTCCATTTCATGGCAATTCCCTCCGTGGGACCGATATGACCAGCCAATGGCTGCCATCCTATCACACGATGTTCCGGAAATGCCGTTTGGGGATATGAAAGGGAATCCGGTCAGAGAGGGCAAAAAACAATCGCTGTCTCCCGGGAACCCCCTGAGCTCAGGAAAGCATGATGTCGAAGGCGATGGTACGTTTGGGGACTGGCAAGGGGTGTCAAATGCCCGGCCGTTCTCACGGGCCGAGCCCGCTTTGGCGTTCGAGGTCACCGCTCCGCCGCGTCTGGCCATTGCTCCCTTCCACCCGGATTTTGATTCCTTGCCTCCCCGATTTTCCCTTGTGCTTCCGGATAGAAGTGCTTATAAGGAGGATAAGTTCGGAACGAGTCAACCCAACCCATCGATTCGGAGGAGTTATGAAAATGCTCTCTCGTTGTCCAGCTGTGCTTCTTCTGATGGTCGCGACCCTGTTCGCCGCGGCCGGAACGAAACACATGACCATCGAGGATAGTCTCGCGATCAAGTCCATAGGTGCGCCACAGTGGTCGCCGGACGGCAGGTGGGTAGCCTACACTCTTTCCGAGTGGGACAAGGAAAACGACACGCGGGTATCCCACATCTATCTTGCGCCGGCTTCGGGCGGCACGTCGGTGAAACTGACCAACGGCGAGAAAGGGGAGACGGCACCGCAATGGTCTCCGGACGGCAAATGGATTTCGTTTCTGGCAGACCGCGACAAGGGCAACCAGATCTGGCTGATTTCTCCAACGGGCGGTGAAGCCGACAAGCTGACGAAAGAAGAGGAAGGAGTGGGCGCCTTTCGCTGGTCGCCGGATTCCAAGCGTATCGTGTTCACCTCGCGGGACGCATGGAAGGACAAGGCGGAGCGCGAGAAGAAGAAAAAAGACAGATTTGATGCGATCGTAGTCGACTCCGATTTCAGGTACACGCACTTATGGTCGATCGCGCTCGAAGGCAGGGAGAAGAAGCGCATCACGGAGGGCCCGTTCACGGTTTCGTCGCCGCAATGGTCTCCCGACGGCAAGCGGATCGCTTACGTGAGCTCGCGCAACGGCGCGCAGGAGAGCGCGTACACCGACATTTCCGATGATAGCAGCACCGACATTTACGTCGTTTCCTCGGAGGGGGGCAAGCCCCGGCAGCTCACCACCAATCCCTCGTCGGATGGCAACCCGCAGTGGTCTCCGGACGGCAAATGGATCGCGTACGTCGCGAACACGGAGCCGAAATCCTGGGCCGCGAAGTCCGAAATTCTTGTGGTTTCCGCGGAGGGAGGAACTCCGCGCGACCTCACAAAAGATCTGGAAGAGTCTGCAGGCGCAGGTCTCACTTTTTCTCCCGACGGGGAAAACCTCTATTTTTCGCGCTCGACCGGCGTTTACTCGCACCTTTTCAGCGTACCCACCGCCGGTGGCGCGATTTCCCGGGTGACGAAGGAGAACCGGCAGCACGGCCAGTGGGATCTTGCGAACGACGGTACGAAGGTCGCATTCGTAATCAACGATCCGCGTACGCCGCCCGATGTCTGGGTGGTCGTTCTCGCCACAATGAAGGAGCAGAAGATCACGGATGCCAACCCGCAATTAAGGGACTTCGCGATCTCGGATACCGAAGTTGTTCGCTGGAAAGGAGCCGACGGCTGGGATATCGAGGGGGTTCTGACGAAACCGCTCGACTATGTTGCGGGCAAACGGTACCCGATGATTCTTCAGATTCACGGCGGGCCATACGGCGCCTTCAGCGCGAATTTCAACTCACGCAATCAGATTTTCGCGGCGAACGGGTATGCCATTCTGGAACCCAATCCGAGGGGTTCGACAGGTTACGGCCACAAGTTCACGATTGCGAATGTCGCGGACTGGGGCGGGAAAGATTTTCAGGACGATCTGGCTGGTGTCGACGCCATGGTTTCGCGGGGCATCGCGGACCCGGCGAAACTCGTCGTCATGGGAGGCAGCTACGGCGGCTTTTCCACTTTTTGGGCGATTACGCAGACGGATCGCTTCAAGGCGGCGATTGGGCACGCGGGGATCAGCGACTGGTACAGCTTCCACGGACAGAGCGACATACCCGGGCTCATGGAGTACGGCTTTGCCGGCTATCCCTGGACCTCGACGGAAATCTACCGCAAGTACTCGCCGATGACGTATGTCGACCGCGTCAAGACGCCGATCATGATCACGCATGGGGAGCAGGACCGGCGCGTTCCGATCGCTCAGGCCGAGGAGTACTACCGCGCGCTGCAACGCCGCGGTCTGGAGGTCGTGTTTGTGCGCTATCCGCGGGAGGGACACGGGATTCAGGAGCCGAACCACCAGATCGATCTCGTCCACCGACAGCTCGAATGGTTCGACAAGCACCTCGGCATCACGCGGGCCAAACCGCAAATGCAAAACTAGGAGGAGGAGACGGACCACGCTAATAGCCAGATTCCGGAAGAGTTCAATCTTGTGGAACCCGAGAAAAAGGGCTAGCCGCATTTTTGCGGCTTGTTTTTGCGATGTAAGGAAGCCTTTCACTGGGAATCCAGCCAGTCGATTGCGACACTGGCTGGCGGCTGCCGGAAATAATGCGGTACCGGCCATTCGCAGTCAGGTCCCGGGAAGCTTCCTCAGCAGACTATATCCTGCGGGTTTGCGACAAGACCTCCACTTGGAAGTTTGAATCCGGGTCGCCCGTCGGCATAACCGAGTACCAGGTGGCCGGAAGCGCCGGCGGCATGGGCCCCAAAAAGGGCGGGGGTGTGAAGGTGACCCTGTACTTTGAAACGGAAAATTTCCGCCACGTTCGGTCGCAATACCTGCTCAGTGTGCCCGAAACCATGGGGCGCAGGCCGGAAGAATCGTCGCTCCAATCGAACATTGTCTATCAGCTGGTAGAGATATTCGACAATTTTAAAACGGTTGACGGCCTGACAATGCCTCACACTTAAAGTCTCGACTTCACTGTCAGGGGAGGGCAGCAAGCCGGTTTTATGGCCGAATGGAATCTCGCAGTCACGCAGGTGCTGCACAATCAAATGCTGGATCGGAAGCATTTCTCCCTCCCGTGATATTTGGGATGCGGCAGCTTGCTCGGAAGTTGGCGCACCTCCCAGCGGACATCCGAGCCAATCCTACGCAACACGCGCATACACGAGACCGCAAGTCTCGCTCCGAGTCGCTCGCGCAAGGTCTGCGGATTCGGCTGCCCAGGCCGTAACCGACTTTACTATAATCCGGCAGACTCAGATCGTCCTGGTTGCAGTGTGCACGGTGCCAGTGAAGGGACTCTCCATGTTCGGCATCAGCATCCTGCATTGCCGGATCACAGAAAAACCCGGCGCAGGTGGAATGGGCGAGGATTGACGGGCCGAGGATACAAAGCTCGACCGGCAGGTGACCCTCAAGGTGTTGTGTTCCGGTCTCCTGGACGTGTTGTCCGTGTTCCGGAGAAGTGGGCGCAATTTCTCGTCGCACCAGGATTTCGCGAAACCCCGTAACTTTTTTGCGATTTCCCCGTATTGTGTGCAACCAGAGATTGACGAACAAGAAGCCAGGATCCGGGGATCGGGGCGCCGGGCCGCAAAGGCCGGACGATATACAGCTGACCATTGAAGCCGTGTTGTCTACCTGGTTCATTCATAATACGGAGCCAGGACTTGTTCAGGATCTTCTCAGGAGCGGCCGGCGCGCCTGCGGCCGCTTGGGGACGCATGACTGAATTTCAAGAGATATACGCACGGTACGCCCGGGATGTCCATCGCTTCGTTCTGTATCTCTCGGGCGACCCGGCCCTGGCCGAGGACATCACATCCGAGGCTTTCGTTCGGCTGTGGACTTCCGAGGAGAAGATCCGGATGCTGACCGTGAAGGCGTACCTGTTTGCGATCGCGCGCCATCTCTATATCGACAGCCGCCGGACGACCTCGCGCCGGGCGGAAATCGATCCCGAGCTCCCGGAACCCGGGGCCAGTCCCGAAATGCGCGCGCACTACAAGGCCGAATTGCGCGAGGTGCTGAAGCTCCTTTCAATTCGAGACGCATTGTACACCGGAACCGCGCAACCGGATGCGCCTATTGGCACACCCCTACCTTATTGCAACTACCGCTCTTCGCTCGACCTTGGGGCTCGCGCAAAAATAACTTTACATTCTGCGGCAGCGTATTCAGTCGGAGTTTCTGCCGTAAGAATGGCATAGGAAGTCGGATATTGGCGAGCCTGCCGCCCTTCGGGGCACGAACCCTTAACAATACTCTTGCGCGGGAATATGACATCCTGGGAGTAACGGCTTCACAGCTATTCCCCTCGTCGGTCATTAAGGCTTTTCTTCTTCTCTTTTTCGCGCTTCCTCGGCGGTCCTTCTTGCTTCCTCGGCGGCTTTCCTGCTTTCTTCCTCTTTCTCGGCTGCTTCCAGGGCATCCGCCTGGGCATCCATTGCGGTCGCCTGCGCCTCGAGCGCGGCTCCGGCCGCGGCCGTATGGGGGTTGGACATCAAAGCCGCGGCATCCGCGTGCATGGCTTGGGCCTGTGCGCGTAAGGCGGCGGACGCGGCTCCCATGGTCATCAGGCGCGATTGACGGCTCTGCCCAGCAGATGCTTCCACCTGGTCGGTGGACCCGGAGGTGGCCATCTCACCGATGGTCTTTTCAAATTCGCCGAAATCGGCATCGTCCGCATCCCGGCGCCGCCCGACCCCGCCTCCTGCTTCCTCTTCCAGGAGCTCTTCAAGCATGTTGTTGAAAGAGTCGTCATCCACTTCGGCCGCATCAATCGCCTTCTGTATGCAACTTTTCTGTATGCGGGTGAGGAGATCTTTCAGCCCCTTCCGGTCCTTGTTCTTTTCGAGCAACTCCATCTTTCTCAGGAAAGAACTCAGCGCGCTCTTTTCGAGGGATAGACGCCGCAGATCCGTGTTGGCGTAGCCTGTTTCAATTTCGAGTTGGGACATTTCGCGGAAAATGTCCCGGACCAATTCCTGGCGGCCGGCCTTTTTCGCTTCGATGGCCCTTGTAGTCTTCTCCTGCTTTCTCTCATCCAAAATGGCGAGGTCCCGCCTTTTTTTTCTCTGATTCAGATCGATGGCCTTAAGGCTGTTGCGCAAGTCTTCGATGCTGGGAGTGCGAGAGAAGATTCTCGAAATGAGGTTCATGAGCGGCGCTCCTTTGATTGCTGCCGGACAGCACAAGGATGGTTTCCTATTGTCAAGGCAGAATCAGAATGACACGAAACGGGCGGCCGGCGCAAGCATGCCGCTGTGTGCCACGGCTCGGCAAAGTCGAGTCTGAAGTCGGGGATTAGTCTAACCTTGCAGGCAAGGGTCATTTATAATGTGGCCGGTCTGAGATGCAGTCTTTCTATTTGCGCCTTTCCCCATTCGAGGCATTCTCCATGCGTGGACGGGTTTTTTCTCACTACAGGATTATCGAGAAACTCGGCGGCGGCGGTATAAGGGTCGTCTTCAAGGCCGAAGACGTCAGGCTCCATCGCACTGTCGCTCTGAAATTCCTGCCTGATGAACTTTCCCGGGATTCCATGGCTCTCGAGAGATTCCAGCGCGAGGCGCAGGCTGCGTCAGCCCTCAACCATCCCAACCTCTGCACAATCTACGACGTCGACGAGCACGAGGACCAGAGCTTCATTGTCATGGAATTTATGGAGGGTAAAACCCTCGCAGACTGCCTCGGGGGAACGGCTCTTGGAATAGAGGAAATTTCTCGAGCTGGCGATCAAAATCGTCAACGGCCTTGAAGTGGCGCATGCCAAAGGCATCATTCACCGTGACATCAAACCGGCAAATCTTTTTGTATGGATAGGCGGGATAAGCTGCCTCATCCGCGGCGAAGCTTGTGGATCCGACCGGCGCCGCGTTGTAAACCTGGAGATAAGCGATCAGGTGCTGCCCAGCTGCATATTCAGCCTTGACGTTCGGCATCACCTTCAGATCGCCAATGACAAAGGGGTCCTGGATCTGTTGGAGAGGGGCCATCGGGTCTGGGGCTTTCGGCGGGATGGCATATACAGAGTTTGCCAGTATGATGCTGCTCGCCTGCAGTTCTTCGCCGGTAAACTTCGGAACCAGGAACCGGTGGGTATCTGGAATGATATCCCTCCTGTTGGCGTCTTTCAGGCTCCAATGCAGCACCAACTCCTGTCCCGGCGGCAGGACGAGGATCTTCTGCCATGTGATCCGCCTGGCTGTCCCCGGCCCAAGGGTCTCGACCGAGTCCGCGGTGGTTATCATGTGCTCGAACTCCGCGAGAAGCCTCCCCTGCAGGTTGGTCACGGCTCCACAAACAACGATATGATCACGGCCAGACTGAGTTTGTTTTTGCCACTCTTGAAAGTCCTGGTCTTCCAGTTCCATCGTTATCGGAACAAGGACCTTGTCTTCCGAGAGCCGGATGAAATCGATCCGCAGATGGCTGGGGGGCAGAGGGGCATTGAGGATGAAGGAATTGTTGAACGTCCTGTCCACGAATTCAAACTCGATATCGTGAGGCCGCACGCGCCGCCTGCAGCAGCGTCCGGCAATAGCCTTCCCGCGAGGTCAGGCCCGAGGCCACCACAAGGTCGTCGCAACAATCTTCCCGGACGGCAACTGTTTAGCCGATACTGAACAGCAGAACGCAAAGACGCAAGGAGATTCCTTTCGGTTCGCGGGCGTGGGCGGCCTTCGGCCGCATCCTTGGGCGAGCCGCGCGAGAAAGCGCAATCCTCATGGTAGCCCCTGCCCTCGCTTTCTCGCGCGGCTCGCCCAAGGATGCGCCAGCGCGAAGCGCTGCGCCCACGCCTGTTGCTCAGTGTCGATCTTTGCGTCCTTGCGCCCTTGCGTCTTTGCGTTTTGCTTCTTCATCCATTGATTTGGCTAAACAATTACCCCGGACGCTGCGAAGCCTGCGGGAGAGAAGCCAGTACGCTGGGTTGAACCACCAGAGTGCCGAGATCGGGATTTGCAGCCAGCTTAACCACAGATCCCATCGGCGGTTGTGCGCCAGTTCGTGGCCGAGGATCACCCGGATTCCGGATGGGGGCAGCGCCGCAATCAGAGCTTGCGGCAGCACGACAACGGGTTTCCACGTGCCGAAGGTCATCGGCGCATATACATCTCCCGTGAGGAGCAGCCGCGGCTTGCGAAACAGCCTCATGTTCCGGCAAAGCTCGTCATATATCTCCACGAGTTCCGGATCTTCGACAGGCGCAGCCCCCAGGGCCAATATGCGCAGCCGGAATCTCTGCACAGCTGCCAGTCCGAGGATCAGCAGAGCCCCCGCAAAATGCAGCACCATCAGGCCCCCTTTGGCAGAGAGCTCGGGCTTCGGGGAGGAGGGTGCAGGCAAAACTTGGATGCGTCCGGGTTGCGCATTCCTTCCCGGCGTACCACGGGCCACAGGCATTGAAGCCGCAGCCGGCTTGAATTCTCCGGCCGGCCCGAGCACTCCCTGCACGATGGGGGCGATATAGCGCCGGCGGTGTCGACTCAAACCATTGCTGCGGCTTGAAGCGGCTGAACAGTCCGGTTGGCAGAGAGAGCATTGGCGGGATCACGAATTTGCATAGGGCCAACATCAGGAGCGCATGCTGCAATGCAGGAGACCAGCGGCGCCCGGCCCAGACTATGCCGAGCAGAAGCAGCCCCAGCAACGTCGCCTGCAAGGTCGCGCTCGCCACATAACGGTCTATTTGTTGATCTCCTCATACGTGGCTGAGCCCCGAAATCACCGGCAGATGCGTCGCCGCATTGGTCGCACACATTGCAATAAGGCGCGGGTCGCAAAGGTTTCTACTTTGCCTGGTACACGATCTTCCCTGCAAGCAGCGTCAGCTCGCACTCGAGGTCCTTCAACCCGGCGGTCGGGACTTTGTACATGTTCTTGTCCCAGACGGCGATGTCGGCCGCCTTGCCGATTTCGAGCGATCCGATCTGCTTTTCGAGGAACAGCTGACGTGCCGCCCAGATCGTATAGGACTTGAGTGCGCAGCGGATGTCAATGGCCTCAGCGGTCCCGAAGGGGGTCGGCCCGTAAGTCTCTCCGAAGGTCCGGCGCGCGACCGACGACCAGAGTCCGTAGCGCGCGGCATAAGGGGTGACGCTGAAGTCCGATCCGCCGGCCCAAAGGATGCCCTTCTTAAGATAGGTCAGAAACGGCATCAGCCGCGGATTGCGCGCCGGCCCGAAGTTGCCGGCATAGGTATCGCCGATCCACCACATGAAGGGGGCCTGCGCTTCAGGATAGCCGGCATCATAGGTTTTCTGCAGATAGGCCATGGCCTCGATCGCATGATCGGTAGGGATATTGGCGTGGATTATGGAATGGCGCAGCCCCCGGGTGTGCGTGGCCTCGAGCGCTTCCCGATACGAATCGACGGTCCAGTCAATGGCCCGGTCGCCGACGGCGTGCGTGCCGACGTGGAGTCCGGCCTCGGTCGCCAGCCGGACCTGCTGACGATAAACCGGCGCGTAGCCCTCGCCGTTGGCCGGATACCCCCGGTTGCCCTTGTCCGTTCCTTTGAGATCCTGGTTCCAGTCCTCGTAGGTCCAGCCGGTGCGCGCCCCGCCGCTGCCGTCGATGTACAGTTTCACTCCGCCGGCCATCAGCAGGCCGTCGCCGAGGGATTGCGGCGGACGCGGCAGCTCTTTTAACTGCGTGATCGTGCGCTGCACGGAGTCGAGCGTCGCACCGCCCAGCCAGAGCGTGCATACGCGCACGGTGAATTTCCCCTCGTCGAGCAGCTGCCTGTATGCGGCCCACTTTCCCGGGTTGATGGAAGGATCCTTGACCGCGGTCATGCCTTCGCGATTGAAACCCTGCATGATGCGCAGAATGTTGTCGCGCTGCCCCTGGCCCGCTCCTGCGGCACCGCCGCGGCTGCCGCCCGAAGCGCGGATCAGGCCCGTGGCGCGCTCTTTCATGACACCGGTCGGATTACCGTCTTTGTCGCGATCGATGGTCCCGCCCGGCGGATCGGCGGTGTCCTTTGTTACCCCGGACAATTTCAGGGCGAGCGAATTGGCGACGCCGTAATGGCCGGTGGTGTGGGTCAGGTAGACGGGATGATCCGGAGCGGCCTTGTCGAGGTCCGCCGCCGTGATGTAGCGTCGTTCGGCAAGCTTGCCTTCGTCCCAGCCCGTGCCGCGCACCCACTGTCCGGGCGGCAGCCTTTCCGCCCAGGCCTTCACCTTCGCGATTACGTCCGCAATGCTCCGTATCGACGGATCGCCCAGATTGAGCTGATCCGCGGTTTCAGAAAAATGGCAATGCGCGTCAATAAGGCCCGGGGTGGCGGTCCGGCCGCGGAGATCGATCACCTGGGTGCTTGGGCCGATGTGCTTCCGGGCATCCGCGCTCCTGCCGACGAAGATGATTTTGCCCGAGGTCACGGCAAGTGCCTCCGCGACCGAATCCTTCTCGTCCACGGTCAGGACGACGCCGTTCGTAAGCACGAGATCCGCGGGCGGCACCCCCGTCTGGGTGAGCCCCGCCGCGTGCAGCAAGATAATGGCCGACAGAACCAGGACAAAGCTGAGTGACCGCCGCTGCATAGAGTACCTCCTGTTGGGCAATATCAGTAGCAGGTGCATCTTAATCCAGGATTTATCCGTTCCATTAGAGGAAAAAAGGGTTGCCATGATTTATTCGTCGGAAAGGCTTCCCAGCATCTGAGGACACGAATGAACACGGAAAAACACCGATTACAGATCACCGGATTCATGCAATAACCTATTGCCGGTCGCGAGGGCTCGGCGCCACGCGCTCCTGTTGTGAGCCGGGGCGCTTCGCGAGACTCATCGGTCGGGGATACAACTCTGCCGTATCGTGGCTCAGCGGATGATCGGGCCGGAGAATACCGCTTCGAAGGCGTTTCCCGGAACGGTTTTGAGCTGGTTAAGGTCGGAGTCGTTCCAGCGGGTATCGGTTGCGCCGGTGAAGAACCAATCGGACCCGTTATCGGCGAGGATCATCCCGTAATTCTTCATGGCGGTCAGGATCACCTTCGAGGCACCGGTGAACCGGGCGATGTCGTAGTCGGCCTTGAGGCGGACCCGCAAGCCCATCGGTGGAGCCGCCGGATCCGTATTGCTGCTGGCATAGTGAGTCGCGGGATGGATGAACGCCCTCTGCGTCGACTGCACCGTAAAGCGGATGGCGTGGCGAATCTCGCCGGCGGAGATCTCATCATACCGGATCAGTCCGGGAAGAATCGGGAGGCCGGCGGCGTCGGCTGAGGTCCAGTAATCAGGACGCAGGCGGTTGGAATTCAGGTCGAATACGGCGCCGGAGCCGCACTCCCAGCCGGGCCCAATGTAATGCGAATCATAGGTCTCATAGAGCAGACCGTTATCCTTGTCGAGGACCAGCACATGCCGGTCACCCGTCGAGGTGGCGCCGCCCTCTACCGGAGCGTCAGGAGGAATCGGATAGGGGCCCGGATCGCTCTCATCCGCGTAGTAGAAGCTTACGGGCACCTTGGGCTGCGTGCCCGATACCACGACATAGGGAATGCCGTAGGTCGGATTGGATCCGAAGTCCGGATGCAGAAACCTGGAGCCGCCGTTCATGTGGGCGATGTAAACGTCCGAATTGTCATCCACAGGGTCGCCGGAAATATCGCGATTCCACGGATTGTCGGCCGGAAAGATCTGACATCCTTCAATTCGGGGTGGACCGCCGTTCGGATCGGGAATCTCCAGGATGCGGTTAACCAGCAACTGCAGGTCGAGGACATTCAGGCCGCCGTCGCCGTTGAAATCGCCGCCTGGAGACTGGATTCCGGAAAGAATGGAGTTCACCTCGATCTGAAGGTCCAGGACATTGGTTGCGCCGTCATGGTTCAAATCGTAGTCAGCCTGAGGAATCAAGGCAGGCGCCGCAATGCCGTAGCCAACGATAATAAGAACCGCTGCTGTAATTAGCGCGGACCAGGTTCGGACTGCCGGTTTTTCGCACAAGGCGCCACCTCCATGACAAGCCTCCACAGGCTACCCGGGACGTCCGTGAAAGTATGTGACGCCACTCACCTGATCGTCTGGCGAATAAGGTTTTTGGGACACGGAGGAACACGGACAGCGCTTTTGCGGGCGCAAAAGCCCTGCACACGGATTCGATCCATGTTCATCCGTGTCCTGCGATGTCCTGCTTCTTGAAAAATGCGGGTTGAGGCCCGCTTGAATGGATAGGGGGGATAAGCTGCCTCATCCGCGGCGAGGCTTGTGGATCCGACCGGCGCCGCACACCGTGCGTGTCCTTCCTCAGGTTCTGATAAGAAGCAATATGTTGACTACGACGTTTGCGCCTCAATTCGAGACGCATTATACACCGGAACCGCGCAACCGGATGCGCCTTTTGGCACACCCCTACCTTATTGCAGAAACCTCGGGGATTACGCCCGCTTTCTCGATCTGGCGGCCATTCTGAGCGGGCAATGGCTTAACTAGACGAAAATCAGTTCCGACACCGGGATACCGAAGGAGAGGATTCGCAGGTATGTAGCGTTGCTCGAGGACACCCTGCTCATGTTCCGGCTCCCTGCCTTCGCACCGCGCGGGTGACTCTCACGCCGCCTGTCGCAACGGGACAAGTTCCTGCTTTTTGACGTCGGAGTCCGGAACGCGGTGCTCGGCATTCATCGCCGGCCGGTGGCGCCGGACCAGAGAGGCGCCGTGTTTGAACAATGGATGATCCTTCAGATCATCTACCTGAACCGCGCTTTGCGCCACGGCTGGCGCATCTCGTCCTATCGTACGGAGGCAGGGGCTGAGGTCGATCTGGTGATCGAGCGGGAAGACGACATCCTCGGTATCGAGATCAAAGCCGGCCGGGGCATTGCGCGGGCCGACACCCGGGGATTGTCCTCGCTCGTCGAAACGGTCGGCCGGTATAAACCGGTCAGGAAATGGCTGGTCTACGGCGGCGAACAAAGGCAGCTTCTTGAAAACGGTGTGCTCGTCCTTCCATACCGGGAAGCGCTGGCAGAGCTCGAGCTCCCGTAATCGAAAAAGAGAACATTCACCCGTCCCCCGCTTTGCTCTGGTTCTTTGCCACAATGCCGGAAGAAATCTGTGTGTTCACCTGCAATTGATTGCTATGAGAAATGTAATAACAATATCTTGTCCGACTAATGGCTCAGAACCAGGAGATCATGGTCCCCGGAATGGCTGGCTCTCCCCCTTTTCAGCACAGGTGATGACTGGTCATCCAGCGGCGCGAATTGGCGACTATTCGCAAACCTTCGGAACCAGACGCAAGAATCGTGCAGCATTCCCACAGAGGACAGCTCGCTTTTGTCCGGCACCCGGAAATGGAGCCGATTCGATTCTTTCGATTCCAAGGAGTTGAAAGCTTCACTTCTACGAACGGGCCGTTATACCTCCAGGTGGCGGATTATCAGCCGACTGACTTCAACTTCCCACAATCTGTGTCAAGAGCGGCCGGTTCGGAAATCAGTTGACCGCACATGATGATTATGGAAGACTAGTCTGCAATACAGACTCATCTGACATAGGAGAGGAGAAGATGATGATGAAAAAATTGATCGACGACATGCTAAAGCGGCCGGCCCAACAATCAATGGACGGGCTGAACGAGATCCAGTTTGGAATCGTGTTCCTGTTGTGGGGAGGGGTCAGCGTAGCACTTGAGCTGTGGGGGGCGGGATTGCCGGAATGGGCAAGATGGTCCTGGCTAGCCCTCTTTCTAGTGGCCGTGTTCCTCTCTGCGACAATCACACGGAGGCTGCGGGCGCGATGGGTCCACCCTCGAATCGGGTATGTCAAGTGGGCGCCGCCAATAGTGGGAAGACCCGTGATCGCCATGATCCTCGGTGGCGTCGTGAGCTTCCTGACCATCGTTGCCTTGACCCGATCATCATCACAAATCCGGTCGTTGCTGCCGGTATTCATCGGCTCGCTGCTGGCAGCGGGCAATTTTGCGTGGTGGATACGGCTGAGAGTCCGGCGACTCCTGATCTATGCACTCCTGACGCTGGCATCCGGACTGGTCGCCGGATGGACGTTACCAGGGTGGCTCGGCGCTATAGCTGTCATGTGTTCCGTGAGCGTGTTCTGTCTCGTCGGCGGCCTTATCGCGCTTCGGCACCTTATGCGCCAGCCGCTGGCTACGGAGGACCAGCCGTGAAGTCGCTAGCGAAGCAAGCAGTCGAGTTGGATCGAATCATCCACGAACCGGCGCGCCTGGCGGTAATGGCTCTCCTCTACAGCGCCGAGGAGGCGGACTTCCTCTTCCTGCTGCGGGAGTCGGGCTTGACCAAGGGCAACCTGCAAAGCCATCTTGCGCGTCTCGAGGGGAGTGGCTACATCGCCATAGAAAAGGGCTTTGTTGGCAAGATTCAGCACACGGTGTGCAGGCTGACGCCCCTCGGGCGACTGGCGTTCAAACGCTATCGAAGCGAGCTGAAGAAGCTCGCCGGGCAACTCGGCTAAAAATCCCGCCGTCGCCTGGAATCGAACTTGTCAGACTGCCACAGGGATCGGAATTACGCGTCGTTACGTGCCTTGAGGCCGCCCAGCCGTTCCTTCGCCTGCCTTGCCAATGTCCGGGTAGGCCGTAATCCGCCCATGTCTTCCGTTTTTGAAACAGAATGGTGATAAACTGGAACTTTCGCGCGAGGTCAAGGTCTAACAAATCGGGGCATTTGAGAACACATGATCAGCTCAAAAGATATCTGTTCTATCTGGCTGCTTTTTCTAGTGGCCATATTGCCAACTCGAATGGCTATATCCGGAACTACTCAAGAAGCCGCCGATGGGAGGATTGTTTTGACGGTTTCTCCGATACCACCCCAGTGGTCCGCTGAAAATTGGGCTTTCAATGTGACGTTCAGGAATGCCGGGCCAGCCGATGTTTCCCTGAGTTTGGGTTACAATCTCCGGAACGGCAGAGAGTATCCCGTCAATATTTTCTTAATCTTGAGCAACGCGCAAGGTATGTCCCATGAACTCCGTGTTGGCGGAGGCGACAAAGCACCCGGCAATATGGCCAACGATATTGTCAGACTCAAGGCCGGAGGAGAGCACTCCATCAAGTTCGGCCTGGAAGAATTGGCTGGATGGCAGCCCTTTTCAGGGAATGGCAAATGGACCGGAACGCTGCGCCCCGGCAATTATCACTTGCACGCTGAATTCAGATGGACCCCAATCCACTCAACGCCAACAAAACCCGCGCCGGAATACCGCGAAATAATGAACCTCAAGTCTGATGAAATTTCTTTCACAGTCAAATAGTGCTTCAGGTCCAAGTTCAGCAAAGTAGGTTTCCCAAACCGTAATATGCTTTTTATCTGGTTTGGGCTGTAGTTGCCAAACCGGAAAAATCCCCTATTGAACAGCTGACTATCGGCTCGTTGGATCCCGTTCGGGCTCACTCTTTCCTGCGTCGTGGCGTAACAATTCGATGAGAGTATCGATGATTTGTTGAGCTATTTCTTCCTTGAGCATGCCGATTTCACCGAGCATCGGGCTGGAGCTTGCCGTAAATAGTTTCCCAGGACGAGCAAAGCTGGTGATTCGCAGTGAACCTTTGCAAAGTTCTCATCCTTGATCACGAGCGCATTCGGATCCCCATATGGGTTGCTTGTGATTTGGCACAAGACCCAGTCACCGCGACCTGCGTCTGCTAGTACCACCGCTGGTCGCATTTTAGATTTGGACAAATCAGAGAATGGGAATGGAACGAGAATTATTTTGCCGACTGCAGGTGAGACCATGCAGCATCCTCCTCGGGTCGGCCCCAGTCTGACAAAGCAGGCTCACTGAGCAGCGCCGTTTCGTCATCCAAACCTTCGGGCTCATCGAGAATAACGACAAGAGCTCTGCGGATCGAACCAAGATGAACGGGCTGCAGCAGTGTCACCCTTCCCTTATCATCGACCAAGGCCTCAACCGTTTTGATCATGGCTTTCTTCTCCCGGTGGCATTGTACCGCAAAGCAGGCCTGCTGAATATGCACATGACCCAATAAATCTGAGAGTTGCAGTAGCGTCGCATTAAAATCACGGCATCTTACTGAAATTATACAGATTTATTGCCTCGTACTCGTGCTAACTCCTAAGTCGGTTTACCGGAAACTTGGATGCCCGCACGACTCTCCAGCGGCGTCTTCCTCCGCAACTTTGCCAAACAGATCAAGCCGGTTCTTTTTCCGGTAGCTGGCCCATCCGCGGTCCAACGTTTTCATTTGGTCCGGTCCAGCAATTCCGAAGCGTTCCAAAGAGAGGATCATGGCGCGGACACTGACCCTCGGTTCCCCCGCTGGTCCTGTGTACCCACAGGACCGACAGGTGATGATGGGAGGGCGGATGCCGCCGGCCTCACGAATCCTGTGGAGCATGGAATCCAGCGAGTCGCGCAACGCGATCAGGCTTTCAAATGACATTTCAAGGCGCCACTCGGCCCGCAACTTTTCGATCATCTCAGGAAACCACACTCGCTGCGGATCGCCTGCGGCCATGATGTTCACCTCCCTGAAGAAGCGGCAATGCCCCCAGTGCTCAACGTCTTGTACGCCTAATCCTGACAGTCTACGGTACGCCGCGTCCCTTCGTGGCCGGAATCGAAACGATCACAGTGGCTCAATTCCAATCCGGTCGTTTACCGCACCCCAGTGGCGTTGTTTGCACCCCAAGTATTTTTCCGTCGTTTGAACGGATACGTGGCCGAGCAGAAACTGGATTTTCTCCAGCTCGCCGCCCGCAGCGTGGCAAAATCTGGCGCAGGAGCGCCTCAGATCGTGAGGCACGAGTTTCGGAACGCCGAGCGTAACCGCGTATTTTATTACGACGTGCCCGACTGACTTTTCCTGCCCGGGCGACACAGCGAAACAGGGTGCCGTCGATTATACCGGCTGCTGATGAAGAGGACATTTTCGATCGACGTTTTGGAATGCGATCGATGCGGTGGGCGCATGAGGATCCTGGCGGCGATCAACCCGCCGGAGGCGATCCGCAAGATCCTGGACTGCCTGGAGCTCCATACGCGACCGCCGCCGATCGCCCGGTTTAACGCGCCGCATAACACCCACTGACTCACACGCTCAGAGTGCATTCGGGTCCGTTGGGCTTCTATCCCGCTGGGTCACGCGCGATATGCTTCACCCTCCCATAGGCTCGCAAAAAACGCGACGATATCATACGACACGATCTGGCGCGCCAGACGATTTTCCGCCGGCAAGCCGCGTGGAATCCCAGTCAGAATCACTGATTGCCAAATATTATCATATATGATAAGTTAGATATCCGATGAAGCTGACCGCAAAGGAATATCTCTCAGCCGATGGCATAAGCTACTTCCGCGAATGGCTTAACGGTCTTGACATCCGTGTCAAAGCTCGAATCCAGGCGAGGATTTTGCGATTTGAGATGGGCAACCTCGGTGATCATAAATCCGTTGGCTGAGGAGTGTGGGAAGCCCGTGTTATGTTCGGCCCGGGGTATCGAGTTTATTTCGGGAAAGAAGGCCTTTCCATCGTTCTGCTACTCCTTGGCGGCGACAAATCATCCCAGGCAAGAGATATCCGAAAGGCACGGCAGCTTTGGCAGGAACATCTGGAGGCGACGCATCATGGCAAGGCGCACTAAGGATTGGAACAAGGGACTGGCCGAGGATCTTCGGAACCGGGAATTCGCCCGGGAATTTCTCATGGCCGCAATCGAAGAGGGCATTCCGCTGCAGCATGCGCTCGGCAAGGTCGTGCGCGCTACGGGAGTCAAGGAATTCGCCGCGAAGATCGGCATGGAAAGTCCGAATCTCTTGCGAGCCATCCATCCGCGCCATAACCCCACGCAGGAAACGATTAACCGCATCCTGAGTCCCCTCGGGCTCAAGCTGAGTCTGGCGCTGATCGAAAAGCCAAAACGCAGTCATGCAGCTTGATTTCGATCGAACCAGTATCACGCACTGCCCTGAAAATACGCGCTGTGGCGGCGCAAACGCACAGTTGATTTTCTGTTATTACACAAGCCACCCCACACGGAGGCCGTTTTTTGCCCTTGCCAGCTCTAAGTAGTTGATTTTAAATGATTTAATTTCTAGAGGAGGTGGTCGGGGCGAGAGGATTCGAACCTCCGACCTTACGGTCCCGAACCGTACGCGCTACCAAACTGCGCCACGCCCCGTCCAAAGTCAGTGCGAAATGCTAGCTTAAATCATTCAGCCGATCAACCCAATTCCTGGGACCCTCAGGCGGCGGAACAGACGCGGGGGATCTTTGCGGAAGCGGTCCGCCAGGGCATAATCGGTCTGATCGCGCTGCAGCGGTGTCACCGAAACATACTGATCCATTACCGCCCGGAAATCCTGGGGCAGCGCGGACCGCACCGGATCCTCGGCACTTTCCGGATCTCCGCTCCCCGCGATCCCGTTGTGGTCGAGAGAGTTGAAGTGCGGGTAGTGAAGGGAGCACCCTTGCCGGGTGATCTTCACCCCCCGTATCCGGCGCACCGGGATATTCACGTTGAGACAGATACCCCCATCCGCCTGGTGCGCCAGCATAGTCTTGACCAGGAGCTTGATAAACTTCGCCCCCCGGTGAAAACGGATCGGACGATCGTCATAAGCCTGCGATATCGCCAGCGCCGCCAGTCCCCGCCGCGAAGCCTCGCGCGCCCCCGCCACCGTCCCGGAATACATGATGTCGTCGCCGAGGTTGGCACCGTGATTGATTCCCGATATGACCAGATCCGGGCGCACGGTCAGGATATTCGACAGGGCATGGATAACACAATCGGCGGGAGTGCCGTCAACGGTATAGTGGTTGCCGTCTCGCTGCGTGGTTTCCAGGGCGGATCGAACCGTAATGCTGTGGCTGACGGCACTTCGTTCCTGGTCAGGCGCAACTATAACCAGTTCGGCCAGGCCCTCGAGGCAATTTTCGAGTGTGCGCAAGCCTTCCGCGTCAATGCCGTCGTCGTTGGTAAGGAGAATCAGGGCCACAATAAATAGATTTGGTCGGGACGAGTGGATTTGAACCACCGACCACACGCACCCCAAGCGTGTGCGCTACCAGGCTGCGCTACGTCCCGACCGCCAGAAGCAAAAGTATCACTCACGCTCAAGCAATGTCAATATATTCTCGAGTTCCTCCCGGACTTGGTTGAGCTTGTGGACCGGGGCAGGTTTGGGGGAGCTAACAGGTGCCGCCTTGCCGGGCCCGGGCTTCGGGGTCGATTCCGGGCCTGTGCGGCGCGCCAGCTGCTTGCGCGCTCCGGCTATCGTAAACCCATCCTCATAAAGGAGTTTCCTGATTTGCAGTAGAAGTTCGATGTCCTTGGGGCGATAGGTGCGCTGCCCCGCCTTGTTCTTGGGAGGAGTCAGGCTGGGGAATTCGGATTCCCAATAGCGCAATACGTGCGCCTCCACCCCGAGAATGTCGCAGACTTCCCCGATCCGATAATACAGTTTGCTGGTCACGAATTGCATGATGGTCAGAGCGTCTTCAGATATTTGGAAGGCCGGAAAGTGACCGCTTTCCTGCCGGATATGATCATGACATCCCCGGTCTTGGGATTGACTCCTTTCCGGTTTTTCCGGGCGACGACCCGAAAAGAGCCGAAACCGCTGATCACCACTTTTTCTCCCCGGGCCAGCCGTCGCTTGATGATGTCGAGCAGCAGATCCACAATCTTGACCGCATCGGCAAAAGACATGCCGCCGTGAACGTCGTGGATAGCCCTGCCCAGATCGTTTTTATTCATGGTTCCGGTTCTGGAAATCGCCGATCCGCGTTGGATGCCGCCGGGATGTGCCCGCCTCAATAATACTAGTGATGCTCCCCATGTGTGTCAACATACCGATCATACTGCGTTCACCAGAACTTCGCCATCACTCCCGGTGCCCTGGGCATCTGAATCCCTGCAATCCGTGGAATCCGTAGCAGCTTTTGAAGTAGCCGAACAGTTACCTCTTGCGGACAACGTTCATGAAGGATGCGGGCTATTCCTTGCGTGGGGGCTTGGTGCGCTGCCGGA
Source organism: Terriglobia bacterium (assembly GCA_963824985.1). Lineage (GTDB taxonomy): Bacteria > Acidobacteriota > UBA6911 > UBA6911 > UBA6911 > JAFNAG01. The sequence continues at coordinate 179,024 of CAWGRQ010000034.1, forward strand.
TACGGATCGGGGTGCCATGAAAATCGAACCGTTCCCGGAGCTGGTTTATCAGAAAGCGTTCAGTCGAGAAGTGCATGGGATCGCGACTCGCGGTAAAAACCACGAAAGTGGGCGGAGTGCACCGCGCCTGGGTAATGTAACGAAGGTTCAATCTCTGCCCCGGATTGTTGCTGGTCCACTTTTCGGCCAGGTCCGGAGCGAAAATGTTATTGAGCAGCCCCGTCGGAATGTGTAACCGGCGTCCCTTCGCAGCCCTCCCGATCATCTCAAACAACCGGGAAACCCGCTGGCCGGTAAGCGCGGAAATGGTCAACACCGGGGCATAGCCCAGGTACTTCATCCGCTGCCGGATGGAATCCGTAAATTCGTTGACCGTATTCAGGTCTTTTTCGATCAGGTCCCACTTGTTGGCCACGATGATAACCGAACAGCCTGCTTCTTCGGCGTAGCCGCCGATGGCGGCATCGAGTTTGGTCACCCCCTCCTCGGCGTCCAGGAGGAGGAGGGCCACATCGGCGCGCACCAGATTTTTGCGCGCCATGATGACGCTGATCTTTTCCGTCCGTTCCTCCGTCCTCCCCTTGCGCCGTATGCCCGCGGTATCGATGATCCGGTAACGCACGCCGTCCCGGATCAGCAGCGTGTCCACGGCATCGCGAGTGGTCCCCGGGATCTCGCTGACAATCGCCCGCTCGACGCCGAGCATGCGGTTTACCAGGGAGGATTTTCCCACGTTCGGACGGCCAATGACCGCGACGGCGATCTCCTCTTCCGGTTCCCCTTCCGGCTCCGCGGCCGGTTCCCCGGCCAGGTCCGCAATCCGATCCAGAATCTCGCCGACCCCCCGCCCATGTTCGGCTGAAATGGCAAACAGCTCCTGCGCGCCAAAAGCATAAAAAGCGGAGGCTTGAATCTCGATTTCCGGAGTATCCATTTTGTTCACCACCACCCACATCGGCTTCCCTGCCCGGCGGATGATGGGAAGGAGCTGCTCGTCCAGGGTCGTCACCCCGGCGCGGCCGTCCACGACCATCAGGAGCAGATCGGATTCACGGATTGCCTTCTCAACCTGTTCCAGAATCTTGGCTGGGATAACGTCGGGCACGTCCGGAACCATGCCGCCGGTGTCCAGGATTTCAAAAACCTTGCCGCCCCAGCGCACGGTGCCGTAGATGCGATCGCGGGTGATACCCGGCTCGTCGCCGACAATGGCCTTGCGGCGTCCGCACATGCGATTAAAGAGGGTGGATTTACCGACATTCGGGCGGCCGACGATCGCGATTCGAAACATGACTGCGCAACTCCGGCCCAAAGCATGGGGATGGGCCTTGACAGGATCAAGATCAATATGGGGCCAATCTGCAATCCGGATGGCGCTGAATCGCAGTTGGACTCAAGACCGCCTGGCGGTCTCAACCGGAAGCTGACGTCGACATGGCCCGCATTTCTCACCAGCCTTCTACTGCGGCGGCGGATCCGGGCATGTCTACATCGTTGCGCTCGGTCGGGCGCCCCGACGTGCCGTCAAGTACGCCTGCGGCACCCTCCGGTCGCGCGCCTTGTATCCATACCCGTCTGCGCAGCCTCGCTACGAAATCTGGTGAGAAAAGCGGGCTCAGATGGATCACCGGCTTTCGCGGTTTATGGCTTCCAGGACCGGGCCGCGCGACAGGGCCAATCGGCGGCAGGGCTCAAAAAGTGACCAGCAATCCTCCGCTGAGTTCGAACATGTTCAGAGCCCGGGAAAATACCCTGGTGGCCGTATACCCGCGGCCATCGATGCGAATGCCGATCGGGCCGGCCAACTTCGGGAGCTTGATGCCGCCGCCATAATTGCCGGCGAACTTGGTCCCAACCGGGAGGTTGTCGGAGCCGAATTGTGAAATCAGCCCGACTCCGGCCGTCACGTAGGGAACGATTCTGCCGACCGGAATGTTCACCAGAAGATTGGCATTCACGATTACGCCCCGCGCGCCCGTAACATCGGAGGCGCCGCTCGGAAACAGGAGATCGTTGCTGAAGGCAAAGGTGTATTCGAGTTTCAGCCACGCGGCAAAACCGTTGCTGACCCGGACGCCATATACCGGGGAATTGTCCAGCGAGGTGGGCAAGTCGTTGGTCTTCACCGAACCGGGAAGGAGTCCGCCCACGAACACCGTCAAGTCCTGTGCCTGCGCGGGCAGGGCGAGACAGAACCAGGCAACGGCAACGGTCGCCAACAGCCGGAAACTTCGGAAAGTCACTTCCATGATCGTCCTCCATTGGCTGCGTTCGCCGCGGATTGGGCCAAATCGGCGCCGATCGGAATCAGGTCGAGCCGGCGGCGCAAATCGTCGCGCTGCGCGGCAAAATGAGCGAACTGCGATGCGGCTACCGGCGGAGCCGCCGGGAGCACTTTCTTGGTCGGGTTGATGTATTTCCCGCGCTCCAGCAGGCGGAAATCGAGATGGGGTCCGGTCGCCAGCCCGGTAGATCCGACGCGGCCGATCAATTCCCCCTGTTTAACCTGCGTCCCGGCCCGAACCGCGATGCTGGACAGGTGCGAGTAAACGGATTCCAGGCCGTCGTTGTGGCGCACGCGGACACTCCTGCCGTAGCCGCCGTCCACACCTGCCGACACCACGCGTCCGGAAGCCACGGCTACCACCGGCGTGCCGGTTGGCGCCGCGTAGTCGATGCCCAGGTGCGGCCGCACGATCCTCAGGATCGGGTGCATTCTCGCGGCCGAGAAGCGCGAGGAAATCCGGGTGTACTGCAGGGGTGATTTGAGCAATGATTTTTTCAGCGACTTGCCGCCCGGCTCGTAATACTCATTCTGGAAACGGAAAGCGGAAAAACGCTTGTTCTTGACGATCAGATCGACGGCCAGAATGCTGCCGTATCTGACGAACTGCCCGTCCAGATACTTCTTCTCCAGCAGCACCCGGAACGAGTCCCCCTTCTGAATATCGGTATAGAAATCCACATCCCAGGCGAAAATATCGGCCAGATCCACGCCCAGCTGCGGCTGCTCCCCACTCCCGGTGACCGCCAGATAAAGCGAATCGTCAATCACCGCCGTGACCGGCTCGGTGCGGACTTCATATTTGAAGTTTTTGAGCAACGGCACGAAAGTGTCGCCGTCCCGATAAACGGTAAGGTAGCGGTCGTCATCAACGCGGTAGCGGAATTCGTGGAAATCGCCGTTGGCATACAGATTGCCGGCAAACTCCCTCCCGGCAATTACCTTTCTCAGGGCATAAACCGGTCGCGTGACCTGCACCAGTTCGAACACCTGCTGCTTCGTGAGCCCGTGGCGCACCAGGGCTTCCGTGATCGTCTCGTTTTTGCGGAATGTGTCGGTAAACTCGGCAAAGGCAGGCTTATCCGGCTTGTTCGACTCTGGCGCCGGCTCGACCACGGGCGCGGGAAGGCGGGGTTTACCGGGGTCCAGAGCCCGATATCCGGCTACTGCTACCAAAGGGAGAATTACGCCGAGCGCACATACAAAAAGAAACCGGCGCTCCGAAAGCGCATAGTCCCGCAGAAAGCCAAGATTTAAAGGCACATCGATCTCCTCAGCACTCCCCGTTTATACCTGATACTTCAGCGTTTACGGTCCTAACGGTCGTGCCGGAGTTTTAACCGCCGTTCGACGATCGGAGGAACCAGCCCGTGGACCGAGCCTCCGAGGGCCGAAATCTCCCGGACCAGCCGCGAACTCAGGTACGAGTAAGCTTCCGCGGGCAGCAGGAATACTGTTTCCACCTTGGATGAGAGCCGCCGGTTCATGAGAGCCATCTGCAGTTCGTATTCATAATCGGAAACCGCCCGAATGCCGCGTACGATCACCGAAGCTTTGATTTGCTCCACGTAGTCGACCAGCAGGCCGTCGAATATGGTCACAGAGACGTTCCGCAGTCTCCGGACCACGCTTTCCAGCATCTTGACCCGTTCCTCGGGCGTAAACAAGGGGACCTTGTCGGTGTTGCGCAGGATGGCAACCACCACATCGTCAAACAGGGCTGCGCAACGTTGGATCAGGTCCAGGTGCCCATTAGTCACAGGATCAAAGGTGCCGGGATAGACCGCACGTATTTTCATCGAAGTCCGCTGTCAACAGGCGCAAAAACAACCGGCCATGGATATAAAGCGCTATTATATGGGGTAGTCACGCATCAGATCAAGAATTCCGAGCCCATGGGGCGTAATTGGGACTGAGAGTCCCTCCGGGGGAAATCAAAACAAAAACGCCACGGATTTCACGGATTCCACAGATTTGTCAAAAAACTCTGGATTAATTACATGGGCCGCCGCGAAGTTCCGGCTGGCGCCGCTCCTCAACTTCGGCGTCAGGCAGCTCCAGTTCAATCATATGATCCGCAAGAATTTTTGAATCTGTGTAATCCGTGCAATCCGTGGCGTTTTTTTGCTTTTTGCCCCAATTCACACCGAAAGTGACGGCAAGCTGCTGCCCCCGCTTCCGGTTGCAAGCGCTCGAGAGCCAGGGTGGAGAAGATTGTGGGCCCCGCAAGAATTTTTGAATCTGTGTAATCCGTGCAATCCGTGGCGTTTTTTTGCTTTTTGCCCCAATTCACACCGAAAGCGGCGGCAAGCTGCTGCCCCCCGTTTCCGGTTGCAAGCGCTCGAGAGCCAGGGTGGAGAAGAGTGTGGGCCCCGCAAGAATTTTTGAATCTGTGCAATCCGTGCAATCCGTGGCGTTTTTTTTGCTTTTTGCCCCAATTCAGGCTACTGACTCCCACCTCCGGTTGTACCCGAGCCCATGGCTGCAATTAAGGCCGGGGTGCGCAGGGCCCGGTGCAAATAACGTCGCAGCTGTCTCAACCCCTGCAGGCTGCGATGCCTCAAGGTGGAGTAGGGAATGTCGTGTTCGGCGCCGGCATCACGGATCGAAGCGAGAGACGGGTCCAGCACCGTCATGCGCACCGCCTCATACTGTTTGGGCGGGAGGCTCGCCAGCCCTTTCCCCAGCAGTTCCAGCATGTGGGCATGAGTCTGCCACCCCTCCATATCCCACAGCAACCGTTCCGGATCCCCATGGCGCGACGCCGCCAACAGATGTTCGTGCAGTGGGCGCTGCCGCCGGCGTTGGCGCCTCCGCATATGGTAAATCTCGATGGCCGTGTTGCTGATGATACGCCCAAGATACATCCGGGCCTGGTCTCGCGAGCAGAAACTGCGGTTGCGCATCAGCATTTTTAGTGCCGCCTCCTGCAGTACATCTTCCGCGTCCGCCCGGTCCCGCACCACTCGTTGCGCGAACCGAAGCCATCTCTCCCGGTGGCGCAGCATGAGGAATTCAATCAGGTTCGACAATTCCAGGTCTTTGACATCGTCGGGAATCATAATTTCTTGGCTCAAACCTCCCCCGGACGGTTAGATAGGATGTGACATTCGCCGCGCCCGTATTGTTTCCGTGCGCGGGCCGCTATTTCAGGGAATTTGAATCGGAGGAGCCGTGATCGCGGGGGAGCCGGTCCGGGGGATGGATTATCGCCTCTACCGTGAGTTTCTGCATGCGATGGAAACTGCCCGCACCCGGCTGGCGGTAGCCATCGCCGCGGAGAACAAAGTCACGCCCAGGGAACGATGGCACTATTACCTGGACATGGAAGATCGCATGCGCAGGTGTGTGCGGGAGATTCGCCGGCATCGCCAGAAAAACCAGGGGAGGCAAGCCGACTGGTATCAGGCACTGTCGCTGCTGAAGCAGCCGCTCCCGATTGCCGGCACCAGGTTTCGCGGCGAAGCGCAGCAGCTCTGCCACCGCCTGGCCGATGTCCTGGCCATTATGGAGGACAGGTCCATTCCGGATTTGCCCTGACCCGCGGCACTTGCGAAGAAAGGGCGACAAAACAACTCAGGACACGGATGAACACGGACCGACACGGATCCGATTATGGATTCAGGCAATCCGCGGCTGCAACAGCCCCAATCCGGTAAAAACTCAGGCACTTGTCGCTTTGTCGGACCTGGCGCACGCGCAGGAAACCGTCACCCGATTCGGGAACCGGCGCTTTGCTGTGATGCTCCATCACCACGCGGGATTCGGCGGTGGCAATTCCGGTTCGCGCCAGGATTTCGAGCAGCTCCCGATATGGGCCCCACCGGTAGGGGGGATCGAGAAAGACGATATCGGCGGTAAAACCGGTGCGCGCCTGCTCGCGCAGCATAGCGAACACATCCCCCTGCAGGATGCGGTATCCCGAGGTAACGCCGCACAAGCCGGCATTTTTGAGGATCAGCTGCGCGGCCTCCCGGTCAGATTCGATGAAGACGACATCGCGGGCACCGCGACTGATGGCCTCCAGGCCGATGGAGCCCGTGCCGGCAAACACGTCGAGCACGACCGCCCCGTTAATCCCGGCGCCGAGGATATTGAAAAGCGATTCCTTAAGCCGGTCCGCGGTCGGACGCAGCCCCGTTCCCCGCGGACCCTGCAGTCTGCGCCCTCGGAATCTCCCGGAAATGATTCGCATAGTAAACGCTATCCTGTCAGAGCTGTATGGTACTGATCGCGCCACTGGCTGCGGATCAGGGCAGCGACGCGACGGGTCTCCTCGTCGGGATTGCTTCCAAGTGAGCGGATAAAGCGCTCCGCATCCGCGTGGGCGATCTCCAGGGCCCGCCGATCGCGAACCAGATTTGCATATTTGAAAGCCGGAATCCCCGACTGGCGGGTTCCGATGATCTCCCCCGGCCCCCGCAATTCGAGATCGACTTCGGAAATGCGGAATCCATCATTGGTATCGCACATTATCTGCAGGCGGCGCCGGGCCTCGGCGCTGAGGTCGGCATTCCCGATCAGCAGGCACCGGGACGGCGCCGAACTGCGTCCGACCCGCCCCCGCAACTGATGAAGTTGAGCCAGCCCAAAACGCTCGGCGTGCTCGATCACCATCAGGGTGGCATTGGCCACGTCAACGCCCACCTCAATCACGGTGGTCGCCACCAGGATCTGGATTTCCCCGGCGGCGAACGCGGTCATGATCCGGTCCTTGTCGACGCTTTTCAATTGCCCGTGAAGCAACCCGATGCGCAGCCCGGGAAAGACCGAATCCTGGAGGCGCCTGGCCATCTGGGTCGCGGCTTTCAGGTCGGATTTTTCAGTCTCTTCCACCAGCGGGTAGACCACATAAACCTGCTCGTTCCGGGCGACCGTCGCGCGGACATCTTCATAGACCGCACCGCGATCCTGCTCACGACACCATCGGGTCTCGATGGGCAGGCGTCCGGGGGGGAGTTCATCGATTACGGAGACCTCGAGATCGCCGTAGAACGTCAGGGCCAGTGATCGGGGGATCGGTGTGGCGGTCATCACCAGCGTGTCGGTCAGCCGGCCTTTGTTTTTCAGGACATTGCGCTGAATCACGCCGAACCTGTGCTGTTCATCAATGACTACCAGCGCCAGGTTCTGGAATTCCACCCCTTTCTGGATCAGCGCGTGGGTTCCGATCGCCACGCGCGTCTCCCCGGCGCGGATGCGGTCCGCAACCAGACGCTTTTCCTTGGCCGGCAGGCTGCCCTTGAGCAGATCCACGGGATAGGCAAGCGGCGCCAGCAGCCGGCGGAAGTTGAAATAGTGCTGTTCGGCCAGGATCTCCGTGGGGGCCATGATGGCGGCCTGGAATCCGTTCTCCACGGCGATCACGGCGGCCTGCGCGGCGACGATCGTTTTCCCCGAGCCGACATCCCCCTGCAGCAGCCGGGCCATGGGCCGCGGGGAACACATGTCTTCGGCGATCTCTTTGAGGACGCGTTTCTGCGCCCCGGTCGGATGGAACGGAAGGATGCTCTTGATGGCCCGGCGGACATTGTCCCCCAGGCGGAGACGGCGCTGTTTGAGCGCCACCGTGCGTTCGGCGCGAACCATGCCGATGCCCACCTGGACCTGGAAGAGCTCCTCGAAGATCATGCGCTTGTGCGCGGGGGACAACCCTCGGTTCAGCAGGTCCAGTTCCCGGGCCCGCCCTTCCGGCGAAGAGGCGCGCATCTCCGGAAAATGGATCAGCGCCAGCGCCTTCGCCCGGGGAAACAATCGATATTGGCGCCGCAGCTGGGATGGCAGGGGGTCGCTCATGTCCGGCGGCAGGCAGGAGACCGCCCGGAAGAGGATCTGACGGAGCGCCCGCGTCCGCAGGGGGCCCAGCTTACGATAGATGGGAACCACGCGCCCCGAGTGCACGGACGGCCCGGCCGTCTCTTCCTCCATCACCTCGCACTCGGGATTCGTCAGGCACAACCCGCCCCCCGCATAGGAGTCCCGCTTTACCTGGCCATAGATCACCAGCGTCAGCCCCGGCCGGTACACGTTCCGGAGATACGGCTGGTTGAAAAACTTGAGCGCCAGGTTGCCCGTGCGATCCTGCACCAGGACCTCAAATACCGAAAGCCGGCGGCGGCCCGCCTCGAACCCGCCGACATCGCAGATGCGCCCGCTGGTCAGCACCCAGTCCCCTTCCCGCAACGATCCGAGCGGCCGGTATTCGGTACGGTCTTCGTAGCGGAACGGAGGGTAGTCGATCAGGTCGCCGATCGTATGAATGCCGTGTTCGGCAAGCGTCTCGGCGCGCTTGGGGCCGACTCCCTTCAAATACTGGATGGAATCATTCAGGTCCATGGCATTGAGCGCTTCGCGGCCAAAGGATATTGGCGTCCACCTATTATAGTCCGCGGCATAATCCCGTCCATACGTCTGATAGAAATTTGGTGCCTGTTTTGCCCTGTGGTCGGAGGCAGCAAAAAGCGGCCACGGATTTCACGGATCTTATGAAGGCACTACCAAAAGATGGCGTCTAGTGCACGTTCCGGGGGGCAGGCGAAGGCGACGATATCTTCGGCTGTGCTTCGATACGCGCATGCCCCATGCATATGAATCCGTATAATCCGTGGAATCCGTGGCTGTTTTTTTAAACGGCTGGACAATTACGAAATCTGGAATTCCGCTTGCCCGGATTGCAACGGAGCCGCGGTTTGCTATACATTGAAGCCATGTCAAGGAATTCCCGTCGCCGTACGAATGCCGCCTTATTGGCGCTCGCCCTGTTGCTCGGCGGGTGCGGGGGCCGAAAGATCAGCAATCAACTGGCGCGCGATGCCATCATCGACTCTCCTGCCGCCGCCCTGACCAGCAAGGATGTCGAGGTCGTCTCGATCACCCAGATGGCCTCGGGAGAGGCGGTGGTCACCACGAATCTCCGGGCCGCCTTCCGCATCGCCAGGACCGGCGGCAAGTGGGAGATACGCGAAGTCAAGGTGGGCAACGGAGATTGGGAAAGCCTGGACAGCATTTTGCAGGCCCTGCTCCAGATCAAGATTGGGGAAACCCGCCGCCGCTTCGAGCAGATAGCCGCCTCAATTGAAGCCTATCGGGCGAAATACGGGCGCCTGCCGGCCTTCCGGAACTACGTGGAACTCTCGGACGCCCTTTCCCCGGAGTTCCTCAAGCCGCTGATCCGGCACGACGCGTGGAATCACCCGCTGGAGGCGGCCATGATCGGAATCGACACTATCCGCCTCACGTCGCCCGGACCGGACGGCAAGCAGGGCACTCAAGATGACATCGAATTCACCCGGTCATTTCCTATGCTGGGGGGCAGTTGATGGCGAGAGGATGGGAAAGCAAGGCCGTCGAAGCCCAAATCGAGACATCCGAGCGTGAGCTCGTAAATGCCTTCCGGGGCGGGCTGAGCCCGGAACAGGCCGAGTTGCACCGGAGGCAGGAAGGACTGAGGCTCTCGCGATCCCATGTGCTGCAGGACCTGGAAAAGGCGCGCCGTCCGCGCCACCGCGCAATGCTCGAGGAAGCGTTGCGCCACCTCGAACGCGAACTGGCCGAACTCGCGGAGCGACTGGAACCTCCCGCCCCGAAATAATTCCGGGTCCCTGCTGACTCGTTTTGCCTTATCCCCGCTTAAAGGGGAGGAATCCTGCCTGTCCCTGCCAATAATTCCGTATTGACTGAAAACGTTGCACTTACCTATTTAGGGTGCTACGTCCTGGAGCCATGAGCAATATCTTGATTTCTTTGATCCGCACCCTGTGTTGCGGCTTCCGATCCTGCGCTTCACTGCTGGCAGAAATTCTGGCTCTTCGTCATCCACTCGCAATTTTGAAGCGGTCTGCAAAAAAGCGCCCTCGCCCGGGAAAATCTGATCGATTCCTCTGGGTGTGGCTCAGCCGCTGGTGGCCTGACTGGCGGAATCCCCTCCTGATCGTCAAAATCCTTCAATCTCTCCCCTGGGATACCGCTCCTCGCTACCTGCTTCGCGATCGCGACTCGATTTCTGGCGACACGTTTCGAATGCAGGTCAGCAGGATGGGAATCAAAGAAGTGCTTACGGCTCCTCAATCGCCTTGGCAAAGTCCCTATGTCGAACGCTTGATCGGATCGATCCGAAGGGAATGCCTCGATCACATCATCACGATTAAAAGGGAGCTTGCTGCGGTGGAAGCGGAGTACAAGCATTGCACGCTAACTCTGCGAGCATCGCCCGAGCTCCGGATCAAATTCTATGATTTTTTCGTTCACCAACGCGCAATCTTGGATTACTTGGCGCACGATATCGCTGCCGCCTGCACCAGCATTCCAAGAAAGATTTATTTTCGCCTCGCAAAGCCCGGAATTTCAGCAGCAAAGTTCAGGCAAAAGATGGACAAGGAATGGATGCCCGGGCTTTCTGTAGGGCGTCCGGACCTGTTCGCGCTTCTGGATTCGGTACAACCTTACAATGATAATGCATGGATAGAGGCTTTCATAAGCATGACAAACTCAAACAAGCATTTTGCGCTTATGACCTGCGATGTTGCTGACTGCCTGCAGGCCGGACAGCCCGATCCGCGACTGGCACTCGAGCCGAAAGGTGCGCCGCCCTGCGTCAGCAGGCTGGGAATGGAATCCGCGAGGCTGTCAATCGAAGGCGGACCGGCGAGCTGCACGATGATGGTTACCGGCGCCCAAGCCAAATCCGTGAGCGAGGCCTGCTCGCCGGGAGCGCAAGCGCGCTCTATGCCATATATTATGAGTTCGCGCCGTTCTGGTGCCCCTCGTGCCAGCGTTCCTATTGCCATGAGCACTACGTCAGCTTCCCTACGTTCGACGATGGCTTCTATGACGCTACATACGGCACCTGTCCGCATGGACATCGCAGAAAGCTTGACGACTGAGACTGCCGGCACACCCGGGCGCCGTCACTCTCGAATCCGGCGGAGAGATCCGCGAGTCTCCGGGCGGCCTTGAAACTATCAAATTTCTGAGACTTCACAAGGAGAGCTGATGTTCACCCTCAGGTTTGACAGGAACAAGATTCACTACTGGGCCACGCAATATGATTATCCCGGCGATGCCGAAGTCGAAAAAGTGGCAAGAAAGAATAAGAAACGCGGATACCTTACCAGGGACGAATTTCTGAAGCTCTGCAAATGGAAAACGCCGCGCAGCCGACCGTTATGCTTGAGAAACCCGGACGAGTTAATTCGCGAGACAACCCGTATAGCGCTGTCATCGAACCGCGAGGAGCTTCGGATCGGAGTCCTTATGGTTCTTAATGGCGTCAGCTGGCCGACGGCCTCCGTAATCCTTCATTTCTGGCATAAAAATCCCTATCCGATACTTGATTTTCGGGCACTTTGGAGCATCGGATTGGACGAACTGCCAAATTCCTACACATTTGATTTTTGGTGGGAGTATACAGGATTCTGCAGGAGGCTGGCCGAGGAAAGCAATGTCAGCATGAGGATCCTTGATCGGGCCTTGTGGCAGTTTTCAGCTGAAAATCAGCAGAAGGAAATCGGAAGTCGCACTTAACGATTGTCGCTTTTTCAATCCCGTCGGAGCCGACGGCGGGCCTGCAAGCACGATGGAGTTGCTGTCAGCGCTCTCGAGGTCGCCGTTCCAGCTGCGCGCGACAAGTGTGTAGGCGCGCTTCTGAAGGACAAGAGTGATTGACGTGGGCCAGGTGAGGGAAAACCTGGACACCCGCTTTTTTGAATTCCTTCTCCGTCTGGAAGTAAGACCTGAACTATACACCCGAGGATCAAGCCATGAACCAAAAACAATGGGTATCCAGGATCTTTCTATCTCCACGGAGCGCGGCTCTTCGGCGTTGACGTTCATCTCGAAGAGCGCCATGGCCGGAGCGGCGCGAAAGCCATACGAAGGTACGAAATGCGGCTCTTGCCGTGGACGATCGCCAGTATTCTGATTCTGAGAATTCTGTCTCCCGACAGACTGACGATTGCCGCGTTCCTCTGGTTTCGGGAGCGGCAATCGTGCGCCACCTTTTAAGTGGACACATATTACGTGTGGTACTATGATCGCGGCATGAAAAACATCACCCTTGCCCTTGATGAAGAAACTCTCGAGGCCGGCCGCGCTTATGCGCAGCGGCACCAGACCACCTTGAATGCCCTGGTGCGGGACCTTCTGGTCAAGACGGCAGTAGCCGACAGGGGTGCGGCCGTGCGCGAAATGTTCCGGTTAATGGATGCGCACCCTGGCAACTCCCGCGGCAGGCGCTGGACCCGCGAGCAACTTTATGTCCGCTAAAGTGTTTCTCGATGCCAACGTTCTGGTCTATGCCCAGGATGCCGGAGCGCCGCGAAAGCTCCGCAAAAGCAGAGAAATCATCGAAAAACTCGCCGGCAACGGCCAAGGCGTGATCTCGACACAGGTCATGCAGGAGTTCTTCGTCGCAGCCACCCGCAAGCTCGGCGTGGACTCACTTGTCGCCAAGGGTGTTCTGAAGACCTTTGCCGCGTTTGAGGTGGTTCAGGTTTCGCCGGCCTTGATTCACGAGGCGATCGATTGTTCGATCTTGAATCGACTATCGTTCTGGGACGCACTGATTCTGGCCGCAGCCGCCTCGGCCGGTTGTACGACTGTTCTTAGCGAGGACCTCAATCCGGGCCAAGCCATCCTCGGCGTAACGATTCAGAATCCGTTTGCGTGATTTCTGCCGGCATTTTGATGCCATAAATGCGGGAACCTGCTCTTTCCAGCAAAAAAACCGGACCGGATCTTGATTGTAGGAGAAGTAGTCACACCGAGCAGGGCCCTGGGAGGCAAGGAACTCGGGCATCGCGGCACGGTCGAAGTACCTGCAATAAGGTCGGCAGTTAGAGGGACAGTCACCAGTGTCCCCTAAAAGATGTGTTGCCTTTCAGGGGACACCGGTGACTGTCCCTCCATTTCCACTGTCCCTCTATTTCCCTCTATTTCTCACGCTGGCCCGGTAACCCGCTGCCTGCCCCGTGTCTTCCGCCCAGTTTCTCGCCGCCATCCCCTTTCTCACTTTCTTTCCCCTTGCCCCTCCGGATAGAAATGCTTATAAGAAGCGCCTTAACCTCATCGCCGTCCAGAACTAAAACCCAGCAACAGATTCGGTGTCAGGCAATTGGCACCGGTTTTGGGGAATTACGGCAGCGTGAAATTCGCCAGAAATTCGTGGGTGGACGTCATGGTTATTGGCTTGCCGGGTGCCAATTTGGCCTGGCGCAGGTCATAAACCACCTGGACGGCCCTGGTGCCGGGAAGATAGCTATGAAATCGGTAGAGGGATTTTGCAAAATTATCGTCGCCGGTCTTGACCTCGACCAACAGCGTAGGCTTTCCGTCAATGACCGTAAGGAAGTCCACTTCATTTTTGTCCTTGTCGCGCAAATAATGAAGTTCGCCCTTGCTGCCCTGAGTGTCCTCCAGCAGATGCAATTCGCGCAATAGGGCCAGGGCTACGATATTTTCCAGTCGCGTGCCCGCATCTCCTTCCACGCCGCCGGTATCGTAGAAATAATATTTGGCTTCCTTCAACAGGCTGCGTGCGATATTCCGATGGTATGGGCGCACGGCAAAAACAACGCACAGGTTCTCCAGGATCTGCAGCCAGTGCTTGACGGTATGTATGGAAACCTGGAGGTCTTCTGCCAGCGAGCTATAGGAAGTAGTGGATCCCACGCGGGATCGCAGCAGGTCTATGAGAATCTCGATCGATTTGACATCCCGGACCTTTTCGAGATCCAGCAAATCTTCGCGGATGACGGTGTCGACCAGGGTTTTGCGCCATCGTCTGGAGTAGGTTTCGTTCTTTCTCAGATAAGGCTCAGGGAAGCCGCCGAACCGGATCAATGCGTCCAGTGCCTGTTTGGGAGTCTCGTCCAGAAAGCCGCAGATCTCCTTGACGGTGAGCGGATGCAGGCGATAGGCGAAGAAGCGGCCGGCGAGAGAATCTCCGCCTTTCTTATAGGTGTCGAGGCGCGCGGATCCCGTCAGCAAGAGAGCCTGGGGGAATTGAATCCGTATCGTAAATACCCTTGATCCAGGTCTTCCAGTTCTTCATTTTGTGCAGCTCATCGAAAACTACCAATTCCGTGCCCCGGGACCATTCCCTGCTTCGGATGATTCTGCGGTCGGCCGCCGAATCGTAGTTCAGGTAAACATACGAGGCCGTCAACTGCTTGGAAAGCGTGGTTTTCCCGACCTGCCGCGGCCCGGACAGAATGACGATCTTGGTCGCCAGATCGGCGCGAATAGCATCCTCGAGGTACCTATGCACACGACTATTATGAACAGTTATTCACAATAGTCAAGACTAT
>CAWGRQ010000035.1:0-16686 GCA_963824985.1 Terriglobia bacterium
TGGCGGCGCGTCGCTCCGTCGGAATATATTTGACCTCTCATTCACAAAACTCCCAAGGTATGGAGCAATTTATAATAATAACATGAAGCCGCATTACCGGGGAGCCGGCAGCCTGCCGCCGCATTCGGTTTGAATCGGGCCAAAGAACAAAAACGCCACGGATTACAGGGATTTCACAGATTCAAAAAGCCTGGAGGATCACACCTTTGAACTGAGGCGACCAGGCACCGTTGTTACCGAGCAGAGCCAGCCGGATCCGTGCATTTTGTGAACCTCCAGCATAGCGACGATGGCTGTTCCTGTAAGTTCTTCATTAAGCACAATAACCCCCGTCGCATCTACCAGGCAGCCCAGGCAAATGATCCAGAATTTTTTGACAAATCTGTGTAATCCGTGGAATCCGTGGCGTTTTTGATTTTATTTCCACAGGTCGGTGGCAATCACGGTAATTCCGTCAAGAACATTTGTCCTCGGGACCACGGTTTGGCATAATGCGCGCTCGGATACGAGGTTTCCATGGCAGGCAGTGTAAGTGCGTGGGTACGAAAGTACTTGAAGGAGACCCGGCGCCCTATCTATTCGGCGGCGCTGGTTCTCCCCTTTTTCATCATTTATCATGTCGGCACCCTATTTTTTCGCTCAACCTACATCAATGGCGCCGACGCCCTGATAATCCGCCTGCTCAGTGCGTTGTCTGTGCACTCGATGTTTGCCTCGGCGCTGGTCCTGCTTGCCTGCTTCATCGTCTGGCAGTTTCAGACGCGCGCCAGATGGGACATCGATTCCCGCAAACTGCTGGCGTTGTACGCCGAAAGTCTGTTTTTCGCGATGCTGCTGTTCGCCGTGTTTGCCTATTTCCCGGCCCTGTTGAGTCGGGCCATTTCAGACCGCGGCGAACCGGGCGGAATCCAGAAACTGGTGCTATATTGCGGGGCCGGCATCTATGAAGAACTGGTATTTCGCGGGTTCCTGGTGGGACTGCTGATGCTCGTGTCAACCCGGCTGTTGCGCATGGAGAAAACGTCAGCCTCCATTGTCTCCGCGGTCCTGGCGGCATTGCTGTTTGCGCTCTTCCATTATCTGGGGCCGGGAGGGGATTCGTTCACCTGGGGAAGTTTCGTGCAACGCACCTGGGGAGGCCTTTATTTTTCGGTTCTGTTCGTGACTCGCGGTTTCGGGGTCACGGCAGCCGCCCACGCATTCTATGACATAATCGTAGGCCTGGTGATCCATTAACTGGGATCTGATTTTGGCGGATTCATGGAATTCCGCCGGCCTCGGATATTTAATCAAGGGGAGCGGAAGTCCGCGCGCCGGTTTCCATTCCCGCCGGAGGGGGCGCGCATACGTAATCCCCGGGACCCTTTGATTCGATAAGGAGGGGTGTGCAAGGCAATTTCGCACAAGGCAGCCCCGTGTACCCAAACGCGATTACGGAAACAGGAATGAGGAACGAATGATCCGTCCGAAAATCACCTTTGCCGTTGCCCCCTCTCTACCCAGAGAAATGGATTGTCTGAGGGAGATCTCCTACAACCTGCTCTGGGCCTGGGACCATGAACTGCTTGAGCTGTTCATGCACCTGGATCCGGAGTTGTGGGAAAAAACCAACCACAATCCGGTCCAGATGATCGGGCGCATACGGCAGGAGGTTCTCAATGAGGCCCTGCGCGACGATGCCTTCATGGCACAGCTGGATCGGGCCGCAGAACACAGTCGCGAATATCTGAACAATCGCGCAACCTGGTTTCAGAGGGCATACAACGGCAAGGAGCGGCAGCCAATCGCCTATTTTTCCGCCGAGTTCGGGGTGACCGAGTGCCTGGCCACCTATTCCGGGGGGCTGGGATTGCTCGCCGGCGACCACCTCAGGTCGGCCAGCGATCTTGGAGTTCCGATTGTCGGCGTCGGCCTGCTGTACCAGCGGGGCTACTTTCGCCAGTACCTCAATGTCGATGGATGGCAGCAGGAGCATTATCCGGAGAACGATTTTTACAGCATGCCGTTGCGCCTGGAACGCTCCTCGGACGGCAAGCCCTTGACGATCGCGGTCGAATACCCCGGACGGACTGTACACGCCCAAATCTGGCGCGCTCAGGTGGGCCGGGTTCCACTGTATCTGCTGGACACAAGCATTCCTGCGAATACCCAGGAGGATCAGGGCATTACCGACCAGCTTTATGGCGGGGATCGAGAGGTGCGCATCCGGCAGGAAATCCTCCTTGGTATCGGCGGGTATCGAGCTCTGTTGGCGGTTGGCACCGAGCCTGCCGTATGCCATATGAACGAAGGGCATTCGGCGTTCATGGCTTTGGAGCGCTGCCGGCGGCTGATGGCTGAACAGGGTCTGTCCTTCGCGGAAGCCCGCGAGGCTACCATCGCCGGAACCGTATTCACAACTCACACCCCGGTTCCTTCCGGAAACGACTATTTCTCCCCCGGACTGATGGAAAAATATTTCTCCGCCTTCGCCTCGTCGCTGAATCTCTCGATACGCGATTTCCTTGCGCTCGGCCGGCATAATCCCGGCAATGATCTCGAAGATTTCTGCATGACGATTCTGGCGCTGCGGATGGCGGGGCACAGCAATGGCGTAAGCAAATTGCATGGGCAGATCTCGAGGAATATGTGGAAGAACGTATGGCCGGACCTTCCGATCGAGGAGGTTCCCATCGGATCGATCACCAACGGCGTTCACGCTCCCACCTGGGTCAGCCGGGATATGGCGGGACTCTTTTCCCGGTATCTCGGACCGCGCTGGCGGGAGGATCCTGGGGATTATGCCCTCTGGAGCCGTATTCATCACATTCCGGACGAAGAGCTCTGGAGGACTCATGAACGGCGGCGGGAACGCCTGGTAGCGTTCGCCCGTCAGCGGCTGCGTTCGCAACTGGAGGCGGTCGGCGCCCCGCCTGCGGAGATTGCACAGGCGGACGAAATCCTCGACCCCGAAGCTCTGACGCTGGGGTTTGCGCGGCGCTTCGCCACTTATAAACGCGCTACCCTGCTGCTGCGCAATCCGGAACGTCTGCTGCGCATTCTGAGCGACAAGGATCGTCCTGTGCAGCTCCTCTTCGCCGGCAAGGCGCATCCGCATGACAGCGCGGGCAAGGAGCTCATCCGGCAGATCGTCCACTTCTCACGGCGCCCCGAAGTCCGGCGACGAATGGTGTTCCTGGAAGATTACGACATCACCGTTGCGCGCTATCTCGTCCAGGGTGTCGACGTCTGGCTGAACACACCCCGCCGTCCCATGGAGGCAAGCGGCACCAGCGGGATGAAGGCGGCATTGAACGGAGGGCTCAACCTCAGCATCCTGGATGGCTGGTGGGATGAGGCCTACGGTCCCGACACCGGATGGGCTATCGGTCGCGGAGAGGAATATGGCGACGAGAACTACCAGGATGAAGTGGAGTCGAATGCCCTCTATGAACTCCTGGAAAAGGAAGTCATTCCGCTTTTCTTCGCCCGAGCCGCGAACGGACTGCCCCGTGCCTGGCTTGCCAAGATGAAGACCGCCATGCGCGTTCTGGGCCCGCAGTTCAACGCCAAACGGATGGTGCGGGAGTATGTCGAGGGATTCTACCTGCCGTCCCAGGAGCGCTATAACGGTCTGGCCGGCAATCATTTTCAGCGCGCCAGAGAGCTTTCATCCTGGAAGGAACGGCTGCGCAGCCGCTGGCACGAAATCCGCATCCTGGAAGTCAGAGGCGACATTCAGGCCGATTTCAGGGTAGGCGACGAGTTTCGCGTTCACGCCGTGGTCAACCTGGCTCAGTTGAACCCGGACGAGGTAACCGTCGAATTGTACCAGGGGCCGCTGGACGCCCGCGGAAATATCATGAATCCCAAAATCACCCCCATGTCACCCAATGGCAATCATGACGGTGACGTGCACGAATTTCACGGGACCATTGAACCCGATACCAGCGGACGGCACGGCTATACGGTGCGCGTCATGCCCAAAAACCCCGATCTGGTCTCCCCCCAGAAGGAAGGACTGGTTCTCTGGACCTGAGTACGCGATCCCCAAAATGCGCTGGCGTATCATATGAAACGCGGAAAAGCGCCGCCTTCGGACGCCGCTGGAATTTCGGGCAAGCGGCGTGCAAACGCGCCCGGGGCTTGCGGCCCTTCGGCCGGCGCTCGCGCCCGGGTGGACCGGGTAGTCCTTGACCGGCCCTGAGTTCGGCATATCACGGCAGGGGTACGAAAAAGCGGCTCTCATTGGCTCCAGGATCGAGCATAATTCATGAATAGGGAGCGGGATTTATTTATGGCATACCGGAAGCCGATCCGAGGAGTAATCTTTGACATGGATGGCCTGCTCCTCGATACGGAGCCTTTTTATACCAAGGCCTCGCAGCTGGTCGCCGCCCGCTACGACAGAGTTTTTGACTGGTCGGTGAAATCGCAGATGATCGGCAAACGGGCCGAGGAGTCTGCCCAGGTATTCGTGGATTTGCTCGGATTGCCGCTGACACCCGAGGAATATCTGGAGGCGCGTCAGTCCGTGCTCGAGGAACTGTTTCCACAGGCCGAACCCATGCCGGGCGCGGTGCGCCTTACAGAGCATCTGCACCGCTCTTCCATCCCCCAAGCGGTGGCAACCAGTTCCAGCCGGCGGCACTACCTGCTCAAAACCAGCCGCCACCAGAGCTGGTTCGGCATCTTCAACAGTCTGGTCATGGAGATGATCCGGCGGTCAGATTCGGCAAGCCCGCTCCCGACATTTTTCTGCTCGCGGCACAACGGTTGGGAGTAGAGCCTGAAGCTTGTCTGGTTTTTGAGGACTCTCCTGTCGGCGTCACCGCCGCCCTTGCCGCGGGCATGCCGGTCATCGCAGTCCCGGATCCCCACCTGCAGCCGGAGTTATTGCGCCACGCCAGCCAGGTGCTCGGCAGCCTGGATGAATTCGACCCCGCCGCATGGAGCCTCCCCCCGTTTTAACCCGCATTATTCATGAACCTCTGTATCCGTCAATCCCTGTGGTCAGAGGCAGCAAAAAGCAGCCACGGATTCCACTGATTTTTTTAAGGCACTGCCATTAGGGCAGTGTTTCATGCACCATCCAGGATGCAGGCAAAGTCGACGACATCATTTGGTGCGCCTCGTTGTGCGCATGCCCCATGGATATGAATCCGTGGAATCCGTGGCTGCTTTTTGAGGAGCCGAACAATTACGAACCTCTTTCGCAAACGAAAGGACAGTCGAAAACTTCCATTTTTTCAAGAGTCTCCGGTTTGCGGCTCAACCGACGGCGGGCTGAGCCTCCAGCCAGCGTTGAGCGCGGAGGGCCGCCATGCAACCGAATCCGGCCGCAGTGATGGCTTGACGAAACTCATAATCATGGACGTCACCGGCGGCGAAGACCCCTTCGACACTGGTTTCCACGCAGTTTTGCGTGATGATATAGCCGTGCGCGTCCAGGGCCAGGGCGCCGGCGAGAAAACGGGTGCTGGGGCTGTGTCCGATCCCCATGAAGACCCCGTCTATGGATTCCACCCGTTCCTCACCGGTCAGCAGATTCTTCAGGTGCACGCTTTCGAGCGCATCCTGCCCCTCATATCCGGTCAGCGTCGTGTTCCAGTAAAATGAGATTTTGGGATTGGCTCGGGCACGCTCCTCCATGATCCTGGTCGCGCGCAGATGGTCGCGGCGATGAATGACGATCACCTTCGCCGCATGATGCGCCAGGGTCAGAGCCTCTTCCATTGCCGTGTCGCCCCCGCCGACGACCATTACCTCCCGGCCGCGGAAGAACCGGCCGTCGCAGATGGCGCAGGCGGAAATACCTTTGTTGCGGAACTTCATTTCATTTGGCAGATGGAGCCAGTTGGCACTGGCTCCGGTCGCGATGACGATCGCGCGCGCCTCATGCCAGTCATTTCCGGTGCGCAGCCGGAAAGGCCCCCGGGGCGTGAAAACCACCTCCTCGACATCCTTTTCCAGGATTTCCGTCCCGAAGCGTTCTGCCTGCGACCGTGTTCGCTCCATCAATTCCGGCCCGGTAATCCCGGTGGGAAAGCCGGGGAAATTCTCTATCTCACTGGTAAACATGAGCTGACCTCCGGGCAGCTGGAGGTCTTTGGGTTCCGATGCAATGAGCAGCGGCGCCAGGCTGGCACGCGCGGCATAAATCGCGGCCGTGTATCCGGCTGGCCCCGAGCCTATGATGATCAACTCTCGCATATTCCTCCACACGGCCCGGATTCCCGGCGAACGCCGGGATTCCGGGCGCAGCGTTTGTCCTATTTTCCGGCCTGTACCACGAGATAATTCTGGATCCCGAGTTCCTTGATCAGGCTTAACTGCTCTTCGATACCATCCACGTGTCCTTCTTCCTCTTTCAGCAGCTTTTTAAAGAGCTCCGCGGTGCCGTTGTCCTTTTCGGCGATGGCTACCGCGATCAGGCTGTTGTACAGGGCAACCGCCCCCAACTCCAGTTCCAGATCATTCTCCATCATCTGGGGGACCTTCTGCCCGATGTTTAACTTCCCGTATTTGGTCAGGGTCGGTGCGCCGTCGAGAAACAGGATGCGCTCGATCAACTGCTCTGCGTGCTTCATCTCATCGATGGACTCTTTCTTGATGAAAGCGGACAGCTTGCCATACCCCCAGTTCTCGCACATTTCCGAGTGCAGGATATACTGGTTGATTGCGGTCAATTCCTCACTCAACGCCTCGTTGAGCGCTTCAATCACTTTTTTGCTACCCTTCATAATCATCTCCTCCCAGTGATGGTCACATGTTTTTGATAACAATGCGTTTTTTGTCTTTGCCGCCGTATTTGGAAGCAGTGTTGAATTCAATCCAGCCTTCGCTGCCGGTCATTTTGACCAGGCAGCGAAACCGCTTTGAATCCTGGCCGCGCAGCCGGAATTCCGTCTCCGGCCCGGTCAATGCCGCGGCGCCGTCAGGCAGATTCAGAGCCTCGACCCTGGGCGCACCCGCGGGAATCTCCACCAGGGATATATTGGGGGACATCGACAGCGCCAGCTTGTCGTTGATCGCGGTTTTGAGTTGAACCGCCCGGTCCGAAGAGGTCGGGTACACACGCTCGTTCTGAACGATAACATCCACCCAGTAAAGATCTCCGGTTGCCGGAGCCACGGAGACCGGTCCGACCTGCACCTTGGGGAACTGGCTGGCACAGTAAAGCACAAATTGCGAATTGCGCAGTGCTTCGGTTTCCATGTAGCGGGCGGGGGGGGTCCGGGTGACATGCTTTTTGGCCGAACTCCCGATCCAGATCTCTCCGAGATCCGGATGGTTGAACTTGCGGGGCGCAATCCATCCTTCGCCGGTTAATTCAGTATCTATCCATGCCATCATCTCGTCGTCATCGACCCTGCCGTCCGCGTTCACGTCGGCTTCGGACACCGGGCTCCCCCAGAGTTCGATGAGATACGCGAAAGCGCCCAGCATATAATAGGAGTTCGCCTGGGCCTGCCCGGAGAGACCACTGATGGTCGGATTGTATTCCTTGAGGATTCGGGCGCCCTGCGTGACTATCGCCATCTGCGTTTCCATGTCAGTCTGGTATTCCGGCGCCACGGTTCGGTTGAAGAGCTGCGCATACCGGTTGATTTTGCGCATCTCCTGCAGTTGCTGGCCTACCCGGGCGTCCGCCTGCTGCCGCTGCTCCGGTGTCAATGCGCTCCGGGCATCGGGCGGAGCGGCAAACATGATCAGCCTGCCCGTGTTGTGGAAATGAAAGCTGGCGAAAATATTGCCATGCTTTCGCTGAAACTCGAAGACATTGCGCGTTTCGATCTCGGACAAAGGATATGGCCACCCGGAGCCCAGGTCCCACCCATAGGCAAAGTTCCGATTGGGATCCGGCCCGCCGATATCGTCCTCGTTAATGCGGCCATCGCCGTCGTTGTCAAACCCTTCTTCCCCGATCCGGCGGAAGCGCTTCGCCGCGTCGCCTGGATCCGTGACGCGGACGAACCGCCTGTTATCGGCCGACATCTTGAATTCGCCCGCGGGGTCCTCGACCCACATGATCGAAATCTCCGCATCGCCGTCGACATCCTCGGTCTGATCCTCGTCGTAGAGTCCATCGCCATCGTTGTCTTCCGGCCGATAGGGTTCACGCGGGTTGTTGGCCGTGTTCGGGAATGAGGCGTACGAATCGTTGGCATCGACATTCAGCCCCGGGAGGATGTAAAAAGTCCGCGTATTGAGCAGATCGTAGACATACGGGTCATAGTCGTACCGGGTCAAAAGATACCAGGCGGCATAGAGGGAGCAGGTCACGCCGTTGATCTCGTTGCCGTGAATCGCGCCGTCCACCCACATTGCCGTTTTTTCTTCCGCCTTGCCGGTGGACTTTGCAGTAATGGTCAGGAGGAACTGATCCCGACCCATGCGGCTCTTGCCGATGCTGCCGATATCGGCAAGCTGCGGGTATTGTTTTTGCAAATCATGCATGATCTTGGTCCACTCGGCATACGAGTAGTACCGCTTCCAGCTGATGGGAAAATCCTGTTCGCCATGATACCCGCCGGGACTGGTCTGCAGCTTTTTTTGCGCAATGGCAGGATTGAAGCCGATAACCGCAAGCAGTGAAACCAGGATAAGTGCCGGCAGGGAAATCCAAAGTTGTTTCGTACGCATGATCGCCCCCTTAATTAGTGACTTTCAGATCCCTGACCACGGTTCCGCCCTTCTGAGACGTCACCACGATTTTCAGTGGTACGTCCCCCTCGATCGAAACGAGCCAGATGATTTCGCGTGTGTTGCCGGTGCCTTTGACCTGCTCCTCCTGGGGAGCCTGTCGCCTTGCCTGTGTGGGCACACCCGGCATGGGTGGCGCTCCGCCCCGGCCCCTGCCACCCCCGGCAGGCTGGGTGGCCGCCGGTGGAGTGTACCCGGGGAGTGAAGCCACGCCTTCGAGCACGCCCATTCGTGTCCAGGGAGTGCCTGCCAGAAAGCGCATCTTGTCGCGATCGCCGATCAGCCAGATCGCATCCTCGCGGTTGCCCGCCAACTGGGCGCCCCGCGACACCTGGGTCGCCAGCTCACCCAGGTTTTTCACGGTCGCCGCAACCTGAACTATCTTGTACTTCCCGACCGGTTTCCCTTTCCGGACGGTAAATGTGTCGCCCTGCTGTTCCACGCGGGCATCGGAAGCATTATCCGTAGTGTAGAGAATGGTCGCCTTCGCATCGCTGATTTCGAGCCGGGGCAGCAGCTTCGCCTTGAAAAGCTCGAACTGCCAGTGGGTTTCGCACAGGGCGGCGAGAGAGGCTCCCGGTATGGCATTGCTGGCGCTGTAGCGGGACAACCACCCCCCTATCTCACCGGCGCCAATTCCCGGGTAGTCGAAGGCTTTCCACGGCAGAAACGCCTTGCCGCCTAATTGCGCTTCCTGAAATTTTATATAGGAACTCTCCCAGAGAGCGCGATCGTTTTCACCCCCATATCCCGGAAGCTCCTTGGAGTCCTTCTGCCAGTTCCACAATTCCGTGCTCATCGCGTAGGCGCCGAACTCTCCGTAAGCCCAATCCAGGAAAACCCCATATCCGTAGGGAGTCCTCTGGTCTTCATTGTAGGGATGACGCCATCCCTGAGGTCCCCGGGCAGCAGGAGCCCCGGACCGAGCGGCCGGCCGCGCCTGTGACCCCGTCGCGCCCACGGCACCGCGTCCCTGAGCCCCTTGTCCGCCGGCACCGCTCCGGCCCTGGGCGCCGGTCCCGCGACCCTGTGCCGGTGCAGCGCCGGCGGCTGTCGTTCCTGATTCACCGGTGGCGGCCTTCCAGGCCTCCGGGATCTCTTCTCCGATCAACTCGAGATATTTTTTGCCCATGATCCGGTCAAAAACCGCCAGATCCTTCGGATCCATCCGGGAGTCGGGCCAGCGTGCATAGGGGCGATACGTGAATCCGCCCGAAGTGTGAAACGACTGTACCATCAAGATGTTTGTGTGATTGGTGAAAAACTCGAGTACCGCGCGGGCCTCTGGAGAAGATGACGGATAATAACCGCTGCCACCCTGAAACCCATCGTCCCGGAACCAACCCTCGGGGAAGTTGCGGTTGACATCGATCCCCCGCGCGGCCGCCGGCGCCGGGGCGGCTTGGGATTCACGGGTTGCCGCAGCTCCCGCAGCCCGGGATCCACCGCTGGGCCGCGACTGTCCTTCGACAATTACCGCATACCGTTCCTTAGTCGTGGTCTCATTGGCCGCCACCGCAACCATTACGCGGGGATCGGCTTCGTACGGCACATATCGCCCTCCCGGGTCCTTGTAACGGAACTGGCTGATGATGCCGTCGCCGTTGAGATCCCTTGGGGAGCCGGCACCTGCCGGTGCCCCGGCGGTTTGATCCGGCGGCGGCGAGTTCTGGCGCTGCGACGAGCCGCCTTCGACGCTGTTGAAGACTCCATCAGGGTTCACGATGGGGCAGATATAGAATGCGCTGTCGTTTATGAGCCGGGTGATCTCTGCATCGGTGCCATAATTCGAAACCAGCTTGTCCAGCGCATAGAGGCACACTTCGGTGCCGGTAAACTCATTGCCGTGCGTCCCACCGTCGATCCAAATGCCGGGTTTTCCCTGATAGGGCTTGACCTGCGGTGCGGTGGCCGTGTTCGGCTCATTACGCATATTACGCAGGGGCACAAGCTTATCGATAGTGGTCCCCGTTTTCATGTTCGAGATCACCAGGACGTAAATCGGGCGATCCTTGTAGCTCTTGCCGATCTCGATCAGGTCGGTGACGCCGGGATACGCCGCGGCAGCCTTTTTCAAATAATCGACCGTCCCGGTGTACCCATGATAATCGTTGAACGAAATAGGAACCTGCTGCGCCGGCGTTGCCGCGCTGATCCCCAGAAGCAGGCAAATCCCAAAACCCAGTCCAATACTTCTCCAGCTGCGGGGCATGCGTCTCATGAAAGCGTTCCTCCCAAAGAGAAAGAATGCGTTGGGCTCGTGTCGGGCACCGGGCGGCCGGTCCCCATGCACGGCAGCTAGTTTGCGATAGCCGGGGCTAAAATCGCCAGCTAATTTTTTTCTCCCGGATAATTTCAAGGCAATACCATCATGCGCCGGCTGCAAGGTTCGTTCTTAAGTGCAGTTTTGTACGGTCATCGGAGGCTGTAATCGCCTGATCAAAAGCAATCCCATGTTTGTAGAAGTTGCGGCGATCCTTTCCGGCATCCCACTCGAATTCATGCAATCTCTGGCGCGCCGCCCGGCTCAGGCCGATTATTTGCCGGTGCCCGATGAAAAATGCGTTAAAATGCAACGAATGGAGCGCAGCGCCCATGACCGATCTAACAACCACCGAAACAATTCCACTGGAAGTCAACGCTGATGGGGTAGTGCGGATCAGCGGGACACGAGTGACACTTGACACGCTGATCGCCGCCTTCTCAGAGGGTGCGACAGCGGAAGAAATCGCACAACAGTATCCGTCTGTGCCGCTTGCCAACGTGTACTCCGTTTTGGGCTATTACCTGCGGCGGCCTTCCGAGCTCCAATCCTACCTGAACCGGCGCCGGACAGAAGCAGAACGAGTCCGGGTCGAAAATTAGTCTCGCAACGATCCTGCCGGGGTTCGGCAGCGGCTGATGGCCCGCACCAACAGCGGGAGAATCTGACGCATGCGCGCCCTGGCGGCCGACGAGAATTTCAACAACTGTTATCGCTTGCTTTACCTGGCTCAGCAAAATCTGCCCATGCCTCGATTCCGCTTCCGACGGTCCATGGATCCCTTCGAGGCTCTTCAGCCCCTGGTCTCCCCCTTTTTCTGGGAACCGGCCGGGGCCGATTATCGCGATCGCCTGGATCGGGCGCAGCCGATTGTGACGCGGTATCCCTACCGGGTTCTCGGCAACAGCATGGCACTTGCTGCATGGCGCAATGGACCGGTCGAGGACATTCATCGCGGCTGTGCCGCGGTTCATTCCTTGGATCGCCGCCGAGCCACGGATGATCAAAGCCGGGAGCTTATGAGTTTCACCTCCGGTCGCCTGGCCGTACTGCTTTCGAGGTTCCGGCCGTGGATGCAAAGTCCGGGCCTTGCTCCGTCATGGCCCGGGAATCTTGCCGGTATTCAAATCTCCCCCAGATTCACCTGTTCAAGCTGGAGCCTGACCGAATCGTGCAGTGTCGTAAAGCCTGAAGAGCACGAATTAGCTCCAAAGCCTTCATTCTGAAGGTCCTTATAATGGCAGGCAATATTGCGGCTCTTCCTCCGGTGCGGCGGGCCGGCATTGTATTTCCCCCCTTGATCCTGGGCGATCGATTTATTTCCTCCCGGTAAAATCCAACCGGATCGTGAGTATCAACCCCCGTTGAATCCTGAATCAGTGCCTTACCTCACGAAAATTTCCGCTCAAATCGGCTGTCAGACAGTTAGATGGGTAGCGGGCCTTCCGGCCGCAGGAGGCTGATTCATGGGAGAGGTCTACCCAAATCCTGCCGCCTATCTGCCGGAGGAAATCTCACCCGGCTATTGCGCACTCGTGCCTGCTGAACCGGATCTCATCGTTTGTGAAAGCGTTGGGACGTATATACCCCGCAATCCCGAAAAGACGGTTCTCTATGGTGTCGTTGCTGGCCATCTGGAGACCTTCCTGGCCCGGCAACGGGAGCGAGACCGGGTGGTGCCGCGCTTCGTGGAACAGGAACTGCGAGCATTTCTGGATTGCGGCGTTTTGGCCCGAGGTTTTTTGAGGGTTCACTGCGATGCCTGCGGACTGGATCGGCTTGTCCCGTATTCATGTAAGCGAAGGTCGTTCTGTCCGTCGTGTGGGGGGCGGCGCATGGCCGACACGGCCGCGCATCTGGTGGATCGTGTTTTCCCCGAAGTGCCGGTCCGGCAGTGGGTGCTTTCCGTCCCTTATGCGTTGCGCTATCGCCTTGCTTACGACTCATCCCTGGTCAGGGATGTATTGCAGATCTTTGTGCGAACTATCTTTGCTTCGATCCGCCGCAGGGCGGGCATTCCTGCCTCGAACCGCCAGGCTCGTTGCGGCGCCGTGGCCTTCATTCAACGCTTCAGTGATGCGCTGAACCTCGATCCTCATTTCCATGTCCTCGTTTTGGATGGCATCTATGTGATGGACGGCAAGGGCGAACCGGTGTTCCGGCGTGTCTCCCCGCCGACGGATAAGGAAGTTGCCCATGTGACGGAGCGCATTCATCGCCGTGTCGCAAGGCTCATGGAGAAACGCAGGTTTGGGTTCGCAAGCGGATCCGGACGAGGCAGATGGCCTTCGGCGCGACGAACCGTTGCTCGCCGAACTCTACGGCGCCTCGGTCTCGGGGCGCGTGGCGACGGGACCGCGCGCCGGCATGCGCATCGCGAGAGTGGGGGACGAGGTGGATCCCGAAGATGGCGCCCTGCCGTCGGGCCCCTGCTGTGCGTCGGTTGCCGGCTTCAGCGTCCATGCCGGCGTCTGCGTTCCTGCTCGAGACCGCCTGCGGCTGGAGCGGCTGGCACGTTATGCCGGCCGTCCTCCGCTGGCGACCGAGCGGTTGTCGCTTTTGCCGGACGGCAGGCTGCTCTATCGGCTCAAGCGGCGCTGGCGCGATGGAACCACGCACGTGATCTATGAGCCCCTGGAACTGATGGAACGGCTCGCAGCGCTTATACACCCTCCCAGGTTCAATATCACAAGGTACTACGGAATGTTCGCGCCTGCGGCAAGCCTCAGGCCCCGGGTGATTCCGGAGGCAGAAGCCTCAAGCCCGCCGCTGCATCCGGGCTGTCAGTCAGGAGTCGAAGCTCCAGCAACCGATCCAGGAAAGACCAAGAAGAAGCGTGGCTGTCAACCGAGAAATTACCCGTGGGCTACACTCATGGCGCCGTGTGTTCGAATTGGATGTTCTCGCTTGTCCTCGCTGCGGCGGTCGGATGAGAATACTTGCCGCCATCGATTCCCCGGATGCAATCCACAAGATTTTAACCTGCCTTGGCCTCCCCACGAGGGCCCCGCCCATCGCCCCTGTGATATCGGACCCAGACATGGCGTATGCTTGGTAGCAAAGCGAAAGCGATCCATCCGCTTTGCCATTAGGTGTTCGTGTGCTCAGATGACTGAGTGCGGCCGCCAATCTGCCCTGCAATAAGGCGCGGGTGCCTAAAAAAAACGAATCCCGGGACCCGATTTCGATGTAGCATGCCGCCTGGGAGGGGTCTAAGCCCCGAAGTTAACATAATTGCTTTTTATCGGAAGTTAGAGAGGGGGAACCGAGCCGGCCTGCCCCACGGAGCAACCGCGGAAAGGCAGCCAATTCCTCCTATCCGTGGTCCCCGGTTCAAGTCCGGGCGCTGGCTCCAATCAAATCAAACGAAATCAATATCTTACAAGTCCTAGTCGAACGAGCCTTTACACGTTTGTCCGCCATTGTCTGTCAAAACTCACGTAAACCTCACAACTGGTCAGGGTCAAGAAGGCGCTTCCCTCAAAGGCCCGGTTTCAGTTATCCTGTAATTTCTCAGAGAATGCTATGAAATCGATTGTCTCGAACCAATACAATGCTGCGCTTGCGCAGTACCTGGGTGAATTGCGAATCAACCCGCTTTTATTCTTGGGGGACGCATTACCGGTGCTGCGCGAATTGCCATGCTCCTGCATCGACTTCGCAATGACCTCCCCGCCCTACTGGGGAAAGCGCGAGTATGCAAACGGCGGCATTGGGTTGGAAAACAACCACCAAGACTTTGTACGGCATCTGGCCGAGATCTTTCTTGAATTGAAGCGCGTTTTGAAGCCGACCGGCTCCTTTTGGCTCAACATCGGAGATAGCTATGACAACAAGAACTTGGTCGGAATTCCATGGCGCATCGCATTTGAACTGACTGACACGCAAGGGTGGACTCTCCGCAATGCTGTGGTATGGAACAAGGTTAAGAGTGGGATGGACAACACAAAGGATCGCCTCGGCAATGTCCACGAAATGGTTTTCCATTTCGTCAAGCAGCCGAAAGGCTACTACTACGATGCCGCCGCTATCCGCTCAAAGCCACGCGAGGCCAAAGTTGTTAACGGAGCAGTCGTCTCCGCGACTGGAGTTTCAGGCGTGCGCTATAAGCGTCAGATCGAATTATCAACAGCATTGTCTGACGATGAGAAAGCCGCCGCGTTCAAAGCGCTAGACCAGATGCTTGCTGACATCATCTGTGGTCGAGTTTCGGATTTCCGCATGATAATACGCGGTCAACAACGCGCGACGCACTCTGACAGCGAGCGGGTTTCGGGACGCGCCAAGGAATTGCGCAATAGGGGATTTTATTTCCTTCGGTATCACCCTGACGGATGCAAGCCAAGCGATGTGTGGGACATCATTCCTGAGGACACGCAAAAGCGGGGAATTCACTTCGCCCCCTACCCTGTCGACTTGTGCCTCGTGCCTATCCTTGCAACGTGTCCACCAGGTGGGGTTGTCCTCGATCCTTTCTGTGGAACAGGTACAACCCTTTATGCGGCACGAAACCTCGGCCGCAAGTCAATTGGCATTGATGTGTCATCTCAGTATCTCGAACTCTCTCAGGAAAGGTGCGCCACGCTGCTATGAGTACCGTCGTCGAACTCTTCGGGATTTCCGCCGAAAAAAAGAACGTAAACTGGAACCAAGTCGTTCAAAACCAACAATGCCCTTTCCTTGGCAAAAGATGCTACAAGGTCAGAAAGAGCGATCCGAATACATCTATCGGCACCTGCGCAGTCCTGTATGGACGGCCGCCCGAACCCACCATTATATGTCCCACCCGCTTGATCGAGCGCCGCCAGATCTTCACGGACTGTTTCCATCTTCTCACAACGCATGATCCAGGGAACGAACTGCACATCGTCCCGGAAGTCTCGGTTCCGGGCGGAAGTGTCGATTACTTCCTCGTGTCCTCCAAAGATGGAAAGGTGAAGGACTTTGTTGGAATTGAGCTTCAGACCCTAGATACTACAGGCACTGTCTGGCCAGAACGTCAACGCCTCTTGAGGAAACTCGGTGTTCCACGGAAGGATGTGGTAGAGGAATCAGATAAGCCCTACGGTATGAACTGGAAGATGACTGCCAAGACGATTTTAGTTCAGATGCACCACAAGATTCAAACTTTTGAGCATGTTCACAAAAAACTCGTCCTAGTTACACAGGACAAACTTCTCGCCTACATGAGTCGCGAGTTCAATTTCGCACATCTCAAAAGTCCGGCTCTACTTGGCGACGCAATGCATCTACACGCCTATCGCATTGACAAGCAGGCCGACAATTCTTTCAAACTGAATATGCAGTCTCGGTTGAGCACAGACGCCAGCGGAATTGGAATTTGCCTTGGACTTCAAGCCGAGGCCAGGGTGGAACTAGAAGAAATTCTTGCTGCACTCCAAGCCAAGATATCCCCCGCCACCCTATTTGTTCCCGTGTAGGAAGAACGGATTGCCAAGTATTAGGCGCATAGCAATTGATTTCAGTGAGGGCAAATCGGTACGGTTCCGGATTGGACCGAGCCTGCTTGAGGCTCAATGGAGCAGCAACGGCCCGTGCACCCATGTAGTTTCGCGAGGTTCAAGTTTAATTGAACATTAGACGCATTCAAATTGCGGGGCACAATAGTCGGATGTTATAGGTGATAAAAGGTGAACAGACGTTCGTATTACTCAATGCGCACCGGACGTCTCAATAAGGGCACTGGCCTTGCTTTAGATGAATTCCGGGACTTTTTT
>CAWGRQ010000036.1:0-388824 GCA_963824985.1 Terriglobia bacterium
AGCGGTAGGCGCTGAGCCAGACCGGAAGCAGAATGTGCTTGAAGGTGATCTTGTCGTAACTTGTCTTGACGGAGTCGATGCGCTGATGGTCTCCGCCGATGTCACGCCGGATGCCGGCGCGGATGCCGTCGTCCATGACCTTGCGTGCCAGTTCAAATCCCTGCGCCAGATCCACCTGGTAGCTTTCGGCCCGGAAGCCGCTCAAAAACTCGTCGGCGTACGGAACCAGGTTGGGCAGGTCCCAGGGCTCAAGCCGGTCTGCAAATTGACGCGGAAGCGACTGGCTGGCCATGACCAGGACGTCATCAAAGCGGTTCCAGACGGTTCCGCTTGCGGAGTGCCAGCGGGTCCTTCGAACCTGGCGAGTGCGCGTTACCGTTCTGCCATTTTCGGTGGCCGTATACGATTCACTTTCCCAGTAGTCGTCGCCGCGTGCTCCGCGGTAAAAGCTGGTGGTGTCGGAGTCATAGGTCCAGTAGGGAACATAGACGCCCGCCAGTTTCCCCTCCGACTGGGCATATTTTTTGAGTTCACCTGGTGCAAACCAGAGCCCCTGGATCCAGCGACCGAAATCTCCGGTTGCCTGGTTCTGGGTGATTTGAAAGGGAAGAATGGCCTTTGGTTTCAGCAGGCGGGAGGCGTGGGAGGTGAGCACAAGATTAGCGCCGCAGAAGGGGCATTGAGTGGCCCGATCTCCGGCGGCATCGTGGTTTCGGCGCCGCATTGATCGCATTTAACCCGCTGGTGCTCCTGGATCTCCTCTGCCGCGGACGCTTTGGCGAGATAGGCCTGGAAATCGAGTTCCTCGATCTGCTCCTCTGATTGTGGAATTGCCGTTTCAGAGCGACAGTAGGGGCACCGGAGGGACGCGCTCCCCGGTGCATAATCGAGCTTGGCTCCGCACTGCCGGCAGGGAAACTGCCGTTTGTCCGGGATGGGATGGGGCACAGGGCTGTCCGGCATCGGGTGCGCTTACGCTTTTGGAGGCAGCGGCGGCGGCACGGAGGCGATAATTTGCGCCAGGGCCGGCACCTGCCCGGCCGGAGTCCACTGGGCCATCCCTTGTGTCCATACCAGAGTTTGCGCGGTCAGGGATCCTGCGTTTGCCTGAGAGGCGAGCGTCGGCAGGTCGAAGGGACCGGTTCGTTGCCCTCCGGCCGCGATAAAATAGGTGGCTTCGCCGGGAATGGGGGGAGGCGCCGCAGCGAGGGGCGCCTGCTGCCCCGACATCGCCTGCGCAATCGGTGCGGCCATGGCGACACCCATGCCCAGCCCGGCGCCGGCCGCCGCAAGCCCTCCAGGATTCTTGGCGGCATCCGGAATCGAGTTGGCGATGTTGAACTGCGTGTAGGCGGACAGATTTCCCACAATCCCCATGCTGGTGCGCTTGTCGAGCGCTTCTTCGACGGCCGGGGGCAGCGAGATGTTTTCGACGAGAAGCTTGGTCAGTTCGAGACCATAGTTCTCGAATTCAGGTCCGATGCGATCGGTCAAAAATCTGCCGAGTTCGCTATAATTGGCGGCCATATCGAGCACCGGGATTTTGCTTTGTCCCGAGCATGTCGGCGAAGCGCGAGACGATCAGATCCCGCAACTGGTTGACGATCTCATCGACCGTAAAATGGCCGTCGGTACCGACAATTTGCGCGGATCAGCACCGCGGGATCCTTCACGCGGACCACGTAGGTGCCAAACGCGCGCAGCCGGATCGGGCCGAACTCTGGATCCCGCATCATGATGGGATTCATGGTGCCCCATTTGAGATCTGTGAACTGGCGCATGGAACAGAAATACACTTCCGCCATGAACGGACTGTTGAATCCGTATTTCCAGCCCTGCAGCGTGGAGAGGATCGGCAGGTTCTTGGTCTCCAGCGAGTACATCCCAGGCTGAAACACATCCGCGAGCTGGCCCTCACTCACAAACACCGCCGCCTGGCCCTCGCGGACCGTGAGCTGCGCACCGTATTTGATCTGATTGTTGTAGCGTTCGAATCGATACACCATGGTGTCGTTGGTGGTGTCGATCCACTGCACGATGTCGACGAATTCGCCGCGCACCTTATCCCAGAGACTCATCGGTTTTACTCCCAGCAGGGTTTCATCCCGGCGGCTTCGCCCGCCCGCGTTACGCACAAAAGAATAAGGAACCAATCGTCCGAAGAGCAAGCACAAAACGCGTTATTATCAGGATGGCGTGCACAATCGGCGAGTGTTACCATGCAGCTAAATCTGCAAGCCGATAGAACGCATCAGCTCGATGGCGTTGCTCCGGCGCACGACGCCCGGGCGCAGCCGGTAATCAAACGCCAGTTTCCCTTCCGCGATAAAATCTTCAAAGTGGACATTGTCGGCATGCGGCGCCAGAACTTCGGCGATGCCGGCCAAAGCGAGATCGTGCGTCGTCAAGAGGCCGATGGCGCCACGTCGAACCAGGTCCCGAACCAGCGCTTCGGCCCCGATGCTGCGATCATGTGAGTTGGTGCCGTGCAGCAATTCATCCAGAAGGAAAAGCAGGGGCAGCGGCCCCTGGGTGATGTCGACGAGCTGGCGCAAGCGCAGGATCTCGGCATAAAAGCGGGAAGTTCCCGCCTGCAGGGAGTCCCGGCGCTGGATTGAGGCGCCCACCGCAAGAGGCGACAATCGCAGCCGCCGCGCCCGCACCGGAGCGCCGGCCAGGGCCAGGACGGCATTTGTCCCGATAGTGCGCAAAAGCGTGCTTTTGCCCGACATGTTGGATCCGCTTACCACGAGAACGCGAAGATCGTGATCAAGACGGACATCGTTCCTGACGCAGATGCTTTCGGAAAGGAGCGGGTGGCCAAGGCCTTCCGCGTCGAAACAGGGGCCGGACGGATCCAATTCGGGGAAAGGGTCTTCGGGATGCTCATAGGCATGCCGGCCCAGAGAACACAGGGCTTCCATTCCGCCGATGACTTCGAGCCAACGCGCGACCGCATGGCCCGACTTCTTACGCCAGGATTCTATTGCGAAGGCCATCTGGATGTTCCACAACAGCAGAGCCGCCAACGGGGCGAACAACTGCTGCTGTAGCGCCAGGATCCTGTTTAACCGCGTGATCTGTTTCGAGGGGGGGAGCCCTTCAACATCGAGTGTTTTGCGCAATTGCACGAGCCAGGGGGTTGCAAAACGCTCCTGCTCCAGCCGGCGGAGCAGTTGTGAAAGCAGCGCCAGGTCTTGGGCAGGATGCTCGACGGCGGCAAGAACTGCACCAACCCTCCGGCGCAGGCAATAGGCAAGCACCGCCTCCGCCAGGATCGAAAGGAGAAACGCCAGACGGGCGCGATCCCAGCCGAGCCAGAGTATCAGGGTCAGAGTCGCGCTCCAGGCAAGGAGAGCCGCGAGGATCCGGATCCATGGGGGTCCAAGCCCGGGGGGCGCAGCGCTCCAGGCGGCCAGGGCTTTCGGATCAACGCCCGTCAGCACGTCCTCACCGAAGGCGGCAAGGTCTTCCCGAAGGTCCAGGCGTTTGCTTAATTCCGCGATGGCCTCCTGCCGGGCGCGAACCTGCTCGAGCGAGGCCGGGGAGGCCAGCCAGGAGGCAAGCGTTTCTTCGCCGGCCCGTGTGCGCGCCGCGCATAACAACTCGTAGAGAGAACCCTTTCCAAAAAGATCAAGATCCTCGACATAGGCATGAGCCTGGTCAACGAAGCGTTCCCCGGATACGCCGGACCCGGCCCATTGATGGTCGAGTCTGGCAATGCCCCGGCTGTAAAATGCAACCGCCCGCTCCAGACGGCGCCGCTTCCGGCGCACGCGCTCATGTGCGGTCAGCAGGGCGAGGAATGCCAGTGCGGGAAGCATCAGCCACCATGCGGAAAGGAGGGCGGAGTGAAACGCGAGCCAGGCGATCAGACCGGCGGCCACAAGCACAATCAGGCGCAGTGCTGCGATGCGGACATCGATCTGCTCCTGACGGGCTGAGGCCCGGCGGCGCATGTCGAGGCGACGTTCATATTCCGCGCGCGGATCTACAACGCTTTGGTCTGGCATAGGTTTTCGGTCTTTTACCCTCGCAGCCGGAAACCGCGAAGGTCGTAATCCGCCGTCGGCTGAATGCGACGATGCCTTTGTACTACAATGCCCTCTGGATTACCAGGAGCGACAAGTCATCTCCGGCGGGGGCTCCCGCTCGGAATTCTGCGGCCCGCGATACAAAAGACCGAACCCTCTGCTGAGGGGAGAGTCCCGGAAGTCCTTCCGTCAAATCCGAAAGGGCCTGGATGCCGAGTTCCGCTCCGGCGGGGTTGCAGGTCTCCGGAATGCCGTCGGTAAAGAGCACAAGCTGATCCCCCGAATCTAATCTCATGCGCTCAACCGAGAACTCCTCGCTGCAAAACAGGCCGAGCGGCAGGCCTGTTGACTCAATTCTCCGCACGGATGCACCAGATACCAGGAATGGGGGCAGATGTCCGGCATTGCAAAGTTCCACATCGCCGTCCGGCAAAGCGCGACCGCACACCAGGGTCGCGAAGTGGCTGGCCAAAGTGCTCTCGCAGAAGACGCGGCTCGCCCTTTCGACCATTTGGATAAGCGGCAGACGTACCGGGATCAGAGTCCGGAACATCGCATGCAGATGCGCCATCAGCATCGAAGCGGCGACCCCTTTTCCCGAAACATCACCGAGCATGAAATACAGGTCGCCGCCTTCGGTGGCGACCAGGTCGCAATAGTCGCCGCTGACCGGCCCCGCGGCTTCATAATGGTATGCAGCCAGCCAGCCGGGATGTCCTTGCATAGGTTTGGGGAGCAGTGCCGACTGGATATTTGCCGCCAGTTCCAGATCCTGCTGGAGTGCGTCCTGCTGCAAGGGTGTGAGGTGATCGAGACAAAATCGAGTCAGGGGATCCGCCGCCAGTCTGTCGCTTTCAATCGGCTCATGACAGCTTTCGCACAAGCCGAAGGTTCCGGTGCTTACGCGCGATAGGGCCGCTTCCACTTCCCGCAGCAACCCTGCGAGGTAGATGCGGTCCGGGGAGATGGCTATCGCGCGTTCGAGTTTCTCTCTGCGAGCCCCCAGCTGGGTGCGAATCACTGAGTCGAAATGTGTCGCCATGGCCTGCTCCTGCACCGAAGGAATTGAGTGCCCTCACTCAGAAAAATTTAGGTGTAATCGAGGCATTAGGTCAAGTGCCAAAAGGAGCCGATACCAGGAATTCTGGGAATCTCGAATCACCGGAGAGAACAAATCGAGATGCTGGCGGGCGTATATGAAGGTGATTTCAGGTCCCGGCAAGGCTGCCTCAGACTGCGGTTGGATGCTTTGTTTGCTTGACTTAGGGCGTTTCCTGACGCACGATGTAGCGATGGAGAGGCCTGCCTTGCCGGACTGGGCTTCCCGGCGCGATCCGGGCGGAGCGCGCGGTCTGTCCGCCTGTCGATCATTATGTAACCAATTTCATGAGGAATAAATGTCCGTCCGTTTGTTTGTAGGAAACCTTCCATTTGATGTAACTGAGGCTGAACTGAGGGAGCTCTTTGCCCCTGTGGGTTCCTTGTCATACGTTTTTCTTCCGGTCGACCGGGAGAGCGGTAAGAGACGCGGCTTTGCCTTTGTCGAATTCGCCGATGCGGCCCAGGCGGCCGAGGCCTTGCGGCGGTTTAATGAGCAGCAGTTCAAAGGCAGGCCGTTGGCGCTGAGCGAGGCACGTGCCAGAGAAGCCCGTCCTGCCGGCGCTCCCGTGCGACCCCGAACGCCTCGCTTGCCCGATGCGTTCGATCCCCCATCTTCCTTGAATGATTCAGGTGCGCGCAGAGAACGCCGGGGACGCGATGACTCCCGGCGGCATGCAAAGCCAGGGGCCCGGAATTCTCGATCTGATACGGCCGGCAAGAAGGGGCCGCGTCGCGAGCGAATCGGGGGGCGAGTATTCGGACTCGATGTTGACGATATCGAAGAGACCGAGGATTTCGACGACGAAGTGGAAGGGTAGCCCCGGCAGAAGAGTCACACGGCGCCGATCGTGACCGTGAAAGGGGCCAGCAGCAAAGCCCGGGGCGTGAGCCCTGGGAACAAGGGCAGTGGTGTATATAGCCCTGAATGCACTCAGAGCTCCAGCACCGCAGCACGTATATCCTCCAGTGCAGCCCGCATACGATCCATATGGGTGCGGAACGAGAGTACGCAGATCCTGAGGACAAAAGCGCCGTTGAGGGTGGTTGCGGTCAGGAAGATCCGCTGCCGCGCATTGATTCCATGCAGCAGCCGGCGGTTGAGATTGTTCAGCTCATCAGACTCAAGACCGGCCCGCACCAGCCTGAATGCGACCAGGGAAAGCTGGGGCGCGGCAACGATCTCCATGTCTGGGATTTCTTTCAGCTCTTCGGTGGCCCAGGAGGCCAGGTCGAGTTTCTCGTCGAGATTGCGGCGGAAGGCGCCGGCGCCATGCATGGTAAACGGCAGCCAGACGCGCAAACCCCGGAAATCTCTGGATAGTTCGGGGGAATAGGCGCAGAAATCGACAAGATCGGGATCATCCTGCATCGGGGGCATGTAATCGGCATTCACCGCGTGGGCCCGCCGCAGCGCCTCGCCGGCTCGCACCAGCAGAGATCCGGTGCCATAGGGAAGGAACAGGGCCTTGTGAGGATCCAGGGTGACTGAATCGGCCCGGTCAATGCCCCGCATCGCTGCCCGGCCGCGGTCGGTAAGCATGAAGAAGCCACCATAGGCTGCATCAACATGCAACCATAGTTTTTCCTCCTCGGCTACGTCCGCCAGGGCCTGGAGATCATCCACGGCACCCGTATTGGTCGTCCCGGCGCTGGCGACGAGCAGGAACGGGGTGCCTCCTTCCCGGCGGTCGGCAACGATTTGCTTCTTCAGGGCGGAGATCCGAATCCGGTAATCCATGTCCACCGGCACGGCGCGCACGTTTTGTGCCGGAAATCCGGCCAGCAAAGCGGCCTTGACTACCGAGTGATGGACCTGGTCGGAAGCATACAGGATCCCGGAGAGGAAATTATCGGGGAGTCGGCTTCTCCGGGCCGTGACCAGCGCCGTGAAATTGGCCATCGAGCCGCCCGTGGTCAAGATGCCGCGCGCAGTGTGCGGATACCCGACCATGTCGGCAAACCAGCGGAGAACATTCGACTCGATCTGGGCCAGAGCGGGAGCTGCCGCCCACACTCCCACGTAGCGATTGACGGAGTTGGCGATCAGGTCGGCCACCGCGGCGTGGAAAAGCCCGCCCCCAGGTATATAGGCCAGGTACCCGGGGGATGCCGTGTTGTAGGAGACCGGCACCAGACGATGAAACAGCAGATCCAGGATCTCTGAAAACGGCCGGCTCGATTCCGGCATTCCCTCCACCAGGGATCGCGCCAGGATTTCCCCGCCTTCGACATCGGACACGGACTGGATCGGAAGGGACTGGATGTGCTCTATGATCCTCTCCATGGCTTGGTTTACCAGGGTTCGCATATCCTCCGGGGATAGCTCTAACTCCTTGACGTCTTGAGGTGTTTGATTACCTTTTATCATTGCGCTTCCTACAGGATCTCCCTGCCCGTGTGGAATCGGGCCGGGAGAGGATACTATAAAAATTCCTGCCGGTTGCCAGGAGACTGTCGCCTGCGCGGCTCGCCCCTAAGCTCCACCTCCGGTCGCAGGGTAAGGAGAGCTGGATGTCATCGCTGGATGGGCTGGGCCGGGACCGCAGCCAGAAACTCGAGGCTTGCGGCTTCCCCAAATAGCTCAAACGCGATGATCGGCCCGCCGGTCGTCCGCAGACGGATGTACCCGCGGATCTGCCGGTTAAAGGCGGGCACGAGATACGGGAGAGTCGTGGAGACCCGCTTCCCGCTCGCCAACGCGATGGTTTGCGTGCCGGTTGGTTGCGCATGCTCAGAGTAGACGT
Source organism: Terriglobia bacterium (assembly GCA_963824985.1). Lineage (GTDB taxonomy): Bacteria > Acidobacteriota > UBA6911 > UBA6911 > UBA6911 > JAFNAG01. Next base: position 7,880 of record CAWGRQ010000036.1, read on the forward strand.
CCAGCGTTACGGTGACGTCGTTGGCGTTGGGATTATACATGGCAATCCCCGTGAAGTAGGCCTTACCGGTTTCCTGGCTCCCCTCCGCCACCTGTGCCAGGACCATTTCCGATGCGGGAGTGCCGTCCAGGGGAAGCCCTGCCAGGAAACGGCCTCCCGACGGATCTCCGAAAACTACATCGCCGATAATTCCCGGACCATCTGCCGTGATGACCAGAGTCCCTTCGACGAGGGCTGAGGCCAGGTTGGCGCCCGGCAGATTGAATATCGACTCGCCGCGCTGCAGCAGCTGCACCCCGGGGTCGATCCAGGTCTGAATCGGGCTTGCGGCCGGAGTGCCGTCGTTGGCGATCAGCTCGATCTTCAAGTACCGGCGCTCGCTGGATGTATTAATCAGATTGAGGGTCGTAAAATAACGGATCGTGCCGTTCGGGCCGGAAGCAAACTGTGCAGAATATAGCGTCGTCGCGGCAGAATGTGCCTGGGCCGGGAGGGAATAAATGGTCGAAGTGCCGCCAAACGACTCGTACCCGATAACTCCCACATCGCTGGTAAGAACGACATACCCGGAAAAGTCCGGAGGGGTGCCGGAGAACAGGCTCTCCAGATTATCGGCGAGACGGCCATGGGGGTTGATCACCCGATCCAGGCGTGGAACCTGCGACGTGCCGTCGGGCTTCATCAGGGTGAGGGATACCCGTGCGGCAGAGTCATTCGGGTTCACCACCTCGATTCTGTTCCCAAAGCCCTGCGCCCTCGTAAAGCAGAGCCATGTGGAGGTTCGGTTGCCGGCGACGGCCCCGTCAAGATAAGTTTCGGCTCCGTCCCCTTCGAGGAAGAATCCGGTCACCTGGCTGCTGCTCGATTCGGCCAGGATCCAGCCGTCGCGCGCCGGGCCATCGGGTGACAAGGCATGGATCTGATCCCCAGTCATGGCAATTTGAGCTCCGGGGGGAATTGTGATTATTCTGGGATTGATGACCGTCGACGGCGCCAGAGACAGGTTGCCGTTGTTGTCAAAATACCGGAACAGGATGTCGGCAGGCGCCGACCCCCAGTTGGCCAATGCGAGTCCGGTATAACGCGTGGCATCGGCCTCGTAGGCCGGGAAGTAGATCCTGGAGGGCGTGGTGCCTGCAGAACTCTGGGGTGTCGTCACGACCCATGCCTGGCCCCTGGTTATCTGGTTGAAATAGGGGACGAAGGCATCATGGTAGCTCTGCAGCTTGGCAATCTGATCGTCGACTTGCTGGCCGGCCCGGGTTACCAGGACAAAGGCGATCCGATGGACCTTCTGCGACTGGAAAGCCGACGGCGCGCGCTCGCCGTTGGCGGCGACTATATCATTAACCGTGAAATCCCAGCGAGTGCCGCCAAAACTCGTCGCAGTGCGCGATGGGAGGCTGTCCGAAGTCCGCAAAGTGCCGGTGGGATTTTTCACGTAAAACATCGGCGGGACGTCGGAGGCATTTTCGAAACCCATCAGATAGAGGTCGAGGTCGCTGAATCGATTGGTTGCGTCCATGGTGGTGAATCTCTGAGATCCGAGGGTGGGGCCATTATCGCGAATCTGGTTCCCCTCCATGAGGGAAGCGTCGGCATTGAAGAAGAAACTCCAGTGCGCCTGGTCCGCCTGATGCAGCAGGGACATTGTGCTGAAGCCCCCTTCGCGCAAAAACGGGAAGGCCAGCCATCGATGCGCCACCTCATGGGCGATGACCTGGAGTCCGTTGTAGGTGCGCAAGACATTGTCTTCAGGATTGGCGGCGAAGTTACCCAGACTCCCCATCATCACGAAGCTCTTCAGCCGGCCTCCGCTTCCATAATCCGACGAATCATCCATCGGTTCGAGCCCGAGCCCCTGGACGTCGTTGCTGACGTTCAGCTCGTACGCGAACGCAGTCCCGGACAAGCTGAAGGGAAACGCGAGGAACACTACGAGCTGATCGAATTCATCGGGGTGGTTCTGATAAAATTTCCGGGCGATCGCTGTTTCCGACAACTGTGTGTAGGGGGTAAATACCTCGGTCATGGTGCCTGCGAAGGTGTCTGCGGGCAAACCGGTGTAAAAATCGACTGCGGAAATCGCATCAAGATCATTGCCCGGAGAGATTCCGACTATAGCCTCGGGCGTATCAACCCGGGATCCATACACAAACTCCAGATTGCCGTTGTCGAACAGCTTCACGCTGAAGCTGTTGTTCTGGGCGGTGCCAAACGCCGGCACATCCTGCCAGACAAACATGATCCCATCGGTGTCGCGGCGGTAGAACATCGATCCCGCGGCCGGATCCAGATCGCTGAAAAAGGGGCCGATGCGCGGCGGGCCCCAGGCGAATCGTCCCAGATCGCGCGCCGTGCTGGCAATGTCCGGCGATCCGAACGTGAGATTGCCGTCGGAATTCAAATAGACGGAATCGTAGCTGCGGCCGTAAAACGTAAAGGAGGGATTCAGGGGGAACGCCCTGGAATCATCGTCGGTAAGTGATACCTGAGTCCCGCTGCCCGGGTTGAAGACGGCCGATTGGACCGTCATCCGATAACCGTTAGCGCCGGACACGAAAAGTATCGACCGGTTCCGCAGATCGAACAGATTGACCGCGGAAGTCAGCGTGCCGTCATCCTCCATGATCGCGAGATTACCGGCGTCGGGCCGCAGTGCGCGGGCCTCGGCCTGAAGCATCAATGATCCGCGCTCGGGCCGGAGGCGCATCAGGCTGTCCTGATACCGGCTGCGCATCAAGACATCGCGTTGGCGCTCCACCCCGGTACCGCAATTCAACAGATCGCTGCCGCGTGCGGGAAATTTGACGGCCGTCCATCCGGATTGCAGCGGACATGCACAAGCCATTAAAATAGCAAGGATTATGGGTTGTGATAGATGTCGCATAGGCTGGTGAATTCTCGTTCTGAAATTACCCTGAAATACATACGACCCAACCAAGTCTTGTCATAAATGGCAGAGTGTATAGGCGGCATACGGTGATTGCAAGATCCAAACATGCTATTGTGAAACCGGATTTCAACATAATAGCGACGCGCCTGCCTGACTGAAGTTAGCCCGCATTATTCATAAAAGTCATTTGCAGCTGCGCGAAAATTGATACGTGGCGCCGGAATTCGCTCATGCAGAGGGTTTTGGGGACACGGAAGAACGCGGGCCGGTCTTTTGTGCCCGGAAGCCCTGCATTCGGATCCAAACCGTGTTCTTCAGAGCGTTCATCCGCGTCCAGAGATGTCCTGCTTCCCGATGTGGATTGGATCCGCCGCGCACGAATAATGTCGGTAAGTATGCGGACGAAAGATATTTTTGCTTCTGAGGTAGTTTGACCTAAGAGATTATGGGTGTTATAGTAGGGGTGATTTCCAGATTAGTTTGGCGCGTCTTTTCATTCTTTGTAAGAACGGTTGTAGATTCCTGGATTCCATTCATCGGGTTGAGACTCAGAGTGGGTTTCAACGCATTCCAACCTGGATGTTATCAGGATGGCTGACATAGCGGAGACGATGGACCATGAGATATAGATTTCCACGTGTTGTTGCGGCGACGATTGTGATCTTTCTGCTTTCCATCCCCGGCTTCGCCCAGCAGGATCAGAACTCAAGCAAGAAGAAGTATTTTTCCGCAAGTTTTGACGGCCCAACCGGCCTGTTTCATACTTGGGACGCGGAAACGCTCCGGCAGGGGGAATTCAATTTCAGCTTGGGGGTCAATTACACCAACCGCGATCCGGGAAGACTGATTTTCCGCACCTTCCCGATTTCCGCTGCGGCCGGACTTCTCGATCGGCTTGAGCTGTTTGGATCCTGGGATATGCAGAAGAGCATCGGGGCTCCCGGAGTTCAGCCTTACGGCACGCTGCCTCGGCAATTGTCGCAACCCGCGGCTAATCTTGCCGGTCTGACCAGTTACAATAATCAGGCGCCTTTCATCGATGTACCCAGAGCGAGCGGGCCGGGTGATTTCCGTTTTGGCGGGATCTTTAACGCCTATAGCGAGCGCCGCGGTAATCCGCTGGCGGTGAGTTTCGCCGGTTTTGTAAAGGTTCCGAGCGACAGATCGATGATCGGGATGAATCGGGGCCTTACCAACGGCTTAACGGAAGGCGGTTTCGCGATGCTGCTTTCAAAACGTGCCGGGAGATTCGCCGTCCTGCACCTGAATGTCGGGGCCAACTTCGTGGACAACCCGGTGGTCAAGGAACAGACTACCATCGCCGAGCTGCAGCACTCATTCATCTACCGCGGCGGGGTTGCCTTCCCGGTTTATGGAAAGCTCCAGTTCATTGCTGAAGTCAACGGTACTGCTTATTCGGGGCGCAACGATTCTCTGAATCCGCGCAATCCGGTTGACGCGGTGTTCGGATTCAAGGCCTATCCCACCGAGTGGTTTTCCATCGGCGGCGGCTACCAGGGGCATTTCAATCGCGTGCCGCAGGATCGCGCGCAGGGAGTCCTGAAATCGGGTGTTAATGGTTTCGTGCTGCAGGCGGCGTTCGGCCGCCGGCGCCACGATCCGCCACAGGTCACCTGCGCCGTTTCGCCGCAGACCATCATTCAGGACGAGAAAGCCACGATGCGCGCCAATGTTGTGGTTCCGGAAGGCGCGACGATTACTTATGAGTGGGCCGCCAGCGGAGGCAAACTCTCGGGTTCCGGTGAGACGGTCACCTTCGACGCCACCGGAGTCGCGCCCGGCAAATACGCGATCACGGTTACCGTTCTGGATGACTACGGCCACCGCGTCCCCTGCACTTCGGAAATCACCGTAAACAAGAAATACCTGCCGCCCACGGTGAGGACCGAACCGCCGACGGTTTCGATCATGCTGGGCGAGAGCACAAACATCCGCGCCATAGCGACCAGCCCGGATGGCTCGCCGCTGACCTACTCGTGGACCGTGAATGGCCAACCGCAGGCGGCGAGCGGTACGACATTCCTATTCGGCTCTGAGGGACGACAGCCCGGTGATTACAACGTCGCGGTGACCGTCAACACTGGCAAGTACACGGCCTCGGCGTCGAGCACCGTAACGGTGCGCGAGCTGCCGATTCCACCGCCGACGATCGTGTGCCAGACTCCGACGACGGACATCGAATCCGGCAATACGGCTACGCTCACCGTCCAGGCAACCGCGGAGAGGGCTACGCCCACCGTTACCTGGACCGCCAGCGGCGGAACCGTTACCGGCAATAATCAGAGTGCAACGTTTAACAGTGCCGGATTGAGCGCGGGGACTTACACCGTTACGGCAACTGTGGACAACGGTCGGGGTGGCAGGGCCTCGTGCACCATGACTGTGAACGTCAGTCAGCGTATCAATGTCCCCGGATTCCTCGAAACCAAGTTCAGAGTCAACAACGAAGCCAAGGCGATTCTTGACAATGTGGCCGTGCAAATGAAGAACGATCCGCGGCTGCGGGCTACCGTGGTTGGCTTTACGGATGGGTACCGGCGCGAACAGAGAGTCAAGGATCTGGGTGTAAAGCGCGCCCAGGCGGTGGTTGACTATCTGGTCAGCAAGGGGATCGAGGCATCGCGTCTTACGGCTACCAGCGGCGGTGTCAGCACGCTCGGGGATGTCAAGACCGAAGCGGGGCGCAAGCTGAACCGTCGCGCGGAGATTCAGCTGGGAGTGCGCTAGGTTGGGGCTCCTGACCGGAGCGGCTGGCTTATGCCCGTGCCGGTCGGGGCTGTTCTTGCGTGTGACTGTTTGTCCGTTCGGAGGGGCGGGATCGCCCGTACGCAGTTCCCGCCCCCTCCCGGCTGAAACGGAGCATCTGTTCAGCCCTGCGGTCAGAGACTGCAAAAAGCCGCCACGGATTCCACGGATTTTTGTGAAGGCAACACCAAGAGGCGGTGTTTCTTGGAGCCCGCCAGGATGCAGGAAAAGACGATGACATCATTTGGTGCGCCTCGTTACCCGCATGCCCCATACATATGAATTCGTGAAATCCGTGGAATCCGTGGCTGCTTTTGAGGGGCTGAACAATTGCGAAACGAATAGACGGCATGCCCGTAGACTCCTCTGGCGATCGACGTTGACCATCCGCACCCAACCATCGGCGCTTTTGCGCACTCCCACTTCCGGCAACTCCCGAGTTCTGCCGGCCGGAGTCCTGATCCTGTTGTTCTGTGTCCTGGAAATGGCAGGTGCGCCTGAAGCGCGCTTTGAGCGTCTGGGACCCTTCGGGGGAACGGTCAGATCGCTTCTAATTAATTCGCGGAACCGCCAGATCGTATACCTTGGAACGGGTGACGGACAGATTTTCAAATCCGTCGATGGCGGTCTCTCCTGGAACCTGCTCTATCCCGGGATCGGCCGGCGCCAGATCGTTCTGGATACGATCGTCGAAGCTCCGACAGATCCCGATCATTTGCTGGTGGGCGGATGGGATCTGCGATCCGATGGCGGCGGCTTATTCGAATCGCGGGATGCCGGCCGAACCTGGAGACAGGTGCCGCTGCCGAAGAGGAACGCGGCGGTGCGGGGCATTGCGATTAGCGCGCGCAATCCTTCCCACATCGTGGTCGGGACCCTGTCCGGCGTTTTTATCAGTGCGGATGGCGGCAGAACCTGGCGGCAGGCCGGTGGCGAGATGGAGGCATTCCGGAAGGTTGAGTCCGTGGCCATCGATCCCGGAAACCCGCGATTGCTCTATGTCGGCACCTGGCACCTCGGTTACCGCTCAAGCGATGCCGGCAGGACCTGGACCCGGAATGATCGCGGCATGATCCCCGATTCAGATGTTTTTTCTCTGGCCGTGGATCCCGGCAACCCCGCGGTCATCTATGCCAGTGCGTGTACGGGGATTTATCGTTCCGAAAATCACGGATCTTCGTGGAACAGGCTCAAGATCTTCCCCTCAAGCTTCCTCGTGCGAGCGCATCTTGTCTGTCTCGACCCGGCCGACAGCACCCGCCTCTATGGCGGGACCACGGAAGGACTCTTCTCGAGCGTGAATTCCGGTCGCACCTGGAATCGGATCACCCGGCCGGATCTGACGATCCATGCCATTCAGATCGATCCCGGAAACAGCAAGCGCATTTTGATCGGCACGGAACTCCGAGGAGTCATGCGCAGCGAAGACGGTGGACACACCTGGACGGACTCTAACCGGGGCTTCGTGAATCGCTCCATCGCCCGGGTGGTGCCGGACCTGGAAACGCAGGGTTGCTTTGTGGTCGGGGAAAACTCCGAAGGCAGAATCGGCGGATACCATATCTACGACAATCCGATCAATGGCTGGATAAGTCCGATCGGGAGAGAATTCCCCGGGGAGGGTTTGCTCTCGCTGGTGAATCTGCCCGCCAATCGCGGACGGATTGCCGGAACCGCGAGGGGAGCCTTCCTGCAACGGCCCGGGTCCGACGGCTGGGTCCGGCTCACGGGACCGATCGGAAAACTCTCCGTATACGATTTGACCCTTCATGCCCGGAATTTGTGGGTTTATGCCGGGACCAATGATGGGGTATATCGGGCGCGGGTGGAGGATCTCTCGTTCCAAAAGCCATATGGCTATCGTTTCATCCCGCGGGTCCTCGCGCTTCTGGCCGGCCACGGTGATCCCGACCGGATCTATGCGGCGACCCACATGGGTGTGCTGCGTTCTGACGATGCCGGCGCTTCCTGGGTCGCCATGACAGGGGGCATTCCCGATCACACCAACGTCCAGAGCCTGGCTGCCTCCCCCATAGCCGAGGGTCATCTATTCGCAGGTACCACTTCAGGCCTTTATGAGTCGCTGGATGGGGGCAAAAGCTGGCGTGCGGCAGGGGACAGCCGCCTTGGGGGCGACATTTCTGCCGTGATTACTCTCGATGCATCCGGCAGCCGCGTTGCCGCGGCCGACAATTCCTCCGGGGGGATTTTCCTGAGCGAGGACGGTGGCGCGCATTGGACCCGGATCGAGAATTCTGAATTTGGATCCCCGGTGCGCAGTCTGGTCCAGGATCCCCGGAACCCGTCGGTTCTATATCTCGGGACTGGCACCGAAGGTCTCTATCGTCTCACCTTGCCGCTACCCGAAAGCCAGGTCTCGATTCCCCGGGCTCAGCCAGCGACCGCATTCGGCAGCCGCCGACTCAGGTAAACGGCTGGTTCAGTATCTCCGCGGACGCATCGGTACCGCTATGGAATCGGGACATGTTACCGCCCGTTCTTTTGCATGATCGGAAATCAGAAGCCGGAGATCGGATAGAGTATAATTCCTCCGAGATCGACTATGAACCAGAGGATTCTGCAATTCCTGATTATTATGATATTTCCTGCCGTTTGCCTTCCGCAGGTGCGTCCCCGCCCCCCTGCTATCAAGCCGGCGCCGAATACTCCGCCCGCATATATGAAGGAGTTGAAGGCATTTGACCAGGATGGGGCGGTGACCAGAGTTGTGCTCAAGAACGACCTCACTATACTTGTGGCGGAGGCTCACGCCAATCCGGTGGCTGAGGTGATGATCCGGGTGAAGGCCGGCTATGGCGATGAACCGCCGGACCTGGCAGGCATCTCCCGCGTGCTCGAACGGATGTTCTGGCGTGGCACCACTACGAGGCAAGCCTCCGCGATGGCTGCCGACCTGAGGGCTCTGGGAAGCACGTGTGCGAGTACTACCGCCTATGATTACACCTCGTTCCGGACTCTGGCACCTGCCATGCAATGGAAGCGCATGCTGGAGATTTTGGCCGATGCCCTGATCAATCCCCTGTTCGATGAGAAAGAACTGAATCGCCAGGTCGCCGCTGTGGGAGTGGAAGTATCTTGCGAACTGGCTGATCCCTTGCTGGGTGCCGACGCCCGGCTACTGGGCACCGGTTTTGCGGGGGGCGGGCTGGACCGGGGATGGTCGGCGCGAGCTGAAACCCTTAATCGAATTACGCGGGGCAGGCTCCTCGACTATTACCAATCGGCCTATAGTGCAAACCGGATTCTGATAACGGTATGCGGAGACGTTCCTACCGGTGAGGTTCTGGCTGCTGCGACCGGTCTGTATTCCAAGGTCAAGAACGGAGGTCGCGCGCCGGAGCAACCGCCAGTCCGCAACGCGGAAGCAGGGTTTCGATATGCTCAAGATCGCACTCAGGAAAGGCTGGCGCGCCTCCAGCTCGGATTCCGAACCGTTCCGGCCGCGGCGCCCGATCGTCCGGCCCTCGACCTTCTGGCCGCCATGCTGGACACGGGTGAAGGCGCAATCCTGAAGCGGAGGATCATGCACCAGAAAAAACTTGTCATGGATGTCACCGCGGATAATGTTGCCCTGGCGGATACCGGATATCTGGCCCTGAGGTTCCTGCTCGATCCCAAAGATCTGGATCGTTGCGAAATCGCGGTTTTTACCGAATTCGAGATTTTGAAGCGACAGGAGCCGGACGAAAACGAATTGATTCGCGCTCGTGCCCAGGCCGAGCGGGAGTACTGGGAAAGGATGCAGACGATCTCCGCGCGCGCTGATCAGCTGGTCCGCTTCGAAGATATCGGTTCCTGGAAGTTGAGCCGCGCCTATCTGGAGCGGCTCGCGAAGGTGAAGTGGACCGATATCAAACGCGTTGCCGCCCGCTACCTCACGCTCGACAACTGCACCGTTCTGGAGTCGCTGCCGGTCCAGGCGGAGTCTCGCTCGCTGACCGGAACGACCGTCGAGAGCACGATCAAAAGCCTGCTGGAGCCGGCCACGGAACAGGAGATGGAGGAGCGTGAAAAGGAAACCGTCCCGGCCGTGGACGCTCCTGCCGGAAATGAAAACTTCAAACCCAGTGAGGTTCACTATCCATTTCAGATGGCTTCGATCCTTCGTGGACCCGGCCTCTTCATCCGGGAAGACCATACCATACCTTATGTTCATCTCGGGCTCATGTTTCCCGGCGGCAAGCTTTTTGAGACCCGGACGAATGCCGGGGTCACCGCCCTTATGCTGCACACGATGCTGCGCGACAGTAAGAACATAAGCGCTGATCAAATATACAAGCAGCTGGAGATGTATGGGGCCAGAATAGTGCCCGTGATGCAGGATGATTACTTTGGGATCTATATGGCCATCTCGTCGGCAAACGTCGATGCCGGCCTGAACCTGCTGAGTGAATGGATCAGGCAGCCCAGGTTTGATTCCGACGAGGTGTCCCGGCAAAAGAGGTTCCTGCAGGCCGCCCTCCGGAACCGGTCGGCGCCGGAGATCGCCATCGGGCGTTTGCGGCAGATGCTGTTCGCTGCTCACCCCTATGCGCAGGACATCTACGGCACGGAAACGAGTCTCGATGCCCTCACCCCGGAAACGGTTCAGGAATGGCACAAGAAGCAAGTGGTCGACAAAAGACCGATCGTCGTCATCGTTGGCGACACGCAGGGAACAAGCCTGGCGGGGTTCTTTGTCCGCAATTTCAGCGGCTCTCGCTTCGAGGAGGTGAAGCTGCCTGAAGATTTCCCCAAGGCGCTGACCGCCCGGTCCGCCGGTGAAGGTGATGCGCCGGGCGGAATAAGTGCGTTGTTTGCCGGTTTTCAGGGGCCTCCGGACGGGGATGAAGACTCTTTTCCCTTGAGAGTTCTCGAAAGCTATGCCGGGGGATTGGGAGGCAGGCTGGTCAGCCGGATCGGGGATGAGGTAAGCGGCGCGATCCGGATCTCACTTCAATACCAGCCTGAACTCCGCGGCGGGTTCATCATGGCCGATCTGGCGGTGGCGCCGGCGGAAGAGGCCGAAGGATTCAAGGTGCTGACGGAGGAAATTGAGCGGCTCGGGACTGATACGGTCACCTACCGTGACTACCGTTCCGCGGTCGCCATTACCGTCGGAGAGATCCAGATCGGGCGGCAGGAGCGCAGCCGCCAGATTCAGGACTTGATCTGCCAAGCTCTACTGGGAGCGGGACTCGATGGGTATGTTGATGAGATCAACCGCCTTCTGGAAGTCAAACAAACGGATTTGCAGGCGGTCGCGCAACGGATGCTCAAGTTGGCGAAATCGGTGACCCTGCGCCTGCACGGCAAGTCCGGCCAGTAAACCAAAGCTGGAGATGATGCGCGCGGATGAAGTGAGTCGTCTGTAGCTCTAGAGGATAACGTGCGGCTGAGATTTCCCGGAACGAGAATGGGGTGGTTTACCTTCGCCCTGATAAGTTTGTGGATTCTGGGCGCTTTGTTGGTGCCTCCCGCAACCAGGGCGTCGCTCAGTCCGGGCGTGAACCTGGGACTGGCACTGCTTTCGTTTTTGTTCATTGTGCCTGTCGTGTATTACTCGTGGCGCTTGTTTGCGCTGGTCCGGGGCAAACTGCTCTGGAAAATCCGCAGCCGCCTGATCCTCGCGCACATCCTCATCGGCGCCATTCCCGTCATGCTCGTGGTGGTAATCCTGTACGTCTCCGGGCTGCTCATTTACTACCAGCTGAGCTATTACCTGATCCGCAACCAGATCGGCATCCATACGGCCCAGATTCATGCTTATAACCTCTCTTTGAGCACCGGCCTGCACCAGGCGATGTCCGGAGCGAGAGAAGATCCGACGGCGCTGAAAGCCGTGCTCGATCGTGATGCCAAATATCTTCTGGGAATATATCGCACCGCATCCGTTATCCTGCGGGTGAAGAACCCCGGCACCGGTAACTATCGGACCTATGGCGTCGGCAAGGTTCGATCCGATCTCAAGGATTATCAGGTGCCGCGCTGGATCGGCGATCAGTTTTTTGGACTGGTTTCCGAAGATGCCCAACCTGAGATTTATAGGTCCCCCGGCAGTGCGAATGGCCGCAGGGAACAGCTGTATCTGCGCAGCGTGGTATTTGGGGAGTTTCCCTCCGATATGCCGTACAGCCTGGAGATCTCCCTGCCGTTCGATGACGATATGCTGGAACGCCTCAAGGCAAGTCTAGGACAGGATCTCCTGTTGGCGGATCACGTTCAAAACTCCGGGCTGAACGTGATGCTGCAGGATACGGCGATTCTCAGGGAAAACATTTTGAGTGCGACCTTTAACCTCGATAATGCCCAACAGGGTGTGGGCCGCCCGGTATGGTCCATACAACTTTATCCGATCTCCTGGAGCACGGGTACGGAAATGGGCCCGGCGGACTCAGACGTTTTGTTCGTTGAACTCTCGACCTCCAAAATGGTGCAAAACGCATTTCAACCCGGGAGTTCTGAAACCAATGTCAGCAGGACGATCCTGGGCGCCCTCCAACTCCTCGTCGGATTCTTCCTGGCCGTGGAACTGCTCTCCCTGGTTGGCGGGATTGTCCTGACCAAGTCGATTACCAACGCGGTCTACAACCTCGATCGCGGAACCGGATTCATCCGGCGGGGGGATTTCAGTCATCGCATCGTGGTGAAATCGGATGACCAGCTGGGCGCCCTGGCCAAGTCATTCAACCAGATGACTGATTATGTGCAAACCCTGGTCAAGGAGCAGGTGCAGAAAGAACGGCTGGAAAGGGAGCTTGAAATCGCTAAAGAAGTACAGGAACAATTGTTCCCTAAAATAGCTCCACACATGAATAAAATGGAACTCTCTGGTTTGTGTCTGCCGGCCCGTATCGTTAGTGGCGATTATTATGACTTCCTCCAGTTTGAGGACCGGATGGTGGGTTTGGCGCTTGGGGATATCTGCGGGAAGGGGATTTCGGCGGCCCTGCTCATGGCCAACCTTCAGGCGACATTACGCAGCAACGTGCTGGCGCAGGGCGGGTATTCGTCTCCGCTCGGCCCGGACCGGAATGGAAATGTCGCCGGCGTGGTCAAGGTCTTGAATCAGCAGATTTACAGTTTCACCTCGGCGAACAAATTTGCATCGTTTTTTTACGCGGTATACGACGACGAGCAATACACCCTGACCTATTGCAATGCCGGTCACAATCCGCCGCTGTACTTTGACGCCGGCGGATTCCGGCGGCTTACCACGGGGGGGACGGTGGTGGGCATCTTTCCGGATGCGGAGTTCGAACAGGATACGCTTTCGCTGCAGCCCGGAGCCATTTTGCTTGCTTATACGGACGGCATCGTGGAATCGGTCAATGAGTATGGCGAGGAATTTGGCGAACAACGGTTGATAGATCTCGTCCAGAAGAGGCTTGATCTGTCGGCAGAGCAGCTGCAGAAGGCGATTGTGGAGGAAGTGCTCGAGTGGGCTTATGAGGAAGAGCGCGACGATGATATGACCATGATTGTGGCCCGGTTCCGCTGAGGGAATGCGGAATGACCGCCATGCTTGACGCCGGGGGGGAGCCCCGGGAGATAATGACCCTTGCCGGAGGGATTTTCGATATGATGGCGTTGAAACCGGCGAACCGATGAGAGTTTCTTAAAACGACACTATGGCGCGACGCTCATTTCTGACCACATTCGAAATCAGCCAGATCTGCGAAGTGAATCCCACCACGGTCCAAAACTGGATCCGGGACCGAAAGCTGAAGGCGCATGTAACCCCCGGTGGGCATCGCCGGGTGCTGCGTGCGGATCTGATCCGATTCATGGAAACATTTGGCATGCCCATACCTCCGGAACTGACCAATTCGCCTTCATTCATCCTCATTGTGGATGACGAAACCGACATGATCGAACTGCTGACGGCAGCCTTGCGGTCAGGTGGCCAGGAGGTTGATGTTGCCGGGACGCAAGGGGGGGTGGAGGCGCTGCTGATGATCGGGGAGCGGAGGCCGGACCTGCTGATCTTGGACATCATGATGCCGGGGATGAACGGAATCGAGGTTTGTGAGAAACTCAAATCACATCCACAGACCAGGAAGCTCAAAATTGTTGCCATCAGCGGGGACCACAACCCGTCTCTCCGCGAACGCGTTCTGGCTGCCGGCGCCGATCTGTTTTTTACCAAGCCTTTTGACCTGATGACGTTTCGAGATGAGTGTCTGAACCTGATGCATGTCGCGATAGGGAGGTAGAGAGTGTCCGTTTTGGATCAACCCGATAAATGGTCAATCATCGACCCGAGTTCGATGAGGAATCTGATTCGGTCGTTCCCGGCGCAGCTGGCCGGCGCGGCGGAAGCGGCGCGCACGCTTACCTTGCCGGTGCCGCCCCGCATAACCGCTATCGTAATCGCCGGGATGGGCGGATCAGCCATGGGAGGGGATATCGTCCGGGTTGTAGCGATGGGGTCGTTGCGCGTGCCGCTTCAAGTATGTCGCGACTACTTCCTCCCGGGATACGCGGGCTCTTCCACTCTCGTCATGGCGAGCAGCTATTCGGGAAATACGGAAGAAACGCTCAGTGTCTACGATCAGGCGCGGGCGGCAGGGGCAACCATCGTATGTCTGACTTCGGGCGGAAAGCTGGCCACCCTGGCCCGGTCGCATGGATATCCGGTGATTCAGTTGCCGGCCGGGCTGCCGCCGAGAGCCGCGATCGGCTATTCCACTGTGATGCTCTACGGCGTTCTTGCGGTGATGGGGATGGTCCCGGATGTCACGGCGGATTGGCGGGAAACTGTAGGATTGCTGACCCAATTGGGGAGTCTGTATGCCATAGAAGTGCGCGAAGCGGACAACCCCGCCAAGCGAATTGCCCGGTCGATGCATGGCCGGGTGGTTGCGATCTATGCTTCCAGCGCCCGCCTCGAACCGGCGGCCGTGCGCTGGCGTGGCCAGGTGGAGGAAAACTCCAAGAATCTCGCATTCCACCATGTGCTCCCGGAAATGAATCATAACGAACTGGTGGGATGGCAGCATCCGGAGGAGATCCTGCGGCAGTTGGCGGTTGTGCTGCTTCGCGATCATGGGGATCATGCCCAGGTCCAGCGCCGTTTTGATCTCACCCGGGAATTGTTGTCGAAAAAAACCAGCGTGCTGCATGAGGCGTGGAGTGAAGGGGAATCGCCGCTGGCGCGGATGTTCTCGTTGATCTATCTCGGGGATTTTGTCAGCCTTTATCTGGCCTGCCTTAATGCCGTGGATCCAACTCCCGTGCCGGTCATCGAATCCTTCAAACAGAGGTTGGGGGAATGGGGCGCCGGTAGCAACCGGAGTTGATTGACGATGAAGTGGGCAAAGCTGCACGGACTTGGAAACGACTTTCTGATTGCCAGGGCAGTCGATGCTGCCGGCACCGGCCAATCCTTAGGGGCCTTGGCGGAGAGGATGTGCCGGCGCCATACGGGCATTGGCGCCGACGGTGTGCTCTACTATGAACCGGGCGTTGGTGACCCGGCCGCCGATGTTGCCGCACGAATTTATAACGCCGACGGCAGTGAGGCGGAAATGTCCGGGAATGGAACTCGGTGTCTGGCTGCCTATCTGACCCATATCGGGAACAACCAGTCCGCAACTTTGCGCATTCGCACCATGGCCGGCATCCGCGTTTTCCGGCTCAAGGATCATGATGAACGTACCTGGACCTTTGAAAACTCGATGGGCCGTCCGGTAACAGATCCGTTGTTGGTTCCGGTGCATCTCGGGGACGGATCAGGGCCGCTCATCGATTATCCCCTTGATGCGGGTCCGGAGTTTATCCCTGTCACCATCAGCTCGATGGGCAATCCCCATTGTTCCACCTTCTGGCCGGATATCGATGGCGTGCCGGTTGACACTCTGGGACCGCTGCTGGAGCATCACCCTGCGTTTCCGCAGCGAACCAATGTCGAGTTCATTCAGATGTTGGACCGCCATCACATGCGTGTCCGTTTCTGGGAGCGCGGGGTTGGGCCCACTCTGGCCTCGGGAACCGGCAGTTCCGCGGCGGCGGTCGCCGCCATCCTGAGTCGCAGGGCGGATACCCCGGTGGTTGTGGAAGTGGAGCGGGGCAGCCTGCGGGTTCACTGGCAGGCGCCCGGGGAATTGCTGCTGACCGGGCCGGCGGAATACATCTGCAGCTGCGAGATTCCTGAGGAGAAGATCCGATGACGACACCGCCGGACTGGCTCGAAGGCTTCCTCAGGAGTCTCGATGCCGATCTGGGCCTGTTGCGGCAACTCGTCGAATTGGAGTCTGGCTCTCGGGATAAGCCGGGCATAGACCGATTGGCCCGCTTTCTGGCCGGTGAATTCTCGGCGAGCGGCGCCGAGGTGGAGATTTGTGCCAACGTCGGCTGCGGCGATGCTCTCAGAGCCGTCTGGCGGGGATCCGGCGCGGGCCGGCCGATCCTGTTTCTGGGGCACCTGGATACGGTGTGGGCGCCCGGCACCGTGGCGGAGCGCCCATTCGCCCTGCGGGACGGCAAAGCCTACGGGCCCGGTGTGTTCGACATGAAGAGCGGACTGCTGCTGTGCCTGCTCGTGTGCCGCGCCTTGGGCGAGAAACGTCCGCTGTTGAATGGGGACATCATTTTCCTGTTCACGCCGGATGAAGAGTCGGGTTCCGCTGCGGGCTTGCCGCTGCTGCAGTCAGTGGCTTCAGCCTGCCGTGCGGTCTTGTGCCTCGAACCGCCCCTCCCGGAGGGAAAAGCCAAGACATCACGCAAAGGTACAGGTGAATTCCACTTGCGTGTCGTCGGCGTGGAAGCCCATGCCGGCATCGAACCGGAGAAGGGAGCAAGTGCCATCCTCGAGCTGAAGCCGCCAGATCATCAAGCTGCAAAAAATGAGTCGTCCTGACCGCGGAGTCAGCGTCAGCGTGGGAAAGATGCGCGGCGGTTCGGTTGTGAATGTGGTCCCGGGTCTGGCCGAGGCTGATGTCGATTTCAGATTCTCCTCTCCTGCTTCCGGTCGGCGGCTGGCGAAACGTATCGCCGGATTGCAGCCCACCGACCGTCGCTGCCGCCTGGAGGTTGTGGGCGGCATCAACCGGCCCCCTCTGGAACGCACCCCGGCGCTCGTGGACCTTTATCATAAGGCCAGGGCCGTGGCGGCATCGATCGGGATGACCTTGGGTGAGGGCGGAACCGGGGGTGGCAGTGATGGTTCATTTACGGCTGCCCTGGGAATTCCGACTTTGGACGGACTGGGTGTCGAGGGTGATGGAGCGCATGCGGTTCACGAACATATCCTGATTTCGGATATCCCGAGACGTGCCGCGCTGCTCGGAATGTTGACACAGGAGCTACTCCGATGATCCTGAAAAGTGGCGGAAGGGGATTGATCGTGCGCCAACCGGCAACCCGATCCAAGGATTGCGACGCCCGGTACCGCGCCTCCCGACGGCTGAAGCGGTCCGCAGCAGGCGTGGTGGTGGCCCTGCTGTTTGCCTCCCTGGCCGCCAGGGCGGCCGAGCCCCCTGAGGCCTATGCTTTTATCGGCGAGCCCTATGTCATCACTGCGGAAGTTGCCGACCCTCACCGGTTCGTGCTTAATTTTTTCAATCTGTCGGAATTCGTGATTGTGGTCCAGCCCGCCGAGTTTATCTATAAAAGCAGCTCGGGACAGTTCTATATCGGCCAGGTGTTCGACCTGCCGACCAAGGGAACTCGCGGGGACAGCTACAGGTATAGTGCTTCCTTTCTGCTCGGAAGCTTCAGCTACAAGGGGCTGGACATCCTGGGCGCTTTTCATGACCAGGACACTATCGAAGAGTTGAGTATCCGGATTGGCGCGAAACGTTATTACCTGCAGCCGCTGAACAAGTCGCAGTTCAGTGAATTGGACAAGAAGATCGAAGATCTGGATCTGACAAATCAGAATGCCCAGGCGGCCCTCCGCAATGCAGGCCTGACGGCGCTCGGTCGCGTGACGACCACCGATGGCACTGCGGAGTGGGACCGCGATTGGCAGGGACTGCTTCTCCCCGAAGGCATCAATCCCCCGAGAATCATCGACACGCCCGATGTGTCCCCCACGGATGAAGCTCGGCGTACGAACACCTACGGCAAGGTTCGCCTCTCAGCGATCATTACCCGGGACGGCACAATCCTGGATGTGTCAGTCATCAAAGGTCTGGGCCGGGGGCTGGATGAGCGAGCAGTCGCGGGAGTCAAGGCGAACTGGGTCTTTCTGCCGGCGACGAAAAACGGAGAGGTGATTGAAACCAGCGCCAAATTCGATGTGACCTTTTCCCCGCCTAAGTCCTAAGTACACGATCCCATTTGTACGCTGACGTATCTATATATGGAATGCCGAAAAACGCCGCCTGTGGACGCAGCGGAATTTTTGGGCCGGCGTTCTTCCGCGCCCGTAATTGTTTAGCCAAATATAATGGATGAAGAAATAAAGCGCAAAGACGCAAAGATCGCCGCTGACCAACAGCCGTGGGCGCAGCGCTTCGCGCTGGCACATCCTTGGGCGAGCCGCGCGAGAAAGCGCGGGCAGCGGCTACTCAGGAGGATTGCGCTTTCTCGCGCGGCTCGTCCAAGGATGCGGCCGAAGGCCGCCCACGCCCACGAACCGAAAGGGCTCCCTTTGCGTCCTTGCGGCCTTGCGTCTTTGCGTTCTGCTGTTAAGCATCGGCTAAACAGTTGCCCGCGCCCGGGAAAATGCGTCAACGCATTAATGAATTCAGTACTAATGAGTTCGTGGGCGCGGCTGATTACGCATGCGTCCGAAGCAGGCTCGCCCGTTTGCGCGTGCTCGTCGGGTCCGCCGTGTTTATTTGTTTGCCGGACCCGCGAATTCGGACTATGCTCAATTGCCTCTTACGGCTGTTATGTGGACCCGAACAACTTACTTCCTCTTTCCAGGAGATGGTTTTATGACGCACAGACGAGTGATTATTGCCGCTCTCGTACTGTGCCTGCTGGGCGCTGTGCCTCTGACCGGTCGTCAGATTCCGAGTCTGAAAGATCAGGTCATTGAAAAAACGCTGCCCAACGGGCTCAAAGTCCTGATGGTGAAACGACCCGAAGCGCCGCTTATCCGGTGCATCCTTGCCTACCGGGTCGGCTCCGTCAACGAGCGCCCCGGCATTACCGGGATTTCGCATTTTCATGAACACATGATGTTCAAAGGCACCAAGTCCATGGGCATCAAACCGGGATCTCTCGCCAAGGACGACGAGTACAACCGGCAGATCGACGCGCTGATGGAGCAGGTCGCGGATGAAGAGTCCAAGCCGAAGGGCCGCGACGAGGCAAAATTGGCGGCGCTGAAGCGACAGGTTTCCGAACTGATCGACAAGGAGAAAAAGGAAACCATTGTCAGCGAAGAAATCTGGGGCGCCTACCAGCAGGCGGGCGGCACGGGGATCAATGCGTCCACAGGCCAGGAGATGACCCAGTACTATGTCACTCTTCCGAAGAATGCCATCGAACTCTATCTGGCACTCGAGGCCGACAGGATGGTAAATCCCGTATTCCGCGAATTTTACTCCGAGCGCGATGTCATCACCGAAGAGCGTCGCATGAGCGAAAACAGCCCGGGATTTTTCTTCCAGGAACAGCTCAACGCAACGTTTTACGGGGCGAGTCCTTACGGCTGGCAGGTGGTTGGGTGGATGTCGGACATCTCCAAGGTGACCAAGAAGGAGATGATGGAATACCGGCAGCAGTACTACCGGCCGGATAACGCCACGCTCGTGCTGGTCGGCGATGTGGATCCGGACAAGATTATTACGCTCATCTCGAAATATTTCGGCCCGATCAAGCCGAAGGGGAAATCGCCGCGGGTGCGCACCGAAGAGCCAACGCCGGAATACTACCGACGCACGATCAGCCCGAATTTCCAGCCACCCTATATAGAAAAACGGGTGCTGGGCCGCGCCGCGAGCAATCCGAACGTTTCGCTGTTGTTCCACATTCCGCCCCTATGGCATGACGATCTGCCGGCGTTGTTTATGCTCGGACGCGTGATGAGCGCCAGGACGGGGAAGATGTACATGGAAATGGTGGAGAAACAACAGCATGCCACGAGCATCGGCGCCAATGCGTCCAATTCCGAGTACGACGGCCGCTTTACGGTATCCGCCAGCGGCAGGGAAGTGCAGGGCGCGCTGTCGTTTCCGCTCGACGGATTGGAGAAGGAGTTGTGGACCTATCTCGAGGATGCCAAGAAGACGCCGGTGAATGCCGATGTCCTGCAGCGCATCAAGAACTCCGTGGAAGCCCAATACCTCCAGAGCCTCGCCGGTACCGGCATTGCTGGTACCTTGGCCAGCATGGAAGTCGCGTACAAATGGCAGCACATCGAAGAACAGTATAAGGCGCGTATGGCCGTAACGCCGGAGCAGATGATGGCGGTCGCGAAAAAGTACTTCACTCGCGACAATTGCGTCACCGGCATCCTTGAGCGTGACGGGGGTGGCGGTCGTGGCTTCGGTCCGGGCGCGAACGAACGCGAACAGTAGGGGGCGCGAGGAGATAATAATATGACAAGACAAACTCTAAGACATGTTCTGACCGCCGCCCTCGTCCTCGGGTTCGGGGTAATGGCGTTACAGGCGCAGGCTGCCAAAGAGCCCGCGCAGAAACCCGCGGTCGCTGCTGCCAAGTCGGCTGTGCAGGGACCGAGAGCCGAGGATTTTCTCGGCAAGTTTCCTCTGCTCGATTTCAAGGTGCCGAAGGCGGCTGAGTATCGGGCGACCCTATCCAACGGCCTCGTTGTGTATATCGCTGAGGACCGTGAAATTCCCTGGTTCGAAGCGACTCTGCTGACTCCGGTTGCCGGTGGCGGCGGAGGCGGGGGTAGAGGCCGCGGCATGGGTGACGGCACGCGGGAAATTTTCTATCCTCAGGGCCGCGGCGGCGGCGGGGGCGGCGCCCGGTCGTTCCTGGAACCGAAGGACAAACTCGGAATCCAGAGCCTGTGCGGCACGGTGATGCGGTCCGGCGGCACAACCACGATGACGATTGACCAGATCAACGAGCGGATGGACTACCTCGCCGGCAGCGTTTCTCCCACCTCGCTTTCGATTCACATGCGCCACGTGGACGAAGGGCTCAAGATGTGGCTCGACCTGTTGACAAATCCGGCATTCCCGGAGGACCGGATCGCGCGCGAGAAAATCTCGATGGCGGCGCCATTGCGGAACCGCAACCGGAACCTCTCGGGAGTAGCCAGCACAACATGGGAAAAGCTGATGTACGGCGAAGATTCGCCGATCACGGCCGAGGTCACTGAACAGACGATCAACAACATTACCCGCGCCGACATCGTCGCCTGGCACAAGAAATACTGGGGGGCCAATAACGCGATCCTTGTCGTTGCCGGAGACTTCAACAAGGCCGAAATGCTCCAGAACCTCGAGGCCACGTTCGGGAAGTGGCGCAATGCCGAAACCAAGGCAGTGCCCAATTACCCGGTGGTCACCGGGCTGGCATCCAAACCCGGAGTCTACATGGTGCAGCCGGAAGGGGCGACTCCGAACCAGGGAGTCATCCGGATCGGGACAATTTCCCTGACACAGGACGATCCTGATTATCCCGCAGTGGATTTGATGAATTACACGCTGGGGGGCGGCTCTTTTTCCTCACGCATTACGCAGGTCGTTCGCAACGATCAGGGGCTTGCCTACTCGGCGAGTTCGAGCGTCGGGGCCGATCTGCATTACCCGGGGGCTTTCGCCGCGTTCACCCAGACGAAAAATTCGACCGTGGTGTTCGCAGCGCAGCTGATGATGAATGAGATCGAACGGATGTACGCGGGAGACGTCACCCAGAAAGATCTCGATTTTGCAAAAACCGCGCGGGTAAATTCTTTCCCCTCAATGTTTTCGTCGGTTTTCGGCAATCTCCAGAACTTCGCGAGACTGGAACTCGAAAGTCGGCCCAAGGATTACTACGAAACCTATCTGGCGAAATACAAAAAGGTAACGCTCGCCGACATCAAACAGGTGGCGAAGAAGTATCTGCAGCCGGATAAGATGGTGATCCTGGTGACCGGATATATCGACGAGTGTCGTGCCGGAGCCGATAAAACGCTGGCGAATCAGGCCGCCATTGACGGCATGGCGACAAAGTACGGCGGGCGTACGATCGACAGCCTGGCCAAAAAGTTCGACGGCCAGACTCACATCATCGCGCTCTCAAAAAGCTCCGGCCCGGCCAAATAGGCGAACCGTAGCGCGGAGCCGCGGAGGAGATCTCTCCTCCGCGGCTCCGCAAACCCTGCATCCCGCTCCCTCTCCCCACCGGATCCTGTCATCCTCATGACTATTTGGATGGAATACGGCCAGTGCAGAAGTATAATGGCGCAGGAAGGCCGGGGAACTGTTCCGTCGAACGGATTTGACTCACGAGCTGCTCCAGCCGGACTCTTTCGACTGCCCTTGTCCCCATCTGGTTGCCTGACCCATTGAGCGCATACCGGCCAAAAGCCGCTTCATTCCAAATGGGGGATAGCCGCCAAGTTCTGGAACTTGCCGGTCATCGGATCTCACAAAAGTTATTCATCATTACGAATGGCTGTCATTGATACCTAGGTGCATCCACAAGCCATATTGTTGGCTTGATTAGGAGAAAACGGTATGAACATCGAAGAACCGCCTTTTCTGAAAATTCGCGTTTGGGGCCGGTGCTGTTGCTGGTTCTGCTGCTTTCAGCGCCGGCTTTCGCCCAGAGATATACGGTGCTTCCCCAGTTTGCTTCCGGCGACGGCTGGTCGAGCGACCTGTTTTTTACCAACCAGACCGCAACAGTGGTTACGGATATCGTGGTTTCATTCTATGGCGATAATGGATCTCCGCTGCCGGTTACGACCAATCTTGGCGCCGGCTCGTCCTTTAACCTCAGTCTGAATCCGGGCGCCAGCCAGATCATGCGCGTGGCTGCCGCCGGTACGCTTTGCGTCGGATACGTGGTGGTGCGGGCGCCCTACACCGCGTCGATCAGCGTCACGGAAGTGTTCCGTTTCGAGCAGGGAGGCGTGATATCGGCGGAACTGGGCGTTCCCCAACTGGCGCGCAACTATAATTTCACCTTCCCGGTGGAAGTGAACCTCTCTCGCGGCATCAATACCGGCCTGGCAATAGCAAATCCGACCTTTGACTCGGGCGCCGCGACCGCCCAGACGCTGGTCGTGAACCTGATCGACACGAATGGCGTGCTGCAGCGGACGGCGCTGGTGAACCTCGGCGTCGGCGCACACCTCTCAAAGTTTCTGAATGAAACGGCTCTGTTCGAAGGGCTCGACAATTTTTCCGGCTCCGTCAGCATCTCCGGGATCAACCGCTTCGGGGTTCTCGCCCTGCGCCAGGATAGGGTGGCCTACGGCGCGGTCGCCGTCGATCCCGGTCCGGTGCTCGGCCCGTTTGTGAGGTCAACGCCTTCGCTCGCGGAAGCGGAGCCGAATGGTTCTTCCGGCCAGGCTCAGCTGTTGACCTCGGCCTGCCTCATGAACGGCGTCATCGGCAGCGCCGGCGATATTGACTATTTCTATTTCAACGGCAGTAGGGGTGATGTGGTATCCGCCATCGTGGATACACAGGGACTGGGCTCGCAAATGGATTCGGTGGTGCGCATCGAGAAGGCCGACGGCACCGTGTTGACGAGCAACGACCAGAACGGCCTGTATGGCCAGAACGACTCCTTCATTCAACTGGTTCTGCCGGAGGACGGCCGGTACAACGTGCGGGTATACGATTATTACGGCAGCGGCGGAGGCAATTACAGCTATCGGCTGCACATCTGCTTCGCGGCCGGAACACCCCCGCCTCCAACGTCGCCTCAGATCACCTCGATAAATCCATCCAATGGGGTGCAGGGAAGCTCGACAACTCTGGTCATCCAGGGAACGAACCTGAGCGGCGCGACGGCGGTTACTTTCACCTCTTCGACCGGCATTACAATCAGCAATGTTCAGTCCACCGCCACCCAGGTGACGGCCCAGCTGGCGATCGCGGCCGATGCGCCGACCGGCACCCGCCAGGTAACCGTGACGACATCGGCCGGAACCTCCAATGCCCTGACTTTCACGGTGAACGCGGGAGGTGGCGTGCCAATTATGACGGCACGTGGAGCGGAATGGAAGAGTTCAGGGCGGGCAGCGGAACCGTCTCGATTCACGTAGCAGGCGGAAAAATCATGAGCTACACGTTGGCCTAGTCGATCATGGCCTGGCTGCTGCACGACAAGCGGCACACAACAACGACTTCCAAAACGGCCTTGCGATTACCAACAATGCGTTTTCAGACCATACAACGGGCGGCCCCAGCGGGATTACATACACTCTTGCCGGCACCTTTACGTCGGAGCACGCAAGCCTCGGGAACAATTCCAACTGTACCTGAATCCGCCAGCCTATCCTCCGCAGCCTTGCTGCTCCGGATCATCAAACACGAGCTGGAGCGCAAACAAGAACTGAGGAGTCTGGGATAACGAGGGGAGAGTGCTTCGAAAATAATCCTTTGAAGGCGCCGCCGTGGCTGGAGGTTCCCGGCTCCCGGCTGGGGCCAAGCGCACAAGGCGCCTTGGAATGCGGGGCAGACGCCGCTTTTGCCATCCGACGGAGCGGCGGCATGCCTGCGCGCTATATCTGTCATTTTCAGGCGACAACGGGTGTGCTTCCGGGAGTGTCAGGGGCTGCCTGGAAACTTCATGGTTGCCCATGCCTGCGTCGAGACCCAACGGAACTACCACGCTCATTAACCCACCGAAAGCCTGAAGTTAAAATTTAACCGGGTTACTCGGGTCGCCGCGCCAATCACGGAATGAGAACTGCATCTTCCGCGGCGTGGAACTCTGGGTCCCATCTCCTGTTTTTGCCTCGGTTTGCCTCCTGCCATGGCTTGAAGACTCCCCGGAATAAGGCGCGGAAAAATTCGGCGCAGTCGATGTGTTTCGCGATTTGGTGAATCTGTGGCCCTGACTGAGCATCTTTACTAATGGGGGTAATGCAAGCCAAGGGGTCGACCGTAGGCATTTCCCCGAGGAGTGGAAATGGCGCCAAACGAAAGCAAGTTTACGGAAATCATTCAGGCAGATCGGGATAGCAGCGAAAGGCATGAATGGCGGGGAAAGCTCCTGGACTATCTGGAGCTGCTTCGGGAAAATCCCGGCCCGGCAAAACTGGCGCATGCGCGGCTGTACGACATCATCATGCAGAACGGCGCGCGTGACATCCGCGACCTTGATGATCCCCGTTGCAAACGTCTGTTCAACGACGAAACACTCAAAATCTACCATTTTTTCGCGAATGAGTTCTTCGGCATCGAGCATGTGCTTGCCAAGATCGTCCGCTATTTTCATTCTGCGGCTCTCAAAGGCGAGGAGAGCCGTCAGGTGCTGTACCTGATGGGGCCGGTGGGGTCCGGGAAGAGCTCTCTGGTGGAAAAACTGCAGCATGGACTGGAGAACGGAGCCCCCGTCTTTGCCATTGAAGGCTGTCCGATGTCGGAGGAACCGCTGCATTTGATTCCACGCCACCTGAGGAGCGAGTTTGAGAAGATGCTCGGTGTCCACATTGAGGGGGATCTCTGCCCGATCTGCCGTTACAGGTTGCGGGAAGAGTTCGGGGACCGCTATGAGGAGTATCCCGTCGTCACCCGGTTCTTCTCCAAGCGCAACCGGATTGGGATCGGAGTAGTGCCCCCCGTGGATCCCAACAACCAGGACACGTCCGTTTTGATCGGCAGCGAAGACATTTCGAAGCTCGACCTTTACTCCGAAGGCGATCCGCGGGTGCTTGATCTGAACGGAGCGCTAAATGTCGGGAACCGGGGCATGGTGGAGTTCATCGAGGTTTTCAAAAACGAAACTGAATATCTGCACGCGATGATAACGGCCACGCAGGAAAAGGTCATCCCGGCCCCCGGCCGGCACGGCATGGTGTATGTGGATACGGTCATCGTCGCGCACTCCAATGAAGCGGAGTGGCAGAAGTTCAAAGCGGACCACACCAACGAAGCCATCCTCGACCGCATCGTGGTCGTGAAAGTCCCATACAACCTGCGGCTTTCCGAAGAAGTGAAGATCTACCGCAAGATCATCAACAATTCGGATTTCCGGGCGCATATCGCGCCGCACACCCTGGAGATTGCCTCGATGTTCGCGATCCTGACCCGCCTGGAGCCGAACTCGAAGTGTGATCTGCGCACCAAGTTCAAGCTCTATAACGGGGAGGAGGTGGTCGAGAAGGGCAAAACCAAAATGATCGACATCCAGGAACTGCGGGACGACGCCAAGCGCGAAGGGATGGAAGGCATATCCACGCGCTTTGTCATGAAGGCCCTCGATAACGCGCTTTCGGACAATGCGGCCGGTAACTGCATCAATCCGATCAACGTGCGCGAGGCCCTGATCGGCAAGGTCAAAGAATCCGACCTTCCCGACGACACGCGCAAGCAGTACCTCGATTTCCTGCAGGATGTAATCCACAAGGAGTACCTGGAAATTCTCGAAAAGGAGATTACGCGAGCGTTTGTCTATTCGTATCAGGAACAGGCGGAGTCGCTCTTCCAGAATTACCTCGACCATGCCGAAGCCTACGTGAATCGGACCAAGGTCAGGGACAGGAACACCAAGGAGGAACTCCACGCCCGATGAAGGATTCCTCAAGTCGATCGAGGAACAGATTGCCATCATCGGATCGGCTGCGGAGGGATTCCGCCAGGAGGTCATCGCATACCTGTGGGCCGCGGCTCGCCGCAGCGAAAAGGTCAGCTACACGAGTTACGAGCCCCTCAAGGAGGCGATCGAGCGGAAACTGATGGCCTCGGTGCGCGACATCAGCCGCATCATCACCAAGGCGCGCACCCGGGACGAGTCGCAGTCGGAGAAATACGACGCCATGGTTCAGAACCTGTTGCAGATAGGGTATTGCCGGACCTGCGTGGACGTCGTGCTGAAATACGCCGCCAACAATCTGTGGAAGGATTGATTGGCAGGCGACAATCCGCGGCCGCGGGGGCGCCAGGAGGCTGCCAATTCCCCGCTGGGAGTGCACGATGAGACCTTTTTCCGAAACCGTGTTCAGACCATTCAGGCGATCCGAGGCGGAGCACAGCGATCGCTCCGCCGGCGACCGCATGCGCCACCGGCAGAAGGTCCGCGAGTCGATCCGCGAAAACATCGCCGACATCATCGCCGAGGAATCGATCATCGGCCGCAGCAAGGACCAGATCGTCAAGGTGCCGATCCGGGGCATCAAGGAGTATCGCTTTCTTTATGGCGAGAACTCTCCCGGAGTGGCGGAGGGGCAGGGGGATGAGCAGCCCGGGCAGGAAATCGGCACGGTCGG
Organism: Terriglobia bacterium; assembly: GCA_963824985.1. Classification (GTDB taxonomy): domain Bacteria; phylum Acidobacteriota; class UBA6911; order UBA6911; family UBA6911; genus JAFNAG01. Next base: position 34,846 of record CAWGRQ010000036.1, read on the forward strand.
CGGCGGGAAATCAGGAACGGGACAGGCCGGGGATCACCCGGGAATCGACTATTATGAAACAGACATCACCCTGGAAGAGCTGATCGACATCATGTTCGAGGACCTTGAATTGCCGGACCTCGAACGCAGAAAGCTGCGCGCGGTTGAAAGCGAGCGCTTCAGCAAGAGGAAGGGCTATCGCCAGGTAGGTATCCGCTCCCGGCTGGATAAACGCCGCACGGTAATCGCCAAGGTCAAGCGCCAACTGGCGACGCATCGTACCCTGGGAAACGAGAAGGAGCGCTTCCCGTTCCACAAAGACGACCTGACCTACCGGCACGTGGTGACCGACAGAAAGGAAGAGTCCAACGCGGTTGTGATTGCCATCATGGATACCTCCGGATCCATGGACCTGATGAAGAAGTACCTGGCGCGCAGCTTTTTCTTCCTGCTGTCGAGATTTGTTGCCAGCAGGTACAGCAATGTGGAAATTGTGTTTGTCGCCCACCACACCGAGGCGGTGGAGGTCACCGAGGAGGAGTTTTTCCACAAGGGGGAGTCCGGCGGGACCCATATTTCCTCGGGATACAAAAAGGCGCTGGAAATCATCGAGGCCCGCTACCACCCGTCGCTCTGGAACATCTATGTGTTTCATTGCTCGGACGGTGACAATTTTGAATCCGACAATGAAGCCACGCTCCAGGCCGCAAAGGAACTCTGCCAGGTGTGTAACCTATTCGGCTATGGCGAGATCAAGCCCCAGGGCCCGAACATGTTTGAAAGTTCCATGCTGAAGTATTTCAGCGGGATGGCAGCGGACAACTTTCACGCACTTTTCATTCAGCGCAAGGAGGATGTCTGGCCGAGCTTCAAGGCATTTCTTGCGCGGGAGCGCGCGGCGGAAGCATAGGGGGGCGCGGCATGGCCGGAATGTTCAGCATCGCGGACCTGGAATCATGGGACGCCCGCATCCGGGAAAAGGCGCAGGAGTTCGGACTGACCTGCTTTCCGCAGGAGTTCGAAATCTGCGATCACAATCAGATGCTGGCCTACATGTCCTATTCCGGCATGCCGTCCCACTACCCGCACTGGTCATACGGCAAGGCCTTCGAGAAGCTGAAGACCTTGTATGATTACGGGGTTTCCGGGCTTCCATACGAGCTGGTGATCAATGCCAATCCGTCGCTGGCTTACCTGATGCGCGACAATTCACTGCTGCTGCAGATCCTGACCATCGCGCATGTGTATGCGCATAATGACTTCTTCAGGAACAACTTCACCTTCCGGACCACGCGTCCGGAATACACCCTGGCCAGTTTCAAAGTTCGAGGCGACCGCATCCGGTCCTATATCGAAGATCCGGGCATTGGGATGGATAAGGTAGAGCCCATCCTGGATGCCGCGCATGCCGTGTCGCTCCAATGCCGCCGCAACCTGGCTGTAAGGAAGCCGACGCCCCAGGAGGAACGCGCAGAACTGCTCGAAAAGGCTCAGCCCCCGGTCGACGAGTTCGCCCGCATTCATCGGCGGGAGATGCATGCCGAGCCGGACCTGCGCCGGATTCCGCTCAGCCCCGACGAGGACCTGCTCCTCTTCATCCGCGATCACAATCCATACCTCTCGGAGTGGGAGAAGGATTTGCTCTCCATTGTCCACGAGGAGGCCTGCTACTTCATACCGCAGATCGAGACCAAGATCATGAACGAAGGCTGGGCAACCTACTGGCACAAGCGCATTCTGGACAGTCTCCGGCTCCCCCAGGACCTGCAAATCGAATTCATCGTCCGCCACAACCAGGTCGTGCGGCCTTTCCCCCGGGGGATCAACCCTTACCACATCGGCCTGCGCGTGTGGGAGGACATCCGCCGGCGCATCGATGAGCCCACCCCGGAGGAAGATCGGGACCTTGACCCGGCGCATCCCTCCGGAAACGACAAACTATTTGAAGTCCGCGCCGCCGATCGCGACGCCTCCTTCCTCCGCCGTCATCTGAGCGCCGCGCTCATGCGGGAATTGAATCTGTTTGCCTATGAAACCCGCGGGGATACTCTGGTCGTCGGCGACATCCCCGACGAGGCTGGGTGGCGCAAGGTCAAGGAGACCCTCATCAGGAATACGGGCATGGGCCCGATCCCGGTCATTAAGGTTGAGAATGCGGATTTCGGCCACAATCGCATCCTGCATCTGAAGCACTACCACGAGGGTCGTGACCTGCGGATCGAATACGCCGAGAAAACGCTGGCCTACCTGCGCCGGCTCTGGCAGCACGATGTCATCCTGGAGACGGTCCTTGACGGGACCCCTGCGCTGCTCGCGATCGAAGACGGCGAACTCACCCGGAGACAACCATGACCGTCGGCGAGGAGTTTGTGCGCCGCTTGATGTTCAATCTGATCGACGGGTCCGGAAGCTCCCGGATGCCGGACAGGGGTGTCCGTGCTGACGCCTGCAGTTTTGTCCGGTACAAAATCATTCATTTCCCGGATCTGTTCGCTCGATATCCATCCGAACCGCTTTCCCATGTGCAAAGTGCTATGATTTCCGGATGCGTATGTGGACGTTTCGGAGAAGGCCGCCGGGAAATGAGGGATCGCGCCATGAAAAGCCGAATGCAGAACCGATGCGGAGGACTTAAAGGAATCTGGCCGTTGCTGGTGCTGGGCCTCGCGACACTGTTTGCCGGGTGTGCCCGCACGGATGCCGGAGCCGATCAGAAGGCCCCGATCCCGGTCCTGGTGGCCACGGCAGCCCGCAGAGACATTCCCTTGCAGATTACTGCATTTGGGACAGCGGAAGCCTACACCACGGTTTCGGTAAAGACTCTGGTTTCCGGAGCGCTCGATCAGGTCCATTTCACCGAAGGCCAGGAGGTGCAGAAGGGCGATCTTCTGTTCACCATCGACCCCAGACCGTTCCAGACGGACCTGCAGCGGGCCCAGGCTAACCTGGCTCGTGACACGGCCCAGCTAAAGCAGGCGGAAGCGAACGTTGCCCGGGAGCAGGCCAATGCGCTGAATGCCGCAACTGACAAGCGCCGTTACGAAGTACTGGTTCAGAAGGGTGTGGCGGCCCGGCAGCAGCTCGATCAGGCCACTGCCAACGCCGATGCCTCAGAAGCCGCTGTGCGCGCGGACCAGGCGGCCGTGGAAACCGCGCGCGAGGCCATCCGCGCCGACACGGCTGCCATCGAGGCGGCGCGGCTCAACCTTGAATATTGCTATATCCGTTCCCCGAATGCCGGCCGCTCCGGCAACCTGCTGGTGAATCGAGGCAACATCATCAAGAGCAATGACACTACCCTGGTCGTAATCAACCAGGTGCACCCGATTTATGTCTCCTTCTCGGTTCCTGAGCAGGAGTTTCCGGTCATCCGGAAGTATGCCGCTCAGGGAAAGCTCCGCGTGCAGGCCTCAATTCCCGGTGACTCCGCTCCTCCGGTGGAAGGGGATCTCACATTCATCGACAACTCTGTAAACTCCACGACCGGCACCATTCAATTGAAGGCGACCTTCGGGAATCAGGAAGACCGATTGTGGCCGGGGCTCTTTGTCAACGTGATCATCACGCTCGCCGTGCAGCCAAACGTCATTGTCGTACCCGGCGAGGCGGTCCAGACCGGCCAGCAGGGCACCTTTATTTTCGTGGTCAAGCCCGATATGACCGTCGAAATGCACCCGGTCGCTGTGGAAAGAACGGTTGGAGATCTCGCCATTATCGCGAGCGGTCTGGAAGCGGGAGATACCGTGGTAACCGACGGGCAGATCCGCCTGGTGCCCGGCGCCCGGATTCAAGTCAAAAAAGCGCTCTGAGGCAGGAATCGTCCCATGAACATCTCGGAGATTTTCATCCGCCGGCCGGTCGCCACCACCCTGATGATGGCCGCCGTGCTGTTTTTTGGGATTTTCGGATATCGCCTGCTTCCCGTCAGCGACCTGCCCAACGTGGATTTCCCGACGATTCTCGTCAGCGCCATCCTGCCCGGAGCCAGCCCCGAAACCATGGCGACTGCAGTGGCAACGCCGCTGGAGCGGCAGTTCTCCACCATCGCCGGCATCGACTCCATGACTTCCACCAGTTCTCTTGGACGGACAGCGGTCACAATCCAGTTCAATCTGAGCCGGGACATCGATGCCGCCGCCCAGGATGTCCAGGCGGCGATCGCCAAGACGCTGTCCCAACTGCCCCAGGACATGCCCAGTCCGCCCACCTATCAGAAGGTCAATCCCGCGGACCAGCCGGTCCTCTACATGGCGCTCACCTCCCCCACCCTGCCGCTGTCGGCGGTGGACGAATATGCCGAAACGCTCATGGCGCAACGCATTTCCATGGTGAACGGGGTTGCGCAGGTGCAGGTATACGGATCGCAGAAATATGCCGTGCGGGTTCAGGTCGACCCGATGGCGCTGGCGGCCAAAGGCATCGGCATTGATGAGGTGTCGCGAGCGGTGCAAAGCGGGAATGTCAACCTGCCGACCGGGACGCTGTGGGGTCGCCAGGAGGCATTCACGGTCCAGACCAACGGCCAACTGACCGAGGCAAAGGAATACCGCCCTCTGATAGTTGCCTATCGCAATGGCTCGCCCGTTCGTCTCGGCGACCTCGGGGTCGTGCTCGACAGTGTGGAAAATGACAAACTGGCAAGCTGGTATATCGATACGCCGGCGATTGTCCTGGCAATCCAACGGCAGCCGGGCACCAATACCGTCGAGGTGGTCAACGGCATCCGCGGTTTGCTGCCGTCGTTCCGCAATCAGATGCCCGCATCGGTCAACCTCTCCATTCTTTACGATCGCTCCGAGGGCATCCGCGAGTCGGTCAACGATGTCAAGCTCACCCTGCTGCTGACGATCGCCCTGGTGGTGCTGGTGATTTTTCTTTTCCTGCGCAACCTGTCCGCGACGGTGATTCCCAGCCTCGCGTTGCCGATGTCGATCATGGGTACTTTCGCCATTATGTACCTGCTGGGCTACAGCGTGGACAACCTGTCCCTGATGGCTCTGATCCTGTCGGTCGGGTTCGTGGTTGATGATGCCATCGTGATGCTCGAAAACATCGTGCGCCATATGGAAAAGGGAGAACCGCCGATGCCTGCGGCATTGAACGGGTCCCGCGAAATCAGTTTTACCATCCTATCGATGACAATATCGCTGGCTGCGGTCTTCATCCCGGTGCTTTTCCTGGGAGGCATCGTTGGACGCCTGCTGCACGAGTTCTCCGTCACCATCACCTCGGCAATCCTGGTCTCCGGTGTGGTGTCGCTCACGTTGACCCCGATGATGGCAAGCCGGTTCGTTCATCCTCCGGGAGAACGGCGGCACGGCCGCATGTACGTGCTGACGGAAGGATTTTTCAACGGCATGTTCCGGGGATATGAATGGAGCCTGCGGCGTGTGCTGCGCCATCCGGCCCTCGTGATCGCCGCGGGCGTCATCGTCATGGCCGCCACGGCTTATCTGCTCGTCATCATCCCGAAAGGGTTTTTGCCCAGCGAGGATACGGGCAACATCTTTGCATTCACCGAAGCCGCCCAGGGGATCGCGTTCGATGCCATGAAGGACCACCAGCGCGCGGTCGCGGGGATCCTGCGCGATGATCCGAACGTGAAATCATTCTTTTCCAGTGTCGGCGGCGGCGGTCCCAGCGGAGGCGTAAACTCCGGGGTGCTGTTCATCCAGTTGAAGCCGCGTCCGGAACGAACTTTGAACGTGGACCAGGTGATTCAGGAACTGCGCCCCAAACTGGCCGTGGTGCCCGGCATCAATGTCTATATGCAGAATCTGCCTCCGATCCGGATCGGCGGGCAACTGACCAAGAGCGAGTATCAGTACACGCTGCAGAGCCCGGACACCGCCGACCTGTATCGCTATGCGCCCCTGTTGCAGCAGAAGCTCAGCCAGCTCCCGGGGCTGCAGGATGTGACCAGCGACCTGCTCATCCGGAATCCCCAGGTCAATGTGGAGATCGACCGCGACCAGGCGGCCGCCCTGGGGGTATCGGTCCTGCAGATTGAGGATGCCCTGTATACCGCCTACGGGGATCGCCAGATATCGACGATCCTGGCGCCCAACAACCAGTATCGGGTGATTCTGGAGCTGGAGCCCCGTTATCAGAGGGATCCGGCCGCCCTATCGCTGCTGTACGTCAATTCAGACAGCGGCCGGCTGATACCCCTGAAGAGCGTCGCGCAAGTCAGCCGCGGGTTCGGCCCTTTCTCCATCAGCCACCTGGGCCAGCTTCCCGCAGTTACCATTTCCTTCAATCTGCGCCCCGGGATCTCCATCGGCGATGCCGTGACGCAGGTTGAGCAGGTCGCCGCCAACACCCTGCCTTCAACCGTCACGGCCAGTTTTCAGGGTACCGCCCAGGCATTCCAGTCCTCCATCGGCGGCCTGGCCTGGCTCCTGGCGGCGGCCATCGTGGTCATCTATATCGTATTGGGAATTCTCTACGAAAGCTTCATCCACCCGCTGACCATCCTGTCCGGCCTCCCCGCCGCGGCCTTCGGCGCCCTGTTGACCCTGCTTCTGTTCCACAAGGACCTTGACCTGTATGCGTTCGTCGGCGTGATCCTGCTGATCGGCATCGTGAAGAAGAATGCCATCATGATGATTGATTTCGCCCTGGAGGCGCAGCGCAGAGAGGGGAAGAGCCCGGCGGATGCGATCTTTGAAGGATGCCTGATCCGGTTCCGTCCCATCATGATGACGACCATGTCGGCGCTCATGGGCAGTCTGCCGATCGCACTCGGCTTCGGGGCCGGGTCTGAATCGCGCCGTCCACTGGGCCTGGCGGTGGTCGGCGGATTGCTTTTCTCGCAGCTGCTGACGCTGTACATCACGCCGGTCGTCTATACCTACATGGAAGCACTGCAGAATTTCCTGAGAAGCCGTGGACGCCGCCTCGTTCCGGCGTCGATTGATTAAGGAATCCATTCCAATTTGTATCCAAATAGGTCTTACATTGCCGCCATTCCTGCTGTAGACTTTTGAAAGCTCGGGTACCGATTTTGATTGCAGCTTTGACCAATACACCGGTGTGGATATACCGGTTTGCTATTAAATGTGCATGTCTCCTATGGTCACAACTGCAAACCGGAGGTACTTTGATGAGATGCAAGATCTTTGTCGCAGTGCTCTTTGTGTCACTGTTCCTCGTCAACGGCGCTTACGCGCAGAACAATTACTACCTGTCGCACGTTGCGAATGGGAATTACGGCGACGGGAGTTTCAGGATGACTTTCATCCTGTTTAACAATGGCGATGCCGACACCACTGCCCTTCTGCAGTTGACGGACGATAACGGCCTGCCGCTCACCATGACGATCACCGGATTGGGTACCGGCAGCCAGTTTAATGTCCAGTTGCCCGCCGGAGCCAGTCAGATTCTGCAAACCGATGGCCTTGGGGGCCTGGTTGCAGGGGCTGCCGTTGTAACGAGCGCGGCAGCCATCGGGGTTTCGGCGATCTTTACCATCTATGACGTAAATGGGAATTACGTGACCGAATCGGGAGTGGGAGTCTCAGAGGCCCTGACGAGTTTTGTAATCCCCGTGGATACTACCGGACTTTTCAATACCGGGATGGCGCTCTTCAATTTCAACAGCGTTGACGCCACGATTACGTTGATGCTGCGCGGCACAGACGGCCTGCAGGTCGCCACGGCGCCGATGGTACTGAAGAGCCATGGCCATACCGCCAGCTTCATAGCTGGAGCGGGCCAGCTCTTTCCCGCCGCTACGAATTTCCAAGGCACCCTTCTGGTTCAAAGCACGGTTCCCATTGCGGCGATGGTCTTGAGACAAAACCTGACACCACTTTCGTACACCTCGCTGCCGGTGGTGTCGACCGCTTCGACCAAACAAACATTGAATGTGGCGCACGTGGCGAATGGTACTTACGCGAGCGGCAGCTTTAAGACTTCGTTCCTGATCTTCAACATTTCCGCAAGCCCGGCCAATGTGGTTTTGGCTCTGACTCAGGATAGCGGGACTCCATTCAGCGTGACGATCCCGGGCCGCGGAACGGCCAGCAGCTTCACCTTCAACAATCTGGCGCCCGGCGGGTCGCTCTTCCTGCAAACCGACGGATCCGGCAGCTTGTCCGGTGGCGCCGCGACCATAACCTCAAATGTTCCGGTCGGAGCATCCGGCGTGTTTACGGTCTATAACACTCAAGGTGCTTTTCAGACTGAGGCAGGCGTCGGGGACTCGCCCGTCCTTACATCATTGACCCTGCCTGTGGATATCACCGGCAGTTTTGACACGGGCGTCGCATTCTACGGTCCGAGTGGCGCGACATTGACATTTCGGTTGTTGAGTGCCGGCGGCACACTCGTCGGCTCGAGCGCCACGAGAAACCTGGCCAGCAAGGGGCATCTCGCCGAGTTCGTATCTCAGATATTTCCGGGTACCGCAAATTTCAGGGGATCCCTTGCCATCTCCGCAACCAGCGGTGTAGCGGCGCTGACCTTGCGTCAGAACGGCTCGCCTCTCTCCTATACTACTCTGCCTGTCGCCTCGGGCAAGGCCAGCGGCACGGCTCCAGCAGTGGCGCTGCTCTCAAAAACGGAGACGGGAATTGCCGCGACCAGCGACGTTACCCTGAACGAGGTGCTTCCTTCGGGATTCAAACTGACGGGCACGGTCAGCGGACCCGGCCAGGGGAGAGTAGTCACGGCAAGCACAGGCCCGGGCAGTGGCTATTCAGGAGTTGTCAATCAACAAACCGGCCGGTATTCGATCCTGCTTCCCAGCGGCACTTACAATCTCACGGTCGGCTTCACTCCCAACGGAGTGCCGTCGGGTCAAGAAGTGTCGGTCATTTCCCCGGTGGCCGGTACCGTTCAAGTTTCTGCGGATACTGCCCGCGACATCATCCTGCCCGCGGTTTCACTTTTCAACGTGTCGGGAATTGTAAATGGACTCGGCAACTTGCCTCCGCTGTCTTCTCTGCCGATTTCGTTCAATTCCACCGGGAGTTCCGTTGTTTCAGCCCAGTTTAATGTCAATACGACAGATGGAAGCTACCAGGGCGTGCTGCCGGCTGGTACATACACGGCTGGTCTCACGGCCTCGATCAGCTTCTCGGTCTTTCAGACCCAGTCGCTTGGGCTCTTGAATCTTGGCTCGGTGAGCGTAAGCGGCAATACGGCGATCCCTCCCTTGACCGTGCCTGCTACAGCAAGACTGAGCGGCACAATCAACAGCACGGAGCCTCTGTTCGGGGCGAGCGTTGCGGCAAACGATCTGGCCACCTCCGTTTTTAGCACCTCGGGTGCTGACTTCCTGACTGCCCAGTATCAGGCGATCCTGCCAAGAAGCCGCACCTACCTCGTCAGCGTCTCGACCGCACTGATGCAGGGAACTACGTTGTTGGGAGCGATTAGTTTCCCGTTACCCACCAGCAGCGTAAATCTGGCTCAGGATACTGCCAACTTCGACTTCACCGTTCCGGCTCTTCCCACGCAGGTGACAATTTCAGGGCGTGTGACGGATGGCAGCGGCAATCCGGTAAGCAACGTCGCCATCAGCGCCAACTCGACGTCAATCAGCGGCGGGCAGATCAGTCAGTTCAACGCATATGGCCAGACGGACGCCAACGGCAATTACAGCATGATCGTGCTCAGCGGCGTGAATTACCTGATATCCTTTATTCCGCCGCCCCCGACGCAGTAAGGGCATCTCCCGCTCGACGAGCGGGACTGTGGAGTTCCGCATCCGCTCTGCGGAGCGGTGATTGCAGGAGAATGGAAAGGGCATTTAGGTTTGTTCGGCCCTTTCCACTCTCCGGGCAAATCCTGGAGTTTTCGGCACGGCTGAATATTGTCGCGTTATGGACGCAGACTGCAGGCTTCAATCCTGATAGAAATTCTGGATGGCGGCCAACAGAGAGGGTATGGTGTTTTCGTCGGGAACAATTTCGGCCCGCTTCCCGCGCTGATCGAGTTCCCCGGCGGTGACCGGCCCAAGCGTGGCCACCCGCGCCGCCGCAAGTATTTTTGTCCCCTCGTCTTCTCCCAGGAGTGCGAGGAAATTCCGGACCGTCGAGGAGCTGGTAAACACCAGGAGGTCCGGCGGATTCCGGATCACCGCCTGAATCAGGGATGGCTCTATGTCGGGCAGAACATTTTCGTAACAGGGGATGGCATCGACGCGGACGCCGGCGGCTTCAAGCACGCGCGGGAGGAGTTCTCTGGACTCCCGTGCCCGGGGCAAGAGGATGCGCCTGCCCGCCAGATTGTGCAGCCCCCCGTGCCGTTCGGCGAGGGCATCCAGGATGCCCTCGGCCAGGAATTCGCGCGGCACCAGGGTAACGCGAACGCCGGATGCCTCCAGCAGGGAAGCGGTGGCCGGCCCGACCGCGCAGATTTGAGGGCCGTGAACCAGGTCGAGGTGGAGGTTCAGGGTCGCCAGGCGCCGCAGGAAAAAGCGGACGCCATAGGCACTGGTGAATATGATCCAGGAGTATTCGGGGAGGACATTCAGGGCGGCATCCAGTGCGGTCATGTCGCCGATCTCGCGCATCAAGATCACCGGGAGGATTGTAACCTCGGCGCCGAGTTCCTTAAGCCCCGAGGCCAGGGCTTCAGACTTCATTTCGCTGCAGGCAACCACGGCTTTTTTGCCGGTAAGACGAGCTGTCAGGGACATGATTCAGCGCAGCGACTCCAGGATCGCCGCCCCTCCGCGGGATAGGATTTGTTCCGCCAAAGCTTCTGCGGTCTCGACGGCCGATGCCGGGGGGCATTCGGCCCTTTCTCTGAGCACTGTTGTGCCATCGGGCGCGGCCACGAGACCCTGGATGACCATGCCGGCATTCGCCATCCGGGCGTGCACGGCAATCGGACTATTGCAGCCTCCTCCCAAGCGGCGCAAAAAGGCCCGCTCTGCCAAAACGGCGGCTGCCGTTTCCGGGTCATTCAGGCTCGCGATCAGTGATGTCACGCGTTCATCCCCATGGCGCACCTCAAGTGCCAGAGCTCCTTGTCCCGGCGCCGGGAGCATGGCGGCATACTCCATTCGCATGCTGATCCGGTTCTGAAGCCCGAGACGGTTCAGCCCCGCGCAGGCGAGAATTATGGCATCATAACCGTCAGCATCCAGTTTGTTGAGGCGGGTTCCCAGGTTCCCCCTTATGTCCCTGGTAATCAGGTCGGGGCGCAGCGCCAGAATCTGCGCCTGCCGGCGGACGCTGCCGGTGCCGATGACCGTGCCGGATGGAAGATCTCCAAGGCGGCGGCAGGCGGTCCGGCTGATCAGTGCATCCCGTGCATCCTCACGTGCGGGAATGGCTCCGATTGCGAGCGACTCCGGGATTCGGGTCGGCAGATCCTTCATACTGTGTACTGCCAGGTCAATCTCCGCTCCGAGCAGCGCTTCCTCAATCTCTTTCACGAACACTCCCGTGGCCGAACCAGAACGTATGGATGTGGAGGTATCTCTATCCGCGGAAGTATGAATGATTTTTACGGTGATCCGGATATCCGGAAAACGCGCGGCGATTGTTCTTTCGACCCAGCTCGCTTGTGCCAGGGCCAGGGAACTGCCGCGGGTGCCGATGATCAACATTGGGTTTATTCCCCGAGATTAGGCCTCGTCACGCCGGCGGCGAGGCGATCCTATGAGCAATGAATTCCTACAACTTGAAAATGCTCCTGATGGTGTCCAGGTAAACGTCCTGGTGCGCGTCACCGAGCCGGCTGCTCCGCACCTGCATAACCAACGGATGAGCGATCTTGCCGGCAATCCTTGAAACCATCCATTCCAGCTCCTCGATTTCGCGATCGTTGCGGGGTCCGGCGCGCTTCATAAATCGCTGGAGCTCGGTTCTGCAGATTTCCTCGATGCGGTCCTGAAGCTGTGCCACCAGGGGCCCGACCTCCCGCGACTTGATGCGGGTGGCGAATGCTTCCACCTCCTCTTCCACGATTCTCTCTGCGAGCAACGCGGCATTCTGACGTTCGCCGATGTTGGCATCAACCACGGCGCCCAGGTCGTCGACATCATAGCAAAACACATTGTCGATGGTTCCGACCGCCGGATCGACATTTCTGGGCACCGAAATGTCGATGAAAATAATTGGGGCGTGCCGTCTCTGCCAGATTGCGGCCTGGGCCATTGCGCGATCGACCAGGATTTCCCGGCTGCCCGTTGAAACAATGACGATATCGGAACGGGCGATCCAGGTTGCCAGATCCTGAAAGGGGACGGCCTCCCCCTCGAATCGGGTGGCAAGCTCATGCGCGGCCTCGGGATTGCGGTTGGTGACCCGGATGCGGCCGGCGCCGGAGGAGGTCATGTGGCGCGCCGCGATCTCTCCCATTTTCCCGGACCCGATAATGAGGATATTTTTGTGCTCCAGGGTGCCGAAGATCTTTCGGGACAGCTCGACAGCAGCGGAACTGACCGAAACCGAGAATTCGCCAATATTGGTTTCGGCACGCACCCGCTTGGCGGTATGGAACGCCGCCTGCATCAGGCTGTTGAGATAATAGCCGACCGTAGCCGAACCGACGGCGAGCCCATAAAAGGATTTTATCTGTCCCAGGATCTGCGCTTCCCCCAGAATCATCGAATCCAGCGAGCTGGCAACCCGGAAAACATGGCGCACCGCATGCCGTCCCGCATGCCGGTAAATTGCGCCGTTCAACTGGTCTGCAGGGATTCCGCAGCGATCGGCGAGAAATGCCTGGAGATGTTCGAGGCCGCTTTCCGGGACCTCGGCCCGCGATAGCAATTCGACGCGGTTGCAGGTGGAGATGATCATCCCCTCCTCAATTCCGGGTTCCTGCGTCAGAAGCTTCAGCACTTCCGGCAGATCCTGGGTTGGGAATGCGGCCCGCTGGCGGATATCCAAATCCGCCGAACGATGATTCAGCCCGACGAGAACCAATTTCAACATCACATCACCGCATCTGCAAATCACCAGGGGGATGAGCGGACTCCAGAGGAGGGATCGCAGGCAGAACCATCATGAAAAGCTCAATAGCACAGACCGCACACCCGAGTGGCAGGGGAAGCTGCATTGGACAGGTCACAGATAGGTATGCAGCCCCTTGTTGATTCCAAACGTAAATAGCATCGAAATAAATCCCGCAATGCTGAGATACGATGCCCATCGGCCGCGCCAGCCCGATGACAGACGGTAGTTTATCAGTATCAAATAAATGGCCCAGGTCACCAGCGAGGCCGTCTCCTTTGGATCCCAGTTCCAGTACCTCCCCCAGGCCTGCTGTGCCCAGAGCGCGCCGGTCATAAGTGTAAGGCTCATCAGGACGAAGCCGGCATAGAGGGAAAGCCGCAACAGTTCGTCGCAAACCTGCAATGAAGGGAGGCGGAAATAGAGAAATCGAAAATTCTTGGCCTTTAGTTCCTTCTCCTGAATCAGGTATATGATTGCGGATATGAAGGTGAGGAAAAATGCCGCGTAAGCGAGAAAGGCGACGCTGGTGTGAAAATACAGCCAGCGGCTCTTCAGCAGAGGAGGAATTGTGTGGTTCCCCTCCCAGATCAGTTCCGACAGGATGGTCAGCAGCGATACCAGCGGGAGCACAAAGGCCCCGAGCACATTGATCCGGTAGCGCAGGTGCGCCGCGATGAACGTCAGCGTAATGCACCAGGCAAAAAAGGATAGAGATTCCGACAGATTGGTTATCGGCAGGTGCCGGACCCGGAGGCCGAGGAGAATCAGGAAGACGGTATGACAAGCGAAACCGCAGGCTACCAATCCCAGCGCCACCTGGATGAACACCTTCCTCTTTCGGTAAAAACCGATGAACGAATGCAGCAGGCCCACCAGATACAGGGCCATTGTGGCCAGAAGAGTCCATTCCATCGCAAACGCCTCGAAACCTGAAAATTCTAGCATTCGGATCGTCGCCGTGCCAACGCAAATCAGCAGGGCTGCCGTTTCGGCTATTCGTCCAATCGCGCCTGAACGCGGCACGCCTTATGATACAATAAAGGTTTTCGGCATTCACTCAGTCGGGAGCCATAAACTTGGATCTGTTTCAGGGCATTGATGTTGGCAGCATTCTCATTCAATTCGCCGTCCTGCTATTCTCGTTGAGCATCCATGAGGCTTCTCATGCCTGGATGGCCGATCGCTGCGGGGACTATACCGCGCGCTACCTGGGCCGAGTGACCCTGAACCCAATCCCACATATCGATCCGATTGGGACGCTCTTGTTTCCGCTGCTGCAGTTTTTCACCGGTTTTCCCCTGATTGGCTGGGCCAAACCCGTCCCAATTAACCCGGTTCATTTCAAGAATCCCCACCGTGACCAGATCCTGGTATCACTGGCCGGGCCCGGTTCCAATCTCCTGGCGGCCGCCCTCGCTTTCATTCTCATGGCAATTTTAAAGATTGCCTCGCCGCAGGCGAATGGTCTGTTGATCAATATGATCGGGACGATGCAGGTCCCGCGGGGCGATTCGATACTCGCGCCTTTGCTCGGCCTGCTCTTTTTTGCCATGGTGATCAATTTGGCGCTGGCGCTGTTCAACGCAATTCCCATCCCCCCACTGGACGGGCACTGGGTTCTATATGCGCTGCTGCCTTACAATGCATCCAAGGCTTTAGAACGCGTGAGTTCCTATGGTATTTTTATACTCTATGCCCTCATGATCTTCGGCATGTTCCATTTCATTTTCTGGCCGATCCGGGTATTGCTGGGCTTGCTGCTAACCATTTAGTGTTTTGGAATTGTTGGATGTTCCGCATGTGACGGGTTGGGCCGGTACGGCTAAGGGCAGGTTTAAGGCGGATATGGACGTGACTGAGATTCCGGAAACCGGTGACTCTTCACAAGATGATCCTTCCCTGACGATTCGTCTGAAAGGATTCGAGGGCCCCCTCGATCTGCTGCTGCATCTTATTAAGCGGGAGGAGCTCGATATCTGGAACATCCCCATCGCGCATATTACGGAGCAGTATCTCAGCTACATCCAGATTATGCAGGATCTGAACATCAACGTGGCGGGCGAATGGCTCTTCATGGCGGCGACTCTGATCTACATCAAATCCCGCATGCTGTTGCCTCCCGATCCGGTCCAGAACAATGCCGAAGAGGCGGTTGCTGAGGATCCGAGGAAGGAACTGGTGTACCAGTTGTTGGAACATCAGAAATTCAAAAACGCGGCACAGATGCTGTACACCAGGGAGGAGGTCGAATCCGCGGTCTGGAACAGCCCGCCAAAGGATGCGATCGAAGACGGCAAGGACGTGATCGCAGTCACGCTGTTCGACCTCCTGAAGGCTTTTCACGAGGTGGTGAAGCGCTTCGAAGACCAGACCAGCCTTGAACTCGAACAGGAGGAAGTCACCGTCGAGCAGAAACTTACGGAGCTGCGGCGACTGCTGATGGTGCACGACTCTCTGGCTTTTTCGTCGTTTTTCGCCAAGGCGACCTCCAAGCGGCATCTGATCGTGACATTCCTGGCCTTGCTCGAGCTCGTGCGCTTGAACGAGATCTGGCTGGTTCAGGAAAAGGCGTTCGCCGAGATTCAAATTACCAGGAGCACGTCCACGGGAGCGATCACGTAAATCTTATGGAAATCGATGAACTCCAGCCCGTCCTAGAAGCCATTATCTATGCAGCCGATGATCCCGTGCGTCCGGAGCAACTGAAGGAGATCTTTCCTGCGGAAAGCTACGACAAGATCGAGACGGCACTGCAGCGGCTGACTGAGGAATTCAACTCGCGCCGGGGCGGCATGTGGATCCGGGAAATCGCCGGCGGGTATCGCATGACCACGCGTCCGGAGCACCATGAGCATGTGCGCGCCTACCTGAAAACCAAGCCCGGCGCGAAACTGTCATTGGCGGCGTTGGAAACACTGGCCGTGATAGCTTACAAGCAGCCGGTGACTCTTGCCGAGGTTCTTGCCATCCGGGGGAAGAAATCCACTACGGCGCTGCACACCCTGCTCGAACGCAAACTCGTGGTGATCATGGGTCGAAAGGCGGTGGTCGGTCGCCCCATCCTGTACGGAACGTCCAAGGAATTCCTGGTGCATTTCGGGTTGAAGGACCTCGCCGAACTGCCCACACTGGAAGAGTTCGCGCAAATGGCTGGAGAAATTTCGTAAAAGGTCATGGGCAACCAGGAAAGACTCCAGAAGATAATTGCTGCAGCTGGCGTCGCCTCTCGAAGGCAGGCCGAGATGTTGATTCAGCAGGGCCGGGTTTCCGTAAATGGCAGCGTCATTACGACTCTCGGCGCTAAAGCCGACGTGAGTCGTGATCATATCAAGGTGGACGGCAAGCGGATTCAGCTGCCGGCGCAGAAGACTTATATCCTCCTTAACAAGCCAAAGGGGGTTATCACCACGATGTCGGATCCGCGGGGGCGCACCAAGGTATCCGACCTGATCCCGGCCAAAGGGAGGCTTTTCCCGGTTGGGAGGCTTGATTTCAACACCGAGGGGCTGATCCTGCTGACTAACGACGGCGAGTTTGCCCGCATTGTTGCCAGTGCTGGCGATCACTTCCCGAAGGTCTATCAGGTGAAGGTTCACAGCATCCCGGAAGAATCCGCGCTCAAGAGTCTGCGCGCCGGGCACCGATTGCCGGACGGCACGCGTCTGGCCCCCTGCGGGATCCGGATCCTGCGCACGGAGCGGAACACCTGGCTTGAAGTGACTCTCTCGCAGGGCAAAAACCGTGAAATTCGCAAAATGTTTGCATCCATCGGGCACCCGGTGGCTAAGCTCCGGCGGACCCGGATCGGCTTTCTTTCCGCTGCCGGCCTTCCGGTCGGTTGCTCGCGATCTCTTACGCCGCATGAAGTAGCGCGGGTGCTGCGCATCGACCAGGCTGAAAAACCGCTCCCGAAGCCAATCGGGTAATCCGATGGACGCCTCCGATCCGCAGGCGAATGCGGGCGGCTTGAATGGCCCGAACCGAACTGCCGCGGCATGAATCGGATGGCCGCCTCCGAAACCACGCTGCTGATGCTACAATATATGGGCCAGGCTGAAGAGAGGGAACCACGTGTTCACAGGAATCATCGAGGAAACCGGCATCATCCGCTCTTTTCGTCCCGCTTCCGCGGGTGCGACAATTCTCATTGAGGCGGAACGGATCGTTGCGGACTTCAAAACGGGGGATTCGATCGCGGTAAGCGGAGCCTGTCTGACCGTGACCGAGCCCAGAGGACGGATGTTCTGTTGCGATGTGTCCGCGGAGACCCTGCGCCGAACCAACCTCGGGCGTACCGGCGTGGGAACCGTCGTAAATCTCGAGCGGGCGATGGCAATCGGGGATCGTCTGGGCGGCCATATGGTGCAGGGACATGTGGATGGGGTAGGACAGCTGGTCACGGCCTTGCCCAGCGGTGAAGGCATGGTCATGGAGTTTTCGTTCCCGGTAGAGATCGAGCGGTACCTGGTCAGCAAGGGCTCGATTGCCGTGGACGGCATCAGCCTGACTGTGGCATCCCTTACGACGCGCTCCTTCGGTGTGGCTGTAATCCCGCTGACTTACAGGGCGACGAATCTCCGGCAACTGAAACCGGGAGACCCTGTGAATCTGGAAAGCGACCTGCTGGCCAGGTACTTTGAACGCTTCTTTCAACTTGGTCTGATCGCAAATCGGACACCGGGATCCGGGCTGACGGAAGATCGGCTCCGGGAACAGGGCTACTAAGATGATGCCGGCATGGTTCCGGGCACACCATGTGCTCGCACTTTTATGTTTATCTCCTCTGGCGTTCCCTTGGCCCGGCCAACGGGATGCCGGATACGACGTTCCGGCCTTCGGGCGGGATACTGTGCTCGTTTACAGGAGCACGATCGAAAACGAAGCCGCTTTCGTCGTGCGCATCGCGGAGTTTGAGCCGGACCGTTTTATCGAATGGGAAGACTCGACCACCCAGGGAACGATCCTGATGCCGGCAAAGTCAATCCTCGATGCTCACGAGTTCATAAACTGGACACTCTATCAAGGAGGAGTGGATACGCGGGGGAAAAATGCAACCACGCTGTGGCTCAGCCGCCGTATCTTCCGCACCTTAAAGGAAAAGCCCAAGGTCAAGATTACGATGGACGCGCTTCCGACATGGTTCACGGTGCTGGGCAACGACCAGATGGCGATCGAGATCAATCGCACGGTCAGGAATGTGCCGGTGATCATGACCCGTGATGAACGGGGTGTGGAACGCTGGTTCCTTGACCGGGAAGATAATCCCCTCCTGGTCAATCTAAAGCTCCGCAACTACCAGCAAAAACTGGTCAGCATCACCACCGACCGGAAAAACACATTGCGCTGGATCA
Organism: Terriglobia bacterium; assembly: GCA_963824985.1. Classification (GTDB taxonomy): domain Bacteria; phylum Acidobacteriota; class UBA6911; order UBA6911; family UBA6911; genus JAFNAG01. Next base: position 53,096 of record CAWGRQ010000036.1, read on the forward strand.
AGGACAAGAAAAAACGATAGCCGGCCTGCTATCGGTCGGACAGGCACTCAAGGATGGACGCGCGCACCTGTTGCAGCAGCTGGTCACGGTTTTCCAGCCCCATGCGGCCGGTTGCGATGGGAGTGTGGAAAACGATATAGACCGGGCCAGGAGTGATTCGAAATCGTCCCGGCGGTTGGATCGCACGACTGTTTTGGATCGTGACCGGCACCACGGGGACGCCGGCCTTGATGGCCATCACGAAGACACCCTTCTTGAATGCACCCAGGCGTCCATCCCGGCTTCTGGTTCCCTCGGGGAAGGCAAAAAACGAGTATCCCTGGCTCAGCAGTTGGGTGGCACGATCGATGCTGGCGCGGGCTCTGAGCGGATCGAATCGGTCAATCGGCACAAAATCAACCATCCGGAATATGGTCGAGAGGATCGGGATCTTCATCATCTCTTTCTTGATGACGGCGCGCAGGTCCCGGCCCGTGGCATAAAACAGAATGGGGCCATCAAAATTGCCCTGATGGTTGGACAGAAAGAGATAGGTCTGGCCGGGCACAAGGCCGTCCCTTCCGCGAACCTGCAATCGGATGCCGCACATCCAGCCGGCGATTCGAATGCAGGTGCGAGAAAGGTCATACAGGATTCCGGTTCGACCCGTAAGCAGCGCCCAGGCCAGACCGATCGGACCCAGAATCGAGATAAACAGCCCCACGAAGGCGTAAACCAGCGTCGTACGCACCATAGAGGTGAAATTGTACCGGATTTTCCCTTTCGGACGGCGACGATTTTGGGATTGAATTATTGTAATTCAGCCAAGGCCCTCGGCATTGTCTGGTTCCTGTGTATCTGACCTGCGGCCCCAGTACATGATCGGGAATTTGTCGGCAAATCCGTGCAATCCGTGGGGTTTTTGCTTGGATTTTCCCGGGAGTGATTCTCATCTCCGGATGCCCCGATCGGTTGGAGGGGAGTTGCAGGCGGGGTGTCGCATGCGCTAAGCTGGTTTGACGTCGGGAATCTCCTCTATCCGGAGGACACGGATAGAGGAGGATTTAATGTCGGGATCAGGAGTGAATTGTGGGATTTGACAGCATTGACAGTGCGATCGAAGAGATGAGGCGCGGCAATATTATCATCATTGTGGATGATGAGGACCGCGAAAACGAGGGAGATTTCACTATCGCCGCCGAAAAGGTCACGCCGGAGGCAATCAACTTCATGGCCAGGCACGGGAGAGGCCTGATCTGTCTGGCGATGACGGGTGCCCGCCTGGATGAGCTTCAGATTCCTTTGATGGTTGGCAACAATACTGCCAAATTCGGAACCGCGTTCACCGTTTCGATTGAGGCTCGCCATGGGGTAACTACCGGGATCTCGGCTGCCGATCGCGCGACCACTATTCTGACCGCGGTCGATGCCCGGAGCACGCCGGCCGATCTGGTGCGGCCGGGGCATGTTTTCCCGTTGCGGGCTCGCTCGGGAGGGGTGCTTGTCCGTGCGGGTCAGACCGAGGCCTCGGTGGATCTGGCCCGGCTGGCTGGATTGTTTCCGGCCGGAGTCATTTGCGAGGTGATGAAGGATGACGGGACTATGGCCCGGGTGCCCGAGCTTATGGACGTGGCGCGGAATCATGGACTGAAGATGATCACCGTTGCGGATGTCATTGCCTTCCGGCTGCGCACTGAAATGTTTGTGCGCCAGGTATCCGAAGGGATCCTGCCGACGGAATTCGGCGATTTCCGGGTGGTGGCGTTTGAGAATACTCTCGATCACGAAAACCACATCGCCCTTATCAAAGGAACCATCCGCGAGGATGAACCGGCGCTGGTACGGGTACACTCCCAGTCGACTCTTGGGGATGTGTTTCATTCTCTACGCAGCGATAGCGGGGAGCAGTTGCGGGCGGCACTCCGATTCATCGAGCGGGCGGGTAGTGGAGCCTTTGTGTATCTTCGATCTGAGGGGCAGGGAATCGGTTTGGTGAACGAGATCCGATCATGCTCCCTTCAGGATGAAGCGGCCGATGCACTCCCGGCCGAGGAGACCGTGGGATCGGAAGCCGATCTTCGCCTGTATGGCGTTGGGGCGCAGATTCTGCGGGCTCTGGGAGTCCGGAAAATCCGCCTGTTGACGAATCACCCGCGAAAAATCATCGGGCTGCAGGGTTACGGGATTGAGGTCCTGGAGAGGATTCCCCTGGAGTACGAACCAATCGGCCGGCCTGAAAATGCCGTGCGCGCCCGGAAGCGACATTCCTGATCTCCTCCCCGCTTGGCCTGAGGATCAGAAATTCCGCGGATCCAATTCCCGCTTTCGCGAGATCCCGGATCCGTCCCGGGTTCTGAGGGTGCCCTGCAACAGGCTATTTTTCCCGGGCCTGGTACCCGCTTCGGGTCTGGACCTTCAAATCATCAGGTTTGCCGTCGCCGTTGATATCGGCCTGGGCGACGACGCGCAGCTTGCGGAATTTCCCGTCCTTCTTGGTGTTTGTGGAAACGTAAGCCAGGCTGTACTGGTTTCTCAACATGGCGGAGACATTTTTAAAGATATCCGGAAACTCGGAAGGGAAACGGGGAAAGAAGGCCTCTCCGCCCGTAAGCTCGGCGACCGAGCGCAGGCGGTTATCGGCCATCAGCCAGCCAATATCATCTATGTTGTAGCGCAGCCGGACGCTTTGGCCCACGCTAACGCAATAAATGGAGGCATTCGTCGACTTGCATTTTTTCAGGACCTCGTCATAGAGGTGCTTGCTGAACGTGTCAAGCCCGGTGCTGACCAGCAGCACCGCAACCTTGCCATCGATCTCCTCGACGCGATCGAGGGTATAAATCAACGCATCCGAGAGGTTGCTCTCGCTGAACGCCGGCGTGTTGAATCGGCTGAGAGCCTCCATGAGTTCATTGCGGTTCTGGGTGAAATCGGTCAGAATTGTCGGCCGGATGTCGTAGCCGATGACGGCGACCCAGTCGCCGCGGCGCAAGCTGTCGGCAAATCCGAAAATGGCGTTCCAGACATCTTCGATGAACCACTCCACCACCTTGCTGAAATCCACGACCATGACAACCGTCATGGCAGCATCAACGGTTGCGAAATTGGTGATCTCCTGTTTTACATTATCCTCGTAGAGCGTGAAGTTGCCCACCTTCAGCCCGGTGACGATGTTTCCCTTTTTGTCCGTTACCAGAGCCTGAAGATTTACCAGGTCCACCGCGACCGAGATTTGGGTCTGTCCCTTGACGGCATCCTGCCCGGTCGGCTTTTTGGGCGGCGGCTCCTGGAGGCTTGGCATGGGGAAGGGTTCCGAGGCCGGCTGCCGACCTCCGCGAGCCGTTGGCCAAGCAAGAATCAGTGCGGGGAGACACAGGCCAATGATCAGGATAGTGATCTTGATCTTCACGCCGGATGCTCCGTGCAAAACAGGCTGGGAGCGAAAGACAACCCTCTGAGTTCCATGGCTACAGCGTAGCACAGATAGACATGGGATCAAAGCCGGGTCGTGCGCCTGGACGCCAGGATCCGGATCCGTTTTCGGTCTCCGGCAAAAATCTGTTCCCCCGCTTTACTTTTTCCCCGGCTCGTGGTCAAAATGTGGTTCAAGGATTCCTGGAATTCGAGCCGTCCGGAAAGAGGTTGCCTCGATAGCGGGAGGCTGCGGGTGTGCATCAGACGGAGCATGCCCCGGGCGGGACAAATAATTTGACGTTGCCGATCTCAGATGCTAATAATTTGTTCCGCTTCTACTCTTACCGGAATTCGTTAGTGGGAGGATGATCGTGGGTTATTGCCCGGAATGTGATGCAGCAATCGAAGAAGAAGAATTTGAGGATATCGGAGAGATCATCACCTGTCCCGAATGTGGTGTCGACCTCGAAGTAATCTCGCTTGATCCCGTCGAATTCGATCTCGCTCCGGCCGAGGACGAAGACGAAGAGGACGACGACTTCAATTTCGATGATGAAGAGGACGAGAGCGAGGATGACTGGGACGACGAAGAGACCCCGGATGAGGAAGAGGACGATTACAACTAGCTGCCGATGAGTTTTCTTTCCTGCCGAACCGGTGGCCTGGCGACAAAGTGCAGTTTCGCTCTCCTGAAGTCGCATTCGGGGATCTGCTTGTGTTGAGGCAAATACGCCTGCTCGTTTTCGATCTCGATTACGTTATCTTCGATTGCGCCGCGCTGAAAGTAAAAGCCCTGCGTGAAAGCCTGATTTCATTCGCGGACGACATCCCGCAGGATGTCCGCCTCCCCGATGCCGTTGATGCCTGGGAAGGATTTCGCGAATACGGCCGGCGCTGGCCCCAGCATCTGGAGCTCGGCATCGGAGAGCCTCAACTGGAGGAGCTGAACGCTGCCTACCAGGTCTATGAGACACGGCTGGTGGAAAAGGGCGCCGGGCGGATATATCCCGGGGTGCCGGGTATGTTGGATGCCTGCCGTCAGATCGGGCTCGTCTCCGCGCTGGGCGCTGAAGCCAACCGCGACTACCTGCTTGCGGTAAGCGACCGCCATGAACTCGAAACCTTCTTCGAATCAGCCTATTGTACCGAGGAGTTCGGCTCGGGGGGTGCGGAGGAGATGATCGAAGAGATCATGAGCCGGGCCCAGGTACTTCCCAGCGAAACCCTGGTATTAGGGAACCGGCATGATTTATTTGCAGCCGCACGTAACCTTGATGTGATCACCATCGGCTGCGAGTGGGGCCTTCAGGCCCCTGAGGTGCCTGGCAGTGCCGACCTGCGGTTACTCTCACCAACCGCAGCGCTTGCTGCCATCGAGGCTGCAGATGCGATTGCGGCGCAGCGGCATTCCGCCTGACCGCGAAAGCCGGTTGGCAACCCATGTCGGGCCTGAGGCGCGGGTGCCTTAAAAAGGGTATTTTCGGAGCAGACCGCATCATGAGTCCGGGAGGCCCCGGAACTGGATGGCCCATGCTGTTCGTGCTACAGTGATGCTATGGATCTGAACGAAAAGGAAGCAAAGCTGGAATCCCTGTTGCGGGAACTGGCCCCGGTACTGGTCGCCTTCAGCGGCGGCGTCGACAGTTCCTATCTTTCCTTCAAGGCTCATGCGGTTCTGGGTGACCGGGCCCTGGCGGTGACGGGGGACAGCCCCACCGTCCCTGCCAGCCAAAAAAACATGGCCTTGCGCATCGCGCGCGAGTTCGGCATTCGCCATGAAATCGTGCTCACGGATGAAATCGAGCGTGAGGAGTACGTGGAAAATCCTCCCGATCGCTGTTTCTTCTGCAAAGATACGCTGTTTGTTCAGCTGGCTGCGCTGGCGGTACGGCGGGGCGCTGCCACCGTGCTTGACGGCCTGAATGCCGACGATCTCGGAGATTACCGGCCGGGACGCAGAGCGGCCGCACAACATAACGTCCGCAGCCCCCTGATGGAGGTCGGGCTGGGCAAGGAGGAGATTCGGGAACTTTCCCGTAGAGCGGGGTTGCCGACCGCTGATCAGCCGGCCTCAGCGTGCCTGGCATCAAGATTTCCATATGGAGTTCGCATCACCGCCGAAAAGCTGCGGGTCGTGGATCGTGGCGAGGAGGCTTTGCGGGCGATGGGATTCCGCATATTCCGGGTTCGCCACCATGAGGATCTGGTGCGCCTGGAATTCGGCAGGGAAGACCTGCTCCGGGCTCTCAATCCTGAGATCGCCCGGCGTTTGACAGAGCTCTTTAAAGGACTGGGCTATAAGTTCGTTACCCTGGACCTCGAAGGATATCGCACCGGTTCGCTTAATGAAGTTTTGCTCACCAGGATCCCCTGATTCCGGGCACAGCAAGGCTCCCGTCAGACGGGCCTCTGCGCCGCCAGCGCGCGACAAACATCTCCCTGCCGCCATTTCCAGGCGGTTTCGACAATCTCGGCAAGAGCGGAATGGCGGGCGCTCCATCTCAGCCCGGCCTTCGCTTTCCCGGGATCGGCAACCAGTTCCGGAGGATCTCCGGGGCGACGCTCCCGGATCGTGGCGGGAATCTGTTTCCCCGTAATTCTCTCCACGGCATCGATGATCTGCAGTACCGAATATCCCTGTCCGGTCCCCAGGTTGAAAACATCGGATGGTCCCCCGGCAAACAGGTGCTCGAGGGCCGCCAGGTGAGCGCTTGCCAAATCCGAGATGTGTATGTAATCCCTTACACAGGTGCCGTCCGGAGTCGGGTAATCTCGCCCGTAGATTTCAGCACTGGAACCATTGCCCAACGCAATTTCGAGGAGGCGCGGAATGAGGTGCGATTCGGGAACATGCCACTCTCCGGTGCCGGCGTCGGGCGCGGCTCCGGCAGCGTTGAAGTAGCGCAGCGACACGTAACGCAGGCCGTGGGCATTCCGGTAATCGCGCAGGATTCGCTCAATCACCATCTTCGTCACTCCATAAGGATTGACGGGGTCCAGGGGTAGCGACTCGTCCATGGGAAGGCGCGGGGGGATGCCGTAGGTCGCGCAGCTGGACGAGAAGACGATGCATTCGGTCCCATGACGGCGCATCGCCTCGAGCAGGTTCAGGGCATTGGTGATGTTGTCATGGTAGTATTTATGGGGATTTCTATAGGATTCCTCGACCAAAGCATGAGATGCGAAATGAATGACCGCCGCGACCGGCTCGATCGCGAAAGCACGGTCCAGGTCATCCATTCGGCTGAGATCGCCGAGGCAGAATGGCGTATTGCCCGCGAGTTCTCGAAACCCTGTCGACAGGTTATCGAAGCAGATCGGGGAGTACCCTCGATCCTGCAGGAAGCGCAACGTACGGCTTCCGATGTAGCCGGCGCCTCCCGTTACCAGAATTCCCTGCGTCAATATTGCCTCCTGGGTGCGGGTGATTCGTCGGAGGGCAACCGGCGCCTATGATCCGGCTGCTTCCAGCGACTGTTGGATGACCTCTTTGACTTCTTCGATCTTGAAGGGCTTTGCCAGGTACAGGTTGCCGTGTTTTTCGAAAAAGGTGCGGGTCTCCGTGCTGACGGTGTCTCCAGTGATGAAAATAATCCGCTGGTGAAGGTGGGGTCGATTCTGCTTGATCCACTGATAGAGTTCGCGGCCGTTCATCTGGGGCATCCTGAAATCAGTGATGACGAGATCGTAATCCGTGGCCAGCAGCTTTTCCATAGCGGCACGGCCATCACCGGCGGTATCGACCTGCATGGGAAACATCCTGAAGATTTCAATGAAGAAATCGAGGATGTACTTCTCGTCGTCCACGATCAGGATCCGCTTGTCGCGTACCAGTTTGTCGAATTGCAGCGCCTGGGGCATGAGTTGGGGGAAGATGCTGACGTCGTCATTGAGCCGCGAAATGACGGGGAGTTCGATAACGAAGGTCGCCCCTTCCTCGGGCCGGCTGATGGCGTAAACATTGCCGCCGTGCTCCTTGATGATCCCATAGGTCAAGCTCAATCCCAGGCCGGTGCCTTTCCCGACCTCCTTGGTTGTAAAAAACGGATCGAAGATCTTCGAAAGGTGAGCTTCCGGGATTCCGGGTCCATCATCCATAATTTCCACGATGATGCGGTTGTTCGGGATATCGGACCGCGACCGGATCACGAGCCTGCCGCGGCCGTTGGCCTGGAGCATGGCGTGTTCGGCATTGGTGATGATATTCAAAAACACCTGCTGCAGCTGGTGAGCGTCCGCAATGGTCTTCGGCAGATTGCGGTCCAGTTCGCGCACGATTTCGATGTTGTTGACCGAGAGTTCGTAATTGCGCAATTCGACCGTTCGCTCCAAGACGTCGTTCACACTGGACAGCGTCCGTTCCGGTTTTTGCTTCCGCGCGAACGAGAGCAGGTTCTGCACGATCTTCTGGCAGCGCAAAGCCAGATTGTTTATTTTGAGGAGGCTTTCGCGGGCGCGCTCATCCAGGTCCTTGCGCAACTGCAACAGCTGCGAATACCCCATGACGCCGGTCAGCGGGTTGTTCAATTCGTGGGCAATGCCGGAGATCAGTTCGCCGATAGCGGAGAGTTTTTCAGACTGGATCAACTGCTGGCGCAGCAGCTTTTCATTGCTTACATCCTTGGCGACATGAATCGACCCGACCAGGCGGTTGTTTTTGTCGTACCAGGGGCTCACGGAAATCTGGAACGTGCCGCCCATGGCGGTCAGTTCAATCTCTTCCACAACGAGGTTCTCAGACTGGAGCGTGTTCATGTGCTGGCACGGCGTGAATCCCAACTCGTTCGGGTTGTAAATCTCAGAACAGTACTTGCCGATCATTTTGGGTGGCGTGGTCTTCAGCCTGCGCGCTAGCGCCACATTGGCGCGGATAATCTTGCCGGTAGTGTCATGAACCGACACGCAATCCTGCATGGCGTCAAAAGTCGTCTCCCATTCCTTCTGGCTGCGGGATACGACCTGGAACAGCCTCGCGTTTTCCAGGGCGATGGCGGCCTGGTGGGCCAGGGTTTCGGCGCGCGAGATTTCCTCCTGCGTGAAGACGCGCCCGGAGGCATCATCGCTGCAGATCAGCAGGCCGATGGCCTGCTCTTTGGCGATCAAAGGGGCGAAAATAGCAGCCCGCCATCGCATTGTCCGCATGACGGTCACGTCCGAGGTTTCAAGCCTGGGGATGTCCTCGGCTGCTAACACGCGTCGCTCGAGCAGCGCGCGGACCGCGAGGGAATCTTCGGAGAGCCGGATCTCGATATCCTGGATCTTAAGTCCATCTTCCTGGGTTGATGCGGATCCCACGAGACGATGGTGGCGCTCATCCAACAGGAACAGGTGGCATTGTCCGGTTTTCACCAGGCGGCGGCCCTCGATGACGATTCTGCGGATGATATCTTCCAGGTCCAGGCTCTGCGAAATGATCTTGTTGACTTCATGAAGCGCGACGAAATCTTCGGAAAGCTTGTGCGCCTGTTCGCGCAAGCGGATGCCGGTGATCGCGATGCCGAGGGTATCCACCAATGCGTTCAGGAAGACTTCACCCGCGTTTCCGGTTGGCTGCGGCTCGCGGCGGGTGAGCGCCAGGGTGCCGAGCATGCGGCTGCCCGAATGGATCGGCCGGAAATCGAGGCCCTGAACGCCATCCCCGCGCAGGGCGTCCCCGAGGGATGGGGAGCCCCAGCTGGAAAAATCATCGATGGATATTGGCAGGCCCTGCCGCAAGGCCGGTTCACCTGCCAGTTTTACCTGAACGGTTTCCAACGATGATTCCAGATTTGGAGGGAAACCGCGATACACGGCGAGGGGCTGGGCATCCGGAGCCGGGTTCAAGCGGATTGGAACCGGCCCGGAGGTCCAGAACCCGCAGCACTTCACCCAGAGCCGTTGCCAGAAACGTCCGGAGATCCTGATCGCCACCCGCCATCGAGGCGATCGTGTGCATGACTTCCCACTCACGCCTGGTGTTGCGTCGACGTTTGGATGACGAAGCCGAAATTGCCATTGCGGGCAGGGCGATCGCCAGTCCAAGCGCCAGTGACAGGAAGGAGCCCGGGGTGGCAAAAGCAGAAAGCGCGAATTCGAGACTCAAAACCATGCGCGATTGATCCCCTGGTTGAGGACAAACGACGCTCATTATAGGAATGACTGTGCGTGATTGCCAGGAGAATCGCCCCCCCGGCAGGTTGCCGGAGGACTAAACCGGACCGGGAATCCGTCGGGGGGCGAATCGTGGTTTTTCCCCGGATCGGGGTCGAACCTGTCCCTGCCGGTATTTATTTGCCGGCACCAGCCGCGGTCTTGGCGGCAAAATATCCCGATCGATACCGAACGTGAAGGCTGCTGGCGATCGGGAGATCCAGGGCGACCTTGATGCGTCGCCAGGCTCCGTCCCGCGCCGGATTTGAGGATGTGTAACTGATGCTGTACTGGCTCCGGAGTTCGTGCGCCACCTGGGCGACGATCGGGTGGATCTCTTTCACATCGTTCGGGAAAAAGGCCTTCCCGCCCGTCTCCTCACAGATTCTCTGCAACGCATCATGCGCCTTTTCCGGCTCCGACTTCGACCAGCGGCCGAACAATCCCTTTTCCGGAGTCGGATTCAAAAACCCCACGGCATAAATCTGCACGTCGGATTCCTGAACCTTGGCCACCATCTCGTCCAGGCTGTAATAGCTGTCGCGATCCTCACCGTCGGAGATCACGATGAGCGCCTTCTTCGGCTTGGAGCCTTTCTGCGCCTTCTGCACACTCAGGTAGATTGCGTCGTACAGAGCGGTTCCGCCCGTGACGATAGTGTTGTTGAGGGTATCGGTAATCAAGTCGGCGTCGTTGGTATAATCCTCGAGCAGTTCAACTTCGCTGTTAAACCCGATCAGAAATTCCTCATCGTCGGGGTTGCCGGCACGGATGAACGCGAGCGCCGCCCGGTTCACATTCTCCATCTTATCCCGCATGCTGCCGCTGGTGTCGAGAACGATTCCGAGGCTGACGGGGACATCCTCCCGAGAAAAGGAGATGATGTTTTGACCGATTCCGTCTTCGAAGAGCTTGAAGTTCTCCTTCGCCAGACCGGTTACGAACAAGCCGTTTTTGTCGGTGACCGATGTGTGGACGACCACCAGGTCGACGTTGACTCCAATCCGGAAATCCTTCTGAGCCTCCTGGGGAGACTTCGATTCCAGTTCCGGCTTGACTGGCTTCTTACGTTCCTGTTGTTCCGTTTTTTTCTGATCCGCTCCGGGAGCGGGATACACACCGATTCCTGTCAGCAGCAGCCCCATTGCCGCCCCCGCCCGAATCCAGGAGCGGACGCTAGTTCTTCGCGGCATAGTATCCCTCCCTGGCGTGCACGATCAGTCTGGGCAGACCCTCGGGTGGATCGAGTTTGACCTGAATTTTGCGCCATTTGCCGTCATGGGTCTTGTTGGTCGGGCTATAGCCAAGAACATACTGGTTCCGCAGCTCGGCATGTATCAGTTCGATGTAGTAATCGAGTTCGTTGAAGCTAAGGGGAAAGTACGCCCTCCCCCCGGTGAGGCCGACGATGTTCTGGATCAGCGAGCGGCCATAGCCGAGTTCGCCCTGCTCACCGACGGCATAAATTTGAACATCGGATTCCTTGGCGAACTCCCGTACCTCGGTGATGGAATAGCGGCTGCTGTTGTCCTCGCCGTCGGTGATCAAGATCAGTGCCTTCTTCTCGTTGGTTCCGCCCTTGATCTGATCGAGGCCCATGTAAACGGCATCGTACATGGCGGTTCGCCCGCCAGCCTGTCTCAGAGCCACTTCATTGCGCACCGTCCCGCTGTGCCGTGTGAAGTTCTGGATCAGGGAGGTTCGTTCGTTGAAACTGATCAGAAAATACTCATCCTCGGGGTTTCCGGATTCGAGGAAACGAATGATGGCGTTGCGGGCTTTCTGGATGTTGTTGTTGGTCTTCATGCTGCCGCTGACATCGAAAATGATGCCCACGGAGACCGGAGCCGTTTCCTGGCTGAAGTGATTGAGGCTCTGTTCGACCTTATCTTCATAAACTTTGAAGTGCTCCTGTTCGAGCCCGGTCACGTAACGATTCAGGGGATCGGTGACCGACACCTTGACGAATACAGTTTCCACCCCGACGCGGAAGACCGGAGGTTTTGGCTTCTGGGGATTCTGGGCACGCAACGACAGGTCTGCCAGCAGTAGAACTCCGGCAACTAGCATCGCCTGCCCGGCTCTTTTGCGGTTGAGCACCTGCACCTCGCCCGAAGTCTGCGCCAGAGATCGCTTCGACGCGGGCTCCTTTCTCTAAATTCTAACAAAAGAAGACAGGGTGTCAAGGAAGGGTATCACCGGCGCACGGCTATTCGAGGCGGTCCAGGAAATCCAGGCCGACCAGGACTTCTCGTGGTTTGGATCCTTCAGCCGGCCCGACCAGGCCATTTCTGTGCATGGAATCAACCAGTTTGGCGGCACGGCCATATCCGATGCTTAACCGGCGCTGGAGAAGGGAAGTGGAGGCCCGTCCTTCGCTGACCACGATCCGAACGGCATCTCTGTACAAGCCATCCTCGCCGAGGCCGTCGAGGGGATTTCCGGCCTCATCCACCTCGTCTTCTTCTCCGTAACGGAGAACGGAATCGTCATAGCGGGGACGTCCCTGACGGCGCAGATGCTCCACAATGTTCTGCGCCTCCGTTTCGCTGACGTACGCGCCGTGAATCCGCGTCAGGCGTGCGGATCCGGGAGGCAGGAAGAGCATGTCCCCATTGCCCAGCAATTGCTCGGCACCGTTGGCGTCAATGATGGTGCGGGAATCGACCTTGGTTGCAACCTTGAATGCAACGCGGCAGGGGAAGTTTGCCTTGATGACGCCGGTGATGACATCGACGGAAGGACGCTGGGTTGCGAGGATCAGATGAATGCCCACGGCGCGGGCCATGGCGGCCAGGCGGGAAATCGACTCTTCGACTTCCCGGGAGGAAACCATCATCAGGTCGGCGAGCTCATCGATCACCAGAACCAGGTAGGGGAGAGTCTTTTCCAGTTCTCCATCGGCGCCCGTTTCCCCTTCGAGCAGGGAGAGCTGTCGCCCCGTGGAACGGATCAGGGCATTATAGTGATCGATGTTCCTTACCCCCCGCAACGCGAGTTTCCGGTAACGCTCCTCCATTTCGCTGGTGGCCCAGCGCAGGGCATTGGCAGCCTCTTTGGGGTCAGTGACAATGGGGGTCAGGAGATGAGGAATGTCGGAATAAATCCCGAGCTCCAGGCGCTTCGGATCGATGAAGATGAAACGCACCTCTTCGGGTGTCGCCTTGTATAGGATCGAAGTGATCATGCAGTTCAGGGCGACGCTCTTGCCCGCCCCGGTGGCCCCGGCGATCAGCAAGTGAGGCATGCGCGCCAGCTCCGTCACGTAGACGTTGCCATTGATCAGTTTGCCGAGGGCCAGCGTCAGCTTTGAGGATGATTTCCGGAAGACTTCCGACTCGATCAATTCCCGAAGCATGATGATCTCACGCTGCGCGTTCGGTATTTCGATGCCCACCGTAGCCTTGCCCGGGATGCGGTCGATGCGGACTGATTCCGCTTTGACTCCCAGGCACAAATCGTCGACCAGGCCGGTGATTTTCGAATACTTGATGCCGGCATCGGGCTTGAATTCGAAGGTGGTGACCACGGGACCCGGGTGGATCTGCGTAATGCTGCCGTGAACATCAAACTCGGCGCATTTCCCGGCCAGTTGATGGGCCCGCTCCATCAACTCTGCCTCGTCCACGGCAAAATGCCCCTCTGCTGGAGTCAGCAACTCGACCGAGGGGAGGGCAAACTTTTTCGACAGCCGGGACGGTTTTTCGCCGGAAGGCGAGGGCGCCGGCTGCGGCGGCTCAGGCGTGGATACAATGGCCGGGACGCGCGGCTCGGTTGCGGCAGGCGTCGCGACCGGGCGTATCGGGGCCGGCCTCAGGGTCGTTTCGGGAGGCTTGGTCACCGGGGATTTAATGTTCACGACGGCCCGCACCGGCTGCCGGCTGGCCCGCCAGCTATGGAATCTTTTCCATAATCCTGCCCGGACAGGCTTCGGTTCACGATGTTCCCGATTCAGCATCGAGGCGAAAGAGAAGCTTGTGGCTGCAAGAAGCCCCAACACGAACATGCCTGCGACCACGATCGCGGCCCCCGTCCGGTTCAGGTTTGAAACCAGCGCTCCCGAAAGGATACCCCCGAGAAGGCCCCCCGGCTCAAAACTATCCTCGCGGAACGGGAAATGAAATATCTGCAGAGTGGCACACGATGCCGCCAGCAGCAAAAAAAAGCCGAGTGCGCGCAGGAACGGGACGCTCGATCTCCGGCCTCGAATCAGATTCCAGCCCAGGACCGCCGGCGGGAGCAGCAACAAAAAGGCGGGCCATCCGAAAAACTGGAAGAGCCAGTCACTGACCGCAGCTCCCCATTTGCCGGCGCGATTTTCGTAAATATCCTGGTATGACCGGGTATTGAAGCTGGTATCCCAGGGGTTGAACGTGACCAGACAGACCAGCAGGAGCGCCGTCAGCATCAAAAGCAAAACGCCGAAAATCTCGTGTCGTTTCCCCGCCGTTTCCCGTGGCTTGTCCGTCACTGTATTCTCCGTGAATCTATATTTCCACGATGACGGGCACAATCATAGGACGGGTTGCGGTTCGTTTGCGAAAAAATTTTTTCAAATCGGCACGGACCATTTCTGTCAAAACCAGGGAATCGACACGTTCTTCCAGGCTGCATTCCTCCACAGTGGTCTGCACGACATGCCGGGCCTCGGCCATCAAGGCCGCCCCTCCATCCTCCTGGATATGGCCGCGGCTCACCAGTTCCGGTGTTCCTTCTATGAGACCGGTTGACTTGTTGATCGGCACCACCACCAGAACCACTCCCTCTTCGGAAAGATGCCGCCGGTCTCTGACCACAAGTTCATCAAACTCCGCCAGGCCGCCCTCATCGATATACCTTCGGCCTACCGGCGCCCGGCCGCGCAGTTCCACGGCGTCCTCCGTCAAGGCGATGATGTCGCCGGTCTCGGCGATGAGGATGCGTTCGGCCGGCAGTCCGGCTTCCTGCGCGACCAGGGAGTGGTTGTATAGCTGGCGGTATTCACCGTGAATGGGTACGAGAAAGCGAGGACGAATCAGATTGAGCATCAGCTTAAGTTCTTCCTGGCTGGCATGGCCGGAAACATGCACCATACCGTGGCTTTCGTCGAAAATCTTGGCTCCCCGCCGGGAGAGATGATTGATGAGGTGGGAAATCCGGATTTCATTTCCCGGAATCGCGCGCGCACTGAGAACCACCGCATCGCCTGCGTCAATGCTGAAATCCCTGTGTTTCCCGAGCGCAAGTCGGGACAATGCCGATGCTGGCTCTCCCTGGCTGCCACTGCACAGGAGGACCAGATCCTCGCGCGGCAGGTCGCCGAGGCGGCCTCCGATCAGGACCTCCTGAGAAGCCCGGAGATAACCGAGTTCGCGCAGAATAGCGATATTCTGAACCATGCTGCGCCCGACCGGGGCCACGCGGCGGTCAAACTCCTCCGCCAGGTCCAGGATCGTCTGTATCCTGTGGCTGCTGGAGGCGAAGCATGACACCACGATCATGCCTCTCGTGCACTGAAAGATCTGCTCCAGGCTGCGCCGGACAGTACTCTCTGATGGGGTGTAGCCGGGCCTTTCACTGTTGGTGCTGTCACTGAACAGGGCCAGCACGCCGTCGTCCCCGAGCGCCGATAGACGGGCATAATCACTCAGCTTGTGATCAGGCGGAGATTGATCGAATTTAAAGTCACCGGAGTGCACGATGGTGCCCGAGGGGGTGGTTACCGCCAGCGCCAAGGCATCCGCCACGCTGTGGGTTACGCCGAGAAACTCGATGCGCATCTTGCCGATATCCACCGTGTCGCGCGGCTGAATGCGCCGCAGTTCAGCCATGTCCAGCAGTCCGTGCTCCGCCAGGCGATTCCGGGCGAATCCGAGTGTGAGCGCGGTCCCGTATACCGGAACCTGAATTTCGCGCAGCAGGAACGGCAGAGCCCCGATATGATCCTCGTGGCCGTGGGTAAGCACGATGGCTCGGATTTTGTCCTGATTTTCATGTAAGTACGTCAGATCCGGAATCACCAGGTCGACACCCAGCAAGTCCTCCCTGGGGAACATCAGCCCGGCGTCCACTACGATCATATCGCCCTCATAGCGGATCGCCATCATGTTCATTCCGAACTCACCCAAACCGCCCAGAGGTATGACCTCAAAGGATTGATCGTTCTTGAAAGTCTGTTCGTTCATGGGAATAAATATAACATATTGTTCCACTTAGGAGATGATAAGTTTCGTGTCTCAGCGCTAAAGGCGGTGGTTTAGCGAAATGCAATCAGTTGCGATCCGACTTGGATTGATGGTAAATACGAGTGAGACGACCATATTCTTCAACCGTCAACTCTTCAGCGCGGCGTGCCCCGTCGATCCCTGCCTCCCGGAGGATCTGATCCGCGGACGGGCCGATCTGCCGGTTGCGTCTTAGAGCATTCGCGAGCTTCTTCCGCCGATAGGCAAATGCCGCTTTGGTGATCGTTAAAAAATCATTTTCCAGGGCATGGTCGCGGGCAATTCCCCTGGGTTTGAGGCTCAGCATGGCGGATAACACCTTGGGGCGGGGAACGAAGCAGGCGGGTGAAACCCGAAATCCCGGGATCACGGAGCAGTAACGTTGGCAAAAAACCGAGAAAAAACCATATTCCTTCGTGCCCGGCAGTGCCGAAATACGCTCAACGGTCTCGAGTTGAAGCATAAAGGTCATGTCTTCGGTGGGAAGCGGCAGGCTTATCAGCATCTCAATGATCGCGGTTGCGATGTTGTAGGGGAGATTGCCGACGAACCTCAGCCGCATTCCGGGCTGGTAATATCGGGAGAGGAGCCCGATGAGGTCGGCCTGCAGGATATCGATATTGACCACCTCGGCATTGCGATATGGCGCCAATCCTTTTGTCAGAGCCGGGATGAGATCCCGGTCGATTTCCAGGGCAATGAGGCGTAACACCTGTGGTGCCAAATGGATAGACAGGGAACCATCGCCGGCCCCAATCTCAGCCATAAGATCGGTCGCTTCGGGTTGAATCAGGCTGATGATGCGCGTGATAACTCCCGTATCTCTAAGAAAATGCTGGCCGTATCGCTTCTTAAGGAGAATTCCCATTTGTCTTGACAACCTGAAATGAGGTCCACATAATATTTCTTCACTTCGGAATCGACGCTGAGCACATTGCTATAATAACCTTCGGAGGGATGCGGTTATGAGTGGAAAAGTATCTGAGGTCGGGGATCAGAATTTCGAAACGGAAGTGTTGAATTCTACCATCCCTGTTCTTGTTGATTTTTGGGCCGCCTGGTGCGCCCCCTGCCGGATGCTGGCCCCCGTTGTGGACGCGATTGCCGACAAGTATCAGGGGAAGGCAAAGGTCGTCAAGCTGAACGTCGACGAAAACATGGTGACCGCCGGAAAGTACAACATCCGGGGGATTCCAACGCTCCTGTTATTCAAGGAAGGGATCATCAAGGAGCAGATAGTGGGCAACACCACCAAGGACACGATATCCAAGATGATCGACAACCATCTGTGATCCGCTACGCGCAACCGGAATCCAATTCATGGCCAACCTGATTGTCGTGGGCGCCCAGTGGGGCGACGAAGGCAAGGGCAAGATTGTCGATCTGCTTACGACGCATTTCGATATTGTGGCCCGTTATCAGGGGGGCCACAATGCCGGCCACACGGTCATCATTGAGGGCCGGAAATTCGTCCTGCATATCATCCCCTCAGGGATTCTCCACCCCGGGAAACAATGTGTCATCGGCAACGGGGTGGTGATTGATCTTCAGGCATTGAAGCATGAGATCGACATGCTGGCGGCGGCCGGCATCAGCTGCGAGGGAAGGCTATTCATAAGCAATCGGTGCCACCTGATCTTCGACTATCACCGGGATGTTGAGGCCGCCGATGAGAGCCGCCGCGGGGGGCGGCGCATTGGCACTACCAACCGAGGTATCGGCCCGGCGTATGAGGATAAGATCGGGCGTCGCGGCGTGCGCATCTGTGACCTGATGACTCCCGGAGCGCTGACCACGGCTCTCGAGGATAACCTCCGGGAAAAGCAGCTCCTGCTTCCTGGCCAGAAGCAACAATATGCCGCGGGCGAGCTTGTGGAGAAAACCCTGTTGCTTGCCCGGGAATTGTTACCCTATTTTGCCGATACGGCTACCATATTGAATCGGGCAATGGATCAGGGCAAGCGGGTGCTGTTTGAAGGGGCACAGGGCACTCTTCTCGATGTGGATCACGGCACATATCCGTTCGTTACCGCTTCGAGTGCAACTGCAGGCGGCGCAATCATCGGCACCGGAGTCGGACCGACGAGGATCGATGGCGTAATCGGGATCGTCAAGGCTTACACTACTCGTGTCGGAGAGGGACCTTTTCCGACAGAATTGTCCGATGCCATCGGGGCGACCATTCGTGAACGGGGGCAGGAATTCGGCGCTTCGACTGGCCGGCCGCGTCGATGTGGCTGGTTTGACGCCGTTGTGGCGCGATATGCGCGGATGATCAACGGCCTTGATGCTTTGGCGGTCACCAAGCTGGACATTCTGGACAGCCTGAGCGAGATCAAGATCTGCACCGGATACCGGTACCAGGGCCGGCTGCTCGATTCGTTCCCTCCCGAGGTCGAGATTCTAAATCATGTTGAACCTGAATATGTTACGGTTCGAGGCTGGAATCAATCGACCGCCGGCATCAGCAGTTTTGCCCGGTTGCCGGGCCTGGCCCGGGATTATCTCAAGCGCCTGTCCGATCTCGTCCAAACAGAGATCGCGATGATCTCGACCGGGCCTGACCGGGCGGAGACCATCACGGATGCTCCCGGCACCCGGCTGCAGACCTGGATCTGATCGATTGCTGAAACCTTTTCTGCTACCCTGTCACTAACTTATTGAGATTCGCCCCTGTGGGTGCCTGATAAACCGGGCATTGCGGAGGAGGGATGGGGAAATGAAGAGCAGAGCGATTGTCATATCTATCGCCACATTGATGGCTGGACTGGTTTTCGGTGAATTCGGCCGGGCCCAGGATTTCCAGAAATCATACAAGATTTCAGCCGAGGGTCAGGTCCGCATCTGGACCATTTCGGGCGAGATCTCGATCCAGGGCTATAATGGGTCGGAAATTGTGGTGGAGGGGACCAAATCCGGCAAGGATCGAGACCGGGTGGAGATTCTCGACAACAGCGGCGAAAACCGGATCGATGTCGGCGTCCGCTACCCGCAGAATTGTAACTGCGACGCCAGCGTCAGCTTCCGTGTGCGCGTGCCCCGCACCATTCCCTTCAACTATGAAAACATCCGATCGGTTAGCGGCAGCGTGCGCCTCAGCGATCTCACGGGGCATGTCAGGGCTGAAAGCACCAGCGGCCATGTGACTGTCAATGATGTTTCCGGCATCGTAAGCGCCACATCGATCAGCGGCAACGTGGATGTGACGCTTAAGCAGGTCGAAGGGTCGGGTAACATGCGTTTTTCCTCTGTAAGCGGAAACGTGTCCGTCAGTGCGCCGGCTAATCTGGATGCACTCGTCGAAATGAGCACTCTGAGCGGATCGCTCACTACCGACTACGCTTTGGAAGTTCAGGAACGACGCTATGGCCCGGGGCGGTCGGCCCGTGGCCGCCTGGGCGCGGGCACCTCCAACATTCGCATAACCAGCGTCTCCGGACGTGTCAGCCTTACCAAGGGGTAGGGATTAGTTGCCATGCGTCCCCTGGGACCTGGGTTGCGCGTCTGGATGGAACATCTTATGCTGAGGTTTGACGAGACGATTCCGGCTTCCGGACATCCCGGCTTGAGCTATCTGGCGCCTGCGGGAGTGCTCGAAAAGGTAATGCCCGTGAGTTGTTTTCCGGAGGAACCTAAATTGGCCGAGCCAATAGCTCCCGGAATATCGGGTGGCGGCGATGGCGAGCCCGATCCGGCTGCCGTCAGACGGGCGCGGGCCGGGGACCCCGTAGCATTTCAGGCGATCTTCCAGCGCTATGCCAGGCCTGTTATGGCCTTTATTTACAACCTTGTCGGGGACCGGCCGCGTGCCGAGGAACTGACCCAGGAGACCTTTCTCCGCGCCTATCGTGGACTCGAAAGAATGCAGGAATCAACCAGGCTTTCGACATGGCTCTTCGGCATCGCGCGTAATGTCGCCCGGGAGGCCATGCGAGACCGGCGCCGCAACCTGCGTCTTGTCGTCCTGGATGAGGGCGCCTCCAATGCCCTGCACGATGCACGGTCCGGGCCGGATGACCGGTTTCTCGCGGATGAACTCCACCGCGCCATTCGACGTTCCCTGGACGATCTGTCGGAAGACCAACGAACAGTTTTTGTGCTGAAGATGCTTCACAACATGCGTTACCACGAGATCTCGGTGATCACCGGTTCCTCTATCGGAAAGCTCAAAACCGATTTGCATCGGGCACGGCAACAATTGCGGATGACATTGCAGCCTTACATTTCAGGACCGGACCCGGATAGCGGAGGTGGATTATGAGTTGCAGCCAGATCAGAAAGATGATCGAGGATTATCACGACGGCGAATTGCCGGAACCTGAGGCATCCGCCGTGGCAGCTCACGTGCGGGACTGCGCCGCTTGCCGACGCGAAAAAAAGCTGCTGGAAGAGGAATCGGTCCTATATCGGGACTACGAGGCAAGTGTGGAAGATTCCCTGGAAATCCAGGATGGCCTGTGGGAACGTGCGACCGCCAACTTGCCAGTGAAAAAACGGGAACCTGGAAGCTGGAAGGGCGTTTCGGCAAAGACGGGGCACCGTCTGGATTCGCCGTGGTTAGGGACTCCGTGGATTCGCCAGGCGCTGGCGGCTGTCGTTCTGGTCGCGGTTTCTGTTGCCGCCACCCTTCTTATAGTTGACTATCGGCGCACTGGGAAACCTGATATCTCCCAAACCATCACCGGCAATGCTTCCGAATCTCCAAGCCTCGACGCGGCGCTGAGGTCGATTCAACGTGCCGAGCAGGAATATCTCAATGCGATACAGGTGTTGACTGCCGTGGTTGAAAAGCAAAAATCAACGCTGGATCCGAGAATCGTCCGTGAGATCCAGGCCAACCTCAACCTGGTGGATCAGCACATCGCCGCAACGCGCCGGGCATATTATGCCCACCCGGCTGATGCCGAACTTGCGATCTCCATGCTGACGGCCTACAGCCGTAAGGTGGAACTGCTCCAAGACCTGGCCTCCTGACCCATCATCTGCCATTGCCCGTCCCGGACATGAAAAGGGTGCCGGCTGGCGCCGCAGGCAACCTGCATTTCATACCGGTGGGGCAGGGGATGGCATAAAGGAAAAACATCCTTTCCAACCGCCTGCCGGCATGCTAATTTATTGTGCAACCATCGGATGGGCCGTTAGCTCAGTCGGCAGAGCATCTGCCTTTTAAGCAGAGGGTCGCTGGTTCGAGTCCAGCACGGCTCACCAACAAAAAAGATCCCTGGAAGCCTTCAGCCACAGGGAGTTCGCCGCTGCAGCGCCGGAAAAACCCAATCGGGATGTATTTTGTCTCCCCCGGCGATCCCATCTTCGCTCAAAGTTCGGATGAAAAGCTGAGCCGTACGCACTTTTTCCGGATTTTTCCTTGTTGAAACCGGCGTTGTTGCCCTATCGTATCGCGTGCCATTAGTTTCAAGCCCTGAAGGGCAATGTCTGAACAAGGAGCCTTTTATGATGACCTCTGATGCCGCTCGACGGTGGAGCAAAATAACCACATTTCTGGGCATGGTATTGGTTCTTGCCGAGCCGCGCGCAGGATTTTCCGGGCCAGCTCCCGTTACATTTCCGCAAGAGCCTGGATCCGCCGTGCAGGATGTACCGCCGCTTGTGATTCCACCCCTGCCGATCAGCCCGATCGAACAGGCCGAAAGGGATGGCACGGCGCTACGGATTTCGCTCCAGGAGCTGACCAAGCTGGCACTCCAAAATAACCTGGACATTGCCATCTCGGACACCAATGAAGCGCTGTATCAGCAGAGGGTGAATCAGACCTTCGGATATTATGATCCGACCATCAACCTGAACCTGTCGGCAGGCCGGAGCAAGTCGGCGAATACCAATATCACCAACCAGTCGGCGACGACCTTCAACCAAAGGGATAGCGCGAGCTGGAATTTTTCGATGACCAAGAACATCCCTACCGGAGGTGGATTTACGCTGAATTTCAACTCCGGGCGGACCGATACCAATCAGACCGCGTCCTTGTTCACGCCCCAATACCAATCGAGTCTGCAGCTTCAGGTAACACAACCGCTATGGCGCAATCGGAGCGTCGATCAGACACGCAGCAATATCAAGCTGTACAATCTCGACGTTAAAAGCAATGACAGCAAGTTCCGGCAAAGCGTCACCGCCACCATTGCCTCCATTCACAGTCTCTACTGGGATCTGGTCGGCGCGATCCGCGACTACGAGATCAAACGCAAATCGGTAGAGCTGGCCATGATCACCGTCGAACAGAACAAAATCAAGCTCGGGATTGGTACGGCCGCCCCGATCAACGTTACCGAAGCGCAGGCGACCCAGGCCAGCCGCGAAATCGAACTGATCCGCGCCAAGGAAACCATCCAGAGCACGGAAAACAGCCTGCGCAACATGATTTCCAGCGATCGGAACGCGGATATCTGGCATCAGACCATTGTGCCGACGGATTCACCCGACTTTCAGGATTACCCGGTAGACCTCAACAATGCCATCGAAACCGCGCTGCAGAATCGGCCGGAGCTGGAGCAGTTCGATCTCCAGCTGCAGCAGAATGACATCACGTATCAGATACAAAATAACTCAAAAAAATGGCAAATCGACGTGGTCGGCGCATTCGGCTCCAACGGCACGGCGGGGCCCCAATCCTTCGATTCCACCGGCAAGGCGAAGATTCCGCCGCAATTCGTGGGCGGCCTCCCGAATGCCTATAAGACGATTTTTAGCGAGGGGCTGCTCATATGGAGCGCCGGATTCAGCATCCAGATTCCGGTTAAAAACCGGACCATTGATGCGCAGCTGGCGCAGACCCGGATTTCAAAACGGCAGCTCCTTATGAACCGGACCAAAACTGAACAGAACATCATCGTTCAGATCCGGAATGCCGTGGAGGCCCTCGAGACGAATCGCCAGCGGGTCGATACCGCCAAGGTGTCCCGCCAGCTCGCGGAGGAACAGCTCGACGGGGAGACCAAGCGATTTCAGGCCGGCATGAGCCAGAACTTCTACATCTTGCAGCGGCAGGCCGATCTGGCAGCGGCACAGGGCTCAGAACTCCAGGCCCTGATTGCATTCAAGAAGTCCGTTATCGCCCTGCAGCAGGCGATGTACAACCTGCTGGAATCCAACGACTATATCATTGCCAAAGGCACCGGAAAGGAATCCCTGGAATTCAAATAGCGGATCCCGCCGTGCCGGCATCATGAGCGGCCTTGGCTTCCGGAGCCTTACGATCGGGTTGCCGCGGCTTCGGTTATGATTGCTGGTGGTACTCGAGATTGGCGGTCAGAAACTGACCAGGAGAGCCACGATCCGAAAAATGCCGGACCTGGAAAAAACTCAGTGATGAGGCGCACCTCACCGCGGGCGGCGCCCGCCGGGTGGCTGGCTGCCCGGCCCGACTGTACCTGATCCGCGTTTATCCGCGGCCTTCCGCGTCCTGAGATTTTTTTTGATCCTTTAGTCACAAATAAAGGGGCCAGGCGCCTGTCCGTATTGCCCTGCGCTTTCCGCAACTCCGCGGTAAGCGTGCGGTGCGAAGCGCTTGCCGGGTGCCTCACGTCGGATTTGATTCATAGCCCCGGTCCACGGCGAGGTCCGGTCCGTTCGCCGCGGCCATGGCCAGTTGATCGCAGCGCTCGTTTTCCGGGTGGCCCGCGTGGCCTCGGATCCAGCGGAAATCAACCTCGCTGGCTTCGACGGCCTGCAACAGGCGATCCCAAAGATCGGGATTCAGCGCCATGTCACGCTTGTTCCTCCGCCAGTTGTTTTCCCGCCAGCGCAAGGCCCATCCTTCGCGCATGGCATTCACCAGGTACTGCGAGTCGCTATAAAGGGTCACACTGCAGCTTTGTTTGAGGGCTTCCAGTGCCGCGATGGCGGCCATGATCTCCATGCGGTTATTGGTGGTCAGGCGAAACCCACCCGACAGCTCCTTCCGCCGGTCCCCATAAACGAGAATTGCTCCATACCCTCCTGGTCCGGGGTTGCCCAGGCAAGCACCGTCGGTGTAAATTGTTACTGATCTGAGGGTCATTCCGGCATCCTCTGGAGGCCCTCACGATGCATGCGGACCGCCGATTCGAAAGTGGGAAAATGTATTTATACTCTAAAACCTTTCCCGAGGGAAATGCCTGCCGCGACCAGGGTGTAAGAAGTGAGGTTCACTCCCGGGGAAATAAAAAAAACGCCACGGATTCCACGGATTTGTTATTGAAGAATGTCGTCGTGCTTGGAAATCAAGGCCACGACCGCCGACATCGCAGAACAACACGTGCCGGTTTTACTTTGCCTGACCGTCGCGGTGCGCCGGCTGTCGTTGCTTCTCAACTTTGGCGCGGGATCGATCCTGTCCAAACGCATGATTCGCTGAGCTTCCTAAATTCGTGGAATCGTGGCGTTTTTGTTTTTGAGCCCAATTCACATTGAAAGCGGCGGCAGGCTGCTGACTTCCACATAGGATTGCATCCCCTTGGCCAACGGTCACGGGGGGGGGTGGAATTTTTGGTGCACACGGACATCACTGGAATGCTGAGAGGTGACCTTTTATAATCTCAGGGAGGCGGGGCGACGCCTGCGTTCGTGTGATTCCAAGAGAACTCCCAGCCACTGCGGGTGACATCATTGAGCCGGCGATACGAAAAAACCAACCTGGCTATCATTATTCTCCTGGTGGCAGGAATCAGTGTCGCGAACTACACCCTGAGGCATAATCAGATCGGATTCGCACTTATCTTCCAGCCGCTCTACTTCGTTCCGGTCATTCTGGCTGCATTCTGGTTCGGAATTCGTGGGGCCATTTCGACTTCGGCCGCCATCACGATCCTGTACCTGCCTTTTGCCACCAGTTACTTCCGGGCACTGACAGCCTTTGAAATAGAAAGCGTGCTGGAGGTCCTCACGCTCAACATCGTGGCTGCCATGATCGGTTGGTTGAGGGACCGGGAAAGGGCGCGACAGCAGCAGTTGGTGGAATCCGAACGACTCGCGGCGATCGGCAGGGCTGTTTCGAGTGTGGCTCACGACATGAAAACTCCTTTGGTTGCCATCGGTGGTTTCGCGCGCCTGGCCCGGGAGAGGTTTCCCGCCGATGATCCGGATCGAGAAAAGCTCGGGATTATAATCCGGGAAACGCAACGTCTGGAGTACCTGGTCTGCGAAATGCTCGACTATTCCGGGAGTCTGCGGCTGTCGCCCGCGGAGGAAAACCTGGCGCGCATCATCGGCGAAAGCCTGGCGGTCGTCCAAGAAATTGCCGCGGGAAAAGGAGTGCAGATCTGCGGGGACATAGATCACATGCTTCCGCAGTTGGTTTGTGACGGCATGCGCATTAAGCAGATGCTCATCAATCTATTGACCAATGCCATCGATTCTTCTCCCGAAGGGGGACGGGTGTGCGTCAAAGCCCGATCTGCGAATTCCGAGATGATACTCGAGGTGGTGGATTCGGGGAGCGGCATTCCGCGCGCACAGCGTCATCTGATCTTCGAACCGTTCTTCACCACCAAGTCCAGCGGGACCGGTCTTGGTTTGCCGGTTGTGAAAAAAATCGTTGAAGCTCACCTAGGAGCCCTGCAAATTGTCGAAAACCCCGATCGGGGATTGACCTTCCGGATCGCTCTGCCAATGATGTCCAAATCGGCCGACGAGGCTTCGCAGAGTGGCATGCAGGCCCGCTGACGTATGCGCATCCGCGCCGTTTCTTCGCCGACCTGAATGAACGCGGAATCAGCGGGCGCACCGGCCGATTGGATGGCCAATGGTTAACGATTTACGAGCCTTGAAATCCATGGATAAAAATGCCAGAATGTGCCCCGCGTTTCTTTAGCGGCCTGGCTCGGAATGCGTCAGGGAGTGTGAAGAACGAATTCCGGCGTTCCAGGGTTTTGCGTGCGTCCCTATCGTCTAGTCGGCCTAGGACACCGCGCTTTCAATGCGGCAACACGGGTTCGAATCCCGTTGGGGACGCCATTTGTTTTAAGGCCTTTCAGCCTCTGCTGCCCTCAGCTTTCCAATCCCGGTGTTTGCCCGGCTGCCCAGACCGCAAAAATCACCTTGCCGATGACCTGCACTCCTCGGTGGTTCATTCCCGACATCAAACGGCCCGGACAACCCAGGCGCTCGTGTCCTCGTGTTTGATTCTCTGCCTCATGAGTTGCCGTCGGCGTCCGGAATTGCCTGAACCGGCAGGCCGACGAGAGTTGCCCTGCTGAGCTGCAGAAAAAAACCTGCCATCCCGCGAAACTGTCCGCATCCCCCCGGCATCTGGTTAGGACGTGAATAGATCAGATTGCTGATGAAGGGGGCAGTTCTATGATTCACTCGAGCCAACATAATCGGGCTTTGGGCTGGGCGACGCTGTGCGCAGTCTTCGGCTTGCTGTCCATGCAAGGAGCCGCGCAGGCGCAGGTTACCACGCCTGTCATTAATCAGATTCTCCCGGATTCGTTACCGCAGGGCCCGGAATTTACATTGACCATCCTGGGCGACCAGTTCGACCCTAATGCGATCGTGCAGTGGAACGGGTCGAACCTGGACACATCCTGCTTGAGCCCCGGGGTTTTGCAGGCGACGGTTCCGGCGTCGTACATTGTGTCCCCCGACTATGTCACGATCTCCGTGATCAATTCGGACGGCGGCATGTCCAATGCGACTGATCCCGGTGCTCCCGTTACCAGCGGCTGGGCGCGCGTCGACAGCAACAGCAACATGCTGACGGGTGTGGCGACATTCCAGACCACGGAGCATGACGTGTTGACTTCAATGGCCGGGGTGCTGGCCGCGGAACCGGCTCATCAGGTCACGATCCCGATTGACAATGATGCGGGCTCAGGGCGCAGAACGGGATTTGCCATCGCCAACAGCAGTTCGGATTCCATGAATGTTCAGATTGTGGTCCTGGACGAGAACGGTTATGTGATCAATGCAGTCAATCCACCGCAGCTCAACTCTCTCGGGCCGGGCCGGCAAGTTGCGAAATTCCTCGACGAATACCTGCCAGGACTTGCGACCTTCAAGGGATCCGTGGAGCTTATCAGCCTGGGCGCAGACCAATTCGTATCAACAGCACTGCAACTCACCCCAGGATTGACCGGTCTGGGATTGATGACCGTTATGTAGCGGCGGGACAAAAAATCAAGATTGAAGACAAGCTCTAGCAAGAGCGCCGGGTCTGATGGCATGCCCGTGAAATGAGAAATTATCCGAGGGTGTATCGGACAACTTCACGGGATTGCCGCAGATACCGGCTGCTCTTCAGGAGCGCGCCTCTGGATTTCATTCTTCCGGGATCCGAGGTCAGCCGGAAACGCAAATGATCTTGAGCATGTTAGTGGAACCGACTTGATCCACCGGGTGGCCCCCGGTTACCACCACGAGGTCGCCCGCCTTCACAAATCCCAGGGCAAGCAGCTCCCGTCTGACAATTTCGCTCAATTCCGTAAGATCTGCAAAGTGCATGCTCAAAACCGGGATCACGCCCCAGACAAAGGCGAGTCGGCGACAGGTCTGTTCGTGTGGGGTGATCGCAACGACCGGGGTATTCGGTCTCATCCGAGCTACCAGGCGGGCCGTGTTCCCGGTCCGGGTGAAGGGAACGATGGCCTTGATGGGAAGCACTTTTTCAATGGCACATGCGGCAGCTGCAATCGCATCCGGCGGATCTTGAGGTCGGATATTCTTGCGTGCTGATTCGAAATCATAATGGTGTGGGATCCGGCTTGATTCCGTAACTGCGGCGATTCGCGCCATCATGCGTATGGCCTCTGCCGGGAAGGAACCGACGGCGGTCTCACCGCTGAGCATTACTGCATCGGTCCCGTCCAGTATGGCATTGGCTACGTCGCTGGCTTCAGCCCGAGTCGGCCTGGGGTTGTGGATCATCGATTCCAGCATCTGGGTTGCGGTGATGACGGGGATGCCGGCGGCATTGCAGGCTTCGATCAGCTGCTTTTGAACCGTAGGTACGCGCTCCGGCGAAATCTCGACCCCGAGGTCGCCGCGGGCCACCATCAGTCCGTCCGCCTCAGCCAGGATCTGTGTGATGTCATCGAGAGCCTCGGGCTTCTCGATCTTGGCAATGACCGGCGTATCCTTTCCGGCTCTGGCGATCCGGTCTTTGATTTCGCGCACATCGGCAGCGCGGCGCACGAAAGAGAGGGCGATGCAGTCGACATCATGCGCCAGCCCGAATTCCAAATCCGCGACGTCTTTTGGCGTCAGAGCCGGGGTGCTGATCTTTACCCCCGGCAGGTTGAGTCCTTGCCGCTCGCGCAGTTCGCCGCCGCTGATCACCTCAGTTTGAATGCTGTCGCCGCCGGCGGAAAGAACTCGCAGTTCGATCATTCCATCCGACACCAGAATGCGGTCCCCTGGGCGCACGTCCGTGGGGAGGGCCGGATAGGTGGTACTGAAGGCTGAGGCGTCGCCGAGGATTTCCCGGGTTGTGATTGTGCATCGCCCCCCGGTCATGAGATGGACGGGCTTCCCGTTCGCCAGCGCACCCGTGCGGATTTTGGGGCCCTGGAGATCCTGAAGCAGGGCCAACGGCTTTCCCGTTTGGCGGGCGACCCGGCGCAGCATATCCATGCGCCGCAGGTGGTCTTCATGGCACCCGTGCGAAAAATTCAGCCGGGCAACATCCATGCCGCCCTGGATCAGATCTGCGATGATCTGTGGGTTGTCACAGGCCGGTCCGATGGTGGCGACGATCTTCGTCTTACGCATGGCCTAGCTCCCCTCAATAAAATCAAACTTTCGCGAGCACGCGCTCGTAGTAGTCCTCGTACTGGCGGATGATCTTGTCGGAACAAAAACGTGCCTTTGCGGTTTCTCGGCCGCGCCGGCCCATATCCCCCCGGAGCTGATCGTTCGATAGAATCGACAGCGAGCGCTCGGCCATTTTTTCCACGTCAGATCTTTCGACCAGATATCCCTCCTGGCCGTCGGTAACCACCTCGGGGAGTCCTCCGACTTTGGATACTACCACCGGAACCGCACAGGCCATGGCTTCCAGGGCGACCAGGCCAAAGGATTCGGTTTCGCTGGGGAGCAGGAGCAGATCGGAAACACCGATCAGTTCCTCGATGTTATCGCGTTTGCCGAGGAAGTGTACTTTCTGCTGGACCCCGTAGTGATGTGCCATCCGCTCGGCGCCTCCCCGTTCCGGGCCATCGCCGACCATCAAGAGGGTTGCGGGCAGGCTTTTCTGAACCCGCATGAAGATTTCGATGACGTCGGTCGGGCGTTTTACCGCCCGGAAGTTGGAAAGGTGAATGAGAATCTTCTCTCCCGGGGTCGCGAAGCGCGCGCGCAATTCCGGCCTGGGTCCCGCCTTGTAAATATCGCAGTTAACGAAGTTGTATATCACTTCGATTTCATTGCGAACGCCGAAAGTCTCATAAGTGGCCTGCCTGAGATAGTGTGAGACGGCAGTCACGCCGTCCGAGCGTTCGATGGAAAACCTGGTGATCGGCAAGTAGGAAGGATCCGCGCCCACAAGGGTGATATCGGTTCCGTGCAAGGTTGTTACCACGGGCAGCTTGCGCGGATGGAGCATTGATTTGGCCAGGAAGGCGCTCACCGAGTGCGGGATGGCATAATGGCAATGGAGGAGATCCAGGTGCTGCAGTTCAACAACCTCCGCCATCTTGCTCGCCAGCGCCAGGGTGTAGGGGGGATGGTCGAAAAGGGGATAGTTGGTGACTTCAACTTCGTGAAAGAAGATATTGGGCGTTGCCCGGTTAAGACGCATGGGGAGGGCATAGCTGATGAAGTGGATCTCGTGGCCCCGCTCAGCCAGCTCCTTGCCAAGTTCCGTGGCTACAATGCCGCTGCCTCCGTAGGTTGGATAACAGGTGATGCCGATCTTCATGGTTTCGCCGCCTCCACAGAGATGTCTATCCGCACGATGCGCCGACGGCCGCGGCTTTGGCGGCAGGGCATTCGTCCTTACCTGCGGCGCCGCATGCGCCAGACAGAATAAAGATTACGATTGTTCGAAGCAGAACGCCACCCGCCATTTCTGTATCCTTCAGGGATTTGCAAAAAGGAGGGATCGGAGCACTCATCCGATCTTTCTCAACAGGCGTGCCGGCAGGGTTACGATCGCCCGGAGCAACTCGAACACGCCGGAAAAAGCAATGCCGACCAACCGGAAGGGAAGAAGCAGTAACCAGACCAGCGGGTAGAGAACCAGCGCCACCAGTGCCAGGGGCCAGCAGAGAACGAATACAATACACCAGAGCAAAAACTTGATCATCGGCATATCCTCGAAGGCGAAGGCCAGGATACTTCCAGGTCGATCCCTATGGGCCGCGCTGGCCACGTCAGGTTCTGCGGCCGGGAGCAGGCTAGGGAGCCTGTCCGAGAATCGGGAGGGGTCACGGTACGAATATCCTCCAGGATTGTCTGGGCGATCGCATCCAGTCCCGAACGGGCTTTGACCAGAATCTCACCCATTTCACGCGTCCGGAACACCGCGCCCTTGGAGGTGCCGGAGAGGGAGTGAAAGACGGATTCGCTCCCGATGATTTTCGGGCCCACGCTCAGCTGTACCCGACCGTCGCGCAGGTGGGCGTGACCGATGAGGCGCACCAGCTGACCCGGTTCGCACTCGCTCCGGATCATATGTTCCGTTTCCGGGCCGATGCCGATGCGGATGACATCGTCGAGCGTCGATTCGGCCTGCATCCACTCGTTGGCAAGGATGAGTATCTTGCATGCGGTGTCCCACCCCTGAATGTCCAGGTCGGGATTAGGTTCGGCGATCCCCTGGTCCCGTGCCCTGGCCAGAGCCTGCTTGAATGTGAGGTGGCTCTGGTGCATTTCGGTCAGAATATAATTGGTGGTCCCGTTGAGAATGCCTCGGATGTCGAGGACGTGACAACCGGAAATGTTGGCAGGGGGACGGACTCCGGTAGTGCCGCTATAGGCCAGTCTCGTGCCATTCCGTCGGGCGGCAGCGGAAAGACCCATGAAATCATGGACCATGGGGCCTTTGTCTACGGTTACGACTGCAATCTCTTGATTGAGAGCGCACTCGATCAGATCGCGCCCCGGCTGCCCGGTGGTGGGATTTGTGGGCAGGCATTCCACCAGCACCGGTATCCCGGCAGGCCGGAGCGCCTGGATGAATTCGAAGCTGTTCAACACCGAGCCGGGATCCGCGCTGTCGGCAATCGTCTGACCCCGGTCCTGGGATTCCAGCAGCGGGCGCACCTGCGGGGGATCGGACAGCAGGATGCCGCCTGAAATGTCGGCGACCGCGGCGATCCCGTAGTCGACGTTTCCCCAGGCAGCAGAAGATTCGAGATAGCGCGCAAATGCCCGTCCCACGGTGCCGAATCCAAGCAAAGCCACTTTGATCATATCATCGATCGTTTCCGACATGGCCACGCCGCTACAATGCCGCGCTGCCGGGTTGAGTTGACCGTCAAGTAATAGACCAAGAAGTGCCGGATATCAAGCAGGGATTCGGGCGTCGATCCGCGTTCATGCAGACTGAGAATCGGGAGCCTTCCGACCCCGGCGGCGTCCGAGGGGCATGGTAAGGGCCTGTGACGAAATAAGTGACGCACTTTGGCGCGAGCGCCGGGCGGGCAGATGCAAGGCGCCGCGACGCAGGCGATGCGGGGACATCGTCGAGGAGCGGCAACGAAGCAGATGCCCGCCCGCCGCCGCGCCCCTTCGGGCTGCGGCCCGCAGGCCCGCTGGCTGCGTTGTTCGCTCCTTACATACTACCCGGTATGCTCGTCGCTCACGCCTTGCCAGCGGGCCTGGGGGCCTGCAGCAAAGTGCGCCACTTATTTCGTCACAGGCCCTAAAGGGATGAATCGATGTCAGGCGGCGGCCCAAGGCTGCGTCGGCAGCCCTGGGCCGCAACCGGAAGAGGGTCGGCCGCTAGCTGGCAGCGTAGACGGTTCTGTTACCGAGGATCTGTTCGACTTCTTCCTTGTCGACGTCCATTATGTACTGGATGCCGCTGATCTCGGCGGCCTCGTGCGTTAATGCCGCAATATCGTCCCGGCTTATGTGTTCGGGCGCGAACTTACGGCTGCCGGCCATTAGCTGGCGCAGGCCCTGGGCGAGACGCTCATAGTAGGTGTAGAGACCGAGGGCTCCGGTCGGGAGCTTGTCAAATTCTTCGTTCCCCAGCTCCTGGCGCAGGGCACCGGCGGTGACGAAGATCTCATCCTTGGTGTTGCCGAAGCGCTCGACATAAACCGGAAGCTGGCGCATCATCGATGGCACGGCCGATGGTTTTGCCGACCATGGCGGCCGCAATCGGGCCGCGCGCCATGCCGATCAGCTTCACAAACGGTGCGCCCATGGCGAGCCCCTTGAAAATCTGATCTTCGAACGTAAATCCGCCGGCGACCGCCAGGGCAGGGAGATACTCGCCCCTTATCGGCGAAGCTTCTTGGCGTATGAGTAGCAGAAGCGAATGCAGTTCCACCGGAGGGATTCCCCATTCATTCATCATCCGCCACGGGCTCATCCCCGTTCCGCCGCCGGCACCGTCGACGGTCAGCAGGTCGATTTTGTACTTGGACGAGAATGCCAGGGCTCGTGCCAGATCGGCCGGCCGATAGGCGCCGGTCTTGAGGAAGACGTACTTGGCGCCTGCTTTGCGCAGTTCCTCCACCCGTTGCGCAAAGGATTCCTCGGTCACCATGCCGACACGGGAATGCCGCTCGAATTCTTTGAATGCGCCCTGTTCGAAGGCCTTGATGACGATAGGGATCCGTCGGATTGGGAAGAACAATGTAGCCGCGTTCATACAGCAACTGGGCTTTTTTCAGGTTGTTGATCTTTACTTCACCGCCGATGTCTTTGGCGCCCTGACCCCATTTCAGCTCGACACATTCGACGCCGAGTTTTTCGATTGCATATTCCTGGACGCCCAGACGCGTGTCTTCAACGTTCGCCTGCACGATGATGGCGCCATAGCCGTCACGCTGATGGTCCTGGTAAAGCTTCACGCGGCGTTTCAGGTCGACAGTATCAACCACGCGGCCGTTCTTGATCACCGAATCCGGGTCCATACCGACCACGTTTTCGCCGATGGTCAGTCCGGTGCCCGCCAGCGCGGAGCCGATGGCCAGCCCTTCCCAGTTGTTCTTGGCGATATTGGTGGAGCCGATACCGGGGATGATCCAGGGAAGGCGGAATTTGATCTTCTTATCGTGGCCGAATGACGACTTCGAGATTGACGGCAGGGAAGATCGCCTTGATCGCTGTCCGCCTCGATGCCATGGGCCCCGACGGCGGTGCCCATGATATTGAAATGGGAATAGTCGACCGGGATAGGATTTTTCCGCCGCGGTGGTGATGACGCCAAACGGCTGAGGATAGATGTACCTCATGTCCGCGATAGGCGGACTTGCCGATTTCGCACATCCCGATGCAGCCGTCCACGCAGGTTACGCACATACCGGAGGCCGGGATAACAGACCCTTCGGTCCGGTTTTTCGTGAGAGTTGCGGCCGATGCATTGATTTTCGATAAGTGACATAAGTAGATCTCCTTTGGATATTCTCAGTCTTTCTTTATTTCACAGGCTACACAGGGTGCCATGTAGCACATCATATCGTCGAACTGCTCCTTCTCCAGGCACGGCGGACTGCAGGTTGGCGCAGCCGCCGCAAATCGCTTTTTCCGGCTCGGCGTATGTGCAACGCAACTGGCACGCCGGACAGACATACATGCAGCCGCCGCACAGGCGGCAGACCTCCGACTTGATGTCGAACGGCGTGCCGATGCTTCGGTGTTCGCCGCGGCCTCGGAAACCGATGGCCTTGGCCATCATCTGCTCTTCGCACATGCGCACACATCGGCCGCACAAGATGCAGTCCTCGTATTCCTGCTTGAAGCGCTGCTGACGAATCTCATACGCCGAGGCCAGGTCCTGGATCATGTTTCGATTGCGGGCACGATGCCAGCAGAAGTTCGAGGATCATCTTGCGGGCGCGCATGACGCGCGACGAGGAAGTTCGAACCTTGAGCCCTTCTTCCGCCGGATACGTGCACGATGCCACCAATTTGGCGCGCGCTCCCTCGCCGATCTCGACGACACAGAGGCGGCAGGCGCCATAGGGCGAAAGTCCCTCCATGTGGCACAGGGTCGGAATGGGGAACCCGAGAAACTTTGCCGCGTCCAGCAGCGTCGTGCCCGCTTCCACCGAAACGTTGAGCCCGTTTATCGTGAGTTGGATCATAGCGGTATAGCTCCTGTCTCCAGCCGGGTGGTGTCTTCCTGCTTCGGCTTGGTAAACTCCAGATCGCACCGCAGACACCTCTTGGCTTCCCGGACGGCATCAGTTTCCGACAGACCCAGCTCCACTTCGGAGAAGCTGCGCCGCCGGAGCTCGATCGGTAGCAGAGGCGGTTCGGCACGGCGAATCGTTGCGAGTTCCTCTTCGGAAAGTGTACACGGCTCGACATATTGCTGCGGCCTTCGGGCCGCAGCAGGCTGTTTTAGTTCCTCCCCGTTCAGAAAACGCCTGATCATCAGGGCGGCCTTCTTTCCGGCAGCAATGGCATCGACCACGGTGTCGGGGCCGGTGACCACGTCCCCGCCGGCGAAAACCCCCGGTCGATTGGTGGCCAGGGTCTGAGGATCAACGCGCAGCGTCCCCTGCGATGTCGATTCGATTCCCATCGAAGCGATATAGTCGATATCGGGCTCATCTCCGATCGTGACGATCAGGGTGTCGATGGGAACGCTGAACTCGGACCCGGCGATCGGAACCGGGCGGCCGCGGCCGCTGGCGTCCAGCTTGCTCAGCTCGTTGCGCACACACTCCAGTCCGGTGACCTTCCCCTCCTTGGATTGGATCTTTGCCGGCGAAACCAGTGTTTCCAGCTTGATCCCCTCCTGCAGCATCGACTGAATTTCCTCCTTCAATGCCGGCATGTCCGGCCGTGTGCGGCGATAGAAGACCGTCACGCTTTTGACTCCTTCCTGGCGCAACGCGACGCGAGCGGCATCGATCGCGGAGTTGCCACCGCCGATGACCCCGACGTGCCCGCGGGCCAGCTTCTTGCCTTCGAGATTGAATGCCTTCAGGAACTGGATTGCCGGGTGCACACCCGTGAGATCCTCTCCTTCGATGTTAAGCCTCCGGCTCTTGTGTGCGCCGAGGGCGAGGAAGACGGCCTTATGGCCGCGGTTGAAGAGATCGTCGATGGAGAAATCGCGTCCCAGAGCCTGATCGCATTTAAGAGTGATGTTTGCGTCCAGGAGGGAGTCGATCTCCTTTTCGAGCACATCGCGGCGCAGGCGATAGGAGGGAATGCCGCTTATCAGCATGCCTCCCGGCTTCTCATCCGCTTCGAAGACGCTTACCCGGTAGCCGTCGAGCGAAAGGTAGTGCGCCGCACTGAGGCCAGCGGGTCCGGAGCCGATCACGGCCACGGAAGGCATCGATTCTTTCGGATTTGCGCGCACCGGCTGGTATACGGACGGGTCGATGGTGTCGGTGATGAAGCGCTTGAGCGCGCGAATGGCGACCGGGCGGTTGCCGCTCTGCCCCAGACGGCACCTTTCCTCGCACTGGTGGTCGCACACGCGGGCACAGACGGACGGAAAAGGATTGGTCTCGCGAATGACACGGTAAGCCTCCTGGTATTCTCCCATCGCCAGGAGAGCCACATATCGCCAGGCTTCGGTTCCCAATGGACATGCGGAATGGCAGGGAGCACCCACCAGTTCCTTGCACACGAAGGCATCGCAACGTTTGTCTGTGATGTGCGTCCGGTATTCTTCGGGGAAGTAACGCAGGGTGCTGAGCACCGGATTGGCGGCCGTCTGGCCGAGTCCGCACATCGAGGTATCCTTTACCACTTCCGCGAGATCGCGAAGCAGGTCAAGATTCTCGGTCGTCGCCTTGCCTTTCGTGATGTCATCGAGGATTTCGTGCATCCTCTGGGTTCCCTTGCGGCAGGTAAAACACTTGCCGCACGACTCATCTTTGAGAAAGGCCATGTAATACTTGGCAAGATCCACCATGCATGTGTTCTCGTCCACAACGATCATGCCCCCTGAGCCCATGATGGATCCGGCTTTGGTCAGGCTGTCATAATCGATCGGGAGATCGAACATGCGGGTCGGGATGCAGCCGCCCGAAGGGCCGCCCGTTTGAACGGCCTTGATCCGGGCTCGATCCGCGGCACCCCCGCCGATGTCGTTGACGATTTCGGCGATCGATGTGCCCATGGCCACCTCAACCAGGCCGGTGTTCTTAACCTTGCCCACCAGACTGAATATCTTTGTGCCATGGTTGTTGTTCGTGCCCGTCTGCGTGTAACTGGTGGCTCCTTCACTGATGATGATCGGGATGTTGGCCCAGGTCTCGACGTTGTTGATCGCGGTCGGCTTCCCGTTGATCCCTTTCTGCACCGGGAAGGGGGGGCGCTGGCGCGGTTCACCCATCTTGCCTTCGATGGACCGCATCAGAGCCGTTTCCTCGCCACAGACGAAGGCTCCGGCACCGCGCACCAGGCTGATGTCGAAGGAAAAACCCGTCCCCAGGATATCCTGTCCGAGGAGCCCGGATTCTCTCGCCTGGCGCAGGGCGATGATCAGATGTTTGATTGCCAGCGGGTACTCATTGCGGGCATAGATGACCCCCTCGGTGGCGCCGGTGGCGAAGGCGCCGATGACCATGCCTTCGAGGATGCTGTGAGGATTTCCCTCCAGCACGCTCCGGTCCATATACGCGCCGGGATCGCCTTCATCCGCATTGCACACCAGGATTCTGCCTCTGCCATCCGGCTGCCGTCGCAGGAACTCCCATTTGAGCCCGGTCGGAAAACCCGCCCCGCCTCTGCCGCGCAAGCCGGAGGCTTTCACCTCGGCCAGGACCCAGTCGGGATCCCCCTTAAGGAGCGCCTTGGCCAGAGCACCGTAGCCGCCGGTTTCGATGTAGTTATATATGCGAATCGGATCGATTCTTTCGTTCCGGGCCAGGATCGTTCGCCGCTGATTGCGGAAGAAAGGGAGATCGTTCTGCTTTTCTACCGGCTTGTCAGTGCCGGGATCAATGTAGAGGAGCCGCTCGATCACCTCCCCTTGGGCGGCGGCGTCTACGATGCGCGGCATGTCGTCCGGCATCACTCTGGGATAAAAAGTTCCTCTCGGCTCAATGAGGACAGAAGGCTCCATCTGGCAGTAGCCGTGGCATCCGGTAACGCGCAGGTTGAGCTTGTCGGAAAGCCCGCGGTAGAGGAACTCGCGTTTAACAATGCGAATGAGATCGTTGGCGCCGCTTGCCTGTCCGCATGTTCCAGCCGAGATCACGATGGTGGGCTTTTTTGGATCCCGGTCCGCAACCAAGCGGGCCTGCAAGGCATTGAAAGCGCCGATCGATTTGAGTCTATCCATGGACGCAATCCTTCCTTAATCTTCTAGGTTTGTGTTGGCGTCTGGCTGTTTCAGGCTGCCGGTTCAAAGGTTCACCCCATCAAAGTCAAGCCTGTGGGATCTGCAACCACGGCGTGAACAGATCTGCAACATCCCGCCCCCCTTGACGATCATGGGCACCATCGGGGCATTGCAGTCCGCGCACGGCGTTCCGCCCGAAAGCTCCGCGTGGCAGTGAGGACAGAAAAAGTGCACCAGGGTTTTCATCGGGATTTCCTGTTCACTTTGAATGTTGTAGCTGCCGTAAAGCGAGGACAACAAAAGCGAACCATGAGTTTGCCCAAAAGACACCGTAACCCGGATGGCGGGAACGCCATCAATCAGGTTGCTCGCATCCGTGAGGCTGTGATTGCAGCGCGCGCAGTTAACCTCGACCGGGAATACCCGCTGATCCGTTCTGACGTCGACTTTGTCGAGGCCATCTCGGGTGCTTTGCAGCAACCCTTTCACCTTCCCCGGAGCCACGTTTGGATAGTAGTGGCCATCGGCCACCACGATCGGCCCGAGCGCACAGGCGCCAAGGCAATTGACCGTTTCCAGGGTGAATTCCCGATCCGGCGTGGTATCGCCCGGCTTCAGCCGAAGCTGGTGTTCGAGTTCCTCGGCCACTCGGGGCGCCCCGCGCACGTGACATGCGGTTCCGAGGCAGCATGAGATCAGATGCTTGCCGCGCGGTTTGAGGCTGAACCAGCTGTAAAACGTAGCCACCCCGTAGATGTCGACCAGGGACCGCCCGGTCTGATCGGCCACGGCGCGCAACGCGTCTTCAGGCAGATAGCTGTATTTTGCCTGGATGTCCTCGAGGATCGATATGAGCTCCCCTCGCTGCCCACCGTGCTTTTCAACGATGGTCTGAATTTCCTCCGTTTTCATGATTCCACCTTGCTTTGATGATGTGCTCCGGATAAACGAGATCATCTCCTAACGGTAGTTCTTGCAATGCCAAACGCCGCTCTCCGGCCTGGAAATAGTACAGCCGCTGCGGAGTTCGCAGTCAGAGCACAGCCCCCTGTGCTCATTCACTTTCCCCTGAGTCTGTAGCCGGGCTGATGAGTCGGATGAAACAACGCGGGTTGTAATGGAGGCCTGGTAGGTGCTGCACTCTACGACCGGAAAGTTGGATGCCAGCGGCAAGGCACAATCCGCAGCGTTCGCGCACTTCCAACACAAGCCCTGGAGTTCCCCATCCCGAGATAATGTCATCTCACCGACATCATGCCCGCAAGCGGCTCGAAAACGGTTACCCCACCTAGCAGTACCGAGAACTCTTTGCTGAATACCTACCACCCTACTCCTATGCAGGCAAGTGTCATGCCACGGCAATGCCTCGATGCCGAAATCATCCCTTATAAGGAATCCAAACTGTTGATATGTAATATAGATGCCATTGATTCTATGATCAGGCTAATTGCTCCAGAAGACAGGTATCGGACCTCAGATGCAGGCCAACGCGTGGGGATAATATCCCCATAGGGGAGAATATCCTCTTCATCGTTGGTGGGGCTGATGGCTGGAGTGCAGGTGCCCCGGACATGGTGGGTTAGACTGCGCATTTCTCACCAGCATCTGCCATGTTGCTTTGGATCGGGAGCCTTGACGGACTGTCTGGCATGCATGACTGTCTGGAAGCGCTCCCAAAAGCGCGAAAGTTGATTCATACCTACAGCCTACAGGCTAAAAGGCTACAGTCTATTCTGATCCTGTGAATCCGGCAACCGCTTGCGGAGCGTTTTGCGATCGATTCCCAGGATTTCTGCGGCTCGGCTCTTGTTGCCGCCGACACTGGCTAGAACGTTCTGGACGTATTCTGCTTCAACTTCGGCGAGCGATCGCCGCAATCCGACCTCGCGCAGTGCGGAAAAGCGCATGAGCGGGGGCAGATCGGGCACATCGATGATGTCGCCGTCAGTCATGACGACGAGGCGCTGAATGATGTTCTCCAGTTCGCGGACATTTCCGGGCCAGGGGTAATTCTTCAGAACTTCCAGCGCCCGGTCCGAAATCTGCTGGGCCGGTTTCCCGAACTCTTTGGAGAATTTCTTGATGAAATGATGGGTTAGCATCAGCACATCGTCTCCCCGGGAACGGAGAGGAGGCAGCGCGATTGTGATGACGTTGATACGATAAAACAGGTCTTCGCGGAAGGCCCCCTTTTCAACCAGTCCAGCCAGGTCTTTATTGGTGGCTGCCAGGATGCGGACATCGACCGTTTTGACGCGCGTGGAACCTACCATACGCACTTCGCGGTTCTGCAAAACGCGCAGCAGCTTTACCTGCATGGAAAGGGTCATTTCACTGATTTCATCAAGGAAAATGGTGCCGCCTTCCGCGGTCTGGAAAAAGCCCGCCCGGGTTTCGAAGGCACCCGTGAAGGCTCCCTTGAGATGTCCGAAAAGCTCGCTTTCCAGCAGTTCCTGGGGGATGCCGCCGCAGTTTACGGCAACGAAGGGGGACGCGGCTCGTGAACTGCGATAGTGGATCGCGCGGGCGACGAGTTCCTTACCGGTGCCGCTTTCGCCGGCGATCAGGATCGTGGCGATGGTGCTGGCCGCCTTCAGGATGGAGTCGAAGACCTTGCGCATCGGATCAGACTCGCCGATCAGACCGAATGGTGGAGCAGCGGAGCGCTCCGGGCCTGCCCGTGCAATCCGCTTTACCCTCTGCTTGTCAAGTGTGCGACGGACCGTCGAAAGCAGTTCCTCCTGTGTAAACGGCTTGGTCAGGAAATCTTCGGCACCGCTCTTGACCGCCATCACGGCATCCTCAATGCTCGGATAGCCGGTGATCATCATGACTTCGGTTTCCTTGAAGTTCTCTCGCACATGCCGTACCAGATCCAGCCCCGACGCTCCAGGCATCTTGAGATCGGTAATGACCAGATCGACGGCAATCGATTCGAGCATCCGGACCGCCTCGGCGACCGTCCCGGCGGTGAAAACTTGAAATCCCTCTGAGCCGAGGTTCCTTTGCAGCACTTCTCGCGTATCGGTCGCATCGTCAACTATAAGAAGACGCTCTTTAGGGGTTGCGTTGGCCATGATCAGCTGAACTCCTGACTCTTCGGCGGGTCCCCGGCGGGCAGGATGACGGTGAAACGGGAACCCTTGCCTGGTTGGCTGTCGACAAGAATCGTGCCTCCGTGAGCGGTTACGATTCCCTGTACCACGGAGAGTCCGAGCCCCGTCCCCTGGCCGATCCCCTTGGTGGTGAAAAAAGGAGTAAAGAGCTGGCCGAGGATTTCGCGGGTCATGCCGATGCCGCTGTCCTCAATGTCCAGGAGAATCCGCCGGTCTTCAGAGCGCGTCCGGATAGCCAGAGTGCCACCTTCCGGCATTGCCTGTATTGCATTCACCACCAGGTTAACCAAAACCTGATGTAGCTGGGCCGGGTCTACCATGACCTCCGGCAAGGTCTCCTCCAAATGCCGTACCATACGGATCCCCTCGCATGCGCAACGGGATTCCAGGAAGTAGAGTCCCTCCCGCACCAGGTCATTCAGGTTGCATGGGGACTTTCTCGTTGGCATCTGCCGGGCGAATACCATCAACTTCTTGATGATTTCGCGCGCGTGCAAGGCGGCATTAATGATCTTATCGATGTCCTGATCGACCTGAACTGGCAGCTTGGAGCAGTTCTTGGCAAGCTGGGCGAAGCCCAGAACACTTCCCAAGGGCTCATTCAACTCGTGTGCTGCTCCGGCCGCCAGCTGGCCGATGGTTGCCAGCCGATCCGCATGTCGGAGTTGCCCTTGCAGGCGGTTTTTTTCCTCCTCGGCAACAGCCCGGAGGGCGGCCATTTCCTTGCTCCGTTCGCGTGACTCCTCCTGGGCCGCGCGAAGCGCTAGGGCTATCCCGAGGGTTAGCGCGGCCGCTTCCCATACCTGCAGGTCGTCTTCGGTAAACGAGTCGCGCTGCCGATATCCGAGCTGAAGCAGGCCGCGGCGGGGGCCTTCGACTGGGAAGGGAATCAGGGCCAGGGATTGAATCCCGCAGGCGCAGGCATTCTGTCCGGCATTCACGGTCCGCCCTTGTCGGTCGAGCATCAGCAGCCGGGATGTATCTCCGGTCCAGAGACTGCAGCCGAAAACACGTGAGGGCGCGGCGGCCACCAGGTGTCCCGCCATCCATGAATCGATAACCGCATCCGGGACGATGTTTCCAGAGGACGATGGCATCGTCGCTCCAACGTCAGGCGGGAGGGTAAAATGGATGTATCCGGTTGTCTCGCCATCGTTGGGAAGACGATTCTGGTGATTCCTGCCGTTTTCCGGAATCCTCAGCACGAGGGCGTGGCACCGGGAAGACTCAAAAATGATCTCGCCGGAGCGATGCAAAAGGTCCAATTGCCCCAGACCCTGATGGGCACAAAACAGGAGTTTGGGCAGTAAATCTGCATGTCGTTGCTGAAGGTCTTCCGGTCCGGCCTGTCTTTCGTCAGGCAATGGCTTGGTATTGCCCGCTGGTAGGTGGAGTATCACCTGGTGTCATCCAGTTTCTGCTCCGAGGATTGGCTCAGTTCCAGCAAATAAGTCCCGGCCGGCGGACGGGACCTCTTCGGTGTCCCGTTTTCATGTGTCACAAGGTGCGCCACGCCGCATGAGCGTTAATGGTCACAAAATCCCCAAAGACTGGGGAAGCTTATACCATTTGTTGCTGATCTGGGACAATCGAAAAGGTATATGGGAATCGGCTACGGTGGGTGGCTGCCGCCGAAACCAGCCGTAATTGGGAAACGTCTGCCCGTGACAGAAGACCTTTGGTCAATGAATGTGTCTGTGGCATCATCCCTGGGGAATAAGCAGATCTGAAAGGATATTCCATGTCGATTCTTAAGTTCCTCAATCTGGACATAGGGCACAGCGGAAGTGAACGATCATCGGCAGAAACGGATACCGTGCGAAAAATCGCCGGCGCCCTCGATCAGTTGGAACCTGAGCGGGCCAAATTCGTGGCTGCGTTCTCCTACCTGCTGAGCCGGGTAGCCCGAGCGGATCTGCTCATCACGACGGAAGAGACCACGGTTATGGAGAGGATTGTGATGAGCCAGGGCGGACTGCCGGAGGAGCAGGCGATTCTCGTGGTTCAGATGGCCAAAACCCAAAACATCCTCTTCGGGGGCACGGAGAATTACCTGGTCACGCGAGAGTTCAACCGGATCGCGTCTCATGAGCAGAAGCTTGCCCTGCTGCAATGTCTGTTTGCCGTATCCGCAGCCGATGAAACCATCAGCACGTTGGAGGACAACGAGGTCAGCCAGATTGCGGATGAACTCAGAATCGAGCACAAGGATTTCATCGGCGTGCGTACCCGCTTCCGCGATTATCTGGCAGTTCTGAAAAAGCAATAAGGAACGCTCAGGGCGCTTCGGGCAGGGTGGGACGGGCGATTGGCAGAGGCGGCTGCAGGATGAATCGTCCTTCCCAAACTGCCCGCTCCCCTCCTGATTGACATACCTCCGCCAGCGCGTCATACTCAATTCCGGTTGAGACGAACTGTGGGTTTGTTATGACCCGGTATGATGCAATTGACTGATCTGATGAGTCGCAGGTGATGACGAAAACCAGGTGCCACCGTAGCCTTCCCGGCCGCCCCAAAAAGAACATCGTACCCCTTTCCAAACTGCGGACTTCCGAAGTAGTGCGCACTGTGGTTGACCATCCGCGCCGCCTGGATGAGTTGATCGCCTTATTGCAGGACAAGGAAAGGAGGATTCGAGGGCGGGCTGCCGTTACCCTGGCACGCCTGTCCGAATCGCACCCCGCCCGTCTCGTCCGACATTTGGAGAGGATAAGGGGCGCCCTTTCGGATGATTCGGCATTCGTTCGCTGGCACCTTCTTTATGCTCTGGGCCAGGTTCTGGCGAGATTTCCGGGGAAGGCAGCGGGTTTGCTGCCTGATGTCGGGAACCGTCTTGCGGATGAAGATCGCATCGTGCGTGTTTTTGCGTGCCGGGCCCTCGAATGGGTTGCTACTCGTAATCCAATGATAATAATTAAGTTATTTGAAGCAAAGCCAGGAGAAATGCCCCCCTCATTGGCGCGCATGCTTCAAGTTACCCCGCCGAAAGCCAAAGGACCTGCCCGTGGTTGACGGCTTCTCCACGGTCTCGTTGGGATTTTAGTCCAGGCTCTTCTTTTTCTTTTTTCTGGCTTTCTTTCCCGGACGATCCAAAAAGCGTAACAGATGGAGGATCAGTTCGTAATAATGGACGGGAGGACGACAGATCGGCTGGAAGGTGCCTGAGTGCATGACGGCGGCCCGGGGCGAAATAGGAACTGGAAATCAGCGGCCGCCGGAGCGGAATCCTCCACCAGACTGCAAGGGAGTATTATGAAAAAGCGACTTATGACCACTGCGCTCTTCCTCACCCTGTTTTCGGGGTTCGGCCTGGCACAGGACAATCTATTCCCCAAATTCAAGCTGTTTAAAGAGATTGCTCCTGGCATTGACTTTTACGCCGACGAGAAGGCCCAGGTGGAACCGTTCACCAAGGCGGTTGGGGAGATGCGCCAGAAGATGGCGGACTTCCTGGGCGACGATGTCGCCAGCGGCGCGGTCTTTATCTGCTCAACATTGGTGCAAAAGGACTCGGTATATGACCAGCGCGCCTTCAAGCTGTACAAGTGGTACCTGGTTCAGCTGACCCCTGAAGCCCAGAGGGAGGAAAGGGCTGCTCGGGTGCAGGCTGCAGCTTTGGCTGCGGCCGGCCTCGGCGTTCAGGGGGATCAGGCAGATCAGAACGCTCGCACTGGCCAGCGGGGCAGGGGCGGTGACCAGGGCGGTCAGGGATCACGTGGCGGGCAGGGAGGCCCGGGGGGCAGCCCGTCTCCGGAAATGAGAGCGGCGGCGGAAGCGCGCGCTGCGACTGCGCTTGCGGCCCAGATCGGAAATGCCATTCTGATGACCAGTCTAAACAATGAAAAACCATACCGGATTTCTCGGCTGGACGACATGAGCCGCAGCCCGTTGAATGACTGGCTCGATGTCGCCCTGGTCGCCTATGCAACCGGGAATACCCAGGGCAGCTATCGAACGCTGCAGGATCGGGTGGATGACTGTTTCCCGCTCGATGATGTTCTCTCCATGTCCCGGCCTTTTGTGGCTCAGGCAGATTCAAGTTCAGGCGGCGGTGGCGGCATGGGTACCGGCGCCGTGATGAGCGCCGGTGGTGCGTCGGGTGGCGGTGGCCAAAGCGGCGGGCGTGGCGGTGGTGGCCAGGCGGGCGGTCGTGGCGGCGGACGCGTGTTGACCAAAGATGTGGTCGACCGGATGGTGTTCGATGCGCAGGCCACGGCCTTCTTCAATTACCTTATGCAACAAGTCGGCGCGGACAAGGTGAAGGATCTTGTGCAGCAGAATCGCAAGAAGACGGAAACGCTCCAGGTGGTCATGAGCCTGCTTGGAACCAATACCGACAAAATCGACCAGGACTTCATGGCCTGGGTTAAAACGCAAAAGTAACCGGATCGA
Organism: Terriglobia bacterium; assembly: GCA_963824985.1. Taxonomy (GTDB): domain Bacteria; phylum Acidobacteriota; class UBA6911; order UBA6911; family UBA6911; genus JAFNAG01. The sequence goes on from CAWGRQ010000036.1 coordinate 97,693, forward strand.
AGGGCAGCCTGGCGGATTGTCATCCGGGGCTTTTTGGCAATACAACAGTGAGGGTCAAGAAGATTATGGCTTCCACATCTCCTAAGCGTTTTACTCGAAGATGGATTTGGATTCTCCCGGTGCTATTACTCGGGCTGATCGTTGTGGTGGGCAATCCGTGGGTTCTGTCGACGGGCGCACAGGCTCCGGCGCAGAGCGGCAATCCCTCTCCGGAGAAGGCAGCGGCCCCGAAGGGCGCGGATGTGTACGCCGTGGCCAACGGCGACATCACGCGTATCATTATCATCACGGGCGAGCTGCAGGCCTCGAACTCGCGGGAAATCCTGGTCCCGGTAACCAGGGCCAGCTCCTCCAGCACGATCACCTTTTTGGCTCCTGAAGGAAAGGAAATCAAGAAGGGGCAACGTCTGATTGAGTTTGACGCCTCAAACTTGCTCAGCCAGATGGCCGAACAACAGCGAAGCGTGGAGGAGGGGGCGCTGAATATCGAGAAAAAGAAGAAAGATCTCGAAGCCTCCAGGAGCGACCTGCTCAATGGCGTGGCCCAGGCTGAAGGGAATTTAAAGATTGCCAAGCTGAACGCGGACATTCCCAAGGATCTCCAGCCGGCGAATACATACCTGAAGTATCAGACGGACTATGAGAAGGCCAAGCTGTCGCTCGACAAGGCAAAAGAGCAGCTGGCCAATTTTGAAGCCAGCTACGATTCGCAGCTCAAATTGACGGAGCTCTCCCGAGCTACGAATGCGATCGCTCTGAAACGGATGGAGAGCGACCTGGCGCTCCTGTCTATGGATGCGCCGCAGGACGGTGTGGTCATTTACGGTGACAATTGGCAGGCCAACCGCAGGTATCAGGTTGGGGACATGGCTTTCCCTGGCATGCCGGTGATCATCCTGCCCGACCTCTCGAGCATGCAGGTCAACGGGTTTGTTTACGATACCGAGCTTCAATTCCTGGCGCCGGGCATGGCCTGCGAGATCCACCTCGACGCCGTGCCGGGCAAATCGTGGCGGGGCAAGATTCAGTCCTTGACCAGCGTGGCTACGCGCAAGGGTTTTGCCACCACCCAGAAGGTGTTCAAGGCGGTCATTAAGGTCGATACGGTTGATCTGGAATCGATGAAGCCCGGCATGACCGCCCGGGCGGAGATCACTCTGTCGATGGCGACGGGAGTCGCGGCCGCTCCTCGTCCTTACTTCGGATTAGATGCCCAGGGTCGTTATTATGTATTGAAGGAAACGGGCCCCAAGACGCCTCCGGCGCTCACTTACGTCAAGACGGGTGTATTCGGTGACCATCTGGTCCAGATTCTTTCCGGAGTGGATGTCGGCGACCGGATTCTGCCCGTCCAGAAGATCTCGGAGATGAAGTGATGAAATACAAAAAACTTGCAACAGTGCTGGTTGTTGTGGTCATCGTGGCGGGGGCCGGCATCTGGTTTTATCGCTCCGCGGCCTCTTCGGCCCTGGTGATCGATAAGGATCTGATCCCGGTGCAGCGCGTCGATTTTCCGCAGATCATCAGTTCCAGCGGGTTGCTGGAGGCCAGATCAACGGTCCCCGTCACCTGCCCGCAGATTGGGAATGAGCGGCGCTTCAAGCTGGTGCGCGTGGTGGATGAAGGAACCCAGGTTGCGGAAGGCGATTTTCTGATGGAGTTTGACGGCTCCGATTTCAGCAAGCGCCTCCGGTCCGCAGCCGATCAGTTCCAGCGCCAGCAGGAGCAGTATCAGCAGAGGCGTTCCAATTTTGACAACCAGGTGCGCGATAACAAACTCAACCTGGAGCAGGCCAAGGCCGATCTCGACAAGCTCAGCAACAAGCTGAATCAGCAGGCCGAGCTCGAGAGCGCGCTCACCATCGCCATTACCAAGATCCAGCGCGATATGGCCCAGACCAAGGTGAACATGCTCGAGCAAAAGGTCACGCTGCAGGATGAAAGCAGCCGCCTGGATATGCAAATTGCACGCTCCAATGAGTTCCACTACAAGAAGCAGATGGAGGATCTTCTCGATACGATGGATTCTCTCATCGTCCGGGCACCGGTCGCCGGTGTCGTCATTTACCGGCGCGATTTCAATAACGAGCCGAAGCCGGTCGTCGGCGCCGACCTCAATCCGATGGACCCGGCGCTCGAGATTCCGGACCTTTCTTCCATGCGCGTAAAGGTGATGGTGGATGAAATCGACGCCGGCAAGGTGCGCGTGGGTCAGGAAGCACGGATTATCATACCGGCGCTTCAAGGGATGATGTTTGACGGCAAGATTATCGAGTTGAGCGCCATTCTCAAGCAGGCCACGTACGATCGCGCCCAGAAAGTGGCTGAGGCGCGGGTTGAGTTGGATCCCGGGCAAGACCTGCATCTTCTGCGGCCCGGCATGAGCGCGAGTGTCCAACTGCGGGTCGGCATCATATCTCAGGCACTCGTCATTCCCCTCGCCAGCATCCAGGAACGCAATGGGCAATCCTTTGTGCAGGTGCTGCGGGCGGACAAAAAAGATTATGAGTGGCGTGCAATTGAACTCCAGACCAACGACGAGTTGACCGCGGTGGTGAAGTCGGGACTGGAAGCCAACGAAAAGATTCGTTCCAAACCTAAACTCTGAGGCTGGCCATGGTATATCACGAGCGAGAATTCGGAAAAAAGAAATCAGGGTGGGTGCGTTTTGCTCTGCGAGGCGTGGGCATCCTCATTCTGGTTGCGGCGGTTGCCGCCGTGGCGATGTATCGCAACCAGATCATGACGCGGGTGAGCAAGGTGCTCGCTGCCGGAGACGAAGAACCGGTTCCGGTCTTGAGTCTGGAGCGCGGGCCCCTGACCCTGGAAGTGCAGGCTAATGGAGAAATCGTGGGTCTGGAGACGGTCCCGGTACCTACGCCCAACACCAGCGCCGGATCTCTCAAGCTGGCCTGGCTGATTCCTGAGGGGACGATGGTGCAGGCGGGGGACAGCGTCGTCAAATTCGACAGCACCGACACGCTGCTTCAGCTTGAGCAGCAGAACAATACGCTGACTTCGAACGGCGAGAACACCAAGATTACTACCGGCAACCAGCAACTCAACGATAAATCGATGACCATCGATCGCACCCAGGCGGAGATGGACTATGAATATTCGATGACGGTCCTGCCCGAAGATGAAACCATCTTTTCGAAGTGGGACATCATCGAGGCCAAGATCAACGCCGGTTTCGCCAAGTCAAGAATCGACAATCTCGCCGCCAAGGCCAAAGTGACCAAGAGGGTCAACAAGTCCCAGCTGCAGGTTCAGGCGATCGAACGCAATCGGGCGCAGGGGGAGGTCGGGCGCATTCAGCAGACGCTGGCTTCCATGGAATTGCGCTCTCCGGCGGGCGGCCTGCTCTTGTACCGCAGGGATCGCAGGAAAGACCCTCAGATCGGAGACAACTGCCAGGCAGGGCAGGTGCTGGTGGAAGTCGTGGACCTGAATGCCTTGCAGGCCCGGATTTATGTGCTGGAAAAGGAGGCGGGGAATCTGGACAAGGGCAAACCGGTGACGATCCAGTTGGATGCCCTGCCGGACAAGCAATTTCACGGTGAAGTGCGCTCCGTATCCTCGGTGGCCGCGGCGCTGGAGCGTAATTCGCCCCTTAAATATTTCACCTGCGATGTCACCATCCGGGATGCCGGAGAATACCTGAGATACATTAAGCCCGGCATGGCTTTGCTGGCCCGCGTGATTCTTGAAAAGTACGATTCGTGCTTCGTGGTTCCGGCCAGCGCGCTCACCGAGAAGGGGAACGACATTCTGGTGTATATCAAGCAGGGGGATACCTTCGTTCCCAGAACCGTCCAGATCGGCATGGGCAAGCATGGCCAGGCGACCATTCTGAGCGGTGTCAATGACAAGGAACTGATCGCGCTCCGGAATCCGTTCGAGACCCGCAAACTGAAGCTGCCTGATTTCAGCAAGGCTCCCGCGGGCAATCAACAGCGTGGCCGTGGCGGCCCTGGTGGCGACATGATGCGCATGATGCAGGATAGTGGCGGCGGGCGTGGCGGTGGCGGTGCTGGCGGTGGCTACGGCGGCGGCATGGGCGGTGGCGGTGGCAGAGGCGGCGGCCGGTAGAGTTCACATGTAGGATGAAAGAAGGACTCACAGAATATGTTTACCTTGGAAAGTATCAAAGTCGCTCTGAGTAACCTGGCCCGGCGCAAGCTGCGCTCCTTTCTGACCATGCTGGGTATGATCTTCGGCGTCAGCGCGGTGATCGCCATGTTGTCGATCGGCGCCGGCGCCGAAAGCGAAAGCCTGCGCACGATTGAAAGTTTCGGCATCCGCAACATCATCATCTCCGCCAAGGAGTTCAAGCAGGAGGAGCTGAAGCAGATCCGGGTCGATTCACTCGGCCTTCATTTGCGCGATGTCGAGGCCATTGAGGCGGTTGTGCGTCCGCGGCCGCTGGTTACGGCCAAACGGGTGGTCAAGACCTGGCAGGTGGCATCGGAGAAGGGTCGCAGCGACAGCCGGGTTTTGGGTGTCAGCAGCACCTATCCTGAAATCACCAACCTGAACCTGCTGCAGGGCTCCTTTTTCCTCCCCTTCGATGATGAAGCGGAAAACCAGGTGTGCGTGCTCGGCATCACTGCGAAGCAGAAGCTCTTCGGCTTCGGTGACGCCGTCGGACAGAGGGTCAAGATCAACGATCAATGGCTCAAGGTTGTCGGCGTGCTTACCGATGCTACGGTTGGGAAAACGGATACGTTTGAAGGGGTGAAGATCCAGAATCCCAACAATGATATTTACATTCCCATCAAGACTTCAATCAAGAAGTTCGACGTCGACGCTCTCGAGAACCAGCTGACCGAGGTCATCATTCAGGTGCCCGAAGGAGCGGACCTTAAAGAGCAGTCGGCATCGATCAGCAGCCTTATGTCCACCATGCATCGTTACGTGGATGATTACTCTCTCCTGGTTCCCGAGAAACTTCTCGAGCAGAGCCAGAAGACCCAGGCGATTTTCAATATCGTTATGGGGGCCATCGCCAGCATCTCCCTGCTGGTCGGCGGCATCGGAATCATGAACATCATGCTGGCCTCGGTTCTCGAACGCACCAGCGAGATCGGGCTGCGGCGCGCTATCGGGGCCCGCAAGCTCGATATTCGCATGCAGTTCATCGCCGAGGCGGTTGCCCTCAGCCTGGCCGGCGGCCTGATCGGCATCGGACTCGGATGGGGGACGTCGCGGCTGGTAGCCGCCTTTTCCGGCTGGACGACCATTATTACGGCGGCCTCAATCGGCCTTTCCTTCGGAGTGAGCTCGTTCGTAGGATTGGTTTTCGGAATCTACCCTGCGGTGCAGGCATCCAACCTCGATCCGATCGAGTGCCTGCGTTACGAATAGAAGGGTTGTGGAGCGCGGGAATTACCAAACCGCTTGGAGGCATGACTGCCATGCCTCCAAGCGGTTTCTTTTTGCAGGCAGCTTCTCATGCTCATGGGGCGCAGCCGGTGACTCATGAAAGCCCTTTGCTATTCCATCGTTTACTGTCGCCCGGGGCTCTTGCGTCTTTTGTCGTAACCGGGGGCAGCGCCGCTTTGCCGCTCGCCCCCGGCTACTCTCTTAGCGTCCCTCCGGGACGCCCGTGTTTCGAGACAGTCTCGGCAGCCGGGACCTGATGTCCGGACCTGAGCCTGTTTTCAAGGCAGCAGCTACTTGCGGTCCATGTACTTTTTGTACAGAAGTGTGTGTTTGGTATCGAGGCTGACCTCATTGCCGGCAATCATCAGGTTTTTTACCTGGGTTCTGATTTCGAGAAGATCCCCGTCCGTGATTACCAGATCTGCGATCTTTCCCGCTTCGATCGTCCCGATCCTGTCTGACACCCCGAGCAACTCGGCCGGATACAATGTAACGGCCTTCAGAGCTTCCTCGTGGGATAGCCCATAGGCCTGTGCAAAGCCCGCTTCATAGGGGAGGTTGCGCACGTCGGAGGCACTTGGAGATGTAAGTGCAAACTTCACTCCGGCCGCCGCCAGCGCTTTGGGCAGGGTAAATCTGGAGTCATACGGGTCATCCTGGCGGCCCGGAAGCGCAACGATTGAATCCAGAATGACGGCGACATTCTCCTTCTTCAGCAGATCCGCCACTTTGTCGGCCTCGCGTCCGCCCTGAATGACAAACTTGAGTTTCTCCTTCTTGGCAAATTCGACCGCGCTGCGTATATCTCGGGCGGTCTGCGCCTGGAGGAAAACGATCATCTGTCCCTGGACTACGGGTACAAGAGCATCGAGCTGGCGATCGCGCTCGGTTGCCGTATTGGCTGTACGCGCTTTGGCATAATGCCGGGCTTTTTCAAGAAGCTCCGTAATCTCTGCCATTTGCTGCTGCTGGCTGCGCGCGGCATCCCCTGGCTGAGCTGCCGGGGCTTGTCCGCCGCCGCGTCCGCCTCTGCCCCCGCCGGCGCTCGGCAGCTGCATGACCATGCCGGCCGATTTGAGTACGGCCATTTCATCGGCCGTCCAACCGTCAAGATGAATCAGGGTTGCCTGTCCGGCAATTATTCCGCCTGAAGGGGCGCTGACGGCGGAAGTGATGCCGTTTACGCGGCCGATCGGGATGTGTTCGCTGGAGGGAAGGATGGCGCTGAATGCCAGCAACTGCGGTTTGAAAGCACCCAGGTCGCGTCGTGTCCGCCATGACATCCACCGATCCGATCTCGGTCAGGCCGATATTTCCCCAGGCGTTAACCATGCCGGGGTAAACCTCGAGCCCTGTCCGCCTTGATGATCTTGGCTCCCGAAGGCACTTTCACTGTCTTGCCGATCTGGGTGATTTTGCCGTCAACCACAACAATGGATGCCCGGTCCAGGGTTCCTGCCGCCGCGAGGGTGTAGACCTTGGCGTTCTGGATGACATAGGTCCGGCTGTCTGCGGCTGAAAGCGATAGTGCTGCGGCAAGCAGTCCCAGGCAGGCGAAAATCAAAATGAATTGTCTGTATGAATGAGCCATGGTTTCTCCCTTTATTCGATGGGTTGCGGAACTTTGTCGTTGGAGATGCCCGGGCCCGCCCCGCGGCCGGAGCGTCCCTGCGGCGCATTCTTGCGATCCAGAGTCTCGAGATTTTTGCGCTCCTCTTCCATGCGCTTGCGCATACCAAGGTCCTGCTGGATATCGAAATAGATCTCGCCGTCCACAAACGTCTTCTGGGCAACGGCATAAATGCTCAACGGGTGATGATTCCAGATTACCAGGTCGGCATCCTTACCGACATCGATGGATCCCACGCGGCCGTCAATCTTGAGTTCCTTGGCGGGATTTATGGTGATCAAAGCCAGAGCCTCCTGCTCGTTGAGTCCGCCGTATTTCATGGCCCGAGCGGCTTCCTGGTTCAGGTGACGCGCCCGTTCGGCGCTGTCAGAATTGAGGGCAGCAAGGACCCCCTTGCGGGTCATGATCGCGGCATTGTAGGGTATGGCATCCCAGGCTTCGGCCTTGTAGGCCCAGGAGTCCGCGAAGGTGGACCCGACGGCTCCGTGGGCAGCCATTTCTTTGGCGATCTTGTAGCCTTCGAGGGCATGCTCGAAAGAATTGACTTTGAAGCCGAATTCATCCGCCAGACGGATCATCATCAGCATTTCATCGGCCCGGTAGCCGTGCACGTAGGCCAGGCGCTCGCCACGCAGAACCTCTGCCAGCGGTTCAAGCTTCAGGTCCCGGCCGGGAGGAATTGCGGTCTTGTCGCCGGCCGCGGCGCGCGTCTTGTATTCATCTGCGCGGCGCCTGTATTCGCGGGCTTCAATGAAGGCGGTGCGAATGACATCTTCCGTCCCCATCCGGCTGGCCGGGTACCTGCCGGTCGTGCCTCCGCGTTTGACATTTTCACCGAGTGCGAACTTGAGGCCGGGTTTGGCGCCCTGGAAGAGAAGCCCCTTGGCGTCCTTGCCCCAGCGCAGCTTGATCGTGGCGCTGGTCCCCCCGATCGGGTTGGCACTGCCGTGCAAGGTGAGCGTACAGGTGACCCCCCCCGCCAACTCACGGTAAATGTTGATATCAGTCGGATCCAGGACATCCTCGATCGCCGTCATCGAGGTGACTGCCAGGGAACCTTCGTTAACACCACCCGAAATAGCGATGTGGGAATGCGGGTCGATAATCCCCGGGGAAACAAACTGGCCGGTGGCATCGATAACGGTGGCGCCAGCGGGTACGGCCACAGATGGTCCGACCTCGGCGATCTTCCCGTTACGGATCACGATCGATCCTTTGGGGATATTGCCGTGCGTGACGGTAAAAATGGTCGCGTCCTTGATGACCACCACGCCGGAGGCGCCTGCCTGCTCTTCGGAGGCCGGCGCCCATGCGATGCATGTCGCCAGCAGGACGGTCAGAAACAAGATTTTTTTCATGTCTGCTCCTAAATGTCTTGGCATAGGTTTCCTCCCTCAGGCCCTAAGAGATTCCGGGAAGCTTGGTCCCGACGAAGTCCATAGTTCCCATCTGACCGGTATTCATGGTTCCGGTCATGCGCGTCCCCTGGATGATTCCCGAGAAGGTGATCACCATGCTGCCGTTCGCGGTGTCGAAGGAGATCGTGAACGAGAAGCGGTTCCCGGTGATCGTCCCCTGGGAAATATCCATTGAGCCCATCTGGGAGGCGATAACGCCGGTCAACGAGGAGCCATTCTGCTGAAGGGTCAGCGTTGATTCCATGCTCCCCTGGGGCGTGTTCATGGTAAGGGCCCAACGTCCCGCGGCAACGACCGCTTCGGCCGCTCCGCCAGGGCCGCCCTGGCGTCCGGATCCGCCAGCCGGGGCAGGCGCCGGTTCCGGAATGTCGAACTTCTGGCCATCCACAAAAACAAACTTTACCCTGGTGCCGGTTTCGAAGATGTCTCCGGTGGTCAGGATCAGGTTAGCGGTTTTGTTCCTTTCGATCGTGCCGAGCCGATCCGACACTCCCAGGATTTCCGCCGGAGTCGTGGTCAGAGCGCGCAACGCATCGTTCTTGTCGAGTCCTGCGCCGACGGCGCGGCCCACGTTGCGGATGAAGTCCGTGGGATTGGCAATGTCATCGGAAATGAAAGCGAACCTCACACCGGCCTTGGAGAGCGCGGCGGCCGTTCCCGGGGCTTCCACCCTGCGGCGCAGGCTGTCGAGTTCCTCCCGAGCATCGGGATCCGTGCTCGTCGGACGTTCCGGAAATTTAACGGCGAGCAGCACCGGAATCTTCCGGTCGCGAAGCACCGACGCGATTTTGCCGCTTTCGGCGGCGCCTGCGAGCACCAGATTAAGCTTGAATGTATCTGCAAGATCCAAGGCTCGCTGAATCTCAACCGGCGTATTTGCCTGCATTACGACAGGCAATTCCCGAGTCAGGGCGGGCTGGAGCGCCTCGAGAGCGCGGCTGTACTGCGGCCTTTCGGAACCCGGATTGTTGCGGTAAATATTCCACGCGGTCGCGTAATGTCCGGCATCAAGCAGCGTCTGTTTGACAAAGGAGAAGATACCCATCAGAGATCCCGGATAGCCGCCACCGCCTCCACCGCCGCCCCTGCCTGCCGTATTGATAGCAAATGCGACGGGGGTCTTGAGCACCATCTGGCCGGTTTCGGATCCGGAGAGATTCACGAGCGTACTCTGGCCCGGGAAAAAGCCCCGGCGTGGCATGACCATCGTGGTGGTAATTCCTGCCGCGCGCGCCGAAGCGATCTTACTGTTTGCCGGATTGATGACTTCAAAGGCCTGGCGATAGGGTGTCAGTCCCTGCCGCTCATCGGAAGGCTGCTGCTGGGCCGGTTGCGGCTGGGCTCCGCGACCCCGGGCCGGCGTGGCCGGCGCCGCGGCAGCTGCGCGCTCTGGTGCGGCTTCTTCGAGCCCGATATCCGAGAGCGCGTCAATGAACCCCGGGTACACAGTGAGGCCCGTGGCATCGACAACCCGGGCATCCGGAGGAATCGTTACCCCGGTGCCCACGGATTCAATGAGGCCTCGACGCACCACAATTGTGGCCCCATTGATCACCTGGCCTGCGGAGGGAATGATATTCGCATTTGTGATGGCAAATACCGGGGGTTCTTCCGTACGCACCGTGAGCGCGGTCGCCAGCAGGGCAATGGAAAAACCGGAGACTAGTGCCGTCCGCAACCCGGCATGGCGGGACAGGCACCGCATGCGATCAATCGTCATGCAGAATCCTCCTTCTGTAAATGTGAATCATGGATTCCGGAAATTCCGGAATTGGCACCACGGTCTGAAAACGAAGGCCCATCTTACAGCAAAACGATTAGCGCGAATTTGAAAAAAATCGGCAGGCGGCGGATGTCAGTCGGCTTGGTCATTTATGTTGGCTCTGCGGAAGGGAAAACCATGACTTTTTCGCACCAATACATATACGGCACCAACCCCGCCGTCAGCATATGGAGCGGAAGCATAGGCAACCACATGCTGCGCCATGCGGCGCGTGGTCAGCCAGCGCTGCAGATTCTCCTTGAGAACGGCCTTATCGCTGGGCGAATTGATGCCCCGGCCGTGGACGATCTTCACACAACAGGAGCGCTCGCAGGACATGCGGATAATGAAATCCTCCACCGCGATTCTGGCAGCGCTTTTACCCAGCCCGTGCAGATCGAGGGCGCCCTGAATCGAGTAGACACCATTACGCAGATTGGGGAGAAAACGCCGGCCCGCAACCCCCACCCAACCCTCGATATATTCCGGATGATCCAGAATCGGCGGCGGGGATGATCCCTCCAGAGCCTCCTGCAGCAAGCGCAAATCAGCAGGTTCCAATTCCGCCGGCGGTATGGTTGCCCGTTGTGGGGTGGGGACCGGTTCATGCCGCCAGGTGCTGCGGATTACGCCTTCCATGGCTTGGCCAAAGAGCTCATCGTCGGATTCGGGCATGCTCTGAGATGGTGGCTCCGGCAGTGGCGTGCTTACAGGCTCTGCCGCGGGCTTTTCGTCGGTCTGTAATCCTAGGCCCGCTTTCTCGAGGAGATTCGCCAATTGGCGGAACGCCGGATTCCCCGATTGCTGCTCCGTCGTCTTCTTCCTGATTTTGCCCATGCGGTTCATCGCTGCCGGATGATCTCCGAGCCTCGATTCATGATACACTGATTTCATTCCGGTAGACCACCACCCATAGCGTTGGTTGGGCCAAAAAACAAAAACGCCACGGATTCCAAGGATTACATAAATCTGTGCCACAATCTGCTCATTTCTTCTCAGCGTGAGAAGATTTCAGGCGGCGCTCAGCAATTTTCGTACATCTGCGGAACGAGCCGCCATTAGCGTCGTAATGATCTCGAAGCCCTGTACTGTCAACACATAGCGATGTGTTTTCGGGACTTTTTTGATCAGCCCGTGCGCGCGTAACATACGCAGTTTGCGGGTTACAGCGGCGCTCCTCTTTCGTTGCTCTTTCTTGTCGGTAGTGGTTTTGGGGTACAGATGTTTGCGCAGGTCGCGGTTACGAAATCCGTTTATTGCGAATTCGCCACGATTCACCGTCTCGAGCAAAGCGGCGTCTTCGGCTCCGAGCGGATTTAACGCCCTGACGGATCGGTTGGCCTCCTGCTTTCGTCGACACACGCCCTTGGTTAAATCTTTCAGGGGTTTGCTGCAATACGCAGAGGCCAAAGCTGCGGCGTACCTTTCATTGCTGGCCTGCGACACCGCCGCACGCCGAGGGAGATCCGCCACGCCCTTGCGCATCCTCTGCCACTTGTTGACTTCCGGCTGCGTCTCGGTCCCTCGATATACTTTGAAGTCCCGCGGCTGGATGATTGTGGTCTCAATGCGCAAGACACTCCCCTGCTTGTCGTATATTTTGACCGAGTTGCCGTTGACGCAATGCTTCAATCGGATTCCCTCGGGCCGCTCTTTTAAATCGCTGACCACTTCTCCGGCAAAGGTCCCGTAGCGCCCGCCGACGGTCGGCGCTTTTCGACCTAAGAAACGCATGACCTGCTCACAACTTAGGTTCTGCATTCCATGCCGAATCAAGTGCGGATAAAGTTGCGCGAGGGCTTGTGGGCTTCGGAACAGGATGTCGCTGGCCCATTCGCTGTCTTGGCAGGACCAGTAATACTTCATTGGGTAATCGGCAAACATCGTCGGTTGGATCGGATGCGCCTGAAGGGAAACGGCATTGAGCATCTTCGTCCAGTCTGTCTGCAGTTGGGCATCGGCCAGTGCCTGGACCCGCTCTACGTCCTCCACGGCGACAAGACAGTTTTCTCGTTTCTGATATCCAATGTGGTGCTGATCTAATTGCCTGGCAAGCCATTCTCGCCCATTCAGACAACACCACAGGTTGAATGGGAACCAGGTCTGCAAACGCATATGCATCAGTCCCCACTGCGGATGTAGAAAATAATGGTACAAGTGCAGGCATTTGCGCCAACGGCTTACCAGTTCGAGCTTCTTTTTCTCTCGGTTCCTTTGAACATCAAAGCTGCAGCAAGGCTCCACGGCGGTCAGAACACAAACCAATCCCTGTCGGATCCCATCCTTCTGTCCAATCTTACGGGCAATCTCCTCCTTGCGAGCCGAGGGGTCATTGACATATTGCACAGGCCGACCGGCGTCATCTGCCATTTTCAATGATGCCTTCTTAACTCGCTCGGTTTGTTCCAGCATCCACGTTCCCGCATCCTTGAGCAGCACGCCCGCATAGTTCAGGAAACTACTCAGTCCCGCCACGTTAGCCAGGAGCCGGAGGGTTCCCCGGAAACGCAGGCGATCAAAACCGTTAATTACTCCAATGACAGAATCTGAATGTTCGCGTATAAATTCCTGCATGGCGTTGTTTTCCTCCAGTCCCTGAGTTTTTCGACAACTCTCAGCATACTGGAATGAACAACGCCATGCTCATACCTTTTGGTTGCGGCCGAGCAAAGCGAGGCCGCGCTGGGTAATCTGTGCAATCCGTGGCGTTTTGGCTTTGATTTCCCCAGGAGTGACTCCCGCTTCCGATCATACCCGCGAGGACGGGCAACCTTGACATTTACGTAAGAAATGACTATGGTTTGCAACTGCCTGAAAGCTGCTGGAATTGAACCAGTTCGGGCTATAGTGGGGGAAAGGAGAGACAATGGTAACGTTTACTGCGACGGCGATCGACAAGGTCAAGGAAATCATGGCGGAACGCGGAGAGGAGGGAGGCCTCAGGATTGCCGTGATCGGCGGTGGGTGCTCGGGATTGCAGTATCAAATGTCCCTTGATACGGAACCGGACGCCGATGACCAGGTTATCGACCAGAGCGGGTTGAAGGTTTATGTCGATGCCCGCTCGGTGCTTTATCTTGAAGGAACGACAGTGGACTACGTCGACGGAGCGAATGGCTCCGGATTCAAGTTTGAAAATCCGAATGCCCGGGGATCGTGCGGCTGCGGCGAGTCCTTCGAGGCTTAGTACTCGTGTTGGTAATTACGGTAACGTTGGCGTAATTACGAATGCGAGTACTTAGGGGGCGGCGGGCCGGAAGGAGTTGATCGCTATTTTCCCAGCAACGGGTGCTTCTCTTAATCCCTCCCTTCAAGACTGCTCCTCAACGCTCGTGGTGGCTTGATTCCGACAGGCGGACAGGAAGGAATCTCAGGTTGGTTGCAAGAATCAGGTGCGATCGGCTAACTCTCGCGGGAGTCAAACTGCAGCCTCGCCTGGGTGTTACTCCGGGCGAGCGGCGCTTCCCGCAATCATGCACGGCCGACATAACCCTATGGGGTGATTTCGAAGCCGTGGCATCGACCGACGAATTGACCGAGTCCTGCGATTATAGCAGGATCCTGGCCAAGGTGCTGGACACCGCGCACATGCGCGAGTACAACCTGGTCGAGTCCCTGGCTTACCGGATCGCCCGGGTGATACTGGAGGCTTTTCCGGTCGAGCGGGTGAATGTGAGGGTGCGGAAGCAGCCAGCCTCGCTGATCGAAACTCTGGATCATGTTGAAATCGAGGTAGAGCAGCCTTGAGGACAACTGAGGGACAAGTTCGGCCGGCGGCTGTGACCAGACCCGCCAGGGACGAGAAAGATGGGCAACGATACGCAGAGCCGGATGGTGCATATCGGCGAACTGGCCAGGCATGCCGGCGTCAGTGTCCGTGCAATCCGATATTACGAAGAGCTCGGATTGATCCGTCCGGTCAAACGAAGCCCGGGCGGGTTCCGACTCTATGGTCCAGAAAATCACAAGCGGCTTGCCGTGATTAATTTTCTCAAGGAAGCCGGTCTCCCCCTGATGGAAATCCGCCAAATCCTGCTGGCAAAGCAGCGTTCCGGGAGCAACAAAGAGACCGTGGATTTTCTCCTGCGGGCATTCGCTGAAAGGTTGCGGGGATTGGAGGCCAGGATCGGTGTTCTTCTGGACATGAAGAGCGAGTTACAAAAGGCCATCGGCATTCTCCGGTCCTGTCAGTCCTGCGACAGAAAGATCCTGCTGGATTCGCTTTCCTGCGACGGATGTGTCCGTCTGGCGGACACCGATGCGGTGCCTGAGACCTTCAGAATCATCCTTCATTGATCGCTCTGGGGCGGGTACGCAGAATTTTGTTTTGGATTTCACCCCGGATCTGTAATTATGGCTCTCCGGTAATCGGACAGGAAAATGGGGAGAGGACAAGCTATGGTGAAGGCGGATGGGGAATCGCCCGGTTTTTTTACCACGAAGCTGGAGCACGTGATCGGGTGGGCGCGCCGATATTCGATTTTCGTCTACCCTTTCGTTACAGCATGCTGCGGCATGGAATATATGTCGGCAGCCTCCGGCCATTTTGACCTTGACCGGTTTGGAGCGGGTCTGCCCCGGTTCTCGCCGCGCCAGGCAGATGTGCTTCTGGTGGTGGGGACGATCAGCCATAAGATGGGCCCGGTCCTGCGCCGAGTGTATGATCAGATGTGCGAACCCAAATGGGTTGTGGCTTTCGGCGTTTGCACATGCACTGGCGGCTTTTATGACAACTATGCAACGGTTCAGGGCATCGACACCATCGTTCCGGTCGATCTCTACATTCCCGGTTGTCCGCCCCGGCCGGAGGCGGTGCTGGACGGCCTGATCAAATTGCAGGAAAAAATCGAACATCAGAAGCAACTCTCCTAGGATCTTCCATGGAAACGACAGAAACAGGCGCCGCCAAAGAGACGAGAAACATGCTGCTCAATATGGGGCCATCGCACCCCGCGATGCACGGTGTCATTCGCTTGATAACCGAACTGGAGGGAGAGAAGGTTATTAAGATAGATGCCGAGATTGGGTACCTGCATCGGGGTTTCGAAAAGAGCTCCGAAAATTGCAGCTGGGGTAATGTGATGCCGTACACTGACCGGCTCAACTACGTATCCCCGTTGATCAACAACTTCGGTTACTGCGGCGCGGTGGAAAAGCTTCTGGGAATCGAAATCACGGAGCGCTGCCAATACATCCGTGTCCTGATGAGTGAGATTTCCCGGATCACGGATCATCTGACATGCATCGCTGCCTCTGCCATGGAACTCGGAGCCATGACCGCATTCCTGTACCTGATGAAGGGGCGGGAATATCTGTACGATATCGTGGAGCAGGTAGCCGGGGCGCGCCTTACGGTTTCCTATGGTCGCATTGGCGGCGTCAAGGCGGATTTGCCGGTCGGTTTCGACGTCAATCTTCTGGAAGCGATCAGGCTGACGGAAAAGGAAATGGCCGATGTCGACAAGTTGCTGACCCGGAACCGGATCTGGATCGACCGCACGCGCGATACGGGTGTGCTGACCCGGGATAATGCCATTACCTATGCGATCACCGGCCCACTCGCCCGTGCCGCCGGCATTAATTATGATGTCAGGAAGGCCTTCCCGTATTTCGGCTATGACCGCTTTGATTTTGAGATTCCGCTGGGGGAACGCGGCGACAATTATGATCGCTACCTGGTGCGCATGGAAGAAATGCGCCAGAGTATCCGCATCCTGCGTCAGGCCCTGCGTACCCTTCCCGGTGGCCCGATAGCCGTGGATCCGCAGGGCGGGGTCCTGGAATCATTTGATCTGGTCGACGAGGCCAAGTTGGGACAGACCGCCGGTCTTATCAACATTGCCACCACGGTCGAGCCCACCCTTCAAGGCACAGAAAAACGATATCGGACCCGTATCGCACGCCCGGACCGCGCCATATCGCTCCCCAGCAAAGAGGACGCTTACGGTAATATCGAAGGCCTGATGAACCATTTCAAGCTGGTCATGGATTATCACGGCATGCGCCCTCCAGCAGGCGAAGCATATTTCCCGGTTGAAGGCGCCAACGGGGAGCTGGGATTCTATGTCGTCAGTGATGGGAAGGACCGACCCTATCGGGTTCGCTGCCGCCCCCCCTGTTTTTATAACATGGCGGGTCTTCACACCATGCTTGAGGGGTATATGGTGGCGGATATTATTGCTACGTTTGGTTCCATTAACATGATTGCGGGTGAGTTGGATCGCTAGGCCCGTTTTATTCATGAATAGAGGATCGCCAGCCGTCTCGGGGCACGGAAGAGCGCACTGGAATCCGGATCGGCTCCGTGTCCCAAAAGCTCTCGATAATGAGCGAATCCCGGCACCACCTACTCACATCCACGCTTTTGTGAAAGCCGTTCGTGAATAATTGCATCAAGGTGAACCGCGCCGCTCGTGAAGTCATCCCGCGCGCATGGCAAAAGCCTGTGATTGGGGTTGTGCCGGGCACTTCATGGGGCGGGATCACGATGCGGCATCGGGGACCTCGGGGAAGATTCCTGTCCGTGGGACGGAAGATTTGGCTGTTACTGTCCCCAGGCGCTTACTATTATTCATGAGCGTGTCTTTTTGTGTTGATTGAGGGTGGTGGGATGCTTTCTCGAATCCGGAACCGGATGGGCCTGCTGACGAGCTTTCTGCTCAAGAGAGCCCGTGTCCCCGGGGGGCCGCTGACGCTGGCAATCGAGAGCACTGCCAAATGCAACCTCTTCTGTCCCATGTGCCCGCGGGAAACCCTCTATTTCCCTCCGCGAAACATGGATTTTGCGCTCTTCCGGAAGATCATTGACGAGGGGCGTGACTTCCTCGAGTTTGCCGTGCCGTACGGGGTGGGCGAACCGTTGCTGAACCCGAAAATTTACGACATGATCGCGTACTGCCGGAAGCTAGGAGTCCCGACCGGCATTTCCACCAACGCGACCGTGCTGACGGAACAGGCCAGCCGCCGGCTCATCGAGGCCGGGTTGGACTACATCATTTTTGCCTTTGACGGCGCCACCCGGGAGACGTTCGAAAAATATCGCAAGGGCGCCAGTTTCGAGAAAGTGCGCAACAACATTCTTGCCTTTCTGAGGGTGAAACTGGAGCTTCGATCCAGAATCTTCTGTATCGTGCAGGTGGTCAAATTGAAGGATAATGTTCAGGAGTTGCCCGATCTGATGCGCATGTGGCGTATTGACGGCATCGACGAAGTGCGCATCAAAAAAGACGAGGTACACAATGAAGGGTGTGCCATTCCGGGTGACAACGGATCGCGGCCGCCCCTGCGCTATCCTTGTTACCTCCTGTGGCGCGGCCCGATGTACGTTCATTATGACGGCACGGTGTTCCCCTGCTGTTATATATATCCTGACGAACCAGTGGGGAACATCAAAAGGGAGGCGCTTGGTACGATCTGGAACTCCGAGAGGATGATCCAGCTCCGTCAGGCACACATCAGTGGCGACCTGAGCCATTATCGCGCGTGTCAGAACTGCCCCGCGGCGCGACCCCGGCTGGCGGTGGCGACATTCAGCTTTATGATAAATACCCATACTGTCCGCAGGGCAATTCCTTTCTTCGAACGTCTGGCTCAAATGCGGAATCTCTCGGTTTTCGAGACGCTGAAGTGATGGTGAGGCTGCAAACAATGTCCCAACGTCCGGTAAAAATATTCAGCCTGGAAGAAGCCAATCTGACGGTTCCAAAGATGGTTGATTTGACCGAAGAGGTTATACAAGAACTTGACAACATCCGGCGCCGCTATGCTCCAGAAGATGAGACAGAGACCGGCTCGATTCCCGACGAAATCCTGAAAGAGGTTGAAGTGGTTCTACAAGCTTGGTCGGAGCAGGTTCTCGAACTCGGCGGCAACCCGAAGGGCTATTTTACGGTCGACTTCCATTCTCTTGATCCGGAGCTGCTTTATTGCTGGAATTACGGGGAGGAAAAGATCCGTTTTACGCACAAAGTCTGGGAGAACTTCAGTCACCGGCGACCGCTGACCGAAAGTATAGATGCGTCGGGCGTTCATCTGAAATGGGTGAATTGAGGATTTTGGGATTCGGGCATTTGAGATCCGGGCGGGAGCGGCTTACGGAGTCGCAGGGAACGACAGCTTCCATCTTCGAAATTCTCGCGCAGTCTTTCACGTTCGCTGGAGGTGGATTATGGTCACACTGAAATCCAAGCGGGAAATTGAAATCATGAGGGATGCCGGCAGGATTGTGGCGGAAGTCCTGCAGATATTGAGGCGGCACTGTCAGCCAGGAATCACAACCGGAGACCTGGACCGGATTGCTGAGGAGGAGACAAGAAAGCGGCAAAGCCGGCCTGCGTTCAAGGGGTATCGGGGATACCCTGGCAACCTGTGTGCCTCTATCAACCAGGAGGTGGTGCATGGCATCCCGGGGGATCGGGAACTGCTCGTGGGCGATATTATAGGTCTCGATTTTGGAGTTCTTTACCAGGGATATTATGGAGATGCCGCCATTACGGTGCCGATCGGGCGGATTGCGCCGGAGGTTGAGAAGCTTTTGCGAGTTACCCAGGAGAGTCTGGATCTCGGCATCCAACAGATGATGGCGGGCAACCACCTTGCCGATGTGTCGGGTGCTATTCAGGCACATGCCGAATCGAACGGATACTCGGTGGTGAAGGAATTCGGCGGGCACGGCATCGGTAAGAGGATGCATGAGGAACCGATGGTCTTGAATTACCTGACCAACGGTCGCGGAATCCGGCTGCAGCCGGGGTTGGTGCTTGCCCTGGAGCCGATGGTTAATCTCGGCGCGGATGGCGTAAAGATCCTGCAAGATGGGTGGACGGTCGTGACGGAAGACGGCAAACCGTCGGCACATTTTGAGCATACTGTTGCCATCACGGAGACGGGGCCGGATATCCTGACCAGACTGGTTTAGCCCTGTGGTCAGAGAGATGTCCTTTAACGGCACAAAGCAGCCACGGATTTCGTGGATTCCACGGATTATGTGGAGGCACTACCGAAAAGCGGTTTTTTTCAGCCTCCAGTATGCAGGCAAAGATGACAGCCATCATTTGGTGTGCCTCGATACGCGCATTTCCAGTGCATCTGAATTCGTGAAATCCGTGGAATCCGTGGCTGCCTGTGAAGGGGCTAAACTGTCACCCCCGCTTAATAAAGAGTACTGCTCTGGGTGAGGGCGCAGAACCATGTTCGAGGAGATTCTGCCATATCTGCGTTGTCCTGCCTGCCGCGAGACTCCGCTTCACGCCGGGGGCGCGGATGTGTCTTGCCGGGCCTGCGGTGCGCGCTTTCCAATCCAGGACGGGATTCTCGACCTCCTGTGCGATGCCGACGCCGAGGTAATCACGCCTTTCCAGCGTATCATGCAGACACCCGTGGTGGTTTCGATCTATGAACGCATGTGGCGTCGTCTGGGCTATTTCATTGCCAGTTCCCGGCCCTTCGCCCAGGAGGTTCATACGATCCTTCGTCTTGGCCAGGGACGAGCCTCAGACCGCATCCTGGACTTGGCCTGCGGGACGGGCATTTTTACGCGACCTTTGGCGCGCGCTGCCCAGGGCATCGTCGTAGGACTGGACATGTCATGGCCTATGTTACGGCATGCCCAGCGCCTGTTGGCGCGCGATGGGATACGCAATGTCTGCCTTCTGCGGGGAAGCGCTTTTCGGCTGCCGTTCATTGCCGACACCTTTCCCTACATCAACTGCTGCGGCGCCTTGCACTTGTTCGACAAACCGGAAGTCGCGCTCAAGGAGATCGCCCGCGTGCTGCATCGTGCGGGACACCTGTCGGTGCAGACCACGATTCGTCCTTTGCATTCGGGAGGCATGGCATATGTCCTGGAACGTTTCATCCGGTTCGGCTTTTTTGACGAATCGGAACTGCTCGAGTTGCTTCGCCTGCATGGGTTGAAGGTGGTTGAAAGCGAGCGGCATCGGATCAGCTGCACCCTTTTGGCACGGCGATGATCGCCGGACGGGCCGCATCGACTTTGGTGGTGTGTGAAATATCTCAGGAAATGTGATCGCGGGACCTCCGGTATCCGCTTCTTGGCGCTGCCCGCGGTACCGGTGAACTGCCATGGGCCGCACGTCAGGTTGATGGCAGGGCTGGGTTCCGAGCGCGTGCCGTTCCGGAAAACCTGCGGCCGGATTACATTTTGTCATCGATTCGATCGAGCAATGTTATGATAGAAATATGGTGTCTCGAACCTTCATCCGGGTTTTGAGCCGGAGGGAATCCATCATGCCCGCAAAACAGATCTTAGAGGAACGGAAACTCTTCCATGAATTCCTTCGCCGAAACGGACTGAAAAAGACCCGCCAGAAGGACCTAATCCTCGAGACTTTTCTCGGCCATGAAGGTCACTTGAGTGTTGAAGATATCTATGCCCTGGTCAAAAAAAAGGACAAGAAGGTTGGGATCGTCACCGTTTTCCGAACCTTGAAATCATTGACCACCTGCGGCATCGCCCGGGAAATCGGCCTGGGTGACGGATTGACACGCTTCGAGCATTGCTACCATCATCCGTTGCACCATCACATCATCTGCAACAAATGTCAGAAGGTCATAGAGTTTACTTCACCCGAGCTCGAAAAGGTGCAGCGATCGATCGTGATGAAATATGGTTTTCAGCAGCTGCAACAACGGATCCAGATTTACGGCCTGTGTCAGGAATGCCTTGAACAGCGCCCGATTCCGGCCCATCCCGAGCACGATACGGGGAAGGTGTTTGCGCGGGATGCCTTGCGATTGGCGCTCAGCTTGAGAAGGCAGGACCTGGAGTTCTATCGGTCGGCGGCCACCCGAAACCAGAATCCCGCAGGGCGAGAGGTGCTTGAGGTGGTGGCCATGGAAGAGGAGTCGCATGCTTCCCAGCTGAATGCGGAACTCGAGGCGATGCATCGGAATGAGAAGGGTCTGGAGATTGCGCCCGAATTTCTTCATTTTGACACGACCGAACTCAAACAGTTGATTCCAAGCCTGCAGGATTTTATGGTCGGGGAAGAGTTGCGCCTCGACGCGTGCCATGCGCTGGAAATGTCCATGCAGCTTGAAAAACGGACCGCCCGGTTTTTTCAGCAGCTTGCCGAAAAGTTTGATGAAACGGAAGGGCGACGGGTCCTGGAGCGATGCGCCGAGCAGGAACTCAGACACTACGCGTCCATCAGCCACCGGGCGCAGGCAATGAAATCGGCCTCGTTTTGAGATGGGGCATTTTCACTTCGAGCGACTGTCTGGTTGAGAGGGCCTCAGGGCAGGCTCCCTCATGGAACAGACCCTTTCCTGAATATGATCGAGCGGCAGGACAGTAACATGCTGGACTTCGCCGCGTTTTTTGGCTATCATCCGGCTTCCTATGGGCAGGCAGACTCTTGGATTCTCGCAGCGATTCTATCTGATCGAAGTCGTACAGGGCGTTGCCCTCACGGCACGGCACTTCTTTGCCAACATGCCCCGCCATATTGCCCGCGGTTTCGGTTTTAAGGTGGGCAAGGGGGGTACGGTCACCTGGGAATACCCGGAGGAACGAAAGCCTTTCGCGCCCCGACTGCGGACGCGCCACCGCCTGACCAGGCGCAAAGATGGCGGGCCACGGTGCGTCGCATGCATGATGTGCGAGACCATCTGTCCGGCGCGTTGCATCCACATTGTGGCCCTGGAGAACCCGGATCCGAACATTGAGAAGATGCCGAAAGTGTTCGATATTGATATCGGTGTCTGCGTCTTCTGCGGATTCTGCGTTGAGGCTTGTCCGGAGGATGCCATCAGGATGGATACCGGTATTGTGGAGTTGGCCGCTTACTCCAGGGAAGGGCTGATGTACCACATGGATCAGCTGCTGTCGTGAGTTCTTAGTACTCGTGTTCGTAATTACGCCAACGTTCGCTGGTGGGCCTCCAGGGATTTTTCGATCAGCCACATTCCTTATCTTGATGCAAGACCGGATAGCCGGGTGCGAGAGCCCACCAGCCCTTCGGGCGCCGGCGGGGCGGCTCTGTCTGCTTTGTCGCTCCTCCTCAACGATGCACTCACATCGCCTTCGTCGTCGCTTCGCGCATCCAGAGCCGCCGCGCTCGGCGCAAACGTTACCGTAATTACGAACACGAGTACTTAGTCTCTGATCTCCGCGGCGGGTTCGGTTTCCTTCCCGATCAGGATTTTCTCCTGCGCACGGCAACCAGTTCGGCAGCAATGCTGACGGCGATTTCTTCGGGCGTTTCCGAGCCTATCTCAACGCCGACCGGGGAGTGGACCCGTCCGAGTTGATCCTGGCCGATCCCTTCCTTTTCCAGTGCCTCGAAGAAAAGCTTTACCTTCCGGCGGCTTCCCATCAATCCGATATATTTCGCCGGCGATTGGAGAGCAAAACGAAGGCAGGCAAAATCATATTCATGGCCGCGGGTTACTATCAGCAGATATGAAGTGTCGGTAATCGTTAGCTTGTGAAATATCTCCTCCCAGCCGTCAACCAGAAGGGCGTCGGCGTGGGGAAAACGCTCAGAATTGGCGTATTTGATGCGATCATCCGCGACCACGATGCGGAAGCCCAGGGTCTTCGCGATTTCTGCCACGCAGCGACCTACGTGGCCCGCCCCGAAAACGATCAGGGTCGGATCAGGCAATATCGGCTCCACATAAACCTCCATCGTGCCGCCGCAGATCAACCCCCCCTCCTCAGCATCGTCGCCGGTCAGGTCGAATCTCAGCAACTTCGGCTGGTCGCTCCGCATGATTGACATGGCTTCACGACACACTTCGGCTTCGGTGCATCCCCCGCCTATGGTTCCGGTGCGATTTCCGTCTTCATAAACCAGCATCTTGGCCGCATCCTTGCGGGGAGTGGATCCTTTGCGCGCTACGATTGTCGCAAGGGCGGCCCTGAGTCCCTTGCGCCTGAGCTGGACTATTTCTTCATAGATGTCTTCGTTCATGCGAAGCGATTATGCCGCAGCCGATGCCCCAGAGCAAGAAAACGCAAAAATGGGGGAAAATGGGGACATTCCGAATATTAACCTAAGCACTGGCATTCAATAGAGTTGCGCATTAATTCGGAATGTCCCCTTTTTGCCTTCCCATTCCATGTGGAAAAGGGGACATTCTGAATATTTCTCGAAGCACAAGCACGCAATAGAGTTACAAAATAATCCGGGATGTTCCCTTTTTTCGCAAAATTGTGTTGAGCCTGCGGTTACCTTGACTCGCTTCTTCGGCGGGTGATAGTATGCGCTTCTATTGAGTTTGGTGTTAAGTCGCTTAATCTGAATTCATTGAAGGTGAACTTTGAGCACTGAATCCACTACCTACGACGTTGCCGTTATCGGAAGCGGTCCTGGAGGCTATGTGGCTGCGATCAAGGCCAGCCAACTCGGGCTGAAGGTCGCTCTTATTGAGAAATATGCCAAGTTTGGCGGGACCTGCCTCCATTGGGGATGCATTCCAACCAAGTCGTTGCTCTTCAGTGCGGAGATTTACGATAAGGCGCTCAAGGGGAGGGAATTCGGAATACTCTGCAAAGAGATCAAGGTCGACTTCCGCCAGGTCAAGGCGCGCAAAGACCGGGTGGTGAAGAAACTCGCCATGGGGACCGCTTTTCTGATGAAGAAAAACCGGATTGACACCGTTTCGGGCAAGGCGACGATTATGGCTCCGGGAACGATTTCGGTGGAGGGCGATGGCGCGGCGGAGGTAAAAGCCCGAAATATCGTGATTGCAACCGGATCAGAAGCCATGGTTTTCCCCGGCATTGACGTGGATGGGCAGGTGATCCTGACCAACAAGGAAATTCTGGACCTTGACAGTATTCCGAAATCACTGCTTGTGATAGGTGCTGGAGCGGTCGGGATCGAATTCGCGTCGATCTTTGCGCGTTTCGGCACGGAGGTCACGCTGGTGGAGATGCTGCCTAGAATTCTGCCGCTGGAAGACCGGGAGATCTCCGAGGAACTGTACAGACTCATGAGCAAGAAGAAAATAAGCATTCTGACCGGCACGCGCCTCGAGAGTCTCACGGTTCAGGAGGGGAGAGCGGTCGCAACCGTGATCACACCTGGCGGCGAGGCCCAAACCCTGGCCGCCGATAAGGCTCTGATCGCGGCGGGACGCAGGCCTGCCATTGAAGGAATCGGCCTTGAAAGCCTCGGCGTGAGCACCGCCAGAGGCTTCATCCAGGTGAACGACCACATGGAGACCAACATCCCGGGAGTTTTCGCCATCGGCGATGTCGTTCCCACTCCTCCATTGGCGCACGTGGCTTCGCATGAGGGCATTCTGGTGATGAGGCATCTGGCGGGACAGAGCACAATCCCCATCAATTATGATCACGTTCCAAACTGCACCTACTGTGCTCCCGAGATCGCCAGTGTGGGGCTCACGGAGGAGAAGGCACGAGCTGGCGGGTACGATGTTGTGACCAGCAAGTTTCCGTTCGCTGCCATTGGGAAGGCATCGATATTGGGTGAGAATGACGGCTTCGTAAAGTTCGTCTGTGACCGGAAGTACAAGCAGGTTCTGGGGATGCACATGATCGGTCCGCACGTCACCGAACTGATCGCGGAAGGGACGGCCGCTCTGGGACTGGAGGCCACCGCTGAAGACGTAGCCCATCTGATTCACGCTCATCCCACGGTTTCCGAGGCCATAATGGAGGCGGCGGAGGCGATCTACGGGGAAGCAATCCACTTCTGAGAACCCAGTGAACGAAGCCGGCCAGACTTGTTACAGGATTCACTTTCCCGAAAAAGTGGACTTTGCGGAAGCACTCGCTTTGCAGATGAAGATCTGCGAGCGGAAGAAGGCGGGATGGCCGCCGGACGTGCTGCTCCTGCTGGAGCACCCTCCGGTGATCACGCTCGGGCGCAACAGCGATTGGCACAACCTGTTGGTTACAGATGAGGTTTTGCGGGCCAGAGGAGTAAGCCGCTTCCACGTGGATCGGGGCGGAGACATCACCTTTCATGGCCCTGGCCAATTGGTCGGGTACCCCCTGCTGAAACTCGAACCACCCGAGCAGGATGTGCACCGCTATATGCGTAATCTGGAAGAGATGATGATCCGCGTCCTTGCCGATTTCGGGATCGATGCGGGCCGGGAAGGGAAACTCACAGGGGTCTGGACCGATTCCGGCAAGATTTGCGCAATGGGGGTCCACATTAGCCGTTGGGTGACTCGACACGGTTTCGCTTTGAATGTAAGTACCGATCTGTCGTATTACGATCTGATTGTGCCGTGCGGGCTGAGCGGGAAGCGCGTCACCTCAATGCAGGAGATTCTGAAACGAGACGTAAACATTCTGGAGGTGGCGGATAGGCTGGCGGCCCACTTCGAGGGTATATTCGGGCGAAAAATGATCCCAATGCCCGTTGCCGACCTGCGAACGTTGATTTAGTGGGGGCAAGCGGCCGGCAAGATAACCGCCGCCGCTTCTTTCATTCCTGATGAGGAATTATGCCAATCGATGTGATCATGCCGCAATTGGGAGAATCGATATTCGAGGGCACGTTGACCAAATGGCTGAAAAAGGTCGGCGACAGCGTAGCGCTCAATGAGCCGCTCTTTGAAATCTCAACCGACAAGGTCGACAGCGAAATCGCTTCCCCAGCAGACGGTGTGTTGAGCCGGATTCTGGTGGCAGCCGGGAAAGTTGCCCAAGTTGGTTCAATCCTGGCCATTCTTGTGGAAGGGGAAACTGAAAGTAAGGCCACTTCCGGTGAAGTGCTCGCCACGCCGCTGCCGGCGCTCCCCGAAGCATATGCAATGCCTGATGATACCCCCCCGGAGGCGGCCGCTCAGCCACCGCACGCGGTTGTGATAGATTTGCCGCCGGCGGGTCCCGACACGCTGTCGGATGCCGATATCCGCACATCTCCACTCGTGCGCCGGATGGCGCGGGAGCATGGTATCGATCTGACGACGATCCATGGTACGGGCCTTTCGGGAAGGATTACCAGAAAGGACATACTTCGGCTGCTGGAATCCCCGGATGTCAAGGGACGGGTGTCGACTGCGGAACCAGTGGCGGACGCAGTCGAGGTTCCGCAGCCGGCACCTCCCCTTCCGGAGCCATGGGTGCCGGAGGCGCCCGAAGCTGCGCGGCCATTAAAGACCGAGCCGGCCCTCCAGACTGATACCGCTTCACCGCAAAAATCCGCGCTTCCAGGTTCGGTTGACAGACCTGCGGCCGGGGAGGCAACGGAGACCATTGCGATGACTGCCATGCGCAAGGCCATCGCGGAACGTATGTTACTCAGCCGAAGGACATCGGCTCATGTGCAGACGGTTTTCGAAGTCGACATGACCGCGATTGTGGGCTTGCGTGAAAAGCACAAGGATGAGTTTGCGGTGCGTGCAGGGGTCAAACTGACCTATACGGCATTTATTGCCAGTGCGCTCGTAAACACGCTGCGCGATTATCCGATTCTCAACAGCTCCGTGTCCGGGGATCAGATTATTCTGAAAAAGTCGATGAATCTCGGCATTGCCGTGGCTCTTGATTCCGGGTTGATTGTTCCGGTGGTCAAGGACGCCCAGACGAAAACATTCACCGAGCTTGCCGTTGCCATCCACGATCTTGCCGAGCGGGCGCGAGCCAAAAGGCTGAGTCCGGAAGAAGTGCAGAACGGCACCATCACGATTACCAATCCCGGTATCTTCGGCTCGCTGTTCGGCACTCCGATTATTAATCAGCCGCAGGTGGCGATTCTCGATGTGGGGACAATCGAGAAACGGCCGGTGGTTGTCAATGACGCGATTGCGATCCGGACCATGGCGTACCTGGTCCTGTCATTTGACCACCGGGTCATTGATGGTGCCGTCGCCGATCAGTTCATGGCGGCACTGAAGGCCCGGCTTCAGAACTGGACGGCCTGGGTGGAGTGACCACGCTGCATCGCAAGACCAGAGCCGCACGCTTCCATATTTTCAGAGTGAGTCGGCAAGAACCTCGGCGATATCCCTCACCTGCACGCGCTCATCCGCGTCCTTAGCCTTCAGGCCGTCGGTCAGCATGGTCATGCAGAAGGGGCAGGACGTCGCAATCGTATGCGGAGAAAGGCGAAGCGCCTCTTCGGTGCGCTCGATGTTGATCCGCTTCCCCTCTTTTTCCTCCATGAACATTCTTGCTCCACCGGCCCCGCAGCAGAATCCCCGGTCCTTGGAACGTTTCATTTCTGCCAGCGGGCTTCCGGCCGCCGCGAGCACACTTCTAGGGGCATCGTAAATGCCGTTGTGTCGGCCCAGGTAGCAGGAGTCGTGAACTGTGGTCCGGTTGCGGGTTTGGTTCCCGATCTTGAGCCGGCCGGAATGTACAAGTTCATCAAGGAGAGCGGCGTGATGAACGACATCATAGGAGCCGCCGAATTGCGGAAACTCATTCTTGATCGTGTTGTAGCAGTGAGGACAGCTGGCCACGATTCTCTTGACGCCGTAACGGTTCAGGGTCTCGACGTTTTCTGCGATCAGCATCTGGGCGAGATACTCGTTTCCGGCCCGCCGGGCCGGGTCCCCATTACATTTTTCTTCGGTTCCGAGAATCGCAAACCGGATTCCGGCGGCGGAAAGGAGCTTGACGATGGCGCGGCTGACTTTCTGGTAGCGCTGGTCGTAGGATCCGGCACACCCAACCCAGTACAGCAGGTCAATGCCTGCGCCCCCGGATTCAGCCATTGTGGCCACACCGAGGCCTTTAGCCCAATCAGCGCGGGTTTCGTGGCTGAAGGCCCAGGGCGAATAGTTGGTCTCCAGGTTCTTGAAAGTGCCCGTAAGTTCCTCGGGAAAACGGGATTCTGTCAACACGAGGAAACGGCGCATGTCCATGATTGCAGGGACGTGTTCGATGCTGACGGGACATTCCTCCATGCAGGCGCGACAAGTCGTGCACGCCCACAACTCCTGGTCGGTGACAAAATTGTCCAAGAGTCGATGATCGAGCAGCTCCCTGGGCGGATCTAAGGTGCGGGACCGCAAATGCGGCGCGAGCTCGGCCGTGCGCTGCCGGATGTTCATGATGATCTTGCGCGGGCTCAGCATTTTCTGGGTGTTATTGGCCGGGCATACGGAGGTGCACCGGCCACAGTCCGTGCAGGTAAACCCGTCAAGCAGCTGTTTCCATGTCAGGTCGCGGATGTCATCGGCGCCGAATTTCTCGGCCTGTTCATCTTCCAGGTCGAGCTTCGAAAGGCGGCCTTGCGGCTCAAGCGACGCGAAATAAACATTTGGGATCGATGTCAGTACGTGGAGGTGCTTTGAATAGGGGAGGTAGTTCAGGAAGCCGAGGACGAAGACAATGTGAATCCACCAGAACAACCCGTACCAGAATTCTCCGGTATCGGAGGGAATGAACGGTGCGATCTGGAGTGACACGAAGCGCGCGGGATGCAGGTCGCCGGACACCGTCATGTGAGCGGCGTTGGCTCCAAACATCGAACCGATGATGATCAGGATCAGTCCCAAAATGAACGTGGCATCGTTGCGCACATGTCCGGTGATCTCCGGGCCGAAGTACCGTTTCGGCGGAACCAGATACCACCGCACGAGGCCGATCAGGCAGGCGATGATCACCAGGATTCCGATCAGCTCCTGGAGGATGGCTAGCGGAGGGAAGAACACTCCCAGCATGCGCAACGAAAAGCCGGGCAGGAAGCCCTGCACCAGAGCTTCCAGGACGGCTGAGAGAAGGATGATGAATCCCCAGAAAATCATGAAGTGCATGATTCCGGCGAACGGTTCACGCAGCAGCTTGGATTGCCCGAATGCAACCCGGAGGACGTTCCCGATCCTGGCTCCCGGCCGGTCGCAACGGTCATCTTTGCGGCCGATCTGCAGGGCTTTGACCAGACGCAGGCAGCTGAACGTGAAAAGAGCCATCGCCGCAATAAGGACCAAGCCAAACAAAAACATATGAACTATCTCCGTTGTCTCATAATCCCGTACTGGTGTTTGCCGCGGTGATGCCCCATGCCGCTGAAGGGTCAGCCCGCATCCTTCGTTTTTAGGTTATGAGAGGATGCAGGCGGTTATCAGGTTTCTTCACTATCCGACCGCGAGTACGATTTTGCCGAAATGTTCGCGCTGCTCCATCATCTTCTGTGCCCGGGCTGCCTCCCTCAGGGGAAGAACGTCGGAGACGACCGGCTTCAGCATCCCGGACCTGACGTGCTTAAGCACTTCGAGAAGCTCGTGTTTGGATCCCATATAGGACCCGATCAGCGAAATTTCCTTGGCAAACAAGTGGCGCAAATCGAGTTGCACATCGTATCCCGTTGTTACGCCGCACGTTACCAGTCGTCCATGCCGGGCCAGGCAGCTGACACTGTCCTGCCAGGTGGCGGCGCCTATGTGCTCAAAGACAATATCCACGCCGCGTTTTCCAGTGATTTGCCGGACCTCGTCACGGATCTTTTGTCGGTTGTGATTGATAACCTGATCTGCGCCCAGCGAGCGCGCCTTTTCAAGCTTGGCATCGGTTCCGGCGGTAGCGATGATCCGGGCGTGGAAGAGCCTGGCGATCTGGATCGCAGCGCTGCCGACACCGCTGCCGGCGCCAAGAATCAGCACATCCTCTGCGGCTTTCAAACCGCACCTAGTCACCAGCATGTGCCAGGCAGTCATGAATACCAGGGGGATGGACGCAGCTTCGGCAAACTCGAGCGCTTCCGGAAAGGGGAGGGCATTGACGGCCGGCACCCTAACCATTTCGGCGTACCCGCCATCAAAATAATTGCCAAGAACGGTATAGTCGCGGCACTGATTATCATGTCCCGCATAGCAGGCCTCGCAGTGCATGCAGGAGAGTCCGGGATTTACAAGCACCTTGTCCCCCGGCGAGACATGACTCACGCCTTCGCCGACGCTCTCGATGACGCCGGCAATGTCACTTCCCGAAACGTGGGGAAGTGGTATCTTCACACCGGGCAACCCCTTGCGCTGCCAGATATCCAGATAATTGAGCGCACAGGCTCTGACCCGGACCACAATTTCCGCGGGTCCGGCAACGGGATCCGGAACCTCTTCATAGGACAGGCGATCGACATCGCCATGCTCGTGGAAACGTATTGCCCTCATATTTTGCGCCCTCGTTGGGTTTTTGAGCGATGAATCGGGTACCACGTCAGCCGCACCGTGGCAGCAAACCTGATACTAAAATAAGCTCCATGGCAATGCAAGCCGCGCGATGCCAAACCGGCTCTTCGAAAGTGGGAGGTAACGGCCTTCGGCGTGAATCAGGCCACAAAGAAAAAACGCCACGGATTTCACGGATTCCACAGATTTTATGAACCTGGCGGATCCAATGTTGGAACTGGAGCGACCCGGCGCCGCTGTTAAAAAGCAGGGCCAGAGAAACTCCCATGGCGGTCACAGTGCACGATCGGGAATGTTCATAACAAATCTGTGGAATCCGTGTAATCCGTGGCGTTTTTGTTTGGAATTCCCCGGATTGCACTCTCAATTCTTACACCCTTTATCCCCCTTTTGTCTTGACCCCGGATCAAGGCGTAGGTATTATAAACAGTTAACTTACATCCGTCGGACGCCCTCGATTCGCTCCAAAATTTCATTGCAAGATAGCCGTTGGATGAGTAAGGTAGCACGGTTGTACATTCAGGGATCCGGTTCGCCGTCCGCACGGCAATGGGAGTAGAATTATGCTCTTCGGCTTTTCTGGGGTTTTGATGTTTCTGGTGGTTGGCCTGGCCCTGCTTTCGGTTGCACTTCTCCTTGCTCGATTGCTGCGTCCGGCGGGTAAGGACGCGGAAGACAAGTACATCCCATACGAATGCGGGGAGGTTCCGGAAGGAACCGCCTGGATACGGTTCAACATCCGTTTTTATGTCTGTGCCCTGATCTTTATCATCTTCGATGTCGAGATCATCTTCCTGTTGCCCTGGGCGGTGGTCTTTAAATCTCTGGGTCCGTTCGCATTCATAGAAGGCCTGATTTTCATTGGGATCCTGGTGATCGGTCTGGCCTATGTCTGGAGGAAGGGTGATCTGGCGTGGGTCAAGCCGCACGACGTGCATGACATAAACGGGTAGCGCGCGGGTGGTGTGATCCTGGTGCCGGTGGTTTTGAGGAGATCACGATGGGAGTATTAGAGGGAAAATTTGAGGACAATGTTTTCATCACGTCCCTGGATTGGATCTTCAACTGGGCCCGTTCCAATTCGCCGTGGCCGCTTTCGTTCGGGCTGGCCTGCTGCGCGATCGAGATGATGGCGACCGGCGCGTCACGGTACGATCTCGCCCGGTTCGGAGCGGAGGTATTCCGCGGGACGCCGCGCCAGGCCGATGTGATGATCGTGGCCGGGACCGTCACACTCAAGATGGCGACGCGTATCAAGAGGTTGTACAACCAGATGCCGGCGCCCAAGTATGTCATCTCGATGGGGAGCTGTGCCAACAATGGCGGCCCCTATTGGCAGTACGGCTACCACGTGCTCAAAGGCGTGGACGAAGTCATCCCTGTGGATGTCTATGTTCCGGGATGCCCTCCCCGCCCGGAATCGCTGCTGGAAGGACTCATGCAGCTGCAAAAGAAGATCAGGAAAGAAACCATCGCCAAGAAAAGTGGGGGTGCCGCATGAAGCCAGAGGAGATCGCCGCCCTGCTGAGCGCGCAATTCGGCGCGAAGATACTCGAATCAAAACTGGATGGACCGAGCCCCTTCTGCGTCGTGGCACCCGGGGAAATCCTGGCAGTATGCCAGTTCGCGCGCCACGATGAACGCCTGGCGATGGACCACCTGGAGTGCCTGGCGGGGGTTGACTACAAGGACCGGATCGAGGTCGTCTATGTAGTCTACTCCATGAAGCACCGACATCGCTTTTCCCTGAAGTGTCGGTTGCCCCGTGAGGAGCCTCGTGTGCACACGGTGGAATCTGTCTGGGGCGTGGCGAATTGGCACGAACGCGAGGCCTTCGACATGATTGGGATCGTATTCGAGGGGCACAGCGACATGCGGCGGATTCTCTGCCCCGATGATTGGGAGGGATATCCGCTGCGCAAAGACTACAAATTCCCAAAGAGCTATCGTGATATGCCCGTTTAGGAGGATTGATGCAAGTAGAGTATAGCGGCGATATCATGACCCTGAATATGGGGCCGCAACACCCCTCGACGCATGGGGTTCTGCGTCTAGAGCTCAAGACCGACGGTGAGGTGGTCGCCGAGGCGATTCCGCACATCGGGTATCTCCATCGTTGTTTCGAAAAGCATGCCGAGAGCATCGACTATCCCGGCGTGATCCCTTTCACCGACCGTATGGATTACTGCGCCGCCATGAACCAGGAGCTCGGTTACGTCCTGGCGGTTGAGAAACTGATGGGGATCCAGGTGAACAATCGGGTTCGCTGTATCCGCATCATCATGGCGGAACTGAACCGCATCGCCAGCCACCTGATTGCCGCCGGTACCTATGGCAACGACATCGGTTCGTTTACGCCGTTTTTATGGTGTTTCATCGATCGCGAGGAGATCCTGGATATTTTTGAGGAGACCTGCGGCGCTCGACTGCTTTACAACTACAACTGGATCGGCGGATTGATGTGCGACGTCCAGCCGGGTTTTGAAAACAAGGTCATCAAATTTGTCGACAAGTTCGAGCCGCACGTTAACAAGCTGAATCAGCTGCTTTCCGACAATTACATATTCATCAAGCGAACGGCCAATGTGGGCATCATGTCGCCCGAGGTGGCCATGAGCTACGGTGTGACCGGGCCGAACTTGCGTGGCAGCGGTGTGAAGTTTGATGTCCGCAAGGACGAGCCGTATCTGGGGTACGAAGAGTTTGATTTCGAGGTTCCCGTCGGCCTTGGAGAGCATGGGCCGGTCGGCTCCTGCTGGGACCGGTACATGGTCCGGATCCGGGAGGTGAAGGAGTGCTGCAAGATCATCCGACAGGCGGTGGCCAAAATGACCCCGGGCGATGTTCAGGAAACGATCCCGAAGCGAATCAAGCCTCCGGCCGGAGAGATATATTTTAGAACCGAGGCTCCTCGAGGCGAGCTCGGGTATTACATCGTCAGTGACGGCAGCCTCAAGCCTTATCGTGTCAAGGTGAAATCCCCGTGCTTCACGGTCATGAGCGCGTTCCGCGAAATCAGTCGCGGGGCCATGATCGCCGACATCGTCGCGATTTTGGGAAGCGTTGACGTCGTTCTGGGTGAGATCGACCGGTAAATCTATTTGAGGGAAGACGGATGGAATCCATCGCGCACCTGCTGCAGTTGATACCGAAATACGACGCTCTGCCTGAAATGCTGCGGGCGGCGCTGCCGATGTTGGTGAGCAGCGTTCTAATTTTTACCCTGCTGGCCCTGGTCGTGCTTTTTCTGGTCTGGCTGGAACGAAAGGTGTCGGCGCACATGCAGGACCGGCTGGGGCCAATGTATGTGGGCGGCTGGCACGGGTGGGCGCAAACGATTGCCGATGCGCTCAAGCTCCTCCTTAAGGAAGACATCATTCCGGCCGCCACGGACAGAGTCCTGTTCAAGACGGCCCCGTTCATCGTTTTCCTGGGAGCATTTGCCGCCTTTGTGGTTCTCCCCTTTGGTGCCTCCTCGATCGTTTCCGATCTTAACATCGGGGTGCTTTACATTCTCGCGGTCGGCAGTCTGGCCGTGGTCGGGATCATGATGGCCGGGTGGGCTTCGAACAGCAAATATTCGCTCTACGGCGGGATGCGCTCCGTGGCGCAGATTGTCAGCTACGAAATCCCGTCGGCTATTTCCATCATGACGGTGGTGATCCTCGTCGGCAGCCTGTCGATGCAGGACATCGTCAAAGCCCAGGCCGGCGGGATCCAGAACTGGTTTATCTTCAGGAATCCATTCACCTTCCTGGCGTTCTTCATCTATTTCATCAGCTCGCTGGCGGAGGTGAACCGCACTCCATTCGACATTCCGGAGGCGGAGTCGGAGTTGGTGGCGGGCTATCATACGGAATACTCTGGCATGCGCTTCGCGTTTTTCTTTCTCGCGGAGTATGCGAACATGATTGTAGTCGCTGGTGTCGCTACCACTCTGTTCCTGGGCGGTTGGACGCAGGTGATTCCAGCCCGGCTGGGCCCGCAGCTCGTTCCGGGGCCGATCCTTTTCTTTGTTAAAGCGGTGGCACTGATCTTTGTTCAGATGTGGCTGCGCTGGTCGCTGCCGCGCCTGCGTGTCGATCAGCTTATGTATGTTTGCTGGAAAGTGCTGTTGCCGGCTTCGTTCATCCTGGTTCTGGGTGTCGGCTTTATGGCGGTTTACTGGTAATGAGGGTTGGATTGGACGGGTCGGATTCGCGCGCATCAGTAAGCGGGTAAAGCCTTGGATTACCAAGGGTTACCGAGAGGCTTATCATTATGAGGACTTATTTCAGGGATGTCGGGCTTGGAATCGCCACGATTGCCCGCTCGATGTGGGTGGCCTGGCTTCATTTATTTACCCGCTCGGTTACGCTCCAGTACCCGACGGAAAAATGGCCGATGCCGGCACGTTCGAGGGCACGGCTGTTCAATAAGATCGAGGATTGCATCGGGTGCGGGCAGTGCGCACGTGCTTGCCCGACCGACTGCATCTTCATTGAAACAGAGAAGCGCGGCAAGGAAGAACCGGCGATCTTTGCTTCAGACGGAACGCCGATCAAGCTGCGCACCTATCTGTTCGACATCGACATGACGCTCTGCTGCTATTGCTCCCTCTGCACATTTCCATGTCCGACTCATTGTCTGGTGATGACCACGGCGTACGAATACTCGGTCTACGACAAGAAGGACCATGTATATCACTTCGCCGTTGATAAACCGCAGTCAGCCAAACCGGGCAAGGAATCGCCGGCAGACAAGGCCTGAAATTATGGACGCCAACATACTGACTCAGATCGTCTTTTATTGTTTCGCGGCGATGACGGTTTTATCGGCAGTCGTCGTTGTGTTTTCGCGCAACCTGATTCACTCCGCTTTTGCCTTGCTGTTCACTCTCTTTGGGGTTGCGGCGCTTTACGTGCTCCTGGGGGCTGATTTTCTGGCTGCCGCCCAGATGGTGATCTACGTGGGTGGGATCCTGGTGCTGCTGATCTTCGGAGTCATGCTGACGCACAAGCTCTACGACATGAGTCTGAAATCGGAAACCTACCAGTTCTGGCCGGGCCTGGCCCTGGTCACAGTCGTCTTCCTGACTCTGGTGGGCGTCATGCTGCGCACCACCTGGCATGGACAGGGTGCGGGGCCTATGAATCCAACCACCGCAGGCATCGGGGAGCTGTTCATGAAGGAGTACATCCTTCCGTTTGAGCTGGCATCGATTTTTCTGCTGATCGCCCTGATCGGGGCGGCCATGATCGTCAGGAGAAGATCCGAATGATTGGACTCACGCACTATCTCGTTATCAGTGCCGCGCTGTTCTCACTGGGCATCATGGCGGTTCTGACCCGCAAGAATGCCGTGCATGTCCTGATGGGTATCGAACTCATCCTGAACTCGGCCAACATCAACCTGGTGGCCTTCTCGCGCTTTGCAACGGCGAATCTCGACGGGCAGCTGTTCGCGGTGTTTGTAATCGTCATTGCCGCCGCCGAAGCCGCCGTGGCGCTCGCCATCGTCCTGTCAATGTACCGGTTGCTGCGATCGGTGAACCTGGATAAGGCAGACACGCTCAAGGGATAAGTCATGAATCCACTGATGTTTCAAGACCTGAATGCCTTTTTTCCCGAGATTACGATCTCGGTGACGCTGCTCGCCGTCATCGTCGTGGATCTGATGATGCCCGGGATCCGGAAGGGGGCCACGTTTTTTGTCGCTGCCCTGGGTCTGTTGCTGGCGCTGGCATTTACCGTGCCGCTGTTCGCTGCCCCCGAGGGGACTCTCTTTTACGGCATGCTGGCACTGGATCCGATGGCGGTGTTTTTCAAGGCCTTCCTGATTCTTACTTCGTTTCTGATCCTGTTGGCGGCTCCGGGCTCCCGAGAGCTCTCCAGGCAGCACATCGGGGAATTTTATACGCTGCTTCTGGGAGTCACGCTGGGAATGATCCTGCTGGCTTCCGCCGTCGACATGCTGATGCTGTTCCTGTCCCTGGAAATGGTATCGCTTTGCAGCTACATCATGGTCGGATATCTGAGCAACCAACGGCAGTCCAACGAAGCTTCCCTGAAATACATCCTTTTTGGATCGGTTTCGACCGGATCCATGCTCTATGGCATTACTCTCCTGTTCGGCCTCACCGGCACGACCAAGATGTATCAGATTCGAGAGGCGCTCTCCCAAACGGGTACGGGGGACTCTGCCCCAATGCTTCTCGTGGCAACTGTTCTCATCCTGGCGGGATTCGGATTCAAGATCGCCGCCGTCCCATTCCATTTCTGGTGTCCCGACGTGTATACGGGAGCGCCTACACCGGTAACCGCCTTCCTGAGCGTGGCTCCCAAGGCCGCAGGTTTCGCGACTCTCATGAGGTTTTTTCTGAGCGGCGCTTCGAATACCGGTAGCGGGGGCTCGGTTTGGAGCACCTTCTCCTCCATGAACTGGCCGCTACTTTTGTTGATCATCTCCGTCGTCACCATGACCCTCGGCAATCTGGCCGCCCTGCGCCAGGAAAATATGAAGCGCCTGCTGGCGTACTCTTCGATCGCACATGCCGGCTATATACTGATGGGACCCGTCGTAATGACGGCCCAGGGATTGCAGGCGGTACTGGTGTACCTGATTACCTACCTGTTCATGAACCTGGGAGCGTTCCTCATCGTGATCGAGGTTTATAATCGAACCGGAAGCTTCAATTTGAGCGACTACCGCGGCCTCTGGCGCCGATCTCCGTTCCTGACGATCGCGATGACGATCTTCATGCTTTCGCTCATGGGTATCCCTCCGTTTGCCGGATTTTTCGGAAAGCTCTACGTGTTCGGAGCTGCGGTCAACCGCAATCTCGCCTGGTTTGCCGTGGTTGGCGCGCTGAACAGCGTAATCGCGGTTTACTACTATGCGCGGGTCATCAAGACCATGATTATCGACCCGGCCGGCGAGGGGGCCGAGACGGGCGCGATCCGGCTCTCGTGGAGAACTCAGGCGCTTGTCTGGATGATGCTGCTGCCGACCTCCGGCTTGATGTTCTTCTGGGATCGCATTCAAACGCTTACATCCGATTCGATGAAGCTCTTCTTTGGATAGTAGATGACAGACTGTAGGTGTTTAGGCTGCAGGCTGTCAGAGGAAAATGACACCGGATGGATTATTGCCAATATTCCAGGATGGTTGAACTGGTCCCCGCAAGCATCATTTTCGAAGCTTTTGCTCACAGCCTGCAGCCTAAAAGGCTACAGCCTCGCCTTTAGGGCCTGTCAAGAAATAACGTTTGCACTTTGCTGCAGGCCCCCAGGCCCGCTGGCAAGGCGCGAGCGACGAGCATACCCGTGGTGGTATGTAAGGAGTGAGCAACGCGGCCAGCGGGCCTGCGGGCCGCAGCCCGCAGGGGCGCGGCGGCGGGCGGGCATCTGCGGCGTTGCCGCTCCTCGACGATGTCACCACATCGCCTGCGTCGCGGCGCCTGGCATCTGCCCGCCGGAGCCGAGGGCGCGGCGCTCGCGCCAAAGTGTAAACGTTATTTCTTGACAGGCCCTTAGTCGGGGATGTACCGGCCGGTGTGCAGGTAATTCATGACTACCGTCGTCCCCAAGGCCGTCAGGGATGCGAGACGGTGCTTTTCATCCTCTGCCGGCATATTCAATCCCAGATCCCGGCAACGCTGAAAGAATTTGTTCACTACTGGCGCAACCACCTTCTCCCGCGCTCCGGTCCAGCTGGCTATGGTCGCAATCAAAAAGCGACGGTTCTTTCGGATCAGGTCCTTGGCCGGGGTATATTCGTTGTGCCCATTTCCGGACTGAACCGGGAAAATCCACTTTAGATCTTCATCATATATGCCCAGAGCATTGTCCTTGTAATCGTCGAGCTCTTCACCATAATACTCGATGAGAGTATAGGTCTTCGAGTGATAGGGGGAATCGAGGGTTCCAGAGACGATCTGGGGCTTCTTATATCTGAGCGTTTCCATAACGCTGTCAAGATACTCAAGTTTCTTGATGGCTGGCCAGTTGCGATATGCCACCCTCCAATTCGCGCGCGGAGTAAGCCATACGGCAAAGGTTTCAGCAAAATCCTCGTCCGGATGTGCCTGGGCATAGTATTTTGGATCACCCTGGGTCCTCACATAATTTCGGCTGTATGGGTTAAACTTGAATCTGAAGTTTTCAGGGTAAGCCTTGTTGAAATCACCAAATATTTCTTTCCACTCCGGGGTTGCGTACAGCTGATAGGCATAGTTAAGGGCGTGCCCGCTCTCGTGCCGCAGGAGCCACATAAAATCGCTCTTGTCATAGCTTGTGTACCCCATTTCCTTTTCAATACGAGTCAGGCGATTGTCTGCGAGGTGAAATGGAATGCCGATGATGGGGACGCGATTTGGGCACCCCCATTCGTCCCCTTCGCAGGTAAAATAATAGCGAGGGCGGAACAGAAGTTTTTTTAGAGCTAATTCGTCATAAAGCTTTTTAATACACTTAGATAACAGCGTATCCGTAAAACTTAGTTTTAAATCGCAAACGCGCGTTGTCAGAAGCGCATATCTCTCGGTTTCCCAGTTATCTTCGTATTGCAGAGTCGAAGTCATGGAGACTCCAAAACGAGGGTCAGATCGCAGAAATGTTCCTCAGGGCGTCAGGTCCCCCGGCGGGATCGCGTCGCCGGCGATCCGAATGCCAGAATAGGCATAACTGCTAGTATATTAATAGCTTATGGATTCCTGCTCGGGAACCATGGAGCCTGCAGCCAATTGAATTATTAGCACATTGGGGAGCAGCGGTGAAGTGAATTCTTGGCGCGATTTTTCGCCATGGACGGCCAATACGGACTCCAGGGAAACGGAAGAACGCGGATGAACACGCATCCGATCCGTTTTCATCCGCGTTCTTCCGTTTCCCAAAAGCTCTCCGGGATGAGCGAATTCCAACAGCGCGTAATGCTATACGTGCGTTTGCGAAAGACCTTAGCGAATAATAGGCGAACGGCCTGCGTCTCAGCCAAGTCTCGAGCTGGCGACTTGGGATGCGGTTCTGATTTTAGAAGAAGGCGGGGACGGAATCACCAGGTTGGGAGTCCAATCTTCTTAGGCTGCTCGGGAGTGAGGACGCGAATTTCCATCGCCGTACCGTCGATGGAGATTCCATCCTTATTGCTTTTCTTGAGTTCAAACTTCACGTTTACAATGCTGTAGCGTGACAACTCCTTGAATTCGGCAGGCTTGCCATCCACCGTGATCTTTGCTGTTGCAGCATCGAGGAGATATTTGGGCTTTTCCGGGCTCTGTGAAATCAAAATCATCTTGTTTGCGTTGGCCAGGGACATGAGCCGGAACTGCCCTGCTTCCAATGCCAGCAAAGTAGCGTTCAAAAGAAATGCAATTGCAAGAAGAACCGCGAGTTTTTTCATTATGTTTCCCTGTCCTCTTTATTGTAAGCGTTCGCACCGGCTCTGACAAGCCTGATACAGGCGTTCCTGCAATTCAGGCTTGCCGAACCAGAAACAGATCTTAACCTTCGACGGCACCCCCGGACCGATGGGAGATTCGCCATGCGTGGGAGTGAGGTCACTTTTTTTTGAATTCGCGGGTAGCGGCGTGGTATCAAGTTTCGTGCGTAAGCTCTTCTTTAAGACGATGGTTTTCCTTCTGTGGCTGGCCGCTCCAGCTTTTGCCGACACGACCTTTCTGATATTTCCGCTCGATAATCAGACCAGGCAGCCGGCATTGTCATGGATTGGAGAAGGGTTTGCCCTTGCTTTGTCTGAAGAATGCCAGATGCCGGGCATTGATACCATCAGCTGGGAAGAGCGGGTGAGATTCGTCGAAGCTTCCGATCTGCCTCCGCATACACCATTGAGCCGTGCCAGCATGATCCGGGTGTCGCAGCGCGTGGGAGCGGATCGCATGATTTTCGGCAGTTACTCGGGGACTCAGGATAATCTTCGCATAGAGCTGCGAGTGCTAGACGTCAGATCATTGAAGCTCAGCGGCCCTATGGTAGCGAATGGACCCGCCTCAGCCTTGCCTCAGCTTGAGAATGAGCTTGCCTGGCTGACGGTGTCCGATGACGGGCGCAATGGCGCCGTGACTCGGGAGAGTTTCCGGTTACGGATCCGCGCGGTGCCGAACAATGCTTATGCCGAATTTATCAATTGCCTGACCGCAGGCGACAGTGCGGATCGTACCCGCATGCTTCTGAAGGCAATCGAAGCCTACCGGGATTTTCCTCAGGCTGCATTTTTGCTCGGGTCGTACTATTTTGAGGACGGCGACTGCACCAAGGCAATCCAATATTTGAAGCCGTCGCTGAGGGCGGCACAAAGCTTTCTGGATGCTCAGTTTATGCTCGGAACCTGCTATTTGAAACAGGAAAACCTCGGGGATGCCATTCAAGCCTACAATGCGGTCCTGGCTCGTCATCAGGCGCTGGAGGTGCTTAATAATATTGGGGTTGCCTATTTGCGACGGTCAGAATATGCCCTTGCTGCGCAATGTCTGATCACGGCCCGGAAACTGGCAAAAACCGACCTCACGGTCGGCCTGAACCTTTCGATTTTGCGCCGGTTGCAAGGGGACCAGGAGGCGGCGTTATCAGTGCTCGATGAACTGGTCAAAGCTCATCAGGAGCAGGGAATGCTGCAGTACCTGTATGCGACGGCCCTGAACGCGCGAGGTGAGGTGGAGAAGGGGGCGATTGCCCTGGAACAGGCCCAAAAAATGGGAATCGATCCGGAATCCATGAAACGACAGGATCCGCGGAGATGGGCGCTGATTTTTCCATCATGGACGCGGCACCCGGCAATGCTGGCGATCGAAACGAGAAAAGAGAATTAGATCGGATAAAGCTGCCAACGCCATTGACAAGCCTGGGTTGGCACCCTAAGATATGCTCCCGACAGTGCCGAAGTGGCGGAATTGGCAGACGCGCTAGGTTCAGGGTCTAGTGGGCTTAAGCTCGTGGGGGTTCGAGTCCCCCCTTCGGCACCATCCTTCGCACACAAATCAGGACAGTTCCCCTCAAAAAAGCTTTGGGAAGCTCAAGGCGAGAAGCTTGAATGTCGGTCCCGGCCGATGGATGTGACCTTGAAGTACGCATTCACGCAAATGGAAAGGCTGAAGGTCCCATCGGGCCACCGGGGATCTACTCTTGTGCCCAACCGGCCTATGCAGGTGACCGGCAGGCGCACCTGCCGGTCATTTGGTGGTATTGGCGCCCGGGTTGTGGACCTCACCGGATGATCTGCGCCGGAACAGCGGACATTGCATTGCGATCATGAGTGCCAAAAACGGAATAGCCGGCAATCGGCAGATCCGCGGTTACCCGGATGTAGCCTGAGATTCGATCCTGACCCACGAGGGAGGGGAAGATCT
This sequence comes from Terriglobia bacterium, assembly GCA_963824985.1. Taxonomy (GTDB): domain Bacteria; phylum Acidobacteriota; class UBA6911; order UBA6911; family UBA6911; genus JAFNAG01. The sequence continues at coordinate 139,311 of CAWGRQ010000036.1, forward strand.
GCGGCAACAGCTTCGACAGGCGGTTTCTGGCCGAAATCGTCACCGTGATGGTGTCATCGAGGCTGCCATCCGTCTTATAAAGGTCGATCTTTGCTGTGACCTCCTCATCGTTCGGGTTAAGGATCGCCAGGCCGGTAAAATATGTCTGGTCTGAAGCCACATGGCTGAAGATCATCTCCTCCGCCAGATTGGCCACGAGTGGCAGAGCGGTACCGAATGTGGTCCGTTCCGGATCTCCGTAAACGATGCTGCCTGCCAACCTGGGGCCAGAACTGGAGATCTCCACATAGCCTTGAGCGGTGTCGTTCCCTGGGATGCCAAAGAACGACGGATCAGAAACGTAAACCTTGCCGTTGCCCGCTATGGGCAAGACTTGGGTGGCACCGATTTGCGCTCCATCGTCTCCCACAAAGCGCAGGGTGATGCTTCCGCCGCTTTCATCGAGATTAGTGATCGACAGTGTTGACCGGTAGGCGGCGCCAACTACGTATTGCGGAGAGTAGAGAGTGGTACCGGCATCCTCAAAATCCAGTCCGTTCAGCGCTTCCACGTATTGGGACATCCTGCCCATCATTTGGAAGGGGACGATCCCGGAATCGGAGATCACGCGGATATAGTCAGTGGGATCGGGAGTGATGCCAGGGAAGAGCGAAGAGAACGATTCGGCGACACCACCATAAGCGTTTGCCGTCCTCGTTGTCTGAGCGCGAAGCATGCCGTTGGATTGCATGAGCTGGAAGCGGATGGTGGCCTGGAATTGATTTGCGTTTGCTACATTGATATCGGTGTAGCCCTGTTCCTCGATTTCCGCAAATATGAATTGAGTCATCGGCGCGGCCGCGACCGGCGCCCCATCCATCACCGACAGGTCGGCGTCAAAAATCAGGGTGAAACCGGTTACCGCATCGCTGTTACTTGTGACCTCCATCCACCCGGCGGCGTTCTTGCCCGCCAGGCCGCTGCCGAACAGTTGCATGTCCATTACGGGAAGTTGTCCGCCGGCTGGAAGCACGCGATCGACGGGGTTGGTGATGTCGGGTCCCGAAATGGCGGCGCCGGTTTCATCATAGGCGGAAAACGTGAGCACGGCCTCTGTGGTCCCCAGGTTTACCAGGGCGAACCCAGTGAATTGGGTGGTGCTCAGGCCGTTCTTCATCCCGGATCGCATCTTCAGGCGCGGATAAATGAATTTGCGGGATTTCAGCGGAGCGGTGCGAAAACTCCGTGTATCGGAAATGCCAAGGCTGCCAGCAGAGTTTCTGGACTGGACGCGGTAATAATAGGTCGTGCTGGCACGCAGACTGTTCAGGTTTTGCTCGTGCCGGATTGTCAGTGCCCTGGCAAGCCTCGTCTTGAGGCCGCAGTCGGGGGTTGTGTCGTAAAGAATCTGGGTATCGGACGGGACATCGGTGGCCCAGGCAATCGTAGCGCCGCGCGATGTGATCATCGTGACATTGATATTGAATAGTGCGGGCGGATTATCGTTCGATCCGGCAGGCGTGGCAAAGGTGCGATCGTCGGAAATAGCGAGATTGCCGGCCGCATCCCTGGATCGGACACGGAAGTGATACATCGTGTTTGCCGCCAGGCCGCTTACGCTATGCTGGTGAGTCTTAATCAGGCTCAGATTCATCGGAGTTGAACTGCCGTATGATGAGGTGGTTCCATATTCAACCTGCGAATCGGCGTTCTCATCTGTGGCCCAGTTGACGGCGGTGCTTGAACTGGTTGTATTGTTGGCCGCCACTCCGGTGATTAGCGGAGGCGTCGTATCGGCTGCTGCCGTCGTGGCAAAGCTGAAGTCGGCTGACACGGCGAGGTTACCATTGGCATCCTTGGACTTGACCCGGAAATGATATGTGGTGCCTGAATTCAGTCCGTTTAGCGCGAGGGCATGCTCCGCGACCATGCTTGCGTTCAGGGCGGTCGCAGACCCGTATGCCGTGGACGTGCCGTATTCGACCTGTGAATCTGAGGCTTCGCTGGTATGCCAGGTGATGGTAGCGCCCGCAGTTGAGATTGCCGAACTGTTGACCCCGGAAATGAGCGGTGGTGTGGTGTCGGCGGCCGCTAAAGTGGTGAAGGTGAAGTCGGCTGAGGTGGCAATGTTTCCGGCGGCGTCGGCGGATTTGACGCGATAGTGATACGTGGTGCTTGGGGAGAGCCCGGAAAGCGCCTGAGAATGTGCCGTAATCATGCTGGAATTAAGCGTAGTTGATGCGCCGTAGGAGGTCGTGGGTCCATACACAACCTGGGTATCGGTCGCCTCATCGGTGGCCCAGGTGATGGTGGCCCCGGAAGAGGAGATGGCGGAACTGGTCACAGCGGAGATTATCGGCATCGTCGTGTCCGGTGCCGCCAGAGTCATGAAGGTGAAGTCGGCTGAGGTGGCAATGTTTCCGGCGGCGTCGGCGGATTTGACGCGATAGTGATACGTGGTGCTTGGGGAGAGCCCGGAAAGCGCCTGAGAATGTGCCATAATCATGCTGGAATTAAGCGTAGTTGATGCGCCGTAGGAGGTCGTGGGTCCATACACAATCTGGGTATCGGTCGCCTCATTGGTGGCCCAGGTGATGGTGGCCCCGGAAGAAGAGATGCCTGAGCTGGTCACGGCGGAGATGACCGGCGGCGTTGTGTCCAGGGCTGCAGAGGTCGTAAGGGTATAGTCGCCGGAGGTGGCGAGGTTCGCCGATGCATCTTTGGACTTGACCCGGTAGTGGTAGGTGGTACTGGCCGAAAGACCGGACAGCGATTGCGAATGCGAGGTGACCTTGCTGGTATTGAGCGTGGTCGAAGTGCCATAGCCGGCCGTGGGCCCATACTCAACCTGTGTGTCCGAAGCCTCATTGGTGGTCCAGATGATGGTGGCCCCGGAAGAAGAAATGCCTGAGCTGGTCACGGCGGAGATGACCGGCGGCGTTGTGTCCGGGGCTGCAGAGGTCGTGAATGTGAAATCGCCGGAGGTGGCGAGGTTCGCCGATGCATCTTTGGACTTGACCCGGTAGTGGTAGGTGGTACTGGCCGAAAGACCGGACAGCGATTGCGAATGCGAGGTGACCTTGCTGGTATTGAGCGTGGTCGAAGTGCCATAGCCGGCCGTGGGCCCATACTCAACCTGTGTGTCCGAAGCCTCGTTGGTGGTCCAGGTGATTGTGGCCCCGGAAGAAGAGATGTCTGAGCTGGTCACGGCGGAGATGACCGGCGGCGTTGTGTCCGGGGCTGCAGAGGTCGTGAATGTGAAATCGCCGGAGGTTGCAAGATTCCCCGCCGCATCTCTGGACTTGACCCGGTAATGATAGGTTGTGCTGGCTGAAAGGCCGGACAGAGATTGCGAATGCGAAGTGACCTTGCTGGTATTGAGCGTGCTCGAAGAGCTGTAGGAGGTCGTGAGACCATAATTGACCTGAGTATCGGAAGCCTCGTTGGTAGTCCAGTTGATGGTGGCTCCGGAAGACGAGATGGAGGAACTAGTTACAGCTGAGATGACCGGCGGCGTTTGATCCGGGGGAGCAGACGTGGCGAACGTGAAATCACCGGAGGTGGCGAGGTTCCCCGATGCATCTCTGGACTTGACCCGGTAATGATAGGTTGTGCTGGCTGAAAGGCCGGACAGAGATTGCGAATGCGAAGTGACCTTGCCGGTATTGAGCGTGCTCGAAGAGCTGTATGAGGTCGTGAGACCATAATCGACCTGAGTATCGGAAGCCTCGTTGGTGGTCCAGTTGATTGTGGCTCCCGAAGAGGAGATGGAAGAACTGGTGACGGCGGAGATAACCGGCGGGGTGGTATCAGCCGGCGGCAATACTGTAACCGACCCATTGACGCCGTTGATCGATACTCCGGCACCGTCGGGATCAGAGGCGACTACTCCACTCATCGTTATGGGAATCGAACCCGCGGGCGCCCCGGAAGCAATCGAGACCCGCACGATGGCAACCGGTCCTGGTCCCAGGATATTTCGATTCATGTCGAACAACATGATTCTGACACCGCCGCTGATTGTATTTCCAATTGCGGTTTTTGATGCCGCGGTTGCGGCGGAGCCGGTGGATGTTGATACATACGTGAGCGATGATGAGAACATCAAATCGAATTGCAGGGAACTTACGCTTCCGGATCCTGGCGCAAAGGAGATGCTGAGGTCGACGCTCGCGCCGGCTGCCGCGCTGGCTGACCCGGTCGTCAGGATTGCGCTCGACTGTGGTTCGAACGCGCGCACGGCACCTGCCGATCCCAAGCTCCATAACAGGCCCAGGGCTAGTACGAAAAGAGCCTGGAGGATCTGAGTGCAGGTAGATGATAGTCTACGCGAAGGATAGCAGAATCTAGGCATGGCGATCTCCTTGTTGCCAAAATCGGACTGTGCATTGAGTGCGAGGGGGGATCGCAGATTTCGAATTGCACATTTTGGTAAAACCTGCCAATCAAACGGGTCAAACGAGAGTAACGAAGGGTACGAGGTCCGGAACATGGGCGCCCTTCATCAGAAGACTCTCGCATTTTGCATATCGATTGCCCGGATTTGATCAGTATGTCGTCGGTCACCAAAACATGAATTCCTTGAGAGAGTGGCGCGTGCGGCGACTGTACCTATATAATTGAAGCGTAATTACTTACACTCGGAAATGGTCCCGAACCGGATGCCGGCGCGCCGAAATGTGCGGCCGGCTCCGCCGGCTGCTTTGGCGTGCGGGACAGCGGCCTGCGCCTTACGCGGATTCACTCCATCCCAATCCGCGTGTGTCAGCGTTCATCCGCGCTCAAACGTTCTTTGCCTGTTCGCCGCTGGCGCCGTACCGCGACGAGGGGTCCAGTCTGCGAAAATGCGTATAAGGTGCAGGCAGCGGCGGCGCTTTGCGATTTTGTGTCCAACCAAAAGCAGCCGCACGGACCCGCAAATGGAAGCGCCTCAGGCGAGCATCAAAGGGACAGTCTGTCAGGAGGTGTGGAATTAAAGCAGTTCATTGTGCCAGGGACTGATCGGCGCAACCAGAAGGCGCAGTTCTGACAGGGAGGGAAATATCGGGGAGTGCTGCCGGCTCATGCGTGACAAAGCCCCGACCATCAACCGGATTGCCGGATAACTTGAGACCGAGGCTGATAGTGTCGCGATGGAGAGCCGTTCGGGGCGGTTGCCTCACGAAGAGGCAACCGCCGCGGCCAGCGTTAACGAACCACCTGGGGTGGTATCGCAGATAGGGCAGATAGGTTTTGGGTGCCAAAAAGGGCGAACGCGGAAATCCCCTTATCTGCCCGAACCCGAATGTAGCCGGAATTCCGGCTCTGTCCGATCAGAGACGGGAAGAACTCGGTAAGCAAACCGGACAAACGGTGTTTCGCCAAAACCGACTGTGATATCGTGCCTTGGAGAATTCCTGTCTCGTCGTAGACGTCGATGGTCACGAAAGCAGGCGAAGGATTCGGATTCAGAACCGAAATGCCGGTATAGTAGGCCTCATTAGAAACCAAATGGCTGAATACTACGGATTGCTCAAGGCTGGCGGTTAACGGAAGAGCGGAAGAAAAGGTTTCTCGTCCGGCATCACTGAATACCACGCTGCCGGTGAGCCGGATCCCACTGGTTGTGATCTCCACATACCCCTGATTCAGGGCATCGGGCGCCGGCAGGTAGGGCTGGAAGAATGTCGGATCGTCCAGATAGATCTTGCCATTCTCTTTAATTGGCAGAGTTCTTGTGATGCCCGTTTGAACGCCGTCGTTACTGAAAAATCTGAAGGAGACCTGTCCCGGGGTGGGATCGAGGTTTACGATTGAAAGTGCGGTCCGCCATCCTCCCCCGAAGGCGTATTGCGGGCTATACAGGCTGGCGCTGTCCACGGTGGCATCCTGACCATTGAGGGCTTCTATGTACTGGGAGGTCCTGCCCAGCAACTGAGAGGGGATTACTCCCATATCCGAGGTGGCGCGAATGTAATCGGAACCCTGGCGAGTTTCCTGGGCAAACAAATCAGAATAGAGATCCAGGAGCGCGGCGCCATTGGCATAGACCCTCACGGTCTCGGAATTGCGAATGTAGCCATCGGCAGTCATAAGGTCGAATACGATCGTAGCATCATTCTGAGCGGGATTGATCACGTGAACTTTGGTGAAGCCGCGATCTTCAATTTCAGGGAGAACAAACGAGGTCAACGGCGCGGCAGCAGATGCGGCTCCATCGAGGACTGAGAGCCTGCTGTCGAACAACATGAAGAATCCGAAAATGTTGTTGACATTGCTTTCAACGGCAATCCAGCCTACAGAATTCTGCCCGGCTAAACCCTCGCCGAAGATCTGCTGATCAATGATCGGAATCTGTTCTCCAGGATTGAGTTCCAGCTGCACAGGATTGGTGAGATTGGGGCCAGCCGTGGCCGTGCCGTTGGTATCGAAGGCCGTGATCTTGAGAGTTGCGGTGACACCGTCGAGATTCGCTATGGCAAATCCCAGAAAAGCATCCGCCGCCAGGGGCGCTTTATTGGCATCGGAGCTGACGGGCCGCGGGAAGTACAACGACACCTGTTGTGTTGAGGAGTCGGCGGTCGAGAACGTGAAATCGGTGGAGGTGACCGATAGACTCCCTCCAGTCGCGGATTTCACTCGATAGTGATACTGCGTGCCCGGGGCAAGACCGCTGATCGTCTGGACGTGTGCGGTGACCTGGGATGGATTGCGCGGTGTCGAAGCGCCATATCCTGTCGTAAGTCCATACTCGATCTGGGAATCTGATGCGGCATTGGTCGTCCAACCGATGGTTGCCGTGTATTTTGTAATCTCCATTACATAAACACTGGCGATAGCCGGCGGCTGTTCGTTGAGAGCTGCAGTGGTCGTAAACACGTTATCTTCGGATACCACCAAGGTGCCCTCAGCGTTCCGGGATTTTACCCGATAATGGTAGATCGTTGAAGGCGTAAGACCGCTGAGCGATTGGGTGTGAACGGTAACCATGGTGGCAGCAACCGGTGTCGCTTGGCCATAAGTGATGATAGTCCCATACTCGACCTGAGAATCGGACAGTTCATTGGTTGACCAGAAAATGGTGGCGCCATCACCTTTGATCCCTACGGCAATGATGCCAGAGATTACCAAGGATGATGTGCCCGGCGCTGAAAGAGTTGTAAAAACAAAATCTGGGGAAACGGCCAGGTTGCCGAAGGCGTCGCGGGATTTCACCCGATAGTGATAGAGAGTATTGGCTGTGAGATTGGTGAGTTGTTGAGTATGGGACGTGACCAGAGCTGGATTGAGTGCTGTCGATGTGCCATAAGCTGTTGTGGAGCCATATTCGACCTGGGAATCGGAAGCTTCGTCAGAAGACCAGATAATGAAGGCCGAAGATTGTGCGATGCCTGAGCTGACCACACTGCTGATGACGGGAGGAGCCGTGTCTGACGCGGTCAGAGTAGTCAGGACGAAGTCACCGGAGAGGGCTACGTTGCCGGCAGCGTCGCCAGATCTGACGCGATAGTGGTATTGAGTGTTGGGCGCAAGACCGCTGAGGGACAGTGAATGACTCGTCACCATGGTGGAATCGAGCGGGGTCGAATTGCCATACGAAGCCGTCGGTCCATATTGGATCAGAGAATCTGCCGACTCACTGGTTCTCCAGGTTACAGTAGCCGAGGAGGCGGTAACGCCCGAAGTGCTTACCATTGTAATGGTTGGGGCAGTGGTATCCGGGCCCGCAAGAGTTGTAAAGACATTGTCCGCCGATACGGTAACGTTGCCATCCGCATCCCTCGATCTTACGCGATAATGATAGAGCGTTGACGAGGCAAGACCGCTGAGTGTCTGCGTATGAACTGCAACCAAAGCGGCATTGACCGCTGTTGAATTGGCATAGGGGACTCTGGTCCCGTAGTCAATCTGAGAATCGGACAGTTTATCGGTGGTCCAGAAAATGGTAGCGCCGGAACTGGTAATGCCTGCTGCGATGATCCCGGAGATAACCGGAGGCGCCTTGCTATCGTCGGATGACGTGGTGAAGGTGAAGTCGGTCGACGTCGCCAGGTTGCCGGCGGCATCCCGGGATTTCACCCGGTAATGGTAAAGGGTGGAAGCAGCCAGGCCGGAGAGTGCCTGGGAGTGGGACACGACCATGGAGGCGTTGATCGTAGTTGAGCTGCCATACGAGGCGGTGAGCCCATACTCGACCTGGGAATCTGAAGCCTCATTGGTGGTCCAGCCGATTACGGCGGTGGATTGACTGATGCCGGAGCTGTTGACGCCGCTGATAACCGGTGCCGTGACGTCGGGGGCCGTCGAGGTCGTGAACGTGAAGTCGGTGGACGTCGCCAGGTTGCCGGCCGCATCCCGGGATTTCACCCGATAATGGTACAGCGTAGAGGCAGTCAGGCCGGAAAGAGCCTGGGAGTGGGACACGACCATGGAGGCGTTGATCGTAGTTGAGCTGCCATACGAGGCGGTGAGCCCGTACTCGACCTGGGAATTGGAGGCCTCATTGGTGGTCCAGCCAATCACTGCGGTGGATTGACTGATGCCGGAGCTGTTGACGCCGCTGATAACCGGTGCCGTGACGTCGGGGGCCGTCGAGGTCGTGAACGTGAAGTCGGTGGACGTCGCCAGGTTGCCGGCCGCATCCCGGGATTTCACCCGATAATGGTACAGCGTAGAGGCTGTCAGGCCGGAAAGAGCCTGGGAGTGGGACACGACCATGGAGGCGTTGATCGTAGTTGAGCTGCCATACGAGGCGGTGAGCCCGTACTCGACCTGGGAATTGGAGGCCTCATTGGTGGTCCAGCCAATCACTGCGGTGGATTGACTGATGCCGGAGCTGTTGACGCCGCTGATAACCGGTGCCGTGATGTCGGGGGCCGTCGAGGTCGTGAACGTGAAGTCGGTGGACGTCGCCAGGTTGCCGGCCGCATCCCGGGATTTCACCCGATAATGGTACAGCGTAGAGGCGATTCAGGCCGGAAAGAGCCTGGGAGTGGGACACGACCATGGAGGCGTTGATCGTAGTTGAGCTGCCATAGGAGGTAGTGAGCCCGTACTCGACCTGGGAATTGGAGGCCTCATTGGTGGTCCAGCCGATTACGGCGGTGGATTGACTGATGCCGGAGCTGTTGACGCCGCTGATAACCGGTGCCGTGATGTCGGGGGCCGTCGAGGTCGTGAACGTGAAGTCGGTGGACGTCGCCAGGTTGCCGGCCGCATCCCGGGATTTCACCCGATAATGGTACAGCGTAGAGGCGGCCAAGCCGGAAAGAGCCTGGGAATGGGACACGACCATGGAGGCGTTGATCGTAGTTGAGCTGCCATAGGAGGTAGTGAGCCCGTACTCGACTTGGGAATTGGAGGCCTCGTTGGTGGTCCAGCCGATCACTGCGCCTGACTGGGTGATACTGGAGCTGTTGATGCCGCTGATAACCGGTGCCGTAACGTCGGGGGCCGTCGATGTCGTGAAAGTGAAGTCGGTGGACGTCGCCAGGTTGCCGGCTGCATCCCGGGATTTCACACGGTAATGGTAGAGCGTGGAAGCGGCCAGGCCGGAAATGGCCTGGGAATGAGCCACGACCATGGAGGAGTTGATGGCGGTCGAAGTGCCATAGGAGGTAGTGAGCCCATAATCGACCTGGGAATTGGAGGCCTCGTTGGTGGTCCAGCCGATAACGGCGCTTGACTGGGTGATGCCGGAGCCGTTGACTAAACTGATGACCGGAGGCGTGATGTCGCTTGGTGCAGTGACAGTCACGCTCCCGTTGCTGCCGAAAGCGGTGATATTGCCGCCATCCGGGTCAGATGCAAGGATATTGCCAATCGTCACCGTAAATGCCGAGGGGGAAGTACCGGGGGCAATGTTCAGCCTGGCGACTGCAATGGCTCCGGAACCGATCGCATTCTGATTCAGCCCAAAGACGAGGATCCGGGCGCCCCCGGCAATGATGCTGCCACTGGCGCTTTTGCCGGCATTCGTAGCCGCGGTACCGGTTAAAACAGAATCGAAGCCGAGGGAACTTGGAAAACCAAGATCGAATTGTAAGGTTGAAACACTCGGGATGCCGGGCGCGAAGTTGACGGTAAGATCCACGCTCGAACCGGCTGGCCCCGAGACCGATGACACACTCACAGTTTGGGCAGCGGCGGGAGAGGGGATCAGGAGCGCGCAGATGACGAGCAGAAATGCACCCACAGTTGTCAGGTGGGGCCTGAGTCTTATCCATGAATGAGAACCATGGTTTGGCATTCCTGCAGAAGAATGATTCCTAATCATAACGGGCAACTCCTTATACCGAGAATCACGTTTCCCAAAATCTGAAGGTCGAGGGCATTCAACGCACCATCCGCATTCAAGTCTCCCTTGCCAGAGAATGGTTGAATTCCCAGGATAGTGTTGATCAGGATCTGGAGATCGAGCGCGTTTACGGCAAGGTCGGCGTTTAAGTCACACTTGCTTGCCGATGGGGGCGGGGCAGTTACCGAAGTGGACACTTCGTTTGAAAATCCGCTTTCAAGACCCGAGGTATTATATGCGGTAACTGCGAAATAGTATGTCCCGGCTGCCAGCCCAGCGATGGTAAATGTGGTTTGGTTTCCAATCGTCATGCTGGTCCCGTAGACTCCCGGAGACGTTCCATAATAGACGCGGTATCCGGCCAGGTCGGATTCACTGTTGGAGCTCCAGGCAAGGATTACATCTGCCGCATTGAGGCTTGGCGTGATGATGCCAAGTAACACAAAAACCCGCAGTGCCTTCGGGAAAAGATGCATTAACCCACAATTCGACATCAGAGCAATCCTGTCGCTCAGGCTTGAAATAGCAAATTTGCCATCCGGGGGGGGGTATGGATGGCTGGATTTCAACTACCTACAGGGTGAGTGCCGTAAAGACCCAAGGCCCATCATTTCGGATCGCGTCACTGGCGGCCGCGAAATCATCCCGAAAAACCTGATCTTACAACTTCCATCAGGGGCCCAGAATCCCCAACAGCTTGTAGGGCTTCTATCCGGAGACTGAATATATAGATAATTTATTCACCGTACAAGTCTTTTTTTCAATATTTTCGATTTCCTTGCGGCGCAGTCGAGACGGGAAAATTTCCCGCCTACCTGATTACCTGCGCCGGGATGGCGGCCAGGGCGGAGAGATTGCGGGTACCGAAGAGGGCAAAACTCGCCACCGGCTGGTCCGAGGTGATCTGGAAGTACCCGGATATGATCTGCTGATCCGCCAAGGCAGGAAAAAGCTCGGCATCGGTCAATAATCGCGAGATTCTTGACATCGGGGGCACCCGCACCGGGGTTCGACAGAATCCGGGTCCCATCCGCCTGAAAGATATCGACCGTGACCACTGCTTCGATGTTCAGAGGGTTCAGAATGGCCAGGCCGGTGAAGTACTGGTTATTTGAAGCGACCTGGCTGAACACGGAAGTCCGCTGAAGACCGGAAACCAGGGGCAAAGCGGCGGAAAACGTACTATGAGCCGGGTCTCCAAACACGACGCTTCCGGCCAGCCTGATTCCGCTGCTGACGATCTGCACATAACCCTGCTTCAGGTCAATTCCCCAAGAGACGCCGGCCGGCTTGAAAAACTCCGGATCGTCGATCCGGATCTTGCCGTGAGCGCTGATTGGCACGTTTTCCTTGGAAAGGACCCCATCCTCAGAGAAAAATCGCAGCGAAACCGTTCCTGCGGTGGCATCCAGGTTCACGACCGAAAGGGAAGTGTGCCAGCGGCCTCCCACCGCATATTGCGGGCAATATAGGGTTGAGGCGCCTCCAGTGGTGTCGATGCCATTCAGACCATCAATAAACTGAGAATGCTTGCCGAGGAGCTCAAACGGAAGAACCGTCCCGTTTGAGGTCACCAGCACGTATTCGTGCCCATCCGGAGTATATCCGGGGAATAAATCGGCGAACAGGTCCGCGGTAATGGATCCGAACCCGGGCATGCTCCGTGAGGTAGAGGCGCGCTCGCCGCCATCCGCTTTCATCAGATGGAAGGTCAGGTTTGTTGCGCTGCCATTGGGGTTGGCGATCGTAATTTCGGTGAAGCCCTGGTCTTCGATCTCGGTGTAGATGAAGGATGACAGCGCTTCCGGGCTTATGTCCGCGCCATCGAGTTCTGTCACGACAGCGTTGAACAGCAAAAAGAAACCCGCCACCTGATTCACACTGCTTTCGATTTTGACCCAACCCATCGAACTGGAACCGCCCAGGCCGCTGCCAAACAACTGTTGATCGATGATCGGGATCTGTCGTCCGGGAAGCAGATCCCGGTAGACCGGATTCTGGATGTCAAACCCGCCCAAAGGCTCGCCGTTTGAGCCATACGCTGTAAGCCGCAGAAGAGCCGCCTGGTGGTTGAGATTGGTGATGCCCAGGCCGGTGAATTCCTGTTCCGGAGAACCGAGTTCACCTGCCCCCGGAGTTCGCAGCAGAGGATAATAGAGCGTTGTCGAAGGACTGAAGTTATCCGGGATTTGGAGGGTCGTGAAGGTGTAGTCGACGGAGGTCGGCGAGGTTCGCCGCTGCATCTCTGTGACTTGACTCGGTAATGGTAAGTGGTACCGGGTTTAGCCCGCTCAGTTCTTGAGCATGAGCTGATGCGAAGCGCCGGGTTCAGCGGGGTCGTGTTGCCATACGCAGAGGTCGTACCGTATTCGACCTGGGTATCCGCGCCTTCGTTGGTAGTCCAGACGGCATTGGCAAGATGCTAACCATGACGGTATTGACGGTAACCCCGGAGATACCGGGAGGAGTAGTATCGATTGCCGATGTGACTAGTGATAATGCCACCGCTTCCGTAGGCCGGGACCGCAGTCCCCTGGATATTGGAGGCGACCACGTTGCTGATTGCGACAGCTAGCGTGCCCGGAGCGGTTCCGGGGGCGATGGTGAGGCGTAGTATAGCGATCGTCCCGGAACCGATTACGTTCAGGTTCAGTCCGAAGACGATGACCCTGACGACTCCGTTGGATGGTGTTGGCGCTGAAAACCGTCCTTACTCGGCGCTCATTGCCGCAGCACCGGCCGCGATAGATACGTAGCTGAGCGAGGATGGCAGCACGACGTCAAACTGTACGCTGGAAATACCGGTTGCTGCGGCCGAATAGGTGACAGTCAAGATCAACGTTGCTGCCCGCGCTTCCGGACGCTGTTCCGGCACTGAAAGTCTGGGCGTTGGAGTAAGCCGGGAAAGATGGATAAAGCCACAACCAGTGAGGGTAAGAGTCGCTATGGCTAAATGGGCAGCCTTTCCATGTCGGCAGCGAGCGAAATGATTTTGCGCTCCACCTGCAACCGATAGGGTAATCACAATGGGCAACTCCTGAGACCCAGAATCACATTGCATAGAATTTGCAGGTCAAGCACGTCTACCCGGCTGTCACCGTTTATATCATTGGCAGCTGCGCCCTGCACACCGAGGATAGCGTTGACCAGCATTTGCAGATCGAGCACATTCACCGCGCCATCACTATTCATGTCGCATTTGGATGTCGTACCGGTGATGATGGCCGAAACCTCGTTAGAATATGCGCTCTCCAAACCTGCAGTGTTTAGCGCCGTGACTGAAAAATAGTAGGTGCCAGGCAACAGGTTCCTCACTGTGTAGGTAGTCACCTTGCCGACGACGATAGCCGACCCATATGCACGCGACCCGCTACCATAATAGATTTTGTAGCCCGCAAGATCGGCCTCTGTGTTCGCGTCCCATGCCAGAATGATGTCGGCTGCCAGGGCAGCTGAACTCCATGCTAAGAGCATGACGATTGCGATAAGCAATTGAGGCCGGGAATTGCGAATTCGTGAATACATAAATCCTCCGATCAGGGGGATCATATTTAAAATACACCGGTTTTCCTGTGCTGCCAATCACAATCTCGCCAATCCCCCATGGGCGACCCCAAAATTCTCAGGACAGGCCGTCCTGACGGTTAACGAAAATATCCGGCTATCCCATCCGTTTTCTGTATCGCCAAGGCGCGCGGCTTACAACATCCGGTTCCTGGCTGCCGATCGTTGCGGTGCATCCTTGGAAATCATTCATACATTGAACGATTTGCAACCTCCGTAAAAGACTGGACCGCATCCTTGTGCAACCAGGGCATGAAAGCTTGCCGCCAGGGGTGTTGCCTTGTCAAGGTTACGCTATTCCGGCAAATACTGACCCAACAACGGAAACATTCTCCTCGTGAAATCCGTCGCTTTATCTGTTGCATGCTTTAGGGCCAAATTCCCCTCGCCCGCGATGGGGCAAATGACGCGTACCAGAGCGGCATCGGTGCGGTGTGTGCGTACGGCGTCAATAACAGCATAGAGCTTCCCCATGTATTCGCTGGCGATGATGCGTCCGTGGCTCTGGTACCAGTATAAAACTATCTGCCTGAAGACTCCCTTCTGGATAAGAAGCTGATTTACCTTGATGGACCTTTGTCGGGGCGAGGTTGTGTCAGTTGAATAGGATTCCACAAAAATTTCTACCATATTCGTTTGAATTGGATCCCATCCCGCACCGGGCAGGCAGTTCAGAGGGGAATGGATGGATGATCCTTGCTCTTGACTGCGATAAAACCCGACATAAAGCCCCACCGAGGAATCATCGGATCCAAGATAGACCCGGTTGACATAGTCATCCACTCCGAGAATCCTCAACACCTTCTCATCCAACTCGATCGGTTGATCGCTCGTCCAAGGTCCGATTCTGCCGGGAAATTCAGCAAAAGCGCTGCGAGGCGGCACCTGCTTGTAGTGGGACACAGCCGACAAGAGCCATGCCGCCCCAAGCAGCAGACATCCAACGATGATGGCCCGGCGTATCAAGAAGCTCTCCAACAAATTGCGAGATAAATAATCACTTTTTTCCCAGACACCGATTTCGGACTCCCGAAGCAAGGGCGGGTCACCGCAGATCGGGTCAAATTGACCGAGGGCAAAAGCGCCTCACCAGGACTCCTGAAAGGCGCAAATCGGAAAGCCAGGACCCGCAAATGCTGTGCTCGAAATCCAGGTTGCGGGTCCAGGCGCCAGGCCCAGATCAAGCATCTGATCACATAGCATCTGTGACATGTTCATACAATCTGCATTCGCCGCGTCCATCAACCAGCTGCCGCCAAAGCGCTCTCCTCGAGCACAACCTGATCGGGACTGCCGCATTTTGTCAGCGGTTGTCCGGAGGCCAGGACCACCGCATTAACCTATGCACAGCAAATAGCATGACAAACGCCGACAAAAATAGCAGCCATGCGGAAAACAAATGAAAAAATCCCAGCGCCGCCGCCGGTCCAAAATAATGAGCAGCGATTCCGGTTCCGGAAACACGCAAGCCATTGGTTGCAATAGCAATGGGGATCGTCGTAAGTGCCAGGGTGACTCTGACCCAGGATCGTTTGTCTGAGAAATAACCATAAACGATACCGAGCGTAAAAAGGGAAAGCAATGACCGTATGCCGCTGCAGGCTTCTGCAACCTCAAGGCTGGTATTGGCGAGATGAATAACGTTGCCTTCGCGCAGGACCGGCACCTGACAGAGACTGAGAAATGCTTCCCCAAACCGTGAGGCCCACATCTGCAAAGGAAATGCCACCTGATTAAAAATCAGGGTCGGGATCGGGATCATTAATAATAAGAAAAAGATAGGAAATGCCAAGATGCGCAGGTGCTGCCACCCATAAACAAACAGGACTATTCCCGCAATGACGCCCAGCATTGAAACCCGGGTTAAGAAAAATTCCACACCGAGAATCCCGGTAGCCAGCACAATGAGACTGCCCAAAATCAGACCCAGCCCCAGAATGCTCTGCTCGTGTCCGGCGGCCGCCAGCAGACTGCGCCGCTCCCAAGCGAAAAACAGGGCTAGCGGAACGATCAAAAACCCGTGGGAGACATTGTCGTCCGATGCCCAATCTCCTATCAATCCGGCGATCACGCCGCGATAAAGCACCGCGAAGCCACCGAGAATGAATATCGCGACAAACACCCGTGATTTCCAAGAGTTGGGATTGGTGAGACACGTTGAATTGGTCCTAACGGCGGCCATCGAAAATTGCATCCTCCTCAGCCATTATTCATCGGCTGGGGATTCCAGAATATTGACGGATATATCAATGACATTTCGCGAAAACCATCGGGCTCCTTCAACATCCAATCGACAACGTCGTTCATCCCGCCATTGCGCCGGGTAGCATCCATACCCAGCTGTTGGCGACAGCTATTCGAAACCTGACGCGTGATATTATGGGACGCCTGCCGGGACTTCTAATACTCGCGGAATCGCGTACCTCGCAAGATATTGGCGGACGGGGGTGATCAGTTTCTTAATGAACAGATCGAGGATGCCGAAAAGCAACTATGGGAGGGCAGGATTCAATCAGACAGTGCACAAATCAGCGTCAGGTGGATCTCCCGGAAAACACCGTGGCGAGCAAGAACGCGCTTCTGCGATCGAATGCCCGACCGGGAATCCCAAAAGCTCCGTGCGGCAGCGGCGGCGAAACCCAAATCTGAAAGGAAGCATGCCGACAACAATCGGGTCAGACACGATATTTGCATGATAACATGTCGGCCGAAAGCAATTCTGAAGTGGCGCGGGCAATCTGTCCTTGAGGCGTTGCTCTCAGAACAACATGGGAAGCAAAGGTAATTGTTTAGCCAAATCAAATGGATGAAGAAGCAAAACGCAAAGACGCAAAGGCGCAAGGGCGCAAAGACCGACACTGAGCGTCAGGCGTGGGCGCAGCGCTTCGCGCTGGCGCATCCTTGGGCAAGCCGCGGGAGAAAGCGCGGGCAGCGGCTACTCCGGAGGATTGCGCTTTCTCCCGCGGCTCGCCCAAGGATGCGGCCGAAGGCCGCCCATGCCCGCGAACCGAATGGAATCTCCTTGCGTCCTTGCGTCTTTGCGTTCTGCTGTTCAGCATCGGCTAAACAGATGCAAGCAAAGAACAGGGAACCGCATGAGCGAAATATTCAGTTACAACCATAAGCGATAGTGAGGAGGTGGCAGTGGTGTGGCGCGTTTTCGGACGATACCTTGCGTTTCGCAGATTCGGCGCGGTGGTTATCGAAAACATCCTGCTTGTTTGCTGCGTTCTGGATGCCGCCCACATCCGTCTGTCACTGGACTCGCAATTTGCGTATTCCGATTACTTTTCCCGTGCCATCCTGATCGCCATCATCTTCCAGTTTTTTCTCCACCTGCGCGATGTGTATGACTATCGCCGGACCCTCACATTCGCCCATTTTGCCTTAAGATTGGGAGAGGCCATCGTTCTGGCCTCCGGAACGCTGACGATCTTATTTTTTGTCATTCCAGATTTGATGGTCGGCAGGGGAGTATTTGCGATCAGCCTCATCCTGATTTCCATGTTTCTTGTTGCCTGGCATATTCTCCTCAGACTCTGGATAGGAGTTAGAGCAGCTCGATCTAACATCCTTCTCATCGGAACGGGACGCCTGGCACGCGAACTGGTAACCGAGATCCTGCATCGGCCGGAATTGGGACTGAGCGTCACCGGCTTCATTGATGACGATCCGGCGCTTCTCGGAACCTCGATCGTAAATCCCTGCGTCATCGGCACTAGCTCTGAAATAACGGGTTTGGTCGCGGCGAACAAGATCGATCGCATCGTTGTAGAACTCGAGGACCGGCGTGGGCGGCTTCCCATCGATGGCCTTTTACAATTGAAAATCAGCGGAGTGGCCATCGAAGATGCCACCAGCCTCTACGAGCGCGTAACTGGGAGGATCGCCGTCGACAACCTGAAGCCCAGCTGGATGATCTTCAACTCCGGATTTGATGTTTCCCAGGGACTGTTGCTCCAAAAGCGAATCCTCTCGATCCTCGTGTCATCCTTGCTGCTGCTCTTATCTTTTCCAATCGTCTTGCTGATGATGCTCCTGATCAGGCTCGATTCTCGCGGCCCGATTTTTCACCGGCAGGAGCGGGTCGGCAAAGACGGCAAGATCTTCATGGTCTGGAAGTTTCGATCGATGGTAGCTGATGCCGAGGCCGGGAGCGGGCCGGTGTGGTCAGCTCGGGGCGATCCTCGTGTCACCAGGGTGGGCAGATTTTTGCGTCGTACCCGACTGGATGAGCTCCCCCAGCTCTACAACATTTTTCGGGGCGATATGAGCCTGGTCGGTCCCAGGCCGGAACGGCCTCATTTTGTTAATGAACTGGCCAGCATGATCCCGTATTATCACCTCCGGCATGCGGTGAAACCCGGTCTCACCGGGTGGGCGCAGGTCAATTATGAGTACGGAAATTCGGTCCGCGATGCGGTCGAAAAATTGCAATACGATCTTTTTTATATAAAGCATATGTCGTGGCTGCTTGACTCCGTCATCATCCTCCAGACAATCAAAACCGTCCTGGTCAGGAGGGGTTCATAACCCGAATTATTCATGAACGGCTTTCGCAAAGGCATGTGTGACAGTAGGCGGCTCCGGAACTCGCTCATCACAGATGACTTTTGGAACACGGATGAACACGGGCAGGGTTTTTGCTCTTCGAGCCCGCAAAAGCCCTGAACACGGATCCGATCCGTGTGCATCCGGGTTTTTCCGTGTCCTGAGAAGTCTTGCGATGCTTTATTTGTGAATGTTTCGGTTTGGCGCCGGGCTCCGAAACGGGGCGCGAAGGGCGTATCTATCGGACACCAAGCGGACACCAAGCGGACACCAAGCGGACACCAAGAATCACGGCCCAAGGCCGTCCAGGCCACCCAGAAGATGACACCATCAGAATTATGCTGAACGTCCTAAGCGTAGATGTTGAGGAATATTTTCAGGTAGAGGCATTCGCCCGCAGTGTGGACCGCAGGACCTGGGCTTCCTTCGCCCCGCGAGTGGATGGCAATGTCCGACGTGTTCTCGATCTGTTCGACCGTCACGATGCGAAGGCTACGTTCTTCGTATTGGGATGGGTCGGCAGACAATATCCTCACCTGGTGCGTGAAATCGCCGCGCGTGGCCATGAAATCGGCTGTCACGGATTCGGGCATCAAAGGTTGCAAGAGTTGACTCGCAAAGAGTTCCGCGCTGATCTTCGGGAAGCTCTCGGGATATTGACTGACCAGGCTCAGCAGCCCATCCGCGCTTATCGCGCCCCGAGCTTTTCGATCGTGAAGCATACGATGTGGGCCTTTGATGTCCTTGCGGAGGAAGGATTTACATTCGATTCATCAATATTCCCGGTACACCACGACAATTATGGAGTCCCGGATGCGCCCCGCTTCCCCTATATTCACCAGACTAAAGAGGGGAATTCGGTCTATGAGTTCCCCCCCTCAACGGTTCGGATCGCCAATCAGAACATTGGGGTTGGCGGTGGTGGCTACCTCCGGTTTGCTCCCTATTCCGTAACCCGGTGGGCGCTCCGAAGAATTAACAGGGTGGAAAGGCAGCCAGCCATGGTCTACTTCCATCCCTGGGAGATTGACCCGGCGCAACCGCGTATCTCCGCCCCGATGCGCTCGCGCCTGCGCCACTATACGAACCTCGCCACCATGGAGCATAAGATCGGGCGCTTGCTTCGGGATTTTCGCTTCGTTCCCCTCAGCGCTCATCCGCAAAACCTGTCCGGTGAGGCTTCCCCCGCTTAGCCCGCACGGCTCATGAAAGTCGTGCAGAAACCCGCGAATATTAATGCGTGGCGCCGGGATTCGCTCCCGCAAAAACTTTTGGGACACGGAAGAGCACCGCCAGCGCGCAACGCTGGGCGCTTCGGATGGCAAAGGCCCCGCACCCGGGGATCCAGGCCATGCTCATCCGCGTTCGTCCACGTCCCGGGATGTCCTGCTTTGAAAATGTCCTGGGACCGCGCGCGTCAAGCGCGCATGGCTTGTAGAATGAGGCGCGCATCCGGGCGAGACGCCCGCGCTCCCGGGGCGCCGATTCCTCACCCTGTTTGCATCCACGCGGGTGCGCCAGAGTCCCGTAGATTACTGCTTCGTAAACATCAGTTATTACTGAAGATCAACGTTATCTCGCCTGCGAATTCCCGCATCATCGGAGGTGATCTTCTTCATCCAGGCTTCCAGTCTGCTGACGTCGTCGGAGGCCCGTGCAGCTCCCATGAACAGGACCGCGGCCAGGACCAGGCTGAGGGCTGGAATGACAAACATCGCCTGCTGAAGACCCTGAGCCCGGAACTGTTCCGGGATTGACGACGAGGCCGCGACGGCGATCCCGGCGAACAGAGCGGCACGCCGGGCAAAAAAGTCGCTCAACCAGCCAGTCGCCACCGGCCCCATGGATGCGCCGAGCAAATACATCGCAAAGAAATAAATCGCCATGGCCCGGCCACGCAGTGCGGGCTCCACAACATCCTGGATTGTGGCATAGACTGCCGGGTAATAGGCATACATCAGGAAAGCGGCCAATCCCTGGAGGATCAAGAAGGAGATCAGCTCGCCAGAGGGCAAAAGCAAGGCTCCCAGCGCTGCGGGTGAGGCCAGCAAGACTGTGATCCCGGCCATGGTCAACCGTCCGTTCTGTCGCTGCCCAACGGCATAATCTCCCAGCCACCCGCCCGCCAGCATTCCACACGAACCGATAGCGCCAATCGCCACTGCCGAGATCAAACCTGCGGTCTGAACCGACGCCTGATGATGCCGTACCAGAAATGAGGGGAGGAAAAATGTCAGAGCATACATTATGAAATTGTGGAGAAGCCCGGAGACGATGATCCATCGCATCGTCGGAATGCCGAGCACGAGTCCGACGGCGGAACCGGTGCGGTGTGCGCCCCCAACAGTGGAGGTTTCAACCCGGCCTCGCGCAGGCTCAACCATGTGACTGGCTGCCCACGCGAGCAGCAATCCCGGGATCCCTGCAACATAGAACACGGCTCGCCACCCATAGTGCTCCGCCACCGCGCCGCCAACCAGGAAGCTGAGGGCCACGCCGAACGGCAATCCTAACATAAACAAGGACATCGCCCGGGAACGTTCCCGGGCAGGGAACAGGTCCCCAATCAGGGAACTGGCGGCCGGTGCACAAACAGCCTCACCAATCCCCACTCCCAGGCGGGCGCCAAACAACTCCCAGAAATTCCGGCATAAGCCGGAGACTAACGTCAAGCCGCTCCAAATGGCCAGTCCGGAGGAGAGCAGCAAGCTCCTCTTCTTGACGTCAGCCAATTTCCCAAGAGGCAATCCCACGACCGCATATAATAGCGTAAATGCAGTCACCAGCCAGCCAAGCTGGGTGTCGCTCAACACCCATTCCCGGCGCAAAGGTTCGATGACTGCCGCCAGAATCTGGCGATCGAAGAAATTGAGGAAGTTGATCGCGAACAACAGCCCCAGAATATATCGAGGATCATGAATGCTCGACCAGGAACGAGGATGTTTTGCCATTTGACTCAATTGAAATCAATCGCTGGGTCAGGCGTACGAAAACCGGCCCGTCCGGGACAAACCCTGCCGTTTATGCTGTAAGACACAAGATAGCGGGAATCTGACACTCTGATTAACTGACTCCTTGATCTTTGTGGTTTGTTCTTTCGTAATCGGTAATTAGATCTGACATGTTGAGAAGGTACCCGAGCTCATCGATTCCCTCCATCAGGCATCTTTTGGCAAAAGCATCGATTGGGAAAATGACTAGACTGCCATCCTGGAGTCTCAGACTTTGGGAAGCCAAATCGACCAGAACTTGCGCTTGCGGCAATTGCTCGGTGAGCGCCAACAGACGCTCATGGGTGCTTTTGTTTACGATGATCGGCAAGAGTCCGTTTTTAAGGCAGTTGTTCCGGAAAATATCGGCAAATGAGGTACTGATCAGGACCCGGAACCCGAAATCGGCAAGGGCCCATGGCGCATGTTCGCGCGAACTGCCGCAGCCGAAGTTATCCCCCGCCAGCAGCACGCACGCTCCCGCAATCTCCGGGCGGTTGAGGATACAATCCTGCCGGAGGGCTCCGGTGGCGTCATAGCGCCAGTCGTACAGCAGGACTTTTCCCAATCCGGCTCTGGAGGTGGTTTTTAAAAACCTGGCAGGGATGATCTGATCGGTATCGATGTTCTCATTAGGTAAAGGAACGACCCGGCTGGCTATTTTCATTGCATTTCCTCAAGCAACAATATCAAAGGGTGTGAGCATTGAGATCCTTCACCTGGTTTTCGCCACGAATATCGCAAAAAACCGTAGGGACGACGGGCATGTCGCCCGCTGGCCGACAAACTCTATTTGAATGCGGGATGCGGCCGATCTGCCGGTCGCCCCTATTTCCTGACCTTTTCTGGATCCCTTTTGAAATCACTCATCAAAGCACCGTCCGGGCCGGGCGCTATATCAGCTTTCGGACATCCGCGACGGCACCGCTGATGGCACAAGCGGCGGCAGTCAAGGGACTGGCAAGCAACGTGCGACCGCCTTTCCCTTGCCGGCCTTCGAAATTGCGATTGCTGGTGCTGACACAGTACTGACCCGGGGCCAGTTCATCACCATTCATGGCGATGCACATGCTGCAGCCGGGCTCGCGCCACTCGGCTCCTGCCGAGAGAAAGATCCGATCCAGGCCCTCGTTCTCGGCGGCGCTTTTCACGGCTCGCGATCCCGGCACCACGAGCATGCGTACCCGCCGGGCTACTTTTCGACCTTTGACTACCTGCGCCGCGGCGCGCAGATCCGAAAGCCGGCCATTGGTGCAGCTGCCGATAAAAACCACATCCACGGGATGTCCAGCAAGCGCCTGACCGGGCACAAATCCCATGTATCGCAAAGCCTTCTGCAGAGCGCTGCGATGGGAAGGATCGTCAATTGCGGCCGGGTCGGGGATTCTCGCAGAGACCGGCAAGGTCATACCGGGGTTTGTGCCGTATGAGATCATTGGCTCGAGCTCGACAGCGTTCAGGCTCATGCTCCGATCGAATTGCGCGCCAGCGTCGGTCTTGAGCTCGGTCCAGCAAGCCAAAGCAGCTTCCCATTCGGCTCCCGATGGAACACAGGGGCGGCCGGCCAAAAACTGAAATGTCTGATCATCGGGAGCGATCATCCCCGCGCGCGCGCCAGCCTCGATTGACATGTTGCAGACTGTCATCCGGGCTTCCAGATCCAAGGCACGAATCGTATCCCCAGTGAATTCAATTACATGCCCGGTCCCACCGGAGGTGCCAATGCGGGCGATCAAGGCCAGGATGATGTCCTTCGCAGTGATCCCGGCTGCCAGCTTCCCGTTGATATTCACCTCGAAAGTCCTGGGACGGAACTGCAGCAGGCACTGAGTCGCCAGAACGTGTTCAACCTCGCTTGTGCCGATCCCGAAAGCCAGGGCGCCAAAGGCGCCGTGCGTCGAGGTATGGCTGTCCCCGCAGACGATGGTCTTCCCGGGTTGGGTTACTCCCAATTCCGGACCGATGACATGAACAATCCCATTGCGAGGGTCACCGATGCCATAGAGCTGGATGTGGTTTTCCCTGCAATTGGTCTCGAGCTCCGTAACCATCTGGGAAGCAAGGGGATCAGAGATCGGAGCCTTCTGATTAACCGTGGGAATAATGTGATCCATGGTTGCCACGGTCCGATCGGGACGGCGCACGCGCAAGCCGCGAGCGCGCAACGCCTGGAATGCCTGCGGACTCGTGACTTCATGAATCAAGTGAAGATCAATGTACAGAACGACCGGATGTTCCGGTTCCGCGACCACAACATGACTTTCCCAGATCTTGTCAAACAATGTCTTTGGCATGGCGATAAAATAACACAGCGGGTTGCATGCCCGAAAAGACTTCTCAAAATTCGGGAAAATTCGAGCGTATCCGCTCGTGATTCCATCGCGGTCATCCACCGCTTCGCGCAGGGTCTGGAGATGTCATGCATCTTACTGTCTAAATTGCAGCTTCATTCTTTCCCTGCGTACAAATGCTCTCACCGCCGTGCTATACTAAATGGCCCATCGCTGAACGGGTCGGATGGGCTGAATCTAACCATTTTTCGAGGGCATACACGGTTGGCTGGCAAGAAAAAAATATCGGCGAAGACATGCAAGCTGATCGACGAAGCGCTGGCCGCAATCATCGATCAGTGGTACCTGAGTGTGAGTGATTACTACATAACCTGCGAGAAAAAAGCGGAAAGCCCTGAAATCAGGAGCCCGGAGGAGCTCAAGCGCTTCCATGATGCGACTGGCCACCGCATCAAATTCGACAAAGGCGATCTTGATTTCACTTATGGCCTGGCTCTGGAGACGACTGGCGAACGGTGCCTGCTGGAGGCTAGTGTCAACAACAAGGTTCCGAACCTCAATTACGGAGAACTGGTTCGACGCCTGTCTTTACACTACGAAAGCGCCAAAGAGAAACCAATCGAGGGTTTCAAGAAACTTAAAAAAGTCTGCAATTGCGAAGTGTTCAGCTTGCCCGATCATCTGCAAAACAGCCTGGTCGTTGAGCAGCGGGAGGGTAAGGCCGATATTGTGCGGCTCTCCTTCGGCATCGAGGACGAACACCTTGAGGAATTGACCGCCGATCCGCCGGCGTTCATGGAGATCATTCATCAGTACTGCGTGGCACCGCTGCGCCGGCTTTACGCGGAAGTTTACCGGATTAACAAACGGAAGTGACACGTTCGTTGTCCGGCGTCAGCGGAAATTGCGCGGGATGCCGGAACAGCGTGTGCTGTGCCTTGCGCGCCGGCAGGCGGGTCAAGGTTGTGAACGGCTCCGGAACAGCGCTCGCCGCTTGCTTACCGTTGCGGCGCCGGCTGGGGTGGATTTGCGGGGGGGGACGATTGCATGAAATACCGGACGCTGGGGCGCACAGGATATTCGATTTCAGAAATCGGTTTTGGCGCTTGGGGGATTGGCGGCACCATGTGGATCGGTGCCCGGGACGAGGATTCGTTGAAGGCGTTGCACCTGGCCGCCGATATGGGTGTGAATTTCATCGATACGGCGCTTGCCTATGGCCGCGGGCATAGTGAGCAGCTGATCGAGAAACTGCTCAAAGAAAGAAGCGAGCGAATCTATGTCGCCACCAAGATGCCCCCAAAAAACCAGATCTGGCCGGCGCCAGCCGGGTCGAAGCTCGAAGATCTATTCCCCGCTGATTATATAGTATCGTGCACCGAAAAAAGCCTCAGAAACCTTGCGGTCGACTGCATCGATCTGCAGCAGTTCCATGTCTGGAATGATGAGTGGGCATCCCAGCAGGAGTGGCAGGAAGCCGTAACCCGACTTAAGCGGGAAGGGAAGGTCCGCCATTTTGGAATCTCCATGAACGACTACGAAGCCGAAAACGGGCTGGCGGCAGCGAAGAGCGGCCATATTGATGCTTTTCAGTTCATTTACAACGTTTTCGAACAGGAGCCCGAGGCGGTTCTGCTCCCCTATTGCCGGGAACACGATATCGGCGCCATCGTGCGTGTGCCGCTCGATGAAGGTGCCCTCACGGGAAAAATTACGCCGGAAACGAAATTCCCCGAAGGAGACTTTCGCAACCACTATTTCCGCGGGCAGCGCAAACAGGAAATCGCCCAGCATGTCGAGCGTCTCCAGTTCCTGCTTCACGACGGCGTGGAAACCATGACCGATGCCGCGCTCAGGTTTTGCCTCTCCCATGAAGCCGTCACTACGGTCATCGCGGGGATGCGAACTGCGGATCATGTGGCGGCCAACTGCAGGGTCTCTGACGGGCGGATGCTGCCCAAAGACGATCTCGCCGCGCTCCGTTCTCATGTCTGGCCGCACAACTATTATCGCTGAACCATATTCGGGATCCGAACCGTGAAAATGATATTTGCCATCATCCGGCCGCATCGCCTTCAGGATGTCAAAGAAGCTCTGGCGGATGTAGGGGTGGTGGGCTTGACCGTTACCGATGTGCGCGGAGCCGGTCGCCAGAAGGGGCAGGTGGAGCGCTATCGCGGCTCTGAATACAGTATCGATTTGTTGGCAAAAATGAAAATCGAAATTGCCGTTCTTGACGATCAGTGTGAAGAAGTCGTGCAGGCGATCCGCAAAGCCGCCTATACGGGCGAAATCGGCGATGGCAAGATCTTCGTCCTGCCGCTCGAAGACTCGATCCGGGTGCGCACCGGGGAACGGGGAGAAGACTCTCTTTAAATCTTACTATCGATCAGCAAAGGAGAACATCGATGTCATTGATGACAGCGGCCGATGTAGTCAAATTCGTTAAGGATAAGAAGATCAAGATGATCGACTTTAAGTTTGTCGACATGCCCGGAATCTGGCAGCACTACTCCATTCCGGCCCACCGGCTCGATGAATCCATTTTCGAGGAAGGGATCGGATTCGACGGCTCGAGCATTCGCGGGTTTGCCCAGATTCAGGAGAGCGATATGCTCGTGTTTCCCGATCCGGCGACCGCTTTTCTCGATCCGCTGCTGGAAGTTCCCACGCTCAACCTGACCTGTACGGTGCGTAACCCATTGACTCTCGAGCCCTTTTCCCGCGATCCGCGCTACATCGCGCAAAAGGCGGAAAAATACCTGCTGTCGACCGGAATCGGAGATGTTTCATATTGGGGACCGGAGGCCGAGTTTTACATTTTCAACGACATCCGCTTCGACTCGGGACCCAATTTTGCGTATTACTACCTCGATTCCCGTGAAGGGGTGTGGAATTCGGGCAAGGATGAGAAGCCCAACCTGGGCTACCGCCCGCGTTATAAGGAAGGTTACTTCCCGGTTCCACCCATGGACAGCTTCCAGGACCTGCGCAGCCAAATCATGCTGGTGATGGAGGAGGTTGGCATCGAAGGCGAAGTGCATCACCACGAAGTGGCGACCGCCGGGCAGGCCGAAATCGATATGAAGTTCGATCAACTGGTGCGCATGGCCGACAAGGTCATGCTCTTTAAATATGTCGTCAAAAACGTTTGCAAGAAAGCCGGTTTATCTGCCAGCTTTATGCCCAAGCCGATCTTCCAGGATAACGGCTCGGGCATGCACGTGCACCTGTCGATCTGGAAAAACGGTGTCAATCAGTTCTATGACGAACGCGGCTACGGAGGGCTGAGCCAGACCGGGCGGTACTGCATCGGGGGACTGCTCAAACATGCTCCCGCCTTGCTCGCATTCGCTGCGCCCAGCACAAACAGCTATCGTCGCCTGGTACCCGGATTCGAAGCTCCGGTAAATCTGGTTTACTCGCAGCGCAACCGCAGCGCCGCAGTCCGCATCCCGATGTATTCGAAAAGCGCGGGGGCCAAACGCATCGAGTTCCGCTGCCCGGATCCATCGTGCAATCCCTATCTGACGTTCGCGGCAATCCTGATGGCTGCTCTGGACGGAATCCAGAACAAGATCGATCCCGGCGACCCGGTGGACAAGAACCTATACGATCTTCCGCCTGAGGAAAAATCGCTGGTGAAATCGACGCCCAGTTCCCTGAGTGCGGTACTGCGGGAACTGGAAAAGGACCATGAGTTTCTTATGAAGGGTGATGTGTTCACTCGGGATGTGATCGAAACCTGGGTCAAATACAAGATCGAACACGAAGTCGATCCCGTGCGGCTGCGACCGCACCCATACGAGTATTACCTGTATTACGATATTTGAGGGCGAACTGGGAGTGGGTCCCGGCCGCCGGGATCCACCGGGTGCCTCATATTCATGCGGCAGCCATCATTGCGGGCACATTATGGAAAATGCCGTAATTCGCCTGAAATGCAGGTTTCACGAAGGCCGGGCGATGCTGTTTCCCGCCAGTGCGCGCACGGCTCCATGTCTGGACCTGATGGGGCGGCACGCCGGCCTCGTCGATGGCATCGTGCAGGAGATCTATGAGGCCTCCTGCAGCATCGCGGACCAAAAAGCACACCGCGATCATCATTCCGCCCTGGGGATTGTTGCCACCGGCGGCTATGGCCGAAATGAACTGAGCCCGTTTTCGGACATCGACATTGCGTTTATTCCATCCGAAGAGCAGGACCCGTGGGTCGAGGCGGCGGTGCATGCAGCCTTCAAGCTCGTGATGGATGTGTTCCTTTCGTTCCGTGACGTTCATGTTGGCTACTCGTATCGCCCGATTGCCGATGTTCCCGCCTGGGACCTGCCGGTACGCGTGTCATTGCTGGATGCGCGGTATCTGTGTGGAGACCGTGGTCTTTGCGAACGCCTGAAACAACAGATATACGGCCACCTTTCCCCGCTGGAGCTGATCCTTGAGATCCAGCAGCTTCAAGAGCGGCAGCAGCGCGTCACGGACGCAACATTATATTCCGTCGAGCCGAACCTCAAGGAAGGAAACGGAACGCTTCGTGATCTGCACCGAGGCCGCTGGATATTCAAACTGCTTTTGGGAGAAGATGCCGCCGGCCCCCTTGCAACCCTTGAGCGCCGTGGCCTCATGTCTTCCAGCCGGGTTCTGGAGATCGAGGCTGCGGCACATTGGTTCTGGCGGGCACGTAATTGGCTGCATATTTCGGCGGGCAAGCGTTTTGATATTCTGATCAACAATTACCAGGACCGGATTGCTGCCGAACTGGGCTCCATGTCCGCACAGGAGTGGCTGTCGCAACACTTTATGCACGCGGAGACGCTGGCGCTGTTCCGCGCCGCCGCAGTCAGGCACACCCTGGCGGGTCCATTTGACCTCGAGGGCGTGAATCTGGAGCGGGGCTGCCTTTATCGCCGACGCCAGGAAGGCCACCCCGATCCCCGCTCCGCCGTGAAATTACTCCACCTTTCCCAGCGTTATGGCATTCCCGTAAGCCTCGTGGATCTTCAGGACTTGGAGGTCGATCACCGCGATGCGGTGCGGATTGAAGAACCCTCCGAAGATGAAGCCTGGGCCTTTCTGGAAATATTGCGTGAGGGGCGCAAGGTGGGGGCCACGCTACGCCAGCTGGTTCGCTATGGGCTGATGGACCGATTTATTGACAATTTTGGCGCCGTCATGCGCTATGTTCCTCCCGACCCTGCGCACCGCTACACCGTCGGCGAACATTCGCTCAGGATCATCGGGTATCTCGAGAGGTTGCGCCTGGCGAGGGATGGCGCGGAACAGCGTTTCGTCGAGTTGATGGCACAGTGCTCCCACTTTGACGTGCTCTGCCTTGCGGCGCTCATCCATGATGCCGGCAAGCTCCTTCCGGGCACGGATCACAGTGAGGCGGCGTTAGGAATTTGTGCCGCCGTCGGCAGCCGTCTCAGACTGGCGCCGGAAAAACAGGAGCTTCTCAATCTGCTCGTCGGTCACCACTTGCTGCTGGTGCGTACCGGAAGGCTGCATGATCTGAAATCCACGGCCGTGATCCAGAGCGTTGCCGATAAAATCCGAAGCCTGGATGCCTTGCGGCACCTCTACGTATTCACCTATGTCGACACCCGGGCGGTCGCCGAAAAGAACTGGACCACGATGGATCACCGCGACCTGGAGGAACTGTTCCGGAAAGTGCAGGATCTGTTGAGCGGGAAAACGATCGAGACTGCCGATCCCGGTTTGGTTGAGGAGCGCATCGGGGAAATCCGCCACAGTATTGCCAGATCGGTCGGACCTCAATCCGAAGAAGCCGTTTTCCGGCATTGCGATGCCATGCCGGCGAGTTACATCCTGAATACCGCGCTGGATGAGATTGCCTTTCATATCAAATTGCTTTCCGGCCTGGAATCCAAAGGCATGGTCCTGGATTTTTACAACCGGCCTGGCGACGATTACTCGGAACTGACGGTATGTGCCTACGATGATCCGCAGCCCGGAATGCTGGCAAAAATCACCGGGGTGCTGTACGGATGTGAAGCGGACATCCAGAAGGCCCAGGTTTTCACCATGAACACTTCCCGGCCGGTTGTATTGGATACGCTGTGCATACGAGCCGCCGGGATGCAGGTGTCGGAAAACCGCGGCCGCAGAATTCTGGCTGCTTTGAAGGAAGTCCTCTCCGGCAAGCGCACGGTTGAGCACTTCCTGAAAAGCGTGGGGAAGGCCCCGCCTACGGGAATCCCGCTGGAAAGCATCGATCTGCGCAACGACATTTCCGAAGAGCATACCGTGGTACACCTGATTGCCAGGGATTTGCAGGGCTTGCTGTATCTGATGACGCGTGCGCTGTCGCGCTCCGGGCTGCACATCCACGGCGCCAAAGTCGCGACCTGGGCGGGCAGGGCAGAAAACAACTTCTATGTTACGATGCTGGCAGGCAAACAGATCCCGGATGACCATCTGTCTCACTGGCAGGAGAGCCTGACGCGCACGCTTAAGGGACTGGACTAGAAAGCGTCCTCACAACTCAGGACCCGGATGAACGCGGATTAGATCGGTGTGCGGGCGATTGCCTGCCGGAAGGCCTCTACCCGCGTTCTTCCGTGTCCCAAAAGCAGAGTCCGGCTGAACCCGCTTAACTGTGCGCATTCGCCACGGTGGTAATCCGATGTCGAATTTTCACCGGCAACTCGAAACCTTGGAGAGGGTGTCCCCGGTCATGCGGGACACACTGCGCCGGCACCCGGACTGGGTTGAATGGCTAAAAGATAGAACTTCCGATACCTCCGACGGTGCCACATTCCATGAGCGCTGGGAACAATGGCATGCCGGAGCCGGCGGGAGTGGTGATGTCCTGGCAGCCCTGCGCTCGTTCCGACAGATGGAATTGATAGATATCGCATTCCGTGACCTCGGCGGGACGGCCGCATTTGAAGAAACAGTCCTAAGTGTAAGCCGGCTCGCCGACTGGGCAATTACAATCGCCCTGGATGCTGCCTGGAGGGAATTGTGGGATCGCGCTCCCTCCACGATCACGAGCCAATCCGGATTCGCCGTCCTTGCTCTTGGCAAGCTGGGCGCCCGGGAACTCAATTACAGCTCGGATGTTGATCTGATTTTTTGCCGGCGCACCTCGGATGACGAGCCGGAAGCACGATTCTTCTCGCGTCTGGGTGAGCGGTTGGTGCAGATTCTGGGGCAGGCAGGCCGGGAAGGTTTCCTTTACCGAGTGGACATGCGCCTGCGACCTCACGGTGACAGCGGGCCTTTGGTTCCGACCATCGACAGTCTTGAAAACTACTACGAATCGTGGGGGGAAGCCTGGGAGAGGCAGGCGCTCATTAAGGCACGAGCAATCTGCGGCGATGAGGATCTGGGTCGGCGTTTTGGGAGCTTTGCGGTCCACTTCACGTTCGCCCGGCAGATGGACGACTCATCTCTGGAAGAAATTAAGCGGGTTAAGCACCGCTCGGAAAAGGAATATGCCCGCCAGTCAAGCCTAGTCAACATCAAACAGGGACCGGGAGGGATTAGAGACATCGAGTTCTATGTGCAGTACCTGCAGCTGATCGCCGGCAGCAGGCATCCGGAAGTTCGTGCATCGGCCACCCTGAGTGCGATCCGCGCGCTGGCCGCCGCCAAGGCTCTGTTGGCTGGGGAGGAAACACAACTGGCCCTGGCGTATGTCTTCCTGCGCACCGTCGAGCATAGGCTGCAACTGCGCGCCCTTACCCCTCAAGTCCTCATTCCCGCACAACGGGAGGACGTCGAAACTCTCGCGCAGGAGCTTGGATTCGGCGCCGGATCTTTAACGCCGGCGGAGCATTTCCATCGGACGTCTGACGGATATCGCAAGCGGGTGCGCGTGATTCTGGAGCGAATATACCTTACCCCAGGCCATTTACGGCCTCGGGAGAGAGAAGAGGAGTTCGCCCAGCTCCTCAGCGAACGCACCCCCATCGATAAGGTGCGTGAATTGCTTTGCCAGTATGGGTTCCAGGACGGGGAGAAAGCATGGCAGAATCTGCGGCTTATGGCCCTCGGCCCTGCCGGCCGTCTGCTGCCACCGGGTGAACGTCGTGCGTTCCTGGATGTGGTTTTCCCCATGCTTGAGGTGATGCGGGATTCATACGATCCCGATCAGGCATTGCATCACCTTGAAAGCTTCGCGGCGGCCACAGGCAACCGAGTCTCTTTTTTGCGCGCCCTTGCATCAAGACGTTCTCATCTCGGCCGCATCTGCAACTTGCTGGCACTTAGCAACATGGGGCATCAGATTCTGAACCGACACCCGGAATTTTTTGACGGTCTGGCCCGCGGCATCCACCTGCAGGAGGGGCGCACGGCAGGGACAATGCTCGAAGAGTTGACGTCCCGGATTCATTCGGCTCCCGGCGCCGGAGAGGCGAACGCCTTACGCCGCTACCAGCAACGTGAGATGGTCCGGATTGCATATCGAGATCTTGCCGACCTGGCAGATCCACTTGAGATTAGCGCCGAATTGAGCGATCTGGCGGAAGCCTGTCTGCGCTGCAGCGTAAATCTGGTGTGCGCCACCCTGCCCGCCACCGGTATAGCCGAAGCCGTTCATCGGGAGTCCCAGAAACCCGGTCTCGAAGAGGAGCTTCAAAACCTGCAGGTAGTGGCGCTGGGAAAGCTGGGAAGCCGGCAGATGCACTATTCTTCCGACCTCGACCTGCTCTTTCTCTATGAGGACCTCCCCGAGGAGGCGGCGCCGGATGCGCGGACCCGGCTGCAGCGCCTGCAGGACGCGCGCGCGGAACGCCTGCTGGAATTGTTGACCGGGGTAACTTCTGAGGGCATCGCCTACAAGGTCGATCTCCGGCTGCGCCCGGAGGGGTCGGCCGGTGTCCTCGCCCGTTCATGGTCGAGTTTTATGCAATATGCGCGACGCTATATGCAGCCCTGGGAAAGACTGGCATTGGTACGTTCCCGTTTGATCGGAGCTTCGGCGGAAGCCCAGGCGCGATGGGACCAGACTGTGATTCAGACCGTCTATGATTTCCCCTGGAATTTGGAGGCCATTGCCGGCGTCCGTCACCTGAAGCGCAGGATTGAGTCCGAGCACAACAAAGAAAGCCGTATTTGCCTGGACTTCAAGTTTGGCAAAGGAGGCATTGCCGATCTGGAGTTCGCAATCAAGCTGTTGCAGGCCAGGCATGGTGGATTGCATCCTTCCGTTCGCGGGCGCGCCGTAGCCGATATCCTTTTCGCCCTGCACGATGCCAAAGTGCTGACGGCTGAGGAAGCCGAACAGCTGTTGGCGACACATCGGTTTCAAAGGCGGGTAGAGAATCATTATCAGTTGATCGAGGAGTGGACATCTCATGAAATATCCCGGGAGTCGCCTATATTGACGCGCCTGGCGCGCAGCCTGGGCTATCGCGCCGGGACGCAGGCGGAAGCTCGCAAGGCTTTTCTCGCCGATTGGGAAAGCACCACCCAATTCGTCCGAAAGCTGGTCGAAACGCATTTCTACAATGATCCATAAAACCGCATTCCAGGTCGCTATGGGGAAAAATCCCTTCCTCAAAGGTTGACAATGTACTACTCACATTTTATATATGGAGTGCACTAATTATTGGGTGCGGGACGAAAAACATTCAGGAGGATGGTAAATGAGTAAGATCATTGGAATTGACCTCGGTACAACCAACTCCGTGGTTGCGGTGATGGAAGGCGGCGAGCCCAAAGTTATAACAAATCCTGAAGGGAGCAGGCTCACCCCTTCAGTGGTCGCGATGGGCAAGAACGCCGAGCGGTTCGTCGGCCAGGTAGCCAAACGCCAGGCGGTGACCAACCCGGAAAATACGGTATTTTCCATCAAACGGTTTATGGGGCGTAAGTTCGGCGAGGTCCAGGAAGAAATCAAACTGGTCCCGTACAAGGTATCTCAAGCCTCCAACGGCGACGCGCACGTAAAGATGGGCGATCGGAATTATGCGCCGCCTGAGATCTCCGCGATGATTTTGCAAAAGATGCGTTCGGCCGCCGAAGAGTATCTTGGAGAAAAGGTTGAGAAAGCGGTGATTACAGTTCCAGCATACTTCAATGACAGCCAGCGGCAGGCGACCAAGGATGCGGGCAAAATCGCGGGTCTGGATGTGGTCCGCATCGTGAACGAACCCACAGCCGCAGCCCTCGCCTATGGCCTGGACAAAAAAAGGACGAGACCATTGCGGTATTCGATTTTGGCGGCGGCACGTTTGACATATCCATTCTCGAGGTCGGAGATGGTGTGGTTGAGGTCAAATCGACCAACGGCGATACGCACCTGGGCGGCGACAACATCGACCAGCGCCTGATGGATTGGATCATCAACGAGTTCAAGCGGAGATCAGGGAATCGACTTGTCCAAGGACAAAATGGCCTTGCAACGACTGCGCGAGGCCGCCGAAAAGGGGAAAATGGAGTTGTCTACGGTGATGGAGACGGAGATTAATCTTCCGTTCATCACCGCTGATGCCGGCGGCCCCAAGCACCTGAACATGAAGCTGACGCGCGCGAAGTTTGAACAGATGGTGGAGGACATTCTTCAGAGAACCGTCGCTCCGACCCGGCAGGCGCTCGCAGACGCCGGGCTCAAACCGGAGAACATACATGAAGTAGTGCTGGTTGGCGGGTCGACGCGCATCCCGCGCGTGCAGCAGATTGTGCGGGAATTCTTTGATCGCGAGCCACACAAGGGAGTCAATCCGGACGAGGTGGTCGCAGTCGGAGCAGCCGTCCAGGCCGGGGTTCTTGCCGGCGACGTAAAAGACCTCCTGCTGCTCGATGTTACCCCGCTTTCCCTTGGGATCGAAACGCTCGGAGGGGTGGCGACCAAGCTCATTGAGCGCAACACTACCATTCCGACCCGAAAGTCCGAGATCTTCTCCACGGCGGCGGACAATCAGACTTCGGTTGAGATCCATGTTCTGCAGGGGGAAAGGGCCATGTCCCGCGATAACCGGACCCTCGGCAAATTCCACCTGGTAGGCATACCGGCAGCGCCCCGCGGCGTACCCCAGATCGAGGTGACCTTCGACATTGATGCGAACGGCATCGTGAACGTCTCCGCCAAGGACCTGGGGACGAACAAGGAGCAGAAGATCACGATCACGGCCTCGAGTGGCCTGAGCAAAGATGAAATCAGCAAGATGACCAGTGATGCCGAAGCGCACGCAGCCGATGACCAGAAAAACCGGGAGGCCATCGAGGCGAAAAACAAGCTCGACGGGTTGCTCTACAACACCGAAAAAATCCTGAAGGAAAATCGCGACAAGGTCTCCGACGCGGATGCCACTTCTCTGGATTCGGCGATCGCCCATGCCAAATCGGTGCTGGAACAGTCCAAGGAGACCAGTGAGCTGAATTCCGTGTTCGAGGAACTGACGCGCGCATCGCACAAGCTGGCAGAGGCCATGTACAAGCAGACTACGGCCCAGCCCCCTCCCGGGGCCGGGGCGGGCGCAGAATCCCAAAACGGCGCCGATGCCGGCAAAAAGGAAGATGAAGTCATCGATGCAGAATACGTGGACGTCGATGACAATAAAAAGTAGCGCGTCGGCCTGAACCGTAAAACCCTCGAAGACCTCAGAGAGACAATTCTTGGAGGTCTTCGAGATACCCACGGCGTGAAACTGAAGGGGAGGCGATGTGGCGGGCAAGACCAAGAGGAACATGCCCGGACGGGTGCTGTTCCATGATTCGTTTCTTGGAGAAGGGGATGGCCTGACGGACGGATCGCTGCTGATCATCCCTCCTGTGGACCTGTACGAAACCCGTGACTCCTATGTGCTGAGCGCTGAATTGCCGGGCGTGGAGAATGACGATGTCCACGTTGAGGTGCGCGGTTCAGAACTGGTCATCTGGGGGGAACGCAGACTGAATTCGTGCTGTACGGAGGAAAATTACCATCGGCTGGAGGGTATGCGGGGACGTTTTCACAGGACCTTTTCGCTGCCCGAGGCCGTGTCAGAGGACGCGCGGATCAAAGCGTCGCTTCGGGATGGGGTATTACAGGTCATTGTGAAAAAGTCCGCTCCAGCAACAGACATATCCATAGAACCCGAACCGGCCGGACGTTGAGTAAATATGGCCAAGCTGGATTACTATACGACACTCGGGGTTGCGCGAACCGCGAAGCCTGCCGAGCTCAAGAAGGCCTACCGACGGCTGGCGCGCAAGAACCACCCGGATGTCAATCCGGGGGACAAAGCCGCCGAGGATCGCTTTAAGAAGATACAGGAGGCTTATGACGTCCTGAGTGACCCGCAAAAACGCGCCCTGTACGATCAGTATGGATTTTATTCCGAAAACATGCCAGAGCAGCCAGGCGACGGACGTGGTCCTGCCGGTGGCGCCGCCTGGGGGTTTGATTTTTCCGGCATGGATGCCGGTGCCAGCCAACAGAGCAGCTTTCGCGACATTTTTGCCGATATTTTCGGTGGCGGGAATCCCTCGCGTGGCGCGCCAGAGCCCGGGGTTGAGAGAGGCGAAGACCTCGAGCACCACCTGAACATTTCCTTCGACGAGAGTATCCGCGGCCTGGAAACCCGTCTGAATATCAACCGATCTGATACCTGCGCGGTCTGCGGCGGAACGGGATCAGACGGCTCGAAGGGCCGGGGGGCCTGTCCAACGTGCAAGGGGAGCGGGCAGGAGGTGCGGATGCATGGAGTCATGCGCTTCGCGTCCACATGCCGCTCGTGCGGGGGAACGGGACGGGTGGGCGGCCGGTGCCCGCATTGCGGCGGCCGCGGCCGGGTGGCGGCTCAGGAATCCGTTGCCGTGCGCATACCGCCCGGCGTCGACACCGGATATCGGATGCGTGTCGCGGGGAAGGGATCAGCCGGAAGAAACGGAGGGGCAACAGGTGATTTGTACCTGATTATCGCGGTCCGCCCGCACGCGTTTTTTCACCGGCAGGGAAACGATATCCACATCACGGTTCCCATTACGGTAACCGAGGCGGCACTCGGCACCAAGATTGAGGTGCCCACAATAGCGGGAAAGACGTTGCTCCGCATCCCCCCTGGCACGCAAAGCGGACAGAAATTCCGCCTTCGCGACAAGGGCGTTCCGTCATTGCGCGGGGAAGGTGTGGGCAATCAGATTGTGGAGATACGTGTGGTAGTGCCCAGGGTTGCCGACGAGCGCTCGAAGGACATTTTGCGTGAACTCGCCCGGCTCAATCCGGATGACCCTCGTGCCGAATTGTCCTGATATCCGGCCATTTGGAGGGCTGGCGGTGAACCGCCGGAATCTGCAGGAGTAATTCGGTGCCGATTTTCAACATCGGACCCGGGAGATTGAATTTGATGGCAGGGGGGAACTCGCGGTGAGTGCGCGCAGGAAAGCCGGATACATGATCAGCGTGGTGGCCGATACCTGTCAGGTTCATCCGCAGACACTGCGCCTGTATGAGCGACTCGGTTTGTTGAAGCCTTCCCGCAGCGAGGGCAATACGCGTCTCTACACGGATTCCGATCTCAAGCGGCTGGAGATCATTCTCAACCTGACCAGGGATCTCGGAGTCAATCTGGCGGGGGTCGAGGTAATTTTGAACATGCGCGAACGGATGGAACTCATGCAGGAAGAAATGAAGGAGCTCATCCGGTACGTGCGTGATAATATAGAAGAATCCGAGCCCATTGCCCGGCGTAATGCGTTGGTGCGGGTTCCGGGCGGCATGCTGATGCGCAGGGGACGGGACAGAAAATGACCGTACTGCTCTTATTCCTGATGAGTTTGGCCGGTTCGCTCCTCCAGGAGGAGGCCCCGCCCCTCTATGCGCAGACCTATGCCATCTTTATCCGCGGCGAACGTGCCGGCACTGAAACGGTAAGTGAGCGGGCCGGCAAGGACGGAACGATGGTATCCACATCTCAGCACGAGATGCTGGTGACCGACGGTTTGGAACCGAAGCGGATGGCATTTGAAACCACCATGGTTTTTGCCAAGGACAGCATGGTGCCGCAGCGATATTCCTATCGGTACCTCTCGGGAACGAACAAGGATTATTATGAGGTGACGATAAAGGACCGTCAGATCACTCGTATTTTGAGCAGGGCGGGAAATATCGTCGAGAGCTCCGCGGTCTTGCAGCCGAATACCACGTTTCTCGATTTCAATGTCTATCACCAGTATGACCAGCTGGCTCGTCTCTACGATTTCAAGAAGCGGGGACGCCAGGTATTCAACAACTATATTCCGGTCATTGGCAGCGAAGTCTCGCTGGCGGTTACCTGGCTGGAAGACGCCAAATTGGAGCATGAAAAAGGCAGCCTGCCGGTGCGCAACTTTAAGGTGGAGTTTGTCGGCGTGCGCTCGGGCAATTTCTCCACGGACATGGAGGGACGCCTGGTCCGGCTGATCATGCGCGAGCAGGATCTGGAAGTTGTGCGCAGCGATCTGGTTCCGGACAAATAGCAAGCACAGTGGAAAGGGGCCCGGCCTCGGGATCGGTATCAGCACGCCATCGAGATCGAATTCGATGATAACCCTCCCAGGATCGATGGTGATCGCGATGCGTTGTTGATACCGATCCCGAGGCCGGCTGCTATTCTTGTGGTGAGGTTTCCGGGGGAGGCAAGTTGCTGTTCCTGGTCGCGGTTTTCAGCTGAGCTCGGATGCGACTGAAAAGGGCGCGGATCACATAAAGCTGAAGTTGCCGATCCTCTGGGAACCGTTCCCGCACGCCGCTTATAATTCCAGACATGCTCTGCTCGAGTTCGGGGAGCAGGCCGGCAGTTACGGTTGGATCGTATGGAAGGCGGATCGTTCGACAGCCGAGTTCAGTAAACAACTTCACATAGCGCGCGGTGACCCTATCGGGACAGCTGATGCGCTTATAAAAAGACTTCACCTCAAATCCAAGCAGGGTTTCGATAATCTGAGCCGGGGCTTTCCGGCCCAGAAGATGAATCACGCGCGTTCGGATCGGCAGGACCCGAAGCCGGTATATCTCAACTATATTGGCGACACCGCAGCCTGGATCCTGCAAAGTCCTCAGAAGCTCCAGGTGATGAATCCTGACGCTTTCGCGCCCTTGCTTCACCGTTGGCTGCAGTTTCCCGGTCGGGCCGGGCAGCGGCATTTGAGATTCGTTTACAGGCTTAAGAACCATGGTCGGATCTATCCCGTTGATTTGGATACCTTGCGCTGGCTTATCAGGCGTTGCGCGTTCCTGCGGACCGCCTCCGGGATGCCATGATCTCTGGAGAGAAGCATCAGATCGCGGGCGTGCAGTCGGAATAACATTCTCTGTGAGATCGCGGGTGGCGTTTTAGGATTTTTTGCCAGGTTCTGCACAACCGCATAGCTTTTCGTCCATTCCTTGCTGTTGCCGATCTGGCGCAGAACGTCATCCGTGACGCTTCGCATGGCGGCGAATGATTCAACCTCGCTGATCGAAAGCTTGGGGCTTCGCAGAACACTCTGGCAAACCTGGCGATTCGAATCCCTTATCAGGATGAATCGTACCTCACGTGTCCCCATGAGAGCCAGCTGTACCTTCTGGCGGACTGTCATACTGTTGAGGCGATTCAAAATGGCTGCCTCCCGCTCCTGCGGATCAAGGGGCAGCCCCTCCAGAGAAAGATCATCCGGCGGCATTTCGGCCACCAGGTCAAGGTAGTCATCCTGCGTGGCGGCTTCCGATTCCGAACCCCCAACGAGGTATTCCCGCTTCTTGAGGCCGAAAAATTCGGTTTCGATTTCCCGCACCAACCCCAGTATTTGCTGCGATGCCGCCGGATTGACCTTGGCGTTCTGCAGAATTTCAGGAAAATCGAGAAGTCGGGAACGGTTGTACAGGATCATTTCCAGCAGAGATGAGGAAACATGAAGGGCGAGTGCGGCGACCACAGCGGCGGGAGCCGAGGGGTTGGTGATGATGGCCTCCTGGGCGGCGGCGCCGGCTTGGGGGGTGGACGCGAAATAGGCCAGCACCTCCGTTCTGCAATCGGGAGTGCGCAACTGGGCAATCAGATCGACCTCGGGCCATTCACTTATGGTCTGCCCGGCTACGGCAGCGATCTCGGCGTCAGGATCCCGTGCCAGGTGCGTTAAGAGCAGCAGCATCTCACCGGGCGAAACCGGCGCCAGACCGCGTGCGGCTGCCATGCGGACATGTCGGGCTGGAGCACCTGTGAAAAAAGTCTTGATGAATTCGCTTTCAGACATGCATGCCGTAAACGATTGCCGGCGCCATCAAGCGATGAGCCCGATCACCCGCAGGCCATCAGCAGAGAGGCAAACCGATCCCTTTAATGAGTAATTCGGGAATATTTTGTGCATTGATCAGGAGCCTGATGACTTCGCCCGGTTTGCCCAAGGCTCGGGCGGGTTTGCCGTTGATTTGAAGACTGACGCCTCCGGCATTCCCCAAAATCAGGTAGAAGCGGTCTTCGGCTTCGTAGGTCGCACTCTCCCCCGGCTGAAGAATCCTGGACACGAGGTGGAGACCGTCGACGGTGACTGAAATCCAGCATTCCTGGTCGACCTGGAACTGCAGGCGAAGAGCCCCCGGAGGTCGCTCCTGGACCACAGCCTGGGCCGATGCGGAAACTGCCATGGCATCCTTGATCTGCGGCGCCTGGGTTCCAGCCGGAGGCGCAGTCGGGAGCGCGGAGACTGCGTCGGTTTTGCCCGCAATCGGCGCCGGGCTCGCGTCTGCCTTCCCGAGCGGTGCCGACGGCGCATGAGCGAAATATGGGGAGAATACCGACGCAATCCACCCGCGACTGAAATACAGGCCGATTACGGAAGCAAAAAACATGACGCTCCAGACCGCCACTTGCGGCACCCGGTACGTTGGGGACGGCAAATGGGGGCTTGGTGCCTTGGGTTTACCCAACTTTTCACTGTGTGGCGCCTGCTCTTTTTCCATCCGTTCGAGATAGGGGTCCGGCACCAGACCGAGATACTCGCAGTATCGGCGGAGGAAGGCGCGATTGTACATTCCGCCCGGCAACACATCATACTGGTCTGCTTCCAGGCTCTGCAAATGGCGCAGGGTGATGTGCGTTTCGAGCGATATATGTTCCAGAGAAACACCTCGATCCATGCGAACAGTTTTCAATTCCGCCCCCACAGAGGTCTTGGTGGGTCCGGGATGCGTCGGGGCAGAGGAAGAGTCAGCGGAAGGAAAGGTATCCGGGAGTTGTTCGTCGGGTTTCGGGCGATGCCTGTCCAATTTTGTCAATGTGATGGGAATTCTACCCACTCATAGCGCAAGTGTCAACCTAAGCCCAACAGAATCTGGCCTTTGGCAATCCCGGCACATGATTGGAAGTGGGACTCGGTTGCTTGCCGCCGTTTTCAGAGCGAATTGGGCCAAGAGGCAAAAACGCCACGGATTACAAGGATTACACAGATTACACTGATTCAAAAAGCAGACAGGAATCCTGATTCGAGCAGTTTGCTGACCTTTTTTCAAAGCGCCGATGACCGTGCCTGAAAGTTCTTCATTGAGCATTCCAGCCTCCATCGCATTTGACCGGAGGTTTCAGTACCGGACCGAGAATTTTTTGACAAATCTGTGGAATCCGTGAAATCCGTGGCGTTATTGTTTTGATTTCTCCAGGATTGAGTCCCATTTCGAATTATGCCCCGTGCCCGGTACTATCTTGACGCCGGGAAAGTGGTCTGTTAGATTCACCCGGCGAATTGGGCGGAAAAAATGGTATTCTCAGGACTTATGGATTGTCATCCCCCAGGTCGCAGACTTCGAGTTGGTCATGTGGCGGCACTGCTCGCCTGGCTCAGTCTGGGTGTTTACGGATGCGGAATCAAGTCTGAAGTAAAGGTGCCCATCGTGCCCAGGCTGGCTGCGGCACGAACGGCAACATTGCCGGAAATGCTTGCATTATTGCGGGAGGCAAGCGCCAGAATCACGTCCCTATCTTCATCTTCGATAAAGGTCAGCTTGACGGTGGGGCAGGCGGAAAGTGGAAAGTTGCAGGAATATCGGAGCGCCCCAGGCTATATCCTCCTGAGGCGGCCGGATCAGATGCTCATGAACATTCAGGCTCCGCTCGCCAAGACGACGATTCTGGAACTATCGTCAAAGGGCGATCAGTTCGAAATCTGGAGCCCAAGAGACAACAAGCTTTATATCGGGAGAAACAGCGCCCGCGAGTTTGATCTCGAGGACAAAGAGAAGGGTCCCGGATTCACCGCGCGTCCCAAGCACATCCTTGAGGCTATCCTGCCGACGGCGATCGAACTCCAGCAGCCCGGCGATCGGATTATGCGGACCGAAGAGCAGGATGCCAATGCCAAGTATTATGTCCTGACCCTCGTTCGCGAAACCGATGGCCAAGAAGTCCGGGCTTTGCGTCGACAGTGGATCGAGAGATCGCGCATGGTGATCGTGAAGGAAGAGACTTTCACGGACGAGGGACAGATCGACGGCATCGTCAGCTATGATGATTTTTCGGAATTCGACGGCGTGACGCTGCCGCTGTCCATCCACATCGACAGACCGCTGGACGGTTATCGGCTGGATATTCAGA
The DNA here is from genome assembly GCA_963824985.1 of Terriglobia bacterium. Lineage (GTDB taxonomy): Bacteria > Acidobacteriota > UBA6911 > UBA6911 > UBA6911 > JAFNAG01. The sequence continues at coordinate 181,462 of CAWGRQ010000036.1, forward strand.
TCGGCAATTGGCGGGTGAATCCCGACCTGCCCGAAGACGCCTTTACCCTCAAGCCACCGCCGGCGGCCGAGCGCATCATCCTGAAAGAGAAGGCGAGGAGCAGTCATTCATAATGGAAAGCATCGTCGCGGCTAACATGCGCGCTCGGCCGGCGCGCACTTTTATCAGCGTTCTGGCGGTTGCCATTGGTGTAATCCTGATGCTGATCGTCGGGGGGATCGTTTCCGGCACCCTCGATGAATATCTGAATCGAACCATCGGGGTTGGAGCCGATTTCATGCTGCAGCAGAGCGGCGGCTCAGTCTTCTACGCTTTCAGCGGAGCCACGCTTCCGGTGAAGCTGGAACAGAAGATCAAAGAGGTGGGGGGGGTCGGCGCGGTTACTCCGATCCTGGCAAAATTCAGCGCCTCAGATTTCGGTCTGGTTTTCGGCATCGACCTCAAGAGCTATAATGAATTCCCCGGGAAGCTGGAGATCATTTCGGGACGCAGCTCGCTTGTGGGAGATGAGGTTATCGTCGACGAGCTGTATGCCAAATTGCACCAGTTGCAGCCGGGCATGCCCTTGACGGTGCTAAATCACAAATTCACGGTCAGCGGCATCTGCCGGTCCGGGGCAGTGGTGCGCATCTTCGTTCCCTTACCAACGCTGCAGGAACTGAACGGAACCCCGGATAAGGCGACGATCATGTTTATCAAAGCCGCTCCCGGCACCGATATCGGCGCCGTCGAGTCCGAGCTCCGCTCCGCCTACCCCGGATTGGATTTGCGCAGCACGAAGGATGCATCCCTCCTGCTGGCGGATACCAAAATGCCCGGCATGCAGGAGTTTCAGTTCACCGTAATTATTGTTTCGATGCTGCTGAGTTTCATGGTCGTGCTGGTTGCCATGTACACGACGATATTTGAGCGCACGCGTGAGATTGGAATTCTTAAATCTCTCGGCGCGTCCCGCGGTTTTATCGTTGGCATGATCCTGAAGGAAACTGTTATAATATCGAGTTTAGGAGTTTTGTTCGGAATCGGCATTAGCGAGATTGCCCGTGCGGCGATCATCAGTGCGTTCCCCACGTTGCAGGTCTCTATGACGTTTTCCCAGGTACTGACCGCCTGCGCCCTGGGATTGATGGGGGGGGGCTTGGGCGCGTTATATCCCGCGTTCAAGGCTGCGCGGATGGATCCGGTTACGGCACTGACCTATGAATAAGGTGGAGATGGCTGAAGCTCCTGCGGAACACATAATTCGGACCGTCGACCTTTCCATGATTTATCGCTCCGGGAGGGTGGAGGTGCCGGCGCTGCGCAACGTCGATCTGATGGTTGCGCCCGGCGAGTTTGTCGCTATCATGGGCCCTTCGGGATGCGGCAAATCCACTCTGCTTCACCTGCTCGGTGGCCTGCAACAGGCGACCAAGGGACAGGTCATGATCGACGGGATCGATATCGCGCGCCTCAGCGATGGGGAGCGCACTGCGATCCGCCGGCGTAAGGTCGGCTTCATCTTCCAACGATTTAACCTGCTGCCCACCCTAACCGCGAAAGGGAATATTGAACTGGCGAAGAAGATTCACGGCAACGGCCAGGTTATGCCGTACCGGAGCGAAGAGATCATCGATATGCTTGGAATCGCCGACAAGATCAACTTCCGGCCTGTAGAGTTGTCCGGCGGGGAGCAGCAGCGGGTGGCCATTGCCCGCGCCCTCATCAATCACCCGGCCATTATTCTCGCCGATGAGCCGACCGGCAGCCTTGATTCACGAAACTCCAAGCAGGTGCTGCGCATCCTGCGCAACCTGAATGAGAAGTTGAAACAGACCATCGTGATGATCACGCATGATCCGGAAGCCGCCTCGATGGCAACCAGAATCGTCGAGATGAAAGACGGACAGATTCTCAATCATTCGGGTCATCTCACCTATGAACCTGAACTGGAAGGAATCTTCTGAGAGACAGGGAGGCCTGGAATCGATGGCAAAACCCAATGGGACATTCAGAAACCTGTTGATCTGGACTTACGAACGCGGCACCCTGAAATACGATATCATGTGTGCCCTGATCCTGGCTTTTATCTTCTTTGTCCCGCGCTCCTGCTTTATCTCCAAAAGGACGGATTCGGCCCACGCTGCTCGCCCTCCGGTCGGCGAACCGGCTCCGGGCGTCGCGGGCCAAGGTGAAATCCCCGAGAGCAAGAAATAGCCCCGCTTGAGAATGAATGGCATGAAAAAGACAGCCGTGCTGTCGCTGACCTTCGGTCTCCTGCTCATTATGGCGGCGAATCGGGTCCCGACGAGCTCAGCCCAGGATGAAAAGGCCCAATCGCTGGAGCGGGTGTTGGTGCGCATGGAGGCGGTCGGAAAGCAGTTCCGGAGTTTCGAGGCGAAATTCAGCCAACGCCAGTATGTCGCCGTGCTCCAGGAATTCGACACAGCGGAGAGCGGACTTTTCCAGTATGCCCGTGCCAGGGATGGGACCGCTCTGCTGCGCCAGGAAATGACGATCCCCGCACCACGGATTCTAACGATCAAGGGAGGGATCGCGACCATTTTCCAGCCCAGAATGAACCAGGCCAGCATCGTCAATCTCGGAAAAAACAAGGATAAGGCGGAGTATCTTGCGCTCGGGATCGGGCAGAGCCCGGCCAAAATGCGGGAAACATTTGCAATTGAGTACCTGGGGATCGAGTCCGTGGACGGCAAACCCTGCTCGATCCTGGTGCTGAAGCCAAAAAGCAGCGCCGCGGCAGCCTATTTCTCTTCTTTCACGCTCTGGATCAATAACGCAACCATCCTTCCGGTCCAGCAGAAGTTGCAGGAACCGAACGGCAATTATTTGCTGGTAAAGTTTTCCGGAGAAAAGCTGAATCCGAAGATTCCGGAATCCCAATTCGAGCAAAAGCTCCCCAAGAACGTGGAGATCCAGCAGATCAAGTAGGCATGGCAAGAAGCCGGTCCCCGGCCTTCCGTGTTTTTCCATGTCCCGAGATGGCAACTGTTTAGCCGATGCTGAACAGCAGAACGCAAAGACGCAAGGACGCAAAGAGATTCCTTTCGGTTCGCGGGCGTGGGTGGCCTTCGGCCGCATCCTGGGCGAGCCGCGCGAGAAAGCGCAATCCTCCTGAGTAGAACCTGCCCGCGCTTTCTCGCGCGGCTCGCCCAAGGATGCGCCAGCGCGAAGCGCTGCGCCCACGCCTGTTGCTCCGTGTCGATCTTTGCGTCCTTGTGCCCCCGCGTCTTTGCGTTTTGCTTCTTCATCCATTTGATTTGGCTAAACAATTACCTGAGATGTCCTGCTTCGTGAATAATGCGGGTCAATGAATCTGGCTAATGCGGACGTTCGTGTCCAGTGGTTTCGGAAAGCCTGCGATGGGGATTGGGCAATTCCTTCCAAGTGTAATATATCCGGTTGATTACGGTCCAGTTGCCGAGTACTGCCAGTACCCACAGCACCGCCTCCATGCGGTTGGTTAATCCGCCGATGATCAGCAGAACGATGCGTTCCGGCCGCTCCATGAATCCGACTTTGCAATGAGGGATGAGACGATTCCGCGCGGGCGCGCGTGTAGCTGGTCAGGATGGAGCCCATGAACACCACGCCGACGAGCACCACATAACCGAGCATCTGCTGCCGCGCATACCAGACCATCAGCCCTGCAGCAGGATGATGTCCGAGTAGCGGTCAATCACCGAATCGTAAAACGCACCGAAGCGGGTTCGGCCGAACGGCTCACCCGGGCGACTTCGCCATCCAGCATGTCAAATAAACCGGCCAGGATAATGATCAGCGCTCCGCGTGTAAATTCATCCAAAGCCGAAAGTTCCAGGCAGCCCAGAAACTGATCACGACACCGGTAAAGGTGAGGAAGTTGGGATTGATCCGCAGGCGGGAGAGCACTCCCGCGATCAGGCCAAGGATGAATTTTCCCCCGCGGCCTATGGCGTTGCTTATCATGGCGCTAGGCTAGACAGATTCCAAAACCTTGTCAAGGTCAAAACAATCGAAAGCGAATGGTCAGATATTTTTTGGGGTCCTGCCTTAAATCATAGATAAGTTTGGTGATTTCAGCCGTCGCATGATCCAGGTTATTGTAAAGAGACGGGTCCTTGTACAACTTGCCGATCGTTCCTTCCCCCTTATCGATCTGCTCGAGGAATCCGGCGAACTTTTCGATCGCCTGCGTGGCGCGGTCGTACATGGCCGTATCCCGTGAGAGCTTTCCAAGTGTCCCCTCCCCCTTTTCGATTCTGTCCATTACCACCTCCGCCTTGCGCAGCGTCTCGTTGGCATGGTCGAAAAGCTCCGGGTTCTGGATCAACTTCGCAAGCGTTCCGGAACCATCCTGAATCTGTGCGGCAATCTTGTTGAACTTCTCCAAGGCTTCAATCATTCGCTGATAGGCGGTCGGATCGGAGACCAGCCTGGCAACCGTGCCGTCTCCCGTTCGCAAGGCATCGATTGTCTCGGTCGCGTGCGCGAAGGTGGTGCGGGCTTCGTTCAAAGTTGACTGGATGTTTTTAAAGGTATCGGCCAGGCCGGCGCCGACCTGATCGGGGTTGATCTTGAGGGCGATGTTTTTAAACTGGTCCGAAAGCACGCCGAAGTTGGCGACGACGTCGTTGGCCCCGGTCATGATTTCGCGGAAGCCCGTGGTGCGCACCCCCTCGATGACGTACGAGTCCCCGGACCGGGTCGGTGGAACTCCATAGGTGCCGGGTGAAATATCGATATAGGAGTCCCCGATCAAGCCCTTGGATTCAATGCTGACCTCGGAGTCGATGCTGAGGCGGTTAATATACTGATCGCGGATCTGGAATTGGATCTCGACAAAACGGAGTTCCAGCTTGAGGTCACTCAGCTGGTTCTGCAGGGACGCAGATCGTTTCTGATAGTTCTGATCCTTCGGGCTCAAACCTTCCAACTCTTTATGTATCGCCTCAATACGCCCGAAGGTCGCAGCATTGCCGGCCAATCGTTCCGGGTCGACGATTGTGACGCGCGTTACCTTGCCGACCTCCATGCCTGCCAGCCAAACCGGCGCCCCGGGTTTCAGGCCACCGACGTCGGGGAGATAGGTAACAACCTTGACGGTCTTGCCAAACCAATTGACACCCCAGCTTTGCTGCAGGATTACGGCGGCGAGCAGGATAAGCGCCAGGGTGACAAGAACTTCCGACCTTCATCTGTGCGATGGAATCGCGTTGCCTTTTTGGCATGGCACTTTACCTCCAATGATACCCTGATGGTAGTGGCCTAAACAAAATCAGTGGAATCCGTGTAATCCGAGGCGTCTTTTTACTGCCTCTGACCACGGGGATATCCGTCCCCCCCCGATTTCGGTTCTGGCCGGTAGTCAACATTCCAGCGACGGGCCTTTGACAAACGACTTGACATAGGCATCAGAGGATTCCTTCAATTCCTCGTAACTCCCTTCAAAGCAGAGCCCGCCATCATGCAGCATTATGAAGTGAACGTTGGCCAGGCACAGGTCGGCGCCGCCCTCCTTAAACCGGAGTTGCCCGTCGCTCCCTGCGATTGCGTACTGGGAGGCCATCGTGGCGGCGGCACGCAGATCGTGAGTAACGAACACGGTTGTGACACCCTCCAGATCCCGAAGCTTGATCATCAGCTCCACAATGGTCTTTTTCGTAATCGGATCGAGGCCGGCGGTGGGTTCATCGTAAAGGATCACCTTCGGACTGCCGACGAGCGCGCGCGCGACTCCGACCCGCCGCTTCATGCCTCCGGAAAGTTCCGAGGGCATCTTGTCGATCGACTCCGCCAGGCCCACAAAGCCAAGCAGGCGCATCACGACAACCTCGATCTCATCTTCGCTTAAGCTCGACTCTTCATACAGACGATACCCGACGTTTTCACGAACGGAAAGGGAATCGAACAGCGCTCCTTCCTGAAACACCATGCCGATCCGGTGACGCACCTTAACCAGGTCCCGCTCTCGCATCAGGGTGATGTCCTGGTCTTCGATCAGGATCTGGCCCCCATCGGGGCGAATCAGGCCCAGGATCAGTTTGAGAATCGTCGACTTTCCCGATCCGCTGGCGCCAAGAATGATTTTGGTTTCTCCCGGAGAGATCCTGAAGCTGACATCCTTGAGGATGACATCCTGGTCGAAGGACATGGATACATTTCGGAACTCGATCATACGTTGATAAATGGAGAAATATAGATGATCAGGTTGTTGAGGAAGAAATCCGCCGTAATCACAAGGATGGAACTGCTGACCACCGCCTGGGTCGTGGATCGCCCCACTCCTTCGGTCCCGCCATGGGTGCGCAATCCGATGTAGCATCCGGTCATGGAGATGATGAAACCGAAAACCAGAGGCTTGATCAGCGTGCCGACCACGTCGGCGAGTTGCAGGGCGTTCATGGCATCCGACCAGTACTGGCTCGAGCTGATCAGCAGCTTGTATTTTGCAATCACCCATCCGCCTCCCATACCGACGGCATCGCACAGGATCGTCAACAGCGGGAGCATCATGATGGTCGCGATCATTCTCGGCGTGACCAGTTTGCGGGTTGGGTCGGTTCCCAGGGCGCGCATGGCGTTGATCTGCTCCGAAACGACCATGGATCCGAGTTCAGAGGCAACCCCGGAGCCGATGCGTCCCGCCATCATCAGCGCGGCCAGCACCGGACCCAACTCCCGGATCAATGTGAGGGCGACTAGTTGCCCCGTCAAACTTACCGCGCCATATCGGCGCAAGGCGCTCTCAGACTGGATCGCGAGGACGGCGCCGGTAAAAAATCCGGTCAGTAATATGATCGTGAGAGAACCTACTCCGATACGGTCCATCTGCAAGATCACTTCGCGCATATAAATGGGACGCGTAAACAGATTGGCAATGGCCCGGCAGCTGAGAAAAGTGTACGATTGGATCTCCCAGATCACTCTCGTGAGAAATCGTAAGGGTGTCGTCAGCGCATGAATGAGTGCTTTTATCATGGAAACCTCACGGAAGTGTATTGGGCAGCGGTTTGGTAAGTCAAGGACAAAGGGGTTGCGACGCAAGCCCCTAAGCTTGTGACAGCAGGGAGTTTCGCAAGATCAACCAGGAGGCGCAACCGCTTATGCTTCGGATCGTGACCGCCGGTGAATCACACGGGGAATGCCTCACAGCCATTCTCGAAGGACTGCCGTCCGGGCTGCCGGTAAATGCGGATTTTATCAATCAACAACTCCAGCGGCGCCAGTCGGGCTATGGCCGCGGGCACCGGATGCAGATTGAGAGGGACCAGGTCGAGATCACCTCCGGCGTGCGCCACGGAAAGACCCTGGGCAGCCCGATCTGTGTCATCATCCGGAATCGGGACTGGCAGAATTGGCGCCTGCCGATGTCCGTTGATCCTGTGCCTGAAGCGAGCAACATCCGGTCTGTCACCCGGCCAAGGCCGGGGCACGTCGATCTGGCCGGGGCCCTCAAATATCAGACTCACGATGCCCGCGACGTTCTCGAGCGTGCCAGCGCTCGTGAAACGGCCGCGCGCGTCGGGCTGGGATCAATCTGCAGGCAGCTGCTCCTTCATTTCAACATCCGGCTCGGGAGCCACGTGCTTGCCATCGGCGATATTCGTGTCCCCGCGAAGCTGGAGAACCTGCCCGGCGCGGCGATTCTCGCCCTGGATGCCTCCTCCGTGCTCCATTGTGCTGATGCCGGGATCGAGCGCGACATGATCGAGGGCATTGATGCAGCGGCTAAGAGCGGCGACACCCTTGGCGGCGTTGCTGAAATCATCGCTACGGGCGTCCCCCCCGGCCTGGGCTCGCACACCCAATGGGATCGAAAGCTCGACGGCCTGCTCGCGCAGGCCCTGATGAGCATACCCGCCATTAAAGCGGTTGAGATCGGAACCGGCATCATATCGGCTCGGCAGCCGGGTTCCCTTGTGCATGATGAAATTTTCTATGACAGTGCCGAGCGACAGTTTTTCCGGGAGACAAACCATGCCGGCGGTCTGGAAGCCGGTGTGACCAACGGCGCCGATGTTCGCGCCCGAATTTTCGTCAAACCGATCCCGACGTTGCGCAAGGCGCTCAGATCGGCGGACCTGATTACCAAAGAAGCGGTCGCTGCAGGCTTCGAACGCAGCGACACCTGCGTGGTTCCCGCGGCTGCCGTCGTGGCCGAGGCGATGCTGAGCACGGTTCTGACGCAGGCATTCCTGGAAAAATTTGGTGGAGACTCCCTGATCGAGCTGGAGGCCAATTACGAGAACTACCGCAAATTGCTGCGGGAGTATTGAATCCTGCGATACTTCTTAATAAAACAGGAAGTATGGACACGAAAGCCTATCTGCTCTAAAATTTAGGGGTTATGGTACTCGCGATTCTGAAATACGGTGCCCAGGAACTCAAGACCGTCAGCAGTCCGATCGATGTGTTTAACGGAGAACTCGAAAAGATTGCCAAAAACATGATCGAGACCATGTATGCCGCGCCCGGCATCGGTTTGGCAGCTGCTCAGATTGGGTTGAATATCCGCCTGACCACTATTGACCTCTCGGTTGGCGAGGATCCGGCGCAACTTATCGTGATCTGTAACCCGGAAGTTGTCAGCAGCGATGGGGAACAGAAAAGTGAGGAAGGGTGCCTGAGCGTTCCCGACTTCACCGAAAAGGTCGTGCGGCCGCGTATGATGCTCGTACGCGGTCAGGATATTCACGGAGACCCGATGCAGTATCGCGCCGAGGAACTTCTGGCCCGCTGTTTCAGCCACGAAATTGACCATCTGAACGGGATCCTGTTTGTTGACCGCTTGAGTCCGTTGAAAAAGACGCTCATTCGCAACAAAATCAAAAAGCTCGCCAAGGCCGGCGATTGGTAAGCCATGCGGGTCATTTTTCTGGGCACACCCGAATTTGCTGTGCCCTCGCTGCAAGCGCTGCTTCACAGCCCATACCAGGTTTGTGCCGTGTTTACGCAGCCGGATCGTCCCGCGGGCCGGGGACAAAGGCCGGTTGCGCCGGTTATCAAGACAGTCGCAATGGAAGCCGGCATCCCCGTTTTCCAGCCGGAAAAGATCCGGCATGAGGAGAACCTTCCGCTGCTTGAGAAATTCGCGCCGGACTTCATCGTGGTGGTTGCCTACGGGCAGATTCTGCCTCGCTGGATACTGCAGGCGCCTGGTATCGGCTGCGTCAATATTCACGGTTCGTTGCTGCCGCGGTATCGCGGCGCCGCGCCGATAGCTTGGGCGATCCTGAACGGTGATGAACGCACCGGTATTACAACCATGCTGATGGATGAACATCTCGATACCGGTCCGATGCTCCTCAGGAGCGAGGTTGGAATTGCCCTGACGATGACTGCAGGCGAACTCGCGGGAAGGCTGGCCCTGATGGGCGCCGAGCTGTTGATTCCCACTCTGGACGGATTGCGTGATGGTACCCTGCTGCCCACGCCTCAGGATGACCGGCTCGCCACCATGGCGCCACGAATCACAAAAGAGATGTCCCCCATCCGCTGGGATGACTTCGCTCAGGTTATCCACAATCGAATTCGTGGACTCAATCCCTGGCCGCTGGCCACCTGCGAATTCCGAGGCGGAAAACTCCAGATCATCAAAAGCTCTCCTCCTGGAGCGGTCGAGGTTCAGAATCGGCCTCCGGGAATGATTCTGAAGGTGACCGAGCACGGCATCCGGGTGGCCTGCGGCGAAGGGAGTGTTCTGGAAATCCTCGAGCTGCAGCCGGCAGGGAAGAAAAGGATGAGCGCGCGCGAATACGCCAATGGAGCACGGATCCAGCCCGGGGAATGTCTGTTCACCTGAACGGCTGTAGGCTCATGAAAAAAGACAGATGTGTGGTTGGTCCGGCGCGGTCGGCGGCATACGAGGCCCTGTGCCGCATCGAACTCAAGAATTTCCACAGCGATGACGTTCTCAATTCGGACCTGGTGTCGCCTTTAGAGGTACGCGACCGAAACCTGACAATCGAAATCGTGTTCGGGACTCTTCGCTGGCGTGGCTGGCTGGATCATATTCTGGCTCAGGCAATCGCGCGAGACTGGCGGAGCGTGGATCTGCGTGCCTTGATTCTGTTGCGTCTGAGTCTCTACCAGATGGCGCGGATGGATCGTATTCCGGATCATGCGCTGATCCATGATGCGGTTGAAATGGCGAAATCCACGCTGAGGCCGGGTGGCGGAGGCTTCATCAACGGGATTCTGCGCAACCTGGGCCGGACCCGGCCTTGGAGGAATCCTGAGTTTCATCGTGATTGCCCGATCTGGGTGCGGGTCTCCTTGCCGCAATGGCTTTGGCATCGCTGGGAAACCAGATATGGGGTGGATTGTGCCAGCGAATATGCCCTTTCGCTCAACCGCGCTCCCCGCCCGGCTTTCCGCTTTGGCCGGCACGCCTCCTCACACCCAATGGCTCCGGACCCACCAATTCAGGTTCATGAGGGTGAAGGGGGGAAAGGGGAAACCGATCCTTACGGTTCTGAACTCGTACCTGGGGCATATCTGGCAGCAGATTCCAGTCAGGCACCCAGGGGCAAAGACGCGCGTTTTCAGGATGAAGCTTCACAGCTGATCCCATACCTCCTCGGTCCCGTAGAGGGTCTCCGGATCTGGGATGCCTGTGCCGCCCCCGGAGGAAAAGCGGCAATTCTGCGCGAGAACGGCGGCGCTTCGGGGCGACTGATTGCTTCCGATAGGAACCCGGCTCGAGCCGTAAGCCTGAAAAGCAATTTGAGCCACGTTGAGGGATCGGCATGTGCTGTTCTGATACTGGATGTGCGCTCCCAACTGCCATTTCGCCAGCAGTTTGATGCGGTCCTGGCGGATGTCCCATGCTCCGGGTTGGGCACCCTCCGGAGAAATCCGGAGTTGAAGTGGCGCCTGGAAGAGGCCCGGCTTCCTGAGCTGGGCCATCACCAGCAGGCCCTTCTGGACTCGATTTCGGCCGCCGTTGGGATTGGAGGTCGCCTCCTGTATGCCACCTGCTCCACGGAACCGGAAGAAAACGAGGAGGTGGTGGCTGCCTTCCTTGCCTCTCATCCTTCCTTTCAACTGTCCAAACCATCAACGCCTCCCGGCATTGCCCCCTGGCTGGATCGTGCAGGGATGTTCCGCAGCTATCCCGGGGCCCGGCTCTGGGATGGTTTCTTCGCGGCCTTAATGGTCCGCACATCATAGGTTTACAAGGCATCCGCCTTGCATCCGGGAGGGGGCTGTGATACGCTTCAGCCAAAATGAACGAGGTGATGACGCGCCGTGGCAAGTAGTGCGATGATTGCACCTTCCATTCTCTCAGCAGATTTTGCTCGGCTCGGCGGGGAGATTGAAAGTGTGGAAAGGGGTGGTGCCGACCTGCTCCACCTCGATATTATGGATGGTCATTTTGTACCTAATATCACAATTGGCCCGCCGGTGGTATCATCTGTCAGGAAGATCACCGGATTGCCCCTCGATGTTCACTTAATGATCGAGGAACCGGGACGGTTTGTCGACGAATTCATCCGCGCCGGAGTCAACTGGGTTTCTGTTCACGCGGAGACGGATGTTCATCTAAATCGCACTATCCGGCATATTCAAAGCCAGGGGGTGCTCGCCGGCGTGGCTCTGAATCCGGCAACCCCGTTGGCTACCTTGGACGAAATCTTGGGGGATGTTGATTTTGTGCTGGTAATGAGCGTAAATCCGGGATTTGGTGGGCAGCAGTTTATCCCGTCGATGCTCGACAAAATTCGGAAACTTAGAGCGAAAATTACGTCTAATAACTGTCGGGCGAGGATTGAAGTGGATGGTGGTATCGACGCCAGCAACCTGGGCGAGGTTCTGAACGCGGGCGCTGATGTCATTGTCGCCGGTTCCGCCATATTCAGATCCCCGGACGGGCCGGCCGAGGCGGTTCGGGGATTCAAGAAAATAGCCAACCAGTTGACGGCAAATGCGGGCAGGTATTGACCCCATGCATTGCGGTTCCATGGCTATGGAGGCAAGCGATGCGACCCTTGTGTAAGTATTTGATGATATTAGTGGTTATGTCCACAGTCTCAGCGTGTGGCGGCCAGAAGGGAGCCAAGCTGCAGACGAGCGTGATCCCACCGGACAAGACCCTGTTCCAAAACGGGAGTGAATACCTGGACAAAAGCCAGTTCATAAAGGCTCGACTTGCCTTTCAAACCCTGATACGCACCTATCCCGGGAGCGAACTCGAAGCGGAAGCCTATCTTGCGATGGGGGATTCGTTCTATAAAGAGGGCGGAACGGAAAACCTCCTGATGGCCGAAGACCAATACCGCAACTTCATTATTTTTTTCCCAACCAATCCCAAAACCATCGATGCGCAAATGAAAGTCATTTCGATCATCATGCGCCAGATGAATGCTCCCGATCGGGACCAGAGCTTTACCAAACGTGCTGAAGCTGAAATCAAGAAAATGATGACGCTGTTTCCAAACAGTGATTATCTCCCCATCGTCAGGCGGTTTCTGGATGAGGTCCAGGAAGTGGAAGCCATGGGAGATCTGGGGATCGGAGATTTCTATGCCGGGCGCGGCAACTTTCTTGGCTCGGCCTCGCGTTATAAGGAAATTGCCGACAGCTACCCGCGCTTTTCGAAAATGGACGAGGCATATTTCAAGCTTGCTCAGTCCATGCAGCGTATCGAGCAGACCGACGAGGCTGCGAATTACCTGGCCAAGCTTGTCACCGGATACCCATTCAGCAAGTTCCATGAAGCGGCCAAAGCAGAATTGGAGAAGATGGGGAAGCCCGTACCCGAGGTTGACGCCCAGTTGGCAGCCCAAAACGAGGCTCTGGTCAAAACCCCGGAGCCGTTCTCGCCCCTGAAGCCCCTGATCGCTTTCGCCGAGGCCATCGGGTTCAAGGGCCCCCCGGACCGATATGATCAGGCCCAGAAACAGTTGGCCGCCACGCGCGCTGAAGCGGAAGGCGCCGCCCACAACGGCGCTCAGTCAGGGGGCAAACCCGGGGATGTTATGATTACCGGCACGATCCAAAAGGGCCCTGATGGGAAACCGATTGTTGGAACCGATCCTAAGGGAACACCGCCGGCGACCGATAAGAAGGACGATAAGAAGCAGGATGCCAAGACGACCAAAAAGAAAAAGTAGGACTCGTGGCTCGCAAATCTGATACTCCTATCCGGCTCCTTCTGGCTGATGACAGCATCACCATACAGAAGGTGGTCGAACTGACATTCGCGGCGGAGGATGTCGCGATCGAGGCCGTTGCTGATGGCGACCAAGCCATAGATAGGGCTCGCGCCACCCTCCCGGATATTGTGCTCGCCGATGTTTTCATGCCGGGGTGCAACGGGTATGAGGTATGCGCAGCCATTAAGTCGGATTCCAGGCTTGCCGGAACCCCCGTGGTCTTGCTGGTCGGCACCTTCGAGGCATTTGATGAATTGGAAGCTTCGCGGGTGAATTGCGATGCCTACCTGACCAAACCGTTCGATACCTCTGAACTCATCCAGATTGTCCGCTCGCTCGTAAAACGGAAGGCTGATGCCCTCGAGGGCAACAAGTCGGCAATCGCCCTGGATCCGCAAGGATATACCCCCCCCCCAGGGAATGAGCGCGCTCCTGATCCGCCCTCGGGAGAACTGGCGAGCGCGAGAGCGCGCGAATCGTTTCTCGGTTCCAACCGGATTCTGGACCTGTTTGATTTCCCGATGCCAGCAGCGCCGGAGACCGCGCCGGCCCCTGCGGAGGAAACTGCAGCGCCATCAGACGCCGGTTTGCAGCCAGCCGATGCCCCGCCTCATGTGATCCCATTTCCCGGTTCCCGCGCTTCCCAGCCGGAAACGGCGCCATTCCCCATTACAGACGAACTGGTGAACGCGATCGTTGAAAAGGTAATTAAGCGCATATCTCCCGATATTGTGCGCGAGATAGCCTGGGAGGTGGTGCCGGAGATGTCTGAAATCCTGATCCGACAGTATTTGGAAGAGCTCAAGAATACCGGCCGGTGAGGAGCGGTCGTCACCCATTCCGCCCTCCCATCCACCGAGTGAGAGTCACTCCTGGGGAAATCAATACAAACGCCACGGATTGCACGGATTACACTGATTTTTTAAACCACTACCATCAGGGGAGTGTTTCTTGCACCCTCCAGGAAGCAAACAAAAGCGACATCATTTGGCGCGCCTCGATATCCGCTTGCCTTATGCATCTAAATCGGTGGAATCATTGCCATCCGTGGCGCTTTTTGATTTTCCCCCAGTTCCGATTGCACTGTTGCCTGCCTCAGTGCTGGACTCGATGCCGGATTTCGCATAAGATTCCTGATTTATTCACTCGCAAAGGCATGCTGGGAACAGTCAAGCGCCGATCCGGAACGAGGATCGGCACTCGAAGTTTTGTGACAGGCGCCGATGAGTGTGGACCGCCCTCAGAAGCACGAATATCGCGGGGCACCACGGACGATGTGTTCTCCAGTTCGATCGCGGTCGGCGGGAGGCATCCCGTAGCTTCGGAATGCCTGCGTTACGTTTTATCGGAGAAGCAGAGGTGACAATGGCCAGGGAAATGCTCGCGAAATCCTATGATCCCGCTCTCTTTGAGCAGCGCTGGTACGCCTACTGGGAGGAACAGGATTTCTTCAAGGCAGAGAATCCCTCTCCCAAGCCTCGATTTTGCATGGTCATACCGCCGCCCAATGTAACCGGATCCCTTCACATGGGGCACGCCCTGCAGCATACGCTACATGACATTCTCGTGCGCTGGAAACGGATGTCCGGATTTAATACTCTGTGGCTGCCCGGAACCGACCACGCGAGCATTGCCGTGCATTTCGTACTCGACAAGCAGCTCGAAGCTGAGCACAAGACCCGTTTTGATCTGGGGCGCGAGCGATTTCTCGATCGCGCCTGGAAATGGAAGCATACCAGCGGCGGTACTATCCTCAACCAGATGCGCCGGATGGGAGTTTCCGTAGATTGGAGCCGGGAACGGTTTACGATGGACGAGAGTCTGTCGCATGCGGTACAGGAAGTCTTTATCCGCCTGTTCGAAGAAGGATTGATCTACCGCGGGGAGTACCTGGTGAACTGGTGCCCGCGCTGCCAGACGGCGATTTCGGACCTCGAGGTTGCTTACCAGGCTGTGCCGGGAAAGCTATGGCACGTCCGCTACCCCCTGATCGGGCGCGCCGGCTCCGTGGTTGTGGCGACCACCAGGCCGGAGACCATGCTCGGCGATACCGCTGTGGCTGTGCATCCCGACGATGAACGGTACCGCGACATCATTGGGGCCCGAGTGTTGTTGCCGGTTATGAACCGGGAGATCCCGGTCATTGCAGATACGTTTGTCGATCGGGAATTCGGGACTGGAGTTGTGAAGGTTACGCCGGCTCACGACCCAAACGATTATGAGGCTGCCAAACGGCATAACCTGCCACGCATCACTGTGATCGATGCCGACGGCAGAATGACGGCTCAGGCCGGGCCCTTCGCCGGAATGGATCGGTTCGTTTGCCGCGAAAAACTGGTCCAGCGTCTGGCGAGTGAGGAATCCCTGGTCAAGATTGTCGATCACGAGCACAACATTGGACATTGCGACCGTTGTTCCACCGTGGTTGAGCCGAAGATATCCATGCAGTGGTTCCTGAAGGTGGAAACCCTCGGCAAGCCGGCCATCGAAGTTGTCGAAAACGGGCAGATTCAGTTTGTCCCCGACAGTTTTAAAAAGCGGTACTTCGAGTGGATGTACAATATTCATGACTGGTGCATCTCGCGACAGCTGTGGTGGGGGCACCGGATCCCGGCCTGGTTCTGTGATGCTTGCGGTGAAATCATCGTATCGCGGACCACCCCATCGGCCTGCGCTAAGTGCGGTGGCTCCTTGCGCGCAGAAACCGACATTCTGGATACCTGGTTCAGCTCCGCACTCTGGCCTTTTTCCACTCTCGGCTGGCCCGAAAAAACCGCTGATTTGAAGGTATTTTATCCCACGGATGTGCTGATTACCGGCCCCGATATCATCTTTTTCTGGGTTGCGAGGATGATCATGATGGGCCTTAAATTCATGGGAGACATCCCATTCCGTGAGGTTCACATCAACGGCATCGTCCGAGACGCCAGTCACAAGAAGATGAGCAAGACCCGCGGCAATGTCATCGAACCACTGGCGCTGATTGAGGAATATGGCGCCGACGCCGTCCGATTCACACTCTCTTCCATGGCGGTGCCGGGCACCGACATTCCGTTCTCTACTGATCGGATGAAGGGATACAGCTCGTTTGCCAATAAAGTCTGGAATGCAGCCCGATTCGTGCTCATGAACCTCACGGACCAGGATCCCCCCGTTACGGCACAGGCGGTCGATGAACTGGTCGCCGCGGGTGGCGATTGCCTCCCGATGGAGGACCGGTGGATCCTGCATCGCCTGAACCAGGTTTCCATCAGCATCGGCGAGGCGTTGGGCAAGTATCGATTCCACGAGGCTTCCAGCGAAATCTACCAGTTTATCTGGCACGAGTTGTGCGACTGGTATATCGAGCTCGTCAAGCCCGTGCTGACCGGAGCCGGGGTGCCGGCGGAGGAACGCACCCGGAGAGTGACCGTGCTCACGCACGTGCTTGATTACTCACTGCGCCTGCTTCATCCATTCATGCCTTTCATCACCGAAGAAATCTGGCAGCTTATCCCTCATACCGGAGATTCGATCATGGTGCAGGAGTTTCCGCTGGGAAATCCGGCCAGGGAGAACCCGGAAGCAGCGGCGGGCATGCTGGCGCTGATGGACCTGATCGGGAGCCTCCGCTCGGCGCGCGCCGAAATGAACATCGAACCCAGGAAGATGCTGGATGCCGCCCTTGTCATCCCGGATCCCGGAATCCGAGATCTGGTTCAGTCAAACATGCAGAAACTGAAGCTGCTTTCGCGCCTCGCCGCTGTTGAATTAGGCCAGGACCTTCCCGCCGGCCGCGTTTACCTCAAAGGGGTATGGAAGCACGGGTCGTTCGGGCTCGATCTACAGGGTGCCGTCGATTTCCAGGCGGAACGGGCGCGCCTGGAAAAAGAGTTCGCTCGCATTACGGCTGAGATCCAGAGAATCGTCAAAAAGCTTAACAGCCATGAGTTCATGGACCGTGCGCCCGGGGAGGTTGTCGCGGAAAATCGCAGCCGGCACAGCGAGTTGCTGGAGCGTCTGGAACGGCTTCAGTCCAATCTCGATCAGCTGCCGCAGAAATAGCCCGAATTATTCATGAACGGTTTTCGCGCACGGATATACCTCGCCGAATTCCGCTCATATCGGAGTGTTTTGGGGACACGGAAGAACAAGGGCGGGGCTTTTGCATCGCGCCCTTCGAGCCCGCAAAAGCCCTGCACAGGGAGGCGATCCGTGGGAACGCGCCCTTCAGTGTCCTGAGATGTCTCGTGATCCTTTCTTCAAGATTAAAGCAGACTAGCATGCCGTCTCTTCCGGTGCCAGACATCCTCAATCGACTCGCACACGCGCGCGCAGCTGGAATCGAATGCCCGAAATCGGTTGCCGACCGGCAGGAGATGGCGATCTGCCTGGCGAACGGCTATCCCATTCGCAGCGAGCAGGGCCGGATGTATCTTGAATTCGATCACGATCTGCTGGTACCGGCGTGGATTGCGGACGAAACTCCCTGTCTGGCATGGGCTGCATTACAAATAGAAGGCTACCTGGAAACGGGCTCAACGAACGCGGAGGCGCTCAGCCGTGCCCGGCGCGGCGCCGGCAGTGGCACGGTTATCTATGCCGAATGCCAGAGCGCCGGGAAGGGGAGACATGGACGCCCATGGATATCACCCCGTGGGAACGGTCTGTATTTTTCGCTGATTCTCCAGCCGAACCGGCCGCCGGCACGCTGGGTCCTGCTGACCCATGTTGCCTCGATTGCTCTCGTACGTACCCTGCGGGAACTGTCGGAGTCGGCGATCATCCCGCGGCCGCTTGCCCTGGAGCTGAAGTGGCCCAATGACGTATTGATATCCGGGAAGAAGGTTGCCGGTATCCTGCTGGAAACGGCTGCTTTCGACGGTGTGATTTCCGCCGTTGTCCTGGGGGTTGGAGTAAACACAGGTACGGCCGGACTTCCTCCTGAGTTGAGCGACCTGGCAACATCCGTGAGCCTCGAGGCGGGGATTCAGATTCCACGGCGCCGGCTGTTGGTGCGGTTCCTTTATCATTTCCAGATTGCCTATGAGTTCTTTCAGAACGGCAGGGATGCGCAGATTCTGGATGAGTGGAAGAACTTGTCCCACATGTGGAAAGATACGGCGGTATGGATCCTCCAAAATGGGGAGAGGCGGCCTGCGGTGACTGCGGGATTGACGGATACGGGTGCATTGCGGGTGCGCAATTTCGTCGGCGACGAGGAAGTGATTCTGGCGGGAGAGGTCAGTATCCGCCGATCAGATTCCGAGGAGAAATGAAATGATGTTATTTCCCAGACCTTCCAAAGACAAAGTGGAGAAGAAGCCCGGTCTATTTGAGAGAATGAAGAAGGCGCTCCATGCGACGAAAGAGAATCTCGTGGCACGCATCGAGCAGGTGCTGGCAGGTCACACTGCCATCGACGACAGCCTGCTGGAGGATCTGGAAGGAGTGTTGCTGGGTGCTGATCTGGGAGTCAAGGCAACCGCCCAGATCATGAGTTTTATACGAGATCAGCAAAAGAAGCAGCCGACCTGGTCCCCCGAGGACTTGCGCGGCGCCATCCGGGCACAGCTGGTCGGGATTCTGCAGTCAGGATCGCAACCGGCCCAGGGGGATGTGCCGCGCGGGCAGGAAGTCTGGATGATCGTGGGGGTAAACGGGACCGGGAAAACCACTACGGTGGGCAAACTTGCCATTCGGTGTATTCGGGAGGGGAGGCGCGTCCTGATCTGCGCCGCGGATACTTTCCGGCCTGCCGCCATCGAGCAACTCTCCATATGGGCGGAACGCTCCGGGGCGGATCTGATCAAGACCAGAATCGGCGCGGATCCCTCCGCAGTCCTGCATGACGCACTGGCAGCCGCCGAAGCGCGCAATTGCGATCTCGTACTCGTCGACACCGCCGGGCGGCTGCATACTCGGGGCAATCTCATGGCAGAGCTCGAGAAAATGCATCGTGTGGCCTCACGGAAGGTTCCGGGCGCCCCACATGAGGTGCTGCTGATCCTGGATGCCACCACGGGGCAGAACGGGCTGATTCAAGCCCGGGAGTTTCTTAAGGCCGCCGGGGTTACCGGACTGATCGTGACCAAACTGGACGGAACTGCCAAGGGGGGCGTGTTGTTCAGCATCGCCCAGGAATTGAAGATCCCTGTCCGCTACATCGGGGTCGGCGAGTCACTCGAAGACCTGCTTGAATTTGATCCAGAGAGTTTCGTCGATTCACTCTTCAGTGAAAAAACCTGATTAGCCCGCTTTTCTCACCAGCGTGAGAGGCTGTAGGCTTTTAGGCTGTAGACTGTAGGCAAAAATAGGCATGTAGGCAGTATTCACAACCCAAAAGGATCCCAGCTGAGCGAAAGTTGATCCACACCTACAGCCTACAGCCTAAAAGTCTATGGTCTATGAGGTGCAGCCCCGGAGTCTTGTGAAAAATGCAAGGTAGCCGTCAGTTGGTAGATACCAGCGCTTTCGGTTTTAGCAGGATGATGCGGCGCTGATCGAGCTGCAGCACACCCTTTTTCTGTAGCCGGGCGAGGGTACGGGTGACCGTCTCCCGGGAGGTTCCGACCAATTCCGCCAGCTCCTGGTGGGTGATCTTGAGGTCGATTATGATGCCGCGAGCATCCGGGACGCCATGTTTTCGCGAGAGTTGAAGAATTCCGGCGCGAATCCGATCGTCTGCCGTACTGTAGCTCAGATCCTGCACCTGAGCCCAAACCTGGCGGAGCCGCGAGCAGAGCACCTGGATGATCTGGCGCACAACTTTTTCATTGCTCATCATCAAGCGCTGAAAGTCGCTGTGGTAAATGGTGGCGATCCTGCAATCCTCGATCGCGGATACTGTGGCCGGAGAGGTTTTGCCGTCCAGCAGAGCCATTTCGCCGAAAAAGTCGCCCGGCTGGTGGATCGCCAGGATTGTCTCCTTGCCTCCTGAGGTTGCCTTGGTTACCTTCACCTTCCCCGCAAGGACGATGTACATATAATTGCCGGTTTCCTCTTCGAGGAAGATGACCTGGTTTTTCCGGTATGTCTTTACCTGAAATACATGCTCAAGAGTCTTGAACTCTTCCTCGCTCAAGGTAGCAAAAAGAGGTACCCGGCGGATCAAATCAATTTTCATGAATCTTGAGTCGGATGAAATAGTCGTCATCTGAGCGCCCCCAGCGCCTGCGGGTATAAACTTTCCCGGCGGCCAGCAGAATTCCGACGGCGATGGAAATCAAGCAGAGCAGAGCGGTGAAAACCAGCGAGCGCACCACCGTACCGAGAATGCTCATGGGTACGCCCCAGATCATACGGTTCTGCTGGTTGTTCCTGTCAAAGATCCACTTGACCGAATAATCGAACTTTATGGAGCCTAAGACCTTATCGGCAGCACCCGGGGCAAAGTTTCCTTCTAGAATTCCAACCAGGGGGCCGGTTTGCCTTGTGTAGACATTCGGGCTTGTCCCACCAGCCCGCGGGAATACGGAGCCGCTCTCAAAATATTCTTCCGCCAGCTGAATAGTCGGGAAACTCAGCAAGGTAATCGTGCCCTGACTTCCCGACGGACCGCATTTCGCCTGGAGGACTTCGGTTCCGGAGGGGAGCTTCAGGGCCGTGCCCGCAACGGAGGCGCCGAAGGCGCCCAGGGCCAGCGGCCCAAGAAAATATCGGGCCGAAAAGGGATCGCATTCTGCACCGGGGATATGGCCCACCAGGCTGGGAAGTTTGCCTTCCGAGGCACCGCTGCGGTTACCGACGGAGAGCGCAAGGCGTCTCTGAAATTCGGTCGATTGCACATCACCAATGCGCACATAATACTTGCCGGACGAAAAAACCAGGCTTCCCTTATCCAAAGCATAAAGATCGCCGGGGGGACCGTTTTGCATTCCGGTTGTGCGCAGGAGACTGAGCAGGGAATAGGCGCCACGGGCATCGGCCATGGTCAGGATTTCGACAGCGGCACGCCCTCCGGCCGCCAGATCATATGTGCGCTTCCGGTATCGTCTGAGCCCGGCTTCCAGCATCAACCGGCCGTTCTCGAGCTTGGCCAGTTCCGATTCAGACCCAATTTCCCGCTCATTGACAACGGACTTCAGTTCCTGGAACTCCATCTCGGCAGGGAAATGGCTGCCGACCAGTTGCGTCTGTCCCAGGAGCGCGGAAACGGGAAACGACAGAAACAACGAAATCATCGGGACCCACCGCAGCCACAACCTATGGGGACAGAAAAGCATGCTCCGCCGGTCGGGCCGAAGCGGATAAGGGAGCGAGTCCCCGGCGTAAGGCGCAGGAGGCGGCGCCGGCTTTCGCGAAAACGTGTTCCCGCGATTTTGACCGTGCATGGTGATCGGCGTGACTGGCAGCATTCGGAAGCGTCTGGACAATGTATTGATACAGAACCTGGGCCGCGATGGAACACCCCGGCTGTTCGGGCAGCGGCAAATCCTCCTCGAATCCGCACTCATCTCTGTCAGGCCCGCCCGCACATCCGTCGGCACGTCCCCAATCGTCAGTAGGGTCGGTTGTTCCGGTTTTGGGCGACATCCGTGCCGAGCGTCTTCATGTAGCCCTGAATTCCCTGGAACAGGGCACCCGCCAAAGAACGCCGGCTGGTGTCCTTTTTAAGAAGTTTCTCGTCCCGCGGATTGCTAAGGAAGGCCACCTCTGCAAGCACTGAAGGCATATCTGCACCGATCAGCACGATGAAAGGAGCGCTGCGCACGCCTCGATTCTGGGACGTGGGCGCCATCTTGCGCATCCCCCCGTACAGATTCTTCTGAATGATTGCGGCCAGCTCTTTAGATTCTTCCATCTTGTCGGCTTGGGCAATCCTGCGAATCAGATTCTGCAGATCGCGAATATTGTGATCCGTAGTGGCGTTTTCACGTGCCGCCACCTCGCGCGCAGCATCCGTGCGGGCAAAATCGAGGAAATAGGTCTCAACCCCGCTGATATTCCGGCTCATGGCGGAATTGGCATGGATGGACAGAAACAGGTCCGCCTTATGCTGATTTGCTATCGCAGTCCGCTCTTCGAGGGAGATGAAAGTATCATCCGTGCGGGTCATTATCACCTCGGCCCCGAGATTGTCCTCCAGCAGAATCTTCAGCTCTTTGGCCAAATGCAATACCAGATCCTTTTCCATCAGGCCGCCCGGTCCAACAGTTCCGGTGTCATGGCCGCCGTGCCCGGGATCCAGAACGATCCTGCCGATTTTCAGACCAAGCATGCGCGTCATCGTACGGTCACCGTTACGGGTGGGAAGCGCGGTCTTGATGGCCGGAGGCGGGATGGAAGATGCGGTCGGCGCCGGGGAATTGTTTGCCAGGTCCTTCACCGCGGTTCCGCTTGACGAACCCCCGGGGAAGTTCTTTGCCGGTGCGGGATTTTCGCCGGCTCCCTCCGCGACAGGATTTTCCGCCGCCGGCTTGTTCTCGGATGCTGCCTTTGAATTCGTGCGGGCAACCGGAGGTAATAGGCCGTCCGCCTTGGCGGAACTCGCCGGGGGCGAAGCCGGAATGGAATGCGGCTGCACCGCCTGGGAGGAGCCCCTGGATTTGTCATGAACATTTATGACAATGCCGAAAGCTTCCCCGAGGTCCGAAACCTCGTAATCAGGTCCAGTGCCCAAATCGAGAACCACCCGCACCACACCGGCACGGTTCTGCCCCAGCCGCACCTGTTTGATAAACTGGTTGCCAACGGTGATCGTCTTATTTACCAGACTTCTTTCCAGACGAGCATTCTCGATATCGAAAAACACCCGGTCCGGTCCCGCCAGACGGCTCTTGCTGTAATGGACTTGGCCATCCGAAACGATGTTAACTCGCGTAAATTCCGCGCTCGAAGTGAATAATATGTTATTTACAGAAACCCAGCCGTCGGCTTTCTCCAAACCTTTGCTGAGCGACAGCTCTGCCGTTTTTGGTGCATCGGGCAAGGCCGTCACCGACAGCACGGGCGACTTGGGGCTGGGAAGACTGCCTTGGGCAGCCAGCTGCTTGGCCGCCGCCGATGACCGGTACCGAGTGCGCAATCTGTCATACGCATCCCGTGCTGCATCCTGGTCGCCCAAGGGTCCTGCGCTGATCGTGCCCAAGCGCAACAGAGCCTCGGGGCAAAAGGGGCTTTGCGGGTAATCGCCGGATAAAAACTGATACAATCGGGCGGCACTCCGGAGAGACTCCAGATCCCCCATCGTTTCTCCCATTTGCTGGTGAAGTTTGGCCGCTGCAAATATCGCGTCGTCACTGAAACCAAAGTGCGGATCCTTCTGGTACACCGTCCGGTAAACGTTGATGCACTTCAGGTAACTCTCACGTGAGGGTTCAGGTGTAGCTGCGAGGGAGGTGCTCAGGCGAGTGGCTTCATCCCAGGCCCGTTTGGCGCCTTCACGGTCCCAATCGGCACAAAGGGCAGCAATGACCGGACCGAGAAAAGCTGCGATCCCGATTGCCAGCCGGCGCGAGACCAAACAGTTCCGCCGTAAACCACACTGGGCGTGGATCATAGAAGGCATCTTATGCTCCCCCCATGCCCATGTCAAGGTATAATTGAGCGAACCTGTTGATAACTAAGGTGTTTGCGGAAGGCATGCTTGATGCCTACCGGAAAATCACCCCTGGACCTCTGGAACTCACGACTGGGGGAATGTTGGTAAGCACCAGAACTCCCTTTTCATCGTAGTATCGAAACGTGGGCATGGGACCGGGCGCGGACTCAGAATCAACCCCAGCCGGATCCTGTAATACCGTTTCCCGTTTACCATATCGTTGGATAATCGTGCGGACATAATCATTCGTTTCCCGAATTGCCGGAACCCTGCCAAGCCGCTGCACAAGGTTTTCCCCTGCATTATAGGCTGCCAGACTGAGAACCAGTGAATCAGGGCGATCGGAAAACATGTCGAGCAGGGAGCGCATATGCTTTATGCCCCCGCGAATATTCTCCTCCGGATCAAAAGGGTTCGCGACGTCCAGGCGTGAAGCCGTGGCAGGCATCAACTGCATCAGGCCCTGAGCACCTTTGGGAGAAACCGCCGAGGCATTGAATCCAGATTCCGTTTCGATCATTGAATGAATTAAGGCCGGGTCTACCCCGAATTCCACTGAGTATTTTTCGATGATTTCGGAATAATCGATGCGAGCTGGCGGTTCTTGCTTTACCCCCGATGCGTTCGTCGCGCGGGAGGAGCCGGAATCTACCGGTCCTTTCAAATTGGCATTTCGTGAGGCGACCTTCTGCCCCCCGGGCTTTGTCGGCTTTGTAGAATTTGATGCGACATCCGGGGCGCCGGTGACTTTCAGGCCCCGGATCGCGGTGGTGGCCGGCGCAATATTAGTCAGTACCTTAACCCCGTTTTCATCCACAAACGAGTAGATTTGACCGAAAAGAGCCGAGCTGAAGCCAAGCAGGACAACTGCGGTTAAAGCAAGACATAGAGTGCGTGTGATTCTGGTCATCATATCCCCAAATGCGCAACTGCCAGCAATGATCTAGGACGTCCAGAGGGGGGAATAAGTCTAAAAAATCTATTGATCGACATCCAGGAGCGCCTGAACGATCGCATAGCTACGTTCTATCGCATCGGCCAATCCGGAGGAATCTTTACCTCCAGCCTCCGCGAGTTCAGGCTTGCCCCCGCCGGATCCCGCAACCAGTGGTGCGATTTCCTTGATGAGTTTGCCGGCCGGGATCCGACTGGATAGGTCGGCGGTAACCATTACAACGAGAGCTGCCTTCTCTTCCTGGGGCGCCCCCAGGATTACGACTCCAGTCCCAAGCTTCTGCTTTAGTTCATCCGCCAACACCCGCATTGCGGCACGATCCATCTCTGGAAAAACGTGAGCGAGCACCTTTATTCCGCCGATCTCTCGGACTCCGGCCATCAATCCGGAAATACCGGACCGGGCGATCTGAAACTTGAGATCCTCAACCTGGCGCTGTAGTTCGCGGATCTTAATGTTCATTTTATCCATATATGATGGGATATCTATCGACATTACCTTATGTTCTACTTGAATATGTTGGAGTAACTGTTCATCTGCACGGAATCTTTGGAGGGCGGCTCGCCCGGTCACGGCTTCCATTCGTCGAACTCCGGCGGAAATGCCGCCTTCCGCAGTGATCTTGAACAATCCGATGGCACCGGTAGCTGTAACGTGGGTCCCCCCACAGAGCTCCTTGCTGTAACCGGGAATTTCGACTACCCTCACCTTATCCTGGTATTTCTCTCCGAACAGAGCGACCGCGCCTGAATTCATGGCCTGATCCAGATCCATAAGGATTGTATGTAGGGAGACATCGCGCCAGATTTGTTCATTGACTTCATCCTCGATCCTTTCCAGTTCCGCTGGGCTCAAAGGGCTGAAGTGGCTGAAATCAAACCGCATCCTGTCGGCGGTCACCAGGGATCCGGCCTGTTTGACGTGAATTCCGATTACCTTCCGTAATGCTGCGTGCACCAGGTGAGTCGCCGTGTGATTTTTCATCGTCTGGCGCCGCTTTTCCAAATCGACCGCAGCCTCAACAGCATCCCCGGCCTGAAAACTCCCCTCCAGCATGGCAACCAGATGAGTAATGGTTGTGCCTCGAAACAGCGTATTCGAGACCTTGGCTTTGCCGTCGCCCGAAGTGAGGAATCCGGTATCACCCACCTGTCCACCGGATTCGGCGTAAAACGGCGTCTGATCGAGCACAATTTCACCCTCCTGCCCAGCCTCGATTGATGCAGCAGGCTCGCCATCTACAAGAATCGCAACGATTTGAGCTGATACCGGTTCTGGCACCCCATAGCCCACGAAGGTGGTTTTCCCCTGGAAGACCGAGCGCGCGACCTGTTCCCGGACTTTGCCTGCCCGGTAGTCCTGACGCGAACGCTCGCGCTGCCCTTCAAGCGCCCCAACGAAACCGGCTTCATCGACAGCCATGCCGCGCTCCTGGGCAAGGTCTTCAATGATTTCAAGGGGAAGACCGCGGGTGTCATAGAGGAAAAACGCCTCGGGGCCAGGAATTGTCCGCGTGCCGGTTGCCTGGAGTCTGGCGACTCGATCGTTAAAATCTCTCAATCCCTGCGCCAGCGTGTCGGCGAACGACTCCTCCTCCTGTTTGATGACTCGAGCAATTGTGTCGCGAACGCCAACAAGTTCAGGGTAGGCCTCCTTCATCAGGGCAACAACTCTTCCTGCTACCTGATACAGGAACGGGCCTTCGATATTGAGCTTCTTTCCGTGCACAATTGCGCGTCGCATGATTTTCCGCAAAACATATCCGCGCTTGTCGTTCCCCGGGTATTGCCCGTCCGCTACCACGAATGTCGCAGCACGCGCGTGATCGGCAATGATACGCATGGAGACATCGTCACTTGGGTTGGTGCCGTATTCGATGTTTGAGATCGACGATATTTCCTGGATCAGAGGTTGGAACAGATCGGTATCGTAGTTTGTCTCCTTCCCCTGCAAAATGGTTGTGATCCGCTCCAATCCCATGCCCGTGTCTATCGAAGGGGAAGGGAGCGGCGAAATCGACCCGGTGGCATCCCGGTTGTATTGCATGAAAACCAGGTTCCAGACCTCCACCCAGCGACCGCACGAGCAGGTGAGATCGCAATCGCCGTGCCCGGGAACGGGGCTGCTCCCGAAGTCGTAGTGAATCTCCGAGCAGGGCCCGCAAGGTCCTGTATCTCCCATGGCCCAGAAATTGTCGGCTTCGTCCAGCCGCAAAATCTTCCCTGCCGGCACTCCGACTTCCTTATGCCAGATATTCCATGCAGCATCGTCTTCGCGGAAAACGGTCACCCACAAGCGGTTGGGGTCGATCTGATATTCCCGGGTGACCAGATCCCATCCGAAACGAACTGCCTCCGATTTGAAATAGTCGCCGAAAGAAAAATTGCCCAGCATCTCGAAAAACGTGTGGTGTCGGTTGGAATGCCCTACGTCCTTGAAATCGTTGTGTTTTCCGCTTACCCGCATGCATCGTTGACTGCTGGCAGCTCGCGTGTAAGGGCGTTTTTCATTCCCCAGAAAGACATCCTTGAATTGATTCATGCCGGCATTTGTGAACAGCAAGGTAGGGTCGTTATAGGGGATCAGGGATGAGCTGGGTACAATCTGGTGCCCATTGCGCTCGAAGAACTTGAGAAAAGCCGCGCGAATCTGGTTGCTGCTTGGCAAGTTAATCTCCAATTTCAAATTGCTGCCATGCGGCTGCCGGAATCTTCTGGCGCAAGAGGTTCCAGATCACATCCTCCCGGAAGCCGCGTCGCTGTAAATGCATAAATAATTTGCGGATAGCCTTTCGGTCGGCCGGCCATGGCTGCTTGCGAAACCGCCGCTCGAGATAACCCTCCAGGGCGACGCCATCATTGACCTGCTGACCCAACCGCCGGATAGTCTCATCTGCCATCGAAGCGGATATGTGGCGGCGTTTCAGCATCTGCATCACGCGCAGCACGCCCCAACCCTCATCCCGCATCCATCGAACGGCAGAATTATACGCATAGTCGGCATCATTGAGAAGGTTCAGCTCGCGGAGGCGATCCAGGACGGGTTCGATCCGGCTTTCTTCTCCGAATTTCAGCAGTTTCGCGCGCAATTCCCCCCGGCTATGAGCCCGCCTTGCAAGAAGTGAGGCGGCCTTATGCATGAGCTCAGGGTCTGTCATGGAATAACAGGTCCAGTTTGGCGCGAGCGCCGGGCTGGCAGATGCAAGGCGCCGCGACGCAGGCGATGTGGTGACATCGTCGAGGGGCGGCAACGCCGCAGATGCCTGCCCGCCGCCGCGCCCCTACGGGCTGCGGACCGCAGCAAAGTGGGCCTGTTATTCCATGACAGACCCTTAGGATCGCAACCCGCCTTCATCACGAATTGTGACCTGAAAGCTCGTCTTCCATGGCTTCGATAGCTGCGTCCTTAGTGGTGTAAATCCCCTGCACCCGGAGCTTGAACTCATCGGGATTGGTGGCGTATTCGAGGGCGTCCTCGTAAGTAATGCGTCCGGCTTTGTAGTGGTCGTAAATCGACTGATCGAAGGTCTGCATGCCGTATTGTGAGGTCCCTGCGGCGATGGCCTGGCGAATCAGGCGGGTTTTTTCGGGATCCAGGATGCAGTTGCGGATATATTCCGTGACGATCATCACCTCGATGGCCGGGACGCGCCCGCGCACATCGGATCGGCGGATCAGGCGCATGGAAATAACCGAGCGCAGCACCATGCCGAGCTGCAGCCGGATCTGGCGCTGCTGGTGCGAAGGGAAAACAGCGATGATACGGTTGATGGTTTCCAAGGCATCGACGGTATGAAGCGTGCTGAAAACCAAATGCCCGGTTTCTGCCGCCAGCAGGGCGGTCTCGATGGTCTCCAGATCTCGCATCTCGCCGACCAGGATGACATCGGGATCCTGCCGGAGAGCGCTCCGAAGAGCATCGCCAAAGCTGGAGGCATCCACCAAGATTTCCCGCTGGCTGAAAATGCTCAAACGGTCATTGTGCAGGAACTCGATGGGATCCTCGATGGTAATGATGTGCCGGGTGAGATTCTCGTTGATGTAGTTGAGCATGGAAGCGATGCTGGTGGACTTGCCGCTGCCCGTGGTTCCCGTAACCAGCACCAGACCGCGCGGTTCCCGCGCGATCTTTTGCAGGACCTTGGGGAGCAGCAGGTCATCGAAGCTCAGCACGCTGACGGGGATGGCGCGAATCGAAATGGAAACGGATCCTCGCTGCTGGAACACATTTACCCGGAAACGCCCATGCCCTTTCAGGCCATAGCCCAAATCGATCTCCGCATGGTCCCGAAAACGCTGCTTCTGCTTGTTGGTCATGATGGAGAACGCCATCATGAGCGTGTCCTCTTTGGTGATTTTGCCGAAGTCCCCGAGGGGCAGAAGCTCGCCGCTTACACGGATGTGGGGAAAGGCGGCGACTTTGAGATGCAGGTCCGAAGCCCCTTTCGAAACCATGGTACGGAGAAGATCATCAAGGTTCATTGGCATCCTCGCGCAAAAGCCCTTGGGCGTGGCCATGTTATGAGCGGCCGGCCCCGGGTGTCAAGCCGAATTCCTTGTATGCAAAGGCTTTCCCTTGACTGTATCACATGCTTTCCGTAAGATTTGTGACCTATGGACATGGAAACATATTCTCCGGAGGTCAATGCGCTCCCCTCGGCAGGAAACTTCCTCAAGGCCTTAGCCGCCTGCATCGCTGCGGCGCTGATTCCGGGTTTGGGGCATGCCATCTTGCGGAAATGGGATCGGGCACTCGTCTTCCTTGGCTCCATCTGCACCATGTTCGCCCTCGGCTTGTACCTGGATGGCAGGCTCTTCAATCCCGATTTCTCAGATTTTTTCTCCATCCTCAAATTTGTCGCCGATGCCGGAACCGGGATTCCTTATTGGCTGGCCTGGCTGCGCGGACTGGGCGCCGGTGATCCCGCGGTTTATACCTACGATTTCGGCAACGTGTTTGTTTATAGCGCCGGGTTGCTGAACATGCTGATCATCGTGGACGCATTCGACATTGCCATGGGGAGAAAAGAGTGAAGAATCACATGCTCCTCATGGTACTTTTCAGCGTCATGGTTTCCCTGGTTTTTACTTTCCTTACGAAGAGTGGAATCAGGGAAAGAGTTAAGTATTTCTTCCTGCTGCTGGCTTCTTTCGTTCTCATTTCGATTTTAGTCGGCTGGGTTATGTATCCCTTCCCATTCTGAGTTCCCATGCCGCTCAATGTGAGGAGACCCGCCACCGCCGGACTGCGCTTTTTGCTGTTTCGGCTCCCGCTGCTCCTCTACTTGGGGGTGATTTTCCTTTCCAGTTCCGGACCCGTCACCTCTTCGACTTTGCGGGCATTTCCCGACTATGTCCTGCACGGCGCCGGATATGCACTGCTTTATGCGCTGGCTTTCTGGGCGCTCCATGAAGGACTGTCGCCCCGGGAAGGGCGCGGCGGGTACTGGTTGCCGGCTGTGATCACCGTTCTATACGGAGCGACTGACGAGTTTCATCAGAGCTTTGTGCCAATGCGCGACGCATCGGTCAGGGATCTGATTGCCGACGCCGCCGGTGCGTTTTTCGGATGGCTCCTGGTAAAGCCGGCTCGGAGTCTGATGGCCTCGCCGTCCGCACCCTCCAAGGACCGGGCAATGCCTGAGGGGAACCAGGTCCGGCCCCGCCCAAATGCGGTGCCACCGGACAGGTGACCTGGACGCTTGCCATTGCTATAATTGCCGCTGTTCCGGCGCGCAGGGAACATGAAATACGAACGTTTCAAAAACCATTAGGAACGATGCCATGACCCATGCGGGCAAGACCGCCATCATTACCGGAGGATCGAGGGGAATCGGTCGAGCCATCTGCCTTGCATTGGGGAGGCGCGGATATGGGATCGCCTTCAATTACACGCATAGCAAAGATGCGGCGCTGGCGCTGGTCGCGGAACTGACCGGCATGGGCATAAAGGCCTGTGCTTTTCAGGTGGACGTGACCAACCGCCACGGCGTCGAAGACATGGTGAAGGCGGTAAAAAAGGATTTTGGGCGCATAGACTGCCTGGTAAACAACGCCGGAATTGTCAGGGACAAATTGCTGCTGGCCATGCAGGAGGCTGACTGGGATGATGTCATTGCCACTAATCTGAAGGGCGTCTTCAATTTTTCCAAGCTGGTGCTCCAGCCGATGATCAGAGCCCGCTCCGGGGCAATCCTGAACATCACCTCGATCAGCGGCATGGTGGGGATGCCCGGACAGACCAATTATGCCGCCTCTAAGGCCGGGATCATTGGATTTACCAAGGCTTTGGCAAAGGAGGTGGCCAGCCGCAACATCACGGTGAATGCGCTTGCCCTGGGGCTGATCGAAACCGATATGACCGCGGCGCTCGGCGAAGAGTATAAGGCGAAGATGCTGGCGGCAATTCCGGTCCGACGCTTCGGCACTCCCGAAGAGGTCGGGCACATTGCCGCCTTCCTCCTCTCCGACGCTGCCAGGTACATCACCGGGCAGGTAATCCAGGTCGACGGGGGGCTTGCCATGTAAACTGATGCCCGGCGTGGATCCGGGCGCGCGTGCGAAAGCTGAAAATCTCTTCGCAAAAAAAGTTGGCACTTGTTCCCCCTGCACCGTTAGACTTGCAGGAGGAAACAGTGCGTGGAAGAGAGATTGGTCAGTTGCGCGCATGAATCGCCGGCCGACCGTACCGGCACCCGCTGGGCTCAGTGCGAGACGGTTACACTGCTTTCGACGATTCTGGGGCACGGTCGGAACAGCGCGGCCGCGGAAGCATCTTCCCGAAGGCTTCTCCGTCATTTCGGCACGGCTTCGGCGCTAACCCTGGCCTCCCAGGAGGAAATCCGCAAGGGGGGAAGGGTCTCCTTCCGGCAGGCTGCAGCCGTGCAGGCAGCACTCGCTCTCGGCCGGCAGCTTTGTTCCGCGCCCCTTCAGCCGGGGCAGCGGTTCTCAAACAGCCGTGATCTGTTTGTTCGATACCGGGCACAGTTTTTTTCCGCAAGCAGAGAGTTTTTCATGTCGCTGCATCTGAATTCCAAAAACCAACTGATCCGGGAGGTCCTGGTTTCCGTCGGGAGCTTGAGCACATCGGTGGTCCATCCGAGGGAAGTGTTTTCGCCGGCGGTGCGTGACAGCACGGCGGCTCTCATTTTTCTCCATAATCATCCGTCGGGCGATCCATCCCCCAGCCGGGAAGACCGGGATTGCACGCAACGCCTCTGGCGCGCCGGCAGGATCCTGGGCATTCGGGTATTGGATCACATCATCCTGGGATACGAGGACTATTTCAGCTTTGCCGACGCAGGCCAGCTTCAGGAAACCCTTGAGGGTTTGCCGTGAATATCAAGCCGATCAAAGATCCGGATGAACGTTTCGACATCACTTTCAGGACGGACCGCACGTTTGATCTGGTCGGCTTCGGACAGAACGCCGTCGATCATATTCTGGTCATGCGCGAATTCCCGCGCTTTGACGCCAAGATTGAACTCGATGACCACAGGATCTGCGCCGGTGGACAGATAGCGAGCGCCCTGGTCTTCGCTTCCCGCGTGGGCTTGCGATGCAAATACATAGGCAAAACCGGGGGGGATGACCATGGCTATATGGCTGCGGCCAGCCTGAGAAGTGAGAATATCGATGTGTCGGCACTGCGGGTGGAGCCAGGTGCCGCCAGTCACTGCTCATTTATCATGGTCGACCGGACCAGCGGAGAACGCTCCATTCTCTGGTACAGGGATCCCTGCCTGCGATTTCAGGCGAGTGAACTGCACCAGGCCGACGCTTGCGCCGGCCGCGTATTGCTTGTGGATGGAGAACATCCCGAAGCTTCTCTTGAGGCCGCTCGCTGGGCGGAAGATGCAGGGATTCCTGTGGTGGTCGATCTTGATGCCGTTATTCCGGGCACAGTGGACCTGATCGCCCATGTCGATTTCCTCATCGTGAGCGCCAATTTCCCCGGTGAACTGACCGGTCTCGAGGATCCCGCCTCAGCACTGGCGGCGCTACGCCCATATTGCCGGGGATTTCTGGCGGTCACCGCAGGTGCGGAGGGGGTCGTGGCGATGCTGGGCAAGCGTCACATCCGGTTTCCGGGATTCCCAATCAAAGCCGTGGACACCACCGGGGCGGGAGACGTTTTTCGCGGCGCCTTCGTATATGGTCTCCTGCAGAACTGGCCCTTGTACCGGATCATGTCATTTGCCAACGGTGCCGCAGCCCTCAACTGCACCCGGCTGGGTGCACGCGGAGGGATCCGTCCCCTTGGCGAGATCCTGGAATTCCTGGACAATTCGGTCCGGAGCTGATCCGCAAGCGCATCCCGGTTTCAGTGTGAATGGGGGAAAAAACAAAAACGCCACGGATTTCACGGATTACACGGATTCCAGAAGCGTGGCGATCATACGTTTGAACTGGAGCGAACGGGCGCCGAAGTTGAGGAGCAGCGCCAAAGATCGTTCCTGAGAATTCCTCATATAGCATTTCGGCCCCCATCGCATCTAACCGGCAGCCGCAATCCACGATCGAGATGTTCTTTGACAAATCCGTGTAATCCGTGTAATCCGTGGCGTTTTTGTTTTGCTTTCCCAAGGAGTGACACTCGCTTCCTTGTGCTACAATGCAGTGCCTTGCCCACAGGTGCGAGATGAAGAATATCTTCTTTTTGGATGTCGATACGCAACGGGATCTTATGCTTCCGGACGGAGCCCTGTACGTTCCCGGATCGGAACGGCTGATTCCCAAATTGCGCCAATTGTTCGATTTCGCGAAAAAGCATGAGATTACCATCCTGTCCACCGCGCTCGCGCGCCCCGCGGATGATCCCGAGTTTTCAAGGCATCCGCCGCACTGCATAGCTGGAACCAAAGGACAGCGAAAGCTGGATGATACCCTGCTGCCGCATCCCCTGGTAATCCCGGTGAAGCTCGCGGATCGCAGTTATCCCGACCTGGTGCGCAAGCATTTGCAGATTATCCTGGAAAAACCGGGGTTTGATGCCTTCCTTAATCCGGCGCTCGAAAAACTGCTCCGCGTTCTGCCGGGCCATGCCATCGTTTTCGGCGTGCCGACCGAGCATTCTGTCAAACTGGCCGCCCTGGGTTTGCGGCGGGCAGGCATTAAGACGGCGGTCGTCCAGAATATCGCTCTGCCGCTGAATGTCCGGGCAGGCACTGGTGCTGAAGAGGAGCTGAGGACTGCAGGGGTGGAGTTCATATCCTTGGAGACGCTGTTGGGCGTGCAGACGCCCTCCTGGCCCGCGTAACTCACTTCATTCACGACGACATGTCGCAAGAAATCGTAGGATACGGAAAAACGCGGAAGCACACGGATCGGATCCGTGTGCAGGGCCTTTGCGGGCCGGTATCAAACGAAATCCGGGCCTGGGCCCATCACTCTCGATGAATCTCGGCATATATATTCATATCCCCTTCTGCCGCTCAAAATGCCGGTATTGCAGTTTCGTGTCCCTGCCGGATTCCGATGCCTTGATTGAAAGATACTTTAAAGCCTTAATGCGCGAGATCTGCCCGATCCGGCAGGACGCCAAAGGCACTCCACGGCGCGTGGATACGATCTATTTCGGAGGCGGCACTCCCAGCCTGGTTCCGGCCGAACATCTGGCTGATCTGATGGCCACGTGTCGAAGCACTTTCGATGTATCGGTTGACTGTGAGATCTCGATGGAGGCAAATCCGGGAACGCTGGAGGCGGCGAAGTTGAGCCTGTATCGCGAAATCGGCATCAACCGGGTATCGCTGGGTGCTCAGAGTTTCTCCGCCGACGAACTGTCAATTATCGGGCGCATTCACAATCCCGGGCAGATCCATGATTCCGTAGAGCTGCTGCAGACCGGCGGTTTATGCAATTTCAATCTTGATCTTATGCTGGGATTGCCGGGCCAGACCGCGTCCGGTTGGCGCCGGAACCTCGAGGAGGCCATCTCCCTGGCCCCAAGCCATATCTCAGTGTATATGCTCGAGCTGGATCCGAAAGTGCCGCTATACCGGACCATCGGCGCCGGCGCCTGCCGCATGCCGGAGGAAGATGCGGTCGCGGATTGGTACCTGGCTACCATCGAGTATCTTGCCACTGAGGGATTTGATCAGTATGAAATCAGCAATTTCTCCCGGCCTGGTTGCGAATGCCGGCACAATCTGAAATACTGGCGGCGTCATCCAGTTCTGGCATTTGGCGTTTCCGGTCATTCTTTCGACGGCAGTTCACGCTATGCAAATCCGGACGATATGGGCGATTATCTGGACTCGGTGGAGGCCGGGAGAAATCCCTCGGAGCTTCAGATTCCCGGAAGCACCGAGAGTGAGTTTGAAGAAACGATGTTTCTCGGCCTGCGCCTGACCTCCGGGCTGGATTGGAACACGATTCGCATGACCCGGGAAGCGGCCAGGCTGGTGAAGCAGGAAGCGTCGATAAGGGATCTGGTAGAACTTGGACTTCTGGAGTGGCAGGGAACCCGGGTGCGATTGACGCGTCGCGGCATGTTGCTCTCCAATGAAGTGTTCCAGAGGTTTATGCGAGAGGCACAGACGAATGCAGACAGACCCGCAACCAAAATCAGGCTCGGGCGGGAAGGCTGAACGGCAACGCCCGCAACCCGAATGATCATGTGCGGCAGGGATGGACCATGACTCAAGAAGCGATAATCGACTTACGCAGCGATACCGTGACGCGACCGACCGCGGAGATGCGGGCGGCGATGGCTGCCGCTGAAGTCGGCGACGATGTCTACCTGGAAGATCCGACGGTAAATCGTCTTCAGGAGCGAGCGGCAGCCATATGCGGCAAGGAATCGGGACTGTTTGTGCCCAGCGGGACCATGGGGAATCAAATTGCGGTTCGCCTTCACACCAGCCCGGGCCAAGAGGTCATCACTGAGAAAAACGGCCACATTTTCAATTATGAGCTGGCGGCGATGGCTGCGATCAGCGGAGTTCTGGCTCGACCGGTGGAAGCTCCTGCAGGCATTCTCCACTGGGATCTGATCCGCCCGGCCATCGCTCCGAAGATCTACTACCGCGCTCCAACCGGGCTGATTACCCTGGAAAACACTCATAACATGGCAGGTGGCACGGTATATGGCGCGGCGCAGATCGACGAGATTTGCGGCCTGGCACACGATCAGGGCCTGCCGGTCCATATGGACGGGGCCAGGATTTTCAATGCCGCCGTGGCGCTTGGAACCGACGTGAGCGCTCTATGCCGATCCTGCGACTCAGTCATGTTCTGCTTGTCGAAAGGATTGGCGGCACCGGTGGGGTCGATGCTTGTGGGAACCGCAGAGTTTATTGAGCGGGCACGCCGCGTGCGTAAAATGCTGGGTGGCGGCATGCGGCAGGTCGGTGTTCTGGCTGCCGCTGGATTGATCGCGCTGGAAAAAATGCCCGCTCGCCTCGCAGACGATCATGCAAACGCAAGATTGCTGGCCGAGCTGATCAGCGTGATCCCGCGGATTGATGTCGATCCGGATCAGGTGCGCACCAACATTGTCGTGGTCGGTATCGGCCGCACGGGCTACGACAGCAACGGCATGCTCGAGCTGCTCAAGCGCAACGGCCTGCTGGCCGGCACCGTCAATGCGGCCACGCTGCGTCTTTTGACCCATCTGGATGTGAGCCGCGATCAGGTTATCGCTGCCGCGCGGATTTTTCAGCGCCTTCTCGGGGGGAAGCCGTAGTGGCTTACAGCACGGATTCTCTGGCAGCGGGAGTGCGATCCGGTGATTTCCGCGCCATCGCCCGCCTGATCACGTGGGTGGAAAACGGTGTGCCTGATGCCGTGCCCTGCATGCGTGAACTCTTCCCGTATACCGGGCACTGCCTTTCGATCGGAGTTACAGGTGCGCCGGGAGCGGGCAAGAGCACGCTGGTTGACCGGCTCGCTGAGAATTACAGAAACCAGGAGAAGAAAGTCGGCATAATCGCGGTCGATCCGACCAGCCCGTTCACTGGGGGGGCGATTCTCGGCGATCGCATCCGCATGCAGTCGCGATCCCTGGACACCGGCACATTCATCCGCAGCATGGCGACGCGCGGTAACCTTGGAGGTCTGGCGCGCGCCTCTGGCGATGTCCTGCTGATTCTCGATGCCGCTGGATTCGACGTAGTGCTGATCGAGACGGTCGGTGTCGGACAGGATGAGGTTGAGATCGCCCGCACGGCAAATGTGACCCTGGTTCTCCTGGTGCCGGGAATGGGCGACGATGTCCAGACGATGAAGGCCGGCATTATGGAGATCGCGGACATTTTTGTTATTAACAAGGCAGATCACATCGGTGTGGAGCGCGTGGAAGCTGAATTGCAGGCTCTGATAGGGCTGGCCAGCCGTCCAGATGCCTGGAAGCCGGCGGTCATCAAGACTGTGGCGTCAGAGGGGAAGGGAATCGACGCCTGTATGCACGCCATTGACGACTGGAGGCATGCGCAGAAGGAATCCAAATACCAGAGAGGGCGCGCGATCCAGATTCAGAAGGAGCGCCTGCTGGAATTGGTCCGTTCAGAAATCCAGAGACGCTTGCTGCGGGATTCGGCCGCCTCCGCCCAACTGGAGGATCTCGCCCGACAGATCGCCGATCGCCGGATTGACCCTTTCACAGCAGTCGATCAGCTTATGGCCGGCTGTGGTTTCCCGGCCGTTAACCGTGGAAGGCAGGATCCCTGATCCCTGGAACGGCCGCTCAGGGCGGTGGCGCACCCGGTGACGCATGAAAATCTTTTGGCTTTGCGACTTTGCGTCTTGGCGTCCTTGCGTTGATCTTTTTTAACGCAATGACGCAAGGGCGCGAGGGCGCAAAGAACTATTTTCGGAGCAGTGACGGAATGCACTTCCTTGTTTTTGCGGGGCACAGGCTACGAGAGGAGCAACCGCTTGTACCGTAAAATTGATCACGTGGCAATTGCCGTCAGATCGATCGAGGCGGCACGAAGGGTGTATTCCGGTGCCCTGGGCCTTGGACCCTGGACGATAGAGGAGATTACGGAGCAGCGAGTCCGCGCTGCCATGCTGCCGGTCGGCGAAAGCCGCATCGAACTGCTCGAAGCCACCGGGGAAGGTTCGCCCATCGCCGCATTTCTGGAGAAGAGGGGCGAAGGTCTTCACCACATTTGTTTTGAGGTGGATGACCTGGCTGCCGAAATAACCAGGCTGCTGGCCGCTGGACTGCGGCTTGTAGATCAGGCTCCCAGGACCGGCGCCGGCGGCTGCCGGATAGCCTTCCTCCACCCCTCGGGAACCTCCGGCGTCCTGATCGAGCTCTCGCAACCGAGCGCACACACGACAACAGAATCCCATTCGGAATAGGATGCTATGGATAAAATCAGGATCGGTATCATCGGAGGCAGCGGCTTGTATGACATGGCGGAATTGACGGATCGACGGGAGGTTTCCGTCGACACTCCTTTCGGAAATCCGTCTGACAATTTCATTGTCGGCAGCCTTGGAGGCAAGGAGGTCGCATTCCTGGCCCGACACGGCCGCGGACACAGAATTCTCCCTTCCGAGCTCAATTTTCGCGCCAACATATACGCGATGAAAGTGCTCGGGGTGGAGCGCATTCTCTCCGCGAGTGCCGTGGGATCGCTCAAGGAGGATCTGGCACCGCTCGACATCGTGCTGCCGGATCAGTTTATTGATCGCACCAGGACGCGGATCTCGACCTTTTTCGGTCAAGGCCTGGCGGCTCACGTCGCATTCGCAGATCCGATCTGTTCGGATCTGCTTGATCGGGTGTACCGCGCTGCCGCATCGGTTGCAGTGCGTACCGTAAAGGGTGGAACCTATGTGTGCATGGAAGGCCCCGCCTTTTCAACCAAGGCAGAGGCCAGATTATATCGGAGCTGGGGCGCGGACGTCATTGGCATGACCAATCTTCAGGAGGCCAAACTCGCTCGCGAAGCAGAAATCTGTTATGTCACGCTCGCGTTGGTGACGGATTACGACTGTTGGCATGAGGCGCACGAGACGGTAACGGTTGACATGATCGTCGCCAACCTGAACCAGAACAGCCGAAATGCCCAGGCATTGATCCTGCGCACGATACAGGATCTGA
Source organism: Terriglobia bacterium (assembly GCA_963824985.1). Lineage (GTDB taxonomy): Bacteria > Acidobacteriota > UBA6911 > UBA6911 > UBA6911 > JAFNAG01. Next base: position 220,136 of record CAWGRQ010000036.1, read on the forward strand.
CGCCGGAGCGAAACTGCCAGTGCAGGGAAGCGCTCAAGAATGCGCTGATCACGGACAGAGCGCGTATCCCGGCTGAAACACGCCAGAAATTGGAACCCATTATCGGGAAATATGTCGACTGTTGAGCCCAGGGAGGAAACCATGGGAATTCTTGCAGTGGGGTCAGTAGCCCTTGATTCGGTCAGGACGCCATTCGGAGCTCACGAGGAGATCCTGGGCGGCTCGGCTATCTATTTCAGCATTGCGGCCAGCTATTTTACCGAAGTCAGCATAGTTGCGGTTGTGGGCGAGGATTTTCCTGAACAGCACATCACATTTCTGCAGAATCTTGGGATTGACACTTCCGGGCTGGAGAAGAAGGCGGGCCGTACGTTTCGCTGGAAGGGAGAGTACGGATTCGATCTCAATACGGCCCACACGCTGGACACGCAACTTAATGTTTTTGCGGAGTTTGCACCCAGGCTGCCGGAGGCACACAGGCAGGTTGAGTTTCTTTTTCTCGGCAATATCGATCCCGATTTGCAGCGCACGGTCATGGGACAGATGGAGCGTCCGCGTATCATCGCCTGCGATACCATGAATTACTGGATTGAAGGCAAATCCGAGTCCTTGAGAAAGACCCTTTCCATGGTAGACATCCTGCTCATTAATGATGCCGAAACGCGCCAACTGGCTCGCGAACCCAATCTGGTCAAGGCGGCCAGGAATATTCTCAGCTGGGGCCCCAAGACATTGGTTATCAAACGGGGCGAATATGGCGCTCTCATGATTGACGGCAAGTCAGCCTTCGGCACTCCCGCATTTCCGCTCGAAGAAGTTGTCGATCCCACGGGGGCCGGAGATTCATTTGCCGGAGGATTTTTCGGGTATCTGGCGGCAACACGGTCGACCGATCCGGTCGCCATGCGCAAGGCTGTCGTTTTCGGTTCGGTTATGGCATCCTTTAATGTAAGCGAGTTTGGACCACGGCGGTTGGCAACACTCACCTACACTGAAATTGAAGCTCGCTTCCGGGAGTTTCGCGAGCTGACCCATTTTGAGGACTTGTAATTGTGACCCATGGACATTTTGCCGCAACGGGCCCCGGACTTTGCGGGATCATGCTCTGCTGTTGCGCCGGCCTTGCGCTCTTGATTGATTTGGCGGGTACTGCGGCGGCGGGACAGGGCCAGAAGCCGCCGGATGTCAATGATGTCAAGGTGTACAAGGAGGCCATGTCATGGTTTAAAAAGGCCGAGGCGATGATCGGAACTCCTCAGGAGAACAGCGAGGAGCAGGCTGAACTTTTCCGCAAGGCAGCCGCCATCAAGCCCGATTTCATCGAGGCTCATTTCAATCTTGGACTGATTTATTCCTCCCAGAAGAAAGCGAAGGAAGCGGCGGCGGAGTTTGAGCAGGTGCGCAAGCTCAACCCGGAATTTGAGGGCATTTATCAGCTTCTGGCGTCGAGCTACCGCGATTCCGGGCAGAATGAGCAGGCGATTGCCTCCCTGCAGGACGGGCTGCGGCGGAAACCCGCTAATCTCCAGATGCTGCGGGCTCTGGCATTTTTGCAGGTGCGCGGCCCAAAGGAAGTGGAGGCCATACCGTCGTTCCAAGCCATTCTGGATCTGGACCCCAAGGATACGGACACGCGCATTAATCTCGGCATTCTGTACCAGAAACACAACCGTCTTGATGAGGCCGTCCAGTGTTATCGCCAGGCCCTTGAATTGGAACCGGCGAATTTCACGGCGCGATATAATCTGGCGCTGGTGCTTCTGCGGCAGAGGAAAATCGGGGAAGCCGCCGTTGAACTGGAGGCCGCCGACCGGCTTGAGCCGGGCAATCCCGAGGTTCTGGAGCGACTGGGAGATATTTACGCCTTTCAGGATCGCCACGATAGAGCGGCAGAGGCTTACCGGGCCGCGGTCGCTAAGGATCCGGAACGTGCGGTGCTGCTCTCGAAATTCGCATTCAGCCTGGCAACTCTGAAGCGCATCCCGGAAGCGATCGCTGCGCTGGAGAAAGCGGTTCAAATCGATCCCGGTAATGGCGATGCTTACTACCTGTTGGGAGATCTCTATTCCGAGGTGCAGCGGCCTGAAGACGCCATAGCGGCCTATCTCAGATCGCTTAAGCTCGATCCCAGGCGCAAGGAAGTCCGATATAATCTCGGCACGCTGTACGCCGAGCGGAAACAATATGCGGAAGCCCGCGACGAACTCCGGGCGGCGGTGGAACTCGACCCTGATTATGCGGCAGCATGGTCCAACCTCGCCATCGTGCTGGAAAAGATGGAGCTCGACAAGGAAGCTATTCTGGCCAATGAAAGAGTAGTTGCCCTGGATCAGGCCCAGGCTGGCACGTTTTTCCGCCTCGGTATTCTCTATGCGAAATCCATTCTCCCCGATCCGGCAATTGTCAATTTCGCACGGGCAATCCAACTCGAGCCGGATAAATACCGGCAACTTCTGCGCGAGGAACTGAAAAACGTTCATTCGGTGCTGGACAGTGTCCGCTATAAAGAGGCCTTTGTGCGCCTCCTGACCGTACGCTAGCCTGCCTTATTCCCTCGGCCCTTCAGCGCCAGAAAGCCACGCAGGTCATCGGGCGACAGGCTGTACAGATCGGGGTTTCCCTCCGGCTGATACTTCCAGCGTTTATGCCCCCAAAGCCAGGTCTCAGGCTGCTTGCGAATGATATCCTCGAGGACGCGGTTGAACATCCTGGTGTTATGCTCGATATCCCGATTGGTATCGCCGGTGCGAATCAGTTCCAGAGGGGCCGGGAACTTGATCGTATATTTGCCGCCCGGGGCGGGGGTTAAATACCCCGGGAGCACCGTGGCATCGGTACGCAGGGCAAAGAGTGCCACACTGGTTGAAGTCGCGGCCGGCAGCCCGAACAAATCGGCGAAGATTCCTTCCTGCAGGCTCGTGTTTTGATCCATCAGTATGCCGACCTCTCCGGCCGCCTTGAGCGTCTCCAGGATCCTGCGGGCCGAGTTTTTCTTGTAGAGTACCCGGTTTCCCGGCAATTCGCGAATCCGGCGCAGATACTTCTCCAGCGGCGCATTATCGAGGGGCCGCGTGATGAAGCTCAGGGGATGGCCGTAAAGGGCATGGGCACTGGGAAGCAGTTCCCAGGCGCTAAAATGGCCGGTCAGGTAAAGTATTCCCTGTTTCCTGGCGCGGGCGCGTTCATAATTGACCAAGCCGAGCTCGGCATCGTATTGAACCAGCGTACCAATGTTGGCGCGCGAAAGAACAGGTATGTAACTCACTTCAAGGAGATTGAGCGCCGAACTCTGAAAGCTCTTGCGGGCGATCTCCTGGTGCTCGAACGCGGAACGTTCGGGAAAAGCGATTGCCAGGTTCACGCTCGCTATGTGCCGATGTACGGCGTCGAGACGGTAGGCGGCCGAAGCGAGGATGTTGATCAGACGGATGGCTGTGGAACGACGCAGACGACGGATCGATCCGAGAGCCGCCCGAGACAGTAAATATACGAGGTAGGATTCCAATGGGCCGCTTTCCCCGGCAAAGTGGGCCTGTTATCCTGTGGTAGACCCTTAAACCCGGCTGCACCCCTTCATTCCGGTTCCCCGCGACCGCAAGTTGCGGGAAATAGCTGCAGGGCGCTAGGCGGGCAATCGGAGTCGACGTCGTTTCAATTGGGGCAGCGGGATTATGCCCCCCGAGTTCAACTTTTGCAATAGCAAGGCTTTCCCCTCGTGAGCGGTGGGAGAGAGATACGGTTCGGGAACCATGCCATCTCCACGTTTGCGTGTGATCCATTTCGCCCCTCCCTATGAGGAAATGTTTAAGGGGGTATTGTCATTCAGAACGCTTGCGGAAACCGAAGCCTGTATTGCGCGCCTGGAGGATTTGCGTCAACGTTTCCTGAAAGCCGGCGATAAGAAGGGAAGAGAGTATTGCCGGAGGATCGCGGCGCTTGGGGCTCAGCGCGCCGGTTTGATAGCCCGCAACCGCCGTGTCGGAACGGCGAAGCGCCTGGTGAAACAGGAAGCGGCTCTCTGGTTTCGGATCTGGCTGGAAACTCCTGATCTATTTGAAGATTGGCTGGCGCTTCGCATCCGGACGCAGGAGGTTCGATCAATGCTGGACCTGGAAGCCCCGTCGTGACCTTCAAATGAGGAGTCTCGTGAACGCCGAAGGGAAGCTGCGCGTCGGACAAGATTCTTTCCTGGAAGCCATCCGCACCGAGATGGTAGCCGGCACTGAAATCCTTTCCTCCTGGATTAATCACGTCCAGGCGCAGGGAGGAATCGACCTGCTGTTTGAGTTCGAGACCTGGCTCCGGGGGCTGGGAGCGTTTTTTGATTATCGTCACTTGCCCCTCAGCGAAGCCGACCGCGCGCTTCTCATCACCCGCGATTTTGCGCGCGAGATCGGGGTGGCGCGGCAGGCGATGCAGGAATGCGAGCGATGCGCCATAGATCTCTGCCTGTTGGGATCAGACGCCCGGCCGGATAGCGCAACCACAGCTGAGCCCCATTTCGGCACCCCCTTCGCGTGGGAATCCCAGCCCGGGATGATGGGGGAGCAGATGACCCCCATCGACAGCCTCACCCGCCTCCTGGAGTCGATCAATGACTTAAAGGTACTCATGGACGGGTTGAGCTCTGCTTCCCGACAGGAGTTTCAACTGTTCGTGAGCCTTGGTCGAATATTTCAACGCGCGCTCCGGAACTGCCGTTTTCTTGATATGCTCCTCCTTCAGCGCTTTCTGCTTCAATACGACCGGATCGACAACGCCGTGCTGAGCGGAGTCCTGAAATCGCTGCCTGAAGAGCAGTTGCGCCGGAACATCGCATTGGCACTCCTGTATCTTTTCCGCTTTTTGCGATATCTGACCCCGGTATCGCTGGCCCTGCGGGAGGACAGGCCATTGCGCCGGTCACTGGTTATTTTTTCCCTATTGCATGAGCAGGGCGAAGTCCTGTGTGAGTTCCTCCGGACTCGGTTCCTGAAGGAGCTGAAGGACCACCCGGCCTTGCGCGACGCCGCGAACCAAATGTCACGTTCGCTCCGGATGGAATCGCAGCGCGCTTGTTATTCCGAACTGGCGCATGTCGCATCTCAAGAGAATCCAATCGAAATCTATGCGGCGATTGAAAACTGCCATGGATTGCTGCATGCCTGTTACCAGAGCTGCGTGATCACTCTGATTCAGGCTCTGGACGCCAGCGTGGATGCCACCACGCTGTTTCCTTCCATCGCCAACAGCCAACACAACAGCCAGAAGCTGCAAAGAGACCTCTGGGATCTGCGTCAGTTTCTCAAGATAGAACTCGAAAAGCCATGCGGTTTCAATTTCGATGACATCCTTGGCCGCATGGCCGAGTTCCGGGAGTCTTCGCTGCAATACCTCATGTACAAGGATTGGGGTGAGTTCGAACGATTTTCTGAATCGTTGATTACGGCTGGAAATCAGGCGGCCGTCGGGAAACTGGTGTCAGAGTTTGTCGGCTTTCTGGAAGGGCTCATGCGACAGATATCCAGACGCAGCGTTTTGCGGAATTCGCCTTAAGTACCTGCCATACCAGGACAGGTCCTGAGAATTCGCCCCAGCGGACAATCGTAGGAATTGATTTGCGCTCCGGGTTTTAGTAGCATGGGCGTGAATAATATTGCAGCACCCGCGATTCAGGATCCCTTACATTCGAATTTGACCTCGGAAGCATCATGAAGGCCAAACCCAAAAACTGGTTTCTCTGGTCGTCGCTGGGCGGACTGGCTGTAGGCGCCGCCGTGGCGTGGGCCAGACGTGGGGCACACAAACACGATCAGCCCCTTGCCTGCAGAAAAATCCCGCATGATTGTCCCGCGCTGGTTCTCTGGACCGAGCAGTTCGCCATTGAAGAACCGGAAGGGGGTCGTTTTGCGCACGATCGCTATTACCTGCAGCCGACTCGCTTCAAGGTTTGGCGGATCCTGGATTTATCCCCTTCACGCCTGACCGGAGGCAGCCGCACCGAGGGCGCCTTCATCTACCATGTATCTCACGTGCGGGTACAGGATGCAGTGCACGACAGTTCCGCACCGGAGGAGGAGCATCTGCTGGAGCGCTTTTACGGCGTGATCACTGTGGTTGACTCTTCCGGTGCGGCGTGCGGCGACAACGCCATTGCGCGCGGTGGAATTCTTGAGATCAACAAGTGCTACGTCGGCGGCTCCGATAACGGAGTGGAAACCGGAGAGATTCACCGCGCCGCGGCACCCATCCTGAACTATCGAATCGAATACCAGTTCTCCTGAGATCGGCCCTCACGGCCTGTGAACCGGCCTCGCCCGGTCGCTATCAAGCTGCCGATCCGCTCGCAACCAGGGCAAAACAGATACTCAGCTGTCCTTCAGCAACCTCCACCTGCACACCCAAGCCTTCCACCGGCAAATCACTCTCGGCGATCATGTTGGCAAGCGGGAACTCCAGATACTCCCTGACCGCACGCCTCAAGGGTCGAGCTCCGTAACGCAGGTTGGTCCCCTTGGCAAGCAGGAACCTTTTGGCCGAATCGGAAACCAACATCGTCACACCGGCCAGGGAAACACGATCGCGGGTCTCGGCCAAAAACTTTTCGAGAATCTCCATCAGATCCTCATCTCTCAGCGGGTTGAACGTGATGATTTCGTCAAACCGATTGATGAACTCCGGGCTGAAGAAGTCCTCCACGGCACCTATGCAGGCGGCCCGAATGCGCGCATCAGCGGCATCGGGATCCATATCCTGCAGCCGCCGGGGTGGCAAGCCGAAACCGAAAACCTCGTTCTTGGCGATATTGTCAATCTCCCGGGCGCACACATTGCTGGTGATCATTACCAGACAGTTTCGGAAACTCAGATTGGCTCCCCGCCCGGTGGTCAATTCCCCGCGTTCCAGAATCTGCAAGAGCAGATCGAACAGCGCCCGGTCGGCTTTCTCCAGTTCCTCGAAAATAAGGATCGTCAAATGCCGTTCCAACTTTTCCTGGGTCAGAAAAGGCTGCTGGTCGTGGCCTACATATCCTGGCGGGGCACCGACGAGTTTGGCTACATCGTGAGGATTCTTGAATTCGGTGCAATTAATGGAAACGACGTCACTTTCATTTCCATGAATGATCTTTGCCAGCGAACGGCCAATCTGACTCTTGCCGGTACCCGTCGGGCCGAGAAAAAGAAATGTGCCCAGCGGCCTCCGCGGGTCGCAAATGCCCAGATCCGCGACGACTACGGTCCTCACAACGGCATCCACGGCCTGATCCTGACCGATAATCTCCTTGTTCAACCGCTCCCTCAGCTCCCTGGCCTTGAGCATCCATTCCTCCCTATCTCATCGACCCTGCACCCTACTCCTACTGAGTGGCAAATAGCCGGGAAAGTTTCGCCCTATTAACGACCGGTCTCGAATTGTGTTACCCTATCGCGCACCGCCGCGGAAACAACCGCAGCGTGCTTCGTGCCCGTGGATTGAGCAATTCTCTAGAAGAGGATGGAATGGATGACGCAATCATAACGACTCTCCCGGGAACCCGGGATTTGCTTCCGGAGGAGATATCCGCCTGGCACCTGGTGGAGGAAGCAGCCAGGAAGATATTTGCCTGCTATGGTTTCCAGGAAATTCGCACCCCGCTCCTGGAACCCACGGAGCTATTTGCGCGCGGGATCGGCGGCGAAACTGATATTGTCGGCAAGGAGATGTACACGTTCCCGGACCAGAGCGGCAAGCTGGTCAGCCTCCGTCCGGAGGCCACGGCTTCTACCGTGCGCGCTTTCATTCAGCATTCCCTGCATCGCGGTACGGGAGTTACCCGGCTTTATTATATCGGCCCGATGTTCCGGCACGAAAAAAAGCAAAAAGGGCGCTGGCGCCAATTCTATCAGATTGGTGCGGAGTCTCTGGGATCCGGACATCCGGCGATCGAGGCCGAGGTCATCGAGATGATTCTTTTCTTTCTCGAAACGCTCGATATCCGGACTCGCCTGCTAATAAACTCGGTGGGCGACGGCAACTGCCGGCCGGAGTACATTGTGCTGCTGCAAAACGAGTTGCAGCAGCATCGCGCAGTGCTGTGCCAGGATTGCCAGCGCCGGATGGACACCAATCCGCTCAGGGTGCTCGACTGCAAGGTCGAAAGCTGCCAACCGATCATCGCCGTCCTGCCCAGGATTTCGGATCACCTTTGTGCCGAATGCGCGCAACACTTCGCGGAGGTCAGGAGCCTGTTGCAGGAGGCCGGGATTCCGTTTACGATCGAGCCACGCCTGGTGAGAGGCCTTGATTACTATGTGAGAACCGCGTTCGAGATTGTCAGTGGAGATCTGGGTGCTCAAAACGCTCTGGTGGGCGGAGGGCGCTATGACGGGCTGGCCGAAATCCTTGGCGGCCCCCGGGTGCCTGGTTTCGGATTCGCCATGGGACTCGATCGGCTGGTTATGATCCTTCCGGAAAAGGTTCTGGCGCGCGCGAAACGCCCGCCCGAGCTGTTTCTGGCGCATATGGGTGATGCCGCCTTGCGGCAGGCTCTCGTTCTTGCCCGAACCTTGCGGCATTTGGGTTACGCCTGCCAAATGGAATTTGGCGGCGGCAGTCTTAAGAGCCAGATGCGACAGGCCAACCGGGTTGCCGCAGCCAGTGTGCTGATCATTGGTGAAGCCGAATTGGCGCGCGGGCGATATCCGATCAAGCGAATGGCGGATTCGACGCAGCGCGAGGTATCGGCAGAAGAACTGATCGAATACATGCGGGTACAGCGGGAGACTAATGAGCCGAATACGGGTGCTGCCTGAAATCCTGGCCAACAAGATCGCCGCCGGTGAGATCGTCGAGCGGCCGGCATCCGTGGTCAAGGAACTGGTGGAAAATGCGCTGGATGCCGGCGCCCGGACTCTCTCCCTTACCATCGAAGCAGGAGGGAAAAAACGAATATCAGTCCGCGACGATGGCGAGGGCATGACCCAGGATGACGCCATCCTGGCATTCGAACATCATGCCACCAGCAAACTGCAAAGCGTAGAAGACCTTGCCGCCATTTCGACTCTGGGATTCAGGGGGGAAGCCCTGCCATCAATTGCATCTATTTCGCGCCTGACGCTGCGGACCCGTTCCGAATCGGCGCCGGTTTCGTCTCCCGGAACCGAGGTGGAGATTCACGGGGGAACCATACGTTCCGTAAGGGAAATCACATGGGACCGCGGCTCGGAAATCACCGTTCGGGACCTGTTTTTTAACGTCCCGGCTCGACGCAAGTTTCTCCGTTCTCACGAAACCGAAATGGGCCACATTACCAGACTGGTAACGCACTATGCCCTGGCTCATCCTGAAATGCGTGTCACCTTGGAGAGTGAAAACCGGACGGTAATCGATGTTGTGGCGGTACCCTCGCTGAAAGAGAGGATCTATCAGCTTTTTGGCGACAAATATCTGCAGCAGCTCCTCCCGGTTGAGGGCGTCGCGGGTGAGATACGGGTCCGCGGCTTTGCTTCAAAACCAAATGAACAGCGGACCAATGCCTACTCACAGTTTTTTTATGTCAACCGGAGAATGGTTCGGGACAAGGTAATGACCAGCGCCGTGCGCCAGGCCTACGCGCATATCCTGCCGGCATCGGCATTCCCGGTCATCTTCCTCTTTATCGAGCTGCCGTTTGACCAGGTTGACGTCAACGTGCATCCGGCCAAGACCGAGGTGCGCTTCCGTGAATCGAGCCTGGTGCACGGACTTGTGCGCAACAGCATCCAACGCGCCCTCGTCGGGAGCCGGGAGATTCCAGTCTATCAGCATCGCGATTCGCAGAACTGGCCCGTGGAAAATGCCGCGCCGGCCTGGTCTGCCGGAGTCCCCCCGATCCCGCGGTTTCCGGTGGAGATCCAGTGCCGGCCCCTCCGGCCGAAGCTGTCCCGGATGCTTTCCAGCGAGCATTTCAATACCCGCTGCGTGAAGCTATCTCCGGGGCGCCGGCCCGTTCGCTCGACCACCATGCTCTGCGGATGCGTCCGGACCTGCTCCTGGGAGCTCCGGTCGGTTCGGAACCAGATGTGTCACTCGGGAGAGGAGTTCGCATACTCGGTCAGCTTCAGGAGAGTTACATCATCGCCTGCGACGCCGAAGGTCTCCTGATTGTCGACCAGCATGTCGCCCATGAGCGGGTGCTTTATGAAAAGATTTCGCGCGCCAGCAAACAGAATGCGGTCGAAACCCAGGGTTTGCTTGTCCCCATAACGATGGACCTGGCGCCCCATCATGCGACGCTTTTCGATCAGGCGCTGCCGGAACTCAACCGGAACGGATTTCTGGTTGAGCGTTTCGGCGGGAATACCGTCATCGTGCGCTCCGTCCCCGCGGTCGCCCTCGAAGTGGATTGCCGGAACCTGCTCGCCGAAATTCTCGAGGGTCTCGAGAATGAAGATCGAAGCCTGGATGTGGAACGGATCAGGGATCGCATTGCCGTAGCCATGGCCTGCCGCGCGGCCATTAAGGTGCACACCCCGTTGTCACCGGAGAAGATGCAATGGCTCCTGGACGAACTCGGTCAGACGCGGATCCCCACCAATTGCCCGCATGGAAGGCCCATCGTCCTGCGTTTCAGCCTGTATGAGATTGAACGCAATTTCGGCAGGATTTAGCCCGCGTATCGCGAAACATCTCGGGACAAGGAAGAACGCAGGCGAATACGGACAGATTCCCGGGAACCCGTCAACAAGGCTGGACGGCACCCATATGACGGAACTTGTCATACCTCTGTTGCCGCAGCTCCTCGCCGCTTTTCCTGAGGAGGGATTCGAGTGCCGATTTCATTCTCTGATCCAGCGCCTGGGCCGCCGCATCGTGATTCGTGTGGGCGCCTGCTCCGGGTTCCGGGATGATCTCGTCGATGAACCCGAAGGACAGCAGGTCCTGAGCAGTGATCTTGAGGGCATTCGCGGCCGCTTCCACGTGCTCCTGGTCCTTCCATAGGATGGCGGAGCACCCCTCGGGGGAGATGACGGTATAAATTGCATTTTCCATCATCAGGACGTGGTTGCCGATGGCAATTCCCAGCGCACCGCCGCTGCCGCCTTCGCCGATGATGCAGACGATAACCGGAACCTGCAGTCGCGCCATTTCGCGCAGATTGTATGCGATCGCCTCTGCCTGGCCGCGTTCTTCCGCACCCACGCTTGGGTATGCGCCCGGGGTATCGACGAAAGTGATTATGGGCCGGGAGAATTTATCGGCGAGCTTCATTGCCCGCAACGCTTTGCGATAGCCTTCAGGCTGAGCGCAGCCGAAGTTGCGGTACTGTCTTTGCTTCAGGTCGCGCCCTTTCTGCTGCCCGATTACCATCACGGGTTGACCGTGATACCGTGCCATTCCGGCTATCATAGTGGGATCGTCGCCGAAGCGCCGGTCACCGTGGATTTCCGAAAAGCCCTCAAAAAGGCGTTCAACATAGTCCAGGGTATAAGGTCGGAGCTCGTGACGCGCAAGCTGAGTGCGCTGCCAGGCGGTGCCGATTGCGGACTTTCCCTTGCGCAGTCGTTCCACTTCGGCACGCAATTCATCGATCTCGGTCAGATGCGCCTTATCTTCCTCCATGGGCCCCTTTCCGGCAGCGGACTAGCATACGATGTGTACCGATCCCGCTCCGCAGATCTGTTCAATCCCGCGGATGAGCTCCACGCTCGACTTCACCTTCACGAAATCAGCGGATTGGATGGTAACACGGAATCCATCGGGATGGTACAGTTCAACTTCGACACCGGTCTCCCCGCGATTTTGTTCCAGCAGGCGGTAGAGTTCCAAACCCGCTTCCGGACCGAGATCGGCGATGGCCGCGCGAACGCAGAGCGTCCTGGCCATGCGCTCCGCGATGCCTTCCAGAGGTTGAATGTCCGAACAAATAATCTTGCAGCCCTTTTCTTCCACTTCGAACCGGCCGCTCACATATACCGGTGCGTCCGGCCCCAGGCAGGATGAATATTTGGCGTAGGCCGAGGGGAATACGACGGTTTCGACAGCACCGGTCAGATCCTCAAGGGTGAAGATCGCCATCAGCTCCCCCTTTTTCGTGCGGCGCGGGCGGAGTTCGGTGACGATGCCGGCAACTTGGCACTCACCAATCGCAGCTTCGGTCACAAGCTCGGCCAGAGTTTTGCGGGAATAGCGGGGCAACTCGCCGGCAAACCGATCCAGCGGGTGGCCGGAAACGTAATAACCCAGCGTTTCCTTCTCGAAGGATAGCAGCTGTTCAGGCGGCCATTCCGGGATATCGGGGGGATCGGGCTCCGGGAACACAGCCGGTCCCGACAGGCCGCTGAACAGCCCTATCTGTCCGCTGAGCCGGTCGCGTTGCGCTTTCTGGCCCTGCTCAATGGCAGTATCCACGAGCGCCATGAGCTGCGCTCTCTTCCATCCGAAGGAGTCAAGAGCACCGCTCTTAATCAGACTTTCCAGCACCCGCCGGTTGACCGCGCGCGAATCCACGGCCTCACAGAACTGGAAAAGACTGCGAAAGTGCCCTTTTTCACCTCGGTAATCGAGCATGGACTGGATGGCACCGGCGCCGACATTACGAATGGCCAGCATGCCAAAGCGGATTTTGCTCGCGGTGGAAAGGAAGGGAAGTTCGCTTTCGTTGATATCCGGCGGCAGAACGGGAATGCCCATATCTCTGCATTCCGCGATGTACATGACCACTTTGTCGGTATCGCCAATTTCGCTCGTCAGCAGGGCTGCCATGAATTGAACCGGATAATGGACCTTGAGATATGCCGTCTGATAGGCCAGCAGGGCGTAGGCGGTGCTGTGCGATTTATTGAATCCATACTGGGCGAACTGCTCCATGAGATCGAAAACCTGGACGGCGGTTCGTTCCGGTATCTTGTTGAGGTGCGCCCCTTCCACAAACTTGGCGCGCATCGAGTTCATCACCGCGGCCTGTTTTTTCCCCATCGCCTTGCGCAGAATGTCGGCTTCGCCGAGAGAAAAGCCGGCCATCTTGCTCGCGATTTGCATGACCTGTTCCTGGTAGACGATGACACCATAGGTCTCCCGGAGGATTTCTTCAAGGACCGGGTGTGGGTAATCCACATCCACGTGGCCGTGCTTGCGCCGGATAAAGTCCGGAATCATGTCCATCGGACCGGGCCGATAGAGTGCGTTCAGAGCGATCAGATCTTCGAACCGGGCCGGCTTCAGTCGCCGCAATTCAGCCTTCATGCCGCCGCTTTCAAACTGGAAGATCCCGTTCGTCTTCGCTTCGGAGAAGAGGGTGTAGACGGCCGGATCGTCAGGGGAATGGCCGAGAGTTCAACCGCCACGCCCGTCTCCTCGCGGATCCGCTTGACGGCCTGGTCCAGGACGGTCAACGTCGCCAGGGCCAGGAAGTCCATCTTGAGGAGACCGATCGACTCCAGGTCCTTCATGCTGTATTGGGTGGTGAGTTCATCCTTGTTCGATTTCGCGAGCGGAATCAGTTCGGTCAGCGGTCTGGGCGCAATCACGACGCCGGCGGCATGTGTGGAGGCATGGCGGGAAAGCCCTTCGAGTCGCTTGGCGATCTCGATCAGGTTCGCAATCTGCGGTTTCTGCATTTCCTCGCGCAGCCGGGGTTCCTGATCCAGCGCCTTGTCGATGGTGGCGTTGAGTTCGTTCGGAATGAGCTTGGCGATGCGATCCACCTCGGCATAGGGGATATCCAGGCTGCGGCCGACATCGCGGATTACTCCCTTGGCCGCCATGGTTCCGAAAGTGATGATCTGGCAGACGCTGTCGCGGCCATATTTATCGCCAACATACTCGATGACCTCCGCTCTCCGATTCATGCAGAAGTCCATATCGATATCGGGCGGCGCAATTCGCTCCGGATTCAGAAACCGCTCAAAGAACAGCTCATATTGCAGCGGGTCGATGTCGGTGATGCGCAGACAGTACGCAACCAGGCTGCCCACTACCGAGCCGCGCCCGGGCCCGACCGGGATGCCCTTGTCGCGGGCATACTTGATCAGATCCCAGACGATCAGGAAATAGCTGGAGAACTTCATCTTCTTGATCATGGCGATCTCGAAGGCCAGCCGGTCTTCATAGGCAGAGAGTTGATATTTGAGAAATCCGTCCCCGGACATTTGCTCAAGGTGCGGGCGGCGCCAGGCGAAGCCTTCGCGCACGACCTTCTCGAAATAGGAATCGTGGGTTTCCCCGGACGGAACGTCAAATGGGGGCAGGTGGAAGGCAGACGTGTCCAAAATGAGATTGCAGCGTTCGGCTATGCGCAGCGTGTTATCCAGCGCTTCCGGAAAATCCTTCCAGAGTTCGTACATTTCGGCGCCGGTTTTGAAATAGTACTGGTCGCTTGCATAGCGCATGCGATCCGTTTCCTGGACGGTCTTGCCGGTGCCGATGCACAGCAGTACATCGTGAGCAACGTGGTCATCCTTAAGCAGGTAATGAGTGTCATTGGTGCACACGAGCGGGATGCCGGTCTTTTTCGAAATCTCGATCAGGGAGGGATTGATTTTCTGCTGGGCTGGAAGTCCGTGATCCTGGAGTTCCAGAAAGAAGCGGTCGCGTCCGAAAATATCCTGCAAGGTGCCGGCCTCCAGCACCGCGCGTTCCGGCTGCTCCATGTGCAGGCACTGGGCAACCGATCCTTTCAGGCATGCGGAGAGCGCAATCAGTCCCTCGTGGTGACGGTCCAGCAGCTCTTTGTCGACCCGCGGCTTGTAGTAGAATCCTTCCAGATAACCGAAGGAGACCAGTTTGCTCAGGTTCCTGTACCCTTCTTCGTTCTCGACCAGCAGGACCAGGTGATTTGACTGATCGCTCCCGCCGGTTTTCTTATGGCGGCTCTCCTTGGCCACGTAGATCTCACAGCCGAGGATCGGTTTGATTCCGTTCTTGCGGGCGGCCGAATAGAACTGGATGGCCCCGAACAGATTGCCATGGTCGGTGATCGCCAGGGCAGGCATGCCCATGGCCTTGGCCGTCTCGACCAGCTGATCCACTTTGGAGGCGCCGTCAAGCAGGCTGTAATCAGAGTGGTTGTGAAGATGTACGAAAGCGGTATCCGGCACGGCTCATTCCCATTCGATGGTCCCGGGGGGTTTTGATGTGATATCGTACACCACCCGGTTAATGCCGCGCACCTCATTGACGATTCGGCTGGATATGCGCTCCAGCACCTCGTAGGGGAGTTTGGCCCAATCCGCAGTCATGCCGTCCTGGCTGGTGACGACGCGCAAGGCAGCCACGTTTTCATAGGTGCGATCATCGCCCATCACACCGACACTCTGGATCGGCAAGAGCACGGCGAATGCCTGCCAGACCGCGCGGGTCAGGTCTTCCCGCTCGATTTCCTCCTGGACGATTATGTCGGCATCCCTCAATACGGCAAGCGCCTCTGCGGTTACAGGACCGATGATGCGCACGGCAAGCCCGGGTCCCGGAAACGGCTGCCGATGAACAAACCGCGGATCCATGCCGAGTTCTTCCCCGACCCTGCGCACTTCGTCTTTGAAGAGCTCGCGCAGGGGTTCCACGAGATCAAGTCTCATTGCCAGCGGCAGGCCGCCGACATTGTGGTGCGACTTGATAACTGCCGATGGGCCGCGCACTGAAGTCGACTCTATCACATCTGGGTAAAGCGTTCCTTGAACCAGATATTTCACATCGCCGATTTTGCCTGCTTCATCCTCAAAAACACGGATAAACTCCTCACCGATAATCTTGCGCTTCTGTTCGGGATCGATGATCCCTGCCAGGCGGGAAAGGAATCGTTCCGCGGCGGAGACACCGACAACCTGAAGACGGAACCGCTCGCGAAAGCTCTTCAGGACAGAAGCATATTCATCCTTCCTGAGCAGGCCGTTATCGACAAACAGGCAGGTGAGCCGGTCTCCGATGGCCCGCTGTACCAGCAGGGCCGCCACAGCCGAATCCACTCCTCCGCTAAGACCGCAGACGGCGAGTCCAGAGCCAATTTTCCTGCGGATGGACGCGACGCTGGAATCAACAAAAGCAGCCATGGTCCAGTTCTGACGGCAACCGCAGGCGCGGATCAGAAAATTCTCCAGGATCCGCGAGCCGTAATGCGTATGGACAACCTCGGGGTGGAATTGCAGTCCCCAAATGCACCGCTCCTCGTCGGCGGCAGCGGCCAGAATGTCGCCCGATCGTGCCAGCGGGCGGAATCCCGCAGGCAGCGCCTCCACCCGATCTCCGTGACTCATCCAGACTTGGAACTGTCGGGGCATGCCGGCGAAAATCACGTTTTCATCAGTGACTTCCAGGGCGGCTTTGCCGAATTCCCTCTGATTTCCAGGAACTACCTGGCCTCCCAATCCCCGGGCAATCAACTGAAGGCCATAACAGATGCCCAGGATGGGGATGCCCATCCTGAAGAGCTCGACCGGGATCTCCGGGCTTCCCGGGCGACAGACGGAATCGGGCCCTCCGGACAGAATGATGCCTTTCGGCTTCAGTTCGGCCGCCTTTTCCAGAGCATGCGAGAAGGAGACTATTTCGCAATATACCCGCAACTCGCGGATCCGGCGGGCGATAAGCTGGGTGTATTGAGAGCCGAAGTCCAGAATCAGTATGTTTTGGCGATTAATGGGTTATCTCCCGGGTTTTATTTGCTAGTCACTTGCGGCAGCCATACAATAGCGCAGCACATCTGATTTTGCAATGGAGGTCTGGTGTCCGAATTTGGTTTCACGGATCCTTGGCTTCTCGGGTTGGCGGTGATCCCATTGATGCTGCCCCTATTGCGCCGCTGGCCGGGATTCCGGAAGCGCGGCATCCTGTCGATCTCAAGTTACGCCTGGCTGCCGGCCTCCGGAGTTCCTCGTGCTCCCGGGCGCCGGAAAGCGGAAGCGCTGCGCATCGCCGGACTGTTGTGCCTCGTCCCGGTTGCCGCCGGAATCGAGACCGGAAAGCCGGTCTCCACCGATATCGTGAGGCCGGATGGCCTGGTCATTGTGCTGGACACCTCCAGTTCCATGACCGCCCGGGATTTCGGTACGGCTGACCGTTTGGAGACCGCAAAACAGCTGCTCGGCGATTTTATCTCCGAAAGCTCCGGAGTGGAAACGGGGCTGATCGTTCTGGCGGCCTCACCACGGCTGATGGTGCCGGCAACTCAGGATCGGGACGCGCTCCAAAAGGCTCTGGCCGCTGTCCGGCCGGCAGGCTTCGGCGACGATGGCACGGCCATTGGCAGCGGCATTGCCAGCGCCATAAACAGGCTTCGTTACGGTAAATGGCGAGAACGCCGCATCCTGCTGGTCACCGACGGCGTCAGCAACCGCGGTCCCCTGGCGGCAGTGGACGCCGCGCGCATTGCCGCCGGGATGAACATTCGCATCGACACGGTCGGGATCGGCACTGACTCCGTTTCCCGTTTCTGGGTGCCGGTTGCAGAGGGCCCGCCCGTGGAAGTCGAGGCGCGCATCGAAATCGATGATCAGGCACTCACTGAACTGGCGCGGATCACAGGAGGCAGCTATGCGCGCGTCACAAATGCGGAACAACTCCGCCGCGCCCTGATTGCGTTGCAGCCGGAAGACGTGAAGATCACTCAGGAGGAAAGCTATCGCCGGGATTATACCTGGATCCGCTTTCTGGCCGCAGCTTGTATCCTGTTTGTCTGCCTGGAGTTTGTCATGCGCCAATTTGTCATTTCCGAATTGCCTGGATGATGGATCATGTCTTGGCCGTTTCCGCAGTATTTCTGGATAGAGACGATTCCGCTCGTGCTCCTGAGCGGCTGGGCACTGGCGGAAATCCGGCAGCATCGTCGCCTGCGAAAGTTCGGTGATCCGAAGGTTCTGGGCATGGATCACCCCTGGCTGCCCCGCGTTGCGGCGGCGTTGCTGTTGAGCCTGGGACTGGCCGCGGCCGGGGCGGTCATGCCGGCGCCAGGCAATGACATGGGGCCGGTGGACGCGACGCCTGCCGCATTCGACCTGGTCCTCGATCTGCCGCAAAGCGCCGAGCCCGGAGACGCGCTGGAATCGTTGCTGCAAACCATTATTGACCAGATACCGGGGGCGCACTTCAGCCTTTTGGTTTCAGGTCCGCCCATTGAAAGGCTGGTGCCCGTAACTGAAGATACTATGGGGCTGATGATCCTTCTGGATGCGCAGCTCGATCGGTTGGCAGGGCAGTCGAATCCCGATCGATCCGAGACTCTGATCGCGCTGCAGGAACGGATTGCCGGTGAAGATGGCAGATCACGATTCGTCGTGGTCACCGACCTGCCTGTCGGAGAACTGGAGCGCCTCCCCGTAAGGAGACCGCAGGAGTTCTCCCGGCTGCTCTTTGTTTCATTCGGAGGCAAAAGCGAGACGTCGTATGTTGGGCGTCGTAGTGCTGAAGGTATGTGGACCTGGCTCCCCGCGCCCGGCGGGATTGGCGACCTGCTGGCTCAAGCGCAAGACCCTGGGCCCCAAAGTCCGCATTGGAGCCGGATGCAGCAATGGGCGTTGCTGGCAATGCTGCTTCTGTGTGGGGAATATGTATGTCGTCTGGCTGCCCAAGCTAAAGCGAAAAGGGGCCCCCTTGCCTAGCCTGTCAATGTTTCCATTCGCATGCCTTTTCCTGATTCTCCTGCACGGAAGTATTGCTGCGCCAGCAACGGAGATCGATCGGTCCAGGACTGTGATAACCAGGATCGCGCCCGACCTGTCGATAATTACGGAAGTGAGTATCGAAGATCCCTGCGTCGGCCAACAGTTCAGCATCATGTACCGGTTGCGGGCCGTTCATCCTCCCGCCGCGGTGGACATTGATCCTCAGCAGTACCCCGGCTTCTGGACCATCGTAATTCCAGTTTCGCAGGATTCGCCGTCGGCCGCTCGTCCGGTCAAAAGCGGAACCGGTGTTGATTATCTGCTGCGGCAGGTCGTAGCTTTTCCTCTGGAAGAGGGAATGCTCAAACTGCCGCCGCTGTCATTAAAAATCAAAAGACCGGGACGGGCTGCCGCCCAACAAGTGGACTGGGATGTGAAGGGTCAGGCGGACCCTGTCGCCATTACAGCGCTGCCCCTGTCATCCGGCTTGCCGGGCGACAATCGGGTCCCCCTGGTGGGCACCGTTACAGGAGAAATGCGGCGGGCGGAAGGCAGCCCATCCGGCATGCTCCTGGAAATTCAGGGGACCGCCAACCTGGCCCTGTTCCATCCGCTTGACTGGCTGGTTCCCAAAGCGGGCACTCGATATCGGGCAATACTGGAGAATGAAGAACAGATGCCGCGTACCGTCGACCGAGACGGGAAACGGCAACTTTCGCTGGTTCAGCGGCAGCAATGGAGAATCAGTGTGTTTCCGGCCGATGCGTCCCTGCAGGTCGGCGACCTGGTGCTTCCGGTTTTCGAACCGGTAGAACAATCATGGAAACAAACCGTCATCCCCGGCCTCGGGAGTACCCAAGGAAATCGCCCTGCTGCGGACGAAACCCCCAGTAAGGCGCCCGCCACAGTCGTGGATCAAGGGGTTTCGCGATCCCGGCTGATGGCCATCAGCTTTGGGATCGTGGTTCTGGCCGGATTGAGTGCCATTCTCTTTTGGGTTATCCGATGGATCACAAAAATCCACCCCGGAGGGGAAATTACGGATATTAGCCTGGAGGTCTTGCAGAAACAGCTGCGGGCCTCGCCGCGGATCTTCCTGGACGGCGCCCACAATCTGCTTGAAAAATTCGCGGAGACGCAGAACCGACGCCATGATCTGGGTGCGGGAGAGACGCCCCTCGACCAATGCTGGCTCAGCGTCCAGCGTTATCGCTTCACGCGGGAGCCGTTGCCCGCTGCAAAACGAACTGAGATCTTCGCTGCGATCCGGCAGGTTCTCGTTTCCGGACCGGCCGCCACAAGCGACGCGTTCCAGGGGAAAGTCCGGCATGTGGACGGCCCTTGATGGCCGGAAGGGCCGGCAGCTTCGGTGCCGAATCGGCAGCGAGTGCCTTTAAGCTCTGGTATGATAGCGGCCCCGGAACCGGGCGTTCTCTGGTTCCGCACAAAGCTGGCGGAGAAGGCACGAATGGAATTATTGGCAGCCGTGATACTGGGGATTATCCAAGGACTAACGGAGTTCCTGCCCATCAGCAGCTCGGCACATTTGATCCTGGTGCCCTGGATTTTCGGCTGGAAGCCCGAACCACTTGTTTTCGACGTCAGCCTGCACATTGGTACGGCGATGGCAATCCTGGCCTATTTCTGGCAGGACTGGGTCAGGCTGGGCAGGGAAGCACTGGCGGGCATTTTCGCCGGCAGGCCTTTCGCTACATTGGAATGCAGGCTGGCCTGGTTTCTGGTCGTGGGAACCATTCCGGCAGCCCTGGCGGGGTTGCTCTTCGAGGATCAGATTGAGACCATCTTCAGATCGCCACTGGTTATAGTGGCGACTCTGTCCGGTCTTGGCGCAGTGCTTTACCTGGCGGAACGCCGCGGACGCCGGCAGCGCACAATTTCCGATTTATCCTGGAGCGATGCCATCTGGATAGGATTGAGCCAGGCGCTCGCGCTCGTGCCCGGCGTCTCACGCAGCGGGATCACGATCAGCACGGCCCTGTTACGTAACGTTGACCGGGCCTCGGCAGCCCGGTTCTCATTCCTGCTCGCCACTCCGGTCGTCGTGGGGGCCGGACTGCTTGAAATGCATCGACTGGGGAAGGCGCTCGGTGTCTATGGTCCCGACCTGGCGGCCGGAAATGCCCCCCTGGTCGCCATCAATTGGAGCGCACTTGCGATCGGAGTGGCATGCGCCGCAATCACCGGCTTTCTTTGCATCCGCTATTTTCTGAAATACCTGCAAACCCGGTCCTTCATTCCGTTCGTGATCTACCGGGTGGCGCTGGCCGCGATTGTGCTCTGGTTCTATCTCCGCGCATCCTAGGCTGCGATCAAACACAGCCACTGGAACTGATTATTAACCGGAGTCCGGAGGTTTCTTCCTGGAGTTGATCCGCTGCAGAATCTCCCGGATACGCTGTTCCATCCCCTGATCGGTCGGGTAGTAATAGCGGCGACCGCGCAGGGCTTCAGGGAGACACTCCATATCGGCAACCTTCTGTTCCAGATCGTGGGCGTATTGATAGCCCTTGCCGTAGCCGAGATCCTTCATCAGCCGCGTTGGAGCATTGAGTATGTGCAGGGGGGGCGGTTCATTGACTGTATGCTGAACGTCTTCTTCCACCTTGGTGTAGGCAGTGTAGAGGGCATTTGATTTTGGAGCCACCGAAAGGTAGACGGCCGCCTGTGCCAGCGCGAGTTTGCATTCCGGCAAACCGACAAGGCGTACCGCCTCGGTAGCGTTTAACGCAACCTGCAGCGCACGGACATCGGCCATGCCGACATCCTCTGAGGCAAAGCGCACCATGCGACGTGCCAGATAAACCGGGTCTTCCCCTCCTTCCAGCATCCTCCCCATCCAGTACAATGCCGCATCCGGATCGCTGTTGCGCATTGACTTGTGGAGCGCGGAGATCAGGTTGTAATGTTCGTCGCCCGCCTTGTCGTACCGCAACATCTTCTGCTGGAGGGCGCTCTCCAGATCGACCGCAGTAAGCTGCGGAGTCCCCGAATGGGGATGGCGATACGCGAGATCCACTGCGATTTCCAGGGCATTGAGGGCAATGCGCGCATCCCCGTTCGCATGCACGGCAAGCAGGTGAAGCACGTCGGGGGCGATGTCGACGGGCCGTTGGCCCAGGCCGCGCTGTTGGTCACCGAGCGTGCGCAGGAGGATCTGCTCGATATCCGCGGCGGTCAGCGGATGCAGGACATACACCTTGGCCCGCGACAGCAGCGCGCTGATAACCTCAAACGATGGATTTTCAGTGGTGGCCCCGATCAGCACGATAACGCCGGACTCCACGTAAGGAAGAAAGGCATCCTGCTGGGCCTTGTTGAAGCGATGAATCTCGTCGATAAATACGATGGTCCGGCTTCCGCTCCTGCGGAAGCGGGTTTCAGCCTCCGCCATCATCGCCTTGATCTCCTTGATCCCGGATAGGACGGCGCTGTAGGAGCAAAAGGCTGCCTTGGTTTCTCTGGCGATTATTCGGGCAAGCGTGGTTTTGCCGGTTCCCGGTGGGCCCCAGAAAATCATAGAGGTCAGTTGATCGTTCTCGATCATTTCCCGCAGGATTTTCCCGCTGCCGATCAGATGCTGCTGGCCTACGACTTCGTCCAGCGTGAGTGGCCGCGCACGCTCCGCAAGCGGTGCACCCTCCGTGGAGGCAGGGTCGGGAGAATCCGGAAACAGCCGACCGTTCATATCATTTCCCGTCTGTCGCGGGCGAAGCAAGCGCAGCCCGCTGACGAAAAGCCTCGAAGCACAAAACTGCGCCGGCGACCGCCACGTTCAGTGATTCAACCCCGGCCGCCATGGGAACCCGGAGCGGTGAAATGCCGGCCAGGGACGCTTCGCTCAGACCGCGGGCTTCATTACCGAGCAGAATTGCGGTTGGCCCGCGCAAATCAGCCGCCCAGCAGGATTCGCTCAGTCCGCGGCCGCCCGATACATTTGAATGTCCGCGGATCGGCAATAATCGAGGATTTCGTGCGCCTGCAGACTTTCGACTACCGGAAGGCTGAAAAATGAGCCCGCGCTGGCTCGAATTGCCTTCGGGTTTCGCGCGGAAACGGTACCCGCGGTGGATCCAACCCATGAAACACCTGCCGCCCGAGCCGAGCGCAGGATGGTCCCCAGATTCCCCGGATCCTGAAGCCCGCACAGGAACACGATCAACGGATTATGCACCTTCCCGATGGCGGATAATGGGAGCATGGGAACGCGGACCAGGGCGAGTGCTCCCTGGAAGGAGACGACGCCGGACAGACCTCTGAGCAGCGGACCCGCGCAGCGGCGGAGCGGGACCTCACGCTCCATCCAGACATCCAGGAGATGCCGCTCGCGTCCCACGGCGCCGAAATTCTCGGATATCAACACGGTTTCCAGCTGACCGCCCTGCCGGGTGACCTCTTCCAGCACGCGAACGCCTTCCGCCAACACCAACTCTGCGGGCGCACGTCGCGCCTGAGCCGCAACCAGCCGGATAATACGGACCAGGGGATTGGCCCTGCCGGTCAGCAGTGGAATGTCTTTTCTCGAGGAGAATTTCATCAGCACCAAATTGTGAATCCGCACACATCGCGCGCCCCCGGACCAACGGCGGCCTGCATCGCAAAGACCGCTCACTTGGATTCGGTCGCGGCCAGCGCCCTTGCGGGCACGCGTTTGAGGAAATCGGAGTTGCTCAGTATCCCTATCAACAAGTGTCACATTTCGAACGAGCCGTTCCGAAGGGTTTTCAGGCTGCCCCAGACAACCCTTTGCACGGGGAACCGGCCGTTATGCAGAAGTGCGGTCGCCAGCCTCCGTGCCAGGTCGTCGGTCTCGTCGGAATCCACCTTATTGATAAACGGAACGATCTTCATGTCGGCCTGCCAAGCCCGGCACACCCCCTGGGGATGGAATAACAGGGAAGCCGCCAATTCCGGGGTCAGGATGCCGCCGGCCTCCAATTGGCAGCGTTCGGCAGCCAGGTCCCAGCGAAAGACCGTCTCCGGCCCAAGGCGCTGGTTCAGGCAATCGATCCCAATTACCGGAACGAGGTAATTTGCCCCCGTCATCAGGACCGGTTCACCCTCGCGCGGCATCTTGATCGACATGCTGCGCGCACCATCGGCTTCGTTCAGGATCACGGGGAAGAGAAGTTTATCCAGGCGGCTCCCAAACCCCGGGTCCACACCGCGCAGCAGATTGGGAGCGCCTGGCAGGCGTGTAACCACGAAGGTCCGCCCGTGGCAGGCCCCAAAGAGGGAGCGCTCGAGCAGCAGTTCCAGCCATTGTTCATTGTCGCTGGAAATGATGATCATACCCTGGGCAGGATGCGGAGGGTGGATGCGGGTCGTGGTGGTGTAGATCACCGGCAACTTCTGAGAATACTCCTCGAGCAAGGCCAGGATCAGTGCGGTTTTCCCGCCCCCACCCACCAGGTTGACGCGTGCCGGCAGCGAAAATGAAAACCTCTCGGAAAACACCTCGATGCTCCTTTACCGGCCCGTTATGCCGGCCTCATTCGCGGACCGGGGCGATCGCCGCAGGTTGCTGTGATGGGGCCCCGCTGCATTCGCTGACCCATGTCGATCGGCACAGGCATGGATTGGGAATTCGCCGCCCATCAGAAATCGGTCTCCATGGCTGCCATTTGCCGGACATCGCTCTGATTCCGAAACAGCATATAGATAATCCCGCCCGGAACTGCAGACAGCACGATCATGGCTGAACTGAGCAGCGCAAGCGCCAGGGACGATGCCGGGGCAACGCCGATGGCGCTGAACAGCGTCACAAATGCATACTCGCGCAATCCCATGCCGCTCAGGCTGACGGGAATCATGGTAATCAGCGTCGTAACCGGGATAAACACCACAAAGTAGAGGAACGCGACGTGAATGTGCAGCGCCTCGGCGGCTATATAGGAAATGACGCACACAAGCAGTTGATTGATCAGGGAGATCAGGAGGGAATCAAAGAGGATACCGGGATGCTTGGCCATGATCTGGAACGCGCTTGATATGGCATCCACGCGGGTCGCGAACCTGGGCAAATGCATGGCATGCAGCATCCAGGTCAGGAGGCGATGCAGCGCGGGCATAAAAATGACCACATTGGCCGCCACGAAAGCCCCGAAGGAAAGCCAGACAATCAGTGCAATCGGAATTTCAGAGGAGGTGGCCGGCAGGAGGAACGTGCCAACGCAGGCGATGAGCATCATGGCGAGCATTCCCGAGTCCCGATCGAGAAAGGTTGCGGCAAAGCTCTGGGCGTAATGCCGGGTAGGCTTGCCGGCATAATACATCTTGACCACATCCCCGCCGACCGCCGTTGGAAACGCCAGGTTGAAAAACAGCCCGATGCAGTAGATCTGAAAGAGGCGCAAAAGCGAAAAAACCGGCATCAGCGGACGCATGAGCATGCGCCAGCGAAAGATGCAGATATAGTGGGCTACCCAGAGAAGAGCAAATGACCCGAACAGCAAAGCGAGGCGGGCATTCTTCAGCGTGGCTCCAAAATCGCGGAAATCGACTTTTTTGAAGAGAAGATAAAACAACAGGCCGGTAACTGCCGTTTTGATCAGCGCCGCGATTTTGCCCTTCATCTTACGCCATCACCTTCTGGACGCACAGCATGAACTACCGGGACTTCCGGCACAAGCATTTCCTGCCCGTCCGCCTAAAAAAGCGATTTCTGCATCTCTTCGATGACTTCCTGCGGCGAGCGCGTACGGCTCCGGCCGGAAAGGTCTATTTCCTTCTTTTCGAGCCGTTCCAGAATCTCGCCGGCACGGCGCACTACCTCGCGCGGGAGTCCGGCAAGACGGGCAACCTCCACGCCATAACTCTTGTCCGCGGTACCCGGAGTGACCTTGCGCAGGAACACAATCTCCTTGCCTGCCTCTTTAATTGCCATGCAATAGTTTTTCACCCCGCGGTGCACATCCGCCATGCGAGTCAGTTCGTGGTAATGGGTGGCAAACAGGGTTCGAGCCCGATGGTCGGAGTTCTGCACCAGATATTCGGCCACGGCCCAGGCAATCGAAAGGCCGTCGAAGGTGGCGGTGCCGCGACCGACCTCATCGAGCAGGATCAGGCTGCGCGTGGTGGCGGTATTGAGAATATTGGCGGTTTCGATCATCTCGACCATGAAGGTCGACCGCCCGCGGGCCAGATTGTCAGAAGCGCCGACCCTGGTGTAGATACGATCGATGAGGCCGAGACGGACATGCCGCGCGGGAACGAAAGCACCGATCTGAGCGAGAATCACGATCAGGGCGGTCTGCCTGAGATACGTCGATTTGCCGCCCATATTGGGTCCGGTGAGGATCAGCAGTTGGTCCGTGGTAGTATTCATGAACAGGTCGTTCGCTATGAACGGCCGGCTCTGGTGTTCCACCATTGCATGGCGCCCGTCCTGTATGTAGATCTCGTCACCGTCCACCAATTCCGGGCGGACATAATCGTTTTTCAGAGCCACTTCGGCCAGTGAGGCGTAAATATCGATTTCTGCCAGCAGCCGGGCGCTGGCTTGAATGCGCCGTGCCTGAGCGGCAATGCCGGTCCGTACCTGCGCAAAGAGCTCTTTTTCGATCGCGGCGATGCGCTCCTCCGCGTGCAGGATCTTCTCCTCATAGGTCTGCAGCTCTTCGGTGATAAAACGCTCGCAGCTCACCAGGGTCTGTTTCCGGACATAATCAGCCGGAACCTGGGCCAGGTTTGATTTGGTCACCTCAATGAAATAGCCAAAGACCTGATTGAACCTGACCTTGAGGGACTGGATCCCGGTGCGCTTGCGCTCGCGCGCTTCCAGAGCAGCGATGTATTCCTTGCCGCTGGATCGAATGCTGCGCAGGTCATCCAGTTCAGGGGAATATCCGCTGCGAATAATGCCGGGTTCGCTCGCGGAGTTGGGGGGATCCGCAGCGATTGCCTGCTCCACCAGCGTGACAACCTCGGCCACGTCATCCAGCATGCCGCGCACTTCCGCGAGCCGCGGAGCGTGGAAGCCTTCAAGGAATACTCGAATCGCCGGGATGACCTGGAGGGAAGCGCTCAACGCGATCAATTCCCGCGGGCTGGCAACGCCGGCAGTGATCCGGCTCGTCAGCCGTTCCAGATCATGAATTTCGCCCAATTTCCGCGCCAGCCGGTCCTGTCCCGGCACATCCCGCGTCAATGCTTCAACGGCATCGAGCCGATTCTCCAGGAGAGGCCGATCGAGAAGCGGAGTCAGCAGCCACGATTTGAGCATGCGGCCGCCCATGCCGGTTCTGGTCCGATCCAGCAGCGCCAGGAGTGATCCCTTACGGGTGCCATCCAGCGACTCGACCAGTTCGAGGTTAACGATGGTGGACGAATCCAGCCTCAGAAATTCGGAGGTGTCCTGAAACCTTAGCCGGGCCACCTTCGCCAACGCATCGATCTGAGTGGAGCGCAGATAGTGGATCACGGCTCCGGCGGCGGAAATCGCCAGCGGTTGCGCGGCGCATCCGAAACCATCGAGGCTTGCCACCTCGAAGTGCTCCAGAAGGAGACGCTGGGCATAATCGGCATTAAATGCCCAGTCCTCCACCGGACTGGCCACCCAATCACCGGACCAGTCGCGCACCAGCGCGAGCCGCACCTCATCAGCGGTTTCGTCGGAAAGGATCAGTTCGCGGGGCCGAAACCGGCTCAGCTCATCCACCGCCTTTTGCCAGGCAAACTCCCCCTGGAAGCCGGTGGCCACAAAATCAGCGGTCGACAGATCTATCAGCGCCAGGCCAATGCCATCCGATGAGCGGGCCAGACACGCCAAATAGTTATGGTCCTTCGACTCAAGCAACATCTCCTCAACGATGGTACCCGGAGTCATGACTCTGGTAACTTCCCGATGCACGAGCTTTCCGGCCGTGCGGGGATCCTCAACCTGCTCACAAATGGCAATTTTGAAGCCCTTTTTCAACAAACGGGCTATGTACCCGTCAACCGAATGATAAGGGACCCCGCACATAGGAATAGGGGCGCCGGTCTTA
This sequence comes from Terriglobia bacterium, assembly GCA_963824985.1. Lineage (GTDB taxonomy): Bacteria > Acidobacteriota > UBA6911 > UBA6911 > UBA6911 > JAFNAG01. The sequence continues at coordinate 247,674 of CAWGRQ010000036.1, forward strand.
TCCTTGTTTCGGGCAGTGAGGGTAATCTCCAATTCCCGGGATGCAGTAACAGCATCTTCGTAGAACATCTCATAAAAATCACCCAGGCGGAAAAACACCAACTTACCCGGAAATCGGCGTTTCACTTCATGATACTGCTTCATCATGGGCGTGAGGTCGTCCACATTCACCGCCATCTAAGCAATCCCCGGCAGCCGCGTCGCCGCGCATGGGAATCCAATATCGCGTGTTGCAGGAAGCATTCACGCGACCCCTCACCACAGGTCGGCAGAGCCAACGGGAAGGATTGCCGGGATTGACTGGAAATATCTCTGATCCTTGTACTTAAAGAAGCGTAAGTATATAATTGCGTGCCGCGATTGTCAATCACCCTCAGGCGCTGCGCGCTGGCCCGACGGTCAAGCATCCAGGGGGAAGTTACGGGAGGATCAGGTTGCCGGGGAAGCCGGTTTTGAAATCATTGACGATTGACACATCCTCACCACGAGGAAGCGTTGCGCTGTTGAGCGGTTCGCGGACGGTGGCTGAGTTACGGCTATGTTCGATGGCAACTCACTCAGCCCGATTGCTCGCCCAGTTGGAGTTTCTGCTCGAAGGTGCAGGGTGGAAACTGGCCGATTTGGATCTTCTCGCGGCCGGCATCGGGCCGGGCTCGTTCACGGGCATCCGGATTGGCGTGGCCACCGCGCTGGGCCTTGCGCAAACCCTCTCGATCCCGTATGCGGGAATCTCCTGTCTGGATGCACTTGCCACCCAGGCCCCCGGGCTGGAAGGGCGTATCGGAGTGGTCATGGATGCCCAGCGATCGCAGGTATATTATGCGGAATATTTTGTCAGGCAGGGCCGGGTCCGCAAGACTCACCGGCCACTCCTCCTGAGCCCGGATGCATTGAGATCCCGATTGCGCCGATCCCATATTTATGTCGTGGGGGGGGGAGCCGAACTATATGCCGCCGTGATTGCGCCGTCCGGGGATCGCTGGCCGAGGCTGATCCAGGTCGATCTCTACCTGGCCGCAGCGATCGGGCGCCTTGCGCTGGCGCGAAAGCGATCGTGGAAGTCCGGAGAATTTCTTCAGTCCGATCCTTTGTACATCAGGCCCCCGGATGCCCTTCGGCGAAAGGTGAGGAGACGTTGAAATCTGCCATGTCTCTGCTGATTACCCCGCTCGCTGCCGAGGATGTCTCTGAACTGGAGGAGCTGGAGAAAGTAACGAATCTGGCCTACTGGGGAGTCGAGCATTACCGGCGTTTTCTCGATCAACCGGAATACTTCGGGCACAAGGCGGTGGCCTCCCCGCAGCCCGGCCAGACCATACTGGTTGGTTTTTTTCTTGCCCGCTCCATTCTCGAGAACCTGGAACTTTTAAAGATCGGCGTGTATCCTGAATATCAGAAACAGGGGATCGGTGCCCGCCTTTTGAACGCGGCATTTGTTGAGGGGATCAAACGGGGATGCCTGCGCTGCTTTCTGGAGGTACGCAAATCGAATCGGAGCGCCATTCAGTTTTATGATGACCATAATTTCAAGATTGCCGGGGAGCGTATGAACTACTATACCCAGCCGGTAGAGGATGCATGGATCATGGAGCGCTGGCTGTAACCCAGGCAACCTGTGGCGGGACATTAAGACTGATCCCCTCCGGAGCGGAAGGGATGCGCTTGCTTATCCCCGAATGACGGGCCGACGGCGGGCGCTCCAGGAAAATGGCATGACCCCTCAACGCCTGATCCGGAGGCTGCCCCGGCAATCCCTGGCGATGCGGGAAAAAGCTTTGGATCGATCAGAGATTTGGCTAGAATAGCGCGTTATGCGATGATGGAGATACCAAGCTCCTAATATCCCTAAAGGAGGATCCCCTTGCGGACTGTAAAGCTTACCCTGTTGATCGCGACTCTGGCTTTGACTTTTTTACAATGCGGCGAGAGCAAGGTGACGCATGACGCCTTTGCCGCCATGCAAAAAAACAAGATGGTGCGGATTGCCACGGACCCGGTGAATGTCCCGTTCGAATTCGGCATGGGAACGGATGTTCAGGGTTTTGATGTGGATCTGGGGGCGGAGATCGCAAAGGACCTCGGATTCCCGACGAGATGGGTCAAGGTTCCGTTCGACCGTATTTTTGAAGTACTGAAGAATGGCGAAGTGGAAGTGGTCATCTCCACGGTCGGGATTACAGAAGACCGGAAGAAGGACCTGGCCTTTTCAGACCCGTATTTTGACAGCGGCAATACCATCGCTCGCCGACGCGACAACATGGCCATCAAGGACCTGGCCTCCCTGGCCGGAAAAAGGGTCGGAGTGCAAACCGGACGAACGGGCGATTTTTTCATGACTACTCAGAAAATCGCCCCCAATGTGACCCTGACCCGCTTCCAGACCCTGGACGACGCCCTCGGGGGGCTCAATCGGGGTGAACTCGATGCCGTCGTCGGCGACCAGCCCATCATCACGTACAGCATTTATAAGAGTTACGCGACCAATCTGATCACGACCGGCGTTGAACTCGCGCCCACTCAATATGCCGTGGTGATGCGACCGGAAGAAACCAAACTGCGTGAAATGGTGAATGCCACAATCGCCCGCCTTAAGAGTTCCGGAGAACTGGATCGAAGCAGGGCAAAATGGTTCCAGAACGTAATGGATGAGACCAAAGACGAGAGACAGGCGCTGGAAAAGGAAGCCCAGCTGAAGGAGTCAGCCAAGGCGATCAGCGTCAATCTGGTGAAGGAATCCGGCAGTTCGGTGCGTCTTGATCGTCTCGACGGTTTTCCGATCACTTTGGCGGGCGCTAATGGTTCCTTTCAGTCGACGGCAATCCTGACGGACGATGCCGGCTTGACCGGGAAATGCAGGTTCCCCAATCCGATCCCCCCCGGAGAATATAAGTTCACGCTGTCGCGCATCGGCGTCACGGAGTCCATCACGGTGGAAAAAAAGCCGGTGACCTCAATGACGCTTACATTAACATTCTCCGCCAGGGGCCTGGTTATCGGATGGAGGTAGGGTTGAGCCGTTGTACCGGGCAGGTTGTGTCGACGTAGGATGATGCATATGAAGTTCCGCACTATGCTGGCGATCGCCTTGATCTCCAGCGCCGCGACCGTTTTACTGCTGCGCCTGGGAGCCTTCCCCGAGTATCCCAGGTCCCCGGGCCGGGTTGTGTTCGAAGCTGCGTCGGCAGCTGGCGCCGCGCAGCCGCCACTGAGTTCTGACGAGCAGATCAATGTCCAGGTCTATAACAAGGTCAGTCCGGGAGTTGTCAACATCACCTCCACCGTGGTCGAGTTCGACTTCTTCTTCTCCCCCTATGCCCGGGAAGGGACCGGGAGCGGAGTCGTTCTCGACCTCGAAGGGAACGTCCTCACCAATTACCATGTGGTTGAATCGGCGCAGCGGCTTGAAGTTGCGTTGCCGGACCAGACTAAATATGGCGCCACTCTCGTCGGGGAAGATCCGCAGAATGACCTGGCAATCATCCGCATGGCGGGTGTGCCCAAAGAGCGGCTCCACCCGATCATGCTCGGGGACTCGTCGAGCCTGAAGGTGGGGCAGAAAGTCCTGGCCATCGGGAATCCGTTCCGTCTGCAGAACACCCTCACCACCGGAATTGTCAGTTCGCTGGGCCGGAAGATCCGGACAGACAGCGGCAACCTTATTTACAACATCATTCAGACCGATGCGGCCATTAATCCGGGCAATTCCGGGGGCCCGCTGCTGAATGCCGCGGGGGAGATGATCGGTATCAATACCATGATTGTCTCTCCTGGGGGCTCGAATGGCGGCAACGTGGGGATCGGGTTTGCCGTTCCGGTCAATACCGTCCGTCGTGTTGCCGGCGACCTGATCAAGGAAGGTCGGGTGTTGCGGCCCTGGACCGGGATTGAGGGGTACAATATCAGCCCGGAACTGGCTTCGGCGCTTGACCTGCCCGTCGACGGCGGCATCCTGATCGCCGTCGTGTACCGGGGGAGCACCGCGGAAGCTGCCGGCCTGCGCGGCGCCACGGCGATGGTCGCCATATCGAACGAACGGTTCCGTGTCGGCGGCGACATAATTACTAATTTGGATGGTAAGCCAATCAACAACCTGGACGACCTCGATCTCGCCCTGGAAAACAGAAAGCCGGGCGATACCGTTCAATTGACCTATTACCGAGGCCGCACGAAATATCAGAAGACCATCACGTTGATGGAGCAGCCGCGCAGATATCGCTGAACGGCGCGCCCCATCTCTCGGGTTGCCACAGACCAGTGGGCCGGGAGACGTGTCCAACTCGATAGCGATGAAACCGCTCCGAATGCCTGACATGAGCACAGCAAAGGACTCTCCCTTGGCGAGCCCCAGAATCAAGTCCGGAGTCCTGTGGATGGCGGTCATGCTTCTGTCTGCCCTGATTGGGCCTGGTGCGGCGGCGCAGAGGTCAGGGGGCGCGGGCCCGGCGCCGGCGCCGGTGGAATTAAGCCAGCTTGCCGACGGCGTTTATGCTCACATCGTCAGCCCCGACAGCGATGCCGTCGCCAATGCCGGGATAGTGATCCTCAACAGCGGCGTTTTGGTTTTTGACACGCACTTTTCGGCCGAAGCCGCTGAAGCCCTCGAAGAAAAGATCAAATCCATAACCCCGCGTCCCGTTCGCTACCTGATAAACAGCCACTTCCATCCCGATCACACCCATGGAAATCAGGCATTTGCCGGTGTCCGGCAGATCATCGGGAGCACCGGCGCGAGGCAGGATATGCTGCGGAAGGACCTGCCGGCCCTGAATCGGATGCAGGTCATAGCGCAGAGCCAGGTCGCGCAATTGAGCCGGGAGCTTGAAAAGGAAAAGGACTCCCGCAGGCAGGAGGCGCTGCGGGCCCAATTGAATTCGCGACAGGCCTTCATGCGCCGTCTGGCCAGTCTGAAAATCCTGCCGCCGATCATGACCCTCGATGATGAGTTGACGATCGAGGAGGCGGGCCGCAAGGTTGAACTACGATATTTAGGAACGGGACATACCGAGGGGGATATCGTTCTGTTTCTGCCGCAGGAGCGAATTGCCTTCCTGGGAGACCTGTTTTTCAACCATGCGCTCCCCAATGTGGAAGATGCCAATCTGCTGGAGTGGATGAAAACCTTGCGGGAGATCCTGAAACTCGATGCTCAGACGTTCGTCCCCGGACATGGTCCGGTCGGCACCAGAAGCGATATCGAGAATTTCCTCGCCTATCTGGTGGACTTGAAGGCGCAGGTGGAACCTGCTGTCACCCGGGGTGATTCCCTGGAACAGGTGATGCAGAATCTTCGCGTCCCTGCGAAATACAGCTCCTATGACTTCCAGACTTTCTATCCCGCCAACCTGCAAAAGATGTACGCGGAATTGAAGGCTGTGGCGTCTGCAACCGGTCCGCCCGAAAAGAAGATCATCAAGGTTTCGCACCCATGACTAATTCAGAAACAGTGCCGTTTGCCTGCACTCGCTGTGGCGGGTCGGGCTGGGAGAAAATCGAAGCCACCGACAGCGTTCGGCGCTGTTCCTGCCTCGATTCGGCGCGCATCGACCGTCTGCTCTGCGATGCACGCATTCCAAAACGCTATGAACACTGTGACCTGGAATCCTACCTTCCCAACGACGTCTCGCAGAAAAAGGCCAAACTGGATGTGCAGCGCTTCCTGGAGAAGTACCCCCTGATTGACGTCGGCCTTCTGTTTTTGGGAAATTGCGGCGTCGGCAAGACCCACCTGGCGGTTTCTCTACTCAGGCAGGTGATACTTCAGAAGGGGGATACAGGAATTTTTTATGATTTCCGCGATCTGCTGCGAGAAATCCAGGGAAGCTGGAATTCGGTGGCCCAGGCCTCCGAACTGGAGGTTCTGCGCCCCGTCCTGTCCGCAAACGTGCTCGTTCTCGACGAACTGGGCGCCAACAAGCCGACCGAATGGGTGCGCGACACCATTGCGCACATCATTAACTGCCGGTACAACGACAAGAAGCTGACGATCTTCACCTCCAACTATCCGGATACGGCCGGGCAGCCCGGGGAAGAGACGCTCACGGATCGGATCGGCGCCCGTCTCCGCTCCCGTCTATATGAAATGTGCAAGGTGATCGAAGTGCGCGGCAAGGACTTTCGCCGTGAAATCAAGCAGGCCAACTATAGATTCTGACTATGAACAAGCCAAATGACCAGCTCACGCCACTTGTGAAGGAAGAGACTTTTTACCTCGAAAGGGTAGTCCAGGAGATCCAGAAGAGGATTGTGGGCCAGACGCGCCTTCTGGATTCTCTCTTGATTGCCCTGCTCACGGGAGGGCACCTGCTCCTCGAAGGTGTCCCCGGTCTTGCAAAAACCCTGGCGGTAAAGAGCCTTGCCGAGACGATCGATGTCACCTTCCGGCGCATCCAGTTCACGCCCGACCTGCTCCCCGCCGACCTGATTGGGACCATGATTTTCGATCAGAGGAGCGGCGATTTCGTGCCCCGCCAGGGCCCGATATTCACCAACCTGCTGCTGGCCGACGAGGTCAATCGCGCTCCGGCCAAGGTCCAGAGTGCGTTGCTGGAGTGCATGCAGGAAAAGCAGGTGACTCTGGGAAAGACGAGTTTTCCGCTGACCGAACCATTCATGGTGCTGGCGACCCAGAATCCCATCGAGCAGGAAGGGACCTATCCGCTCCCCGAAGCGCAGATGGATCGCTTTTTGCTCAAGATCGTCTTGGGCTATCCGAACCGCAAGGAGGAACGCGAGATCATGAACCGGATCAGCGCCTCGGACGGCAGTTCACAACTGGGAACCGGCGAGGCGATCCCCATCCGGAAGGTGCTGGTGCCCGAACGCATCGTGCGCATGCGCCAGGTCGCCGCTCAGATATATGTCGATGAGCGCGTCAAGACCTACATCCTCGACATCGTGTTCGCGACCCGGTCGCCGGAGGAACATCACCTGGATCTGGCGCGGTTTATTCGTTTCGGCGCCTCACCGCGCGCCAGCATCGGCATCCTGTGCGCCGCTCGCGCCCATGCCTTTCTGAAGGGACGCGGGTTTGTCATCCCTGACGATGTGAAAAGCGTGGCGCCGGATGTCCTTCGCCATCGAATCCTGCTCACCTACGAGGCCGAAGCCGAAGGCATCCGCTCTGAAGATCTGGTCGAGCGGATCATCTCCAAGGTTCCGGCTCCCTGAATCGTTGCCCGGCTATGGCCATGGAATACGATGTGCTTATGGAACGCGCGCGGCGGCTCGAAATAAAGAGCCGGCATCTCGCGCGTTCGCAATATGCCGGCTTGTACCGCAGCGCGTTTCGCGGCCAGGGGATGGAATTCTCCGAGGTGAGAGAATACTCGGATGGGGACGAGGTGCGCCTTATCGACTGGAACGTTTCGGCGCGCCATCAGTCGCTCTATGTCAAACGCATGGTGGAGGAGCGCGAGCGTAATGTCCTTTTGATCATCGACTCCTCGGGTTCGCTCGCCTTCGGGAGCGTGCGGCGAACCAAGTTCGACCTCCTCACCGAGATTGGCGCGTTGCTGGTTCTGGCCGCCTTTGAGGGCAAAGACCGGGTCAGCTTCGCCCGGGTCGGGTCCGGAGTGGAGTTTTTTGTTCATGCCGCCAAGGGATGGAACCACGCTGCCCGGCTGATTCGCGAACTGGCTTCGATATTGCCTCAGGGCGCGGCACCGGGGCTCGATCCGGTGTGGAAATTTGTCAATTCTCCCGGCATTCCGCGCAGTCTGATCTTTTTCCTCACCGATTTCCAGGCACCGCTCCATCCCAGCCCGAGCTTTTCCGCATCCTGCCGCAAGCATGAAATCGTCTTCATCATGGCTTCCGACCCGCGGGAATGGACGCTGCCCGCGATTGGCCGGATGCGTCTGCGGGATCCGGAGACGGGGCAGGAACGTGTGTGGAACACGAGCCGCGCCGGCGTTCGTCGGGAGTACGAACGCAACGGCCAGGAGCGGCGCCTGGCACTGGAGCGCCTCCTGCGGAGTTGTGGAGTTGATTGGGTCGAATTGAGTACCGGGGCGCCCTACGCATCGGAATTGCGCCGCTTTCTGCATGCGCGCGCCAGACGCAGATCTGCCTGATTTCGTTTGGCAAGGAACCCATCCGATCTTTCCGGAGGCGTCACCGGTCCAACATCCGGCAGCCCCGATCACGCGGCGCTGCCGGACTCCGTTCCCAATGATCGGCTAAAAGGGGATATCGTCGTCGGTGATTTCAACGTCTGCCGCCGGCGCCTCGGAATCCGAGGCTGGCCGGGCTGCAGAGGGTGCCGCGTAGGTTTCGCCGCCCCCTTCGCCGCGGCTGCCGAGCAGAACCATCTGATTGATGACGATTTCCGTTGTGCGGCGCTTGTTGCCATCCCGGTCATCCCACTCCCGGGTTCGAAGCCGGCCTTCCACATATACCTGCCTGCCTTTGGTCAGGTACCGTTTGGCCAGGTCGGCCAGCTTGTTCCAGGCCACGATGTTGTGCCATTCAGTCCGCTCCTGGCGGGTTCCCGCTTTGTCCGCCGAGAATTCGCTGGTCGCCAGGCTGAAGTTGGCGACCGGCGTTCCCTCCTGGGTATAGCGGACCTCGGGATCCTTGCCGAGGCGTCCGATCAGCATGACCTTGTTCAGTGAACTCATGAAATCTCCTTTTCCTTTTGGTAATCGGCGTTGGGCGGCTATTTTTTTATCGGAGGTTTTGCAGATCGGCCCGGATTGACATTGAGTCGGGTCAGTTCCGCGAGGGCCAGGCTGGCCTCGGGTGCCGTGGAATATTTCGAGATGACAGTCTTGAAATCGGCGATGGCACTGTCGTTCTGTTGCACCAATAGCTCCGCTTTGCCGCGCTTGAAGAGCGCGCTGGCCACTTTGCCCCCGGAGGAGTAATCTGTCAGCACCTTGGTAAAGGCGGCGATCGCCTCGGGATATCTCCTGGCATTGTAGTGGGCCTCACCAATGTTGTACTGGGCATCATCGGCCCGCTCATTGGTCGGGAAGTTTCTCAAAAAGGCATTGAACCCTTCGATCGCCAGATCGAGATTTCCCTGTACGAGATCGTTATAGGCTTCCCCATAGATCTGATCCGCCGAAAGTGCCAGGGAGTCCGGGTTGCCCCCGGCGGATTGAAAGAGGCGCTGAGAGATAGGCTTCGTCTGCACCTTCATGTCCGCGATCTGCTGTGCCAGCGCGGACAGCCGGGTGTTGGTATCATCCATCTTGACGGACAGACTCTTGATTTCCTGGAGCATCGTCTGTTGCAGGGAAGTGTCCCCGGTCGATTGGGTTTCGACCGCTGTGCTGATTTTCCCAAGGATAAGCGATGAGCGACCTACTTGATCGTTAAGCTGAACTACCAGGCTGCGAATGCCGTCGGTGCGTTCCGTGAAGGTTTTTTCCAGCAGGCTGATCTGGTTTTTGAGTGCCAGCACGTCGGCTTGAAGCCGGACAAGCTCTTCTTTGACGCCGGCCTGGGCCGTGGCAGCGATCCCCAGGACACAGATAATAAATAGATAGGGTATTCGTTTCATGGCGCGCTCTCCTGTGGACGTTTTCTATATTATTTCACAGGCATCGGATGCCTTCCATGGTCCAGGCACAAAAAGGCCGGATCTGGATGGGTCACATCCAGATCCGGCCTGGTTCGCCTCGCGGGATGAGAACTCAGCGCATGACAAAATGCGCGCGGCGGTTCTGTCTCCAGGCTTCCTCGTCGTGACCCGGGGCGAACGGCCGTTCCTCCCCGTAACTGATGATGTCGATGCGGCCCGGGTCGATACCCTGCGCCACGAGGAATGATTTGACCTCGTTGGCCCGCTTGTCACCCAGCGCCAGGTTATATTTTTCGGAACCGCGTTCGTCGCAATGCCCCTCGATGGTGATGCGGATGCCGCGGCGATCGTTCAGAGCCCGCGCATTCTGCATCAGCACCTCGCGGGCGTCGCCGCGAATGTTGTATTGGTCATAGTCGAAAAACACATCCTTGATCATTTCGTTGAAGACATCCGTGTCGCTCAGAGGGCGAACCGCAGGAGGGATCACCTCGGCGACATTTACTGTGATCCGCACCTCAGCATCGGCTGTTCCGCCGGGTCCCGTGGCTCGAGCCCTGTATGTGGTGGAGGCCGTCGGTGTCACGGTGCGGGTGCCCGTCGCTTCGACCGTTCCGATGCCGCCGTCAATGGAAACCTCGGTTGCATTGGCGGTACGCCACGAGAGCGTCGAAGACTGCCCCCTTTCGATGGCAGCCGGTGATGCGGCAAAGGTGATCGTTGGAGCCGGCGGCGTCGGTGGAGCCTCCGTGGGTGTCGTCGGCGGGGCGACCGCCGGCGGCGGAGCGGCGACCTTCTTGGCACATCCGGGCATCGTAATGGAAATCGCTACCAGAAGAAGAACAATGATAGCTACCGGGTGCAAGACTTTTCTCATGAGATGGGCCTCCTTCTGATTCTGGATTGGTTCCCGATGTCGCGTTTTCGTGCGGTTAATTTTCATTCCACGACGCCAGCTTTTACTATAACACAGCCTCCTGCTTGACTGCACAAAAACGCAAAGGCGCGCAATATTTTTGTCCGCTGTTAGATCCTAACGCGTGTACCCGCTCCATGCCGGGCAGGTATTGGTCCCCTGGCTGGTGATCATGCGCAGTTCCGGATTGTTGGTGTCAGCCAGCATAATGAAAATCTGATCGCTGCCCGAGCGGTTGGATTGGAATGCCAGATGCCGCCCATCCGGCGCCCAGGATGGCGATTCGTTACTCCCTGAATCGCTCGTCAGCTGACGGATGGAGCCGGTGCTCACCTCGGCGATGTAGATGTCATAGTTTTCCGCCATGCGCGGCTTCCAATGGAAGGCGATCCACCGCCCGTCGGGCGACCAGGCCGGGGAATCGGCATCCCCCCCCTCCTTGACAATCCGGCGCACATTCGCGCCATCCGTATCGCAAATGTAAATCTGAGGCGTGCCGTCGCGATTGGAAATGAATGCAATCTGATTCCCCGACGGGGCCCAGGTGGGAGACGAATTGACCGCCCGGCTGTTGGTAATATTCCGCCGCTCGGATCCGTCCAGCTTGGAGATGTAAATGTCAATGTTCCCCCTCGCGTCCCGCATGGCAAAAGCCAGCCGTGTTCCGTCCCGCGCAATCATCGGAGTGGAGGTCATGGAGTTGAACATGGGGAAGGGGAGGTGATCGCCGTTCAAATAGGAGTAAATGTTGATTTCAGGCTTTCCGGTCCGGTAACTGACAAAGGTCAGCTTTGAATTGTCCGGAGACCAGGAGGGAAAGAGGTTCAGAGAACCGTTGCGGGTAAAGGCGCGTTGATCGTTGCCGTCATAATCCATGACGTAGATCTCTTTCGCGGCTCCGCGCCGGGAAGTGTAGGCGATCTTGGTCGACGATATTCCGCGAGAGGCGCCGGCAGTAAGCCTGGTGACAATCTCGTCGGCCCAGCGATGCGCAATCGATCTCACCTGATCGGTGTCTCCGCCAATGATCTGGCCGAAACTCATCAGGCGCTGTTTAACGTCATAGACCCGAAGCGTCGCGCGCAGGATGCCGCCATCCATTTCGATCGTGCCTGCCGTCAGGAAGCTTACCTTAAATGGAAGCGCGCTCCAGGCATCGTAATTGATATCTTCAGGGCGGAAGATCGGTTGCGGCGGGTAAAAGCTCTTGCCGGCCATGGTGAAATACCCGGAAAACTTCAGATCCGCCCAGAGTACTTCGTTGAAGACCTTCAGCGAGGGGGCCAACTCTGCCGCCTGCCCGCTTCTGAGCGGCTGAATGTCTGCGGCGGCCAGGATCATCTCTTCCTGGGGCGCGGGGCGGATGGTGAATTGGGGCTTTTCCTGCATGCCGCGGGAGGGAATTCCCGCCAGGAAAAGCAGGGCCGCAATCAGAACTTTGTTTACGCGCATCTCACTCCTTGGGGATCAATGTTTCCTTATCTGGAGGATAGACAAACTGGCAAACGAACTGCAGGGGTTTGCCACGCAGTTCCGGCGGCGGTGGAGACAGCGGTGTCGACGAGCGGATCGCGCGCTCGGCCGTAAGATCCAGGGCTTCATTGCCGGAAGATTTTTCCTTCTTGATGTCATAAATGCGCCCGTCCGCGCCAACCAGGAAACTGAAAACGATTTCGATGCGCTGCTGGATCCCAATCGGTTTGATCCAGGCCTGGCTGATGCGTGCTTCCACGGTTCGCGCGTACCAGGAGTCGATTAAACCTCCGGATCCCGACCCTATCGAAACGCCGCCCCCCCCGCCGGCGCCGCCGCCGGAACCTCCGGCCAGGCCGCCGGTTCCGCCGGCGCCCTTGGCGCCCGCAACCGGAATGGGGCCTTTCGCCGGAGGAGCCGCAGGCTTGTCCCCTTTTTTGGCTATTGGCTCTGCGACCTTCTTGATGACTTTCGGCTTTACCGTATCAGGCAGCGGGACAGCCTTCGCCAGATCTTCCTTGGCAGCCTCCTTCTTGGCGGGCTTTTCCACCGGAAGAGCCGGCGGCTGAGGCGTCATCGCCGGTTTGAACAGCCCGGCGCCACCCCCCAGATCATCGGCCACGCCCACTGTGTAGGATTCCCCGCCGGTGCCGCCACCCGGCCCAGTTCCAATCCGGATAGGCGACATCTCGGGCATGAGCAGAGGCGCCACCAGAAAGAACGCGAGCAGGGCGCCGTGCAATCCGATTGCGAAAACAAAGGCCCTGCCATAGCGCTCCTGAATCAGCGGCAGGTCGAGCAGCGTTCCTCGAGGTGATGTCTGGCGCATCGCAATCACGCTATCGCTTTTTGGGCGTTTGAAATGGCTTGGTTACAAGCTTGAGTTCGCTGTACCCGGCGCTGCGCACCTGATCGATCACCGACACGATCGAAGCCCATTTCACATCCTTGTCGGCTCGCAAATAGACCGGGTCCTTCGGCCCTTTCATATCTCTCTTAAGACGTTCGGGAATGGTCGAAAGGTTGATTACTTCTGAACCGTAATAGAGAAAACCTTCACGGCTGATCGAAAGGACGACATTCTCAGCCGGATTGGTGTCGGCGGCCGCCCGTGTTTCAGGCAACTGGACATCTATCCCGGTCTGGAGGATCGGCGCCGTCACCATGAAAATGACGAGCAGCACGAGCATAACATCCACCAGCGGCGTGACATTGATTTCGGACAGAGACGTGGCCGTACGCCCCTGGGGGGTCGTGAAAGCCATTAGCCGAAGCTCCTCTCCACCAGGTTGATCAGTTCGGTCGAAAAGTCATCCATTTCCGAAGCGATATTTTTGATGCCATGGATGAACTGGTTATATCCGATCACTGCCGGAATCGCCGCGAACAACCCTGCGGCCGTCGCTACCAGCGCCTCCGCTATCCCAGGCGCAACCGCCTGGATCGAGGCTGTCTTCTCCAATCCCAAGCCCTGAAACGCGTTGATAATGCCGACTACCGTACCCAGAAGCCCGACAAACGGAGTCACCGATCCGGTCGTCGCCAGCCAGCTCATGTTTCGCTCCAAAACCGATACCTCCGCGGTTGCAGCCCGTTGAATGGAGCGCTGAATGCTGGCCAGATTCCTTTCCGTTAGTACCGGATGCCCTGGATTTCCCGAGCTTTCTTTGGCCTTGGAACTCTGGAGCTGAGCATTCAGCTCTTGATAGGCTGCAGTAAAAACCCCGGAAAGGGGAGTGCCACGATAGTGCTCGCAAGCGAGATTCACCTCGCTCAGACGGGCGCTCTTGCGGAAGATGGCGATAAATCCTCGACTGTGCCTTTCGATGTTGCGAAAGGTCAGCCATTTGCGCAACATGATGGTCCAGGAGATGAGCGAGAAAATCAGCAGGACGGCCAGAATAACGTCCGCAAACAGGCCCATCCGGAAAATCAGCCCTATGATGCCACCGGTCCCGGGAGACTCAGCCTGAAACGCCAATGTCCAAGTCAGGTTTGGAATGATTTCACCCTCCAGAAATGAAACAGGTGTGTAATGCCATAACGTTAAGACGTACCATAGCTTACAGGCGATGTCAAACATTCTTCGCATCGATTCTTCATCAAACCGTTCCTGTGCTAGACTAAGCTCAGCTGATGGATTGATGCTAACGGTTAAACCGGCCGAATGGAAAGGCAGATAGGGGTATGCTCCGGTTCCTGAGAATCCGCGATTTTGCCCTGATACGAAAACTGGAAGTGGAATTTGGGGAAGGACTGATAATTCTGACCGGTGAGACCGGTTCTGGAAAATCGATCATTGTCGACGCTCTGGCACTGCTCCTCGGCAACAGGTCCTCCCAGGAAATGGTTCGCTCCAATGCCGACGTCGCCATCCTCGAGGGAGTGTTTTCACTGGATAGGCCGAAAGTTAGGGAACAGCTCGCCGCAGCGGGGATTGAGGCAGCAGATGACACCCTGATCATTCGCCGGGAGATTTCGGCGGGCGGTCGCGGGCGCGTGTTCATCAACAACAGCCTGGCGACTCTTAGCCTGCTCAAATCCATCGGCAGCGACCTGGCGGACATTCACGGACAGCAGGATCACCAGGCGCTGCTGGACCTGTCATCCCATCTGAAGTGGCTCGATCGGTTTGGCGGAAATGAAGCCCGGGCTCGGGAGCTGGGTGCGCAATACGAACTCGTGCGCCAGACGGAACATCGTCTTGAAGACCTGACCATGAATGAGCAGGAGAGAATACGGCTCCTGGACATCCTTCGCTTCCAGGTCGCTGAGATTCGACATGCCCAGATCCAACCGCAGGAGAAGGAGGAACTGGAGAATGAACGTTCCATTCTCGGCAATCGGGAAAAAGTATCTGCACTCGCCAATGAAGCCTACTCCCTGCTTTATGAGAACGAGAATTCGATCCTGGACCAGCTTGGCCGGCTGGCTCGCGTTCTGCAGGATCTTTCAGGTTTTGATGCCGGTTGGGCGGACCATGCGCAGGGGTTGAGGGAAAGCCTGTACCGCCTCGAAGATCTCTCCTATTCGGCACGGGATTATGCCGGAACGATTGACTTCAGCCCGGATCGGCTTGAACAGGTCGAGCGCCGACTCTCGGGATCTCGAGCGGCTCCTGGCAAAATACGGCAAATCATTGGATGAGGTTCTTGCCTTTGCCGGTGACTGCGAGCGGAGATTGGAGGAACTTGATTCCTCCAGCGACACTTCCAGGCGATTGGTCACGGAACTGGGTGAGCAACTGAATCATTATTTTGCGCTGGCGGATCAGCTTTCCTCCAAACGACGCAAGGACGCAATGCGTCTCGAGCGCGAGATGCGCAAAGAATTCCAGTCCCTGGCGATGGAGAAGATGAATCTCAAGGTGCAGTTTCAGACCGTACCTCGCACCGGCTCCGCCGGTCCGGGGCGAATTCCCGCGGGCTGTGGACCTGGAGGTGTAGATCAGGTAGAGTTTCTATTGGCGCCCAATATCGGAGAGGAGATAAGGCCGTTGGTGCGGATTGCTTCCGGCGGCGAGCTTTCGCGCATCATGCTGGCGATCAAAACGTTGTGCGGAGGCGGCGAACAGGGGAAAACCCTGGTTTTCGATGAAATCGATGCCGGTATCGGCGGCCGAGTGGCGGAGGTAATCGGCCGGCGGCTGAGAGAGGCGGCCACGCAAAGCCAGGTTCTGTGCGTGACCCATCTGCCGCAGATCGCCGTCTACGCCCATGAGCATTTCATGGTGCATAAAGAGCAGGTCGAGGGGAGGACCGAAACGTTCCTCGATCGGTTGCGCGAGCCGGAACGCGTCCAGGAGCTGGCCCGCATGATGGGAGGAGAGATCATCACGGAAACCACCCGGCGCCATGCCCGCGAAATGCGAGAGTTGGTCGGCAAGGAAGCCAAGAGAGAAGTCCGGAAATAGGAATGGGAAAGAAATACTTTATCGAAACCTTCGGCTGCCAGATGAATGAACTGGACTCGGAGAAGATTGCCGGCAACCTGAAACATGGGGGGCTGGAACCGGCCGGCAGCGCAGCCGCAGCCGACGTTCTGATTCTCAATACCTGCAGCGTGCGCGAAAAGGCGGTCCAAAAGGTCTATACCCGTCTGGGAGAGATTAGGCGGTATAGGAATGAACGACAAGATCTGCTGATCGGCGTCGTCGGATGCATGGCCCAAATGGAAGGTGCGAAACTGCTCAAGAAGGCGCCATTTGTAAACATCGTGGCCGGTCCACAAAAGGGACATGTCATGGCTGCACTCGTGGAACAGGCGGCTGGATCGCGCACCCCGGCCGTCGATTTGCGTATGGACGATGATCCAGAACCTCTTGAAAATGCATACGTTTTACGGGAAAACCCGTGGCGGGCCTCAGTCACCATCAGCGAAGGGTGCGATCGGCAATGCAGCTTTTGCATCGTTCCTTTCACCCGTGGCAAACAGAGGGACCGGGAGAGCGAAAACATAATCCGCGAAGTCGAGCAACTGGTAGCCCAAGGATACCTGGAGATTGTGCTCCTGGGCCAGACCGTGAATGCCTATCGCGATCCATCCCCCGAAGGACTTACATTTTCCGGACTGCTCCGCCGCCTGGCCAGGATCACGGGCCTGCGGCGCATTCGGTTTGCAGCGCCCCATCCGAATGAATTCGACGATGATCTGCTGGAGGCGCTCGATTCGTTGCCCCAGATCTGCAATCAGGTCCACCTGCCGGTCCAGTCCGGTTCCGACAGGATACTGCGCCTCATGCGCCGCGGATACACACGGGAGAAATATCTCCACACTGTGGCCAGAATCCGGCGCTGTTCCCGAACGATTGCGATTACTACCGACATCATCGTGGGATTCCCGGGCGAGACCGATATGGACTTTCGGGATACTCTCAGTCTGCTTGCTGCGGTACACTATGATGGTGTTTTCTCTTTTAAATACTCGCCCCGGCCCAATACTGCAGCCCTGAAGTTGGACGGGGAGATCGCCGACCCGGAAAAGGGAAGCCGGCTCCGAATCGTGCAGGATCAGCAGAAGCTGATCCAACTCAACCGAAACGCCGCCTGGCAGGGGCAGCAGGTAGAGGTTCTGGTTGAAGGGCGGCCCCGGAACACGTTTTCCCTTTCCGGTCGCATGAGCAACAACCGGATCGTTAATTTTGACGGCCCGGAAAACCTCCTTGGGCACTTTGTATCTGTTGCTATAACAGGGTTTAGCGCCAACAGTCTAAAGGGCGTCCTGAACCCATAGGAGCGGAGGAATCATGAAAGAGATCGAATTCAAGATTAAGGGATTGATGATGGATCCCTTGACCAATTCTCCTATTGTGGTACTTCAGGATACCACCAGCGATACTTTGCTGCCGATTTGGGTCGGCATCTTTGAAGCTAATGCGATTGCCTTGCAGATTGAAAAAGTGGACACGCCCCGGCCGATGACTCACGATCTGATCAAGGGGATGTTGCACAATCTCGAGGCCAGGGTTACCAAAATAGTCGTCACCGAGCTCAAAGATAACACCTTTTATGCTTTGATTTTTTTGGAGGCCGGCGGTCGTGTGATTACCGTCGACTCGCGGCCTTCGGATGCCATCGCTCTGGCACTGCGCACCGAATCGCCGATTTTTGTTACGGATGATGTCATTACCAAATCGGCAAGTTCGGCGACCGCAACCCCCTCAGCGGAGCGAAGCTCTCCCGAGGAGATCCGGAAGTGGCTGGAGAATCTGAATCCGGACGATCTCGGGAAGTACAAGATGTGAAGCGCGCGCTGCAGGTATCTGTAGTCGCCGATGCAGGCAGGACGGCATTCCTACCCGTATTACATTGTTATTTCAGCCATTTAAGGCTTGATCAAGCCATCCTTGACCGGCGCGCGAGGGGGCGGCCCGGGCAATTCCACTCACCAACGCTAGTTTACATAATATATCTTATCAGAAGTTGATATTCAGTCGTCGCGGCTCCCAATCCCCCGCTTTTCGCGACGCCGGGTTTGATCATAAGTGAGCATCACTCTTGGGAAATTCAAAACAAAAACGCCACGGATTTCACAGATTTCACTGATTTGCCTAAATATTCTCGAGCTCGCAGCACCTGGCGCGCGGGTTTTGCCTTACCTGAGCATCGCGGAATTCCGGTTGGCTCCGCTCCTGAATATCGGCTCAGGTCGCTCCAGTTCGAACCTAATACGATCCCCCAGGCTTTTTGAATCGTGTTAATCCGTGAAATCCGTGGCGTCTTTGCTTTTTCGCGCATTTGCCTCCCACCTCCGATTTCACCACCCGTCCCTCGGTGCCTTTACTGTTATCCCTCCGGTATGCTAGTCTTTGCCGCGATGCGCAGGATCGATAAGCTTTTGATTGCGGCCATCGTGCCTCCATTCCTGGTCACTCTGACTGTGCTCACGTTTATTCTGTTCAGCGACAAGCTGGGCCGTTTTTCTGAACTGCTCATTACCAGGAATGCCTCACTCACGACCGTCCTGCTCATCGCCGGGACCCTCGCACCAAGCATTTTAATATTCTCGCTTCCCCTCTCGTTCCTTGTGGGCACCCTGATCGGATTCGGTGGATTGTCTGGCGAAAACCAGATAACGGCCTTGCGTGCGTGCGGCGTGCCCCTGCGGCGCCTGCTGCAACCGGTTCTGGGACTGGCCGCCATAGTTGGGGTGTTGACGGGAATGATCTCGGTAATTATTCTTCCGCGAACAAATGATGTCCTGGAAAGCATAAAGAATTACATTAACTTGCGCCAGGCGACAGCCCAAATCCTGCCCAGAGTTTTTAACGAGGATTTCACGAACATCGTTTTCTACCTCGAGGATCTTTCAATCGACCGCCAGCGTTGGGAACGGGTGTTCCTCGCAGACAATTCCGATCCGAATGCTCCAAGAATCGTGATGGCTCGGGAGGGGACTTGGGTAAGCGATGCCTCGGGTTCCAGACTACAGCTGCATTTGGAGCAAGGGACGATTTACGAGGTTAATCCCCAGGATCCAGCCAAGGACAACATCAGCCTGTTTGGCAGCACGGACATTCCCGTTGACTTCAGCCGGGGGTCTGCGGCTGGCGGCGGCGCGGCGGGGGGCAGAAGGAAACCGTCGGAACTCGGCACCTTCGAGCTCTGGCTTGGCTCGGAACCTTCGGACCCCACCCAACGACGCGAAGAGTGGATCGAGTTTCACAAACGCTGGGCACTTCCCTTCTCGGTGATCGGATTTGCATTCATCGGCCTGGCGCTCGGGATCTGCTCGCGACGAGGAGGAAGAACCTCAAGTTCGGTCCTGGGTCTGGTCCTGGTAATTCTGTTCTATGTCCTGTTCATGAACGGGCTGCGGCTAGCTTCGGCCGGACAAATACCCCCATGGCTTGGGGCCTGGAGTGCAAATATCATTTTGAGTGCGATTGGTCTCGGCCTCGTGATCGGCGCGGAACAGAACAGCTGGCTGACCCAGTGCATGATGAGCTGGCACTGGAAAACCCGGCTGGAAACGTTCGTGGCCCGATTTCACCTCAGCAGGGTGCGCGATGCCGTGCGCAAACTGGATGATATCGCCATCTCTTCGACCCGAAGCATCGTGCGCCTGCGCTATCCGAGAGTTTTGGATACTTATATCAGCCGGGGCTTCGTCGGCTACCTGATGTGGGCTACGATCGTCTGCTTCACCTTGTTCATCATTCTCACGCTGTTTGACCTTCTGGATGACATTATCCGCAATCGGATTCCCGTATCCCTGATCATCAGCTATTTCGTGTTCCTGACCCCTCACATCCTGCTGCTGGTCGTGCCGATGTCTGTCCTCCTGGCCACGCTGATCCAGTTTGGCATCCTGGAAAAGAGTTCGGAAGTCACGGCTATGAAGGCTGGCGGCTGGAGCCTCTATCGGATTGCCTTCGCCGTGCTCCTGCTCTCCGGTTTTCTCTCGGGAATCATGTTTTTCATGCAGGACTATATCCTACCTTATGCAAATATCCGCCAGGATGCCATCCGGAATCAAATCAAGGGGAATCCTCCGCAGACTTTTACTCTGCCCCGCAAGTGGATTTTCGGAAAGTCAGATCGGATTTATAATTACGACCTCTTTGATTCCGGAAAAGATGTCTTTGTCGGCCTCAATGTCTATGAAGTCGATCTCAAGCAGTTGACCATCAAACGCCGCGTGTACGCCAGGCAGGCGGTCGTCAAGGGACCCGGAAAATGGGAACTGGAAGGCGGTTGGGTCCGCGACTTTGGATCCGCCCGGGGTGGCTTCCTCCCGTTCAAAAAGCAGATGTTTACCTTCCCCGAGGAGGCGAGCTATTTTGAAAAAGACATATTTGAACCCGGAGAGGCATCGAAGCTGACTTACGTTGAGCTAAATAAATACATAATGTATCTTATGCAATCTGGCTACAATGCTACAGAATTGCAGGTATCTCTAAACAAGAAAATATCCTTCCCGCTGAGTTGTTTTGTCATGGCCATCCTGGGTATCCCGTTCTCCTTTTCCATGGGGAAACGGGGTGCCTTTTACGGCATCACCGCGGCCGTCGCCATTGCGATTTCATATTGGGGTCTGTCCAGCGTATTTGAGGTGATGGGGACCTATGGGCTGTTATCCCCTTTGCTCGCCGCCTGGGCGCCCAATCTTCTGTTTAGTTCGGCGGGGTTGGCGCTCCTGCTGACTGTCAGGACCTGAAAAGGCTGTAGCTCTTTAGGCTGCAGGCTGTGAGGTGTGAATCAACTTTCGCTCTGTTGGGAGCCCTTCCGGACTGTCACGCATGCCTTAAAGTGCGTCAAGTCTCCCAATTCATTGCACATAACAGAAGCTGATGATAAATGCGGTTGGCATGCGGCGACCTTTTGGCTATTGCTATAGCCTACAGTCTAATAGGCTAAAGCCTTCTGGACTTCAGGCGCGCGGATGGAATTTTTCGTATATCTGGCGCAGGCGTTCTCTGGTTATGTGGGTGTAGATCTGGGTGGTGGAAATATCGGCATGACCCAGCATGGTCTGGACTGATCTCAAGTCGGCTCCGTTTTCCAGCAGATGGGTGGCAAAAGAGTGACGCAACATGTGCGGCGTCAGGGTCCTGCGAATCCCCGCCTTTCGCCCATATCCCCGGAGGATCCTCCAGAACATCTGGCGTGTCATGCCGGATCCAAGGCGGGTCACAAACAGGAAATTGCTCTGCCGTTTCCTGAGCAGCAGTGGGCGCGCGGATTTCAGGTACCGATTCACCTGCCCGGCAGCCTCGGCCCCCATCGGAACGATCCTCTCCTTGCTCCCTTTTCCCATGCACGAGAGAATCCCCAGAGTCAGGTTGACCTGTGAAAGCTGCAGGCCGATCAGTTCGCTGACGCGCAACCCTGAGGCATATAAAACTTCTATCATGGCCCGATCACGGGCCCCCCTGGTTTGCCTGACATCCGGAGCGCTCAGCAGTTTCTCCACCTCCTCCTTGGACAGGAATCGGGGCAACGGCGTAAGATGTCTCGGGGATTCGAAGTTCTCTGTGGGATCGACTGCCAGTACGCGATCACCCACCAGGAATCGAAAGAATCCCCGGGCCGCGATAAAGGCTCTGCCCGCGGAACGCGGAGAAAGACCCTGCTGACGCAATCTCTGGCTCCACATTCGCAGGTCCTCCCTGGTGAGTTCGGTAAGCTCCCTGCTTTGGTCCCGGGCAAATGCTTTCAACTTCATTAAATCCAGCATATAGCTGTCAATCGTATTCTTGGCCAAGCGCTTTTCGACCCGCAAATAAACCGCATATTCAGCCAGCCAGTCCCGGTTCATCGCACCTTCGTCAGCAATCGGGCCACAATGCCCGTAAGATCCCGTTCCTCTTCAACGCCGAGCCAGCGCAGCAGCGGCAGGATAGCGGCCATGCCGACCAGAATTGCAGCTCCCAGCCGCAGTAAACGACCGAGGGTGCCGCCCGCCGGCACCAGGAACTCCATCCCCTTGAGGGTAAGCCAGGAAAGCAGCCCCATAAGCAGTGCTGCCAGGCAGATGCGGCCATAGGCAGCCAGGTCACCGGGCCGCAATCCGGCTGCAGTCTTCCGGGCAAGGCTCCTGAACAGCAGAATGAAGTTCAGCCATGAGGCGATTGCCGTGGCCAGTGCCAGGCCAAGAAAGCCGAGCGGCAGGATCAGCAGGAAATTGACCGCCACCTTGATGCCGACGGTGATGACACTCAGACGCACGGGAGTTCGGGTGTCATTCAAAGCGTAGAAGGTCGGCACCAGAATCTTGACCGCTGAGTAGGCAAACAACGCCAGAGCGTAAAGAAGCAACACCTGGCTGGTTCTTTCCGTGTCGCTGGCCGCAAAAAGGCCGCGCTGGTAAAGCAGTTCGATGATCTCGCGACGGAATAGAATCAATCCCACGGTCGCGGGAAAAGTCAGACAGGCGGCCAGGCGCAGGCTGCCGGCAACGGTGTCGCGCAGCTGGACAATGTTGTTCCGGGCCGCGTGGAAGGAGACGGTAGCCAGGGTTGTGGTCGCTATAGCTACCCCAAAAAGACCGATCGGGAGTTGCATGAGACGAAAGGCATAGTTGAGATACGATACCGGACCGTTCCCGTAGCTGGAAGCGAGCTGGCTGTCGACGGCAATGTTAATCTGGGTCGCCGAAAGGCCGACAATGGCAGGAAGCATCAGCCGGCCGATCTGGCGCAATCCCGGGTCCTTGAAATCCAGTGTAAACCGGTAGCGGAATCCAATCCGATAGGCTGACGGGACCTGCACGAGGAACTGGCTCAAACCACCGGCGAGCGCGCCGATGGCCATCGACACAACCGGCGCCAATCCGAATCTAGGCATCAAGGGAGAGAGAAAAATGCCGGCCAGAATCGAGCAGACATTAAAAGTCGAGGGTGCCATGGCCGGAATGAAAAACCGGCCGGTGGCATTCAGCATCCCCATAATGGCGGCGGCAAGTGCGACGCACAGAAGGAATGGAGCCATGATTCGGGTCATCTGCACGGTAAGTTCGAACTTGCCGGGGATAGCCGTGTAGTCTGCGGCCAGCAGATATACAAACCACTTAGCCCCAAAATAGAACAGCAAGGTGATCCCGGAGAGGATTACGACCAGGGCATTGATCACCCGATTCCCAAGCAGCCACGCTTCTTCTTTCCCCTTCTCAGTAATCGTGCGGATGAATGTGGGCACGAACGCAGAGCTTAGCGCACCTTCGGCAAAAAGGTCCCGCAGCAGGTTGGGGATGCGATAGGCAACGTTGAAGGCATCGGTATAATAGCCGGCTCCAAAATATTTCGACATCACCATTTCCCGGCCCATCGCCAGTATCCGGCTGATCATGGTGGCGGCGCTGATGGATCCGGCAGCGCGGGCCAGACTCTTCGGCCTTGCCGGAGGCTGAGCGTCGGGTTGTTGATGGGTGTCTTCGTATCGGGTGAGAATGGGCATCAATGCCAGCCTATTCCTTGACTGACTCGGGCTCCTATACTACCATAGGCGCGCAATACGGCAATACGTTGATTTGAATGTGTTTCCTCGACACATGCACGATCCTGCGCGGGCGGGATCCGAGTCCGCCTGACGGTTCATCTGCTGATCGGGAATATCCGGATGATTATGAGGCTTTCTGAAATCGCCAGCAAGATCGGCTGTGAAATGCGCGCCAATGCCGACGTCGAGATTCACGGCATTGCCGGCATCGAGGAAGCAATGGCCGGCCAGCTGACCTTTGTCTCAAACCGCAAATATATCAGCTGCATCAAAGACACGAAAGCATCGGCAATCATCCTGGGTCTCGATCTTCCCGAGGTGAATATCCCCAGCCTGCGCACGGCCAATCCGTACCTGGCCTTCGCCCGCGCCTTGGAACTGTTTCATAAGCCGCTCCCGGAAAGGTCCGGGATTCACCCCACCGCCGTGGTGGCTGCCGACGTGCAGATTGGAGCCCAAAACAGCATTGGTCCTTATGCGGTTATCGGTGCCGGTTGCCGGATCGGAGATCGTACGCGCATACATCCGCTGGTCACCATCTATCCGGGGGTTCGCATCGGAGATGATGTGACGATTCATGCCGGCGTTGTCGTGCGCGAGTCGTGTGAGATCGGCCACCGGGTTATCATTCAAAACGGCAGCATCATCGGCAGCGATGGCTTCGGCTTCGCTCCGGTTGGCGATGGAACCTATCACAAGATTCGCCAGACCGGGAGAGTGATCATCGAGGACGATGTCGAGATTGGCGCCAACACCACAATTGACCGTGCCGCCGTCGGAGACACAAGGATCTGCCGGGGAGCCAAGCTCGACAACCTGGTCCAAATCGGGCACGGATCCCGCGTGGGAGAAAACTCCGTTCTGGCGGCTCAAGTCGGCGTCGCCGGTTCCACCCGGATAGGCAAAAATGTCCAGGCAGGCGGCCAGGCCGGCTTTGCGGGGCACCAGGATGTGGGTGACGGCGCCATTATTACCGCCCAGAGCGGCCTGCACGGAGACATCGCACATGGAGCAGTGCTTTCCGGCTCCCCCGCATTCGAGAACGCATTGTGGCGTCGTGCCGGTTCTGGCTTTTCCCAAGCTCCCCGAATTGCAGAGAAGGGTGCGGGCTCTGGAAAAGGAACTTGAAACACTCAAGGAAACGCTGAATAACGAAAAGGATAAATAGATGCTCGAAACCCGCGGATGCGTGCCGATAAGAGAATCAGGCTATTCGAGAAGCTGACTTGCGGCCTGGGTCGTCGCCTTTCCCGTTCACCGGGAAATCCGGCGCGCCCAGGCTGCGAGGCACCCGCCCGCCGCAATCCCATACCTGTCAGAATGGTAGCCGTTGTTTTTGCTATAATTTAGTCCTTTGGCGCCGCTCATTTTATGAGCCGGCTTTTTTTCAGGAGACCCACTGAATGAACAGTAAATACGTATATATTTTTGCCAATGGAAAGGCGGATGGCCGCGGTGACATGAAGGATTTGCTCGGCGGCAAGGGGGCGGGACTCGCCGAAATGACCCATGCCGGGCTGCCGGTCCCGCCGGGCTTCACAATAACGACTGAGAGCTGCAACGCGTATCTCGCCTCCGGCGAGAGTTTTCCCGAGGGTTTGTGGCCCCAGATTCTGGAGGCGCTGGCCCAAATTGAAAACGCGACCGGAAAGAAGTTCGGTGGCCGGTCCAATCCCCTGTTGGTTTCAGTCCGCTCGGGTGCCAAGTTTTCCATGCCGGGTATGATGGATACGGTTCTCAACCTCGGGCTGAATGAAGAAACGCTCCTCGGGTTGGCAGAACTGACCGCAAACGAGAGATTTGCCTACGACGCGTATCGTCGTTTCATTCAGATGTTCGGCAAAATCGTGCTGGGAGTTAGCGCGGAACTGTTCGAGGAGGCACTCGCGCACGCCAAGCGCGCGGCACGGGCAAAACTCGATACGGATTTGACTGCCGCCGATTTAAAGCAAATCTGCACGGAGTTCAAGAAGATCATCCGGCGCGAAACCGACCGGGAATTCCCTGCCGATCCGTTGCGACAACTCGAAGAGGCGATCAAGGCCGTGTTCCGCTCCTGGAACGGCGATCGCGCGCGGGCGTATCGGCACCGGGAGCGGATTCCCGACGATCTGGGCACCGCGGTCAATATCGTGACCATGGTCTTCGGCAACATGGGGAACGATTCCGGCACGGGCGTGGCCTTCACCCGCAATCCGGCCACCGGAGCCAAGGAACTCTTCGGCGATTACCTGACCAATGCCCAGGGAGAGGATGTTGTCGCCGGGATCCGCACGCCCAAACATATCAGCGAGCTCAAACAGGAAATGCCCGAAATCTATGCCCAGTTTGAAGCGGTGGCTGCCAGCCTCGAACGTCACTACCGGGATATCCAGGATCTGGAGTTCACCGTGGAGCGGGGCAAGCTCTGGATGCTCCAGACCCGAAACGGCAAACGTACTGGGCCGGCGGCGGTCAAGATCGCGGTGGACATGGCCCGCGAGGGGCTGATCGACGAGCAGACCGCAGTGTTGCGCGTACCCCCAAACGACCTTGATCAGCTTCTTCACAAGATGATCGATCCGAAAGCAAAACTGCACGTGTTGACCACCGGCATCAACGCCAGCCCGGGAGCCGCCAGCGGACAGGTGGTCTTTACGCCCGCAGATGCTGAGGCGATGGCGGAAAAAGGGGAAAAGGTCATTCTGGTGCGTAGTGAGACTTCGCCCGAAGATGTACGCGGTATGGACGCCGCCCAGGGAATCCTGACCTCCACGGGCGGGCCCACCAGCCACGCGGCCGTCGTGGCGCGCGGCTGGGGAAAGCCGTGCGTCGTCGGAGCCGGCGCCGTCAACATCAACTACGCGCGCAAGGAATTCAACGTCGAGGGCACGCGCGTCCGCCGCGGCGACTGGATTACCGTGGACGGAACCTCCGGCCGGGTGATCCTGGGGGAAGCCCCACTCGTCGACCCCGAATTGGGCGACGACTTCAGGCAGCTGATGACCTGGGCCGACAAATATCGCCGGCTCGGCGTGCGCA
Source organism: Terriglobia bacterium (assembly GCA_963824985.1). Taxonomy (GTDB): domain Bacteria; phylum Acidobacteriota; class UBA6911; order UBA6911; family UBA6911; genus JAFNAG01. The sequence continues at coordinate 274,047 of CAWGRQ010000036.1, forward strand.
CCAATGCCGATACCCCTGGAGATGCCCGCGTGGCGCGCAGTTTCGGGGCTGAAGGGATCGGCCTCTGCCGCACGGAGCACATGTTTTTCGAAGGGGACCGCATCGACTATATGCGCCAGATGATCCTCGGCTCCCTGGACTACAAACGACTGGTAAAGGAACTCGGGATTGTCGAAGAGGAACTCAAACGCGGCGCTTCCGCAACTACGAAAAAGGCTCTGCTGGCGACACGGAAACAGATCAGGAGCCAGATTGCCGAACCCCGGAGGCTATTCAAGGGCGGGCTCGAGCAGCTGCTCAAACTTCAGCGCAAGGACTTCGAGGGGATCTTCCGGGCCATGGATGGCTATCCGGTGACCATCCGCACGCTGGATCCGCCGCTCCACGAGTTCCTCCCGCACACGGAGCAGGACACGAGAAAGCTGGCGCGCAAGCTCAAGGCGCGGCCCCAACATCTTTGGGAGCGGGTGCAGTCGCTTCATGAGGCCAATCCGATGCTGGGGCATCGCGGCTGCCGGCTTGGGATTGTCTTCCCGGAGATAACCGAAATGCAGGCGCGCGCGATTTTTGAAGCGGCCGTAAACGTGAAAAAACGAGGCATCAAGGTCTTCCCGGAAATCATGATTCCGCTGGTTGCCGACCGGGCCGAGTTGCGGTTGCAGGCCGACGTGGTGCGCAGGGTTGCCGGGGAGGTGTTTGCCAAAGCCGGAGAGTCGGTCGACTATCTGGTCGGCACCATGATCGAGCTGCCGCGGGCGGCGCTCACCGCCGATCGCATCGCCGAGGTAGCCGAGTTCTTTTCCTTCGGCACGAACGACTTGACCCAGACGACCTTCGGCATATCGCGCGATGACTCCGGCAAATTCCTGCCTTACTATATCGAGAATCGCATTTACAAATACGACCCGTTCCAGGTTCTGGACCAGGACGGGGTCGGCCAGCTGGTCAGAATGGGAACCGAGAGAGGGCGCGCCACACGAAGCGCCCTGAAGGTGGGAATCTGCGGCGAACACGGCGGGGAACCTTCCTCCGTCATCTTCTGCCACGAGGTCGGATTGAACTATGTTTCCTGCTCTCCCTATCGGGTGCCCATCGCCCGCCTCGCCGCGGCACATGCGGCGCTCGGGTCGCGGGAGAGTGTGTCCCGCACCGCCTGATGTCCAGGGAACGGCTGCGATCCGGGTTGCCGACCGCCGCTGCGGTCGGCAACCCTCAGCCGGGCCGATACTGCCCGATCAGTCGTAATACTCCAGCCCCAGATGAGTGATCTGCTCTTCTCCGCGCAGGTAGCGCAGGGTGTTTTTCAGTTTCATCTGCTGGATAAACAGATCGTGCTCCGGATAGAGCTCCGGAGCGCACATCGGGCTCTTAAAGTAAAACGAAAGCCACTCCTGAATTCCTTTCATACCGCAACGCTGGGCGAGATCCAGGAAAAGCACCAGGTCGAGCACCAGAGGCGCCGCCAGGATTGAATCCCGGCAGAGAAAATCGACCTTGATCTGCATCGGATAGCCGAGCCAGCCGAAGATGTCGATATTGTCCCAGCCCTCCTTGTTGTCCCCGCGCGGCGGATAGTAGTTGATGCGCACGCAGTGGGTGAATTTGGAGTACAGGTCGGGATAGACATCGGGTTGGAGGATTCGGGACAGCACGGAGAGCTTGCTCTCTTCCTTGGTCTTGAAAGATTCCGGATCATCGAGAACCTCGCCGTCGCGGTTCCCCAGGATGTTGGTTGAGAACCAGCCGTTCAGCCCGAGGAGACGCGATTTCAGGCCCGGAGCCAGGATCGTCTTCATCAGCGTCTGGCCGGTCTTGAAGTCCTTGCCGCAGATCGGCACGCTGTGGTCGTTGGCAAGCCGGATCAGAGCCGGGATATCCGCACTCAGGTTGGGCGCGCCGTTGGCATAGGGAATGCCGGCCTTGATCGCGGCATAGGCATAAATCATGCTGGGCGCGATGCTCGGATCATTCTTCAGCATTCCCTTTTCAAAGCTGGCAATCGTCTGGTGAACCGGTTTCTGCCTCAGGAAGATCTCGGTGCTTCCGCACCAGACCATGACGACTCGATCCAGACGCTGCTTCTTCTTGAAGTTCAGGATGTCTTCCAGGATCATTTCTGCAAGCACCATTTTGTTCGGCGCCTTCTTAACATTGGGTCCGTCCAGGCGTTTTACATAATTCCGGTCAAAAGCGGCCGGCCAGGGACGGATTTTCTTGAGTTGCGGCTTGATGGCATCGAGCAGCGTACGCTCCAGCACGCCGGCATTAACCGCGGACTGGTACACGTCGTCGGTATAAATGTCCCATCCTCCGAATACCAGATCCTTGAGCGGCGTGAGCGGAACGAAATCCTTGACCGCGGGAACCCTGTGCTCCGTGCGCTTCCCGAGGCGGATCGTGCCCATCTGCGTGAGCGAGCCGATTGGTTTGGCCAATCCTTTACGGATGGCTTCCACGCCGGCAATGAAAGTGGAGCTGACGGCACCCAATCCGGGCGTGACGACCCCCAGCTTGCCCCGCATGGGCTCGATTTTGATTCCCTTTGAGATCATGTTTAAGTTCCTCGACTGGGACCGCGCTAGAGGTGCGCAATCCGGGTTTCTGATGTGAATTAACCAGCTCGTTCAATAACCATTTGCGAAATATCGCCCAGCGTAAGAAACAACCGGGCCAGCTGCCGGAGAAGGGCAAGACGATTCCGGCGCAACACCGGATCTTCCGCCATCACCAACACTTTGAGGAAAAAGTCGTCGACCACGGCGCGCAACGAAGCCATAAGCCGCAGACTTTCGCCATATTCATGGGCCTGGCGTGCTGCCTCAATCTCGGGGTAGACCTGTTGGTACCGTTCCCACAGGGCGAGTTCCGCGGCATCGCTCATGAGTGATGGATCCGGCGCATCCTCAGGCGCCTCGGACTGGGCCAGAATGTTCACGACTCTCTTGAAATTTGACGCCAGAGCCTGGAAATCCGGCTCCTGGCGCCTTTCCTGCAATGCGCGCACACGCTCCAGGGTGTCCACCGGATGATCGCATCCCACAGCCATCGCTGCATTGATGCAGTCGTAAGAGTATCCCCTCTCTTCAAACAGGAAACGCAGGCGCCCGGCGAAGAAATTCTGGAGCGCGGCCAGCGTCTCCTCCGGCACCGGCCCAAGCGACTCCAGGCTCCAGGCCGCCAGTTGACGCAGCGAAGCATCTAGTCGATGGTCGATCAGAATTTTCAGGATGCCGTTTCCCTGCCGGCGCACGGCCAGAGGATCCTTTGATCCGGAGGGGACCAGGCCCGCGGCAAAGCAGCCCCCCACCGTATCCAGCCGATCCGCGATGGAGCAGAGCGCCCCGGCCAGGGTCGAAGGAGACGCTGAGTTCGAAGTTTTGGGCTGATATTGTTCATAAACGGCCCGCCAGATCGTCTCGGGATAACCTTCTGCGCGCGCGTACAGCCCGCCGACGACACCCTGAAGGTCGGTGAATTCCTTTACCATTTCCGTGACCAGATCACATTTGAGCAGGTGCGCCGCCGTCTCCAGATTCTGTGGCTCGTTCGTGCACCCGGCCATGGCCGCGAGCTTGGGTACGAGGGCCGCAATGCGCCGCGTCTTGTCAAGATAGGAGCCCAGTTTCTGCTGGAACAGCACGTTTTGTAAAGATGCTTCACGCTCTGCCAACCTGATCTTACGGTCGCTATTCCAGAAAAATTCGGCATCCGCAAAGCGCGCCCGCAACACCCGGGCATGGCCTTCGCGGATCCTGCCGGCTGGATCGGCCGGCACATTCACGACGGCGAGGAAAGCGGGCAGCAGGCGGCCGTCGGGGTCGACTACGGAAAAGTACTTCTGGTGCTCCCTCATGACGGTTACCAGGATCTCCTCGGGAAGCCCGAGGAAACGAGGCTCGAAAGCGCCGCAAATGACGGAAGGATTTTCATGGAGGTTGATTACCGTAGCCAGAAGATTTTCGTCCGCGAGAACTTGTCCGCCGGCGTTTTTTGCGGCTCGACTCAGCCCGGCGCGGATGATCTCCTCCCGTTCCTTCGGATCGACGACGACGCCGTTCTCGCGCAGGGAATCCCGCAGGGACGCCAACCCGGCGACCGCAATCCGGCGCCTGCCCGTAAACCGATGGCCCGAGGTGTACCGCGAAGAGACGACATCGGCGATTGCGAAGCGCACTACCCGCCCGGCAAACAGCGCCAGCACCCAGCGCAGCGGCCGGGCGAAACGGAACTTATCCGCGGTCCAGATCATCGTTTTCGGAAACTCGATTCCCGAGATGGCCTCGGGAATTATGCGCCGCAATACCTGTGCGGTCCGTTCCCCCTTTTGCCGGCGATCCACGCAGAGATACTCGCCCTTCGGGGTGGTCACGAAACTGATTCCTGAAATCGGAACACCGTTCTTCTCGGCAAAGGCGATCGCAGCCCGGGTCGGATTGCCATCCGCATCAAACGCCACCCGGCGCGGGGGTCCCATGATCGTTTCCAGGCGGTCGTCCTGGCGTATCGGGATCTCTCCCAGACCGACAATCATGCGCCGCGGTGTATACCATTTGGCCAGTACCGAGGACCCCAACCGCTGCGCCTTCAGGCCTTCGATCAGGTTCCGAGCCAACTGATCCGTGGCTTCGGTCAGCATGGCCGCAGGGATCTCTTCCACACCGATTTCGACTACCAATTCGGCATTCTTCATAGCGGGCATCTCAGGATCATCAGGCCAGGTCGGATCCTGCTCCGGCATCCGTTTTGGGGAGCAACGGAAACTCCTGCCGCTGCCGGCTCTCGACATAAAGCCGCGCCACCTCGCAGGCAAGCTGTCGCACCCGGGCAATCATCCCGACCCGCTCCGTGACGCTGATCGCTCCCCGGGCATCCAGCAGGTTGAACGTATGAGAGCACTTCAGGCAGTAATCGTAGGCGGGCAGCACCAGATCCAGGCCCAGAAGCCGGGTGCATTCCTCTTCATATTGCCGGAACAGGTCGAAGAGCATGGGGACGTCTGCGGCCTCGAAATTGTAGCGAGAGAATTCGACCTCCTCCCGGTGGCGCACATCCCGATAGGTCAGACCATCCGTCCAAACCAGATCGTAAATACTGTCGACGCCGGCAATGAAGGTCGCGATCCGTTCGAGTCCGTAGGTGATTTCACAACTGATTGGATCAAGGTCCATCCCGCCGGCCTGCTGAAAATAGGTAAACTGGGTGATTTCCAGCCCATCGAGCAGGACCTGCCAGCCTATGCCCCAGGCTCCCAACGTCGGAGATTCCCAGTTGTCTTCTTCGAAGCGCAGATCGTGCCCCCGCAGGTCGATCCCCAGCGCCTGAAGGCTCTTCAGGTAAAGATCCTGCGAATCACGGGGCGCGGGTTTCAGAATCACCTGGTACTGGTGATGCTTCTGCACCCGATTCGGATTATCGCCATATCGCCCGTCCGTCGGCCGGCGGGACGGCATAACATAGGCCACCCGATAAGGCTCCGGCCCCAGCACCCGCAGAAACGTTTCCGGCGCCATTGTGCCGGCTCCGACTTCCAGATCGTAGGGCTGTTGGAGGACGCAGCCCTGTCGATCCCAGTACTGTTGGAGCGTTAATATGATCTGCTGAAAATTCCTCTGTTGCATAGAACCTAGCCGTTGCGCAGCATCTCTCGAAGGGTAAGGTAAGACTTGAGCCTTTTCTCCAGATGCCATTCGATCAACCTCTGAGCCAATCGCTCCAGGTCACGAGCCGCGGGTCCCGGCTGCGGAGAAGACGCGAATTGCACAGGAGAAAGCACCAATATCTGGTGCAGCAGGCGGACGGCATCGGGGTCCATTCTTATACCTCGATTTTCCGCGCAGGCCTGACAACGAACCTGGCCGGCTTCCAGCCATGCATAAAACCCAACATCTTTAACACATTTGCCGCAGGCCGGGCAATAGTCATAATCAGGCAGCCAGCCGTTCAATTTGAGAGACCAGATCTCAAAATAGCGAAGCAATGCCATGCTTACTCCCGCGCGCTCTCCGGCATCGAGTACGGATAGTAGCAGCCGGAACAGGAGCGGACTGGAATAGTTTTCCGACGCCAGTTCCTGGGTCAGTTCCGCAAGATAGCAGAAACCATAAAGGCGGTCCAAAGTCGGATTTCGGCCGAGATAGGAGTGAACGATTTCGCAATTCCAGACGCGTGCCAGATCCGCGCCTTCCTTGAGGTGGTATTCCAGACGAACATGGGTAAGAAGCTCCAGGCAGCCTCCCAGGCGGCTGCGCGGTTTTTTAACCCCGGAGGCGGTGGCGCGCAGTGTGCCCTGTTCGCGCGTAAGAAAGACAACGATGCGGTCCGCTTCCGCAAGTGAATATTGCCGCAGGACAATCGCTTCGGCATCAAGGATGGGCATGGAAGATTCTTACGTTTCCTTCTTCGATCCCGGCCCGCCGCCTTCCGCACCGCTTCGCCTCCGGTGCTGGACGGCGTGGGCGAGCCTGGTGAGCGGCCCCGACAGCGAATATCCGCAACCCAAAAGCAGCAGCGTCCAGCGGGAATAGTTGTAGATCAGCGCCACCAGCAGCGCGATGATGAGAATCGTAAAATGCGATTTCCTGCCCAGAGTGAGATTCTTGAGGCTGTTGTATTTGATCGTGCTGATCATCAAATACGCCAGCGCAAAAACGACCGCCACCAGGATCCCCGCCCCGATCGCGCCGGGGGGCTGGACGAAGAAATGGACAATGGCGGCGATGGTTCCACCGCCGGCAGGGATCGGCATACCCACAAAGTGCTTGAAGTGGCCGGCCTGGACATTGAAACGCGCCAACCTCATCGCGCCGCAGATGGTAAAAGTGAACGCCGCAATCCAGCCGAGCCGGAAATCCACATTCGAAAGCGCCCACAAAAACGCGAGGATCGAGGGGGCGATGCCGAAAGAAATAACGTCGGCCAGGGAATCGAGCTGCACCCCAAACCCGGTTTCCGAGTTGGTGAGGCGGGCGATCTTGCCGTCGAGAGCATCAAGAACGATGGCGATGCCGATCGCCTGCGCCGCCCGGTCGTAGTCGCCGCGCATGGTGGCGATAATCGCGTAATACCCGCAGAAAATATTGCCCACCGTGAACAGGCTGGGCAAAATGAAGACCGTGCGCCCCAGATGGCGCCTGCGCCGCGGCAGATCGTCTTCAGGCTCCTGCACTTGCACATCCATTCAGAGAACCTCTCCAATCACCGAACTTCCGCCCCTGACCCGATCTCCAACCTTGACCAGGATCCTGACTTCCCTGGGCAGCAGAACATCGACGCGGGATCCGAAACGGATCAAGCCGAAAAGTTCCCCCCGCGCCAGAGACTCTCCCTGCCGCCTCCAGCATATCACTCTCCGCGCGATCAGACCGGCGATCTGCTTCACAATAATCCGCACCCGCAGGCCACGGATGGTCAGGACGTTCTGTTCGTTGATCCGGGACGCCTCATCGTCACAGGCGACCTTGAATCGTCCGCGTTTGTATTCAAACTTTTCCAGTTCGCCGCAAATCGGCGCCCGATTGACGTGCACATTGAAGATGTTGAGAAAAATGCTGACGCTCTGCCCTCCCGGCATTTCGTCGCTCCCCTCCGGCAGGGAGGCCACGCGCACTACCTTGCCATCCGCAGGCGAGACCACAAAATGCTCGCCGGCCGGAATTTCACGGACAGGATTGCGGAAGAAATAGGCGACAAAGGCGGCCAGCACCAGCAGAAAAACCACCGCCACCCAAAGCCCGGGGGACGAAAACCCCACAGCGAGAAATCCGCAGGTTATGGCGACCGCCGCAAGAGGAATTAAGAATCGATAGGCATCCCTGATCATGGTGCGCGAAAGAGTCCGATTGCAGGCCCGTATTTCCCTCCCCGCCCGTGCCACGATCGGCAAACAGGCGTCGAGGCACCCCCGAAACCACAGGCCGAAGGGTCAGGAACCGGTCTCCAGGTCCTTTCTGTATTTTTGCACGATGGAGTACATCTGGTCTTTCAGCAGCAGTTTCTTTTTTTTAAGTGTGATCTCCTGAATTCGCTCTTCTTCGTTAAGATAATGCCGCCGGCTCAGCTCTTCCAGTTGCAGATCATAGGACTGGTGTTCAACAGCCAGACGTTTGAACTCCTCATCCTTGGTCAGCAACCGTTCGCGAATTTCAGCATCACCAGTTGGAACGCTCATAGCGTATTCCCTCCTTATATTCTCATGGCCGAGTCGCCAGGTTTGCACATCCTAAAATCGCTGCCGAATGTTTACAAGATCACTTCTACCCGCCGGGTTGGTGGATCTGGGCTTCCGCGTAGGCCGCGCGCTCCCGAAATCGTTCCTGGCCCAAACGCACCAGGCGCCGAATCAGGTCGCCGAACGGCACGCCGCTCGCACCCCACAATTTGGGATACATGCTGATTGAAGTAAAGCCGGGCATGGTATTGATTTCGTTCAACCAGACGTCTCCCGTATGCCGATCGAGGAAGAAGTCGACCCGCGCCAGTCCGGAGCCATCGATGGCCCGGAAGGCGCGCAATGACACCTCGCGGACTTTTGCCGCCGTCTCCTCGTCGATATCGGCCGGAATCATGGTTCGGCTGGCGGCATTGACATACTTGGCGTCGTAATCATAAAACTCGCAGGCGGGTATGATTTCACCGACCACGGAAGCCTGAGGCTGGTCGTTTCCGAGTACTGCGCACTCCAGCTCCCGGGCGTCAATCCCCTTCTCAATCAGGATTTTGCGGTCGAATCTCGCCGATTCAAGGACCGCGCGGTCGAACTCCTCGGCGTTGTGGATCTTGACCACACCAACCGATGAGCCAAGATTAGCCGGTTTGGAAAAAACCGGGTAGCCGAACTGCGCCTCCAATTCGCGTCGAATTGCTTCCAGCCCGGCCTCCAGCTCCTGCCTGTGCACGGTCCGGTAGGGAGCGATCGGAAGCGCCGCCTGGGCGAAGATGCGTTTCATTATGTCTTTGTCCATGCCGATCGCAGAGGCAAGCACGCCACACCCGACGTACGGGAGACCGACGATTTCCATCAAACCCTGGATCGTCCCGTCTTCCCCATAGGGGCCGTGCAACAATGGAAAGATGATTTCCGGATCCCGGCCCCCTCGGCCGCGGTCGGCAGACAGGCCGCCGCCCAGCGGACCTTCTCCATCGGGTCCGGTTTCGTGGAGTTTCACCCGCCCCAGGAGGTCAGCCGGGAGCATCACGCGGAGCTCTTCCCCGGTAGCGATCCTCCCGCTCCTCGTAATCCCGATCGCCGTCACTTCGAACTCTTCCATGTCAAGCGCCCTGATCATTGAGCCGGCCGAAGAGACGGAAACTTCGTGCTCGCCGGACCTGCCTCCAAATAAAATTCCGAGGCGGATCCTCTCCCTAGCTTTTGTCTTGTCCGTTGCCATTATCACTCACTTCGCTCTGCGCATGCTGCTGGTATGCCTTGATGATCAGACGCACCAAATGATGGCGGACTACATCACTTTCGTTAAAATAACAGAACGCCAATCCTTCTACATCACTGAGAATATTTCTTGCCTCCACCAAACCCGAATTGCGCCCGAACGGCAGGTCGATTTGCGTGATATCTCCGGTGATCACGGCCTTGGATTGCAGTCCTATCCTGGTCAAAAACATCTTCATTTGTTCGGAAGTCGTGTTCTGGGCTTCATCCAGAATGATAAAGGCATCATTGAGGGTCCGGCCGCGCATGAAGGCCAGAGGCGCGATTTCGATTACCCCGGTTTCCATATAGCGCTGGATTTTCTCGGTTTCCATCAGGATATACAGTGCATCGTATAGCGGGCGCAGATAAGGGTCGATTTTCGCCTCCAGATCCCCGGGGAGGAATCCCAGCTTCTCACCGGCTTCTACGGCTGGACGGGTTAGAATGATGCGTGAGACGCTCTTTTCCAAAAGACAGGTCAAGGCCATCGCCACGGCGAGGAAGGTCTTCCCGGTCCCGCCCGGCCCGATGCCAAACACGATATCATGGCTCCGGATAGCTTCGATATAGCGCCTTTGATTCAGACTTTTGGGAGTGACCTGACGCTTCCCCGCGGAAAGGAGCTGCATTTTAGGGAAAAAATCGTGCAATGAGAGCGCGGCGTTTTCCGCGATCTGCTTGAACGCGGATTTCAGGTCGCCGTTGCTGATGTTGTGCCCCTTGTCTACCAGGGTCGAGAAGTCGATAAGGATGCGTTCCAGGAGATTGACGCTGTTTTCATCACCGTCGATGGTCAGGGACGAGTCCCGCGCCTGGATGGCTACGCCGAAAAGATTTTCCAAATATCGGATGTTCTCATCGAGCGGCCCAAACAGCAATTGCAGACTGCGATCCGATAGCAGAACTTTTTTCATGTAAGGACTGGAATAAATTCAGATGCGGGACAGAAACGGGAGAAAGGTTGATTCCGGATCCTCCGGAATATGAGCAGCTGCTCAATTTGCTCTATTCTCATGTGCGTGAATATTTTAGGATGCGATTTCCGGCAAGTCAATGCCAAAATACCATTTGACTTTTATCATAACTCATTGTAATTTAATGCTTTTTATCGGTTTAAGTATAAGTTTGCAGTAACCTATGACCTCGGCAGGAGTGGCACGAATGGCGAATCACGCGTCGGCGCTCAAGGCGCACCGGCAAAGTTTACGGAGAAGAAATCGCAATCGCAGCGACCGCAGCGCATTGCGTACCGCACTTAAGGCCTTCAACGAGAAAATCGACGACGGCCAGATCAAGGAAGCTGCGCAAGGCCTGGCTCAATTCTATTCCGAGGTGGACCTTGCCGTCCGCAAGGGCATCCTGAGCGAGAATGCCGCTGCACGGCATAAATCTCGTTTTACCAAACATTTGAATGCAGCCGTGCCGAGCCAGAACGCCAAGTAATTTCAATCCCTTCACAGGTTTTCCTCAAGCCAGGCAGACCAGTTGTTCCAGCAGCATTCGGTGATTCGGGCTGCCTGATTTGATGCTGCGATCGACGCGAGCAAGACGTTCATACATGGTTCGCGCCCTGTCAGCCTCGATGGAGCGCGCCTGCTTCAGAAATTCTGCGATAGCGAACTCTGGAACCTGAACTGCCTGGCGGATTTCCTGAACCGGCCGGCCCTCTTCCAGAAGTTCCTTGGCGATGAGCACTTGCCGAAAATGCCGAGCCATCATTCCCAGAATCGCCAGCGGCGCTTGCCCGCTTTCGAGGAGATTTCCCAATATCCTGAGCGCCTGCCTGCGGTCGCGTTGTCCCAGGGCCGTGGCGATTTCAAAGATTCCATGCTGCCGACTCGCATAAACCAGCTCATCGATGGCTTCCTCGTGAATGACCTTTCCCTGGCCGGCATAAAGAATCAGCTTCTCAATCTCCTGGCTCATTATGAGCAAATCTGACCCAACGGCATCGGTCAGCTTCCGCAGCGCCTGACCGGAGATGCGGCAGCCGTTTCTGGCCAGGAGCGCCGCAGCCCAGCGCTCCAGCGCCGGCCCCTTCAGCCGGGCACACTCGACGATGACGGCTCCGTCAGCCAGCCTCTTGAAAAACCGGCTCCGGCGATCCAGCGCGGACGCAACCAGAACCAGGACGGTCGTTTCCTGGGGAGCGGCCACATAGGTGCAGAGCGCCTCCTGATCGGTCTCCGGCAAAGCATCGATATCGGTGACCAGCACCAGACGCCGCGGCGATATCATGGGAAAAGTCGTTGCCGCCTGCATGATTGAAATCGCGTCGTTATCCCGGCAATTCAGTTCGGCAAAGTTAAAAGCCAGCGCCTCCGGAGGCACTGCCTTGTCCCTCAGAAGTGAGACCGCCTTCTGAAGCAGGTACTCTTCGGGCCCCAAGAGCAGATAGACCGGGTGAAATCGGCCTGCGGCGACTTCTGATTCAAATTGGTCCGGAGTTATAGTCACCATCGGATCAGCGGTTGAGAACCGTGCTTGCCAGGCTCGCCGCGAAATCGTTGGCCAAACGTCCCACGGCGGCATTTTCTTCGGAAAAAAACTCTGTCACTTTTTGGTTGAGCACATATCGGCCGCGGTAGTAAAAATCGGGATTTTCCCAGATCACAGAGCCATCCCGGACGCGAACCAGCTTCACCGCAATCTGCACCGTCACCAAAAATGATGATGCGAAGGCATCCGTACCGAAGGTAATCGGACTGGCGCTGAGGCCGCGAATCTCCCCCTGCAGAACGGCTTCCACACCGGTCGCCTCCGAGCGAACCGGCACGCGGGTCCGCAGGCTGAATTCCTTGAGCAGAGCGGCGGTAATTCTCTGTTCGAGCTTGTATTCCCGCGTCAGATTCGAAAAGGTTGGGATGCCAAGCGACCGGACACCTCCGGGCAGGTTGCGCACCGAACTGACAACATGATACCCACAGGCCGAGAGTATCAGACCGGAGCCGATGGCCGCTAAGCATAAAAACATTGCGGGTCGGATCCAATTGCTGGCGACTTTCATCGTTTTTCCCTGACACGATTTTCGGCTCAAGGTCGGCGCCTGATCCGAAAACTTTAATCGTACCGACAATCTCACAGGCGCGCAACCGCGATCTTCTTCTGTGCCTGATACTTGCCCTTGCGATCGGCATAGGAAACAGTGCATGCGCTCTCGGCCTTGAAGAAGATGACCTGCGCGATCCCTTCCCCGGCATAGACGCGGACGGGAACCGGTGCCGTATTGACGAGAGAGACGGTTACGAACCCCTCCCATTCCGGTTCAAAAGGGGTGACATTCACCACCAGCCCGCAGCGAGCATAAGTAGATTTCCCCTGGCAGATGACCAGCACCTGCCGGGGTATGCGGAAGTATTCCAACGATCTCCCCAAAATGAAGGAGTTAGCTGCAATCAGTACGGATGATGACGAATGATCCTTCCAGTGAATCCGGTCCATCTTTTTGGGATCCGAGTGTCCGGCTCCAGCAAAATCCGGGATCTTGAATTCCTTCGCGAGACGAAAATCATAGCCATAGGAACTAACGCCATAGGAAATTTTTCCGCTTCTGGCTCGATTGCGGGCAAAAGGCCTAATCATCTCATTCCTCATTGCCATTTCTTCGATCCAGTGATCCGGCATAACTCCCATCTGCTTTCCTCCCCTGAGCCGCAGGTGCGGGAGTCTATCACTGCAAGCCGGGCGTGTAAAGCGGGCAGAGAATAGACTTGACAGCACTTGCGACCACAAATAATATCAATGCACCAACTTATGGAGGATCAGCGTGATAAAACAGGACATCGTGAACCGTGTCGCCGATCATTTGAATATTACCAAGGTTAAAGCGGAAATTGCGGTGGAATCTGTCTTCGACTCGCTCAAGAATGCGCTTAAGCGCGGAGAAAGGATCGAGTTGCGCGGTTTCGGGGTCTTCATTGTAAAGCCGCGCAAGAGCGGTGTCGGACGGAATCCCAGAACGGGCGAAGAAGTAGCCATTCCGCCGGGTAAGACCATCCGTTTCAAGCCGGGCAAAGAAATCCGCGCTGACAAGATCTACTGAGGCAGCATATCTCAGCAGGCGCCGCCGGCGGATCACTCTGCCGGTTGTGATCTTGAAAAGGGTTCGGACTTCTGTGAATGACGGTCACCCTCCCGATGCAACTGCATCAGACCCACAATCCTCGCCTGGCGGGTTCCAGCGGCAGGAGGATTGGCTGATTCGTGCTGCTCCTCCGGCCTGGAATGAATGGATCGTACCGGCACTCCTCTTTCTGGCAACGATTCTCAGTACTTCATTTGCCGGCCTCTTTTACAGCCTGGGGGATGCAGGCTTTCTGCGCTTGGCCTGGGCAGTTGCGGGGCAACCGCAACTCCTGTTGCAAGGAGCTCCCTTCTCCTTGACGTTAATTGCTATTCTTCTCGCGCATGAATTGGGGCATTACTTCGCCTGCCGTCACCACGGCATTCTCTGCACGCCCCCGTTTTTCATCCCCTTCCCCATTTCCTACGCCGGAACATTGGGTGCCTTCATCAGAATCAAATCCCATTTCAGGCACCGGCGAGCCCTCTTTGATGTCGGCATTGCCGGTCCGCTGGCGGGTTTTGCGGTGGTCATGCCCGCCCTTATCGCCGGCATCGGCCGTTCGCGGTTGATTCCAAAAGGGAGCATTCAGGGGGACATTTTTTTCGGCGAACCGCTGCTGTTTCGCTGGGTGGGAACCGTCCTGCTCGGTTACAACCCGAAAACCCAGGACATGATCGCCGATCCGGTGGCTATGGCCGCATGGTTCGGATTGCTGGTTACGAGCCTGAACCTGCTGCCCATCTGGCAACTCGATGGCGGGCACATCGCCTATGCCGTTTTCGGCCGCAGGCGTCAAAAGCAACTATCTCTGCTGGCCGCTTTTGGGTTGATGGTTGTCAGCCTAGCCGGCTGGCCGATACCGTCATACCTGCTGTTCGCTGTATTATTGCTGATTCTCGGAGCCCGTACGGGTTTTTATCATCCCCCAACCCTCGCCGATGACGAGGAGATCGGGAACGCACGGGGCATTCTCGCGATCATAATCCTGTTCGTTCTGATCGTATCTTTCACACCGATTCCGGTTTCCATTTCCTGACGCGACGGGCCGTGCCGCGCTATTCCGTTTGACAGCCGGAAAGTGTTTGGAGATAATTTGCGGTCTGCCATGAAAGTGGGTGGTTAGCTCAGCTGGGAGAGCGCCGCGTTCGCAATGCGGAGGCCGGGGGTTCGATCCCCCCACCATCCACCAATAAATATGCGGGTTCCATGAGTTTTCCGGCCTTTCCAAATTTCCCCCGTAAGTGCTCGGTAAGTGCAAATGAAAAGGGCTCCCGAAGGAGCCCGTTTTGTTTCCTCAATCTGTTTTGGTGGATTTACCGCTCGTTCTGATGGGGTTTCAAAGCTAAGCTGCTTTGTTAATCTTCTTCCCAGTTACTGTGCATCTCTCTCCTTGCCTCTTCGACTTCGCGGGCGGCTCTGTCAGCTTCAAGGCCAAGCTTCTTTAGATTTTGATCCGCGCTCTTTTGGAGAGCGGTGCTAATCCGCTTCAATAACTGTTCGGCGGAAGTCATTTTTTGTTCGACATTGGATTTTCCCATAGTGCGCCCATTATCGCTCTGCATGATCTGCAATCGAAAAGGAGTTGAAGTTCAGCGGGGACCCCAGGACTGGTCCCGGATCCCCGCTTCAGGTTCCTGCCTGCCAGCCGGCGTATTTATGGACAGGTTCGCCGATTTGCAGCGGTTTCGGTAATGCTCTGTTAGTGTGTTGCTGCCCTTGTGCTAGGATGTGGCCGCTCCCCCAAGGAGACAAAATGCCATTTCCAAAACAGGACAGTAGGCCTTTCACCAAAGAAAGAATCGAGAAACTTAAGCCAGGACAAATGGGGTGCTACGGTTTGTTTGTAGCAAATGGAGGATGGGTCTACGTTGGAAAGGGTGACATCGGAGCGCGTCTTCTGGCCCATTTCAACGGAGATAATCCGTGCATTATCCGATACCCTCCAACCCATTGGTATGATGTCATTACCAATGATTACGATGCAGAGGAAAAGCGGTTGATTGCAGAATTAGACCCGTTCTGCAATAGAAAAATAGGCTAACGGCAACAGCCAATGTCGGTTCCGTCATATTCTCCGGTGAATCGGCGAAAATAAAAGTCTCTTCCACCAACGGTCAGCACCGGATAGAGAATGTGTGCCCGGATCCGCCACAGAACGCACAATGCGCCGGGTTCGGCGCCCTCAACTCGAAAATCCCGGTTTCGCCGGATTTGCCCATTGTGCCCCAGGAAAAGCCGCGTAGGACGGCTCAGGTTGAACGATCTCACTCCCGGCCAATATCAAATATCCCCGTTTTAGTCAAGGGTGGCGATAATGTCCGTTTTCGTAAACATCCCCCTCAGTCCATGGACCTGCCCTCATGCCGTCATTCCTTCCATCCCTCCTTCTTCCGTTGTGCCAGATGCCTCGCCAGTTCCTTGATATCCTCGACATCCTTACGGGATGGGGCGGGCTGCTCGGAATGCCATTCAAAGTCTTTAAGCGCGTCCCACAGGGCAGCGACCATATGGTGAATAGCGTCGGCCTCCGGGTCTTCCCGCGGATCTTTCTGGTCCGGAAAATGTTCCATGGCCCAGATAAGGTATTCCAAAACCAGTAACAGCTTTTCGTTGTTACCTACGTTCGGTTTTCTTATCCCTTCTTCGACTAGGGATGCTTCGTCCTTCAGTTGCTTCCAACGTTTTGCCTGTCGTTCCATTTGTCCTCCTTTTGGTTAATCGCGTTCCTTCATGTACCGATTCAGGTCTTTTTCGGATGGGACGGTCACCTTCAGCGGGACAGGCAGATCGGCCTTCAGGAATAGGTCCGCGATGATCCGGGACTCTTCCGCGCCCCACGGCCATATCTAACTACCCCCTTTCACCCCTTGTTTACGATAATGGGTGTTTTCGTAAACATCCCCCTCAGTCCGTGGACCCGCCATCCCACTCGTGCCTCGGGTCAGGGTAGAAGAACAAGGTGGGCTGGTCCGCTTTCAGCAATATCAACCAACCTCCCGGCACATGGGCGCGGAAAACCTCCTCATTCAAGGGGCTTGAGCTATCGACTGGCCCACGGCGCTCAAAGGTGCTCAGTTGCTCAAAGACAAGGGGCTTTCTTGATGTCATCTCATGATCATCCTTTCATTGAGTCCATTCCCCGTTTTCCATGTCTGCAATGCTGCTTTATGCTGCTTTATGCTGCTTTCAGAATGTTCGCCACGCCGATCCGCGCCGCGTAGTGAAGCCCTGGCGGGTCTGTTCTGAGGCCTCGGTGGTTGCCTCCAGCAAAAGAGATATCAATAATTATAAATCCCCGGCACTTGAAATTCTTTGAAATAAAACCGCTCCTCGCGAAACTACATGGTTGAAGCTGTGCCCTAGCAGAACTCGGGAGGGACGGCAGAAAATCGCAGTCCCTCCCGGTCGATGCTGCCGATCCCCTGCAAAAATCACTCTGAAAAGCCCCAGGTTCGACGATCTCCGGCCGGCCGGCGCCGGAGGCGCCCGCAGAAACACCCCGTCTCCTCAATCGCCCCCACTCCCAGCCGGCCGGCGCGGCTGTTGACGGCCCTCCGATATTTCGAATCACGGTCAATCAATTCCAGGTCGGGCCCGGATCGGCCGCAAGTCGCGAATCGGCCCGGATCCAGCCGGCGGAGCTCGAAAGGCGGGGTATCGGGAGTTTTCGGCATCGGCTATCGAAAACGGGTTGCCTGTTACGCTAACTGCCGAAAAAAAGCCCTTAGTTATGCGGACTTCCAAGGCAGAAAACAGCGGGTTGACGGTATCCTACCCTGTTATGCTAATCCGGACATGTGAGGGCTGTAGAAACGATTTTCAGCGAAATCGCAGTGAGAAGCCCCACCTTGAACGATCGCAGCAGAAGCAAGGCCTTACCACTGGCTTGAATTCGGCGTTTCAGCCTCGTCAGCGCCGCATCACCATGCTCGGCACCCGGTGAAGCCCACTTTCCCAAGCAGATCCAGAATGCCCTGAAACTCAGACTCCCGAGCTTTTCTGTAATAGAATGGTCGCTGATCGATAAATATTTGGGCGACAAGGCCCGATTTAGAGCCTTATAATGCGATGGTCGTAATCACCGGAAGAAAAAACAAATGATCCCCGGAGCAACTCCCCCAGCTCCGGTTTTCAGGAGAACATTGAGGAGAATTATCGAAACTCTGGCTGTGCTGTGTCTTTTGGGGGCAGCGGCTCAGGCCCAAACTGCGAGCGGCGGACTCGATCTGCGACGGCCCTCGAACAGAATAGGGATTCGGGTGTTTAAGATAGACTACCTGTCCATCGTCTCGGGCGACACAACATCCAGCCATATCCGCATCTGTGGCGGGATCCTGATCCGCTTAAGTCATCGGGATTGACCGCATTCCTGAATTAAGAGGTGAAAATGAGCAACCATCCGGAGATACTCGATCTTCGCCGATGCCCTCATTGCGGCATCGCAGTGCCTTTTTTATCCCGCATGTGGGGACCGAAAAAACCACAGCGCATAACGGGAATGATCTGCGACATTGGTCAACCTATCTCTGCAAGTCATGCGGGGGGGTAATCCTTCACGGATCAAAAGTGGAATCAGGTTGGGCTGAATTCTATTTATATCCAAAGCCAAGCGAGGTGGACGCCGCAATCCCAGATACTGCCCGACAATTCATGATACAGGCAATTGATAGTCTGCACGCACCGGCCGGTGCCGTGATGCTGGCCGCCAGCTCCGTAGATGCAATGTTGAAGGCTAAAGGGTACAAAGATGGTAGCCTGAACGACCGAATAAGAAAAGCTGCGGCGGATCATCTGATAACGGCAGAGATGGCTGAGTGGGCTCATGAGGTTCGGCTCGATTCAAACGAGCAACGCCACGCCGATGAGGATGCGCCATTCCCTTCGGAATCCGACGCCCGCCGGACAGTTGAATTCACCAAGGCCTTGGGCGAGTTTCTGTTTGTGCTCCCCGCGCGAGTAACACGGGGGCGTAACACCAAAGAACCCATCGATGGCATCTGATCAGCTGAGCTGCCAAGCTGCCATAATCGTTCACCGGGGATAGGTTTGGAACCTGGAGATAAAGATCGCCGATTTCCTCCAGCTCGCCCTTTCTCAGTCGGAGGGCGAGCTCAGGGACCGGCTCGTCGACCAGGTCAGCTGCCAGGATTCAGTCGCGGACGTAATGCGCAGGGCATTGGAAGAATGGCCGGCCTGACACCTAAGGAGTCAATATGAAAAAATCAGCGTTTGCCCTCTTGCTCGCCCTGATATTCACTGGGCCAGCCTTGGCGCAATACAGCAAGCAGGACCGCAAGGAAATGGAAAAGATGGTCAAGGGGATATTTTATCTCCGTACCAACGTACCATACAATGCCTATGATGGGCTGGCAATCACACAGATCTCTCCTACTGAGATTGATTGGGATCGAGGTCTGGAAGCTCTGGCGAGAATCGGGGGCCTGAAGCCTCAGCCTGTTGCAGATCTATCATTGCCCGGCATGCTCTTGGGAATTCCGATGATCAATACGACCGTTTTGGAGAGGGTATACTGGGGGTTCGGGCCGAATTCCGCCATTAGTAATTCCTATCTTGAATTTCCCAAAGAACCTTCATCAATACACTTCTGGGCCAAAGGGATCAGGCCTCACAACAGCGACGTCGGGATTGATTTCATACAGATCAAGAGCCTGGACGATTTCAAGAAGGCATTCGACCTGATCCTGTCGAACAAGCCACTGCAGGATGAGCATCCCGAGTGGCCAGAAGAAATCCGCAAGGCAATCGCATCCCGGGTTGTAATTGAGGGAATGAGCAAAGAGCAGGCGTTCATCGTCCTTGGTGCGCCGTTGAAAGTGGAAAAAGGAGAGAAAGACGGGAGGAAAATAGAAACGTGGTACCCGATTCAAACTGACTTTGGGTTTCAAAAACACAGGGCAACATCCCAAATGTCGGGGATGGTTCAGTACGGAGAAACCGGCTTTCCTGAGAGCGTGCAGTTTGTGGATGGGAAGCTGTCCAGCATCACCAAGAGAAATTATGGTCCCGTAAAGGTTGACATCAAAATAAGTGAACTCAATCCGGTCTGCAATCAGAAATTTGGATAGAGTCGTTCGTCGAAACCCGGAGGCAATATCATGAAGACCGCGCTTCTTACCGTGATTTTGGCAGCGTGCGTCTTTGGGATTCTGGTCCTCGTCGAAGGCCCGGACCGCGGCGATCCGATTCCGATTCCCGCTGGGACTGATGTCCGGTTGGAATACGGGTCATTGCCCGATCTCAGGGTTAGTGCGACCAAAGAGGATGCCGTGCTGATGGAGGAGTTCATGCTGAAGCGGGATTTCCTCGCAATCAAGCAGATGGCTGATGGCGGTCGGATTAGGATGGTCCAACGGTATTCCCGGGCGACCGTCATCGACTCGGCCGGCAAATACCGGAAGCTCCGATTCCTGGACGGCCGCGAGGGATGGATCGACATTGTGGTGTTGGCCGAAACGCGTTAAGAATATTCGATTCTGTTTGAATCTAAGGTTAGCGATGGAATCAAATCCACTGAGCCGCCAAGCCGCCGCAATCGCCCACCGGGGCCAGGTCGCAAACGTCTTGGAGACAATCGCCGACCTTCTCCAGATCGCGTTTGCTCAGCCGGAGCGTTCGGCGGATCTCAGTTAGCGGAGAATGAAGCCATGACGCAGCGGCATGTTCTTTGGATCGCTGTGGAGAAAGACGG
This sequence comes from Terriglobia bacterium, assembly GCA_963824985.1. Classification (GTDB taxonomy): domain Bacteria; phylum Acidobacteriota; class UBA6911; order UBA6911; family UBA6911; genus JAFNAG01. Next base: position 294,249 of record CAWGRQ010000036.1, read on the forward strand.
ATTCGAAGGTGGAATTTTCGATTGGCCTCGCCGGAGGGTCCATGTCTGAAACAAATGTGTTGATAGACAACACGACGTTTGCTTCGGCAGGGCGGACGTTCTACTTTCCCGATACCGCCAGCGAAGGCGGTCGACACGCGCACGCCTACTACGCTGCAAACCGCGATGCCAGAGCTCTCGACCGGCAGAGCGCCGGTGAGTTTCTTACGGCCCTCATTCTTTTCGACAAGCTTCTTTGGGATAGCGCCAGTGCAAGCGGGGAAACTCCTGAGGAAACTGATGAGAACAATGAGCACGATCCCTGGCTGTACGCCTGGTTCCCGCTCTTCCGGAAGGCCAACAAGCTCGGAATCATCGCGGACTTTGAGGAGCGCTTCGTGTCGGGGAATCGTCTGAGCTTGGCGCAGGCACTGGCGTTCAAGTGGGTCCAGGAGCAGATCGCCACCGGAAGCTATAAACTGCCAAGTGGCTTTTGCATTCCGAGGGCTTATTACTCGGAGGAGTATTTTGATCGTGAGGCCTTCGAAACGCTCAATGGGAAACACGGCTATCCGTTGTCGGAGCGTTACTTGGCGCTCGCAATGTTCCTGCATCGGGGGCTGTACTATCAGTCATACTGCTATGGACCAACTGAGTGGATGAGATTCGAGAGCTGGTCTTACCTGCCGCACGCGCATCGAGCGTGTCTGCTCCGCTCGCCGTCATGGAATCTGCTGGCGACGCTCTGCAACGATGAAGAGATGTGGCTAGGCGAGATGCACAAGCTGGAGATAACGGCACCAGAGCTCGTACAGGAATTGGATCTGCGTTTCTTTCAGGCGCTCGACAAGACAGTCAAGATCGAGTGCATTCGAGGCGGAATTGCCCTCGGATCGTCCTTTTTTCAGGGGCACTGGCGCGACACGATCCACGCACTCGAAGACGCCCTCGAATTTCGGGATAGCCGATCTGGGAGAGAGGTGAGAAAGTTCTTTGGTGAGCTCGTGGATCTCGGTAAGGCCTCCAACAAGCAAGCAATCGAAGACCGCTTGGGCGATTTCGAAGCCTTTTTGCGGGATGCCGCGCGAAGCCGGTTTGGCACGTCGTGGACCGCCGATCCGAAGGCTGGGTTCCTGCTCGGTCTGTTGGGGAGATGGAAAGATGTGTTGGCGCCGATCCTCAACATGATTCCGCGGCGCATCCGGGAAGCGGCAACCCGTGTCCTCTACACCAGCACACACGAACACGGTTTCCAGATCCTCTTCAAGAGGTACCTCTGAGGATGGGTAGGCCGCGGCGGCTGATGCGCGGCCCTTATGCCGTTTATCTTGGAATTCCGATGAACGATTCTGAAAAATCGGTTAATAAGTACCTTTTAGGTCTCGGCTTGGGTCGCGTGGTACACGAGCCCGATGGCAATATCCCTCCAGACTTCTCGGTGGCTGGGCGAATTGCGGTGGAAGTACGACGGTTGAATCGGAACGAAGAAACGGCCGGTAGACATCGTGGCCTTGAGGTGACATCGAAACCATTGAACGCCTTGATAATAAAGGCTCTGGCGTCCATGGGGCATCCGATCTATGGGACGAGCTGGTTTGTCTGCTACACCTATCGACGCCCGCTGCCTCCTTGGCGAAAACTCGAAAGGTTAGTAATTAGTGCTCTGGAGGAAGTTCGCCAGCAGCCCAGACTTGAGGATGTAGAACTCCGCATCACTGGTCGGCTGCGCCTGAGCTTCACGCGCGCCAGTAGGTTACGCTCGGATCTCTTTGTACTCGGAGGCTGCATTGACCTCGATTCGGGTGGTTTCGTCATTGCGGAGATGGCCAGCAATATTCAGCTTTGCATCGACGAGAAGAGCGCCAAGATTTCATTCGTCAGAAACAGGCATCCTGAATGGTGGCTCGCCCTGGAAGACCGCATCTGCTATGGTGATCTCAACGAGGATGATCGGGACCAATTGAGGCAGCTGATTCGACGTGACGCCGTGTGGAACAAGATCATCTTGGTAAATCCCCTCAAACCATCGGCAGGATTTGAGCTGTAATTGCCGGGAATGAGTACAAGCCCAACGAGCGGCTGAAACCGACGGCGGCCACGCAAAGTGCTAATGGGGATTCATTTGGGCCAATCTCGACAAAAGAAAGGAGGATGCATGGCCGAAAAGGACAAACCGGAGACGCAACGAGCAAGGCTTAGCCGGCTGCTGCATGAAGTCCAGCCCGGATATCTGCTGACGTTTAAGAATAACAGCGCATATTTGAGATTCCGCATTGATGACGAGGAGGGGAAGCCTATCGGTTCGTACCACTTCCGAAGGGTCGTCAGCGCCTCGTCATTCAGCGGGATGTGACGAGTCTTGCCGCTCTTGGCTGTCCGGCCCGTCACAGTCAGAATCTTTGTCACAAGATCGACGTCGGCCCACTTCAGGTTGAACAACTCGCCGCGCCTCATGCCGGTGTTGAGCGCCACCAGAACTATCGGTTTAAGGTGATCGGTGAACGCGCCGAGTGGCGGGAAGAGCCAACCAGTTACCCTATTTTTTTGGCGACAGAACCGGTCGCTGGATAACACAGACAGCATAAGCTTCCGAGACCTGGCTGGTCCCCCGCGGGCTGAGAGCGGGAGCAAACTTCCACTTCCTAACTGCCGCTATACAGGAATCCGTCAGATCGCCCTGACCTTGTACCACGCCGACCTTCGCCACCTTCCCGCCGGTGTCGATCGTAACCTTCAGAACGACGCTCCCCTCGCCCAGCGAGTTCGCCGGATACGCCGGTTCGATCACCATTTCCGGGTAAGCCAGGCCGTCCGCCGGTTTCACAGGATCCACTTTCCGGGAGGGGGAGCCGGTCGCAAACAGGTTCGGCGTGCGGAAATTGACCACGGTGAGGAAATCGCCCGATTCCGGTGCCGGAAAACTCCAGCCGCCTAACGCCTTGAGAACGGAATCGCGAAAGGGCTCTTCTCCCGACGAGACGTCCACCCCTCTGACCTTTCCGCCCGACACATGCATGATGGCGACGACGGTTCCGCCGTTCACCACACCGACAGGATACACCGGAGCCACGATCACCACACCTGCCGAACTCAGCCAGACAAGCACTGCAAGCAAGGATGCCATTTCAACCTCCCGGGAATTCGATCGCCCAGGCCGCGAATTGCCCCGATATCGTCACGACCGGCCACCCAAGGGATTTCCTGGCCGCGCCGCACTGAAAGATTCCTCCCTAAAGTAAGTTAGAATCGGAGCACGGCAAATTCAAGTCCTGATTGCGATCAGGATGCGCAGGCCCGAAGCTCAGCCGACCTCTTTCCTGGCTTTCTGGATAATGGCATCCATGCCGACGGTACTCCCCTTGTTCATCCCCTTATAAATAACTTCGAGATATTGCCTGGCCTTTTGCGAGGCCGGGCATTTGAGCACGTAGCACATGGCGAGGGCATCCATGGCTTCAGGCAGCTTTTTCTGCTCGCGCAGCGCGGCCCCCAGGAAATAATAGGCTTCGCCGACTCTTGGACGCAGCTTGATGAACCGCTCCATTTGGGGAACAACCGTGTCCCACTTTGATTGTCTGGACCAATCCTGAACGATCGCCAGGTAGTCATATTGCACTTTTGCCGCCAGTTGGGACTTGGGCCGCGTCTGCAAAAAGTTGATCAGTCCCTCGGCCCGCTTCATCGGATCGCTGACCGCGGCAACCTTCTGATATTGTTCATAATCCTCGCGATATTGCTTCTGTTCGGGAGTTTCGTCCTCCTGGGCGCGCAGTGGGGCTGTTCCGAACCAGAGAACGATGCCCAACAGGGGAATGAACTTCTTGAAAATTTCCATGAGGCATCTCCTTGATCGCTATTTACAAATGAAAGCCAACGTGTTACAAAATGCCGCACCGAAGGGCGCCTAGCTCAGCTGGTAGAGCACTGCGATCACACCGCAGGGGTCACAGGTTCGAGTCCTGTGGCGCCCACCAATCCTCTGGCCTTCACCCTCAGCAGAGCGCATCAGTTTAGCCGATGCTGAACAGCAAAACGCAAAGACGCAAGGACGCAAAGAGATCCCTTTCGGATCGCGGGCATGGGCGGCCTTCGGCCGCATCCTTGGGCGAGCCGCGGGAGAAAGCGCAATCCTCCTGAGTAGCAGCTGCCCGCGCTTTCTCCCGCGGCTCGCCCAAGGATGCTCCAGCGCGAAGCGCTGCGCCCACGCCCGTTGCTCAGTGTCGATCTTTGCGCCCTTGCGTCTTTGCGTTTTGCTTCTTCATCCATTTGATTTGGCTAAACAATTAAAGCAGAGATTTCCCCCCGCGCATTCCCTATTCGAGCTTTTGCGGCGGGAACCGGGCGCTGATTCTCCGCATTGCCTGCGCTGCCAGAGCGCTTACCTGGCCGCGCTGATCCTCCGCCAGGGTCTGCAGCACCGGGATCGCGCGTTCATCGCCTATCAATCCGATGATTTCCGCCAAAGCCTCTCTGACATCCGCCTGGTTGTTTTTGGTTTCGGCATAAAGCTCCGGCAATTCCGCCGGGCTCAGCTCGAGCAGGTACATTCTGGCCCCGGTGTTGGTCTTGCGGTCGCCCAGCCGGTTCACGACTTCGTCAAGAAACTCCCGGCGCCCCATCCGGTAGAGGGCGTATGCCTGAGCTGTCTTGACCCGCGCATTCTTTTCATGGAGCCATTGCCGCGTTACATCCGAGGCCATGGACGAATCTCCGAGCCGCCCCAGCCCCTCGAAGGCATGCAAACGCAGGACGTCGTCCGGGTTAGCCGTCTCCTTTTCGAACAGCGGCCTGGCGGCCGGATCGGCGATATACGCCAGCGCCTCGAGAAGAGTTTCACGATACGGCTTATCCACGAGCTTGCTCGGCAAAGCCGACTCCTTTTCGAACAATTGAATCATCTCCGGGGCTGCTTCCCGATAGCGCACGCGTCCCAGCGTGTAGATCGCCTCATTGCGTACCTTGAAGTCATTGAAGGTGAGGTATGGCATCAGTTCGGGCCCTGCCGAGGCATCCCCGATCTTTCGCAGGGCGCGCAGGATCTCGAAGCGAACTGCATTGGTCTCATCCCGCTTGAGCGCCTCGATCAGATTTGGGACGAGCCGATTTCCCCTTCAGAATCCCGAGGGCCCGCGCCGCCTTTAATCGTATGCTGTCCTCAGCGTCCCCTAGGCGGTCCGTTAAAGCTGCAATCGCCGCGGGATCCACCGTAATGCCCGGCTCCACGACCACATCGGCCCATTCGTCGGACCAGGGATTGAAGAAGGTTGCCACCTTGTTCAAGGTCACCCTCAAACCGCTTTCCTGGGGGAGGTAGAGATTGACCATCCCGATGATGCACCGGTCCCGGATGTCCTTTTCCGGATCTCCACTGAGCTGGATGAACGCCGGCAGGGCCCGAATGTCGAGCATTTTATCCAGCGCGCCGACGATCTCGCGCCGCACCTGCGGATCGGAATCCTGCGCCACCGCGACCAGGTCCGGAGTCGCCCGCTGAACCTTGTTTTCTCCAAGCAGCCTGGCGGCTTCCTTGCGCCGGACCGGGTCCGGATTTTTCAGATCGTAGATCAGACTTTCGACCGGAACCTGCCTCGTGGGCTGCCGGGCCTGGCCGGACACCACCAGGGCCAGGGAAAGGACGGATACCATCACCGCCGCCATTCGGGATAGCGCCGCTGACATCAGAAGCGGGCCTTTGGTCATCTCAACCTCCGTGTGTTTGGTAGGGCCGGAGGTGCCTTACCGTACCGGAAGGCATCCCGCGCGGCAAAAACCCGGGCACCTCTTTACCGTGTCTCGGGCTTGAATGTCGACAGAACGGAATTCTTCAACTTGGTATGCCTACCGGTTAGGCCGCCACAATCCGTTGACATGGTGAGTGCCCCCGCTGTCAAGAAAGCAGTTTTCCCGCAAAGAATGCATCTGGCCGCAATGGGGGCAGCTGACCGTTCCGGCAGACAGGAGCCCGCTGTTGATGGCCTCGCGGCCGGAAGTGTGCATGCCTCTGTCAATTTCCTTGCCGGTCTGCGGACATCGAATCATGATCGTGTATTTGAATGCCATTATTTCTTCCGCCCTCTTTGGTATCAATCCGCGCCTGGGAAACGCAAACAGCCGATCCGCGATGCATCCCGCCATCAACCCGATTCTAACAGAAGTTGACGGTCACCGGCAGGCAAAACCGGATTCGCATTCAGTTATGGACACCCGGGGCTTCCCTGCCCGTTTGGCGAGCGTATTCCTCATAGCTCCCGGGATATTGGACGGGGGCCGTGTGATCGGTTCCGGCGCCGCCAAGCTCCAGCACGCGGTTGGCCAATCCGCGCAGGAACGACCGGTCATGAGAGACGAAGAGCATGGTTCCCTTGAATTCCCCTAGCGCCGCGACTAGCATCTCCTTGGTCGCGAGATCCAGATGATTGGTGGGCTCGTCCAGAACGAGAAAATTGGGGGGATCGAACAGCATGCGCGCCAGGACGAGGCGTGATTTCTCTCCGCCCGAGAGAATCCGGACGGGCTTGTCCACATCCGCACCGGAAAACTGGAAAGCGCCCAGCAGGTTGCGCAGGACGCCCAGCGAATCGAGCGGAAAGTCCTTTTGAATCTGCCCAAGAACGGTCAGGTTGAAATCGAGGAGATCAAGCGACTGCTGGGCAAAATACCCGAGCTTCAGACTCGCTCCAAGCCGGACCGTACCGGAATCCGGCGCCAGCACCCCGGCAACCAATTTGAGCAACGTCGTCTTCCCCGCCCCGTTTTTCCCCATGACGCACCATCGCTCTCCGCGTCGGATGGTCAGGTTAAACCGGTCATAAATTACGCGGGGGCCATAGCATTTGGCAACGTCCTTCAGCGCGGCTACATCCTCTCCGGATCGGGGCGGATCGCGGAAGTCGAACTGGACCACGCGGCGCCGGCGCGGAAGCTCGATCTTCTCGATTTTATCCAGCCGCTTGACCCGGCTTTGCACCTGCGCGGCCTTGGCCGCGTGAGCCTTGAACCTCTCGATGAACCGGCTCTCTTTGGCCAGCATGGCCTGCTGGCGCGCATACGCCGCCTCGAGGTTGGATGCGCGAAGCGCCCGCTCGCGCTCATAAAGGTCATAATTTCCGGTGTATTGCCAAACCTCGCCCGCGTCGATTTCAACGATCCGGTCGACGACACGGTTCATGAAATCACGGTCGTGTGAGGTCATCATCAGGGTGCAGCGCGCATCCTTCAGGAAACGCTCGAGCCAGACGATCGATTCAATATCCAGGTGATTGGTCGGTTCGTCAAGCAGCAGAACGTCGGGATGCCCCAGAAGCACCTTGGCGATGGATACCCGCATCTTCCAGCCGCCCGACAGGTGGCCGACATCGTCGTCGATTTGATCGTCCTCGAATCCCAGTCCGTGCAATACCTCACGGGCCTCGGACTCCAACGCATAGCCGCCCAGGCTCTCATATCGATGCTGCATGTCCCCGTAGCGCGACAGAATCTGATCGAGGGCTTCGTCATCCTCCTGGAGCGCCATGTCATGCTGCAATGCCTCGAGCTTGTGGTGCAGTTCCCCAAGTTCACCGCTGCCGGCAATGGCTTCATCGATAACGCTCCAGCCCGACATTTGATCCACTTCCTGCTGGAAATAGGAAATGCGGAACCTCCCGGGAACGGAAACCGTCCCCTCGTCCGGCTGTTCCAGACCCGCGATCATGCGGAAGAGAGTGGTTTTGCCGCAGCCGTTGGGGCCAACCAGGCCGGCTTTCTCTCCAGGATTAATCTGGAAACTGGCGTCTGTAAACAGGACTTGCCTGCCGTACTGCTTGACGACCCCCGAGAAAACAATCACTCGCTATTCCCTTCCCTGGTTCGGCGGCCATGCAATTTCGGGGCAGGAGCCATAACCTCGAAACTTCGCCAGATCCTCAGTCCTGAATAGCATCCCCGCCGTAAATCATGGGCCCGGGATAACCGCGATCCGACGGTGCACTCGCGGCCGGATTTCGAGGTTGTGGCGCCTGTCCCCGAAATTCGCCTACCATACGATGCCGTAATCCTCGCCGTTGTTGCTCGAACCGGCCCAGAAGCTACCGTGCTTCCAGTCGAAGAAGATCGAGTTCATCGGTCCGGAGTTGCGCTGGGCGGTGCGCACATTGTAGCCCATCCCGGCCAGGGCCTTGATGATGTCCGGCGGCGTCCGCGCATCGACTCTCAGTTCGCCCGGCGTAGCCACGTGTGAGCCGAAGCTGCTCCGCATCTGGCTGCTCGTGATATCGGGAGCCTCGCACGCCTGCTGGACCATGGCGCCCCATTCGACCACGTTGAGAAAATGCTGCAGGCAGCGCTGATCCTGCTCGTCCCCGCCCTGGATAGACCAGGAGAGAAAGGGTCTGCCGTCCTTCAGTGCCAGGCTCGGCGACAGCGTTGAACGCGGCCGTTGCCCCGGGCGCACGACGTTGAAGGGATTTTGTGCGGCTTCGAGCACGAAGGCCTGCATTCTCTGGCTCATGCCGATTCCCGTATTGCCGGCGATGCAGGCGGGATTCCAGCCCCCGCTCGGTGTCACAGAAACGACCCAGCCCCTTTCGTCCGCGGCCTGGATCGAGGTCGTGCCGGCCGTGAATTCGCGGTGCCATTGTTCCACTGCCTCTTCTCCCCAGGGCGCACGCTCCGTTACTCCTTTATTGCGCCACGTTTCCAGCAGGCGCATATATGGATTCACGCCCCCTTGGAAGGGATAGGGATCACCAGGCTTGATGCCGGCGTCGTTTTTCTCCCAATTGATCAGCTTACTCCGTTCGGCGGCGTACTCCCTGGACAGCAGCCCCTTCATCGGTTCTTCAGGCGGCACGTACGGGTCGCCGTAATAAAAATCCCGGTCCGCGTATGCCAGGTTCATGACCTGGTACAAGGTATGGATGTACTTCGCGCTGTTGTATCCCATCGATTTGAGATCGATCCCCTCGAGGAGATTCAACGCCTGCAGCAGGACCGGGCCCTGCTGCCAGCAGTTGAGCTTGTAGACCTCGATTCCCTTATAGGTGGTCTTTACCGGTTCTTCGACATAGCACTTCCAGTTCGCCAGGTCTGCCGTCGTATGCAGCCCGCCCAATTCCTGCGAGCCGCGGCAGAACTCCCGGGCAATGTCGCCCCGATAGAAACGATCGTAAGCGGCAAGAATTGCATCCTTCCTGCTTTTGCCGCTTTTCAGCGCCTCCTGCTCCGCATCGATGAGTTTCTGCAGCGTCGCGGCAAGATCCGGCTGCGTCCAGATCTCCCCCGCTTCGGGAGCCCAGCGCGCTTTTTCGTTCGCGGCATCGTAGTGCGTCAGGAATGTCTTTCGCGAGTAGGCCCATTGCGCCAGCGTCTTTTTCGACCCTTCCCAGGCATTGGCGGCCTGCGCTTCCACCGGATACCCGTTCTTCGCCATTTCCAGAGCCGGCGCCAGAACCTGCTTCAGGCTCATGGTGCCGAACTCGGCGAGCATGGTCAGCAGGCCGCCCGGGGTTCCCGGGGTCACCGCCGCCAGCGGGCCCTCGCTGGGCGGGAACGCCATGTTCCGGCTCTTGAAAAACTCCGGGGTCGCACCCGTCGGAGCCACCCCCAGCCCATTGACGGCAACGACCTTTCTGGTGTTCGGGTTGTAAATCAGTGCCTGGGTCTCACCGCCCCAACTGAGGGTGTCAACCATGGTGCAGACGACGGCAAGCATGGCACAGGCGGAGTCGACGGCATTGCCGCCCTGCGTGAAAATCATCGCTCCGGCGGTCGCGCCCAGCGGCTTTCCCGTGAGCGCCGCCCAGTGCCGGCCGTGAAGCTGGGGCTTCTCGGTGCGCGGCCAGCGCGGATTCTGCGCGCCGAACTGGGTTGAGGTCTCCTGCCGGGCGCCGAGGGTCCCGGCGGCGAAAACGAGGGTCAGACTCAGGGCAAGGGCTCTCACCCTTCGATGCGAAGAATGGTTCATTATCCCTCCTGCGGCGTGGGCTTCCGTTTGCAGAAGCCGCCGAAAAAATAATCCGCATGGCGCACGCCCGCCGCCGGATGGGATCGGACGACGAGCCATCGGCCACGCGTTCCGGTTATCCAGGAATCGTGGCTGCACGCATTCTATCGATTCTCATCATCAAATTCACCAGGCAAGATCGGCACAATCCTGCCGCAGCGGAGAGGAGTTCGGGTCTGGATGTCAAAACCGGAAAGAGTCAGAGAACCCACTTCTCCGGTTTCGCCGTTTACCGCCCGGAATGCTAGATTTCAGTCCGCTGGCGGTTCATTTCAAGCTGCTGTTTGCGCCATCACAATGCTAATTATCAAATTGATGGCGCCTACTTCCGAGCCGATCGGAACCGGTATCGTAAATAATGATTTTTAGGCTCGGCTTTGCAATTTTGTATGGGACAGGCACAGAAAATCGAATGCCTGCGCTTACCATTTCCTGGTATTTTTCGACCGCAAAGTCGATATCCACCGTACCCCAATTGTCTCCAACCGCGTTGCCTTTGCTGTCAGTAGCAAAAACCGCCGCATAGAGTTTGCCGACGTAATGTTCATCAATCAGTTTTAATCCGATTTTGCCCGCATCGACCTGGATATCAACTCTGATCTGCGGCTGCCCCACCGGTTCCAAATTTGCACTGAACACAAAAGGGATGTCGCCGAGATCTGACGCATAGCGCAGTGCGGCAGACATTCGATCAAAAGCCAAAAGTTCTTCGCGATTGTATGAGCGCACGGTTGCACTGGCAAAATACCCGTGCCTGAAAGCCGCATTTATCCCTGGGCGGTTGACCTTAACGTCGATTCGTCTATATTTGCCGTTCCAGTTCACGTCGTTCGGATAATAGCCGAGGAGATACGTCATCCTTGTGCCTTCATCGACGCGGGAAAGGGATTTGCCTATGTCCTCTCGAATCGATGCACGCCCCCCTGTTAGTTCAGAGATGTTCCTGAGGCTCGAAATGGCGAAAACCCGACTGGCATTGGCGGCAAACGGGGTTCCGCCTGTTTGAAACGTGTCAATTGCAACTCGTGCGTCATTGGCAAATGCCGCAAGCCCATTCTCATAATCAAGTCGGGGCAGAAAAAGTCCATCAGGCGTGAAATAAAGCAAGTGCTTTTCGCCGTGCATGAAGCGCATATAGCGAACGCAGGCATAAAGATTCTGCATGTCCTGGTTTGCAGCAGAATACCTGGTGGCAAATTCATCGAATGGCAGGTCGGTGATAGCGTCGGATTCCAGTTTCGTGAATTCGCCCCTGGTTGGCGACCACCCCGGGATCAGGGCTTCATCCATCACTGCTTTAGCATCCTTTGCCATCTGTTGCGAGTCTCTCGTCTTCTCAATCGGGACATGCCGAGTCAATTCGTTGGATGTTGCGAAAATCTTGTTGATCTCGGTCTGATACGAATCTGGGATTGTGGGGCCGTAAATTGCAGCAAGACCCTTCATGCGAATCTCGAACCACGATTCAATCCTTTCGTGGATGAGCTTGTATCGTTCGAGCACCTGTACAATCGCATCATGATCCGAGGTGAAGGCAGTGGCGCGATTGTAGGCAAACACAGCCACGAAATCCTGCGGCAGAAGGTCCTTTCGCACGAATCGGATCAACTGATCGACGGCTCCAAAAGGCCTCTGAATGCGTCCGCGACCCATTAGGATTAGGAACGTTCGGGCTGATTGAGGCGCGAGATCCAGCGGCCCAGTCGCCCGCAGCGGTGGGATCGGTTGAGAAGACTCAGGTGTGAGCGTCTGCGTCGAGAAATGGCGAATCTCCTGTTGCTTGTCGTTCTCAAAAACTCGAAAATCTTCTTGTTTCAGATTGGTGACGATTCGCCCATTCGCATCCGTAACAATCACATCCACAGGAACAAGATTCACTTGTACTCGGATTGTACCGGGACGCTGGGTTTGCTGATCGTGGGAATATGAATTGGCAAGCAGAGGGCGACCAAAATGCGCCTTTTGCTCAGGCATAGACAGCAAAGCGATCGTCGCAAAAAACATCCATGTTGAAAGCCTTGTCTGTTTGCGCACGCGCATAGGATGGAGAATAGCAGCCCGTTCCGAATCGGAATCCATCTTTCGAACTCCATGACGGTTTATCTGTCAGTGCAATGTTTGCATCTATTCAGCCATTCTAAAATAAAATCGGTGCAACAATCGCAAACAGAAAAACTCGGTTATATCGCTACAAAGGCAGGGTTTACGAGATATTTCTAAGGACGAAGTCCGTATAGTGGCGTATCTGGACAAAACCCCTCGCTCGTCTCAAGCTTCACCATTAGTTCCAGAAATAATTGCCCCGCTCAACAGATTCGGATGCCGATCCATACCTGGATCCAGGTCTTGAGATGGGGCGTAGCGTTTTTCTGCGTTCGAGATCACCACAGCCAGGAATGCCGGAAACCATTTTCGCTGTGCCGGACGGGCGTCGATTTGAGCTTTCCCCTATTTAATCGCATTCAGTGCCTGACGGATTGCCTGAACATCGATCAACCGGCCTGAGCTGAAACGATAGAGAATGCTCGAAATCAATGTTTGATACGGAAGCCCCTCATCCGCGGCTCTTTTCCTCAGGTTTTCGAGCACAACCTCACTGAGCCGCAGGCTGATGGTTTTCGTCTTTCCTGCTGCCTGCAGAATTCGCTCTTTCTCGGCCGGCGCTACCGGCAGAAACTCTTCCAAAGAGTCCTCTATTTTTTGTTCATACCTGTCAAGTTTGAGGCTACTTCGCTTTTTTGCCATGACGCCTCTGAAGCTTGCGACTGGGATAAATCGTTTTGAGAATCATGTTGCCATCGGAATCCAATAGAAAGGGCACCGCATGAACCCGCTCGCCCAGGTTGACGACGAGTATTTTTTGATTCTTTCTCACGCGGTGCTCGAGAATATCAAGAACGTGCCCGGACACAATTTCGGCGACAACATCCTCAAAGCGAACGTCCCTTTCGGCTGCCAGTTTTTCATTCTTGGCTTCGTCCCAGACGATCACATGCTAATTGTGCCCCATTTGTATATACATTGTCAATGACACTTGGAGGTCCGTCTCAGCCTAGGCGATCCAACAGAGTGCAAAAACACCTGACAAGGTGCGCGTCCCGCCTTCGTCATAGCTTCCAAAGGGAGACTTGCCATTTAATCGCTAACTGGTTATGTGCGGTAAACCCGTTATCCGTCCGGAAACCAAATCCGAACGAGGGAAATCCATCTCGATAGGGAACGGAGGAGGGGGGACAGTCACGAATGGCACTAAGTTAAGCACGATAACGGTTCCGATGTGGAATTTCTTTGAAGATTTTTCGGGGTTGAGTCAAGCGCGGATAATTCTTGGGACGCCTTTTTCGTGCCCGAGGCTCTACTCGATTGGGCCGAAGCGGCAGGATCTGCTGAGCGAGGTACTTCCCTAGAAGCTCCTGAGTCGTAAAGAAGCGCCGGGAGCTGGGATCCAGCATTGCCATCAAGGGAGCCCACTGACGGATGAATGTCAGACAGCTCTTGAAACTGAGCGCCATGGTGCAGACTTGGTGACGCTGAGCGGCCTGCCACATCAAAGTTCGAATTAAATTGTAGGCAATGATGTGCATCCAGGGTTCTTTATGGATCATTTCCGGCGTTTTGCAGCGCAAGACATCCATGTGCAAAGAGATCTTGATGTCCCGCAAGTAGAGCTCGGCGTTCCAGCGCCGGGAGTAGAGGTCGACAAACGCCTTCTTGGGAAAAAGCTTTGGATCGGTCAGTGTGGTCACTACAGTGATGCTCTTGCTTCGGAACCCCTTTACCAAAACCGTGTAAGTAATCTCGCGAAGCGTGAGGGATTGAGGCATTTTCGTCCAGGTCTTGAGTTCCATCCAGGCCGGCGGCTTTTTGCTTAATTGGCGCCATTGCACCAGTCGATCCCCGGATCCCAATCTCTTCTTGCGACGCACTCCTGCCGAACGATTTGGATGCAGGCGCACTACGGCGTCGACTCCCGCTGAGATCAGGACATAAATGTCGGCATAACCACAAAAGCCGCGATCCGCAAGGAGGACCTCTCCGGCCTGTAGGATTCCCTGCAGGCTGCGAAACAGGACGCGACGGTAACGGTCAACTTAACACAAAAACAAACCGTCGAGTTTCAAAAGGCGATCGACAATCAGCGGAGGCTGGAGGAAGCCCTCAACAAAATGCTGCAGGTGTCGCGGGCGATTTTGCAGGAAACAACGGTCGGCGTACGCCCACGATTGCGCGCGTCTGGCAAAAGCCGAAACCCTTAACTTAGTGCCATTCGGGACAGTCCCCCCTTCCCCAGGTTTAGAATTGGACCGTGCGTCGACTTCTCACGAAATACTGTTGGCCATTGGTATTGCGGACTTTCACTTCGACCTTTCTAACCGAGGAGCCGGCCGCTTTTTTGTTGCCGTAATACCCGAGTCCGTAGTTTGACCTGAGTTCAACCGCAATCTTCGTGTACACGTTGGAAGCTTCGCGAAAATTGGATAATTCAAAAAACAGCCCGCCACTCAGTTCGGTTAACTCCCGAATCTGATCCCTGCGCTTTTGGAGCATTTTGGGGATCGGCATGGCTTTCATCGTCGCCATAACTTCTCCTTGCCAGTGCGGCTCTACGGTATTGGATCCCGGCTGTTTGAGGGAATCCAGATAGCGATAGTAGTCTCGCCAGAAAGGATAGAGTGAGAGGCCATCGTAGGTATTGTGGTATTCCTTTGTTTGGTTTGTCCTGCCGACGCAGAGCACATAAATCGTACAGTTTGTTGATCTGGCCAGTTCCAGGACCTCGTCGGCGGTAGAGATCGAATCGACATCCACTCCATCTGTGAGAATCACCAGAGCACTTCGTCCGGATCGTCGCGTGGCGGCATCGGTAAGCGTCAGGAAAAGAGCATCATATAGGTTAGTTTGCCCTCCTACGTCCAACTTACTCAATTGATCGAGGACCTCTCCGGGGGCAGAGGAAAACTCGGCCAGCCGTCTTACATAGCGGCCGAAGCTGACGAGAGTGACTCGATCGATAGGACGTAGATCCTCAACGAATTTTGCTGCCGTGCCGGTGAGGATTGTAATGTCGGGCCGCACGCTCGCACTCGCGTCCATCACGAGCGTCAGGGTGTACGGTTCCGTTCCGGAATCGAAAAAAGCAATCTCCTGAGGGACGCCGTCTTCCAGTATTTCAAAGTTATCTTTGTGAAGCGCTGAAACCCAATCTCCTTTTGAGTCGGTCACCGCAGCATTTAACACCACCAGATTCACACCCACTCGGATCCCGGTCGATTGCGGCCTGATTTGAATTGACATGGCCAAAAACAAAAATACAAAGCAAATTCGACTCACCGCGCATCCCCCCGTTCTGGCGAGGCGTTGAATTCACGCCGAGCGCGGATTTTCACTCCAAGTCTCGCCGCCCGGACTTCAATTATTCTACCTTTGACCTGATCGCTACCTGTGGGTTCGGAGAAATAAGAAATGACATACTGGCTTTTAAGCTCATAAGCCATACGAGTAAGGCAAGCCGGCACAGCTCGCAAATCGTTTGGCGCAACGGTTTCGAAACGACCGCCGCTCAGATCGGCGAGAGATTGATAGATGTCATTCTGCCATCGGGCAAGGATGGAATAGATGTTCGCGGCGACGTGCCGGAGGGCATGCTCGTGCAACCGCGCGAGGCCCGCGACTTCCCCGATCACAAGATCGTGATCGTCTCGACCGGCAGCCAGGGCGAGCCGCTGAGCGCGCTGCGCCGCATGGCCCACCGCGATCACCCGCAGGTCGAGCTGCACAAGGGCGACACCGTCGTCTTCGCCGCGACCTCGATCCCGGGCAACGAGCGGGCGGTCAACGACACGATCGACCGGCTGTACCACATCGGCTGCGACGTGATCACCGCGCGCGACGCGCCGATCCACGCCTCGGGCCACGGCTATCAGGAGGAGATCAAGCTGATGCTCAACCTGACCAGGCCGCGGTACGTGATGCCGTTCCACGGCGACTTCAAGCGCATCCACCTGCACGGCCAGCTGGCCGAGGCGGTGGGCGTGAACGCCGAGAACATCTTCAAGGGCGAGAACGGCCTGCCGCTGGAGATCGACGAGCACGGCGCGCGGTTCGGCGCCCGCGAGCGCGCCGGCATGATCTACGTCGACGGCGTCGACATCGGCGACCCGACCGACGTGGCCCTGCGCGACCGGCGCATGCTCAGCGCCGACGGCATCTTCGTGGTCGTGGCGACGATCTCCGAGCAGGACGGCTCGTCGGTCGCCGACCCGGAGATCATCTTCCGCGGCGTGCCCTACCCCGAGGACGCCGAGGGCCTGCTCGGCGACATCCGCGGCGCGATCACCCAGTCGCTGGAGAAGGCGGCCAGGGAGGAGATCCGCGAGGTCGATCTCCTGCAGCAGGTGCTGCACGACGACCTGGCGACGTTCGTCTACGAACGCCTGCGGCGCCGGCCGATGGTGCTGCCGGTCGTCGTCGAGGTCTGAGCCGGCCCGGCCGGGCGACGGAGGTCGCCCGGCGCCGGTGGTGGCTCAGTCGCCCGTGTCGTACTTGAACGAGATGCTCAGCCGGACCCGGTAGCTGGTGATCTGGCCGTTCTCGATCGTCACGTCCTCACGCGTGACCTCGGCGACGCGCAGGTCGCGAACGGTGTTGGCCGCGGTGGCCACCGCGTTGCGCGCGGCCGCCTCCCACGATTCGCTGCTCGTGCCGATGACCTCGGTCACCCGATAGACGCTGTCGGCCATGTGGCCTCCTTTGGGTTGGGACAGCTGGTAACAGCCGCCACGAGCCTCGCAGAACGCCGCGCCCGAGGAAAGGGCCGATCTGACCCGCCGCGGACCGCGGCGCTGCAGGCCGCTCAGCGGGCGGCGGTGCCGGCCGGCCGCCGGCCGGTCACCGCGGGTGTCCCGGGGGACCCGTTGGACGCCGCGACAGCCGCCGGGAGCGCCGGAAGGGTGACCACGAACCGCGCGCCGCCCGCCGCCGGGGACTCGAGGACCACGTCGCCGCCGTGGGTCCGCGCGACGGCCCGGACGATCGAGAGGCCGAGTCCGACGGACCCACCGCGGTCGCCGTCGCCGCGCACGAAGCGGTCGAAGGCCGAATCGCGCAACTCGGGCGGGATGCCCGGGCCGTCGTCGGTGACGGTGAGGATCACGTGGTCGCCGTCGCGGCGCACCGCGGCGGTCACGTGCGTGCCCGGCGGCGTGTGCTGGACGGCGTTCTGCATGAGGTTCAGCGCCATGCGGTGCAGCTCGTCGCGCGCCCCGTCGACCATCGCCGGGCCCGCGGCGTCGACGCCCAGGACGTGATCGACCGCGACCGGGCTCGCAGCTCGGCGGTGGCGTCGACGACCACGCGCGTGAGGTCGGTCGGCTCGTGCGGCACGTCGCGATCGGCGTCGGCGCGGGCCAGCAGCAGCAGGTCGCCGACCAGACGGCGCATCCGCTGCGTCGAGCGCAGTGCCGAGCGCGCCGCCTCGCCACGCTCGCCCTCGAGCACGTCGCACAGCAGCTCGAGGTTGGCCAGCACGCTCGTCAGCGGGGTGCGCAGCTCGTGGCTGGCGTCGGCGACGAACTGGCGCTGGCGGGCCAGGAGCGCCTCGGTCTCGGCCCGGCGAGGACTCCAGCGCCTGGAGCATCTCGTCCAGCGTCCGGGCCAGCACGGCGACCTCGTCATCGGTGTCGGGGATCGCGACGCGGCGGCTGGGGTCGCGCGTGGCGCCGATGTCGCGCGCGGTCTGCGTGAGGCGGGCGATCGGCGCCAGGGCGCGGCGCGACAGTGCCAGCCCGAGCGCCAGCGCGATGCCCGAGCCGCCGAGCACGCCCAGCAGCAGGAACAGCCGGACGCGGCTCACGGTGGCCTCGACGTCGGAGATCTCGCGCGCGTACTGCACGGCGACCGGGACGGGCTGGGCGACGACGCCGCGGGGCAGGTTGACGATCTTCAGCGTCGTGTTGCGCGTCTCGACGCGGTAGCCGTCGACGGTGTCGGTGCGGTTGACGGCCACGCCCGGCAGCCCGAAGTTCGGCGCGTGGCGCGTCTCGGCGATGATCTTGCCCGAGTCGGCCTTGAGCACCCGGATGACGGCGTGGTTGGGGGCCGCATAGGTGGCAATGCTGTTGCCGACGACGATGTCGCCGCTGTCGTAGTCGAGCTGGAGCTGGTCGCGCAGGTCGTCGACGGCGGCGGCCATCTCGTTGTTGAAGTCGCTGCGGATCCGCGACGCGGTCAGCTGGCCGATGACCAGGGCGAACGCGCACAGCACGAGGAACGTCAGGCCCGCGGTCAGGAGGGCCAGGCGCCAGCGGATCGAGAGCGAGTGCAGCAGCGACATCAGGCGCGCAGGACGTAGCCCGCACCTCGGATGGTGTGCAGCAGCCGCGGCTCGCCGGCGGCCTCGAGCTTGCGCCGCAGGTTGGAGACGAAGACCTCGATGGTGTTCGTCGTCGCGAACGGGTCATAGCCCCAGACGTCCTCGAGCAGACGCTGACGCGGCACGACGATCCGCTCGTTGCGCATGAGGTACTCCAACAGCTCGAACTCGCGCTGGGTGAGCTCGACGGCGCGGTCGGCGCGCCGCACCTCGTGGGTGTCGGGGTTCAACGACAGGTCGGAGACCACGAGGGAGGCCGATCCGCGCGGCGGCCGGCGGCGTAGCAGGGCACGCAGCCGGGCCAGCAGCTCCTGGCGCTCGAACGGCTTGACCAGGTAGTCGTCGGCGCCCGCGTCCAGGCCCTCGACGCGGGACTCCAGCGCGTCGCGCGCGGTGAGCATGAGGATCGGGACGTCATCGTTCTCGCGCAGCCGGCGCGCGACCTCCATGCCGTCGAGCTTGGGCAGCCCGAGATCCAGGACGACGAGGTCGGGCACGAAGTCGCCGGCGGCGCCCAGGGCCGTCTCGCCGTCGGCGGCGATGCGGGTCTCGTAGCCCTCGAGCCGCAGCGAGCGCTGCAGCACCTGGGCGATGTCGTCGTCGTCCTCGACGATGAGGACGCGTGCCTGACGCTCGTGGCCATCGATCACCCTTGCGATGGTACGGCGAACCCTGAACGGAAGCTGAAGGGCGTGCGGGCCCGGCTCCGCCGCCCCGGCGTGACCGCGGGGCGCGGGGGAGGGCAGGGACCGACGGCGGGGCGTCGAAGGGGGTGGTCCGAACCATGGCCGCCACCCGCACCTCATCGTCGTCGCGCGGGCGCAAGCCCGCGCCCAAGTCCAAGTCCGGCTCCAGACCCCCCGGCGCACGGCGCAAGGCGCGTGCGCGCCGCTCGTCGGCGACGTGGGCGCCGCGGCTGCCGCTGCTCGAGCAGCGCCACCTGGACCTCTTCGGGCTGGCGCTCGTGGCCTGCGGCGTCTTCCTCGTCTTCCCGCTGTACCTGCACTGGGACGGCGGGCGCGCCGGCGACGGCGTGCTCAACGCGCTCGCGCTGGCCGTCGGCGCGCTGCGCTACGTCGCGCCGGTGGGCCTCATCGCCGCCGGCGCGGTCGTCGTGCTGCGCCCGGTGCTGCCCAGCGTGCGGCCGTTCCGCTCCGGCGGGATCCTGCTCGTGCTCGCCCTGGCGCTGATGCTCGCCGCCGGGACGCTCGGCCTCGGCCCCTCCGGGGTCCGCCACGGGTTCTGGCACGAGCCCTTCCTGCGCGAGCGTGGCGGCTACCTCGGCGACCTGCTGCTCTACGTCACCTCGAGCCTCATCGGCTCGATCGGCAGCCACATCCTCGGGCTCTTCCTGTTCCTGGCCGGGGTCCTGCTGGTCACCGGCGCCTCGGTGGCGGGTGTGCTCAAGGCCACCGGCACGGGTGTTGCCGACACGACGCGCGTGCTGCGCGCCGCCCCCGAGCAGCTCGGGCTGCGCCGGCCCGCCGTGCCGTCGACGGCGGCGGGACGCGCGGCGACGGCACGGGAGACCGCCGCCCGGCGCCCGCGCGTCGAGGTCCCCGAGTCCGGCGACGACGAACTCGTCGTCAAGGCCACCCACGTCGAGGCGCCCGCGCTGGACGGCGAGGAGCGCTACCCCGACCTGTTCGGCCACGAGCTCGACGGCCCCGGCGACGAGCCGCCCGAGGAGCCGCGCATCCGTCGCCGCGGCCGGCCCGAGCCCGAGCCCGACCCGGAGCCCACGCCCCGAGGAGGCGGCCGCCGACGCCGCGGCGGCCGAGGCGACGATCGAGGCCGCGCCGCTGCCCGCCGCCGACGACGAGCCCCACCAGCTCGACCTGTCCGACATCGCTCGCGGCGAGCACGACGACGAGGACATCGAGTACATCGTCCCCGACGCCCGCGTGCTCAAGCGCTCCACGGGCGACCAGATCCGTCCCGACACGAGCGGCAACGAGAAGGTCGCCGCGTCGCTCATCGAGGCGCTGAGCCACTTCAACGTCGAGGCCAAGGTGGTGGGCACGGTCTCGGGCCCGCACATCACCCGCTACGAGTTGCGCCTGGCGCCCGGCGTCAAGATGAGCAAGGTCGCCCAGCTCAAGGACGACCTGGCCTACGCGCTGGCGGCCACCGAGATCCGCATCCTGGCCCCGATCCCGGGCAAGACGGCCGTGGGCATCGAGGTCCCCAACCGCGACCGCCGCGTCGTGCACCTCGGCGACGTCTTCCATGCGCGGCCCAAGGACCACTCGCCGCTGACCGTGTGGCTCGGCAAGGACGTCTCGGGCAAGGCGATCGGCGCCGACCTGGCCAAGATGCCGCACATCCTCGTGGCGGGCACCACGGGCGCCGGCAAGTCGGGCTGCATCAACGCGATGCTGAGCTCGATCCTGCTCAACGCCACGCCCGACGAGGCGCGCCTGGTCCTCGTCGACCCCAAGCAGGTCGAGCTCAACCACTACGAGGACGTCCCGCACCTGCTCACGCCGGTGATCACCAGCCCGCGCCAGGCGGCCAACGCCCTGCAGAACCTGGTCCGCGAGATGGAGTGGCGCTACGGGATCATGGCCATGAAGCGCACGCGCTCGCTGGTCGAGCTCAACCGCGTGCGCGAGGCGGAGGGCGACAAGCCCCTGCCCTACATCCTCTGCGTCATCGACGAGCTGGCCGACCTGATGATGGTCGCGCCGGGCGACGTCGAGGACTCGATCATCCGCATCGCCCAGAAGGCGCGCGCGGTGGGCATCCACCTCGTGCTGGCGACCCAGAGCCCCCGCGTGGACGTCATCACGGGCATGATCAAGGCCAACGTTCCGTCCCGCATCGCCTTCGCGGTGAGCTCGCAGACCGACTCGCGGGTGATCCTGGACCAGAACGGCGCCGAGTCGCTGCTGGGCATGGGCGACATGCTCTTCTCCCCGGTCGGGTCCTCCAAGCTGCAGCGCATCCAGGGCGCCTACATCGACGAGGCGCAGATCTCGCAGATCACGCAGTTCTGGGCCCGCCAGGGCGAGCCCGACCTGCGCGCCGACCTGCTCGAGGAGGTCGAGGCGCCGGCTGCCGAGGGCGCGCGCGAGGACGGCGCGGGCATGGACCCCGACGAGGACCCGCTGCTGGCCGAGGCCATCGAGATGGTCGTCGAGATGGGCACGGCCTCGACGTCGATGCTCCAGCGCCGCATGCGCCTGGGCTACACCCGGGCCGGGCGGCTCATGGACATGCTCGAGCGCCGCAGCGTGATCTCCGGCTACGAGGGCTCCAAGCCGCGGCAGGTCCTCATCACCGCCGCCGACCTGCCGCGCGTGCTGGCTGCGCTGACCGACCGCGGGGGCGACGGCGGGCCCGGCGCACCCGCCGAGGACGCGGCGGCGGCCGACCCGGCCGCCGGCGACGTGCAGGACGACGCTCAGCCCTAGGCCCCCTGCTCCCTAGACTGCGGCCCGCACGTGCCGGAGATCGGGGCCACCCTGCGCGAGGCGCGCATGCGCGCCCGCATCGACATCTCGGAGATCGAAGCCGAGACGAAGATCCGTGCCAAGTACCTGCGGGCGCTCGAGAACGAGGAGTGGGGCCTGCTGCCCGGACCCGCCTACGTGCGCAGCTTCCTGCGCACCTACGCGGAGGCCCTGGATCTCGACGCCAAGCTGCTGCTCGAGGAGTACAAGCTCCGCCACGAGCGGCCCTCCGACCACGACCTGCATGCCGATCGGCCCGCCGCGCCATCGCAGCGGGCGCTCGGGCGCGGCGGCCGCGAGCCACGCGGCGTGCCCCGCTGGCTCGTCGTCGGCGTCGTGCTCGTCGCCCTCCTCGGGATCCTCTACGCGTTGGGCACCATCAACGGCGGCGCCGGCGACCAGACCGTGACGACCACCGCCTCAGACACGACCTCGACGACGGCCGTGCCACGGCCGCGGACGACCACGACCTCGACGGCCGCCCGCCGCCGGGCCGCCGCCGCGCGGCGCCGGAAGGCCGCTGCCGCGGCCCGGCTGGTGCGGCTGCAGATCGTGCCGACCGGGCCCGGGCCGGTGTTCGTCTGCCTGCAGGGCAAGGGCGGGGAGCTGCGGATCCCCGGCGTCTCGCTGCAGCAGGGGGCGGCCAGCGGCACCTACCGGTCCTCCCAGTTCAAGCTGCGCCTGGGCAACGGCAACGCCCGGCTGCGGATCGACGGCAAGATGCGGGCCGTGGCCGACGCCAGCCCCGTCGCCTACATCATCACGAAGGGCTCGGTGAAGCGCGTGAACCCGTCCCAGACCCCGTCCTGCGTCCGATGAGCACCCGCGCGGGCATCGTCGTGACGGGCACCGAGGTGCTCACGGGGCGCGTCGTCGGACCGCAACGGCCCGTGGCTGGCCGAGCGCCTGCGCGAGCTCGGCGTCGACCTCGCCCACAACGTCATCGTCGGCGACCGGCCCGTCCGACGTGCGCGACGCGCTGGGCTGGCTGACGGACGGCGGGGTGGACCTCATCGTCACCAGCGGCGGCCTGGGGCCCGACCGAGGACGACCTGACCGCCGCGGTCGTCGCGGAGTTCCAGGGCCGCCCGATGGCGCTGGACGAGGCGCTGGAGGAGCGGATCTGGAAGGTCCTCGAGGGCCTGCGCGCGCGCTGGCCCGATCTCGACGAGGAGGCGATCCGGCGCTCGAACCGCAAGCAGGCGATGGTCCCCGACGGCGCGACGGTGCTCGAGCCGGTGGGCACCGCGCCGGGCCTGGTCGTCCCGCCCGCACCCGGCACGCGCGGGCCCACGGTGGTCGTCCTGCCGGGCCCGCCGCGCGAGCTGCAGCCCATGTGGGAGGGCGGCGGTCACCACACCGGCGTTCCGGGAGCGCGATCGCGGCCGCGACGGAGTACCGCCAGCACATGCTGCGGCTGTTCGGGATCCCGGAGTCCGAGATCGCCGAGACGCTGCTGCGGGCACGCCGGGCCGGCGTGGACCTCGACGCCCTGGAGATCACGACCTGCCTGCGCCGCGGCGAGGTCGAGGTCGTCACCCGCTACGAGCCGCCGGCGCAGGAGGTCTACGACGCGTTCGAGGCCGTCGTGCGCGAGCGCCATCCGACGACGCTGTTCTCCGACGACGGCACGTCCGTCGACGAGCAGGTGGCGCGGCTGCTGCTGGACTCCGACCGCACGATCGCCACCGCCGAGTCGTGCACCGGCGGCCTGCTGGCCGGGCGGCTGACCGAGCTCGCCGGCTCCTCGGCCTACGTCCTCGGCGGGCTCGTCGTCTACTCCAACGAGGCCAAGACGGCGCTGGCCGGCGTCGACCCGGCGCTCATCGAGCGCGTGCGGCGCGGTGTCCACCGAGGTCGCCGAGGCGCTGGCCGACGGCGCGATCGCGCGCGCTGGACGCCGACGTCGGCGTGGGCATCACCGGCATCGCCGGGCCCGACGGCGGCACGCGAGGACAAGCCGGTGGGGACCGTGTGCTTCTCCGTCGCGCTGCACGACGGCGACGGACCCGTGCGGCGCATCACCGGCCGCACGGTGCTGCCCGGCGGCCGCTTCGACGTGCGCGACCGCTCGACGACGGTCGCGCTGCACCTCGTGCGCCGCCTGCTGCGGCGGCGAGGTGGACTCGACGCCGGTGAGCGCCCGCCTCTTCGTCGCCGTGCAGTTCGGCGAGGAGGACCGGCGCGCGCTGACCGGGTGGGCGCAGGCGGCCGCGGCCTCGGACCCGCGGGCTGCGCGTCGTCGCCTCCGAGCAGGTCCACCTGACGCTGGCCTTCCTCGGGCACCGGCGCCTGGACGAGATCGGCGGCGCTGGCCGCGATCGTGGCCGCGCTACGCAGGGCGCGGCCGGCGCCGGCGCTGCGCACCGCCGGCGCCCTGTGGCTGTCGCCGCGCCGGCCCCAGGTGCTGACGGTCGCCGTCGCCGACCCCGGCGGCCGGCTGCAGGCCCTGCACGACGAGCGTGTGGGCCGAGCTGGCGGCGCTGGGTCACGAGCCCGAACGGCGGCGCTTCCTTCCGCACGTGACCGTCGCACGCGTCCGCCGCGGGTGGACGCCGCCCGCGCAGCGCGCTGGTGCCGAGCCGCCGGCGCGGGCCCTGACGTGCCGTCGGCCTGGCGCTCGTGCGGTCGTGGCTCGGAGAGCGGCCCGGCCGCGCTACGAGGCGCTCGCGCGCGCCACCTTCGCGACCGATTCGTGACACCGCGTGCGCCTCGCGTCACGCGGGCGTCCGTACCGTCGCCGTTCTGTCCGATCCGACCCGCACACTGCATCGACTTCCGCAGAGAGAGGTTGCACCCGAGCTATGCCCGCCACCGACGAGAAGGCCATCAAGGCCCGTGACACCGCCCTCAGGGCGCCCTGACGCAGATCGAGCGCCAGTTCGGCAAGGGCACGGTCATGCGGATGGGGGATCCCGGGCGCGCAGGTCAAGGTCAACGCGATCCCGACCGGCGCGCTGTCGCTGGACCTCGCGCTCGGCATCGGCGGCGATGCCCCGCGGGCGCATCGTCGAGGTCTTCGGCCCGGAGTCCTCCGGCAAGACGACGCTCGTCTACCACGTCCTCGCCGAGGCCCAGACGCCTCGGCGGCGTGTGCGCGTTCATCGACGCCGAGCACGCCATGGACCCGCTGTACGCCCAGCAGATCGGCGTCAACATCGACGACCTGCTCGTCTCCCAGCCCGACTACGGCGAGCAGGCGCTGGAGATCGTCGACATGCTCGTGCGCTCGGGCGCCGTCGACGTCGTCGCGATCGACTCCGTCGCGGCGCTGACGCCGCGCGCCGAGCTCGAGGGCCAGATGGGCGACCAGACCGTCGGCCTGCAGGCGCGGATGATGAGCCAGGCGATGCGCAAGCTCGCCGGCAACCTGAACCGCACGCAGACCCTGTGCCTGTTCACGAACCAGATCCGCGAGAAGGTCGGCGTGATGTTCGGCTCGCCGGAGACCCAGCCGGGCGGTCGCGCGCTGAAGTTCTACTCGTCGCAGCGCCTGGACATCCGGCGCATCGAGACGCTCAAGGACGGCACCGAGGCCGTCGGCAACCGCGTCCGCGTCAAGGTCGTCAAGAACAAGGTCGCGGCGCCGTTCCGCCAGGCCGAGTTCGACATCGAGTTCGGCAAGGGCATCTCGACCTCGGGCTGCATCCTCGACCTCGGCATCGAGCACAACATCGTCACCAAGTCCGGGCTCGTTCTTCTCCTACGGCGACGAGCGCCTGGGCCAGGGCCGCAACAACGCCAAGGCGTTCCTGGACGAGCATCCCGAGATCGCCACGCGAGATCGAGAACAAGGTCTACGACGCGCTCGACATCGATCGCGACCTGGTCGCCGAGATCGACCGCGACGCGATCCCCGAGGGCGTGGATCCCGCCACGGGCGAGATCCGGGCCGAGCGGACGGCCGCCGTCCCGGCGTGACCACGGCGGGGCGTGCCGTCGATCCGGAGGCGCGCCTCCAGCACGCCCTCGACCTGTGCTACCGCTACCTCGGATTCCGTGATCGCACGGTCGTCGAGGTGCGGCGTCATCTCGAGGCCAAGCGCGTGGAGCCGGACACGATCAACGAGGCCATCGCCGAGCTGCGCGAGCAGGGCTACCTCAACGACGCCCGGTTCGCACAACGCTTCACCGAGGATCGCCGTGCGCTGGACGACTGGGGCAGCGAGCGCATCGAACGCAAGCTCCTGAGCGCCGGTGTCGCGCCCGAGCTCGTGGCCGCGGCGCTGGGCGAGCGCGAGGACGGCGGGGAGCTCGAGGCTGCCGTGACGGTGCTGCGGCGGCGCTTTCGCACGGTGCCCGAGACCGACCGCGACCGCGAGCGCGCGCTGGGCTTCCTCGTGCGCAAGGGCTACGAGCTCGAGGTCGCCTACGACGCGATCCGCGCCTACGGGCGGGAGTAGGGAGGCGGCGGCGCGGTGCCCGGGGGCCTCGGCGTGGACCGCGTGGTGACCGCCCGGCTCGTCGGCCGGCGCCCCGAGCCCGGCGACCGTGGCGGCCTACGTGCGCTGCTTCACCGACCCGCGCATCGAGGAGGAGGTCTGGCCGGCGGACCTGCGCACCGCCGACCGCGCCGGCGAGATGCTCGGCGACTTCGTCGCGCACTGGGAGCGGTGGGGCTTCGGGCCCTGGACCGTCCTCGCGGCATCCGAGCCGGCCGGCTGGACCGGGCTGCGCCACACCCGCGTCGACGGGCGTCCCGAGGTGGAGCTGCTGTGGTTCCTGGACGGCGACCTCTGGGGCCGGGGCTACGCGACCGAGATGGCGCAGGAGGCCGTGCGCGTGGCCTTCGAGGTGCTCGAGCTCGACGACGTCGTCGCCTTCACCACGCCCGCCAACGTCCGGTCGCAGGCCGTGATGCGCAAGCTGGGTATGGCCTTCGAACGCGAGTTCGTGCACGCCGGGCTGGCGCACGTGCTGTACCGGCTGGCCCGGCCCGGGTTGGTCTAGACCAGGGGGTTGGGCGGATTGCACGCTCCGGGCCGCCGGTACTACGATTCCGCCAGCGAATCACCGGCCCCTCGGGGCGACCGACCCAGACTTCCCCGCGCTTCTTGATACCGGCAGCATCAGTGCAGACGCCTTCCACGACCGTCCGGGACGCTCCGCGAGGTGCGGCGCCGGAACTGAGCACGAGGCTCTAGCGCCAGCCTGAAACGGGCCATACGCCCGCACGCCGACCCCGCCCACCCTCCCCGGTGGTCCGGTCCTTCGCTCCCTGGACAGCTGTACCGGAGACCAGCGCGTCGCTTCCATCGGCCGCTGGGGAGAGGACACGACAATGGAAACCCTGATCGGCGCGGCCCTCATCGGCATCGCCATCGTGGTCGCCGCGGTCGTCTACGGACGAGCCCGGCCGATGCCGGCCATGGCCGGCGACGGCCCCGTGGCGGCGCCCGTGGCGACGACGGTCGAGGACCCCGAGCTGCATCGCCGCACGGCCGAGCTGCAGCGCAGCACCGAGCGCACGCACGCGCTGGAGGCCCAGCTCGATCGCCGTGGTGCGCTGCTGGACCGGCGCGAGGCCGAGCTCGAGCGCCGCGACCAGCACCTGCGAGCGCGAGAGGACCAGCTCGAACGGCTGCGCCTCGAGCGCGAGGAGGCGCTCGAGCGCATCGCCGGGCTCAGCGCCGGGCAGGCCAAGCAGGCGCTGCTCAAGGACGTCGAGGACGAGGCGCGCCACGAGTCGGTGCGGGTGCTGCGCCAGGTCGAGGAGGAGACCAAGCGCGACGCCGAGCGCCGCGTGCGCTCCATCCTCTCGCGTGGCGATGCAGCGCCTGGCGGCCTGCCATGCGGCCGAGACCACGGTGTCGGTCGTCCAGCTGCCCAGCGACGACATGAAGGGCCGCATCATCGGCCGCGAGGGGCGCAACATCCGCGCGCTGGAGAACCTCACCGGCGTCGACTTCATCATCGACGACACGCCCAACGCGGTGGTGCTCAGCGCGCTTCGACGGCGTGCGCCGCGAGATCGCGCGGATCACGCTCGAGAAGCTCCTGCAGGACGGGCGCATCCACCCGGCACGGATCGAGGAGACCTACTACCAGGCCAAGTCCGAGCTCGAGTCCCACATGGTGGAGGCGGGGGAGGAGGCGGTGCTTCGAGGCCAGCGTGCAGGGCGCTCGACCCCGAGCTGGTCAAGATCCTCGGCCGCCTGAAGTTCCGCACCAGCTACGGCCAGAACGTGCTGGCCCACTCGATCGAGTGCGCCCACCTGGCCGCGCTGATGGCCTCGGAGCTGGGGGCGAGCACGAAGACCGCGCGCCGTGCGGCGCTGCTGCACGACATCGGCAAGGCCGTCTCGCACGAGATCGAGGGGCCGCACGCGCTCGTCGGCGGCGACCTGGCGCGCCGCCACGGCGAGGCCGAGGCCGTCGCCCACGCGATGGAGGCCCACCACAACGAGGTCGAGCCCCAGACCGTCGAGGCGGTGATCGTGCAGGCCGCCGACGCGCTGTCGGGCGCCCGCCCGGGCGCGCGCGGCGAGTCGCTGGAGCAGTACGTCAAGCGCCTGCGCGACCTCGAGCAGATCGCCGCCCGCCACGACGGCGTCGACAAGGTCTACGCGATGCAGGCCGGCCGCGAGATCCGCGTGATCGTCGAGCCGGGCACGATCGACGACGACGCCGCCGTCGCGTTGCTCGCACACCAGATCGCCCGCGAGATCGAGCGCGAGCTCGAGTACCCCGGCCAGATCAAGGTCACGGTGATCCGGGAGTCGCGGGCGGTGGACTACGCGAAGTGAGCGCGTGCGTCGGTCCGTCTACCCTGTGGGCGGCCGATGAGCGGGACCTACCACGTCACCACCTTCGGGTGCCAGATGAACGAGCACGACTCCGAGCGCATGAAGGGGATGCTCGAGTCGCTCGGCTACGCGGAGACCGACGCCGTCGATCGACGCCGGAGCTGATCCTGTTCAACACCTGCTCGATCCGCGAGAAGGCCGACAGCCGCTTCGTGGCCCATCTGCGTCAGGCCGCCGCGCACAAGCGCCGCGACCCGCGGCGTCGTCATCGGCGTCGGCGGCTGCTGGGCGCAGTCGGTCAAGGACGACGTCTTCCGGCGGTTCCCGTTCGTCGACGTGGCCTTCGGGCCCGGGCAGGTCCACAAGCTCGCCGAGTTCCTGACCAGCGACTCGCTGACCGCGCAGGGCTTCTTCGAGTTCGAGGGCTTCACCGGCCACCTGCCGGCCAAGCGCGCGCGCGACGTTCCAGGCCTGGGTGCAGATCTCCGTCGGCTGCAACATGAAGTGCTCGTACTGCATCGTGCCCACCACGCGCGGGCGCGAGGTCGACCGCCCGCTCGACGAGCTGGTCGCCGAGGCGCGTGCGCAGGTCGCCCAAGGGGTGCGCGAGGTCACGCTGCTGGGCCAGAACGTCAACGCCTACGGCCGCCATGTCCGTGGCGCGGAGGGCGGGGCGACCTCGTTCGCCCGCCTGCTCGCCGAGCTCGACGCCATCGACGGCCTGCGACCGCATCCGCTACACGAGCCCGCACCCGCAGGACATGAAGGAGGACGTGGTCGTCGCGCACGCGGAGCTGTCCTCGCGTCTGCCCGCACATGCACCTCCCGCTGCAGTCCGGCTCGTCGCGCGTCCTGAAGGCGATGCGCCGGACCTACGACCGCGAGCGCTTCCTGGACCGCGTGGCGCTCATCCGCGAGCACGACCCGGACATCGCGCTGACGACCGACATCATCGTCGGCTTCCCAGGCGAGACCGAGGCCGACTTCGAGCAGACGCTCGAGGTCTGCGAGGAGGTCGGCTTCGACGGCGCGTTCACGTTCATCTACTCGCCACGACGCGGGACCGAGGCGGCGGCCTTCGTGGAGGACTTCGTGGCCCACGAGACGTCCGTCGCGCGCATGGAGCGCCTCGTCGAGGTGGTCCAGCGCCGCGCGGCGCAGCGGGCCCAGCGCTTCGTCGGCCGGACGCTCGACGTGCTCGTCGAGGGCTCGTCGCGCACGGACCCGTCCCGGCTGCGCGGCCGCACGGGCCACAACAAGGTCGTCAACTTCGCGGGCCTCGCCGAGCCGGGAGACATCGTGGGCGTGGCCATCACCGCCGCGACGCGCCAGACGCTGACGGGCGAGATGTCGCTGCTGGCCCGCGCGGCAGCCGGCTGACCGCCCGGCGCGCTCCATCCACCCGGCATGCGAACATGTGTTCGTGCGCTGGGACAACCTGAAGATCGAGGCCGAGGCGCGGCACGCGGCTGCCCGGGTATCGCGACGGGGCGGTCGTCCGCCGCTTCGACGCGCCAGAGGCACTGGACATGCGCTTCTACGAGGTGCGCGCCAAGTAGCGCGCTCAACCGCGTGCCCGAGGCCTCACGGATGCCGTTCCGGTGGACCGTGAACCCCTATCGGGGTTGCAGCCATGCGTGCGTGTACTGCTTCGCCCGTCCGACCCACACCTACCTCGACTTCGACGCCGGACGCGACTTCGAGCGCGAGATCGTCGTCAAGGTCAACGCGCCCGAGGTTCTGCGGGCCGAGCTGCGCGCGGCCGTCGTGGAAGGGCGAGCACGTCGCGATGGGGACGAACACCGACCCCTACCAGTGGGTCGAGGGCCGCTACCGGCTCATGCCGGGCATCTGGGAGGCGCTGCGCGACTGCGCGCAACCCGTGCTCGGTGCTCACGAAGTCGCCGCTGCTGCTCCGCGACCTGCCGCTGCTGCGGGAGATCGCCGCGGTGACCGACATCAGCGCCAACCTCATCGATCCCGACGCTGGAGGAGAAGGCATGGCGCGCCACCGAGCCGCACACGCCCAACCCGCGTGCGCGGATGGAGGCGGTGGCCGAGCTCAACCGCGCCGGCATCCCGACCGGAGTTCTTGTCGCGCCGCTCATGCCGGGCATCAACGACGACCCGCGCAGGTGCGAGGCCATCCTCGAGGCGGCCGCCGAGGCCGGGGCGACGAGCATCGGCGGGATCGGCGCTGCACCTGCGCGGCGAGGTGCGCGAGGTGTTCATGGAGCTGGCTGGCGGCCGCAGCGCCCCGACCTCGTCGAGCGGTACGAGGAGCTCTACGCGCGCGGGGCCTACCTGCCGCAAGGCCGAGCGCGAGCGTCTCAGTCGGCTGCTGCGCAGCGTCCGGACGCGGCCGATGGCGCCATTCCGGCGCGATCCGGCCGACGCGCGGCCCATCGACCGCGCGGCGCGTGCGCCGGGCCGCGCGTTCCGGGGTCCGCGACCGCAAGATCGGTCCGCTCCGCCCCGCGCCGTGCAGGAGGCGCTGTTCTGATCGCTGCCCCGGTCGTCCTCGGCCTTCTGGCCCCTTGGGGAAGCCTCGTTTCATCACCCGAAGCCGATCGAGATGTTCGCCGTGCGCAGGTACCCGATGATGCTCGCCGGATCGCTGCTCGTCTCGGTCGCCGTTGCGATGCCCGCGAGTGCTGCGTCCAGGCGGACGTATCACTTCTTCAGCAAGCAGATCACGAGTCAGACCTTCGATGCGACGGGCAAGGCCATCACGAACCCGAACGCCGCGCCGGCCGCCGGGGACTACTTCATCGCGACCGACAACGACTACGTCGGCAACCACAAGAAGCATGTAAAGAGCGTGTATGCGACCGACCACATCATCTGCACCTTCCTGACCGTGGACACCACGAACTTCTCCTTCACCGCGGTCAGCGACGCGCAACTCGCCCTTCCCGGCGGCATGCTCATCCTCGATCGCGCAGCCGCGGACCTTCAGCGGCACGACGGTATTCGAGAACGAGATGACTCAACGGCACACCGACATGATCGAGAACCTGACAGTGCGATGGGCGCCATCCCCACTCGGGGGCTTCGCGCACGCCCGGCCCGCCGGCACTTGCCTTCCGCCACCCCGGACGGTTACGGTCCGGAAAGTGGTCGTATACAGCGTCCAGGCCGTCCCGTCCGAGCACGTCGCGGAGCTCGCTCACGCCGAGATCCCGCAGCTCGGCACCGGGTACGACGCCTACATCTGCGGCCGCTGCGCGCATGTCGTCGCCACCGGCGGCGATGGTGAGCCCGACCCAGCGTCGCAGGTGTGGATCCGCTGCGTCGGATGCGGGTGGAGCGTGGCGATCCCCCCGCCGGCGATCCCGGTTCCGGGCACGGTCGCGCGGCCGGCGAAGGACAGCGAGCGCACGCGCCCCTGAGCGTCGGGCGCTGTCGGCACGCGGACGTCGCCCGGAGCTCGGCCGGGTGCCCGTCGGGTCTGATCGTCGGCCTCGATCCGCCCGGTGCGCACGCGCAGCATCTGCATGCGGTGCAGGGGTTTCTCGCCTTCGGCAATGTGTGCGCGGCGACACACAGCGGTTCAAGGCGGGTCCCATGGTGGAAGGAGACCAGAGGCCCCGGCCACCACCGACCCCGAGGAGACGATGAAGATGCTCCTGCACACCCGCAGCCACAGCTGGCGCGAGGCGGGCCTGGCCCGTCAGTTGAGCGCCCGCGCCGTGAAGCGCGCGCGCATCCAGACCCTGGTGCTGCTGCCGATGATCGCCGGCGTGCTCGTCCTGTACTCCTACCGGCGGGGGATCTTCGGCATCGACGAGCCGGTCCGGATCGCCACCGTCATCGCGCTCGTCGCCCTGGGCTGGCAGTTCGCGCGAGACCTCGGTCGCGCCGCCGGCCCGACGCTGTTCCGGCGACTCGATCCCGGCGACGGCCGGCACGATCGGCTTCCTCGTCCGGTTCTTCACGATCGTCGTCTCGGTCATCGTCGCGCTGCGGGTCGCGGGCCTCGACCCGCGCACGCTCGCCGTCGGCGGTGCGTTCACCGCGGTCATCCTCGGTCTCGCCGCCCAGCAGACGTTCGGCAACCTCTTCGCCGGGCTGGTCCTGCTCAGCGCGCGGCCGTTCCGCGTCGGTGACCGCGTGCGGCTGCAGGGCGGCGGCCTGGCCGGGAACATCGAGGGCGTGGTCAGCTCGCTCGGGCTGCTCTACACGATCTTCTCCAACGGCGAGGACCAGATCATGGTCCCCAACAACGTCGTGCTGAACGTGGCGGTCATCCCGTTGACCGAGCCCTCCGGCGTCAACCTCCGGGCGCGGCTGCGGCCCGGGGTCACCCCGATCGACATCCAGGCGCTGCTGGAGGAGACCGTCGAGACCGCGATGCGCGACAAGCCGCGCGTCGCGCTGGAGGAGATCGACGGCGACGAGACCGTCGTGCGCATCGGCGTCTCGCCGGAGAGCCCGGCGGAGGGCGCCCGGCTCTCGTCGGAGGTGCTGCGCGCCCTCTCGGCCGAGACGCGGCGCGCCGAGGCCGCCTGACCGCGGCCGCCCGGGCCGCGAGGCCGCGGGTCGGTCGGTGACCACCGCCGGCGGCGACGGCGGGAAACCGCCCGCAGCGTCGCCCGCTCAGCGCTTGTGGGCCTGGCCGCGCACCATCTGGCCGGCGATGTCCTCGGCGCCGAGGCGCCTGGCGACCCGGGCCGAGAGCTCCGGCGCGACGCCCGCGAACGTCGCGCCGGCGCGCATCGCGATGGGCGCGACGTCGACCTCGCCCTTGTCCTGCGTGATCGCCCGGACGACGGCGGCCGCGACCTCCTCCGGGGTGCTCGTGCCCACGCCCCGCGGCAGCTTGGTCTGAGCGTCGTGGAACATGCCGGCGTTGCGGATGAAGCCGGGGAACACGACGCTGACGCCCACGCCGCGAGGGGCGAGGTCGCCGCGCAGGCCCTGACCGAAGCCGCGCAGCCCGAACTTCGTGGCGCTGTAGACGGCGCTGCCCGACTGGCTGGACTTGCCCGACAGGGACGAGATGAGCACGATGTGGCCGCGCCGGCGGGCCGCCATGCGCTCACCCAGCACGCGCGACAGCACCATGGGCGCACGCAGGTTGACCTCCAGCGCCAGGTCGATCTGGTCCACGCGGAAGTCCAGGACGTCGCCCGACGCGGGCACCCCGGCGTTGGCGACGAGCACGTCGACGTCCGCCGCCTCCTCGAGGAGGCGATCGACCTCGTCGCGCCGTGCGAGATCCACGGCCGTCGCACGGCCTCCGATCTCGGTCGCGAGTGGCTCGAGGACGTCGGCGCGCCGGCCCGTGATCAGCAGGGCGGCGCCCTCGGCGTGCAGGCGCCGGGCGATGGCGTGGCCGATGCCCCCGGTGGCGCCGGTGAGCAGGACCGATGAACCCCTGAGCTCCATCGGCCAACCCTTTCATGCGCGGGGGTGAAGTGGTGCCGACGCCGGTGACCCGGGCGCGCCGGGTCCGCGCCGCCGCGTGCGATCGCGCCGGGGGGCGGTCCCGCCGGCACCAGACCGGCGCCGATGGCGCGAAGGTGGGGCATGAGCCCACGTTCGCGCCATCCGCGCTCCCCGCGCCGGGCGTGGGGCATGCGCCAGCGCACGGCCACGCTCGCCCCGGGCTGGCATCCTGCGCGCCGTGCCCGTCCTCGCCCTCTTCGGGCCGACCGGCGTCGGCAAGACCGAGCTGGCGCATCGCGGTCGCCGACCGGCTGCGCGCCCGCGGCGAGGACCCGTCGCGGTCTCCGCCGACGCGCTGCAGGTCTACGAGGGGCTGGCGATCCTGACCGGCGTCGGCGAACGCCGCGACGAGCGCGAGCGGCTCGAGCACCGGCTCGTGTCGCTTCCTGGCCGTGCGACGAGACGTTCTCCGTCGGCGCGCTACGCGCGAGCTGGCCCACGCCGAGATCGACGACCTGCTCGAGCGCGCGGCGCCACGCCGATCGTCGTCGGCGGCACCGGCCTGTACCTGCGCGCCGCGCTCGCCGAGCTCGACCTGCGCCCGCCGCCGGCGCCCGGGGTCCGCGAGCGCGCTGCATGGCCGACGCCGGCGCCCGCGGCGCCCGAGGCGCTGCACGCCGAGCTGGCCGGCCGCGCGCCCGCGGTCGCGGCCGCCATCGACCCGCACGACCGCCATCGCGTCGTCCGCGCGCTCGAGCTGCGAGGCGCCGGCGCGCAGCCGACCGCGCCCGCCGGCGCGACAACCGGCTCTGGACCACCGACACGCGCCACCCGACGCTGCTCGTCGGCCTGACGATGGACCGCGACGCGCTGCACGCGCGCATCGACGCGCGCGTCGACGCGATGGTCGCCGCCGGCGCGCGCGACGAGGTGCGCGCGGCGCGACGCCGCGGGCGCGTCGGCCACCGCGCGCAAGGCGCTCGGCTTCGACGAGCTGCTGGCCGGCGACGTCGAGGCGATGAAGACGCGCACGCGCCGCTACGCCAAGCGCCAGCTCACCTGGCTGCGCAAGCTGCCCGGCGTCGAGCACGTCGACTCACCGGGCGCGCGCCGCGGACGTCGCGCGCCGAGCTGCGTCGGCATGAGTCTCGCGCGCCGATGCGCTTCGAGAAGTGGCAGGCGCTCGGCAACGACTACATCATCCTCGAGCGCGGCCGGCTGCCGTTCGCGCTGACCCGCCGCGCGTGCGGCGCCTGTGCGACCGCCACCTCGGCGTCGGCGCCGACGGCGTGCTCGAGCTCGCGCCCGCCCGACGCCGACGGGCTTCGTCGCGCGCCTGCGGATCTTCAACCCCGACGGCTCGGAGGCCGAGCTGTCGGGCAACGGCGCGCGCGAGGCCGTCCTGTACCTGCGCCGCCGCGGCTGGACCGCAGGCGCGACAGTTCTCGATCCAGACCGTCGCCGGCGAGATCCGCGCCGACGATCCATCGACGAGCGCTCCTGCCGCTGGACATGGGCCGCGCGCGCTGCGTCCGCGACTTCCCGCCGGCGGCGAGACGGGCCGGGCGCTCCAGGCGGCGGGGGACCTGGCGCTTCCAGCACGTCACGATCGGCAACCCGCAGTGCGCCGATCCGCGTCGCCGACGCCGAGCGAGCTCGAGGCGCTCGACCTCGCCGCAGCTCGGGCCCGGCGATCGAGCACCACGCCGCGTTCCCGAACCGCACCAACGTCTCGTTCTGGACGCGCGCTCGCGCCCGACCGCGATCCGCGCGCGCATCTTCGAGCGCGGGGTGGGCGAGACGAGCGTCGTCGGGCACCGGCGCCAGCGGCGCGGCGGTCGCGCACGTGCTGCGCGGCGGCGACTCGCCCGGTGACGGTGGAGCTCGACGGCGGCGAGCTCGTGGTCGACGTCGACGAGAGCGCTGCACGTCGACCTGACCGGCTGGGCCGTCCCGGTGTACGCGCGGCGAGCAGAGCGCTGGCCAGCTGCCGCCGACCGCCTGAGCCGCGGGCCGGCCGCGCGGCGCGACTAGGGTCGGGGCACATGAGCGAGCAGCAGCGATCAGCGGCGGCGCATGGGGCATCGGCCTGGCGACCGCCACCCCCGACGGCCGCGTCCTCGACACGCTCTACCTCGCCGCGCCTGGGCGTCGACGACGCGCCGCTGGGGCGCAGGGCGGCACCCGCCCGCTGCAGTCGCCAGGCCACCGACCTGGCGGCGGCGCGGTCGCCGCCGCGGCGCGCCCCGACGACTGCGCGACGTCGGTCACGGCCGTCCTGACCGTCGTCGAGCGACCTCCAGGCCTCGCCCGCCGACGCCCACGACGCCTACCTGCGCCTGCACCTGCTCTCGCACCGCCTCGTGCACGCCGCACGGCCTCAACCTCGACGGGCATCTTCGGCGTCCTGCCCAACGTCGCGTGGACCAACCACGGCCCGGTCGACCTCGCGGCGCTGCCGACGTCGCGCTGCGCTTCCGCGCGCGCCGGCGAGCCGCTCGCCGTCGCACGGCGTCGACAAGTTCCCGCGGATGACCGACTACGTCGCGCCGAGCGGCGTGCGGATCGCCGACGCCGACCGGGTCCGCCTCGGCGCGCATCTCGCCGAGGGCACGACGGTCATGCACGAGGGCTTCGTGAACTTCAACGCCGGCACGCTCGGCGCCTCGATGGTCGAGGGCCGCATCAGGCCGGCGTCGTCGTCGGCGACGGCAGCGGACATCGGCGGCGGCGCGTCGATCATGGGCACGCTGTCGGGCGGCGGCACGCGACGATCATCTCGATCGGCGAGCGCTGCCTGCTCGGCGCCAACGCCGGGCTCGGCATCTCGCTCGGCGACGACTGCATCGTCGAGGCCGGCCTCTACGTGACGGCCGGCACGCGCGTGACGCTGCCCGACGGCGAGGTCGTCAAGGCGCTCGAGCTGTCCGGCGCCGACGGCCTGCTGTTCCGCCGCAACTCGCAGACCGGCGCGGTCGAGGCGCTGCCGCGCTCCGGTGACCTGGGGCGGCCTCAACGCCGCCCTGCACGCCAACGACTGACCGTCCGGCGCCCTCCGGCGTCCGCCCGGACCGCGGGCGGGATCAGCCGGCAGCAGCGCGCCGCGCGCGCGCACGCGTCGGGCGTCGGCACGAGCGCGAAGCCGCAGGAAGCCCTCGCCCGCCGGCGCCGAAGAACGAGCCCGGGCGCGCAGCACGATCGCCGCGCGTCGAGCAGCGCAGCGCGCAGCGCCTCGTCGTCCTCGCTCGCCGGCGTCGCAGCCAGAGGAAGAACGTCGCGTCGCCGCCGGCGCTGGTAGAAGCCGGCCGCCTGCGAGCGCCGGCAGCAGCACGTCGCGCTTGGCGCGGTAGCGCGCGCGCACCTCCTCGACGTGCGCCTCGTCGTCCCAGGCGGCCGACCGACGGCGCGCTGGACGAACTCCTGGGGCGCGACGCCGACGTTGGGCCGATAGCGCTTGAGCGCGGCGATCAGCGTCCGGGTCGCCGGCCACGAAGCCGGAGCGGTAGCCGGGCATCGACGAGCGCTTGGACAGCGTGTTGAGCACGATCACGTTGCGCCGGTCGGCGACCTGCAGCGCCGGACACCGGCGGCTCGCCCGCCGAACGTACAGCTCCGAGTAGGCCTCGTCGGAGGCGAGGACGAAGTCGTGCTCGCGCGCGCCAGCTCGGCGGCGCGCTCGTAGAGCTCGCAGCGGGCGCGGTCGCCGCCGGTCGGGTTGTTCGGGTAGTTGAGCCACAGGACGGCCAGGCGGCCCAGCAGGTCGGGCCGCAGTGCGTCGAGATCGGGCAGGAAGCCCGCGCTCGGCGTCGCAGCGGCAGCTCGACGACCTCGCGCCCGGCGAAGCGCGCGCCCCGCGCCGCGACCGGGTAGCCGGGCGTGGTGACGGCCACGGCGTCGCCGCCGACCACCTGCGGCGAGGTGGAAGATCGCCTCCTTGGAGCCGAGCGTCGGCACGATCTCGCGTCTCGGGGTCCAGCGTCGCGCCGAAGCGCCGCTGCGACCCAGCGCGCGATCGCCGCGCGCAGCTCCGGCAGGCCCGCCGCCAGGGGTAGGTCGAGACCGGCTCGAGCGCGTCGGCCAGCGCGCTCGCGGATGAACGGCGGGGTGTCCTCGCGCGGCTCGCCGATCGCCGAAGTCGATGAGATCGATGCCCGCGGGCCGCACCTGGGCGCGCGCCTCGTCCAGGCGCACGAACGGGTAGGTCGCCAGGCCGGCGAGGACCGGGTTCAGGCGCACAGGAAGCGCTCGAGGATCTCGTGGGAGCGCGACGAGCCGAGACCTCGACCACGCGCTCGTCGCGGCGATGCGCGAAGCGCGGCTCGCCCGGGCCGAAGTTCACGGCGTCCACGCCGGCGCGCGGCGAACTCGGCCACCGGCGTCCACGCCTGCTTGGGCGCCGTGTCCAGGTCCCCGGACCGCACGAGGCGCGCCCACCAGCGCGTTGGCCTCGCGGCACGGCGCCGGACGGCGCGTTGCCGTCGATCGCCAGCTCGCCGTGGGGCTCGCAGAGGGCGCGCAGCCGGGCCTCGGCCTCGGCGGCCGACGTGCCGGGCGCGTAGCGCATGTTGATCTCCGCCGACGCACGTGTCGGGCACGACGTTGCGTGCGACGCCGCCGGCGATGGTGACCACGGAGACGACCTCGCGAAAGGTCAGGCCCGCGAACTCGTGGTCGACGGGCTCCAGCCGCGCGAGCTCGGCGATGCCGGCGGCGGCCCGGTGGATCGCGTTGTCGGCCAGCCACGGCCGCGCGCTGTGGCCCGCGGTGCCGCGGAAGGTCCACGTCGCGTTGATGTTGCCCGACGCAGCCGGCGTGCATCTCGTTGTCGGTGGGCTCCATGACGACGACGAGGTCGGCCGTGCGCAGCCCGGGCTCGCGGTCCAGCAGCGGCGTCAGCGCGCTGTCGCCGAACGGCAGCTCCTCGCGCCCGAAGAACACGAAGCCGACGTCGACGCGTGGCGGCCTCGGCGGGCGGCAGCGCCAGCTCGATCATCACGCCCAGCGCCGCCTTCATGTCGGCGGCGCCGAGGCCGGTCACCCGCCGTCGTCGCGCCGCCCGGGCAGGTTGCCCTGGGCCGGGACGGTGTCGAGGTGCCCGGCCAGCAGCACGAGCGGCCGGTCGCGCGCGCTCCGTCACGCCCGCCAGGACGCACGTGTCGCCCGCGTCGCGGCGCCCGGTCGCCCAGGACTCGAGCACGTGGGCGGCGAGCGCGGCTTCGTCGCCGCGACTCCGACGGCGACGTCGACGAGCTCCAGCGACGCGGCGGCGAGGCGGTCGGCGAGGGCGTCGGTCATGGGCGCCACGCTATCGCCCGACTAGGCTTCAGGACCGCTCCCCGCCGGCCGATCGCCAGGCGCCGGGCGACCGACCCCATGCGCTACTGCGGCATCGACGTCTCGGCCAAGCCCGGCCAACCAGCAGCTCGTCACGCTGCACGAGCGCCGGGGGCGGACCGACCAGCCGCGAGCTCGTGGCGACGTTCTACGAGCCCGGCGACGGTCGAGCCGCGTGGCCCGGACCGTCCGGCTTCGGCGGCGAGGCGGTCGTGGCGATCGACGCGCCGTCGGGGCCGCGCCTGGACCTGCTCGCGCCCGGCACGCCGCTGCGCGGCACGCTCGGGCTGCCGGACGGCCGCTACGAGCGCATGCGCGTGTGCGACGCGCTGCTCTTCCGCCGCCGGCTGCCGCTGTACCCGGTGCCCGTCGGCCGACCAGGCGCTCTCGCGCTGGGAGCGGTGGATGGCAGGTCGGCTTCGAGCTCTTCGCCGCGCTCGACGGCGCTGGAGCTCGTTCCGCCCGACGCGTCCCGGGCGCGCCACGAGGGCCCGGTCGGCGACGGGGCGCTGCGCTTCGGCCGCCTCGTGCGAGACCTACCCGGACGCGGTCTTCTGCGCGCTGCTCGGCCACCGCCCGTCGCCGAAGCGCACGCCCTGGGGCCTGCAGCAGCGCATCGCCGCGCTGCAAGCTGCGCGGCGTCGTCGACGACGACGGCGGGCTGTGGCACCGCACGCTCGACGAGCTCGACGCCTGCGCCGCCGCCTACGCGGCCTACACGCTGGCGGCCTGGGCCGGGGCGGCTGGGTCGGCGACCCGCGCGAGGGCGTCATCGTGCTGCCGGTCGCCGTGCTGGCCGACCGCTACGACCGGCTGCCGCCGCCGGCGCGCGCGCCGCTGCTCAGCGCGTCTCGACGACCACCGTCGTCGACTTGATCAGCGCCGACGGCCTGGTCGCCGGGCTGCAGGCCGAGGTCGTCGGCCGCCTCGCGCGACATCAGCGACACGACTCGGTAGGGCCCGCAGGCCATGTCGATCTGCGCCATGACGCCGTCGCGGCGCACGCCGAGGACGATGCCGCTGCAGCCGGTTGCGCGCGCTGGACGGCCCTCGCGCGCCCGCTCGCGCAGGAGCGCCGGCCAGCTCGTCGGCGGGCAGGTAGCGCTGCTGGCCGCGGCGCTCGAACTGGATGCGCCCGTCGCGCTCCCAGCGGCGCAGCGTGTCGACGCTGACGCCCGAGCGCCGCGGCCGCGGCGCCGATGCGGATCCAGTCGTCGGGTCGTCGGGACGTCCGTCACGGTCACACCTCCGTGGCGACGTACTCCTGCATGTCCGATGGCCGGTCGATCATCCGTCCAGCGCGGCCCCCAGAAGTGGGGATGCCCGGGCGTCGGCCAGGGATCCCGGAGCCCGCGACACCCCGGACGCCCGGCGCCCGGTACCGGGCGCCTAGACTCACGAGGCACATGGAACGCAGTCGCAACGGGCGCACCGCGCCGAACCGCGATCGGGACCGCGCCACAGCAGCAGGCGCGCGCCAAGCAGCGCGCCTTCTGCATCGCCGCGCTCGAGGACGGGCGACGACCTCTCCGAGCTGCACGAGCTGCTGCGCACCGCGGGCGTCGCCGTCGTCGGCCAGTCCGT
This sequence comes from Terriglobia bacterium, assembly GCA_963824985.1. GTDB lineage: Bacteria > Acidobacteriota > UBA6911 > UBA6911 > UBA6911 > JAFNAG01. The sequence goes on from CAWGRQ010000036.1 coordinate 335,091, forward strand.
CCAGCACCGCGACAAGCCCGCACCCCGAACACCTACCTCGGCCCGGGCAAGCTGGAGGAGGTCAAGGAGGCGGCCAAGGCCGCCGACGCCAACGTCGTCGTCGTCGACGACGAGCTGACGCCCGCGCCAGGAGCGCAACCTCGAGAAGGAGCTCGGGATGTCGGTCGTCGACCGCACGGCGGTCGATCCTCGACATCTTCGCCGCGCACGCCAACACGGCCGAGGGCAAGCTCCAGGTCGAGCTGGCCCAGCTCGAGTACAACCTCGCGCGGATGCGCGGCCTGTGGACGCACCTCGAGCGCCTCGGCGGCGTGCAGCGGCGGCTTCGCGACCCGCGGACCGGGCGAGTCGCAGATCGAGACCGACCGCCGCCTCGCGCGCGACCGCATCTCGGCGCTGCGCCGCCGGCTGGAGCACGTCAAGGGCACACGCGCGGTCCAGCGCGCCGAGCGCGAGCGCGCGCACCTGCCGCAGGTGGCGCTCGCCGGCTACACGAACGCCGGGAAGTCGACGCTGCTCAACGCGCTGACCGGCAGCGAGGTCGGCGTCCGCGACCGCCTCTTCCACACCCTGGACCCGACGACGCGCCAGCTGCAGATCGACGGGCGCCCCTACCTGCATGACCGACACCGTCGGGTTCATCCGCAAGCTGCCCCACCAGCTCGTCGACGCGTTCGGCGCGACGCTCGAGGAGACGCGGCTGGCCGACCTGATCCTGCACGTCGCTCGACGCCTCGCGCCCGAGGAGGACGACCGCATGGAGATGCTGCGCGCCGTCGAGGACACGCTCGAGGAGATCGGCGCCGGCGACCGCCCGCGGCTGCTCGTGCTCAACAAGGTCGACCTGCTCGACGACGAACAGCGCGCCGCGGCTGCGCCACCGCCATCCCGACGGCGTCGCCGGTGAGCGCGCTGACCGGCGAGGGCCTCGAGCCCTGCGCGAGGCGATCGAGCCGGCCTTCGCGCGGACGCTGCCGTCGGTCGAGCTGCTGCTGCCCTACTCCGAGGGCGGCCGGCTGGCCGAGCTGCACGACGTCGCCGGCGACCTGCACCGCGAGGACACCGCCGAGGGCGTCCACGTCGTGGCCCGCGCTGCCCTCCGCGGTCGCCGAGCGCTACGCGCGCTTCTCGGTCTGAGCGGCGTCCGGCTGACGCCGGCGAACGCGCGTGCCGCCCGCGGCGCGCGCAGACGGTCCCTGCAGCGGCCGTGGCTGCTGCGCCCCGAGGGGCCGCGGCGACACGCGCGCGGTAGCGGCCTCGAGGAGCCCACGTGCCGTCGGCGCCGCGGTCGTGCCGGAGCGACCGCGCGCGGCCAGGCTGCAGCTCGACGACCGCTCACGCGCCGCGGTGCCCAGAAGGGGCACTGAGCATCCGCACGCTGGCGCGATGCCGGTCGCCGGCCGGTCGGCGGCGCTGAGCCGCCTCGGCCTCTGGCGCCGCGCTGTCGGTCGTCGAGGGCTGCCGCCCAGCCCGGACCGCGGATCAGCCTTCGGGATCGGTCGGAGGCCGCGGCAGCTGCACCGCGGCGATCGCAGCGCCGCGTCGCGCGGCGCGCGCTCGGTCAGCGCGCCGAAGCGCCGGCAGCAGCCGAGGCGAGGCCGAGCAGCAGCCGTCCGTCGGCGGGCAACGTCGGACCTGGCCGACGCCGAGGCGGGCAGGCGATCGACGTCGTCCGCCTGCCGCGCGCCCGGCCGCGACGTCGCGAACGGCGGCGTCGACGGCATCGCGCGCTACGGTGGTCGAGCCGCCGCGTCGCCCGGGCGGCGAGCGGACCGGCGCACGCGCGCCCGTCGCGCAGCAGCCGGACGTCGAGCTCGTCGACGGCCGACGGGGGCGGCATCGGACCGCAGCGTACCGTGGCGTCGCCGGCGGCGGGTCCATCCCCCGATCGGGGGTACCGGGCAGTGGGGATGCGAGAAAGGGTGGCAGCCGTACCTCCCGGCGGCGCGCGGCTCTACCGTCTGGCCGTGTCGACCGCCCGGATCGTCCTCTGGCCGCGCTCGGCCTGCTCGTGCTGAGCGGGTCCGTCGTTCGGGCTGTCGGAGATGCTGCACCGCGACCGCACCAGACACGACGTCGTCGCCCGGCCGGGTCGCACCGGATCGTCGTCCGCGCCGACGCGGGCGACGTCGACATCCGCGCCGGCCTGACCAGCGACGTGGTCGTCCACCGCCACGACGCCTGGCTGCTGGACCGGCCCGAGCGTCCACGAGCGCTACGTCAACGGCGCGCTGACGATCGACACGCGCTGCGGCGGCCTGAAGGCGCGTGCTGCGCTGCCGCAGCAACCTCATGATCGACGCCCCGCCCGAGGTCGACGTCGACGTGCAACACCGACGCCGGCGACGTGGACCTGCGCGGGCTCAGCGGCCGGGCCGACATCGAGACCGACTCCGGCGACATCCGCACCCACCGCCTCGAGCCCGTCACCGTGCGGGCGATGACCGACGCGGGCAACGTGTCGCTGGACCTCTTCGGCCAGCCCGCCCGCACCGAGGCCAAGAGCGACGCCGGCGACGTCCGCGTCACGGTGCCCTACGGCCCCTACCGCGTCGACGCGAGCGACCGACGCGGGCAACGTCAAGGTCGAGGGCGTCGATCCGCGACGACCTCGCGCCGCAGGCCATCGACGCGCTGCACCGACGCGGGCGACATCAGCGGTACGGGCTCGCGCTGAGCCGCGCACGGTGACCCGACGGTCGTCGCAGGGCTCTCTGGAGGTAGCCCGCCTCCTTCAGGTACTCGCCGCGACCTTCGCCGGCGTCTGCTTGTCGAGGTCCACGCGGGAGTTGAGCTCCTGCATGACCTCGGTGGTCAGGCCCGTCGTGACCGAGCGTCGACGTCTTCTGGAAGTCGGGGCCGGCCGCGTCGACGACCGACGTCGTGGCGATCAGCGACGCGTTGTAGGGCGGGAACAGCGGCTTGTCGTCCTTGAGCAGGACCAGGTTGTCGGCCTTGATCTGGCCGTCGGTGGTGAAGACCCGCGACACGTCGGCCTGGCCGTTCTTGAGCACCTCGTGGCGCTTGGCCAGGTCGATCGACTTGAACGTCTTGAACTTCAGCCCGTAGACCTTCTCGAGGCCGAGCATGCAGTCCGGGCGCTGCTGGCACTCCGGCGGGCCGGCGAGCGGTCAGCGTCGAGGCCTTGGCCTTGAGGTCCGACAGCTTGGTGACGTTGCCGCGCCTTCTGAGCGCTCTCCTGGGTCACGGCGAAGCCGTTGGAGTCGGTGAACGGCGTGGGCGTCAGCGCCGTGAAGCCGATCCTTGGCGAAGTCGCGCCTTGGCCTGGTCGTAGGCGGCGTGCTCGTCCTTGGGGACGTCGTCGTTCTTGACCTTGAAGAAGCTCGTCAGCGCCGTGCCGGTGTACTCGGGGTAGGCGTCGACGCGGCCCGGCCTTCAGCGCCTTGAGCGCGATCTGCTCGGAGCCGAGGTTGAGCTGCTTCTTGACCTTGTAGCCGGCCGCCTGCAGCGCCTGCGCGTAGATCTCGCCGAGGATGAACTGCTCGGTGAAGTTCTTGGAGCCGATCGTGATCGTCGGCTTGGACCCGTTCTCGGGGTTGCTCTGGATGAGCTTGCCCGTGTCCTGGGCCGTCGTGGGGGCCGGCGTCTGCGCCGACCCGCCGCCGTTGTTGCTGTTGTCGCTGCTGCTGCCGCAGGCGGCCAGGCCGAGGGCCAGGGCCAGGGCGGCGATCGCTGCGAGCACACTGCGGGATCGCATGTGCCGGTTCCTCCTTGGGGGTGGTCTGCTGGGAGAGCTTGAGGCCGCGCGGCGTGACGGCACGCTGCAGGCCGGCGAAGATCAGCTCGGCGGCGATGGCCAGCACGGCGATGAGGATCGCGGTGCCCAGCCGGCCGGCGTCGCCGTGGACGTTGGCGTTGACGATCGGCACGCCGAGCGTGTCGACGCCGACGTAGGGGCCGAGCGTGGCGGTGGCCAGGACGTTGACGACCGAGGTGCGGATGCCGCCGAAGACCAGCGGCAGGGCCAGCGGCAGCTCGACGCGCATGGCGAGCTGGCGCTCGGTCAGCCCCATGCCGCGGGCGGCGTCGACGACGTCGCGGTCGACCTGGCGGATCCCGACGTAGGTGTTCGTGAAGATCGGCGGGATCGCCAGCAGCACCATGGCGAAGACGAGGTTGCCGATGTTGAGGCCGAGGTAGGTGCTGAAGAAGACGAGCACGGCGAAGCTCGGCACCGCGCGCCCGACGTTGGCGGCGGTGCTCGCGGCCAGTTGGGCGCGGCCCTTGTGCCCGAGCCAGATGGCGATCGGCAGCGTGACCAGGCAGGCGATCAGGATCGCCTCGAAGGTCACGCGCAGGTGGGTCCACAGCAGCGGCAGCAGATGGCTGCCTCCGATCTGCACCCCGCCGCCGACGGACTCGCGGGCGTGCAGCAGGTAGTCGATCGCGTCCCTCACGCCGCCCTCACCCGCTGCCACGGCAGCAGCAGCCGCTGGGCGCCGAGCAGCGCGAGGTCAAGCACGAAGGCCAGCAGGACGCAGAGCAGGCCCGCGACCGCGACGTTGGACTTGAACGCGATGTCGCTGAGGATCTGCTGGCCCAGGCCGCCGCCGCCGGCGTAGAAGGCCAGCGCCGCGAGGCCCACGGTCGTCGTGGTCGCGACGCGCAGGCCGGCGAAGATCTCGGGCAGCGCGAGCGGCATCTCGACGCGCCACAGCAGCTGGCGCGGGGTGAAGCCCATGCCCAGCGCCGCGTCGCGGGCCTCGTCGGGGACGTTGTCCAGCCCGGTGACGATGTTGCGGAACAGGATGAGCAGCGTGTAGGCCGTCAGCGGGATCAGCGCCGTGGCGAAGCCGAAGCCGGTGACCGGCAGCAGCAGCGCGAAGAACGCGAGCGACGGGATCGTGTAGAGGATGCCGGTGACGCCGACGATGGGCCCGGTGAGCCAGCGGCGCCGGTGGGCGACGATCGCCAGGACCAGCGCGATGGCGGTGCCCAGGGCCACGGAGGCCACGGTCAGCTCGAGATGGCGCCACAGCGGCGCCATGTACTGCCCGAGGTGGTGCGCGATCCAGCTCGGGCAGAAGCCGTTGTCCTGCACGCAGGAGTGCTGGTCGCGCTGGTGGATCTTGACCTGGGCGAGGATCACGTCCGCTGGCCCTCGCGGCGCACGGAGGTCAGCCACTCCAGCCGCTCGATCATGCGCTCGGCCCCGACGAACTCCTCGACGAAGTCGTCGGCGGGATGGCGGATGAGCTCGTCGGGGGAGGCGAACTGGGCGAGCACGCCGCCGGGCTTGAGGACCGCGATGCGGTCGCCGAGCTTGAGCGCCTCGTCGATGTCGTGGGTGACGAAGACGACGGTCTTGCCCAGCTCGCGCTGCAGGCGGCGGAACTCCTCCTGCAGGCGGGCGCGCGTGATCGGGATCGATGGCGCCGAACGGCTCGTCCATGAGCAGCAGCGGCGGATCGGCCGCCAGGGCGCGGGCGACGCCGACGCGCTGACGCTGGCCGCCGGAGAGCTGCGCCGGGTAGCGCTCGCCCATCCCGGCCTCGAGGCCGACGAGCTCGAGCAGCTCGGTCACCCGCGAGCCGATGCGGCCGGAGTCCCAGCCCAGCAGGCGGGGCACGGTGCCGATGTTCTGGGCCACGGTGAGGTGCGGGAAGAGCCCGATCTGCTGGATCGCGTAGCCGATGGTGCGCCGGAGCTCCGCCGGCGGGCGGTCGCGGACGCTCACGCCGTCGACGAGGACGTCGCCGCCGGTGAGCTCGATCATGCGGTTGACGAGGCGCATGGCCGTCGTCTTGCCGCGAGCCGGACGGGCCGATGAGGATGCACGAGCTCGCCGGCCCCGACCTCGAGGCTGAGCTCGCGGATCGCCGGATCGGCCGTCCCGGGGTACGCCTTGGAGGCCCTTCGGAACTCGAGCGTGGCGGCGGAGGAGGCGGTCATCTAATCTCCACAGACTCTATGGGAAATGCTGCGGACGATCGGACGACCCTCGGACCGGGCGATGGGAAGGGAGCGGGTCGGGGAGGGCGGCGGTGCGGCGGCCGGCAGCGCCTTCGATCCTAGCCTGCCCCGCGGGCCGGCAAACGCGGCGGGGCATGCGCGAACTCGGCCATTCCCGCCTCCAGGCTCACCTCCGCACGAAACCCGAGCACTGCCGCGGCGCGGTCCGGGGTGCCGAAGACGTGGCGCACGTCGCCGCGGCGCAAGGCGCCGGTGACGACGGAGTCGCGCTCGAGGGCCGGCACGCTGGCCCGCGCGACGTCGCCGACGTGCACGAAGTCACGCAGCCGGGCGCCGTCCTCGAACACGCGGGGCGCCTCACCGCGCTCGAATGCGGAGCGGACGATGCCGGCCACTCCGGCATACGGAGTATCCCGCGGCATCCGCCGTCCGTAGCGGTCGGCGGGGGCGTCCTCGGGCACCGGGCGCGGCTCGAGCGCCCGGCCGCAGGACGGGCACGGCGGATCGAACCGCCCGGCCTCGAGGTCGCCCGTGGCCCCGGGGTCCGGGAGCCACGAGACCGTGCTCCGGGCAGGCGTAGCGACCCTCGCCGTAGACCACCATGCTGGAGGCCGGCGCGATGCGCCCGGCGAACGACCGCCGGGCCAGCGCGCGCAGCAGATCGGCCTTGCCTGGTCCTTGTGGGCGACGTGCTCGGCGATGTTCCCGATGTCCGCACCCAGACCATCCATCGAGGCCTGGTGGCACACCGCGTCGACGATCCGCACCTCGTGGCCGGCACCACCCGTTCACTGCCTCGGCCGCCGTCTGGGAGGCAGCTGCCCGACGACGGGCGGCCGCGCCACGAGGGCCGCCGCCCGCGGTGGCGCGCCGGCCGCCCGCGCTACGGTCGGTGTCGTGCAGCTCGACTTCGACGGCGTCTGCCGCTGGCTGGACGACCAGCTCGGGCACCACGTGTTCGCCGCGACCCAGGACGCGGGACCACACGGCGGCAACACGTGCCTGAGCGTGCAGGGCACGCTCGCCCGGGCCGAGGGCGACATCACGCTGGTCGACCCGCGCCCGGGCCGCATCGAGGCGTTCACCGTGGCGGGCACCGCGACCCTCGTGCTGCTGGAGGGCGACTTCACCCACGCGGCGCTCGGCGCGATGGGCGAGGGACGGCCCACGATGGTGCAGGCCACCTTCCGTGACCTCCTCGTCGTCGTCGGCGCCCTGCCGGTTCCGGCGGCCTCCTAGACGCCGGCGGCGCGCCGCGCGCTCTCGTGCGCGGCGTCCTCGAGCTCGTCGTGCAGCGGGGCGAGGCCGGCGGGGTCCAGGCCCAGCGCCGTGGCCAGCAGCCAGTCGGCGAACCACGCGTTCTTGGGCAGCAGCGGGCCGTGCAGGTAGGTGCCGATCACCGTGCCGTCGAGCACGCCCTCGGCGCCCGAGCGTCCGTCGTTGCCGTGGCCGCGCAGCACGCGGCCCAGCGGCTGTGCCGACGGGCCCAGCACCGTCCGTCCGCCGTGGTTCTCGAAGCCCGCGAGCACGCGCGGGGCCGCCAGGCCCGGCAGCCGCACCTCGATCGCGACGTTGCCGATCAGGCGCGAGCCGTCGGTGGCCCGCACGGTGTGCAGGTCGACGAGCCCGACGCCGGGCACCCGCTGGTCGCCGAGCTCGTAGTGGTGGCCCAGGAGCTGGATGCCGCCGCAGATGCCCATGACGATCGCGCCGCGGCCGGCCGCCGCGTGCAGCGCGTCGCGCTTGGTGTCGACGAGGTCCTGGGCGCAGAGGAGCTGGTCGCGGTCCTGGCCGCCGCCGAGGTAGAAGAGGTCGTGGGCGTCGGGGTCGACGCGGTCGCCGAGGCCCGCCGCCGTCAGCGTCGAAGCCCAGACCGCGCCACCGGCAGCGGCGCTCGAGCATGAGCATGTTGCCGCGGTCGGCGTAGATGTTCATCAGGTCGGGGTACAGCGCGCAGACGCGCAGCGTGCGCTCAGCCACCGAGGACCACCACCGTCGAGCCCACGTAGACGTCGGTGGCCGGGATGCGCCGCACCGGTCGCGGGCGGAAGCCCAGGGACGCCGCCTCGCGCTGCACCTCGGCGGCCGTGACGCGGTCCAGGCGGATGACATCGAGGGTCTCACTGCGCGCCCCGTCCGGCGCGATGATCTCGCGCAGGCGGTGGATCGCCGCGCGGTCGCCCTCGTCGACGACGGCCAGCGGCCGGCTGGCGAACGTCATGCCTCCGGCCTCGTGGACATCGGGCTCGGGCAGCCCGTCGGACTCGGTGTCGAAGCTGTCCAGCGCGTCGGCCAGCGCCGCGGCCAGCGTGCCGCCCGGGACGAGGTGCTCGCGCGCGCAGTGCAGGAACGCCGCGCGGCCCTCGGGGCCGCCGAGCAGCTGCAGGGTCTGCATCGGCACGATGATGAGCCCGAACTCCCGACCCAGCGCGAAGTCGCGCGCGTCGGCGCATACGGTGTGCACCGGCAGGTCGCCCGCGCGCCGCGCCAGGGCCTCCAGCAGGGCGGCCTCCGCGTCCAGGGCCACGACCTCGGCGCCGCGGGCCGCGAGGTCCAGGGCGACCCGGCCGCTGCCGGCGCCGACGTCCAGGACGGTCCCGCCGGGCGCGGCGTCGGCCAGCTCGCGCCACAGCGCGACGTCCTCGGCGTAGCCGCCGCACTCCACGTCGTGCCAGATGACCTCCGGCCGCTCGGTACCCGTCATGCGAAGCTGCTCCCGGCCGCCCCGCGGGCGACGATGAGCCGTCGCAGCTCGAGCATGGCCGTGTAGGTCGGGATCGCGACCAGGCGTCCGGAGCCGTCGGCCAGCGCGCCGTCGAGGGCCCGGCTGAGATCGGGCTGCGACGACGAGGCGGTCCTCGGGCACCCCGGCGTACTTGAGCCGCAGCGCCATCTCGGCCGCGCGCGTGCCGCTGCACGTCACGCGCCGCAGGCGGCCGGCCAGCGTCTCGAAGTCGGCGTCCCACACCCAGGAGACGTCGCGCCCGTCGGCGATGTTGTCGTTGAGCACGGCGAGCAGGTCGTGCTCGCCGTCCTCGAGGGCCAGCGTCCGCAGCACCTCGTTGGCGCCGGCCGGGTTCTTGACGAGCAGCAGCAGCACGTCGCGGCCCGCCAGCGCCACCGACTCGGCGCGGCCGAAGGCGGGGGAGACCGTCTGCAGCCCGGCGACCAGGTCGGCCGGCGACGCGCCCAGCGCCAGCGCCAGCGCCGCAGCCCCGAGCATGTTGTAGACGTTGTAGAGCCCGGGCAGCGGCAGGCGCACCTCGACGGTCCCCGCCGGCGTGCGCATGGTGACCTGCGCGCCGCGCAGGCCGTCGAGCACGACCCGCTCGGCCGCGACCTGCGGGCGCCGGCCGCGACGCGCCGCACGCGTCGCAGTGGTAGTGGCCCAGGTGTCCGAGGAAGACGAGGTCGTAGCGGTAGGGCGCGCCGCAGCGGCGGCAGTGCTTGGAGTCGGCGGCGTGCGCCATGTCCGCTCAGCGCCATCGCCGGGTCCTCGACGCCGAAGTACAGGGCGCGCTCGGTGTCGGTCCGCTCGCGGCCGAGGTCGGCGATGAGCGGGTCGTCGGCGTTGAGCACGAGCGTCGTGTCCGGCGCCGCGGCGACGACGTCGCGCCCAGCGGTCGGCGATCGTCTCGAGCTCGCCGTAGCGGTCGAGCTGGTCGCGGAAGAGGTTGCCCAGCAGCAGGGCCCGCGGGTGCAGCTGGGGGACGAGCCGGTCCAGCCAGAACTCGTCGACCTCGAACAGGCCCGTGTCGCCGGCGATCGACCCGCCGCGGCCCGCGGCCTCCAGCAGCGCGCCGGCCACGCCGCCGGCCATGTTGGCGCCGGCGCGGTTGTGCACGAGGCGTGCGCCCGCCGCGCTCGAGGATCGCGGCGACCATCGCGGCGCGTCGTCGTCTTGCCGTTGGTGGCCGAGATGACCGCGCTGCCCTCGGCCAGGCGCGCGGCTCAGCGCGCCGACGGCGCCGGGCTCCAGGCGCAGCAGCAGCTTGCCCGGCAGCGACGTGCCGCCGCGCCCGGCGCGGCGCGAGACGACGCCGGCGGCGCGCGCCGCGGCGAGCTTGGCCCCCAGCAGCGTCACGCGGGCAGCAGGACGCGGATCGCGCCCGGGACGGCGCGGACGGTCACCGGCAGCTCGCCGATCGGGTCGCCGTCGGCGTAGACGGCGAACGGGCGGTCGGCCGAGATCGCGCACCTCCGCGCCCGCGCAGCACGGTGACCGACGTCCAGGCGGACGTGCGTGCCCTTGAACACCATCGGCAGGCAGCGCGACGAACTCGCAGCGCGAGCGCGGCGCGACGAGCACGACGTCGAGCTCGCCGTCGTCGAGGCGCGCGTCGGGGGCGAGGAGCATCCCTCCACCGTAGGCCCTGCTGTTGGCGGCGGCGACCGTCCAGCCGCGTGAACGTGCGGCGCTCCCGGTCGACGACGACGTCGAACGTCGCGGCCCGCCAGGTCGCGAGCGCGCGCAGCGCCGCGTAGGCGTACACGAACGGACCCAGGCACGCACGGCGCCTCGTTGGCGATGCGGTTGGCGATCGGAGTCGAAGCCCAGCGACGCGATCCCCACGAACGTGCGCCCGTCGACGTCGCCGACGTCCATGGGCCGCGCCTCGCCGGTGGCCAGCAGCGCTGCAGGCCGCCACCGGGATCGCAGCGGGATGCCGTTGGCGCGGGCGAAGTCGTTGCCGCGGCCGCCGGGCAGGATGCCCATGACCGCGCCGGGCCGGCCGCGCAGCGCACCCGCGACCGCGCCGATGAGCCCGTCGCCCGACAGCGTGACGACGATGCGGCCCGCGTCGGCCGCCGCGCCGCGCCAGCGATTGGGCGTGGGCGAAGCGAGTCCGTGCGCACGGTGCGGTGCTCGAGGCCCAGGCGCGTCGAGCTCGGCCTGCACGGCGGGCAACGCCCGCAGCGCCCGGCCGCCGCCGGCGGAGGGGTTGACGAGCAGGGTGACCGACCGCGGCATGCGCTGGGCATCCTTGTGCATCCCGGCGTCGCTCATCGGCGCAGGAGGAGGTCGGCGAGGCTGGCGGCGATCGCGACCGGCGCCGGCTCGGCTGCCCGCGCCTGAGCCTCGGAGGTGGCGCCGGTGAGGACGATCGCGCCGTCCAGGCCGGCCGCCCGCGCGCCCGTCGGCGTCGCTGTCGAGCCGGTCGCCGACCACCAGCGCCCGCGGCGCAGCGGGATCGGCGCCGAGGCGGTCCAGCGCGGTCAGGAACGGCTGCGCCGCTGGCTTGCCGGCGTTGACGGCGCGCACGCCGGTGGCCGCCTCGACCGCCGCCACCACAGCGCCGGTGCCCGGCCAGGGACCGCCGGGCATGGGGAAGATCGCGTCGCGGCCGGCGCAGACGCAGCTCGGCGCCGGCGAGCACGGCCTGCACGGCGCCGCGCAGCTCGTGGTAGTCGAAGGCGTCGTGGGCGGCCACGACGACGACGTCGGGGGAGGGCACGTCGCGGTCGTTGACGATGCGCAGACCGGCGTCGGCGACGTGGCGGTGCATGGCGGGCGCGCCGACGACGTAGGCCGCTGCGCCACCGCTCGGTCTCGGCGAGCAGGTGCTGCACCGCGCCACCGACGGTCACGACCTCCTCCAGCGACGGCGCGGAACCCCAGCCGCCACAGCTTGCGGACGTACTCCTCGCCGGCGTGGCGACCGTCGTTGGTCACGAACGCGACGCCCTTGCCGGCCTCGCGCAGCGCAAGCGATCGTCTCGACCGCGCCCGGGGTCGGCTCGTCGCCGACCCACACGCAGCCGTCGAGGTCCAGGAGGACGTGGTCGTAGCGCCCGGCCAGCGCGGTCAGCGTGCTCACGAGGCCTGGATCTCGTAGAGCTTGCGGTCGCCCTCGTCGGCGGCCAGCCGCATGCCGGCCGACACGAGCACGCGCTGGGAGTCGAGGTGCACGAGGTCGGTGTCGGCGCACACGACGCGCACCTCGGGCCGGGCCAGCGCCCAGTCCAGCACCCCGCGCAGCGCCTCGCCGGCGTATCCGTGGTGGCGGGCGGCGGGCACGATCCCGAAGCCGATGCTCAGCACGCCGAGGTCGTCGGGCGGCGCGTGGAACCCGATGTCGCCGATGACGAGGTCGCCGGCCTCGCGGACGAGCACCTGGTACAGACCGAACGGGCCGCGGTCGATGCCCGCGTCGACGTGCTCGAGCTGCATCGCGGCCGCCACGAGCGAGCCGTCGAGCGGATAGCCCTCCGCCCAGCGCCGTCCCGGCACCGGACGGCCCGCCAGCAGCGCGCGCAGGTCCGCGGGCCTGAGGCGCACGCAGCCGCAGTCGGGGGGTCGTCAGCTCCACTGCGCCGACCCTAGCCGGTCCTTTCACGCGAACAGGGTGAGAACAGGCCCGGCGCCGGCCCGACGTCCGCGGGTGCGTCGTCGAGGCAGTCGGGCTCGTCGTGGCGGGCGTCGCTGACGGCGGGCCCGACCGCGCGCCGGGCGGTCAGCTCGTCGGGCAGCGGGACCAGCAGCTCCAGCGCGGCGGGCTCGCGGCGTCGCGTGGTCCAGCCACGCCTCCTCGTCGTCCTGGTCGCGCAGGATCACCGGCATCCGGTCGTGGATGTCGCGCAGGCGGTCGTTGGCCTCGGTCGTGATGATCGTGCACGCTCCGCAGCACCTGCGTCGTCGGCGTCCGTGCCAGATGGCCCACAGGCCGGCGAAGGCGAACGGCGCGCCGTCGGCGCGCGTGACGTGCCAGGGCTGCTTGGCGCCGGGCCGGCGCGCGCGCTGCCACTCGTAGAAGCCGTCGGCGACGATCAGGCAGCGGCGCGTCGCCAGCGCGTCGCGGAAGGCGGGCTTCTCGGCGACGGTCTCGGCCCGCGCGTTGATCATCTTGTAGCCGACCGTCGCGGGTCCTTGGCCCAGAACGGCACGAGGCCCCAGCGCAGCAGCTCGCCGCGCGGCTCGCCCTCCTTGGAGGTCGTCACGGCGACGACGTCGTCGCCCGGGGCGATGTTGAAGCGCCGGCGCACCTCCAGCGACTCGCCCAGCGCGAACCGGGCCCGCAGGTCGGTCTGCGCCGGGGTGGCGAGCGAGTAGCGCCCGCACATGGCCCGGGCGCTAGCGACCCGGGCCCGGCCGCGCGCGCGGCCTTGGCCCTGGCCTGGCGACGGCGCCCGAGGACAGCGCGAGCACGACGAGCGCGACGATGACGATCAGCAGCCCGAGCCAGCACGGCGGTCAGCAGGCTCACGCCGCCGAACGGCCAGGCCGACGAGCTCGACGAGCGCGGTGCCGAGGACGATGAGCCCGACGACGAGCGCGATGATGATCGCGATGCCGCGCACGCGGGCCAGCGGTGCCGGCGCTCGCCGGCGGGGCGACGAGGCCCATGAAGCGCAGCAGCAGGAGCTGGCGGCTGGACGGCGGCGCCTGGCCGAGCTGCTCGACCGCCGCCTTGAGGTCGTCGGGACGGCGCTCGGCCAGCGCCAGCGAGGCGTCGGCCATGCGCCGCAGCGCCATGCGCTCCTGCGGCCGGGCGGCGGCCAGCGCCCGGCGGAAGTGCTCGCGCGAGGCCTTGGCGTCGTAGCGCTCGGCGGCGCGCGCGCCCAGGATCGCCTGTGCGGCGGCCTTGTACTTCTGCTCGCGCTCGAGCTCCTCGTCGGAGCGGGTCTCGAGCTGCTGCATCGCAGCGAGACCACCCTGTCTGCTGCATCCGGATCTGGCGCTGCTTGGGCGCCATGGGCCCTGCAGACTACCCGGCGGGCGACGACGCCCCGCGCCGCGCCGCGACATGGCAGGATGCCCGTGATGCTCCGCCGGGTCACGCTCCTCCTGCTGTGCCTGCTCGCGCTCGCCGCGCCCGCGACGGCCGCCCGCGCAGAGCAGCCCGTTCGCCCCGCTGCCGCAGGCGCAGACGACGCCGACGCCGGCCCCGACGTCGACCTCGGTCTCGACGAGCTCCGACGGCGGCGGTCTCAAGGGCTGGCAGGAGGCGCTCATCTTCGCGGCGGCCGGCATCCTGCTGTTCGGCATCGCCTGGGCGATCATCGGCGATGCGCGGTCTGTCGCGGGGAAACCCGACACGGAGGGCCGAAGGCAGTCACGCAGCGCGCGCGAGGCCGAGCACAAGCGCCGCAAGGTGCAGGCGCGCGCGGCCAACCGGCGGGCGCGCAGCGCGCGCAAGCGCAACCGCTAGGGCGCTGCTCAGCTGTCGGGGCTGTCGGGCACGTCGACATAGCCCGTGGCCAGCGCCCGGCCCTTGGCGGCCAGGCATGCGCGCTGGAGCCGGACGAACACGAGCGGGACGCCGGCCTCGCCCTGCGCCGGGGTGTTGCGACACCAGGTGTAGGTGAAGGTGTCGAAGTTCAGCGCCGCGACGAACGGGTGGCCGAGGTCGGCGACGTGCACCCCGCGGCCGTCGAGGATCTGGCGCTTGACGGCCACGCAGTCGTAGCGGCCGATGTGCAGGCGCAGCACGCGGTCGTCCGGGATCGCCTGCTTGGAGCGCAGGATCGGGCCGCACTCGGTGGCGGCGATCGGCCCGTCGAGCTCGCCGGCGCGGGCGCGGGCGCGGGCGTCGGCGGTGATGCGGTCCTGGACGGCGACGACGAGCGCGCGGCGCGCGGCCAGCCGCTCGGCGGGCGTCGCCCCGGCGGGCGGCAGCAGGGAGCGCGCGGAGCCATGGTGGGGTGCCTGGATGCGCTTGAGGCGGGCCCGCAGCGCCGCGACCCTGAGGCCGACGCCGGCGCGCTCGCGCGCGGTCGCGCGGTCGTGGGAGCGCAGCGTGAGGACGGCGAGCACCGCCACGCCGGCGACCAGCAGCGCCGCCGCCGCGCCGATCGCGATGCGGCGGCGCCGGACCGTCACGCGCGGGGTGGCGAAGTACGAGCGCCCGCAGGACGGGCAGCGTTCGTAGGGCGTGCGCGCCTGGCGGCGGCACATGGGGCACGTGCGCAGCGGCGGCGGCTGGACGGGCGCGGACACGACCTAACCAGCGTAGACAGCATGGGTGGTTGTGCGCAGCCATCGCGGGGTGGATCGGTTCGCCCCAGGGCGCCAGCCCGCCGGACGCGCGCCCGGCGCCCGGTCGCCTCGGCCTCGTCCAGGCCTTCGCCAACTCCTTCTGGGACCTCGACGCCGGTGGCGCCGACGCCTGGGCCGACGTCGACGGCTACCGGCGGTGGCTGGCCGGCCCGCGGTTCGCGGGCGGCCGGGCGGCCGCGCCAGCCGACCGCGAGCTCGCCATCGTGCTGCGCGACCTGGCGCGGCGGCCATCACGCCGACGCCGGCCCCGCCGCGCCGCGCCCGGGCCGCTTGCCGTGCTGGATGCCGTCGGCGCGCGGCGCGACGCTGCACCTGCGCTTCGGGGTCGCCGGGCCGCGCCACGAGCCCGCCGGCGACGGCCCCGACGGCCGCGCTGGGCCTGGTCGTCGCCGTCGTGGCCGAGGCGATGGCCGACGGCACGTGGTCGCGGGTGAAGGCGTGCCCGGGACCGCACTGCGGGTGGCTGTTCTACGACGCGTCGCGCAACCGCTCGCAGCCAGTGGTGCTCCGATGCAGGTGTGCGGCAACCGCGTCAAGGGACGGCGAGTTCCGGGCCCGACGGCGCGGCGCAACCACGGAGCCCGCGACGGAGTACCTAGCCGACGTCGGCAGGGTGCGCGGCGTCGGCCGCGAACATCATGCATCCGGCGCTCGTGGCCGACCACCATCACACGCACCTTCACGACCACGCCGCCCGACGCTGAGCCATCCTGTGCCCCGCGCCATGGCCCCACGCGCCCTCCTGACGCCGCTCCGGCCGCGCCTGCAGCCGAAGCTCCGCCACCTGCGCCGCGAGCGGCTGCGCCTCGCGCGACGGCGGCGCGCACCACGCTCTACGTCGCCCGCTACGACCTGCGCCGCACCGAGCTGCGCGTCGTCCGGCTGCCGCGCCCGGCGCCGCTGGAGGCCTACTGCCGCGCCAACGGCTCGACGAGGCGCTCGTCGGCGGCTTCTACGAGCGCCCGGCCCTCACGCCGCTGGGCGAGCTGCGCACCGGCGGCGTCGGCGCGCCCACGTGCCGTTCGCCGCGCCCTGCGGCGACCTGCGCGCGTGCCTGCACCTCGACGGCGGCGGGGTCGCGCGATCGACCGCCGCGACCGCCTGCCCGCCGCGCCGCGCGGCGACCTGCTGCAGGCCGGCCCGCTGCTGGTGCGACGGCGGCACGCCGCTGTCCGCCGGGGACGCCGAGGGCTTCTCGGCGGCCTCGCACCAGTTCGACTCCGACATCACCGTCGGCCGCCACCCGCGCGCGGCGATCGGCGTCACGCGCCGCGGCGAGCTGCTGGCCGTGGCCTGCGACGGCCGCGCGCCGACGACGAGGCCGGCCTGACGATGCGCGAGCTGGCCGAGGCGATGGCCGCGCTGGGCGCGATGCAGGCGATGAACCTCGACGGCGGCGGCTCGACGTCGCTGGTCTGCGGCGGCCGGCTGCGCAACGTCCCGCGCGAGGCCCACGGCATCGCGCTCCCGGGCGGGCGCGTCGTGCCGACGGCGATCGTGTTCCGCCGGCGGTAGGGCGGCGGGCCGGCGCCGCGGGGGATCGTTCGGCCCGAGACGATCGCGGGAACTCGGGTCGGGGCGTGTGCCCCTCACAGGTGGAGGGCCGGACGCCCCGGATGTGGTCTGGGTCGCCCCGGGTGTCTCGAGGACGCCCCACTCGACCCAGACCCCGCGCGCCCAGGCCGGCCACCCACGCCGGGTCCCCGCCCGCCCCGCCGCGGGGCGCCCGACCGGCCCGCGAACGCCCGAGCGGCGCGCCCACCGGCATGCGCCACCGACCCTCGCGCCCCGGGGCGAGACGCGCCATCGGGTACAACAGAGGGGTGCATGTGCTCTCCGCCCTGATGTTCTTCCCGCGTGGTGGATCGGCCCATGTCGCCCGTGCCCTGGCCGCCGAGCTGCCCGGGCACGGATGGGACGTGACCATCGTCAGCGGGTCGCGGCGCGGGCACGGCGACGCACGGGCCTTCTACGAGGGGCTCGACGTGTATCCCGTGGACTTCGACGCCGGCGACGCGCCCATGCACCCGTCCTACGAGGACCGGCCCGGCGCGGCCGACCCCGTGTTCGCCACGGTCGACGACGCGGACTACGAGCGCCACGTCCAGGCGTGGACGCGGGCGCTGGCCGGGGCGCGCGCCGCCGAGCACGACGTCCTGCACCTGCACCACCTCACCCCGATCCACGAGGCCGCCCACCGCGTCGCGCCCGACGTGCCGGTCATCACCCACCTGCACGGCACCGAGCTGCTCATGCTCGAGGCGATCGCCGACGGCGCCCCGTGGCCCCATGCCCAGGCCTGGGCGGGGCGCATGCGCCGCTGGGCCCAGCGCAGCGAGCGCGTCCTCGTCCTGTCGCCGGGCCAGGTCGCCCGCGTGCAGGAGCTGCTCGGCGTGCCCGCCGACCGCTGCGTGCTGAGCCCCAACGGCTTCGACCCCGACCTCTTCGACCGCCTCGAGGTCGATCGCGCCGCGCTGTGGCGCCACCACCTCGTCCAGGACCCCCGCGGCTGGCCGGCCGGGGGCGAGGAGGGCGAGCTCGCCTACAGCGACCGCGACGTCGCACCGCTGTCGCGCGGGCCCGTGGCCATCTGCGTCAGCCGCTTCACCGCGGTCAAGCGCCTCGGCCTGCTCGTACGGGCCTGGACGCGCGCGGCGCCGCAGATCGGCCCGGACGCGTCGCTCGTCCTGCTCGGCGGCTATCCCGGCGAGTGGGAGGGCGAGCATCCCTACGACGCCGTCCGCGCGACCGGCGCGCCCAACGTCTTCCTGACCGGCTGGCACAGCCACGCGGAGCTGCCCGGCTTTCTCAACGCCTCCGACGCGATCGTCCTGGCGTCGGTGCGCGAGCAGTTCGGGTCGGTCCTCGTCGAGGGCATGGCCTGCGGCCTGCCCGCGATCGCCGTGAACCGCTTCGGCCCGGCCGAGATCGTCGAGGACGGGGTGACCGGCTGGCTCGTGGCGCCCGACGACGAGGCGGCGCTGGCCGGCGCGCTCGTCGCGTGCCTCCGCGACCCCGCGCAGCGCCGCCGTCGCGGCCGACGGGCCTACGTCGCGGCACACGAGCGGTTCTCCTGGCCCGCGCTGGCCGCCGACCTGGCCGAGGTGCTCGACGAGGTCGCCGACGTCGCCGACGGCCGCCTGGCCGCCGGGCCCGCATGACCAACCGGTCCGAGCTGCGGCGCATCGGGGCCCTGTTCGGGCCCTACCGGGCGCGCCTGTTCAGCGTCCTGGGGCTGATCGCGCTCAGCGCCGCGCTGAGCATGATCTCGCCGTTCCTGCTGCGCGAGGTCCTCGACCACGCCATCCCGGAGCGCGACACGACCGTGCTGACCTGGCTGGTGCTCGGGATGATCGCGATCGCGATCATCACCGGCGGCCTGGGCGTCGCCCAGACGCTGCTGAGCAACATGGTCGGCCAGCAGGTCATGCACGACCTGCGCACGGCCGTCTTCGCCACCTGCAGCGCCAGTCGCTCGCCTTCTTCACGCGGACGCGCACCGGCGAGGTCCAGTCGCGCATCACCTACGACATCGGCGGCATGCAGAGCGTCGTGACAGCACCGCGACCTCGATCGTCTCCAACATCACGACGGTCCGTCGCCACGATCTTCGCGATGTTCGCCCTCGACTGGCGGCTGGCGGCTTCTCGCTCGCCGTGCTGCCGTTCTTCGTGTGGATGACCCGCCGTGTCGGCGGCGAACGGCGCCGGATCACGGCCCAGCGCCAGGGCCGGGTGGCCGACATCGAGCGTCGCTCGTGGAGGAGTCGCTGTCGGTCAGCGGCATCCTGCTCGGGCGCACGATGGGCCGCGGCGGGGAGCTCGCCGAGCGCTTCACCGCGGAGTCCGAGGAGCTCGCCGACCTCGAGGTGCGCTCCCGCTGGCCGGCCGCTGGCGGATGGCCTCGGTGCAGATGAGCTTCGCGATCATGCCGGCGCTGGTCTACTGGTTCGCCGGCCAGACGTCGGCGATCAGCGTCGGCACGCTGGTGGCCTTCACGACCCTGCAGACGCGCCTGCTGTTCCCGATCGGGTCCCTGCTGTCGGTCTCGGTCGACTCGAGCTCGCTCGCGCTCTTCCACCGCATCTTCGAGTACCTCGACCTGCCCGTCGACCTCGCCGAGCCAGCCCGACCCCGTGCGAGCTGGCCGACGTCCGCGGCGAGGTCCGCTTCGAGGGCGTGACCTTCGGCTACGACGCCGACGCGGCCCCGACGCTGGATGGCGTCGACCTCGACGGTCCCGCCGGGATCGTTCACCGCGATCGTGGGGGAGACCGGGCGCGGCAAGACCACGCTCGGCTACCTCGTCGCGCGGCTGTACGACGTGCAGCGCCGGCCGGGTCACGATCGACGGCGTCGACGTGCGCGACGTGAGCTTCGCCGACCTGGCCGCGGACCGTCGGGCTCGTCTCCCAGGAGACCTACCTGCTCCACGCCAGCGTGCGGGACAACCTGCGCCTACGCCAAGCCCGACGCGACCGACGCCGAGATCGAGGCCGCCGCGCGTGCCGCGCAGATCCACGACCTGATCGCCTCGCTGCCCGACGGCTACGACACCGTCGTCGGCGAGCGCGGCCACCGCTTCTCGGGTGGGGAGAAGCAGCGGATCGCGATCGCCCGCGACGCTGCTGCGCAACCCACGCGTCCTGCGTGCTCGACGAGGCCACCAGCGCGCTGGACACCGAGACCGAGCGTGCCGTGCAGGACGCGCCTTCGACGACTCGGCCGCGGCCGCACGACCATCACGATCGCCCACCGGCTCTCGACCGTCCGCGACGCCGACCAGATCGTCGTCCTCGACCACGGCCGCGTCGTCGAGCGCGGCACCCACGAGGAACTGCTCGAGCCGCGGCGGCCGCTACGCCGCGCTGGCCGCCCAGGCAGCCGGCGGCGAATCCCGCAGCGCCGCCTCGGCATGACCCTGCGCCCTCGCATCGCGGCGATCGAGCTGGCCTGCGATCCCGCCCCGTGGGCGGCCCTGGGCTTCGCGGTCGACGCGCGCGGGCGCTGCCGCATCGGGACCATCGAGCTGGTGCTGGCCGGGGGCGACGGCGGGATCACCGGCTGGGCGCTGCACGGGGCGATCCCGGCTGACGACGGCATCGACGGGCTGGCCACCACGGTCGTCGCCGACCCGGGCGACGACCCGGCGCCGGAGCATCCCAACGGCGTGGCGGCCATCGACCACCTCGTGGTCAACTCGCCGGACACGGCGCGCACCTTCGAGGCGCTGGAGGCCGCGGGCTTCGAGCTGCGCCGGGTGCGCGACGCCGGGACCGCGGAGCGCCCGCTGCGCCAGGGCTTCCTCCCGACCGCCGAGGCGATCGTCGAGGTCGTGGGGCCCCCGGAGCCCGAGGGCGGCGGGCCGGCCACGTTCTGGGGGCTGGCCCTCGTGGCCGCCGACCTCGACGCCACCGTGGCGCGGCTCGGCGAGGCCGTCGGCCCGCCGCGCGAGGCGGTGCAGGCCGGGCGGCGCATCGCCACCGTCGTGCGCGCCGCCGGGTTGGGGGTGCCCGTCGCGCTCATGTCGCCCCGCACGCCCGGGCGGCCGTGAGACCGGTCCGACGCTGACGGCGCGCCCGGGCTCAGGCCAGCCCGCGTCGCTGTGCTCCGCGTTGTGGATCGGACACCCGTCCAGGTTCTTCAAGTTCCGGTCCGCGGTGATCGCTGGGCCGCCGATGGAGGATCCGGTGCCCGCCGCCGTCGCCCGCCTCCTGCCGTTCATCGCCGTGGCCGCCGCGCTCGTGGCGCCGGCCGATGCCCTGGCCTCCTGCCGGGGGGCCGACGGTCCGGCGAGCGGACCGCGGGCCGCGACGGCGACCCTGTGCCTCGTCAACGCGCAGCGCACGGCCCGCGGCCTGCGCAAGCTGACGTCCGAGCCCCACCTGGCCGCTGCCGCGGACGCGTTCGCGCAGGACATGGTCACGCGCCAGTTCTTCGACCACACCTCGCCCGGCGGGGGCACGATGGTGGACCGGCTGCGCAGCGCGGGCTGGCTGCCCGCCTCGGGCTCGTGGAGCGCCGGCGAGAACATCGCCTGGGGCACAGGCGGCCTGTCGACGCCGTCGCGCATCGTGGCCGGGTGGATGGCCAGCCCGGGCCACCGGGCCAACATCCTGCAGCCGTCCTTCCGGCAGATCGGCGTGGGCATCGCCGCCGGTGCACCCGTCGACGGCGCCGGGCCCGATGGTGCGACGTACGTGACCGACTTCGGCGTGCGGTCGTCGCGCGCCACCTCGGCGGCCCGCCGGTCGGCCCCGGCCGTGCAGCTCCACCCCCGCGGGTGGGCCAGGCGCCTATGATCTGGTCCCGTCGCCGTCTGATTTCGGACTGAGGCCTTGGAGACGGTCTCAATCCGTGCCCCCGGCTCGGCGATCCCCGTGAGTGTGCCGACGATGACCAGCCGATCGCCGCTGCGCGTCCTGTTGGTCGACGACGCCGCCGAGATGCGGGCACTGCTGCGGGCGCTGTTCGAGGACCGCGGCGACATCGCCATCTCCGAGGCCGGCTCCGGAGAGCAGGCGCTCGAGCTCGCCGCGATCTCGCCCCAGCCCGATCTCGTGATCATGGACCATCACATGCCCGGCATGGACGGCGTGACGGCGACGCGCGAGCTCAAGGCCGTCAGCCCGCAGATCGAGATCGTGGCGTTCACCGCGGTGCCGGGCAACGAGCGCGACTTCGCGCTGGCCGGCGCCACCCAGCACTTCCGCAAGGACATGTTCAACGCCCTGGTGGCGTACGTGTGCGAGCGGGCGGCCGCCTGATCGCCGCACGACCTTAAGGGACCGCTCAGGCTCCCTTGGGCGCGCGTTGAGGGTCGCGGTGCACCATGGGTGCATGCTCGAGGTGCTCCACGACATCGTGATCGCTGCCACGGCCGTCGGTGCCGCGGCCGTCTTCGCGCTCATGGGCTGGGCCGGCCACCAGCGCTGAGACGGGTGCGGTCTACAGCCCGGCGGGATGGCGGGCGACGTAGCCCGCGGTCGAGCGCGCGTCGGCGTGCCAGCGCGATCCGTCGGCCGAGCGGCCGCTGGTGTCGTAGCGCCGGCCGTCGATGACCATGAACGCGTGGCCGGGGTTGGCGTAGATCGTCACGTACCGTCCGCGGCCGGGGGAGCCGTAGTGCATGAGCTCGCCGGAGTCCATCGGGCGGTCCAGGCGGCCCATGCCATGCAGCACGTAGGAGACCGAGCCCGAGCAGTCGTAGCCCGCGGCGTGGAAGCTCCCGTGCCCACCGCCGTAGAGGTAGGGCAGGTGGGCGATGCGGTCGCCCGCGGCGACGGCGCGGCGTAGCAACATGACGTGGCGCGGGACGCCACCGGTCGCGCCGCCGCCCAGGCGGGCGCGCTTGAGCACGGGGTGGATGCCGCCGACGCCGAGCGCGCGCCAGGTGCCCGGCCCGACGATGCCGTCGGCCGTCAGGCCGTGGGCGCGCTGGAAGCCGCGCACGGCTCGGGCCGTGCCCGGGCCGAACACGCCGTCCGCCCCGACCCCGAGCCGGCGCTGCAGCAGCGCGACCGCCGCGCCGCGGGTGCGGACCCGGCCGCCGCGGGCGGCCGATGAGGTCCGGGCGCGGTGTGCGCGCCGGATCACGCTCCAGGTCTGCGCGCCGACAATGCCGTCGGCGTGCAGGTGGTGGCGGCGCTGGAAGCGGCGCACGACGCGGGCGGTGCCCGGGCCGAAGACGCCGTCGGGCGCCAGGTGCAGCGCGCGCTGCAGGCGCTTGACGGCGGCGCCGTGGCTTCCGCGCTTGAGGGGTCGGGCATCGGCGGCGGCAGCGGGCAGGGCCACGAGCAGCGCCGCGAGCAGGGCGAGAAGGAGGCGGGGGCGGAAGGGCGGCATGGTCCGGGCGCCTGCGGGGTGAGCTGTCGGGCTCGCGCTGCACAGGCAGCGCTACCGCGTCATCCGGACGCGGACTCGCCCCGGCGACCGGTCCGCGGTCGCGATGGGTCCCCCGTCCGTTCGGTCAAGAACGGTTCGGCGCGGCGTCGTTCTAGCAGCCGAAATCCCTGCTCAGCGCAAGATCCGTTGCAGGTGGCGCACCTGCAAGCCGGCCGTCAGGCCCCGAAGCGCCGCAGGCTGCGCGTGGCCAGCACCCCGAAGCCCGCCGGCAGCCCGCCGACCGCCGGCAGCGCCGGCCAGGTGTGGGCGCAGGTCACCGAGCCCACGAAGCCCTGGCGCACGCCCACCCGCAGCCAGCTCGCCACGAGGACCACACGACCTGCGCCGCCGCGATCACCGCGCCGTGCCGATCCCCTGCGCGACGCCGCCGAGCAGCAGCGACTGCGTGATCGCCGCGGCGAGCTGGAAGTCCAGGAAGCCCCGACTGCGGGAAGCCCGGCAGGGCGGTGCTGCGCATCAGCTCTTGGGCGTCTTCGCGTTGACCGTCGCGGTCGTGCTGGTTGCCGGCGCGCTGTTCTGCGGTGAGCCGGTCGCGTCGCCGAAGATGAGGTAGCGCCCGGGCGGCTGCGTCGCGCTGGGCGGGAGAGCGACGTTGAGGGCCACGTGGCCCTCACCGGTCGCGGTGAGGCCGGCCAGGAGCGGCGATGGCGCGTTGAGCGGCACTTCCTGTGCCCCGGCCCAGGTGCCGCCGGCGGGTCGCGCCGTGCTCAACACCCGCTGGTTGCTCGTCGCGTACTGCGTCCGCTCGGCCCAGACCACCACGGCGCCGCCGGCCGTATCCATGACGATCGGCGCGCCATCACGCTGGACTGCCATGGAGATGTGAACGCCCGGTGCCGAGACCGCGCGGGACTTCGTCCAGCCGCCGCCGGCCGAACGCGACCCCACCCAGGCGGTCGCCGTCGCCTCGCCGGCGTCCGCCCCGAACGAGGGGTAGCCGGCCCAGGTCGCCGTCGCTGTGCCGGAGCCGCCGACTGCGACACCCCAGCCCACGGCCGGGCCGCCGAGGGAGGCCAGGGTGGTGCGGTTGTGCAGCCGGCCGTCGCGCCCGAGGACGGCACTGACGACGCGGTCACCTGCAAGATCGACGTTGTTCGCGGCGCGGGCGACCACCCAGACCAGTGTCGCGGTCCGGTCGGCGGCGTAGGCGACGCTGACGCGGTCGTGTGAGACGCCGTAGGAGTCGCCCGCGGACGGGTCGGCCAGCGTCAGGATCGGGCGGGCGCTCCCATTGGCGGCGACCGGCAGTCCATAGATCGATCCCATCGTGGTCGCGGACGGCCGCCGCGCCCGCCAGGTCACCAGGCCGCCTCCCCCCGGCGCGGCGGCGACGCCGAGGACGGTCCCGGCCGGGATGACGCCGAGGTCGCCGGGCACGGTCGTCGGTGTGCGAAAGCCGCCGTCTGCCGGCCGCGTCGCGTACTGGAGGTGCCAGCGGCCGTCGGCGTCGTGACGCAGCCAGGCGGCGACAGCGCTGCCATCGGGCGCGACCGCGACGCGCGCGTAGTCAGCAGTGCGGCCGGGCGTCGACAGCGCCAGCGGCGTCGTCCACTGCCCGGCCGGCGACCGGAACACCACGCGCACGCGCCGGTAGACGCGAGGCCGAGCGCTGCGCCGGGTGTAGACGATCACAAGCTCTCCGTCGCGCGCGCTGCCCGCGGAGGCGCCGCCCGCGAGGGGGAAGCCGTTGTCCGTCGTCGGCTCACCGACCGACTCGGCGACCTCGGGGACAGGACCGCCGACGGGCACGTCGCGCACGGATCCCTCGCTGCCGACGAGGAAGACGCCGTCGGGCGCCGGCACGGCGGACGGAGCCACGTCCGGGCCGGGGATCAACAAGGGCGGCTGCCACGTCAGCGCGCCAGCCACGGCCGGTGCGGCGAGTGCGAGGGCCACGGACAGCAGGACGGGACGCCACGGCGACATGGCGTCAGTCTCCGTCGCGGAACGACCGCAGACATCCGGGGCGCACGCGCTTGCGCGTCCGTAGTGCCCCGAGTCACCTGCCCATCGAGGGACGGACGACTCGACCCACCCCGCCGCGGCCGCCGCCTTCCATGCGTCAGTGCGATGTCCCGCGCTCGGGGCTGCTGTAGGTGGGCTCGGCCACCGGCGACGCGGCGCCGATCTCCTCCAGCGCGGAGAGATGCACCGGGTGGGGCCCGCGGACGACGGGGATGAGCATCGCCATCCCCGCGCCGGCGATCGCCGCGCCCGCGCAGACCAGGAACGCCGTGCGGAAGCCCGCGTCGCTGGGAAACGCCGAGCCGGCGGGGCGGCTGCCGGTGAGGATCGTCGCGCAGACCTGGCCGCCGAGCGAGGCGCCGATCATGCGCATGACCGTGTTGAACCCGGTCGCCTCGCCCGTCTCGCCCTGCGGGACGGCGTCGATGATGAGGTTGGGCATCGCGGCGTAGGCGAGCCCGATGCCGCCGAGCGTGACGGCGGTGAAGAGCAGGATCTCGAGCTCGGTGTCGTGCGCGACGCCCATGGCGCCCATCCCCACCGCGGTCGAGAGGCCGCCGAGCGCGAGCGGGATCCGGCTGCCGAACCGGGCGCCGAGCGGTGCCCGAGAGCGGACCGACGACGAGCATCATGAGCGCGCCGGGCAGCGATGAGCAGGCCGGCCTCGGTGGCGTCGGCCGAAGCCGTAGCCGGTGGAGGTCGGCGCCTGCACGAGCTGGGGGACGAGCACGAAGGCGCGAACATGCCGAAGCCCGACGAGCACGGTCACGAGGTTGGTCATGAGCACGGGCGGGCGCGACAGCGTGGCGATGTTGGCCAGCGGCTCGGGCGGTGGCGCGCTCGAGGACGCACCCAGCCGGCAAGGACGACGAGGCCGGCGGCGATCAGGCCAGCGTGCGCGTACGCCGCCAGCCCCAGACTTGGCGCCTGGCTGATGGCGATCAGCGGCAGGACGAGGCCGATGCGCCAGGACGACGGCGCCGCGGACGTCGACGCGGGCGGGGCCGGCGCTCGGGCGACTCGGGGACAAGCGCCCAGGACGCGCCGCCGGCCAGGATGCCCATCGCGGCGCCCACCCAGAAGATCCAGTGGTAGCTGGCGTGGTCGACGAGCAGGCCACCGATGACCAGGCCGCAGGCCGGCGCCGATGCCCACCGTGGCGGAGATGAGCCCGATGCTCGTGCGCACCCGGTCGGGCGGGAACTCGTCGCGGATGATCCCGAAGGCCAGCGGGAAGACGCCGACGGCCGAGCCCTGCAGCACCCGGCCCGCGACGACGCCGGCCATCGAGCCGGCCAGCGCCGAGACGACGTTGCCGACGGCGAACAGCGCCAGCGCGACGACGAGCACGCGCCGCTTGCCGAACATGTCGCCCAGCCGCCCGAAGATGGGCGTGAGGACCGCGGCCGCCAACAGGTAGCCCGTGAACGTCCAGGCCACGGCGCCGGCGGTCGAGTCGAAGACGCCGATGAGCTCCGGCAGCGCGGGGAACAGCATGGTCTGACCCATGGCGTAGGCCATGCCGGCGCTGCCGAGCACGAGCAGGCTGCGGGTGGCATGCGGCCGGGCCTCGGTGGCCCGCAGGGCCGTGGGCTGCCGGGCACCGTCGGTGTGCGATGGGTCTCGGCCGGGCTCCACTGCCCGGAAACCTAGTGCCTGCCGAGGGCCGGAACGGTCGGTCGGTCCGCTGGGCGGAATGCGCCGTCCGGACCACGTGGGTCCGGACGGCTCCGCCCGGTCATGGGCCACCACTATTTCCTAACGTCCCAGGACGTGTGTCTTATGCCTGGGCGGCGTGACACTCCCGACCCCGGGACTGGCCGCCGGCCCGAGGGCCGGCGCGTTGCCGCGGTGGGTCCGCCGCGAGGAACCGGACCCCGGTCGAGTGGGTGGCCCGCCGGACGTCACAGCCTAGCTGATGCGCTCGACCGCCGCGGACTCATCGGACGTCCGCAAGCCTGCTAGCCTCTGTCAGGTACAGGTCGAGCGAGACCCGCTCGGCAAAGCAGTGCCCGTGTGTCCGCAGTCGTTGCCACGAAGCATCCTCCGCGTAGCACCAGAGCACCAAGTAGGAGGACCAGACATGGCTACTGGAACCGTCAAGTGGTTCAGCGACGAGAAGGGCTTCGGCTTCATCACCCCCGACGACGGAGGCAAGGACCTCTTCGTCCATCACTCGGCGATCAACAGCGACGGCTTCCGCTCGCTGCCCGAGGGAGCGAAGGTGAGCTACGAGGCTGAGAGCGGGCCCAAGGGCCCCAACGCGGTCAACGTCCAGCAGCTCTAGGAGCCGCTGCGGCGCGGAACCGCGCCGACGAGAGGATCATCACCATGATCCGCATGATCTGCGGCAGCTGCCTGCGTCTGTTCGACGCGCACCTGCACGGCCATCGCAGCAGCTGTCCCCATTGCGGGGGCGCGCTGCGGTCGCACTGAGATCCGAGCCCGGGGCGCCAGACGCCCCGGGCTCTTGCTCGTCCAGGGGCCGGCTCAGGCGCCGGGCAGCGAGCTCGGCTGACCTCGCCGGGCTCGAGCACGTAGTTCGTGAGGCCGAGGTCCGGGAAGCGCCCCTGCTCCAGCAGCGCCGAACGGCCCCAACCCGGGGCCGTGCGCCATGGCGTCTCCGTTGCGTTGAGGACGCGCCACCCGTTGCGATCGCTCATGACGGCCAGCCTGGGGCGGACCTCGTCGTCCTGGGCGCCCCCTACGATCCCCCGCCGATGCCGCCCGCCACCACCGCCCGCCGTCGCCGGCCCCGCCCGGCACCCCGCCCCGAGACGCCCGTGGAGGCGCGCGCGGGCGAGGCCCTCGTGTGGACCGACGGCGCCTGCAGCGGCAACCCCGGGCCCGGTGGGTGGGCGGCGATCGTCGTCGGGCCCGGGGGTGGCGCGCCCGTCGAGCTGTCCGGCGGCGAGCCGCACACCACGAACAACCGCATGGAGTACAGGGCCGCGCTGGAGGGCCTGCGCTCGCTGCCGGCCGGCAGCGTCGCCTGCATCGTCACCGACTCCCGGCTCCTGCTCGACTCGATGACCAAGTGGATCCACGGCTGGAAGCGCAAGGGCTGGAAGACCGCGGCGGGGGCCCCGGTCAAGAACCAGGATCTCGTCACCGCACTGGAGGCCGAGATCGCCCGTCACGCCGAGATCCGCTGGCACTGGGTCAAGGGCCACGAGACCGGCGACCAGCACGCCCACAAGGCGCTCAACGACCGCGCCGACCGTCTCGCGGTCGCCGCCGCGCAGGCCGCCGCCATGGCCTGACGCACGGCCGGTCGGCCGTGCGTGCGCGGCATCGGCGCCGGGTAACGCGGCACCATGCCTGGTTCCACGAACCCCGGACCGAGCGTCAAGGACGACAAGCTCTACGAGGCGCTGCGCGACGACGGCGCCAGCAAGGAGAAGGCGGCCCGCATCGCCAACGCCAAGGCCGGCGGCACGGATGTCAGCCGCAAGGGCGGCCAGTCGGGCTCCTATGACGACTGGACCGTCGACGACCTGCGCCATCGCGCGGCCGACCTCGACATCGAGGGCCGCTCGAAGATGTCCAAGGACGAGCTCATCGACGCCCTGCGCCACCACTGAGCGCCGCGCGGCCATGACCTCGCAGGTCATGGCCGCGCCGCCGCCCACCGCGTAGCGTCGTGGGCATGCGGGCTGCCGCGACCGTCGACCCGCCCGCCCCGACCGTGGGCCGGCTCCTGCGCAGCTGGCGCGACCGTCGGCGGCTGAGCCAGATGGAGCTGGCGCTCGAGGCCGACGTCTCCACTCGGCATCTGAGCTTCCTCGAGACCGGCCGGGCCCGGCCCAGCCGCGAGATGATCGTCCGCCTCGCCGAGCATCTCGACGTGCCGCTGCGCGAGCGCAACGACCTCCTGCCGGCCGCCGGCTTCGCCCCCGTCTCCGCGCAGACCGAGCTCGACGCGGGGCGCATGGCGCTCGTGCGCGACGCGGTGCGCCGCGTGCTGGCCGGCCACGACCCCTACCCGGCGCTGGTCGTCGACCGCTGCTGGGAGATGCTGGGCCATCCTCAGGCCGGTCTTTGCGGACCTATCAGCTGTCGAAGCCGAGCCCCAGCCGGTCCAGCGCGCCGAGCCACAGCCCACGGCGCCCGTCGCGCGCGTCGGCCGCGGCGAGGCGGTTCTGCGTGAGCCGGATGACGGCCGTGCGCAGCGGCTCGGGCGGGAAGGGCACCGGCCGGCGGCGGACGTAGCGCAGCCGGGTGGCCGCGCGTCGTCGCGGCCGTCGAGCAGGTCGAGCGCCACGCGCGCGCCGAACCGCGTCGCGGCGACCCCGAGGCCCGGTGTAGCCCGTGGCGTAGGCCACGCGCCCGCGGTGGGCGGTGCCGAAGAACACCGAGAAGCGGCTGCAGGTGTCGATCGCCCCGCCCCAGCGGTGCGTGAAGCGGAGCCCCTCGAGCTGCGGGAAGGTGGTGAAGAAGTTCTGTGGAGAGCCGCGCGAACGTCGGCGTCGTGGTCGTCGAGCTCCGGGCCGACCGGACCGCCGTAGCGGTAGACGGCGTCGAAGCCGCCCCACAGGATCCGGTCGTCGGCGGTGAGCCGGTAGTAGTGGAAGCTGGTTGCCGCCGTCGCCGATGCCCTGGCGCCGGCGCCAGCCGATCGCGTCGCGCCGTGCGGCGTCCAGCGGCTCGGTCACCAGCACGTAGTCGTAGACGGGCAGCGACGTAGCGGCGCATCGCGCGCAGCAGCGGCGGGTAGGCGCTCGTGGCCAGCAGCACCCGCCGGGCGCGCGACGGTCCCGCCCGGCGTGACGACCGCCACCCCGCCGTCGTGGCGTCGCAGCCCCGTCGCCGGCGTGTGCTCGTGCAGCGCGCACGCCCGGCGCGCAGCAGCCGCGTCACGCAGGCCCGCGGCCAGCCTGGCCGGGATCCACGAGCCCCGCGCCGGTGCGGTCCCAGAGGCCTGCCGAGGTACGTGGGCGAGGCCACCTCGGCGCGCATCGCCTCGCGCGTCGAGGAGCGTGACGTCGTGCCCGAAGCGGCGCAGCAGCTCGGCCTCGTCGGGCGGCGGCCTCCACCTCGTGGGGCTCTAGCGAGCGCGAGCAGCTCGCCGGTCTGCTCGAGGTCGCAGTCGATCCCGTGGTGCTCCAGGTCGGCGCGCAGGCCGGCGAAGTTCTCCAGCGCCAGGCGCTCGAGGACCGGTCATCTCGTCGGGGAAGCGCGCCAGCCCGTTCGCGAGCCCGTGGGTGAGCGACGCGACGACGAAGCCGCCGTTGCGCCCGCTGGCGCCCGCGCCGATGCGTGTCGGCCTCGAGGAGCGACGACGTCGCGTGCCGGGTCGTCGGCCTTGGCGTGCAGGGCCGCCCACAGGCCCGTGAAGCCACCGCCGACGATGCACAGGTCCGCCTGCGCGGGACCCTCCAGCTGCGCGTCGGGGTCGGCGGGTGGCGCCGTGTCGAGCCAGTACGACACGGGCGCGGCGTCCGCGTAGGCGGCCCGGTGCTCGGCGGTCGGCGCGGTGCGGGGCCACGGGCGGGGCATGCCGGGCCGACCGTAGCGCGCCGCGCGCCGGCGGCGGCGCCACTACCGTGGCGGGCCATGGGTCGCTCCCGTCGCCGCCGCCCGGCCGCCGTCCGGGCCTCCGCTCGCACCGCGCCCGCGGCGCCCGCCGTGCCCGCCACGCGCGAGGTCCGGCGCATCCTGGCCGCCCACCTGCTCGGGGCGGTGGCGCTGGCCGTCGTCGTGCTCGGCGGGACGATCCTGCTCGGCGGGGCGCTGGCGCCGTGGGTCGTGCTCGCGTTCGTGGTCGGCGGCGGCCTGGCCCTGCACGCCTGGGCCACCGGACGTCTGGCCGGCGCGGTGCTGACCGACGAGGACCGGGTGCTGCAGACGATGGCCGAGGGCCTGGTGATACTGGCCGCGATCTTCGCGCTGGTGGCTGCGGTCCTGCTGACCGTGACCTGACCGCGCGGGCGGTCAGGCCGCCTGGGTGCCCGGATCGATCGCCGCGGGCTGCGGCTGCAGCTCGTCGGCGTCATAGAGCCGGAACCAGTCGCGGATGCGCCCGCCGACGACCCGGATCGCGCCGCCGGTGGTGTTGCCCTCGGCGCCGCGGCAGTCCCCGTTGGTGCGCGAGGTCAACCGGAAGCGCACCAACGTGTAGGCCCCCGCGCCGGCGAAGCGCGTCGCGACGGCCCCGCAGGGGAAGCTCACGGTGACCGCCAGCGCCTCGGTGCGCGTGTCGAGGTGCAGCACGGGCGTCCCGTTCTGGAAGCGGCTGGGCAGCGCGAACAGTGCCGCGGCGCGCGCGATCTGGCCGTGGCGCAGCGCGCGCAGCCAGCGCTGGATGACGCGCACCGACGCGGGGTCGGCGGCGCCCGTGGCGCGGCGCGGAACGCTGCGCGGGGGCAGGACGGCGGGGTCGATACCGGTGCCCTGGGCGGGCGCCGGGGTCGTGGCGGCCGACCGGGGTGCCGGCGGGGCGGTGGGCCCGGACCCGCCGCAGCCGGCGGCGGCGAGGGCAAGCGCCAGGGCCAGGGCCGCCGGCCGGAGGCGGGGACGGGACCGCATGGCAGCAGGGATACCGCGCGGCCGCGTCCGCGGCAAGCGCGGACGGCGAGCCCGGCACCTCAGCGCAGCGTGCGGAAGAACGCGCGGACGTCGTCGACGAGTGCCTGCGGCTGCTCCATGGCGGCGAAGTGGCCGCCCGCGGCCGAACTCGGTCCAGCGCGCGATGACGTTGTCGCGCTCGGCGAACGCCCGGATCGGCAGCGCGATGTCGTGCGGGAAGACGGCGACGGCGGTCGGGCGTGCTGGACGGCTGGGCGCCGCCGGGTGCCGCCGGCGTGGGTGAACTCGTAGTAGAGCTGGGCGGAGGAGCCCGCGGTCCGCGGTCAGCCAGTAGAGCATCACGTTGGTCAGCAGTCGCGTCGCGGTCGACGGCGTCCTCGGGGACCGTCCGTGCAGTCCGTCCACTCCTGGAACTTCTCGACGATCCAGGCCAGCAGGCCGACGGGGGAGTCGGTCGAGCCCGTAGGCGAGGGTCTGCGGCCGGGTGGCCTGGATCTTGAAGTACCCGGACAGCTCGCCGTCGTAGAAGCGGCCGCGGTCCATGCGGGCGCGCGTCGCCTCGTCGGTCAGCCGCGCGGCCTCCTCCGGATCGCCGGAGGGAAGCGCGAAGAGCGATGTTGACGTGGACGCCGAGCACGTGCTCGGCGTCGTCGAGGCGGCCCAGCTGGCGCGTGACGATGCGCGCCCCAGTCGCCGCCCTGCGCGCCGTAGCGCTCGTAGCCCAGGCCGGGCCATGAGCTGCGCCCACGGCGCGCGGCGATGCGCGTCGGAGCTCCCAGCCGGCTCGGTGGGTGGGGCCCGAGAACCCGTAGCCCGGCAGCGACGGCACGACCACGTCGAAGGCGTCGGCCGGGTCGCCGCCGTGGGCCGCGCGGGTCGCTCAGCGGGCCGATGACGTCGAGGAACTCGACGATCGAGCCGGGCCAGCCGTGGGTGAGATGAGCGGCAGTCGCGCCGGGCTCGGGTGAGCGCACGTGGAGGAAGTGAGATCGTGCCGTCGATCTGCGTCACGAACTGGGGCAGCGCGTTGAGGCGCGCCTCCTGCCGGCGCCAGTCGTACGCCGTGCGCCAGTAGTCGGCCAGCTCGCGCAGGTAGGCCGTCGGGACCCGCGCTCCCAATCGGCGCCGGGCAGTGGCGCGGCCCAGCGGGTGCGGGCCAGGCGCTCGCGCAGGTCATGCAGCTCGGCCTCGGGAACCTCCAGGCGGAAGGGCGTGAACATAGCCGCGAACCTATCGACCGGCGCGCGTGGCGCCCGGGCTGTCATCCTGGGGCCATGAGCGATCTGACCCGCCGCCCGGGCTCGGGAATGTCACGTGGCGCCCGTGAGCGCCGCGCCTACCAGCTCGTCCTGGTCGGGGGCGGCGCGAGCGTCGTGGCCCTCGTGACGTTCGTGCTCGCGATCGTCGGTGTCATGGGCTTCGGGATCCCCGTCCTCGCGCTCATCGTCGCGCTGCTCTGCCTGGTCATGCTGCGGCGCATGGTCGCCCGCCGCTGACGCCGCGGGCTCAGCACGCGCGGTAGCGGTCGGGCAGCCGGTCGGCCCAGTCGGTGGCCTGCCAGGCCTGCAGGCGGGCGGCCGCCTCGGCGCGCAGGCCCAGGCGACGCGCGCTGTCGAGCACGCGCGCCCGGGCCTCGCACTCCGTGCGTCCCTCGTCCATGCTGCCCCGCAGGTGCACCGCCTCGTGCGTGAGCACGGCGACGGCCTCGGCCGCCCGCTGCACGGCGTCGGGGCAGCCCGTGGCCAGGCAGGCGAAGTCCAGGCGGGGCGCCTGGTCCAGGACGGTGCGCAGCCCGTCGCAGGCCCGCGCCGAGAGGCGCGTCTCGTCGGCGGGGCGCCCATCGGCCGCGAAGCGGACCGAACCCTCGTTGATCTCGTAGAAGAGCCGGCGCCGGATCGGGCCGGGGCAGCGCACCGCCACGGGCCGGGCCGCGATGGCGCTCGCGACCGCCGCCGCACGACGCTCGACCTCGAGCCGGCGGCTGCGCGCGTGCAGCCAGAGCCCGCCGGGCAGCGCGGCGACCAGGACGAGGATCCCGAGAGTGCGGGGCGACGGCAGCCGTGCGCGGACGCGGTCCACGTCCCCGCGATCGGCGCGGGCGTCGCCCGGTTGAGCGCGTGCCCGCTCAGAACAGCGTCGCGACGGGCGCGTGGACGCGCTCGAGGTCGAGCATCGCCAGCTTCGTCGCCCGGCCGCCCGGGGCCGAGAAGCCGCCGGCGCGCCCGCCGGCGGCCAGCACGCGGTGGCAGGGGACGACGATGGGGACGGGGTTGCGGCCCAGCGCGCCGCCCACCGCCCGCGCCGTACCCGGGTCGCCCAGCCGAGCCGCGATCTCGCCGTAGGTGCACGTCCGGCCGGGGCCCACGCTCCGGGCCACGGCGTAGACCTCGCGCGCGAACGCCGGCACGCCGCCGAGATCGAGCTCGACCTCGAGCAGGTCGCGCGGCTCGCCGTCCAGGAGCGCGACGATCCCGGCGATCGCGGCGCGCACCGCCGCAGGCGGCGAACCGCCGGTCGCCGTCCCGCCACGGCGCCGCAGCCAGGCGCGCGTCGCGACCGGGTCGGCCGCCGGGAGCGCCACGGCGGTCAGGCCACGCGGGCCCCAGGCGATCCCGCAGGCGCCGAGCGCGGTGTCGAAGAGGGTGCTGCCGGCGTCGGTCACGACCAGGCGACCGTAGCGCGCGCCCCCGACGGCCCGCTTGCGGGCGACGACGGCGGCGGCAGGAGCGCGTGCCAAGCGTCGCGCGGGGTCGTGGGCCCCGACTAGCATGGGCCGGGCCGTGGCCGACGTCCCTCGCCTCTCCGAACTCAACGCCGGCGTGTGGCGCCGCGGGGACTGGGTGTCGGTCTATGAGGACCGCAGCCTGTCGCCGGCCGAGATCCTCCTGCTGCTGCGCTTCCGCGAGCCCCTGTCGGGCCGGGTCCTGGAGCTCGGGCCGGGCGCCGGACGCGTCACCGAGTACCTCGCCGAGCTCGCCACCGAGCTCACCGCACTGGAGATCTCACCGGACATGGCGCAGGCCTGCCGACGCCGCGTGCCGTCGGCCACCGTCGAGGTCCGCGACATGCAGGACGTCGGGACCTTCGCCGACGGGTCGCTGGACGCGGTCGTGGGCACGTGCAACGTCCTCGACGTGCTCGACGACGCCGAGCGACGTGCCCTGCTGGGCCGCCTGCGCCGCAGCCTCGTCCCAGGGGGCGTGCTGCTGTTCTCCTCGCACAACCGCGACCACCGCGCCCGAAAGCCCTGGGAGCCTCGCGACTGGCGGCGCCCCAAGGCCCTGGCCGGCGACGTCGTGCGGCTGCGCGACGGGCTGCGCAACCACCGCCGCCTGCAGGGGCTCGAGCGCGAGTTCGACGACTACGCGCTTCGCAACGACGAGGCCCACAGCTTCAGCATGATCCTGTACACGATCGGCGCCGCCGCCCAGCGCCGCCAGCTCGCGCAGGCGGGGTTCACGCTCGAGCTGGTGATGACCGACGACGGCCGCGTCGTCGACCCCGGCGGGCCGCCGGACCGGACGCCGTACCTGCACTACGTGGCACGCGCCACCGGCGAGGGCGCCGCGGCCGAGGGGTAGACCTCGGGGCGCCGCCCGGGCGCGGCGTTAGCGTGCCCGCATGGACGAAGCAAAGATCGAGGACACCGAGACCGGCAAGCAGCCCTCCGGGGACGGCTGGTTCATCCTCAACCTGCAGGACATCGGCTGGGCCAGCGTGCCCGGCGGCGGCACCTGGTGCGTCTTCGAGGCGCCCGACGCGCCGTCGCCGACGCTCGGCATCGGCGTGCACATCCTGCACCCGGGCGAGACGCCGGGCTTCTACCACACCGAGAGCGACCAGGAGGGGTTCCTCGTGCTCTGCGGCGAGTGCATCGCGGTCGTCGAGGGCCAGGAGCGCCGCATGGGCCCCTGGGACTACCTGCACAGCCCTCCGGGCACCGCGCACATCACGGTCGGAGCCGGTGAGGGACCCTGTGCGATCCTCATGGTCGGGACGCTGCTCGGCCGACCATCGCACGCACTACCCGGCCGACCCGGTCGCCGCGCGCCACGGGGCCGCAGTGGCCGTGGCCACCGACTCGCCGCGCGAGGCCTACGCCGACCGGCCGCCGATCGTGCCGGCGCGCTCGCCCTGGCCGCTGCCCTGAGGCGGGCGTCGGTGGTGCGGGCCGGGACACGGCCCGCACCACGCGCCCGGCCGTCAGCGGTGATTCGGGCCGTCGTCGTGGCCGCCCCGGTGGCGGCGGTCGTCGGCGCGCCGGGCGACCGTGGCGCGTCGCGCGGTCGTGGCGCGGCGGTCGTCGGCACGCCGGTCGTCGGCGCCGCGGGCGTGATGGACGCCGGTGTGGTGGCCGACGGGGTCGTCGGCGCCGTGGCGCGCCAGCGCCATCGGGGCGGCGCCGGCCAGGCCGAGCGCGGCGACGGCCAGGGCGGCGGGGACGGAGCGGCGGGGGGACGTGACATGGGGGCCTCCGGTGGGGTTGGGAACCTGCGATGTCGGCACTGTGAGGCCGCCGGGGCCCGGTTTCCATGGGACAAAGGTCCCAGCGGGGCCCGCGACGGCGGGCCGCAGGGCACCATGTGCGTCGATGCTCGTCCCCGACGCCACCGCCCGGCGCGCGCCGCGGCCGCCGCGCCGCCCCGCGTCGCCTCGGCGATCACCCGCTTCATGCTGGGCTCGCTGGCCGCGATCGCCGTCGTGGTCGTCGGCGGCTTCTTCGCGCTGCGCTCGGTCACCGTCCGCGAGGCCGAGCGCGACAGCGCGCCCCGGGTCGTGCTGCAGGGCGCGCTCGTCGAGTCGGCCGGTCTGCCAGGACGGGCTGCTGCACGGCGACCCGCGCGCCCAGGCCCGTCTCGACGACCTCGTCCTCGGGCGCCTGCTGAGCCCGTCGGTCGTCCGGGTCAAGGTCTGGTCGCGCGAGGGGCGCATCCTGTACTCCGACGAGCCGGCCATCGTCGGGCAGCGCTTCGGGCTGGGTCGCGAGGAGCTCGCGCTGTTCCGCACCGGCGGCGCCGACGCCGAGCTCAGCGACCTCACCAAGCCCGAGAACCGCTACGAGCGCCCCGAGGGCAAGCTGCTGGAGGCCCACACGGTCATCCGCACGCCCGACGGTACGCCCGTGCTCTTCGAGACCTACCAGCGCTTCGACGCCCTCAGCGCCAGCGGCCGGCGCCTGCTGCGCACCCTGGCCCCGACGCTGCTGGCGGCTCTGGCCGTGCTGCTGCTCCTGCAGGTCCCGCTGTCATGGTCGCTGGCCCGCCGCCTGCAGCGCGGCCACCGCGAGCGCGAGCGTCTGCTCGTGGGTGCCATCGAGGCCTCCGACCACGAGCGGCGACGCATCGCCGCCGACCTCCACGACGGCGTCGTCCAGGACCTCGCCGGGGTGGCCTTCGGGCTGGCCCCGCTGGCTGACGACGCGGCACGACGCGGCGCCGACGCCGAGGCGTCGGTGCTGCGCGAGAGCACCGGGCGCCTGCGCCAGGGGGTCCGGGCGCTGCGGACGCTGCTCGTCGAGATCCATCCGCCCAGCCTGCGGTCGGCGGGCCTGGAGGCCACGCTGGACGACCTGCTCAGCCCGCTGGCGGCGGCCGGCGTGCAGGTGCAGTTGCGCGTCGGCGAGGGCGCCGGCGCGGGCTCGGGGGCCGACCCGCTGGTCTACCGCGTGGCCCGCGAGGCCCTGCGCAACGTCCAGGCCCACGCGGCGGCCCGCCACGTCACCGTGGAGCTCACGCGCCCGGGCCGCGACACCATCCGGCTCGTCGTCGCCGACGACGGCCGCGGCTTCGGCACCGAGCGCCGCTCGCAGCGCGAGCAGGAGGGCCACGTGGGCCTGACGCTGCTGCAGGACCTCGTGGCGCAGGCCGGCGGGACGCTGGCCGTCCGGTCCCGGCCGGGCGCGGGGACGACCGTCGAGCTCGAGGTGCCCGCGTCGTGATCCGGGTTGTGCTCGCCGACGACCACGGCGTCATCCGCGACGGCCTCGGCCGCCTCATCGATGCACTGGAGGACGTCGAGCTCGTCGGCGTGGCCGCCGACGGCGAGCAGGCCGTGCGACGCTGCGCGCAGCTCGCCCCCGACGTCGTGCTCATGGACCTCGACATGCCCGGGCTGGACGGCATCGAGGCGACGCGGCGCGTGCTCGTCGATCACCCGGCCACGGCGGTCCTGGTGCTCACGTCGTTCTCGGACCGCCCGCGCATCCTCGGCGCGATCGAGGCCGGGGCGTGCGGCTACCTGCTCAAGGATGTCGCCGCCGACGAGGTCGCCGAGGGGATCCGCGCCGCCGCACGCGGCGAATCGCCGATCGACCCGCGCGCGGCCCGCACGATCCTGACCGCCCAGGCCCGGCCCGATCCGGCCACGCAGCTCTCCGGCCGCGAGGCCGAGGTGCTCGCGCTGCTCGTCGAGGGCCTGCCCAACAAGCTCATCGCCCGCCGGCTGGAGATCAGTGAGAAGACCGTCAAGACGCATCTGACGAGCATCTTCCGCACGCTCGGCGTCACCGACCGCACGCAGGCGGCGCTGTGGGCTGAGCGCGAGGGCTTCACGGCCCGCCGCGGCAGATGACTGCGACGGAAGTCCCATTGCGCGCCCGCTGTGCCGGCGCCACCCTGCGGGGCCCCATGACCCGCCGCGCCGCCGTCACCACCCTGCTGCTGTCCTGCGCACTGGCCGCCGCGCCGCCGGCCGCGCTCGCACGCCGCGGCGGCGACGACGGCGTCCGCGTCGACGGCACCTGCGGCGGGGGAGTGCGCTCCGAGCTCAAGCTCAAGGCCGACAGCGGCGCCGTCGAGGTCGAGTTCGAGGTCCACCGCGCGCGGCGCGGCTCGGCGTGGCGCGTCGTGATCGTCCAGGAGGGCCGCGTCGTCCTGCGCACCACCGTGCGCGCCGCGCGCTCGACGGGCGCGTTCAGCATGGGCCGCCGCATCCGCGACCTGGCGGGCGCGGATCGCGTCTCCGTGCGGGCCGCCGGCCCGCGTGGCGTCACCTGCCACGCCTCGGCGGTCCTGCCGGGCGCCTGAAGATCCGCAGCGCTGGGCGCCGGCGACGGTGCCGCCGGCGCCCGCAGGCGGGACGGCTATGTTCGGGTCATGGACCAGCGCATCCTCGGCCGCACCGGCATGTCCGTCAGCCCGCTCTGCCTCGGGGCGATGATGTTCGGCCAGTGGGGCGAGCCCGACCACGACACGTCGATCGCGATCATCCATCGTGCGCTGGAGGCGGGGATCACCTTCATCGACACCGCCGACGTCTACTCGCAGGGCGAGTCGGAGGTCATCGTCGGCAAGGCGCTGGCCGCCGGGCGCCGCGACGACGTCATCCTGGCCACGAAGTTCCACGGGCAGATGGGCCTGGCCCACGACGCGCCGTGGGGCACGGGCGGCGATCCCAACCGCCGCGGCAACTCCCGCCGCTGGATCGTGCGGGCCGTGGAGGACAGCCTGCGGCGGCTGGGCACCGACTGGATCGACCTCTACCAGGTGCACCGTCCCGAGCGCGAGACCGAGGTGGAGGAGACGCTCTCCGCCCTCACCGACCTGCAGCGCCAGGGCAAGATCCGCGCCTTCGGCTCCTCGACCTTCCCGGCCCACGAGATGGCCGAGGCGCAGTGGGTCTCCGAGCGCCGCAGCCTGGGGCGCTTCGTGACCGAGCAGCCGCCCTACTCGATCCTCGTCCGCCGCGCCGAGGCCGACGTGCTGCCCGTGGCGCAGCGCCACGGGCTCGGCGTGATCCCCTGGAGCCCGCTGGCCGGTGGGTGGCTGACGGGCGGCTACCGCAAGGGCCGCGAGGCCCCGGCCTCCAGCCGCGGGCAGCGCGTGCCCGCGCGCTATGACCTGACCAGGCCCGAGAACCAGCGCAAGCTCGAGGCCGCCGACGCGCTCGCGGTCCTGGCCGAGGAGGCCGGCATCACGCTCGTGCACCTGGCGCTGGCCTTCGTCCTGCAGCACCCGGCGGTCACCGCGCCGATCATCGGGCCGCGCACGATGCCGCATCTCGAGAGCCAGCTCGGCGCGGTCGACGTGACGCTGAGCCCCGACGTCCTGGACCGCATCGACGAGATCGTGCCGCCCGGCGTCACGCTCTCGCCCATCGACGACGGCTACGTGGCGCCGGAGATCACCGACGCCACGCTGCGCCGGCGGCGCGTGGGCTGAGGGCGGGAGCGACCCGGGACGATCCTCCGGCCCGATGGGCCGCGGCGGGGCGATCTCGCTCAACAACCGCCGCCGGAGCGCCGATATCCGGTCGGTGACACCTCGCGTCGCCCTGTCGCTCCTGCACCTGCAGACCGACGCCCGTCTCGCGCGGCTGGCCGCCGCGGGCGACAGCCCGGCCTTCGCGGCGCTCGTCGCACGCCATCGCCCGGCGCTGCAGCGTCACTGCGAGCGCATCCTGACCGGCGAGCGCGCCCACGACGCGGTCCAGTGACGTTCATCAACGCCCATCGCGCGCTGGTGCGAGGCGATCGCGTCGAGGACGTCCACGCGTGGCTGCATCGCATCGCGCACAACGCCGCGCTGGGGATCCGGCGCGAGCGCGGCTTCGACGACGCGCCGCTCGAGGACCTCGACGACGCCGTGACCGAGCCGGTCGACCACGTCGTCGAGCGCCGGGAGCGCCTCGATGAGGTCGTCCGCGCCCTCGTCGCCCTGCCCGATCGTCAGCGAGAGGCGCTGGTCCTGCAGGCACTCGAGGGCCGGTCGCACGAGGAGATCGCCGCACGGCTGGTGACCAGCGACGGCGCCGTGCGCCAGCTGCTCGCACGTGGACGGTCGGCGCTGCGGGTGGGCCTGACGGCGCTGATCCCGTTCGGCCTGGCGCTGCGGCTCGGCACGCGCGACGCGAGCGCGGCCGTCGGGACGACGGGGCCCGCCGGGGCCGGGGCGCTCCTGGCCAAGGGGCTCGCGATCGCGACCGTGACGGTCGGCGTCGCAGCGGGCGTGACCGTCACGCACGATCACGCCCGTTCCGGCCCGCCACGGGCGGCGGCGCTCGCGGCCGGGGTCCCGGCGGCCGCCGTGCCCCGGATGCTCGCGGCGGCGGCGCCGGCGCCCGCCGCCGGTCCGAAGGCGACCGCTGCGGCGACCCGCCGGCCGGCGCC
Source organism: Terriglobia bacterium (assembly GCA_963824985.1). Taxonomy (GTDB): domain Bacteria; phylum Acidobacteriota; class UBA6911; order UBA6911; family UBA6911; genus JAFNAG01. Next base: position 375,526 of record CAWGRQ010000036.1, read on the forward strand.
GCGGCGGTCCCCGGTCCCGCACGCCCACCCGAAGGTGCGCCGGACGGCGAGCGATTCCCGGCCCGTCGCCGCGGCCGCGCCCGCGACCGTGCCCGCTCCGGCGCCTGCCGCCTCCAACCCGGCTCGAGGCGGCAGGTCCGGCTCGTCCGCCGGCAGCCCTGCGGCGCGGCCGGCCCCCACCGCGTCCCCGGTGGCTCAGGGTCACACGGCTCCGGCGCCGGAACGAGAGACGTCGGTCGGTACGGGCCAGGACGCCGGGGACGCGGGCGCGGGCGAGGACACCCAGCCGGCGCAGGACGACGCGCCGGGGAACCCGGGCTCCGACCACGGCGGAGCGAGCGGCGACGTGTCCGGGACGCCCGCGGCCGGCACCGACGACGCAGGTTCCTGAGATCCGAGCGTGATCTTTGCCCGTCGTGTGCATCTCAGAGGTGCACGTCACTCGACAAGGGCGACCCGGACCGCGAGGCCGGGGAGCAACGGCCGGTGTCTCACGCAGACCTCCGGCATGCCGAAAGGAGACATGAGATGTCGAAGGTCCATCCGTCGCCGTTGATGCGACGGGCAGGAGGGGCGGGGGTGCTCCTCGTAGCTGCGGCGGGCATCGCGCCGGTCGCCGCCCAGGCCGCAACGGTCCAGGGCGCGGTGGTCGCGCGTGACGCGCATCGCGGCACGATCGTGACCGCGGGCCCCGGAGGGCGGGTCGCGACGCTGCGCGTCGACCACGCCGGGCAGGCCCGGGTCGGCCGCCGGGTGCATGTGACGGCCGTCCAGCTGGCCGACGGCAGCTACCGCGTCTCCCGCCTGCGGGTCGCCGGACGCGCTGCGCGCGTGAAGGTCCGGGCGACGGTCGTGCGCCGGCTGGCCGCCGGCTACCTTGTCTCGGCCGGGGGCAGCACGTTCTCGCTGAGCCTGCGGCGAGCCTCGCACGGGCGCCACGCGGCCGCCGCCGCGGTCGCCACGCCGGCGCTGGAGCCGGGTGACGTGATCCTGGCGACCGCCGATCCGACGGGTGGCGACCTGCAGGTCGCCAAGGTGCAGGTCACGGGCCAGAGCCCCATGGCCGAGCTCCAGGGCATCCTCGTCAGCACCACCGCCGGGCAGCTGTCGATCGCCGTCGAGCACCAGGGCCTCGTGACCGTGGCCGTCCCGGCCGGCATGACCGTGCAGGGCGCGCCGGGCGACGAGGTCGAGCTCATGGTCTCGGTCGGCTCCGACGGGACGTTCACGCTGGTGAGCGCGGCCGGCGACGACCAGTCCGACCGCCACGACAGCGGCTTCCAGTACGACGGCGAGAGCGGCCAGGTCGAGGTCCACGGCCTCATCACGGCGCTCGCCGCCGACGCCGTGACCGTCCAAGCGGGCCAGAGCGCCCCGATCACCTGCGCCGTTCCGGCCGGCGTCGCCGTGACCGGCTTCGCGGTCGGCGACCAGGTGGAGCTGCACTGCAACGCCGTCGGTGGCGCGAGCCTCACGCTGCGCGAGATGCAGTCCGACCATGCCCAGGTGCAGTCGGGGTCCGCGGAGCGCCATGGCGACAACGTCCAGGACTCCGAAGGCGATCAGCCCGACGGCGGCGACGCCGGCTCGGGCAACGACGACTAGCGACCTGGCGGCCGGTGGGATCTCGCAGCGTCAAGGTCCCACCGGCCCGTGAGGGCTGCAGCGCGGCGCCCCGTCCGGGGCGCGAGGGTCACCAGTCGGCCTCGTCGTGCTCGGCGTGGGCGCGGACGGCCTGCGCGAGACGGCGGGCGACGCCCCTGAGCATCGGGCCGGCCAGCGCCCACCCCTCCAGCAGCCGGTCATGGGCGTCGTCGTCGGTGGCCGTGATGCGCGTCGCGACCGACAGCACACTGCCGCCCGCGGTGCTGGACGGCTCGGCGTCGATGCGCCAGGTGACCTTGACATGGCCGCGCCGGTCGAAGCCGTCGAACGCGGCGGCGGACACGGACGCGGCCGGCGCCCAGGCGTCGAGGCGCCAGATGAGGCCGAGCACGAGCGGATCGGGGCCGCGTCCGCGGTCCAGGACGGTCGGCATCAGCGAGATCCGGTCGGCGAGGCCGAGGGCCCGCAGCGCGCGGGTCACCGTGCGGGTGTGATCGAGGCGGCGCACCGCGGTCAGCACGGCAACGGGATCGGCGTCGACCCCGACCGTGAGCGCTTCGCTGATGTCGGCGATGCGGCGACGCGGCGCCGCGGGGGCCGTCGTGATGACGTGATCTGCTGAGGGAGTGGCGGTGATCATGGTGGTGGGGGGGTCGAGGCTCAGCGCGGCGCCGGTGGCGCCGCCCGACGGATCGGCGGTGCGCATCAGACGGTGACGGTCGCGGGGACGGGGGCGCTGAGCTGCTGGGTGATCGCGGTGCCGTCGAGCCAGACGTTCTCGCGGCTGATCGCGCCGTCGCGGAACTCGAAGACGTGCAGGAGGCGGAACGTGATGTGCCGGCCACGGCCGGCGATCCCGAGGAACTCGCCGGGCACCGTCCCGCTCCAGAGGTGCTCGACCACGCAGAAGTCCTCACCGTGATAGCGGCGGGTGACCGCCATGTCCTCGGTCTGGATGTTCGTCGTGAGCATCTCGTAGAAGCCCTGCGCCGCCTCGGGGCCGTGCAGCGGCCCAGTCGGCGCACCGACGACGTCGTGCTCGACGTCGTCGGTGTACATCGCCACGCACGCGGCGGTGTCACCGGCCTTCTCGGCGGTGATGTGCTGGTCGATCAGGCGGTCCATCTCATCGGCGGTCATGTCGTGCCTCGCAGGTGGAGAGGGGCTGGGGTTCGATGGGGGGCAAGGTAGTACGGACTCCGTACGAAGTTGGTACGGTTCGCACTACTCCTGATGTCGCGTCCTCATGATGGTCAGCCTCCTGACGTCGACCCGCCGGCCATCGGCGGCCTGCTGCGCATGGCCTGGCAGGCCCATCGCGACCGGATGTACCGGGCCATCACCGAGGGCGGCCATCCCGAGGTGACCCGCGCCCAGTTCGAGCTGTTCCGCTGGCCCGGGATCGACGGGCTGCGACCCACCGACATCGCCGAGTGGACCGGCCTCAGCAAGCAGGCGGTCAACGACACGCTCGGCGATCTGGAGCGCGACGGACTGCTCGAGCGCCATCCCGACCCTGATGACGGCCGGGCGCGGATCGTCCGGCTGACCGAGCGCGGCCGTGCGCTGTACGAGGCCGTGTTCGCGAGCTCCAGGCAGCTCGAGGCGCAGTGGAGCGCCACGCTCGGCGAGCGCCGCATGCGGGCGCTGCGCGCATCGCTGGAGGCCATGATCGCCGCGGGCGCGCAGGACTGAGCCGGCCGACGCCGGCCGGGAGCAAGCCCCCCCGGTTGCGCCGCCAATGCCCGCTAATCTGCGTTATGTCAACCGGGAATTGCGACACTCGGGCCGTGGTCACATTCCGCCACATCGTGATCGCCGCGCTCGCCGCCGGAGCGTTCACCGGGGTCGGCGCCTGCGGGGACCATCGCGCGCCCGCAGAGCCCAGGGCGTGCGGGATGGTCGGGTTCACGCCGCACACCGACGACGGCGCGTTTGACATCCAAGCGGCCGGCGTCGACTGCGAGACCGCGAAGAAGGTCGCCGAGACGACGCGTCACCGCCGGTACGCAGACCCGCTCGCGTTCGCGGCCGAAGGCTTCCGCTGTACCGGTGCGCGGAAACCGGGCGATGGACTGCCGGGTGTCGACTGGCGCTGCGAACGTGACGGCGCGGTCATCACCTTCACTCGAAGCTGAGGCTGCGCACGTGTCCGAGGCGGCACTCCCGCCCGGCTCACGGCCGGGCGCCGACCTGCACGCAGGTGCCGTCGGAGTCGAACAGGCCCTCGACGGAGAGGTAGCGCTCGCCGGTGTCGTAGCAGAACGTCAGCACCGGCTGCCGTCGGGGATCTCCGGCAGCTTCTGCGCGACCGCGGCCAGCGCGGCGCCCGACGACGGCCCGACGAAGATGCCCTCCTCGCGCGCAGCGCGCACGGCGTAGTCGTAGGCGTCCTCCTCGGCGACCTGGATGACGCCGTCGAGCGTGTCGGTGTGGAGGTTGGCCGGGACGAAGCCCGCGCCGATGCCCTGCAGCCGGTGCGGGCTCGGCTCGCCGCCGCTGATGACCGGCGACTTGGCCGGCTCGACCGCGAACATCTTCAGCGTCGGGAAGCGCTCCTTGAGCCGCTCGCTGACGCCGGTGATGTGGCCGCCGGTGCCCACGCCGGTGATCAGGAAGTCGAGGCCCTCGGGGAAGTCGCGCAGGATCTCCTGCGGCGGTCGCGCGCGGTGGACGTCGATGTTGGCCGGGTTCTCGAACTGCTGCGGCATCCAGGCGCCGTCGATCTGCGCGACGAGCTCCTGCGCGCGCGCGATCGCGCCCTTCATCCCGCCCTCGCGCGGCGTCAGCTCGAGCTCGGCGCCGTAGGCCGCCATCAGGCGCCGGCGCTCGAGCGACATCGACTCGGGCATCACGAGGATCAGCCGGTAGCCCTTGACCGCGGCGACCATCGCCAGGCCGATGCCGGTGTTGCCCGAGGTCGGCTCGACGATCATGCTGTCCGGCCCGAGCATGCCGCGGCGCTCGGCGTCCTCGATCATCGAGAGGCCGATGCGGTCCTTGATGCAGCCGCCCGGGTTGGCGCGCTCGAGCTTCATCCACACCTCGACCTGCGGGCGGTCGGCGAAGAGGCGGTTGATGCGGACGTGCGGCGTGTCGCCGATCGTGTCGAGGATGTTCGCGGCCTTCATGGTCGCTCGTCCACCGGTCCTAGATGTTGAACTCAGCAGGTCGTCGTCGTCCGCGCGTGGCGCGGCGCTCGACGCGCGCGGTCGGCGTCACGACCGAGTGGGCCGGGACGCTGTGGGTCAGCCACACGTTGCCGCCGATGCAGGCTGCCGTCGCCGATCACCGTGTCGCCGCCGAGGATCGTCGCGTTGGCGTAGATCACGACGTCGTCGCCGATCGTCGGGTGGCGCTTGGTGCGCGCCATGCGCTTGCTCGACGCTCAGCGCCGCCGAGCGTGACGCCCTGGTAGAGCTTGCACGCGCTCGCCGAGCACGGCGGTCTCGCCGATCACGATGCCGGTGCCGTGGTCGATCGCGAACGACGCGCCGATGCGCGCGGCCGGGTGGATGTCGATGCCGGTGTCGCGGTGGGCGATCTCGGTGAGCAGCCGCGGGACCAGCGGCACCGCGCAGCCCCGGAGCTGGTGGGCGAGCCGGTAGACGGCGATGGCGAAGAAGCCCGGGTAGGCGAGGATCACCTCGTCGACGGAGTGCGCGGCGGGGTCGCCGTCGCAGATCGCCTGGGCGTCGAGCAGCAGCGCCGCGCGGATCTCGGGCAGCGCGGTGAAGAAGCGCTCGACGACCGCGTCGGGGTCGGCGCAGTGCGGCCTCGGGCAGCCGCAGCGCGTCGACCAGCAGCGTCGCGCAGCGCGGCGAGCTCGTCGGCGACCGCGCCGGCGCGGCCGCCCGACCTCGGCGGCGAAGTGCGGGAACAGCAGCTCCAGCGCGCGGTGGATGAAGCGCTCGGCGAGCTCGCGCAGCCGCGGCGGCAGCGCGTAGTCCTCGCGCTCACGGGCGAGCTGCTGCAGGAACGCGGCGGTGCCGTCGCGCGCCGCGGCGAGGGCCATGCGATGACAGTAGCCGGACCGGGCGTCGGGCGTCGCTTCGCCGCGAGTGGCGCGCACGCCGGCGTTGGAGACCCGACCAGCGGTTCCGATGGTCCTGCGCGGCCGCGCCGCCACCATCTATACGATCGTCGGACATCGAGGCTTTTGCAACGCACGACCCGTGCCCGCCGCCTCGGCGCGGGCCCCGGGCCGGGACTGACAGGTGGTCATCATGAGCACGCTGGACCGGACGACAGAGGAACGCGAGCGGGTCATCGTTCGCTTCGCCGGCGATTCGGGCGACGGCATGCAGCTGGCGGGCGGGCAGTTCACGGCCGCGACGGCCGCCGTGGGCAACGACCTCGTCACGCTTCCCGACTTCCCGGCCGAGATCCGTGCGCCGGCGGGCACCACTGCGGGTGTCTCCTCCTTCCAGATCCACTTCGCCAACCGCGACATCGCGACGCCGGGCGACACCCCGAACCTGCTCGTGGCGATGAACCCGGCGGCCCTGCAGGCCAACGTCGCCCAGCTGGAACCAGGCGCCGGGATCGTCGTCAACGAGGACGCCTTCACCAAGCGCAACCTGCTCAAGGCGGGCTACCAGGACAGCCCGCTCGACGACGACTCGCTGGCGCAGTTCCAGGTCTGGCGCGTGCCGATGACGACGATGTGCCAGCGCGCCGCCGAGGCGATCGAGGGCGCCGCCACGCGCGACGTGCAGAAGTCGCGCAATCTGTTCGCACTCGGGCTGATCTGCTGGATGTACGACCGCCCGATCGACGGCACCGTGCGCTGGATCTCGGAGAAGTTCGCCGCCTCCGAGGGCGTGCGCGACATCAACCTGGCCGCGCTGCGGGCCGGGTGGAACTTCGGGGAGACCACCGAGGTCATCGGGACACGTGTCCACGTCGCCCCGGCCACCGACGTGCGGCCGGGGACCTACCGCAACATCAACGGCACGCAGGCCACCTCGCTGGGCCTCATCGCCGCGTCGGTGCGCTCGGGCCTGCCCCTGTGCCTGGCCGCCTACCCGATCACGCCCGCCTCCGACCTGCTCCACGACCTGGCCCGCCGTCGTGACGTCGGCGTGCGCACCGTGCAGGCCGAGGACGAGATCGCCGCGGCCGGAATCGCGCTCGGCGCCTCCTATGGCGGCGCGCTCGGGGTGACGGCCACCTCGGGACCCGGCATGGACCTCAAGGCCGAGACGATCGGGCTGGCGGTCATGCTCGAGCTGCCGCTGGTGATCATCGACGTCCAGCGCGCGGGCCCCTCGACCGGGATGCCGACCAAGACCGAGCAGTCCGACCTGCTCATGGCGCTGCACGGCCGCCACGGCGAGTCGCCGCTGCCCGTCGTCGCGGCCTCGACTCCCGGGCAACTGCTTCAACGCCGCCTACGAGGCGGTGCAGATCGCCGTCCAGTACCGCACGCCGGTCATCCTGCTCACCGACCTGTTCCTGGCCAACAGTTCGGAGCCGTGGCGCGTGCCGACCGCCGCCGACCTGCCGGTGATCGACCCCGGCTTCGCGCCGCCCGGCGATCCCGACACCGCGTTTTTGCCCTACGCGCGCGACGAGCACGGCGCGCGGCCCTGGGCGCTGCCCGGCACGCCCGGCACCCAGCACCAGATCGGCGGCCTGGAGAAGGCCGACCTGGTCGGCTCGATCAGCTACGACCCCGTCAACCACGCCCGCATGACGGCGCTGCGCGCCGCGAAGATCGCCGGGGTCGCCGTGCCCGACGTCGTCGTCGACGCCGACGAGGACGCGGAGGTCCTCGTGCTCGGCTGGGGCTCGAGCGCCGGGGTGGTCCGCGCCGGCGCGCGGCGCATCCGCCAGCGTGGCCTGCCCGTCGCCCACGCCCACCTGCACCACCTGCAACCCGCTGCCGGCCAACCTCGGCGACGTGCTGCGCAGCTTCCGCAGCGTGCTGGTGCCTGAGATGAACTCCGGCCAGCTGGCGCAGATCCTGCGCGCCGAGTACCTCGTCGACGTCCACAGCCACACCGAGGTCGAGGGCCGCCCGCTGTTCGCGGCCGAGCCCGAGGACGCGATCCTCAAGGAGATCGAAGCGTGACCACCACCTCACCAAGGCCGACTTCCAGTCCTCGCAGGAGACGCGCTGGTGCCCGCTGCGGCGACTACTCGATCCTCGCGGCCGTCCAGGGCTTCATGCCCGAGCTGGGCATCCCGCCGAGCGCATCGTGTTCGTGACGGGCATCGGCTGCGCGGGCCGCTTCTCCTACTACATGAACACCTACGGGATGCACGCGATCCACGGCCGGGCGCCGGCGATCGCCACGGGCCTGGCGGCGGCCCGCGACGACCTCTCGGTGTGGATCGTCAGCGGCGACGGCGACGCGTTGTCGATCGGCGGCAACCACCTCGTGCACGCGCTGCGGCGCAACGTCCCGATCAAGATCCTGCTCTTCAACAACCGCATCTACGGGTTGACGAAGGGTCAGGCCTCCCCCACCAGCGAGCTCGGCAAGATCACCAAGAGCACGCCGGGCGGCAACCAGGACCCGCCCGTCGACGTCGTCTCGCTGGCCATCGGGGCCGGCGCCACGTTCGTCGCCCGCACCGTCGATCGCGACAAGCAGCACCTGCCCGACATGCTGCGGGCCGCCGCGCAGCACCGCGGCGCCGCGCTCATCGAGATCCTGCAGAACTGCCCGGTGTTCAACGACGGCGCCTTCGACCACGTGGCCGACAAGCAGCAGGCACCCGAGTACCGCATCCCGCTGCAGCACGGCCGCCCGATCGTCTACGGCGCCGACGGCGAGCACTGCATCATGCGCCATGCCGACGGCCGGCTGGTGCCGGCGCAGACCGCCGGCACCGACCCCGCGGCCATCGTGGTGCACGACGCCCACCGCGACGACCCGAGCCTCGCGTTCGCGCTCAGCCGGCTCGGGGACATCGGCGCCGGACCGGTGCCGCTGGGGATCTTCCGCGACGTCGACACCGCGCCGTGGGGCGACGGGCTGGTCGCGGCCGCACGCGAGGCGCATGCCGGCGTCGGCACCGACGAGCTCGACGCGCTGTTCGCCGCCGGCGACACCTGGACGGTCGCCTGAGCCCGCCCGCTCAGGCCACGACGGCACACGACGACGTCAGCTCCGGCGACCGGCGCAGCGTCTGCAGCACCACGCAGTAGCGCTCGGTCAGGCGCACGAGCGTCTCGAGCTGCTCCGGCGACGCGTCGGCCTGCAGCGCGAAGTGCAGGCGGATGGCCCCGAAGCCGACCGGCACGTCCTTGTCGACCCCGAGGGTGCCCCGGAAGTCCAGGTCGCCCTCGGCCGTCACCGTCCCGCCGGTCACCGGGATGCCCAGCGACGTCGCGACGGCCCGCAGGGTGACGCCGGCGCACGCCACCAGCGCCTCCAGCAGCAGATCGCCCGAGCACAGCAGCGACCCGTCCCCGCCCGTCGCCGGATGCAGGCCGGCCGTGGCCAGCGCCGTCCCGGTGCGCACCGAGCAGCTGATGCCCTCCCCCAGGTCGCCGGCGGCGCTCAGCGTGACGACCGCGGCGCCGGGATCCTCGCGGTAGCGCTCCTTGAGCGGCGTCTGCAGGGCCCGGAGCTCGTCGGCGTGCATGGCCCGATGTTCGCACGCCGAGATCTGGTCCGACGGCCAGGTCCGCGCGTGACCGCGCGGCGTACAGTCGCCCGACGGCCGGTCCAACGCGGCCTTCCCAACGGGCGGGGCCCTGGGGACGGATTCCCAGGGCCCTGTGCCCGAACCGCCGGGACGCTCACACCCCCGCGGCGAACCGGCTGTGTGCCTCAGCGCCAGTCGAAGTACTCGCGGTGGATGTGCCGCGCCGGGCACGCCCGCGGCGCGCAGCTGCGATCTGGAACGTGCGCAGCATCCCCTGCGGCCCGCACATGAACACCGACAGCCCGTCGGGCCGGCCGCCCGCGACCTCGAGCACCCGCTCGGGCGTCAGGCGGCCCTCGACGCGCGGTGTCGACGAGATGGGCGTGCAGCGAGGCGTGGCGCCCGCGATGTCGCGGATCTCCTGCGCGAACGGCGCCTCGCCGTCGCGAGGTGTAGAAGAAGTCGACGCGCCGCGAGCAGGTCGCCGTCCAGCGCGCGCAGCCAGCTCAGGAACGGCGCGACGCCGACGCCGCCGGCGATCCACACCTGCCGGTCGGTCCCTCGCTGTGGTTGAAGCGCCCGTGCGGGCCGCCGATGACCGCCGGCATGCCCGGCTCGACGACGTCGCCAGGCGGGCCGTGTAGTCGCCCAGCGCCTTGACGGTGACGCGCACGACGCCCTCGTGCGGCGCGCTGGCGATCGTGAACGGGTGGCGGTGCCAGCCGTCCTTGGCCTCGAGGTAGACCATCGCGAACTGGCCCGGGCACGAACGTCGACGTGGCGGCCGAGCGGGCGCAGGACGACCTCGGTGAGGCCCGCCGTCGACCTGGCGCACCGAGTCGACCTCGTAGTCGTGCAGCGACAGGAAGAAGCGGGCGAGCAGCTCGCGGTAGACGTAGAAGCGCCAGGCCGATCGCCGCCGATGACCACGTAGCTCCAGCGCAGCACGGGCGCGCCGGCCCACGGCGTCCCGTCCAGCACGCCGTGCGCGAACCCGGCCGCGACGAACACGCCGGTCGTGCGGTGCAGCGCGCGCCAGCGCTCGTAGCCGCCGAAGAGCCGGCGCGCGTCGCGCACGCCGGGCGCGTCGCGGGCGGCCAGCACGAGCCCGCGCAGCGGCCCGGGCACGACGCGTCTGCCAGCGCGGCAGGATCGCCCAAGCGCCAGGCCCAGCATCCCGAGCACGCCGATCGCGCCCAGCGGGCCTCCGAGGGCCGTGCCGTTCGGGTTGGACGACAGCAGGAGGTGCGGCGCGAGCAGCACGAGGCCGGTGATCGCGACGCGACGGTGCCAGATCGCGGCGCGGTCGATGCCGTCGAACCACTCCTCGACCCACGGCAGCGTGCTGATCAGGACCAGGGCGATCGACAGCAGCAGGATCGACTCGGCGCCCAGGAGCTGCCCGACGTACCGGCCCGTCGGCTCGCCCGCCGGGTGGGCGACGATCCACAGGACCGCGAGCGCGACGACGAGCACGACGATCGTCGCGGGACCCAGCTCGCGTGCTGCCAGCGTCGGGCGCCCGGACATCGGTTGACCCTACCGGTGCCCGCAGGCGCCGCGGCGGCGGTCGCCGGGGGCGATCAGCACCGCGGGCGCGGCTGTGTGTCGCCGAGCGGCACGCAGCGCCGCACCGCCGTCGGCATCGCGCCCGCGGCGATGCGCCAGCGCACGAGGGTCGTGTCGTACGCGTGCGCGGCGACGGTGACCTGCAGGGTCTGGCCGGCGCGCAGCCGTCGTGCGGCGGCGCCGAGCGCGGCGCCGACGTCGACGTGCGCGACGCCCACGGCCGGCCGGATCGTGACCGTGCGCAGGACGCAGCGCGGGCCGTCACAGCGCACCCGGATCGTCGCCCCGGGAGGCAGCCGGTCGACCAGCAGACGGCGCAGGACCGCAGGTGATCCGTTCCCCGTCCACGTCACCGCCACCCGGGCCGGGTTGGCCAGGCCGAGCTGGTGCAGGCCCCAGGGTGGATTGGCGTTGATGACGCGGCCGGGTCGGCACGTCGCCACGAAGCTCGCGAAGCGCGACGTCGGGTGATGGGCGCGGACCGTGTAGACGCCGGTCGGCACTCCCGTCCACACGACCCCGCCGTCGGCGGACGAGCCGACCTGGGCGGGATCGGGGATGACCTGGGCATTGAAGTACGTCGGGGGCGGCAGCGCCGGGGTCGTAGTGGCGGTCGCGCCGGCGACGCCGTGGGCGCCGTGGGCGATGAACCCGGCGAAGTCGAGGTCGCGGACGTCGCGCGTGGACAACGTGGAGACGATGGCGCACTGCGCCGGGTCGCCGGCCGCGTCGACCGGGACGGCCAGCAGCGCGACGAGCGCCCGGTAGACGTCTTCCGCACGGGTCGGAAGTTGACGTTGGCCAGGTCGGCTCCGGCCGTGCGGAACGTCTGCAGGTAGATGGTGTGGTGGCCCGCGGCGGTGATGTACGGCGTGACCCGGGCATGGTCGGGGACGGCGAGGTCGTAGCGGCGTCCGCCCTGACCCGCGCCGAGACGCGCGGGACTCGGTGATGCGGATCGCGGCGCCCGCCAGCCGCACGCCGACGTTGTTGAACTCGTAGGCGGTGCCGCGCAGGTGGACCACGGGGGCGGACGCCGTGCCCGAGGCGGCGCCGGCGGCCACGGCCAGCGCCGCGGCGGCCGCCACCACCGCGATCCGGGCACCACGACGAGAAGGCTGACGCACGATCGCTCCTGACCGGGCGGGGTCGGGCCCCGCCCTCCGAGCCGCGACCCTACCGGGCCCCGTCCTCCTCGGCGGCCGGTCCCTCGCGCTCGAGCACGTCGAACGACCAGATCTCGCTGGCCGTGCCGACCGGTCCGTCCTGGCGGTGCTGCGCGTGCCCGGTGGCGAAGTCCGGGCCGGCCACCCAGGCGCGGAAGTCCTCCTCGGACCGCCAGCGCGTCACGACGAGGCAGACCTCGCGCTCGTCGTTGGGACGCAGCAGCTCGAACGCCTCGAACCCGGGCGCCGCGGACACCCGTCCCGCCCGGGACGCGAAGCGCCGCTCGAACTCGTCGAAGCGGTCGCGCGGGACCGTGATGGCATTGATCTTCACGACGCTCACGCGGGCGGATCGTACGGCGCGCGTCGCGTCCGCGGGCCGGGCCCCACGCCGACGGGGCCCCGAACGCCCGGACCGAGCCACGCCTCCCGCGCGGCCTACCATCCGGGCGGTGACGCCGCCGACACCTCCGATCCCTCCGAGCACGCCGCCAGGCCCGGTGCCGCTCTCGGTGCTCGACCTGGCCCCGATCCGCGAGGGCGGCACCGTCGCCGAGGCCCTGCGCCAGACGCTGCGGCTGGCGCCCACGTCGAGGCGCTCGGCTACACGCGCTTCTGGCTGGCCGAGCACCACAACATCCCGGGAATCGCAAGCTCCGCGACGCCGGTGCTCATCGGGCAGGTCGCGGCCGCCACGCGGCGCATCCGGGTCGGTTCGGGCGGCGTCATGCTGCCCAACCACGCGCCGCTGGTCGTCGCGGAGCAGTTCGGCACGCTGGAGGTGCTCTTCCCGGGCCGCATCGACCTCGGGCTCGGGCGGGCCCCGGGCGCCGACATGCAGACCGCCCACGCCCTGCGCCGCGCGCAGGTCGGCGGGGCCGACTTCCCGTCCGAGCTCGCCGAGCTGCGCGGCTACCTCGCTCCCGCCGCCCCCGGCCAGCGCGTCCGGGCGGTGCCCGGGGCCGGCTCGGACCTCCCGATCTTCCTGCTGGGCTCCAGCACGTTCAGCGCCCAGCTGGCCGCGCACGAGCCGGCCTGGGTTTCGCGTTCGCCGCGCACTTCGCGCCCCAGGGATGCTCGACAGGCCTTCGCGCTGTACCGCTCGGACTTCCGGCCCTCGGAGCACCTCGAGCGGCCCCACGCCATCGTCGGCGCCGACGTCGTGGTGGCCGACACCGACGAGGAGGCCCGGCGGGTGTTCAGCTCCACCCAGCAGAAGCACACCTGGCTCATCCGCGGCCGGCCCCGGCCCACGGCGTCACCGGTGGACGACATCGACGCCTTCTGGACGCCCCGCGAGCGCGCGTCGATCGACCTGCAGCTCGGCGAGGCGATCGTCGGGGGCCCGGTGACGGTC
>CAWGRQ010000037.1:0-73154 GCA_963824985.1 Terriglobia bacterium
CGCTGTTGGCGGCAATAACGGCACTGTTTCTGGCGGCGCGCGGGAACCCTTCCTGGCGCCGCACTTTGCTCGCGGGCCTGGCGGGCTTTGTGGGCATGGTCTATGAGACCGTGCTGGTGCTCAACTACCAGGTAAAGAGCGGCATTTTGTATCAGGACATCGGTGTTATTCTGACCGGTTTCATGGCGGGACTCACTTTGGGAGCATGGATGTCGGACCAATCCCTCGGACACGGCGGGCCCTGGATCCGGCGCATGCATGGCCCGTTGTCGACTGGAGGACTCGCCCTGCTTGGCCTGGCGCTGTGGGTTCGGCTTGATTCGGGTGCGCTGGCCGGTCTGCCGGAAGCCACAGTTCTCCTGTTGATCACGGGATTTCTGGTCAGCGCTGTGTTCGCCTATGCAACTCTTGAGGGGACTCAGGATCAAATGGTGATCGTGGCGCCTCGATATGCCGCCGATCTGCTGGGCGGCTGTCTGGGCTCGCTCGTGAGCACCCTCCTGCTGATCCCGCTGGCAGGCATGGGGGTGACCGCAGCCTTGATGGTCCCACTGGCTCTGGTCTCGGTGCTGCTTCTGCCGCTGAACCGCAGCAGAGCATGATATGCCAACATTGAAACAACTGCGGCGAAAGATGCAGCAAACGCCGGAATTTATGGCTTTAATGAAAGAGAACTGCTCCGAAAATAGCTCTTTGCGCCCTCGCGTCATTGCGTTAAAAAAAATCAACGCAAGGACGCCAAGACGCAAAGTCGCAAAGCCAAAAGATTTTCATGCGTCACCGGGTGCGCCATAGGCGCATGAGGAGCTGCTCCGAAAACAGCGGTCAAGGCAACAACCTTTTCATCGTCACCGGGTGCGCTGGAGGCCCGTGAGAGGCTGTTCTGAATTTGTAATTGTTTAGCCAAATATAATGGATGAAGAAATAAAACGCAAAGACGCAAAGGCACAAGGCCGCAAAGATCGCCGCTGACCAACAGGCGTGGGCGCAGCGCTTCGCGCTGGCGCAATCTTGGACGAGTCGCGCGAGAAAGCGCGGGCAGCGGCTGCTCAGGAGGATTGCGCTTTCTTGCGCGACTCGTCCAAGATTGCGGCCGAATGCCGCCCACGCCCACGAACCGAAAGGGTTCCCTTTGCGTCCTTGCGGCCTTGCGTCTTTGCGTTCTGCTGTGAAGTATCAGCTAAACAGTTGCCTGAATTTTGTCAATTGTCGTGGTCCGACCCCCTGAAACCACACGCCCGGATCAAAGATCGTTACCGGAATAGGAGAGGTTGAAGCTCTTGTTGCACAGGGGAAAATCCGGGACGATGTTTTTGAGCAGGGCAAAGGAAAGCGCCCGCCAGTTTACGAACGAGGGATCCTTGACCTTGACACGGTAGAGCAGGCCATCATCGCCGGTCATGATCCAATGCACGATTCCGCCGCGCCATCCCTCGACGAATCCGATTGCCGGCTGCCATGGCACCATCGGTCCCAGAGCTTCGACGAACTTGCCGTCGGGCATCCCCTCGACGGCCTGCCGGATCAATTCGACGGACGTGTCGGAATTCCTCGACGCGGATCAGAGTGCGGGCTTCCACATCACCGCCTTTCAGCACAGCCACCTTGAAGTGCAGGCTGTCGTAAGCCGCAAACGGATGGTCCCGTCGCAGGTCGCGTTCGATGCCGGAGGCGCGCGCGACATATCCGAGAACGCCGTGATCGCGGGCCGTTCGTTCGCGTCAGGAGGCCCGTGCCGCGCAGCCGGTCTCGTCAGCATGCTGTTGTTCCAGCAGAGTTCGACCACTCGAGTCGAAATCGGCGCGCACCTGCTCCAATTCGCCGACCAGATCCAGGCCTGATGAAAGATCCCGGTTAAGCACCACCCGGCTGCAGGACGCCCCGGAGCAGGCGGTGGCCGGTGAGCCGCTTGTTCAGGCGCAGCAGGCGTTCGCGAATCCGGAACGCGTGCGCGTGCGCGACGGCAAATCCCGTGTCGTTCGCAATCGCGCCGAAATCTGCAACATGATTGTAGAGGCGTTCGAGCTCGAGGAGAATCACGCGCCAGTACGCAGCCTTTGCCGGAACCTCCGTGCCGGTCAGCGATTCCACGGCCTGGCAGTAAGGCGAGGCTGTGACCGACGGAGGTGTCGCCCGAAATCCGCTCCGCCAACTCGGTCCCATCCGGAACCCGGCGCCCTTCGAACAGCTTTTCCGTCCCCTTGTGCGTAAAGTAGAGGCGGGATTTCATGTCGATGATGGTCTCGCCATCAACGCTGAAGCGGAAATGACCCGGTTCGATAATCCCCGCATGCACAGGGCCGACCGGAATCTCGTAGACCCCTTCCCCCTCTACCGGAAGGAAAGGAAAAGGGCTGCCGTCGTCTGAAAAATCGGAGGGCGGCGCGGCGCCCTTTCTAAGAGGGTAGTAGCCATCGGGCCAAAAGCCATGCATGACCAGCGGGCGCAGGTCAGGATGCCCATCGGGAACGATGCCGAAAAGATCATGGATCTCCCGTTCATACAACGAGGCTGGATAGCAGATGGTAGCCAGGGAAACAAAGCGCATATCGTCCTGCGGCACTTCGATCGCCATCTGCGCAAACCAGGGCTTCTCGGGGTGAGCGAACAGATAGTGGATCTCGAAACACCCGCGCTGCGCACACCGGTCGTTACCGAGGATCAGTTGCAGATCGAGGGAGAAATCGTTCATGAGCGCGGTGGCTGCCTCGGCTGCATTTTGGCGGGGTATCTGAAACTGCACCGCAGTTCCCCGCGAGAGGAACGAATGCGCCCCCAGGATTGTCAGGCGCGCGGCGAGAGCGTCCCGGCGTTCGTCAAGGCTGGTCATCGGTGTGCCATCTCCACAACCTGGCGCAGCAGATGTGTGACAGGATCCGGGATCACCAATCCCAGCAGCACAAGCGCGGCCACATTCAACGCCAGAGGAAACAAAGCCGGGCTGTCCGATTCTCCCTGCATTTCACCGGGAGCCGGGGATCCATAAAGCAGCCGGTTCAGATGACCGAGTACGGAGATAAAGATCATGACCACCAGCACCGCCATCAGCCCCACGATCCATGGATACCCAGAGATTATACCTGCACGGAACAGCAGGATCTCGGACACGAAGATGCCGAAGGGCGGCATGCCCAGCAGAGCCAGGCCGCCCAGAAGAAACAGCGCCCCGGTCCAGGGCATAGCCCGCAATAGACCGCGCACGGAGGATATCCGCGTCGATCCGTAGCGATGCAGGATGCTGCCCGAAAGCAGAAACATCATCGATTTGCCCGCCGCGTGGCTCATCATGTGAAGCAGGGCGGCAAATGTCCCCAGCGGGCCGAGGCCCAAACCCAGGCACATCAAGCCCATATGCTCCACACTGGAGTACGCAAGCATTCTCTTGTAGCTTGACTGGCGGATCAGAAGCACGGCCGCAACTGCGACCGACAACGTGCCCATCAGAAGAAGCACGCGGTTGGAATATTCCGCGCCGAGGCGTGCATCTACCACCATCTTCCAACGCAGGATCGCATACAGGGCCACGGCAAGAAGAGAACCCGACATGATCGACGAGATCGGAGCCGGCGCCTCGGAGTGCGCATCCGGAAGCCATGTGTACATCGGTGCCAGGCCGGCCTTGGTCCCATAACCGATCACGATGAAGACAAAACACAACCTCAACACGTCGCCGTTCAGCCGGGCTGCAACCTGGGAAAGCACGGTCCAGTTGAGCGCGTACTCCATGGGACCTACCCGCTGGACGAAATTGAAGTAGCCCAGAACGGTGCCCAGGAACGCCAGGGCGATCCCCACCGACCCGATCAGAATATATTTCCAGGAGGCTTCCAGGGATGCTTTCGAGTGGTGGAGCCCGACCAGAAAGGCGCTCGTAATGGTGGTGGCCTCCACAGCCACCCACATGACACCGACGTTGTTGGCCGTAACGGCGAGCAGCATGGTGAAGCCGAACAGGTGAGTGAGGATGTAGTACCGGCGCATCAGTTCATCGTCGAGTTGTTCATCGGCCCTGGCCCGATCCAGATAGCTCACGCCGAACCAGAGCGAGACCCAGGACACGCCGGACACGACCAGGACCAGCACCGCCGAGAGCCCATCGGCGCGCAGAAAGTCTCCCGGCCCGAACGTCAGCGCCTGTCGGGATAGACACACCCGCGCGATCTGGCAGCTGGCCGCGAATTCCAGGCCGGCGATGATGACGCTCGTGACCGCGACAATCGCCCGGTATGGCCTGACCAGCGCCGCGAACAATGCACCCCCAACCGGCAGCAATAGCAAAATCAGCAATGGCATATGCAAATTCCATCATCCCGGGAACAGCTGGATCCCCCGCAACAGGTCTCCTGTCGTTTACCCTCAGACCCTCGCCATTCAGCCAAGACCCTCAACGGCAATCCGCGGAAGCCGAAAGGAACATATAAATGAAACCATGGAACAACATAGATTTTCCCCCCGGATTCCGCAATCCCGTCGGGGAGATGCTTCAGCCGCCGTTGCGCGGTCCGATGGCCTTCGTGGTTCAAGCATCGACACGTCGTCAGTGCCTCAACTTGCGCAACTGGTCTACGTCGATGGTGGCAAAGGTTTCCCGGATGCGGTAGACGAAGACCTGCATGACGAGAAAACCAAACAGAACATCCAGAAAGACTCCCAGCTCCACGATCAGGGGTACGCCGAAAGTCGCCAGCACGGCAAGCAGGGCGATGCCGTTTTCCATTACCAGAAAGCCGACGATCTGCGTCAGGGCGCTCCGGCGACTGACGATGATAAACAGGCCGACGAACACCACGGCGAGCGCGACCGGGATGCTGCCGCGGGTGGGAAGATCGCTGAGAGCCACCACGGGCTCGGCTACGGCATAAGCCAGGAGGATCAGGATCCCGGCGAGGAGCACGCTCATCGGCGTATTGATGAAAGGCCGGATCTCCATGTAGCCGCCTACTGTGCGCTGAACCCGGCGCAAAACACGCGGGATAAAAACGACCTTGAGCGCGAAGATCATGGCCGCCACCAGGTAGAGCTCCAAGTCCCGGCTGTAAATGGCGACCGCCAGGATACAGAGCACGAAGAAAAAGGACTGGAGGGCAAAAGCCCTGATATACGACGGCAGGCTGTGCCGCCATAGCACGCCGATTCCCATGATCAGCACCAGGCTCGAAATCAGGGTGCTCAGTTGTGAAAACAATGTGACGCTCATAAAAAATCCTACCTCACCAGGAACGATGATGTCACGGCCAGCAGCGCCAGGAGGAATGAGACGCTCAGGAGTTCGGGAACCCGGAAGAGCCTCAGCTTGGCCATGCCGGTCTCGAGAAACGCCACGGCGGCGGCAAGCGCCGTGACCTTGAGCAGCAGGAAAACAACCGCCAGGCCGACCGCCGCCGGGGTCAGCGTCACCGCAACTCCCCAAGGCAGGAAGAGGTTCGCAAGCAGCGAGAGAAAGATGAAAAACTTCATGTCTGCCGCCCATTCGACAAGTGCCAGGTACCGCCCCGAATACTCCAGGATCATGGCCTCGTGAATCATGGTCAGCTCCAGGTGGGTGGAAGGGTTATCCACGGGCAGGCGCCCGGTCTCCGCCAGCATGACAATGAACAGGGAGGCGAACGCCAGGAGGTGCCCCGGGCTGAGAGTGTCCGCGGGATTTGCCAGCGTCCTGGCCACGATTTGGCCAAGGTTGGTCGAGCCGGCGCCGACGCCAATGCCGAAAATCGCCAGGGCGATGGTTGGCTCCGCAAGCGCCGCGATCGTCATCTCACGGCTGGCCCCCATGCCGCCAAAGGCTGTCCCCGGATCCAATCCGGCCAGGCTCAGGAAAAACGTTCCGAGCAGAAGGAGATATACAACCACGAGGAGGTCGCCCACGTCATCGAAGGGGAGCGGAGCTGCTACGAGGGGAACCATCAGGGATACCACGGTCATACTGCCGAAAAGGATGAACGGCGTGGCGCGGAAAATCCACGATGCATTTGTCGACACGATGACTTCCTTGCGGAGCAACTTCCTGAGGTCGCGGTAGGGCTGGAACAAGGAAGCCCCCACGCGTCCCTGCAACCGCGCCTTGATCCAGCGCACCAGGCCAATCACCCCGGGTGCGATCCCGAGGGTCAGCAGGCATTGAAATAGTTCGAGCAGATATGCTTCCATTTACAACCACCGGGCCAGGAGGAGCAGGACGAGCAGAGCCAGAAAAATGTAACCGATATACCAGTGCACCGAACCCGATTGAATACGCCGTCCGGAGCTGCCGAGCTGCCGAACACCACGACCTATGGGCTCATAGAGATATTCCTCAAACCAGGTGCGTACGCGGCTTTCATATTGGATCGATTGCACGAAATATTTCGATTCGGGATGGAAGTCGATAGTGACATCTTTCGTGGGCCGGTAGAGAGCGGCAAACACCCTTCGCAGCGGCTCGGCGAAAGCGGTGCCCGTGTACTCCATGCGTGCTGTCTGGCCGACGCGGCCGCAGCCCCACGATTCTCCATACCGGAGATTGAGATTCACGCGCAGAACGCGGAAAGCAAGCGGGATCAGGGCGATCGCGAGGAGAATCAACAGCGCCAGAAGAGTCGGGGATGTACGTGACGCCTGCCCCGGCGAAGTCATCAGCAGGCCGAGACGAAAGCTCACTGCCGAAGCATCGACTCCGGGCAGCCCCGTGACGGAATGGGCAAGAAAGGGAGCCACCCAGCTGGGCAGGATGCCAATGAAAATGCAAACCGCCGCCAGAAAGAGCATGCCGGATTGCATCGGGCGCGAAACCTCACGGGCATGCCCGGCCTTGGCAGAACGCGGCAGGGCAAGGAAGGAAATGCCGAACGCCTTGACGAAGCAAGCTGCGGCGAGCCCGGCCGTAAGCGCCAACATGCCGACTGCCAGCGCCATCATGGCGGCCACCAACGAGTGTGGAATTCTCGCGCCCGCCAGCAGCGATTGAAACAACATCCACTCACTGGCAAATCCGTTCAGCGGGGGCAGGCCCGAGATGGCCGCCGCACCAACAAGGAAGCACGCCGACGTCACCGGCATGCGCCGGATCAGCCCGCCCATCTCCTCCATGTTGCGCGTGCCGGTCGCGTGCAGGACCGATCCCGCGCCCAGGAAGAGAAGCGATTTGAAAGCGCCATGATTCAACGTGTGAAACAGTGCGGCCACCAGGGCGAAGGCCGCAAGCGAGGCCAGACCGTTGCTGTGGAATATCAGGGCAAGGCCGACGCCCATCAGGATCAGGCCCACGTTTTCCACTGTGTGGTAGGCCAGCAGGCGCTTGAGATCGTGTTCCATCAGGGCGTACAGGACGCCCAGGAGCGCGGATCCCGCGCCGAGAGCCAGAACCAGCCCGCCCCACCAGGATGGCCCGCCGCCCATCAGGTCCAGGCTGATGCGCACGATGCCGTAGATTCCCAGCTTCACCATGACGCCCGACATCATCGCTGAAACATGACTGGGGGCCGCCGGGTGCGCCCTGGGGAGCCAGACGTGCAGTGGAACCATGCCGGCTTTGGATCCAAAACCCAACAGCGCCAGTCCGAAAACGACGTCTTTCAGCAACGGGCTGAGAGGAGTCACGCGGATTTCACTGAACAGCATGCCTGGAGTCCCGGCCGCCGCAAGCATAAGCGCCAAGGCAATCAAGGCGAAGCCGGCGTGCGCCATGCCGGCATACCACCCGCCCGCAGTCAGGGTGTCGGCGTTCTGGTTTTCGCTGATGACCAGAAAATACGAGGCGAGCGACATGGTTTCCCAGAAGAGCAGGAAGGTAAAGACCCCGGAAGCCATGACGACCAGACTCATCGACAGCAAAAAGAGATTGAACATGCAGCCGAGCAGCCGCGGTGGAATATCGACGGGGCGGCAGCGTGTGTATTCGATCCCGTACACGGCAGCAGGGATCGCGCCGAGACCGATCAGGAGCAGAAAGAAAGCGCCGAGCGGATCCAGGGTGAACGTGAGTGCAAGAAACGGATCGGCGCCCGGAAGCGCGAACGAGACACTCCCATGCTTCAGCAGGACCTGGAGGGCAGCCCCCATGGCGCAGGCGCCCCCGGCCACGGCTCCGGCGGCCGACAGCCACCGCGATAACCCACCCCTGGGGAGAAGGGCTAACACAGCCCCGCACAGGAAGCCCGCAGTCATCAATATCAGGAAGGTCATAGTCAAAACGGACAGAGCCGCAGCTTTCTATCGGACTCGATCAAGGGCTTTCAGGATGCCGACCAGGATATCGGCGGGTTCCGGAGGGCAGCCCCCGACAAACACGTCGACCGGGATCACCTGGTCCACGCTGCCGATCACAGCATAACTCCCTTTGAACACTCCACACGTGCGCCCGCAATCGCCGACCGCCACCACCAGCTTCGGGTCCGGAGTCGCTTCCCACGTCTTGCGCAACGGAACCTCCATATTGCGGGTCACCGGGCCCGTAACCAGAAGCATGTCGGCATGCCGCGGAGAGGCGACAAACCGGATGCCGAACCTCTCGCAGTCGTAGACCGGATTGCCCAACGCGGATATTTCGATTTCGCAGCCGTTGCAGGAACCCGCGTCCACCTCGCGAATAGCCAGAGAGCGCCCGAGCAGCTCCTGTGCCCTGGCATCAATCGCCCGCGCGATTTCCGCGGAGTCGGACAAGGCCGGGTCGAACGGTTCCGTTACCAGCCCAGTGCGCACAATCTTCTGAAGAAGGGAGATCATTTCCCGCCCCGTTGAAAAAACCCTGAACTATACGTCCGCGAACATGACGTGTAAAGATAAATAAGTTGCAGCCTCGCGGACCGGATTTTCCCGTGGATCAGATTTGCGGGTCGTTTTTTGCCGCTAAAACAGATTCCACAGCCTCGCAGTAATTGTTTAGCCAAATCAAATGGATGAAGAAGCAAAACGCAAAGGCGCAGGGGCGCAAGGATCGACACTGAGCAACAGGCGTGGGCGCAGCGCTTCGCGCTGGCGCATCCTTGGGCGAGCCGCGGGAGAAAGCGCGGGCAGCGGCTACTCAGGAGGATTGCGCTTTCTCCCGCGGCTCGCCCAAGGATGCGGCCGAAGGCCGCCCATGCCCGCGAACCGAAAGGAATCTCTTTGCGTCCTTGCGTCTTTGCGTTCTGCTGTTCAGCATCGGCTAAACAGATGCGCCGCGCAACCACCGATCTTCAATCACCCCATATTGATCGTGATCCGACCCGGCAAGGACCGAAGATGGCGGGACTATTGAAGTTGATCTGCCCGCTGGCGGAAGGTATGCTTTTGCCTTCGGTGAAATATCCATTACCGCTTAATGAAAGCACGGTGGAATCCGTGCGGGCCGCGCCAACGGCGGACAGGTGGTATTTCTGTTTCCGTAACGCAACATGTTCTCGGTCGAGGAGGAGGAACCCATGCCCGGCGTATCCAGGAAATTGCGGTTGCTGTGCGCCGCTCTTTTACCCCTATTGTGCGCGGTCCGGTATTCCTCAGGGCAATCGACGCTGCTGCTGCCGGACAAGGTCGTCCAGGCGATCATCGCCCAGGCATCAGGAGACATCGCCCTTCATAACGAGATCGTGCTCGGGCCATTCGAGCGTATCCGCCCGGAAAAAGAATATACCGGCCTCTTCCACGAAACCGAATACCTCCTCGGCAAGCTCAAAGATTACGGGTTTTCCGACGTTCGCGTCGAACAGTTCGACGCAACCGGAACGCAATGGGCCGCCCGCTCGGCACGCCTGACAATGCTGTCACCCACCGTGGAGACGCTCGCCGACATCGAAGAAACAGCAGCCATGCTTGCGCGAGGTTCGTCGAGCGCTGAGATAACCACTGAACTTGTCTATGTCCCCAACGCCGGACGAAAAGAGAGCTATCCAGGGCTCGATGTCGCCGGCAAGATTGTCATCTCCGAAGGAGCTCTCAATTCCATTTACAGCATGGCGGTCGGGCAGCTTGGCGCTGCCGGAGTGTGCACGTTCGACACCAGATATCCCGATATGTATCCGAACATGATTCTGTGGAACTCCCTGCCGCGCGCCGCCGAGGGCAAGAGCGGTTTCGCTTTCAACCTCTATTCGCCAAAGGGCGAAGATCTGGTCTCGCGCCTGAAGCGCGGGGACAAGATCACCGTTCGCGCCGAAATTGATACCAGGCAGTATCCCGCCAAATCGGAGGCCGTTACCGCGATGATCCCCGGCACGGACCGAAACGGCCAGGAACTGCTCGTCGTTGCGCACCTGTTTGAGGGCATCACCAAACAGGGAGCCAACGACAACTACAGCGGCTCCGCGTGCATCATGGAAACCGGACGGACCATCCTGGAACTGGTGAAACGAGGCGTTATCCCTCCGCTCACGCGGGGTATCCGATTCCTATGGGTGCCGGAAATCAGCGGTACCCGCGCCTATGTTCGAAAGCATCCCGAGGAAGTCGGGCGCATGATCGCCGGCATCAATATGGACATGGTCGGCGAAGACCTCGTGAAGACGCGGTCATGGTTCGTCACCAGCCGGACGCCATGGTCCATTCCGAGTCTCTTCAATGACGTCGTGCAGGAATTCGCCGAATTGACCGTGGCCCTGAACAACGATGCTCATGGCGAGTCTTACGGCAGCTTCAACCTGAACATCACGTCACCGACCGGAAGTCAGATGCCGTTTCTCTACAAGACGATCGGATACGACACCGGCAGCGACCATACCGTGCTCAGCAACGGAGTGGTTCGCGTGCCTACAACATACTTCGAATGCTGGCCCGACGATTTTTACCATTCGAGCATGGACACGCCCGACAAGAGCGATCCGACCCAGCTCAAACGAGTCGCATTCATCGCGGCTTCCTCGCTCATCGCGGGCTCGAATGCCGGAGCAGCCCAGTCGGCTGCATTCGTTGCCCTCGCCGCCGGCAAGGGCAGGAAGAGGATCGCCGATGCAATGGACGCGGCGTTGCGCCTGCTCGCAATCGCGGACAGAGATTCGCTCCCGAACAATTACCGGACGGCGTCCTATACCATCGAAGGGGCTTTCCGGCACGAGATCGAAAACCTGAATACCGTCGCGCTCTTTGCCGGAGCGGATGCCTCCCGGGATATGATCGCGGTTGAAACCGTTAACATCGAAAAGGAAAAAGCCGCCGCGCTCGAATCGCTGAAGGGCTGGTACGGAGCCAGGTCCCGTCAAGAGGGCGTCACGGCAGCCGCACCGAACCTCGCGAATGAGAAGAGACAATATGAATCAATGACGCCGGAGCGCAAGGCAAAAGGCCTCCTGCAGCAGATGGATGCGCCGCTCCGTCCCAATCTCCCGAGAACCCACGATGTATTCAAATTCCAGTTCGCCTCCACGGAGTTGGAAAACCTCATCGATGGCAAACGGAATATCTTCGAGATTGCAGCTCTCGTAACCGCAGAATGTGGCGGCCCGGGCATTGCGGCGGTTATCGAATATTATCAGGCGCTGGAGAAACAGGGAAGCATTGTCATCTCAAGAAAGTAATCCCGGTTGGTCCAGCCCACAAGACCCATTGACCCCAATACTGTTCACTAATGGCAGACGCGCTGCGTGTCGGCACAAAAAGCTTGCCACGGATTGCACGGATTACACAGATTGCCCCAAAAAAGGCCGATCCAAGGAGATAAGTCTCAGTTAAGTTCGTGAAATCCGTGGTCTGATTTTTGAATCGCGCTTAGATTGAGGCTAAGGCGATCAGAATTACTCAGTCAATCTGGATTCCGCCCGACAGTGGGATTCTCCTTCTTCTGATCTTCCGAGCGAACCGGCGGCTTCCATTCCCGGCCCAAGACATATTTTTCCATCCAGACGATCTCCTCCAGATCGCGGATCCTGGAATGGTGCGGTTCACGGAACCCATGAGGCTCGCGCGGGAAGCGGAGGAATTTCACCGGAATGTTACGGTCCTTGAGGCCGGCGAAGAACATCATGCTCTGGCCAATCGTGTCGGTCGTGTCGTTTTCGCCGTGGAAGAGAATCGTCGGAGTCTGCACATTCTTGATATGGGTGTACGAAGATTGTTCCCGGTACCGGGTCGGATTTTCCCAGGGGGTGCCCCCGATGTACCAGAGCTTCACATCGTGGTTAAATCCCATGGCATATTCTGACGACCAGTCGGTGACCATGGCCCCGAGACTTGCCGCCTTGAACCGGTTGGTCTGGGTAATCGTCCACCCGCCGAGGATGCCGCCGTAACTCCATCCTTTGATTCCCATCCGGTCCGGATCGACGATGCCCCTGGCGATGAGCATGTCCACGCCGGTCATCAGATCCTGGAAATCCCCTCCGCCGATGTCGCGCATGTTTCCGCGCAGCAGCGCGTCATTGTATCCGCTTGAGCCACGCACATTGGGCGAGAGCGAGGCAAAGCCCAGGCCGGCATAGATGTGATAGTTGGCGCTGAAGCTGTAGGCAAAAGCGCCGGCAGGGCCGCCGTGCACGTTGAGCATGAGCGGGAGTCTGGTTCCTTCCTTGTAGTCCGCCGGGAGGTTCAGTATGCCTTCGATCTCAAGCCCATCCTTGCTTTTCCATGACACCATCTCGGTCCGGGCCAGCGCCAGTCCGGCGATCTGCGGATTCGCATGGGTCAACTGCTTCTTCTGGCCGCTGCCCAGGTCCACGAGGTAAATGTCTCCCGGCATGGCAGGATCGGAGTAGGTGCCGGCACCGCGGGTGAAGTCACGGCTGAAGCTGCCTGCGTTCATTACCCCTTTTTCATTCGTGACCGGCGTGACTCTTCCGGTAGCGACGTCGAGACGGAAAACATTGCGGAAGGCGCGATTCGAGCCATCGAAAATAATGGTTTGTCGATCGGGCATCCATTCATACCCGGAAATCCCTCCCTCAAATGTCCCCGAAACCAGGCGGATCTGGCGCGAAGTCATATCCAGGATCCAGAGCTTATTGTTGCGCAGATCCCAGTCGGTAATTCCTGCGGCGGTGAATCCCAGAAGCTTTCCGTCCGGAGACCATTTCGGCTGTCCTTCCGGCGCATTGTTGTTCGTAAGGCGTGTCATCGTGCCGGAGGAGACGTCGACCATCGCGATTTCAGAGAGGTTGCCGGAGTTGCGGGCATTCTCGGTCCGAAAGGTGAACGCCACGGAAGTGCCGTCGGGGGAAGGATCATAGGCGCCGATGATCATCTTTTCTCTGGTGATCTTTTTCTCCTTTTTGGAGCCGAGTTCAAAGATCCAGAGCTCATTCCATTGGCCCCGGCTCTGGCCATTAGGTCCTTCATCCACGGCAATCGCATCATCGCCGCCTTTTTCCGCAGCCTTCTGTTCCTGGCTTTTGAGCTCGTTGGCGAGGAAGAAAATCGACTTCCCGTCCTCCGACCAGCGAAACGAGTTCAGACCATCCTTATGGTCGGTCAGCTTCACCGCCTCGCCGCCGTTGGCGCGGATGAGGTAAATCTGCCGGCCCGCACTGTCGCCGCCTGCCGCCGCTCGCTCCCGGTTAGCCAGAAACGCGACGCTTGACGAATCCGGCGACCAGGCCGGCGCCGAGTCATTTTCGCCGGAAAGGAATTGAAACGACTCGCCGCCATCCGCGGGCATCATGAAAAAGCGGGATTCGCGCTTGTTGTCCTTCCACTTGAGCTCGGAGCGCGAATACAGGATCCATTTGCCATCCGGTGAGATCTGAGGGCCGGAGACCTGAACCATATCGAGCGCGTCATCGACCGTCACCGGCCGTTTGGCATCCTGCGCCGGCAGCAGCGCAATCATGGCAAAGGGGATCCAGAGCAGGTTCTTCAGAAATCGTAGATACATGGCGTTCTCCTTGAAAGCCATCAGGGTTTGCGTTTTATGATGACAGCGGGCTGGACGGCTTCGGTAACCGAAGGCCTCCTCCGGAAAGTGCGTTGATGGCAACTCCGTCTCCAACCGCATTTTTGATTTCCCGAACCCGGTCATGGATGAAGCGGTCAACGTCAAGCTCCTGCGCGGTGATTTCCTGGATCATGCGTCTCACTCCCGTGTGCTAAAGTCATCCGATGGGGCCTTTTGTATCAATGCTGTGCTGGGGAATCAAGCCGAAAACGGGGGAGCATGGTCCACGATGCGAGACATTACCATCCTTATAAAGACGTTTGAGCGGCCCCAGTGCCTGGAACGGCTGCTCGATTCCATCGGCCGGGCCGGCTGGCAGGGACCGGTATGGGTCGCCGACGACAGCCGCAGTCCTTATCGGGAACAGATGCTCGCCAAATTCGGCAAGCTGGTTACCGATTACCTGATCATGCCCTTTGATGCGGGATCGTCCGCAGGACGAAATCTGCTCCTGAGACACGTCACGACGCCCTATTTCCTGTTATGCGACGACGATTTTATCTTCGACACGCGAACGGATGTGAAGCGGTTTAAAGACCTGCTCGAATCGGCCGGGCTGGATCTGATCGGCGGGGTGTACTACGATCGGATGCATCCGGATTGGAGCCAGGCGGCCGCATCGCTGGTGCGGCTCGACTGGTGGCACCTGTGCCTCAGACTGGGTATTGAAATCCCGCGGAAGACGTTCTTCAATTTCGAGCCCTGCGGCACGAATCGGTGGCGCCTTATGGACATTGCCTATATCCCTCCAGTCGTTCGATGCGATTACGTCGCCAATTTTTTTCTTGCCCGAACCCGCCGGCTGATCGAGACCGTTGGCGGCTGGGATGAATCCCTGAAAATGGGCGGGCATCAGGATTTCTTCTTTAGGGCCAGGAGAGCCGGCCTTCAGGTGGGACACACGGAAGAAGTGGGGGTGCTGCACCTGATGGAACTGCCGCCGTTCTATCACAAGTTCCGTGCCCGGTCCCTGGCGATGCGTCCGAAGATGTTTGCCGATGCCACGCTGGCGCAACGATTGCGACGGACTCTCGATCATTGGCAACGTATCTGGAAACAGAAGACCAACAGGGAGAAAGAACGATATACGGGCGCAGGCCGCGAATTACCCCGACAGTGATTGCCGCCTTCCAGGTGCTGAAATCTTTGCAATGAACAGGTAGGTAAGTAATAATTTTGGTTTCAGAAATCTCAAACTGACACCGGAGGATTCATGGCCAGGATCGCCATGATCAGCTGCAACGACCGATGCTGCATGGGCGCGAGGCAGCTGTCTTCATTGGTCAAAAACCATCATGTTTTCTACCTGATCTGCTATGGAGAATACCACCACGCCACCTTCAGCTATACGGCCCAAGCAGGCGATCAAGTCGATGAACGCCTGTTGCTGGATCTCCTCAGGCGGCTGTCCCCGGATCTGGTGGGATTTTCCTATCGCTCGGTCCAGGCCGGTTTGTCCGCCCACTTGGCCGGCAGGATCCGATCGGAACTCAGCCTCCCTGTAATAGCGGGAGGAATCGGGCCCACATCCGATCCGGATTCGGCTGTCCGGCAGTACGACATGGTCTGCATCGGCGAAGGCGATTTTGTCCTGCCCCGCTTGTTGGACGCCATTGATGAAACGGGTTCATTAGACCTGGCAGTCAAAAAAACGCCCAATCTCTGGTACCACACTGATGTCGGCACGGCGAAGAATCCCGTCGAGAGGCTGGTTTCCAGGGAGGAGCTGTCTGAGTTCCCCTTCATCGACTACGACGCGGATGACAAGTTCACCATTGTCCGGGGCAATCTTATGGAACATGACGGGCGGCTCGACAATGAGGTGGGCGCGTATCCGATGTTGACCTCCCGGGGGTGCCCCTTCGCCTGTACCTTCTGTCACAATTCCAACATGCACGATCTCTATTGCGACCAAAGGTACTGCCGGCAGCGGAGCGTGGCGAGTGTAATCCTCGAAATGGAGCAGGCAAAGAACCGTTTTTCCGCCAGGATCTTCTCGATCTATGACGATTTGTTCACACTCAACCGGCAATGGGCTCTTGAGTTTGCTTCGGAATACAGCAAGCGCATCGCCCTCCCCTTTTGGTGCTACACCCACCCGTCGAAGGTCAGCAGGGAGATCCACGAGGCCCTCATGAAGGCAGGGCTCGAAAACACCGCCATGGGTGTTCAGTCTGGAAGCGAGAGAGTCCTGTCTGACGTTTTTAACCGGAAGACATCGCGAAGCAATATTTTGAGCGCGGCGGCGGTTCTGAAGGACCTGAATTGCCGTGTCCAGATCGATCTCATCACTGCGAATCCTTTCGAGAACGACGATGATCGGCGTGACACTCTGGATCTCATGCAGGCGATGCCCAAAAACACCCGAACCAACGACGGCGAGCATGCCTGGTTTTACTGCCAAAGCCGGTTGACCTACTTTCCCAACTCCCGGATCTCGCGGATGGTGGCAGAGCAGGGAATCAATACTGAATTCGATCCCGACGTGGCCTCTTTCTGGGAGATGCTTCACGAGCTGGCCTTCATGGACCACCTTCCCCAGGGTGCCGTGATGTATCTCTCGTATCTCTATAACGAGTATAAGGAGAGCGCCGGGGACTTCAAGCCGGAAACAGGCGCCTCATGGATCCGTGAAAACCTGCTGCACCTCCCTATCGAGGGTATCACGGAGATACTCGATGTCCGCCAGCATGGCAATCTCAAGGATTCCCTGGGTTGGATCCCGACTCCGGAGGAACTGACCTTCTCCGAGGTCCGGATTCTGATGGATGGGCTGGGAGCGGTGCGAATGGGCGCGGATGGGTTCGAGAGAGAACGCAGAATCACACAGGCGCGCACGCTCCTCAAAGAACTCACGCCGCAAAAACGGATGGCCCGAGTCAAGGAAAACCTGCGGTCCCATGCCGCCCTGATCGTCAAGCTGGCGGAGACTATCCAGACACAGCTGGCGGAAAAGAGCCGGCTTCAAGAAGCAGTAGACGAACGTGGCCTGTGGGCTCTCGACCTGGAGCGCACGATCAAAGAGCGGGATTCGGCCATTCTGATACTGCAGCAAGAGATGGATAGGCGAGGCCTGTGGGCTCTCGATCTGGAGCGTGCCATAAGGGAGCGGGATTCCGTGATCTCACAGCTGCAGGAAGAGGTGGATAAGCGGGGCCTGTGGGCTCTCGATCTGGAGAGAACGATCGAGGAGCGGGATTCCGTGATTCTGGGGATGCAGCAAATGGAGCGTGAACTCCGGGCGATGCCGACTCTGCGCCGGCTGTTCCGGCGACTCAGGCGGGCCACTCCAACAAAGTGAACCGCGATGCGGATCGTGTGCTCGTCGATGCTTGCCCGTTACGAGCGATAGATGGATCCAAATTGCCGTACGATGCGCTCAGGCAAGGCGCCTTTGGCAAGGCATGCCGCAGTAAGCAGCCAGTTGCGGCGATCCCGGATCCAGCCGAGCGGCGAGCGGCGCAGCGCGGAAACCAGCAAGCGAAGGCCGCGAACGGGCATGCCGGTTTCATATGCCAGATAGGCAAAATAGCGGGACATGTTCAGGCGGGCGGCTGCCTCGCAGCTGCTGAAGCGGCCCGGGCTCAGAGCGGCCATCTTTAAGAGCAGCCTTTGCCACTCGGCTGCCATTTCGCGCCACTGCCTGGACATCTGGGAGTCGTGGCGGCGATAGTATGTCCACTGGCTGGAATCGCCCACGATCCCCGCGCCGCGGGTCAGCGAAATCCGAAGGAAAAGATCGAGATCATACATGAATCGGAAACTGGGATCGCAACCGCCAGCCGCGAGCGCCGCCTCCCCACGGACCATGACCGAAGACGTGTTGCCGATCACGAAGTCGCGCATGAGCGTTTCAAAGTCGATCGGGCCGTCCCAGACGCGGCGCGGCAGGGGCAGGACTTCGCCGGAAGGCCCGATATAGGCGGTGGCCGAAAAGGTCAGGACCGTGCCTGGATCACGAGCGAGAATTTCATACTGCGCAGCGAGTTTGCCTGGACTCCACAGGTCATCCTGATCGAGGAAAGCGACCAGGGGCGCGCGGGCAACGAGCAGACCAGTCTGTGTGGCCGCGGAGGCGCCCTGATTCGGTTGTCGAACGCAGACGATTCGGGGATCGAGATTCCGAACCGTCTCGATGCAGCCGTCGGTGGACCCGTCATCGACCAATATGAGCTCGAAACCGCCAAAGGTCTGGGTCAGAGCCGATTCGACAGAGGTCTTTAACAGGCCACCGCCGTTGTGCACGGTCATTATAATGCTGGCGGCCGGGCTGGTGCGCATCATCCGACAACCTCAGAAACAAGGCGGGCAAGGGTTGTGACAGCGGGCTCCGCCAGCATACCGCGCGGGCAAAAATCGATCCCCTTTAGGGAGACTGCTCCGGTGGCGATGCCCGTCCAGCCCATCAGCGGAGGGTTCGGCCGCAGGCCTCGGACGCGGATCATCATAATTGAGCCGGAGTAGGACCCCGGTTGGTAATTGGATGCCGCAAGCCGACGAAGCAGGGGCGTTCCCGCCCGGACTGAAGCAGTCGCATGACGCATGCGGCGCAGGTCGGAGTCCTCCCGATGGTAGGCGACAAAGGCACGGGCTCGTTCTGACAGGTACATGGCCGCCCCGCGCCAACCCTTTTCCCGGAGAATCCTGAAGTGGGCGACCCCGCGCTCGCAGAGCATCACGCCCTGGGCGGCGAGGCGTGAGAGCGGCCCGAGGCTCGCCCGCCATTGAGGATTCAGGGTATCCATCAGGATCAGTGATTGGACCGTGGCGCCGCGCTGCGTCAGCTGCCGGGCGACCTCATATGCGGTTATGCCGCCAAAGCAGATGCCTGCAAGGTGGATAGGCTGCCTTTCAAAACGCTCAACGAGCACATCGGCGTAACGGGCGGCGAACGACTGGATGCTCCAGGCGTCTCCCGGAAACGCTTCCGGTTGGGGAGCTTCTAGAGCGTACACGGCCTGATCGGCATCGAGCAGGTGGGCCAGGTGCGAGAGGCCGACCAGGATGCCGTCGTGGCCGGGAACGAAGATCAAGGGCGTCTTCGAGCCCTCCCTGCGCAGAGCCACGATCGGATCGCCGGCAGACTGGGAGCTGCGATGGCGCTCTATCTCAGCGGCCAGTGAGGTGATGGTTCCCTGGTCGAGGAAATCAGAAAACGAGAGGTTTGTGCCGGTCGTCTCGCTGACGGCGGCAAGCATCTGTGCGGCCAGCAGCGAGTCTCCCCCCAGCGACGAAAACATGTCGAGGGTGCCGACACGGTCGCACTTCAACATATCCTGCCAGATGGTGCAGATCTGCTCTTCGAGAGGCGAATCGGGCGGCCGGTATTCGGCGGCGGGCTGATCGGCGTCAATGGCCTCGATGCCGAGTTTGGCCGCGAGGCCGATGCGTTGCGGCTTGCCTGTGGGCCCCTTCGGGATTTCCGGAAGGATGCGGACCAGGCGCGGCACCTTGAACGGCGCCAGGCGAGTTGCGGCAAACCGCCGCAAGCCGGATTCCGTAACCGTCGAGCCCGGCGCCAGAACGACGGCGGCGCCGATCTCCTCTCCAAGCTGGACGTGAGGGATGGCGAAGCTGAGCGCCTGCTTCACCTCAGGGTGGTCAAGCAGGACTTCGTCGATTTCGCGCGGCGAGATCTTCTCGCCACCGCGATTGATGAGTTCCTTGAGGCGGCCGGTGAGGAAAAGATAGCCGTCTTCATCGATCCAGCCCTGGTCGCCGGTTCGGAACCAGCCGTCCGTGAATGCGGACTGATTGGCCTGGGGGCTGTCGAGATACCCGGGCGTCACGTTGGGTCCGCGAATGACCACTTCGCCGGTAGCGCCCGGTTCGAGAAGATGGCCCGATGCGTCCATGATGGCGACCTCAGGTCCGGCCTGCGGGCCGACAGAGCCGGGCTTGCGCGGGGCAGGAGGAAGAGGATTGCATGCCATCTGGTGAGCGGCTTCGGTCATGCCGTAAGCTTCAACGACCGGCGCGTGGAAAGCAGCCTCGAGTTCATGAAGGACTCGAGGGGGCAGCGCCGACGAAGACGACCGGATGAAGCGCAATGGGCGTGCATCGATGATGCCGGCGTTTTCCTGCGCCTTGGCGAGAATGCCCATGTGCATGGTAGGGACAGCGGTGTACCAGCTCGGCGAGAATTCGTCGAGCCATTGGAAAAACCCGGCGCCGTAGATGCCGTCCGTGCAGACGACGCTGCCGCCGGCGCCGAGCGTGGAAAGCACGGCAGCGACAAGTCCATGGATATGAAACAGCGGCATGATGTTGAGGCAGCGATCCTCGGGGGTGAGGATCAGAGTGGCAGCAATATGTCCGGCCGAGGCGCAGAGATTGCGATGGAGCAGAGGGACGAGTTTGGGCTTCGAGGTCGTGCCGGAGGTATGGAGCAGAAGCGCGATGTCGTCCTCTGACGGGTGGCGGTCGTCGCAGGCGGCTCCGGTATCTTCAAATTCGAACCGGCAGGATGCACCGTCGGCAACCAGTCGTATCACGGGCAGCTTCAGGCCGCGGGCCGCGGTCTGGGCGGGAGAATCGGGGGGCTGGCTGGTAACGACGAATCGGGCGCCGAGATCGTGAAGGTAGAACTCGAGTTCCTCGGTCTTGTAGGCAGGATTCAGCGGCGCGCAACCGCAGGCCGAGGCGATGTAGAGGAAAGACGTGGCGGCTGCCGGTCCGTTGGCCGTGATGAGGGCGAGGCGGTCGGTGCGGGCGACACCAAGCGAGCGCAGTTGCGCATATGCCGACTTCTGCTGGGCCAGAAGGTCCGCGAAGGTCAGGGGAACGCGGCCGGGAGCGAGAATGGCGGGTTCATATGGCCTCAATCCGGCCTGGCGATGCATGAGGCCGCCGAGTGTGCGATCGAGGCTGATTCGGTCAGGTTCCGTGTCCACGGAGTAAACGTCCATTTTGAGCCATGTTATCCCGGCGCAACGATAAATCACTGCAGACAATAACCCGGGATTATTAATGTATCATTATGGAGCCGGATTTTCCTCTTGAGTCGCCTGAGGCCCTGGCCCTGATGGCGCCGCGTCTCCGGCTTCGTATCCCCGCTTGCCTCAATTCTTGTAGTAGCGGTATTTCTGCATTCTCGCCTGGATCATCGCAATCCGGTTCCGGATGCGCTTGTTCGGGTCGGTCGGGCTGTAACGACGCGGATTGATGATCACGGCCGCGAGCGCAGCTGCCTCTTCCTCGGAGAGGCTGCTGCACGACTTGCCGAAGTAGGTCCGGGCGGCCGCTTCCGCGCCGTAGATCCCATCCCCCCACTCGATTACATTTAGATAAATCTCGAAAATCCGTCGCTTGTCGAGGTGCCGCTCGAGCGAGAAGGTCAGGATCAGTTCCTTCAGCTTCCGAACCGGGTTCTTCGACGGAGACAGGTAGAGGTTTTTCGCCAATTGTTGCGTGATCGTGCTCGCGCCGCGCGCGAAGTCGAGCTTTTCGTAGTTGATCTTGATCGCTTCGCGGATCTGGTCATAATCCAGCCCCTCGTGCTGGAAGAAGGCCGCGTCCTCGGCGATCAGCACTGCGTTCTTCAGGTTCGAGGACATCTGAGGGAGCGGCACCCAGACCTGGAATCGACGGGGCTTCCTCCCCATTTGCCGGGCCTCGGCGTCGCGAAGCTCCATCCATTCGGTGGTCTTCGGATTCTCCTTCGCGAGGATGGACACATCCGGGAAGGTCGCAACCTCATAGCTCGTGTAGCCGGCGATGACAACGACGGCGATGACTATGACCATGCGGAACCATTTCCGTTTGGCGCTTCGCTGTGATGTCACCCTGCCTCCCATTCCTGCAACCCGTTACGTGTCGAAACTTCCCCATTCGTCAGCTTGCGGAGGTCTGCCTCCCGGGCCCAACACTCGTATTCGATTCACCCAGCCGTTTTACTGGCGCCGCACCGGCACGGAGTTTGCGCTGGACCTTGCGCCGTGGGCATGTTTATTATGATCGCGCATCGGCCGACGTTTTCTCAAGCAGTAATCCATGGGCCTATGGCGCACCCGGTGACGCATGAAAACGGCAGATGTCGCGCGCAGCGCCATGGACTGCGGCGGCACGCCGCCGCTTTTGCCATCCCGTATGTTGAAGGCGGCGCCGTGGCTCCATGGCGCCTGCGGCGCGGGGTCCCGGGAATGTCGTTTTCGGAGCAGCTTATTTTCGAAGCAGAACCGGAAGACCTCCGATGACAGACCGATTCCTCAGAAATTCTACCCTGATCGCGCTTGCGCTGATTCTGGCGCAAACGATCCTGCTTGCCCGGCATCATATGCCGCATTCCATCTGGTACGACGAAGGATTAACCCTGAACATCGTGCAACGCAGCAGCCTGTCGGAAGTGCTTCATGGGGCTATGACCCTCAAGCCTTTCCCTCCGCTCTACTTCTTTCTCGTGCATGCAAGCTTTCGTCTGATCGCCGGCGAGTTGGGATTGAGGCTAATATCCCTGATTTTTGGGCTTCTCGCCATCGGCGCTACCTTCTGGCTGGGAAACAAGCTGATGGGTCGGTGGGCCGGGCTCCTGGCTGCCGGACTGCTGGCCAGCACGCCGGGCGTCTTTTTTTACTTCGTGGACGCCAACCCCTACACCATCCTGATCTTCTGGAGCGCCCTGTCGACCGGCCTGATGTTTACCGCTATCGAACGCAATACCTGGGGCTCCTGGGTTTTCTACACGGTGGCCGTCCTGGGCGGACTTGCTTCCCATACTCTTTTCATTTTTTATGTCGGCGGTCAGTGGCTGCTCTTCCTGTACATCCGGCTTTTCAGCCCGATCAAACCGTCAGGCTTGCACTGGCGCGGGTTCTGGCGCAAGGAAAGACGTTATTTTGCATCGTCGCTGGTGGTACTTGCGATCTGGTTCGGATGGGTGACCTTCTACCTGTCCAACAAAAGCTACGTCAACACTCCGCAAATCGGCCGCATGATGTCGTTCCCGACCCTGGTATCCATGGCAGGCATGATCCCCGGTCCGCTCAGTTATGACTTGTGGCCTCATGGAATCCTGTTTGGAATCGCGTTGGCGGGGGGCATGCTTGTCCTCTGGCGTTCGGATCGCGAAACCTGGATCCGTCTGATGCTCCTGTGGATTCCGCCGGTTATCGGAATCACTCTCTTTGTTCGTGCTACTTTGATATTCATTTCCTATAAATATGCCTTGGGAGTCTTTCCTGTTACCTGTCTCCTCGCGGCGGGAATTCTGAAGGCCCGGCAGGACAACATGCCGGGCATTGGCGGCAGGATTCCATGGCGCCTCTTGCTGGTTGGCACAATCTGCCTGTGTATATCGGCCGGCACCTGGCGCCTGGCGTTCAGCACCCCTGAATACTTTTCCTATAACGATTGGAAGAGCTGCGTTCGCTACCTGGAGGAGAATGCAGGCGCGCGAGACACGATCTGGTTCGAGTATGAACAGTCGTCATTTCCCTTCGCCTTCTATTATAGCCGCCGCGATCAGATCGCATTCAATCCGACCGGTGATCACGAGACTGAAGCGGAAGACCTGATTCGCCGGCAAAACCAGGTTGCCGCACAGGGCGGAACCGTGTGGGTGGTATTGCCCGACTTTCAAAATCGCAACCCGTGGATCGAACGGTTTACCCGCTCCGTTTCCAGGAATAAGGAGGAGATTGCCCGTCAACTGGATCTCGACCTGCAGTCCCGATGCGACTTCCGACTGGTGTCGAGCCGCAATTTCGATAGAATCCGCGTTTACCGCATCACCACCCGCTAGCCCTCATTCATGAAAGAAGGATCGCAAGACCTTCCAGGACACGGAAGAACGCGGATGAACAGGAATGGGGCAGGAACGGCCATGAAGGCGATCGGGAGGCACGCGGCAAATTAATCTCAGGTCGCGGATGAGGACTTCCCGGGTGTGCCGCCGAACGCACGGATTCCAGGCATCGATTTCACACTCTCGGGCGTTTGCCTGTGGAGCAGACTGTAGTAGGCTAAGGGCCTGGAAAAGAATAAAGGTTACACTTTGCTGCGGTCTCCCAGGCTCACGATGCGACATCGGCACAATAGCAGCAGCAAGCAAGCATCCAGGCAGTATCGGCTCCAACAGCAGCTTGTGGGCCTGGGAGCCGCAGCCACAAGGGGCGCGGCGGCGGGCAGGCATCTGCTGCGTTGCCGCTCCTCGACGATGTCACCACATCGCCTGCGTCGCGGCGCCTTGCATCTGCCTGCCCGGCGCTCGCGCCAAAGTGCAACCTTTATTCTTTCCCAGGCCCTAAAAGGCGCGAGCGTGCCGGACTCGGCATGCCCCGTCGCCGCGGGCAGGTGTCGGGTGAACAAAGGCACGTGATTGGACAATTGGAGGCAAGAATGCACTATATCCCTCTGGCATGGCCATTCTTCCTTGTTCTCTTGATGCTCTTCAGCTTTGTTCTGGTGCTCCTCGAGGAATCGGAATCCTCGAGTATGCCTACGAAAGCATGGGGGTGGGCCGCAGGTACATGTTCGCGCTCCTGGTAGGATCTCTGCTCGGAAGTTACATCAACATTCCGGTGGCGGAGCTTCCAGCCGAGCACATATACGCGGAGCGCATTGTGAGCTTCTTCGGCATGCAATATGTTGTCCCCCAACTCCTGACCGAAGCCAAGACAATCATTGCCGTCAACCTGGGCGGCGCCGTCATTCCCACCGTGCTTTCTTTCTATCTGATCCTGAAGCACCGCATTTACGGACGCAGCCTCATCGCCGTCGTGATCGTCTCCGGTCTGGTGCACCTGATGGCACGACCCATCCCCGGCGTAGGGATTGCGGAACCCATTTTTATGCCCTTTCTCGTCACGGCCGGCGTGGTGCTGGCACTGTCCAGGAAATATGCCGCCCCCCTGGCATACGTCGCCGGAAGCCTGGGCACGCTCATTGGCGCCGATCTCATGAACCTGGGCCAGATCCGCGGGCTCGGAGCGCCCGTCGCTTCCATCGGGGGAGCCGGCACTTTCGATGGGATCTTCCTGACCGGAATCCTGGCGGTGCTGCTGGCCAGCATACTTACAGGCGGGCGTCAGGCGGTTTCACCCCCAGAACAGGGATGATTAAGGGGATTTGCGGCTCACGAGCCTCTGATCTACAGGGTGCATTTTCGCAGAACCCGCCGGATTGCACCCGGTTTTCCCCGCCGCCCGAGAAATTGATTTCTCCTTCATTCACTCCCTCAAGGTGGTATATTTATGGGAGTAACTATAAGAACCATGGACACTAAACTGGATTTTGACATTGACATGCGTTTTCACTTCAGGCTCGGTCCGGTCGGTTTACCCCGACCTCATGGGCCGGCCTTTCTCTTTCCTTCCTTAGGAGGACGGTATGCGCACGATGATCAGAGTCAAGATGCCCGTCGACGCGGGCAATAAGGCCATCCAGGACGGATCACTGCCGAAAACAATCGGGGAGGCACTCGAACGGCTCAAGCCGGAGGCCGCCTATTTCTTTCCCGAAAACGGCGTTCGCACGGCGATCATGGTGGTGGATGTGAAAGACTCATCCGAGATACCGGCGATCGCAGAGCCTTTCTTTTCGCGGCTCAACGCCGCCGTCGAGTTTCTTCCCGTGATGAACGCGGAGGAGTTGAAGGCGGGTCTGGCCAAAATCGCTCCCAAGGGCTGAGCATTTCACGGTTGCAAGAATCCCGAAGGGCTGGCGCAGCCAAGCGTGGGTAGACGGGATTGAGCGGGCGGAAGCCCTGAAAGAGCGGCACGGAGAAGACGCGGCAAGGGCGCAGGTCTTTGATGCGTCGCAGGGTACGCGCACGGCCGCATGAGAGGCTTCTGAGAAGAGCGGGCCAGGCGCCGGCTGCCCTGATGGGCCTTGATTCGAAATTTTGGGCTGCGCCGGGATTCGTTCGTTACAGAAAGTATTTGGGACCCGGAAGAACACGGATCCAATCCGCGTTCTTCCGCTTTCGGAGATGTCTGGCTTCGTAAATAATCCGAGTTAACTTCTATGCCGGCTCACAATCTCCCCGGTTGCCGGCAAAAATACTTTTTTACATACTCGCGCCAGCAATCCGTCGTATGATTTCCCCAACAAATAACAGGATTCGTCACTGATCACCTCGTTGCGGCCGCGTGAGGAATGCCCAGCCATGATCCGTTCGCATCATCCCTCCGAATCTCCAAACGGTCGCCCGGATCCGCATCCATCTGAAAGGAGTTGGTCATGCGCAGCTGGCGTAATTCTATGTTTTTATCGGGAGAGATTTCGACCGCAAAACGTCACATTCTGCCTGAACGCATGGCAATGCTTCTGTTATTGATTTTTCTGGGAGCGTCCTTCGCGTTTCCCATGGAGCAGGCCGAATTCCCGGTCATGGCCAGGGAACAGATAGATGGAGTTTCAGGCGCCGACCTGCCGAATTCCAAGGGACCGGGCCAGATATCGGGCGCGAGCGCTGCCATCGCGGGCTGCCCGAACATTGAAAGCAAGGGTTGCATGTCATGGCGCTCCGGCGGCCGGGTCACCGTAATCCTGGATCCCAAAATAGGCAATCAGGGGCCGAGTTTTGTCGCTGCCGTCAAACAGGCATTCCTGATCTGGGCGGCGAACAGTGGATCCCAAGGTGTCTTTTTCACCTTCTCGATCCAGTCGCCCCCGGCGGACCTGGAAAACCAATTGAATCGCGGAGCGCTGCCGGATCAAACCTACTATGTGGTAGTAGACGATTCTTCCCCGCCTCGGGACGGTTACCCTGCATTAACTGCAACCCGGATCTGCCCGGCGACCATCGGGAGGTATCCCATGGGCGCGATCACATTCTTAAGGCCAATCAACGGCGCCTTCGGTGCCGGTCCCGGAACGTTGAGGGAAATCGTCACTCACGAGATCGGGCATACATTCGGTTTGAAAGACTGCCTGCCCTCGGTATGTCCGCAAGGGACTTCGGTGATGTCGCTGCCTCTCGCCGGAGATGCGCTTCTGGGCCCGACGGCGTGCGACAAGATCGTGATCGATTCCATGACAGGGTTCAGTGCGTGGCCGACCCCTTCCTGCACCATGACGGCCTCCAGGATGACGTACCGGATTTGTCTGAAGGGTACCAGTGATTGCATCCCCGACACGTCCGTGTGGGAGGCCGAACCACAGAAGATCGGCAACCGCACGGTGATGAGGGGCTATTGGCTGGGAGACCAGCTCCAGCTGAAAACCTATGGCGCATGTGACTCCCAATTGGGCCAGATCGAGGTCGGCAGTGAATGGGCGGACCTGGGAAATCCGAACAACCGGGGCCTATTCCTGTATGATCCACCCAAACAACTCGCGCCGTACGGTGTCAGTGCAGGCACAAGCCTTATCTGGCTAGTCCAATCAGGGGGATGAATGCGAAACCACCCGGGTTCTCTCTTATGAGGATGTTGTGGTCCCGGCGGGGACCATTCGGCAGACCATGAAATACGAATGGAGAAGCTACTCCAATGGCTCCTTGAGCGATGGCCCCGTCACCTTCTGGTTGGATGCCCAGAAAGGCCTGGTACGCGGTGATGATGGTGAGGCTGTGTTGGAACTCGTCATCCTTCACCGGCCAGCCCACCGCGCCGACGCTGGCAGATACGGTAGACCTGGCCCTGACGGCGTCGCACACCGGGACCTTCTCGATCGGGCAGACCGGCGTTCTGACCCTGGCCGTCAATAACATCGGCCGGAAGGCAACCTCCAGCCCGTTGGTGTTGACCGATATTCTTCCGGAGGGCACTTCCTATCAATCAGCCTCCGGAACGGGCTGGGAGTGTCAGGCCGATGGCCGGGTGGTCACATGCAGCTATCCCGGCACCCTGGCGCCCGGAGGAGCGACGATCGTCAATCTGGATGTTCGCGTCACGGCGACCCCATCGACTCTGGATCCAAGCCTGGGCGCGGAACACCTGGCCTCGATACAAACGAATGGCGAGGCGGACTTCCTGAATAACGGCATCGTCGATTTCATCGTGCTCCCACCGGCCGCCAATCATCAGGTGTTTCTGACTTTGCCGGGTGGTGGCGCCGTCCCGACTTCTACTATGGGCTCCGCCGGAGAACTGGTCGCGGGGTATGCGGTCGGAACCGTAACGACAGGAACTGCGCCCTATGGAACCGCGGTATTCAGTTACACGCAGAACGGCATTGTTGTAAGTGAGGTGGGGGTCCCGGCGTCGCCCCCAACCCTGGCCGCCAGGTTTTTCGTGGATACCCGCACGGGCGTGCGCACGGGGTCCTCAAATGCCACCATCAATATCCTCACGGGATTCGCGGCCGTCAATATGGGATCCACCGGCGCCACCCTCAGTCTAAGATTGCGCGGCGAGAACGGAAGTCTATTGACCCCGCCGGGAACCATCAGGCTTGCGCGCGGGGAGCACATGGCCAAGTTCCTGGATCAGCTGGCGCCCGATTTTATCCTTCCGGCGGGATTCATCAACAACGGGTTGGGAACACTGGAAATCACCAGCGATCAGCCGGTATCGGTCCTGGCGCTGCGGCTCACGACCAACCAGCGGGGCGAGTTGCTGATGACCAGCACGCCGGTCGCCGATCTCTCGCAGCCGGCCCCCGCCGGAGTTCTGTCCTTCCCTCAGATCGCGGACGGCGGCGGCTACCAGACGACGCTGACGCTGATGAATACTTCGAACGCAACGGAATCCGGGGTCATAGAATTCTTTGACGACACCGGAAGTCCGCTCCCGGTGGGGACAACGAACGGCGGCCCGGCCAACAGCCAATTCCCCTACAGCATCCTTGCCGGCGGTTTCCTCCGGCTGGAAACCGATGGCTTACCTCCCGTAGCCAAGGTCGGCTGGGCGCGGCTGACTCCGGCTGCGGGCACGACCGCGCCGGTCAGCGCGGCGATATTTGGCTTCACGCAGGGGAATGTTCTGGTCACCGAGTCGGGAGTCCCCGCCGTTACGGCGACGACGCATGCACGGATTTACGTGGACAAGTCCGGAGGCCACGATACCGGACTTGCCGTGGCCAACCCCGGGAACTCGGGCATGCGGATTACGGCGACGGCGTTTCAACCGGACGGCGTCACGCCGGCGGGCAATGCCCCGGGGACCATCGATCTGAGCCCGATGGGGCATCTCGCCAGGTTTGCCGGACAGTTCATCGACGATTTGCCGGTGGGATTCACCGGGGTGCTGGACCTGTCCTCAACCTCTCCCTTCGTGGCTTTGACTCTGCGGTCTCTGATGAACGCGCGCGGCGACTTCCTGGTCACGACATTTCCGATCGCGGATGCCAATCAGCCAGCGCCAGCCCCGCTGGTATTCCCCCAGATTGCCGACGGCAGCGGCTATCAGTCTCAAATTATCCTGCTGAGCACCGGCGGCCCGGCGGCCACGATTACGGTAAATTACCTGGGTAATGACGGGAACCCGGTCGCCATTGGCCGCGCATCCGGCAATGCGGTCCGGTACGACTCCAGCAAAAAGTGATCCGGGTCGGGATGTCGACAATCCGCCCCGGTCCGCGGGTCGATGGTATGATCGCGTTGCCGCATGCGTGAATAACTCGTGAAGGAGCCGGCACGCTCCATGAGCCTCGAATTCATCGTCAGCACCGAGGGCCTGGCCAAGACCTACGAAGACCACGGCATTGCCGTTCAGGCGGTCCGGGGCATCGACATGACGATCGCATCCGGGGAATTTACCGCGGTCGTCGGGCCATCCGGTTCGGGAAAGACCACTCTGCTGAATCTCATCTCGGGATTGGACAAACCGAACTCCGGAACCGTCTGGCTGGGGGGCCGCAAGGTATCGGACATGAGCGGAGCGGAGCTGTCCGATTTCCGGCGGGATCACATCGGGTTTATTTTCCAGGCGTACAACCTCATTCCGGTGCTGACCGCCGCCGAAAACATCGAGTACATCATGCTGCTGCAGGGCGTGGGGCCATCGGAGAGAGATCGACGCGTGCAGGCCATCCTGCGCGAAGTGGGACTGGAAGGGCTGGGCGACCGGTTCCCCGCTCGTCTATCCGGGGGGCAGCAGCAGCGTGTCGCCATCGCCCGCGCCATGGTGTCGAGGCCTTCCCTGATTCTGGCGGACGAGCCAACCGCCAACCTGGACTCCAGGACTGGCAGCGATTTGCTCGACATGATGCGCGGGCTCAATCGCAAGACCGGCATGACATTCCTGTTCTCCACTCACGACCGGTTGATCATGGAACGCGCCGGGCGCGTGATAACGCTCCAGGATGGCAGGATCGTCCATGACTCCGTTCAGTGAGAAGCGAAAGGGGCCAATCCGATCAATACCATCAGGACCAGCCCGGCACGTGC
The DNA here is from genome assembly GCA_963824985.1 of Terriglobia bacterium. Taxonomy (GTDB): domain Bacteria; phylum Acidobacteriota; class UBA6911; order UBA6911; family UBA6911; genus JAFNAG01. The sequence continues at coordinate 30,081 of CAWGRQ010000037.1, forward strand.
CCAGGGCTTCATAGGCGAAGCCATGAGCAGGGCCATGAGGAGATCGAAAACCACCGGGTTGTCTCCTCATCGACTTGAAAGTCGGTAAGGCGACGAAAGTCAGAATTTCTTGCAAAATGCCATGGTGCCGATATCTTATTGACATCGACAAGGAATCCATTCACGCCAGACGCCTGTCTACAGTATGATCTAATTTTAGGTGCGCCATTTCCGGATAACGCTTACATGGAATAGGTAGGAACGGCCATGCGGATCCTCGCGGTGATCGCTGCCCGGAACGAAGGAGACGTCATCTATCATGTCATTCGCGACTTGATCGAGAACGGCCTCGATGTTTACCTGATCGATGACGGGTCTATCGACAACACGGTTGCGGAATCGAAACGGTGGCTGGGACGAGGGCTGGCCCACATTGAAACAATCCGGCCGGCCGAGACTTCCCGGTATGTGTGGCGTGATCTGCTCGCAAGGAAGGAACTCGTGGCGCGAAACTTGAGTCCGGACTGGTGCCTTCATGCCGACGCCGACGAGTTTCGGGAATCGCCGTGGGCGGGGATGACTATGGCCCAGGCCATCGAAGTCGTGGACGCCGCCGGGTACAACGCAATCGACTTCGAACTGTTCAACTTCAGGCCGACCGCACAATCATTCGTCGCCGGCACCGATGTCCGGAAAGCGCTCCTCCGGTACGAAAAGGGGGCCGAGTGCGACCGAATTCAAATCAAGGCCTGGAAACACGATCCGGATCTCCCGGTCGACCTCGTGAGCAGCGGAGGGCATGAGGCCCGGTTCGCGGGGCGGCTGGTTTTTCCGATCCGATTCCCGCTCCGTCACTATCCCCTCCGGTCGATCGACCAGATGCGACAGAAACTCGGCCCGGATCGGCGCGACCGTTTCGACGATCTGGAGCGATCGGCGGGGTGGCACGTGCAGTACGACGCCTTCGACACGGAAGCGACGGCGCTCTGGGATCCGGGCGCCCTTCACGAGTACAATGCCGATGCCGTTCGATTGCAGTTGCTCGACGCCTACACCCGGCAACCATCCGCTTATGATCGGTACCAGGCCCGCCTGCTCGAAGAACGCGGACGCCTCCGGGATGAACTCATCGCCGAACGCGCCGATGTGGCCCGCGCCATGCTGGCGGAGGCTGACCGGGCCGGGCAGCTGCGCGCCGCCCAGGCCGCGCTGGCGGAGGCGGCTCTGCGGGCTGCTCAGCAGGAAATGGCCTTGTCCGGCACTTGCGCCCGGTTGCTGGCGGCGGGTAAGAAGCGCGTATGCATCTGGGGCGCCGGCCACGGAGGCGTCCGGGCGCTGCAGTTCCTGCGGCATCTCCGCATCCAGGTGCATGCATTCGTGGACAGTGACCCCGGGAAGATCGGGAAGATCGTCAGAAAACATCCGGTGCTGGCGCCGGAGGCGCTCGGAACCAGGTCCTGGTGTCGTGATGCTACCGCCGTATTGATCGCCTCTACCGCTCGACGGCAGATCGAGGAACACCTGGCGGCCCTGGGGTGGCGTGACGGCGTCGACTATTTCAGCATCCCGCAGTCCGTGCTGGATCAGTTCACCGGGCTCTCGCGCGTGGCGCGGCGCTGACCAGGAGAGTGCGTGCTCCGGCGGAATCTGAGATTGGAAACGATCATTTCCATGGAGTTTTCCGGCTCAAGCGCCGAAAGCACCGTCGCCGGCTTCCCGCCCGAGGCTGGACCCGGCCCGCACCCTTGACGGTTGCGGAAGTCTATCCCCTCACAACGGGGAAGGAGATCAAGGAAACCAGATGAATGCCGGTGACAAGCTCAGCATCATCATGCTGGTTCATAACCACATCGCCATGACCCGGCAGTGCCTGGACTCGCTCTCCCACGCGGTGGCTTACCTCGATCACGAAGTGATCCTGCTCGACAACAGTTCCTCTGAAGATGCGACGCCGTTGCGTGACGGTACCGGCCTGTTCAGGAATCTGCGCTGTTTGCGGAGCGAAGAGAATCTCTCCTTCTCGCGGGGCAACAACCTCTGCGCGGCTCAGGCAGCCGGGAATTTTCTCCTTTTCCTCAACAACGATGTGTTCCTGAATCCCGGAAGCGTTGAACGCATGCTCGAGTGCCTGCGGGATGGCAACTTCGCGGGCATCGTCGGAGGAATGCTGCTCTTTCCGGGAAGAGGTCCGGTCCAACACGCCGGCATGCAGCAAATGTTGTGGGGATTTCCAAGCAACTACGGCGTCGGAGCCCGACCGGATGATGAACGCGTCCGTCAGGCGGGGGAGCCATTCGCCTTGACCGGCGCAATGCTGTGCCTGAGGAAGGATGTATTCCGGACGGTCGGCGGTTTTGACGAACGATACATCTGGGGATATGAGGACGTGGACATTTGCCTGAAGATCCGGTCGGCGGGGTTGCGTGTGATCTATGAACCCGGGGCCGCCGGCACACATGTTGAGTCCGCCACCCTCAAGTTGACCCAAAACCAGGACGGACCCGGCAACTATCGCATTTACCGCGAGACCTGGGATCCCGTTCTCGTGCCTCGCGAGCAGGCTTATCTTCACCGTCTGAAACAACAGGGTATCCGGAGCGTCGCCGTCTTCGGCACCGGGATGGCGGCCCTCGGGCTGTCACGAATCCTGAACGACAATGGGATCCGGATTGAAGCCTTCACATCGACCGAAGCCCGAGCCGAGGGGGAGACATTTCTCGACCGGCCCGTTCTTCCTCTGGCCTCGTTGCGAGAAGTGAAGTTCGACCGCCTGATGGTGGCCTCCCAGTTTTTCTTTGCCGTGGAACCGCTGATCCGCGATCTCGATCCATTGAGGGCGCCGATTTATCCGGTTCTCATCTGAGCGCTTTCCCGCTCAGATGAAACGGGCGATTACCGCCACCGGACAATATCGAGAGCATAGGCATCCATATCCCGGTGGCCATCGAAGAGAGAACCGCGAATCATGGCGACACCACTGCTGAATGTCATCTGGATCAGGAAAAGCAAGGCGGAAACCCCGGATTGGCCGGCTTTGCGGGCCTGGCTGGAACAGCAAACCTGCGCTTCTTTCATCGAATGCGTGGTCTGGGATCGAACCATAGGAACGGCCCAACCTCTGTCCGAGCCTGACCGCCTTTGGCCCGCCCCGGACGGCCGCGCCCTTCTAGCAGGCCTTCCCTGCCGTTACCTCTGTGTTGCCGGCGATGATCTGCTCCGACAGAATGAAACCTATCTCGAGGAGAACCTGACCGCCCTCCAGTATGGAGCCCTGGCATTCACGGTGAATCTGCGCGGCCAGGCCGATTGGGCCTGGCAGCAGGTCAGAAACGGACGGTTGCCGGGCTGCCGCGTCTCGCCGCTCATGCGTCAGGTTGTCCGCCGGGATTGCCTGCATCGGGATCTGGGGCTCGATCTTTCCGGATGGATACAGGCGCGCAAGGGGTTTCCGAGTGTCGCGGGCCGGATCGTGCACCATCTGACAAATCTTGCGGACCCGCCCGAATCGATGCCGTTTGAAGGCGAAATCGTCGGAATGGATGCGGAGTCCAGGGTCGAAGGGATGAACATTCTGGTGGCTGCCCGAGGGCCCAAGGAGTGGAGCGCTCCGTTTGCCGGACGCCACCCGGTCGATTCCGTGCTCTCCGGATTGGAGCAACCATCGGAGCTCCCGACCGCAATCATGGTGCACACCTATCTTGCCGTGGGTGGAGCGGAGCGGATCCATCTCAACATCATCAGAGAGCTGAAAGACAAGATCCGCTTCATGGTGCTGGGAATCGAGCCTCTCGATCCCGCATTGGGCACGACCGCCGACGAGTTTCGCCAGCTGACCCCCTTCGTCTATACCCTCCCGGATTTTCTGAATCCGTCCATGAACCTGTCGTTTTTGTGCGGTCTGATCGAGCGTTCCCGCCCCGCCGCCCTCTATATCGCCAACGGCGCCAACTTCATCTACGACCACCTGCCGGAAGTGAAGCATCGCTTTCCCGAACTGCGGATTGTCAACCAGGTCTACGATCACCACATCGGCTGGATAAACCGCTACAATCCGGCCGTGGTTGCGAGTCTGGACGGGCATATTGCGGTGAACCGCAAGATCTGCCAGGCCTATCGGGAAAAAGGCGCCCCGGCTGAGGAAATACATCTGATTGAAAACGGCATCATTCCGGAAGAGTTCGACGCCCCGGCCTACGACCACGCCAGGGTTGAATCGATCAAGAGGGAGTTGGGCCTGCCCGGCGGGAGAAGGATCATCACGTTTGCCGCGCGCATGCACCCGCAAAAGAGGCCATTGGATTTCGTGGAACTCGCGGATCGTTTCGTCCCGGATCCATCGGTGATTTTCCTGATGATTGGCGATGGACCCGAAGCGGAAGAGGTCGGCCGGATGGTGGCGGGCAAAGGACTCCGGAATCTCTACCGCCGCCCGTTTTACCGCCCGATGAGCGACATTTATGCGCTCACCGATGTTTATGTGCTGCCGTCCGTCTTCGAGGGCATGCCGATGGTGCTGATCGAGGCGCAGGTCATGGGAAAACCGGTGGTCGTCACGGATGTCGGAAACAACCGGGAGGTCCTCGATTTTACCGGGGGCGGGGTGGTAATCGGGGAGGTCGGGGACGTGACCGCGCTTATGAATGGCGTGCGCCGAATGCTGGAGTCGCCGCCGGATCCACAAAAGCTGAGAGAGACGGTCCTGTCGCGGTATGACATCGGCATCGTCGCAGAAAATTATCGCCGGGTGCTGTTGGGCCTGAAGCCGGCATGGGTGCAACCCCGCATGGATCAAGGTGAGGAACACCTGATGCCCAGAGTATCGGTCGTAATTCCCAGCTACAATCACGGCGCCTACATTGCCGATGCCGTGTCCAGCGTGTTGTTCCAGTCGGAATCTGATCTTGAACTGATCGTCGTCGACGATGGCTCCGCGGACGACACGATGGAAAAGCTGCGCGCCTTTTCCGACCGGCGTCTGCGCATCATCGCTCAGACCAACCAGGGGGCGCACGCCGCCATTAACCGTGGGCTGCGTGAAGCGTCCGGAGAATTCCTGGCCATCCTCAATTCCGATGACGCCTATCATCCGGACCGGCTGGCCCGGCTGATCGCGGTTCTGGAATCGGAGCCGCGGGTGGGACTGGTCGGCTCCTACATCGAGATCATCGACGGCCAGAACCGGACTCTAGGGATAAAGCATGGCTATCATGACTGTCCCCCATGGCCGCTGCGGTTTCCCGAACGGAGTTTTCGGGCCGGCCGGGATCTGCGCGCCGCACTGCTTACGGAAAATTACTGGTCGACCACATCCAACTTCGTATTCAGACGCGCGGCCTGCGACCGGGCGGGAGAATTCCGGCCGTTGCGATACGCGCATGACTGGGACTTCGCCCTGCGCATGGCCCGCCAGACAAAACTCGAGCTGGTGCCCGAGCCGCTGGTGCGCTACCGGGTCCATGAGACCAACACGATTCGTGAGAACCGGGTGGGGATGATATTCGAGATCTGCTGGTGTCTTGCGGTGCACCTGCCCCAGCACTTCCGCGATCCCTGGTTCGGCGAAGCGCCGCTGGCGGAACGCATCGACGGGTTGCGCCATTCGATGTATTCATTCGGCATGGACCATGTAGTCAGCCTGATGCTGATCCAGGGACTTGCGGATCATCCCGAGGTCGCGCTGAAGCTCCTCGAACCGGACGATCCCTGCCGCTCGGTCTATCTGCAGATCATCGCCGAAGACCTGGCGCGCCAAACGGAGAACTCCGCTCACTCCAATCCAGCCGGATAAGAGAAGGCGAGGGAAACTTGGGGGAAACTTGGACACCCATTTTTCTGCGGATTTTTACTTGGCACTTTCCATGAGTCTCCAGTTAGTAATGTCAAGGGAGGTGACCTATGGGTTTGCCACGCAGCACATACGTAAAGGAAGGGCAAGAAGGGGTGTATCACTGCTTCAGCCGGTGTGTCCGGCGGGCATTTCTGTGCGGATTCGACAAGCTGTCGCTCCGGGACTTTTCCCACCGCAAGGCATGGTTGGTGGACCGTTTGCGGTATCTCGCAGCCGTCTTTGCGATTGAAGTCTGCGCCTATGCAGTCATGGAAACTCACTACCATAACATTCTGCGCACTCGTCCCGACATCGTTGCCCTGTGGTCCGATCGGGAAGTCGCAACCCGCTGGCTGACACTCTTCCCCCGACATCGTGACCGGCAAGGCGCGCCGCTTCCCCCAGCCGAGGAAGACATCCGCGCTTTGGCAGATCGTCCGGAGCGCATCGCGCAGCTGCGTCGGCGTTTGTGCAGCCTCAGCTGGTTCATGGGTCGGCTGAACGAATTCATCGCCCGGGCTGCAAACAAAGAGGATGGGGTTAAGGGCCGGTTCTGGGAAGGACGGTTCAAATGCCAGGCGTTGCTCGACGGAGCGGCCATCGCCAGCTGCATGGTGTATGTGGATCTCAATCTCATCCGGGCCGGCCTGGCAGGGACTCCGGAAGAAAGCGACTTCACCAGCATCCAGGAACGGATCCGTGCCTGGCAGAAAGAAACGATGACCACCGGCGCCACTGACAGCGAGGCGGCAGCACCACCGATGCACGGTGCAGCTGCCGGCAAGGGCACGACAGGGCCTGACAATACCGCCGAAATCCCGAACTCTATTGCTGACCGCCTTTCCGCTTCGGCGGATCGCCTGGATGGGTGGCTGTGTCCCATTCACTCCGAAGCCGGAAGGCGCGGGATTCTGCAGATGACTAGAGCGGAGTATTTCGATCTGGTGGACAAGACGGGACGGATGACGCGGTTGGATAAACGGGGAGCCATCGATGCCGATCTTGCGCCGATCTTGCTGCGGATCGGCGTCAATCCCGATGCCTGGCTGCAAACCGTGTCCCACTTCGGAACCAAATTCCATCTCGCCGCCGGGCTGGTTTCCAGTCTACGCGATTTTGCGGATCGGCTCGGCAGGCGGTGGCTCCAAGGCACCGCCACGGCCCGCGCCGCATTCACCTCCTCGCCGCTGCAATTGGCCTGACGCGGCGCGTGCCCAGCAGGGCGATCGTTTGCAGATCCTTCAACTTGTACCCGCCTCACCGCTTTGGGCATCGTTCCGACTATGTTCTCCACGCCCACCGGTGATCTCCCCACAAGTCTGACCCAGCGGTCTTGTTTCGCTCGATCGTCAGCACTCAGTTCCTAGACCCCGATCTTCACTCCTGAAGCTGACGGTCAGGATGCGCAAAAATGATGGGTGTCCAGGGGCAACATATGATTTGGTGGAATGACCAGGTATCCATTTTGAGGTACCATTAGGCGTCGCCATTTTACGCCGTTCAAAAGGGGATCCGCCCATGTCACACCCTTCAGGATTCAGGTTCGGCAGTTGGTTTCCGGTAATCCTTTCAGTCTCGGCACTGGCCGTATCCCCTACGGCCACACGGCCTCAAACTGCACCCGCAGGCAGGCGCCCGTCGTCAGATGCTTCCCCGATGGTTTCGAAGGCGGCATTTTCACGAGACGGCAGGTTGGGAGCCCTGGTTTATACTGATGGGGTGGCATTGCTGGATTTTGAGAGCAGGCGAGAGAAGTGCCTGGTTCATAGGGAGGGTGTCACCGCGCTCGCGTTTACCCATGACGGTGCCGAGTTGGCAATCTCGTCAAAAGGTGCTTACGATTATTCTCCGATCGCCGAGCCCGCTACATTTGTGGAAATCCAGATTATTGATGTGCGCACCGGTGTCATAAAGAACAAATTCCCGGACACCCGAGTTACGAATGTTCTGGAAATGGCGTTCACGCCAGCGGGAGCGCTGTTTGCAGTCGTAGCCAATCCGGGCCCGGAAAGGTCCGGCGTGCCCTATTTCCCTCGGGGACTGGACGGCTTGTTTCTTTGGGATGTAATGGCCCGCAAACTGACTCCGCTGATTCAGGACAACAGGGCACGGCAATTGAGGCATTGCATCGCCGCGTTTGCTCCTGACGGTGACTCTCTATTTCTGTCGATGGGGGCCAGCGGAGGCAAGGAAGAGGTCAAGTTGTATAGTACTACCGCCCCCTCCGCAGGACGAACGGTCAACGGTGTGGCTCCGGCGGCGGGTTTCTTCCCGGGCGCAGCGGCAGTGGCGTTTTCGGTTGACGGACAGCGTTTGGCTTATGGCTTCAGTCGATCCGCCCCAGGTCGGATGGAAAGCAATGACATTGCATTGTACGACCTTGCCAGTAGGAAGGTCGTGTGGAAGATCCGAAATTTCTCCATTGGCGGCATGTCCCTTCTGTTTTTGGCAGATGGCAGGCTTGCGGCCCTTCCTTTGACTGCCGTACAGGCACGACTGCAGGCGGACCTGGTTCCGCCCGGAATGCCTGCCCAACGCATCCAGACGCTCAAGGGAATTACGATTTGGAACGCTGCGAACGGAAAAATCGAGAAGAAAATGGATCTCCCGACCGACGCCGCCATAAACCTGCTTGTCCCGGAACTGAATGCGCTGGCCTCATTAACCGGCAGCACGTGGGTATTTCGCGACCTGCAGACCTTCGAAGTCAAAGACAGCATCTCTGCTCTCGATGATCGGTGCATGCCGGCCGACGCCGCACGCCTGAACCTGGAAATGGAAAAAGCCGCGCAGTCATTCAGCATACATCGAATGCTGGACGTGTCATTTTTGCCGGGCAAGCGCGGCGAGCTTCTGGGCACCAACGATGATGGAATCGTCTATCTCTGGAACATTGCAACGGGAAATGAGCTTCAGAGAAATCGGTTTGTGTCTTCCGCGGACCGTGTTGCCATTTCGGAAGGCGGCCGTACTGTTGCCGTTGCGGGGAATGTCGGGATGTCTGTTCTTGTTTTGGAGGATGACGGCAGCTACAGGCGCGCTCCAATGACGGATTTTGCGCTGAGTGTGGGGTCCCTGGCGTCATCTCCGGACGGCCAAATGCTGGCGTTCGGCAGTACTGATGGAACTCTGGGCATTGTGGATGTGAAAAACCATGCGGCGATCCGACAATGGAATGGTCACAGCGGTGCCGTGCGTTCAACAGCGTTCTCACGCGATGGCACGCTGCTCGCCAGCAGCGGGGATGATCTGACGCTGAAGTTGTGGAACGTGACCACGGGCGAAGTGGTTCAGACTCTGGAAGGACACAAGGGTAAGATAAATGCGCTGACATTTGCTGCCGGCCCGAAGGTGCTGCTTGCAAGTGGAGGAGATGATTCGAGAATCACCTTGTGGGATGTGAAATCCCGTAGAATTGTAAAGACGCTCAAGGAGCATGGGGGTTCGATACGGAGCATCTCTTTTTCACCTGACGGCGCGATCCTCGTCAGCGGGGCCGATGACGGCTTGCGCGTATGGGATGTCAAGACCGGCAAGACGGTCAAGATCCTGTTGAAAAACTCTCCAGAATGGGCTGCAGGGAGTGGAGTAGAGGCAGGGCGGCCGACTGCCCTTGGAGGCGATGACATTACGGTCACGTCGATCCGCTTTTCGCCAGACGGCCGACTTGTTGCCTGCGGAGGTACCAACAACACGGCCATGGTGTGGGATACAAGAACCTGGGGGCGCAGGACATTCAGGCCAATAGAAAAATAGCGGGAAATAGGAACTGTCATTCCGTAATCTGAGGAATGCCAACCTTTGAGTGAAGATCGGCCTCTCGGCTTGCCTGCAACAGGCCCAAGCCGAGGGAGGGCTCGAAGTCCGGGGTGGAGACTCTCCATGATTGAGGTCACGCTGGCCGAGACTGATCGGAACATTCTGCGGCGCCTCGAGCGTCTTCCCATGACTTGGGTGCAGATGCGTCTGCTGGTCATGGGAGGGCTGGGCTACACGTTTGATGCCATGGATCTGGGCATCGTGGCGTTCATCCTTCCGGTGGTGATCGCGAGCTTTGGACTGACCAACGAGCGGACCGGCTTACTGGGAAGCGCCAGCATGATCGGGTACCTGTTCGGCGCGTTCCTGGCCGGCACGCTCGGGGACCTGATCGGCCGGCGAAGTGTTATGCTGTACGCACTGGCTTTCTACTGCGTTGCCACACTGTTTTCCGCCGCGTCACCCGGGTGGGAGTTTCTCTTCTGGTCCCGCACCCTCGCCGGCATCGGCTTCGGCGCGGAGAGCGCAATTATCGCGCCGTTCCTCTCTGAGTTCATCCAGGGCAGATACCGCGGGCGATACATTGGTTCCCTATCAGGATTTTTCTCCTTCGGGTTCGTCTTCGCAGCCCTGCTTGGATATTTTGTGGTGCCCGCGAGCGCGGCCGGGTGGCGCATTGTGCTGGTGATCTGCGCCACTCCCATCCTCTTGCTTCTGTGGTGGCGCCGGGGGATCGCAGAATCGCCGCGTTGGCTGATTCAGCAGGGGCGCTCGGCAGAGGCGGAGCGAATCGTGAGCCGGATGGAAGAGGAGGTCGCCCGTCGTGTTGCCGGACCGCTCCCCGCCATCGAGAGTGTAGAACTGCCCGCCATCACCGTTTGGCGCGACACCTCATTCCGTGCGAACCTCGCCGCGCTGTTCAGCCGCAAAATGATGCGCTCCACTGCTATGCTATGGGTTTTGTGGTTTTCCATCACGTTCGCGTATTATGGATTCTTCACCTGGATCCCGACGCTTCTGGTGAAACAGGGCCTCACCGTCACCCGGAGCTTCGGCTACAGCTTCATCATCTATCTGGCGATGGTACCGGGCTACTACTCGGCGGCGTTTCTGAGCGAGAAGCTCGACCGCAAGTGGACGATCATCCTGTACATGGCCGGAGGCGGCCTGGCGGCTCTCGGAATGTCGATCGTGCACCACGAGAACTTCATCACGTTTTTCGGTTTCATTCTCTCATTCTTTATGAACGGCACCTACGCCGGCATCTACGCATACACGCCGGAGGTGTATCCCACGGCCATTCGTACGACGGGGATGGGGGTCGCATCTTCTTTCGGGCGCCTGGGGGGGATCGCGGCGCCGATCATCATCGGATATGCCTTTGCGAGCATCGGATTCGGCGGTGTATTTGTCATTACCACCGCAGTCCTGCTCGCCGGGGCGCTGGCGGTCGGAATTCTGGGAATCCGCACCAGCGGCAAAACGCTCGAGGAGATTACGGCGGAGGAAACCGGCAGTCGATTCATTTCCCGAGGAGGAACGGCATGAAAACAGCCTATCGTGCATCACGCATCATCGATGGAGTTTCCGAAAATGTCATCCAGGGTGGTTGCGTGCTAGTCGAGGATGACCGGATCATCGCCATCGAGAGGGACCTGGCGATCCCGCCCGGAACCAGGCTGGTCGATCTCCGGGACGCGACGCTGCTTCCCGGCCTGATCGACGCCCATGTGCACCTGGTGTGGAACGCCTCAGGGTTGCCGCACGAGCTGGTCCACCGCGAGTCCCGCTACATGACTGCGTTGCGCACGGCGCAGCATGCGTTGCAGCATCTGCGCGCCGGCGTCACGACTGTCCGGGACACCGGGTCCACCGATGCGATCGCCGTCGATGTGGCACGAGCCATCGAAGCCGGAATCGTGCCCGGAGCGCGGGTCTTCGCCGCGGGGCGCGTGATCGCGATGACCGGCGGCCACGCGCATGTGCTCGGACGGGAGGCGGACGGACCGGATGCGGTGCGCCAGGCCGCGCGCGCCGAGATGAAAGGGGGCGCGCACCTGATCAAGGTGATGGCGTCGGGCGGAGTGTACGGCTTCTCTGAAGAGCCCGGCATGCCGCAGTACACGGTCGAGGAGATGCGCGCCGCCGTCGAAGAGGCCCACAAAACTGGACGCATGGTGTCGGCCCACGCCTATTCCGTCCAGGCGATCGCCAATGCGCTCGACGCCGGGGTCGATTGCATCGAACATGGCAGCTTCCTGACGCCGGAGCTTGCGCGCCGCATGATTCGCGAGGGGAAATTTCTCGTCCCTACGCTCGTGACTTACCAGGCGGGGTGCGATTTCGGCGCGGCCCTGGGAACGCCGCCTCTGCTGATGCGCAAGTACGACGAGGTGCGCCGCGCCAGCCGCAAGGCCATGCAGATTGCGCTCCAGGAGGGGGTTCGGATCGTCGCCGGCACCGACTGCGGCTCGCCGGGCAACCCGCACGGCAACCTGCCCGAAGAACTCCGGTTGATGGTAGAACTCGGCGCCACCCCGATGCAGACGATACGATATTGCACTTCCGTGGCGGCCGAACTGCTTGGCTGCGCCGACGCCGGTGCGATCGCTCCCGGCAAACGGGCGCACCTGCTGGCCGTTGCGGGCGATCCCACGGCGGATATCACCGCGCTGAGGAAGGTCGTGATCGTGGTGCAGTCTGGGGAGATCGTGGTAAACAGCGCCGGACGCGTCTAGATCAGCCTGCTCGGATCGGGCTGTGGTGGACCGATCTGTTCGGCAGCACGGATGAAGCCACATAAGATCTAACCGGCTGCCGTCGTTATGTGCCGATCTTTTATTCGGCAGGAGCTGGATCTGGGGCGTGGGGCCGGCCCCTATTCTCTTTCGCAGCCGGATGCGGCTTATCCTCATCCGTCCACCGGGAGCAAAAGGGGGTGCCGGCATTGCTGCGAGGCACCCCCGCATTCAAAACGTCAGAGGTCTGAGCCTCCTTCGGGAGATGTCTTCGATCCTGATTCGCAGCCCTTCAGGAGCGCTCATCATGAACATGATTGCGAAGCTCTTTGCTAAAACGCCCAACGCCGCAGACATTCAGGAGCAGCTCAAGGAGATTGAACACGCTCGGAGAAGAAGGCAGCGTGATCTGATCTTGATGGAGGGAAAAAAGCAGGAAAAGACAAAACAGGCAATCAATACCAAGAAAGCAGGCAGGCAGGCTGTGCTTCGGGACATTTTTCGGGACATGTCTCAAATCGAGATGGATATCGGCTACGCCAACAGCGACTTGCGCCGCCTCTCGCTCGAAAAAAGTGCCCTCACCTCGTTCTTGCGCAAGATCGAAATATTGGAGCAGAAGAAGGACCACCAGGGGATCCAAAATCTCATCACTCGCATCCGCAATAGCTCGATTCAGAATGCCATCGACAAGGCTGAGGTGAACGATGCCGCCTTCAACGACATGCTGGCGGACATCCTGGGAGAAGAGGAAGGATTCGCATCCCAAGGCAAAGAAAAGGACGAGGCCGGATTCGCCGAATTCGACAAGACCATCGGCGAAAGGGCGCAGGCTGAGGAAATTGAGTCCACGGAACCACTTCGGACCAGCTCCATCGGAGGAATCGCAACGGCAGCGACGCCCACGCTGATGTCCGGCCTGCTGTCGGCAATGGAAGCGGAGGGGGTACCACCCAAGCTGGAACTCGATCCCCAGATGCTGAACCGCGTGATCCAGGCCGCTTTAAAGAGAGGCGGAGAGTTTGCAGAGGTATACGTCGAGCACAAGATTTCGCAACGTATCCTGATGGAAGAATCGAAAGTCAAGCAGGCCATCTTCGGCATCAGACAGGGCGCCGGCGTGCGCGTAATCTCGGGCAACAAGACTGGCTATGCCTATACCGACGAGATCAGCGAAGAGAAACTGAAGCGAGCCGCCGATGCGGCCTCCTACGTGGCACGAGGATCGAACCTATCCATACCGATGGACGTACGCAAGAGCGAGCGGCCCTCATTCATTACGGTGAGGATCTCTCTCGAGAGTGTTGCCGATGCCCGGCGCATTGAGGTGATGCAGCGCGCAGACCAGGCCGCGCTTTCCTATGATTCCCGCATCAAAATGGCAGTGATCAGTTATAACGATGAGGTCAGAGGCCGCACGATCGCCAATAGCGAAGGCTTGCTGGTTACAGACGAGCTGCCTTTGCTCTTCTTCACCGTGGACACCCTCGGCGTGGGCAACAACACCCGGCATATGGGCCACGAAGGCCTCAGCTTACATGCCGGCTTTGAGATGTTCGACCAGGTCACTCCGGAAGAGCTGGCGCGCCGCTCGGCTCGCGAATCGATCGCAATGCTCTCCGCCGAAGCTTGTCCTGCGGGGAAAATGGACGTAGTCATGGAGAACGGTCAGGGCGGTGTGCTGGTGCACGAAGCCGTCGGCCATCCACTGGAGGCGGACAACATCGCCAAGCGGGTCGGCACTTTTGCTGACCAGATGGGACAAAAGGTGGCCCAGGACATTTTCACCCTGGTTGACGACGGTTCGCTGCCCGGCGCAAGAGGCACAACCAATTTCGACGACGAAGGCACGCCCATGAAGCGGAACGTGCTCATCGAAAAGGGCGCGATCCAATTATTCATGACCGACATCCTTTCGGCCAAACAGCTCAAGATGACGCGCACCGGCAACGGCCGGCGCGAGAGTTTCCGTTTCCCGCCGATCCCTCGCATGACCAACACCTTCATCGCCAATGGGACCGAAAAGGCGGAGGACATCCTCGCATCGACCAAAAAAGGCATCTACGTTCAGGGCTTGAAGGGCGGAAGCGTCGATGAGATCACAGGCATCTTCAATTTCACCTGCCGTGAATCCTACCTGATTGAGGACGGGAAGAAAACCAAGCCGCTGAAGGGGGCGACTTTGATCGGCAGCTGCATGGACATCATCTCGAACATCGACGCCGTGGGCAATGATCTGAGTCTTGGCCCCGGCACGTGTGGCAAGAAGGGACAGAATGCCGCAACGAACGTGGGCCAGCCCACCGTGCGCATCCGCGGCATCAACGTGGGCGGCTCTCGTGCATAAGTATTCGTGTTCACAATTACGATAACGTCTGCTGGTGGGCTCGTTGTATGTGCTATCAAGAAAAGAACCTTCCCTGTCAACTTGCACTAGCCAAGGTGCTGCTCATGCCCACCAGCCCTCCGGGCGCCGCCGGGGCGGCCCCGTCTGCTTTGTTGCTCCTCCTCGACGATGGCCGGCATCGCCTACTTCGTCGCTTCGCGCATCCAGGGCCGCCGCGCTCGGCGCATACGTGGCCGTAATTGTGAACACGAGTACCAAGCGCCAAGAAATAGAGAGGGAAGAAATGACCGCAGATTACATGGCATCATCCGAACAGCTGGTTCAAAACTGTCTGAAAGAAGGTGCCGACAGCGCCGAGGTGTTCATCCAGACGGGGCGCCAGCTGAGCATTAAGGTTCGTCATAGCGAGATCGAAACCACGGAAGAGGCATTTTGGCGAGGGATCGGATTCAGAATCCTCATCAAGGGCAAAATGGCCATCGCCAGCTGCAACGATTTTTCGGACTGGGCCATCGCCAGGGCCATCGCCAACGCCGTCCGCTTCGCTCAACGGGCGATTACCAACCCCGACAACACTCTTCCGGATGACAAGGGAATTACTGTGGTGGCAGCGCTCTACGATGCAATAATCAACCAGATTACAACGGAAGAGAAGATCGAACTAGCCAAAACGGTGGAAAAACTGGCCATGAAGGACAGCCGGATCACGAAGAGTGCAGGTTCCAGATATTCTGAGTCCGAACAGGAAATCTTCATCGCCAATTCCAACGGTCTCTCCAAGACCTACAAGGCAACTCACTGTTCGATGAGTGTCACGGTGGTAGCGGAAAAAGACGAGCAGAAATCTTCGGGCAGAGAAAGCTGTTCGCGGCGCTTCTTTGCAGATCTCAAAACGCCTGAGGAAATCGCGGCTGATGCAGCCCGCAAGGCATACGAGTTGCTCGATCCCCGGACGGTCAAAACGCAGCGAGCAGCGGTGATTTTCGATCCCGACGTTGCCAGATCCTTCCTCGGCGGCATCCTGGCCGCCGTAAACGGCGAGCATGTGCTCCAGGGAGCGAGCTTCCTGGGAACCAGGCTGAATCAGAAAATTGCGTCGGAGCTCCTCACCATCATCGATGACGGCACGCAAGCCAAAGGTCTGGCAAGCTGTCCCTTTGACGGCGAAGGATGCCCGACGCAGAAGCGCACGATTATCGACCAAGGCGTGCTGAAAGGCTTCATGTACAACACCATTGCTGCACGCAGAGCCGGTGTGAAAAGCACCGGGAACGCTTCGCGAGGTGATTTCGCCCACGTCTTGGAAATCGGTCCTCACAACTTCTACATGGCTGCGGGCAGCTCCTCGCGCGCAGACATCATCGCTGCCACACAGACGGGCCTGCTGTTGACCAAGGTTACGGGATACGGCATCGATTCGGTCAATGGCGATTTCAGCGGGGGCGCGTCCGGCTTTTGGATCCAAGACGGCAAGATCGTATTTCCTGTCGAGGGCCTCACAATCGCCGGTTGCGCCAACGAAATGCTCGACGGCATCGATATGGTGGCCAACGACCTGGACAGGAATCGTAAAATGACAACTCCGACATTCCGGATTCGGGAGCTGCAGATCGGCGGGGAAACGCATGGGTGGAATCGGCTGCCGTTTTGAGCACAAATTCTCCCTTGTGTGTCGCCAAAAACCCCGTTGGGTGAATTTACTCCAACGTCGGTCAATCGCGCATCTTTCCGATGGTTGGAGTTGGGAGGGCGGCGCTCTTTCGGCGGATATCGATCGAGCGAGCTCAGGTTTCCAGCAGCTGGCGAGACGAAACGGCAGTTTCTCCCTTTGGTTCTTCGGCCGTGCGCGGACGGCTACCCACACGATGACTGCCCGCTCCTGAGCGGCTGCTGTGATGAGTCACCGAAGGTCACGCCGCTTCGCGGTAGTAGTACCGCAGCAGTCCACCCAGCCAGGATCAACAGCAGCAAATGCCATGGCTGTAACAGTGCCTTCATGTTCCTCCGGATGCGCAGTGATAAACGGGAGCATCCGGCATCGCCTCGTCCCTGTCAAGCGTCCGAAACGTGGCGCGGACAGGACAGGGCAAGAGCCTTCGTTTCAGATACCTGCAATTCGGCTGAGTTTTTTCACCATACGGTGTGCCGGCATCGCTGCGAGGCACCCCCGTATTCAACTGAATTGACAATCCGACGATCAGCTTATCTTCTCGATCGTCACTCTGGCCGTGGCGCCGGCGCCGAGCGGCAGCTCCAGCCAATGATCGGCCGCGTCGCCCGGCATCCTGACCGTCTGGGACTGGCCGTCCACCGTGAACCTGTACTCGCCGGCCGCCAGGCCGTTGATGCAGAGCTGCGCTTTGTGCGCGGCCTTGACGGGGTTCTCCAGCGTGAACTGGATTCTGGTCAGCTTGTCGTTGACCACCACCGGCTGTCCGGCGGCGAAGCCGTCGCCGATCAGCTCCAGGTGCAGACGCTGATCGTCACGGATGACGCGGAAGCGCGAGCGCAGGCCGTCGCGCGGAATCACCGACACGGAGTCGGCCTTGCGGCTCAGCTCACCGCCGTATGCGATCTCACCGAAGATCGGATCCTTCGTCACGATCGTGGCGTGGATGCGCAGCGCGCCGCTGTAGCTTACGTCCTGCTCGGCGCTGTAGTACCACGCGCCGCGCGGTACGGCCTTGCGGATCCAGCCGCTGCCCATCGGTTCGGGATTGAACCCGCCGCCGGCAGCACCGTCGTTTTCCTTGCCGGGCCACCAGAAGCCGTAGTTGCTCTCGGGCGTGCCGCTGTTGACCAGCGCCCACGAGCTGAGCGCCGAGGCGTAGCCCAGGCGCAGGTATTCGACCGGGTCCTTGGCGAAGTAGAGGCCGTAATCGAGCACGCCCCAGCCGCCCATCTGCGACATGTAGCTGAGCAGGTACGTCAAACTGCCGCGATAGTCGCTGCCCAACTGGTAGTAGGTGTTCTCGAGCCAGCCGCGGTCGCCAAGGTTCAGCCGCAACTGGAACTCAAGGAACTCCTTCGCCTGTTCCGCAGTGTAGGGGCCCTGCCCGCCGGGTTTGGAGACCTGATCCATTGCGTAGTGCGCCATCGAAGCCGTCGATTCGAAACCCGTCGAGTCGAAGGCGAATTCCGATCCGAACAGGTTCGGCCGCGTCTTTGTGTTGACGTAACGCTCGACCTTGCCGTTCCACAGCTCGTGCAGTTTGGCGGCTTCTTCTTTTTTGCCCTCGCGTTCCAGCGCCGAGATCAGCTCGGGCACGAAGGCCTCGTTCATCGTCGGCACGGAGTTGGCCGACCAGCCGCGCGGCTTGTCGGTCTGCATCGGCACCGTCCAGTAGGCCACCGACGTGTTGTAGGCGAGCATCAGGTACTCGTCGGCGTTGGCGTAATGGACCATCGCCGGATACATCTTGCCGATCTGATACATCCGGAAGTACATCAGCATGATGTGCGGATAGTCGTAGATGCGCCACAAGTGCTCGCGGTGCAGCCGGGTCCAGCCCACATCCAGCGGAAGGCTCGAGTTCTGCGGTTTGAAGTTGGCGGGCGGCGTCGGGTCGATGGTGCGGTGCTGATACCAGTTGTCGAACGTGCCGTAGATGCCGTAGGGATACGGTTCCTTCTCGGTCATCTGCATGCCGCCGGTGCCCTGGTCCCAACGATTGCCGTTGAACAGATACTGCTTGATGTAGAGCTCGACGCTGTCGATCTCGGCCTGGTTGGGGAAGAACAGGTTCTTGGAAGCCACGTAGGCAGGCCGGGCGTTGCCGGCGTCGTCGCTGGCGTCCGTCAGCCAGGGGGACAGGCCGTCGCGGTCGATGGGGCTGCGCAGAATCTTGTTGACCTGGTCCCAATCGCTGTAAACCCCGTACCACCACTGGCCGGGGTCTTTGTGCTGCATGCTGTTGACCAGGAAGCTGGAGCGCTTCTTGATCACGGTTTCCAGCGGTTCGGTGATGAAGAACTGCAGGGTGCTCCACTTGCCGCCGCCGTACTTGACGGTCAGCATGTTTTCGCCAAGCTTGGAGAAGCTCGCCTTGTAGACCTTGATGCCGTTGCCTTTGTCGCCGACAAATTCCACCTTCGTCTTGCCGGGGAACTCGGCCACGACGCTTTCGATCTTCTGCTTTGTGCGCAGCGAAATCAGCGCCGGAAGGTCCGTGGGGAGCGCCATGCCGGGCACGATGTTGACGTCGATCGAGCCTTCGTTGTAGAGCACGTCGCGTACGGCGTTGAAATCCTTGGCCCACGTGAACCGGAACGAGTAGGTAACAGAGTCGCCCTTCGAGCCCTTGGGGGCGAGCGTCAGGCTGGTGAGCGGCAGCCGCCACGGCTGCTCGCGTCCGGCCTTTTTGCCTGCGGCAATCGGACCGACGCTCGACACCGCCGAGTGGATGAAGGGCGTGAAGCCGCCGCCACGGCTGCCGCCCGGGCCGCCGGCGCTGCCGGCGACCGCGACGCTGCCGGAATACTCGATCTTGGTATTGCCCTGGGGCACCATCACCAGGAAGGGCCCCTCAGCGTTGGCGCGCTGCCAGTATACCCAGGAACCGTTGCCCGCGATCAAGCTGTGGCGGATGAGTTTCTGAGTGTAGATCTGTCCGCGGCCGGCCGGCGTGCCTTCGGCCATGCTCAAGGGGACGGCGAGGTCGCCGATTTCGAGGGGCTGCGCGGTCAGGTTGGCGATCGTCAGCGTCCAATCCAGATAGTCGCCGTTGAGCTTGAAGACTTCCTCGGCTTTGATCTCTTTCAAGGCGCCGACGATGCGCTCCGGACCGACGCGCCATTCGTTGATAGCCGCTCCGGCGCCCGGAGCCATTTTGACTTCCACTCGAAGCGCGGCAGTCTTGACCGGCGAGAAATCAACCCGGTTGAACTGGCCCGGCTCCACGCCGTAAGGTGTCGTGGCCTTGACTTCGTTCCAATTTGAACCATCTTGGTAAAGCAGCCGCCAGGAAGCCGGAACGCGCACCGTGGGGTTCGGCGTGTCTTCCGATGCCCAGTAAACCTGAGCCGTGGATACCTCTTGCGCGCTCGGAAAGGTGTATTGCACCCATTGGGTGCCGCCGCTCTCGCCCTGCCAGGTGAAGGCGGCCGGCGGAGCGGGAGCGGCGCCGCCACGCCCGCCGGGGCCGCCCGGGATGCCGCGGCCCGCGGGGGCGCCCGGCATCACAACGGGCGGGAACTGGCCGTCGCTCAGCGCCGTCAGAGAAACCCCGTTGACCGATGCCGAAGCCGCGCTGAGCTGAGGCAGCGTGGGCAATAGCGTACCTATCCTATAATTGACGGTGTTGCTGCCGGGCGCCGCCGCCGGGCCGGCGCCGATTTCGCGCGCCGTTTTCCAACCAGGCTCGGCGCCCGTCCTGTACTGGATGACGATATTGCCCAACACCCCGCCCCTCGCGACGTACTCGGTGTCATAGGTGTCGTTGGCGCGCCGGAGGCTCGTGATGCCCCCCGCACCATACTGGATGTTGAAGGCGTTGTTGCTGAGCCCTTGACCGACAGCCAGTCCCGGCAACAGTGCCAGGACAATGATCCATCCTACCGTCCAGCGGTTGTTCGCCATCTGCCTCTCCCTCCGTCAATCTCCTGCGAAACAAATCCGGATATGCAAACGAATCGCATCATACCCGTGACTTGCGCAGCCAGCAAGCAAGGATGTTGTTTACTGCGATTCAGACACTGAAAATAGCCGGTTGTAAGATATCCAAGGACACGGAAAAACACGGAAACAGATGTAGCGAGCCGATTGCCCGCCCAAGCTGCCGCCCGCAGAAATCCGTGTTCTTCCGTGTTCTTCCGTGTCCTGTTCTTGGTTTGGGCTTCCACCCGTTGATACCAGTGTCCGAATCGCACGGGGGTTTCCTATGTTGCGCAAGGGCAACTGTTTAGCTGATGCTGAACAGCAGAGCAAAGACGCAAGGACGCAAAGAGACTCCTTTCGGCTCGCCCAAGGATGCGCCACCGCGAAGCGCTGCGCCCACGCCTGTTGCTCTGTGTCGATCTTTGCGTCCTTGCGCCTTTGCGCCTTTGCGTTTTGCTTCTTCATCCATTTGATTTGGCTAAACAATTACGCGCAAGGGCCGCTCAGTTGAGAATCCGCACGGGCACGGCAGCGCCGGGGCCGAAGTGATAATAAGCCGTGGTGGCGACGGTGGCGTTCGTCGCCTCGGCCGCGCGGGCAAATGCCCCCTTCGCCAACACAACCTGCACGTTGGTGGGATTCACCGTAATCTTAATAATCTGCTTCGCCGTGACGATGGAACCATCGGCTTTGGTGATCACCAGGCTCTTCGGATAGAGCAGAGAGTCCTCGCAGATTCTGGTGGTGGAGGCTCTCTGCTGAAATTCAACGTTCGTATCGAACGTCAGCTCCGTGAGACCCTTCAGCTGAGCGTTGCTCAGGACCACACCCTTGAACAGATCGGCATCCATTGTTTTGTTGACTGTGATGGTGGCGACATCATTCGCCGTGTAGAGGCTGCCGGACGGATTGGAGGCCGAGATGTCGGTGACGTAGTAGTCCAGGGTCGGTCCGGCATCGACGACAATGAAGTCGCCGACTTTGAGGATGCGGTCGTGGCGGTAGTAATAGAGGTACGGGTGGTTCTCGGCCGAGCTGATGATGACGTTGTAGGCAAGATCCCGGGCCCCTGCCTTCTTGGCGGCATACTCGAAGGCAGCCGCCATCTCATATTCAGGAGCCCCTGCCCGGGTCGCTCGCATCATCGCCTTGTGGGCCTCCACGCCGAGCAGGCCGACTTTGCGAAGCTGGTCGATTTCGGCTCGCGACTTTATCGAGCGTAGTTCCCAGATGAATGGCGCGGCATCCTTGACCATCGCGTGGGGGAACCGCCCGCGCAGGTTCGTGACGAATTGCAGTTCGCGCGTGAGGCGGCCGTCCCACAGGTTCAGGGTCATGGCGTTCTGCACGATACCGAACTTCTCCGCCGAGCACTCGCGGGCCAGCTCTTCTATTGATCAAGCAACCCAGTCAGTTCCGGCTCAAAAATCTCCCACACCCGCTTCTCGAGTTGCGCGATGAATTCCGGGCGGGTGATGTTCGGCAGCCTGATATTCGGGTTCGGATCTTCAAACACCTCGGCCGGCAGGCAGAATTCCGCTTTGGTATACCCCTGGCGCAGTTCCAGGGCCAGGCCGCGCAGGAAAGCCCGACGTACCGCGGAGCGAAGATCTGCGGTGCTGACCTCCAGGTCGAATTCGCTCTTCAGACAGTCGACCACCATCTGCGTGTCGATCCCCTTGGCAATGTTGAAAAATTTGCACAGGCCGATCATGTCGAAGCCGACGATCTGCAGCTTGTCCTCAGTAATCCCCCTGACCCAGGACTCGAGGTCCGACTTGCCTTCCCGGGTCAGCAGCCCGTAGGTGCCCATCGACATGTGGCCGCCGGCGATCGCCCAGGCGTAACCGGGATTGGTTTCCGGCTGGTAGGCGGCGATTTCGAGCCCCTTGACTTGGTAGGCATAGCTGGTTTCTCCAAGACTCTGCGAGAGGCGCATAGAGCCCTTGCCGATCTCCGGCAGACGACCTTCCCCGGTCTGGATGATCAGTTCCCTGATTTTCGCGCAATCGCCGAAGGTCGCGCCGTTGAGAATCGGGCGGTCCGGGTGGCGTGCATTGTAGGCCAAGGCATAGGCGAGGGTGACACCGAGGGAGATGGCATCCATGCCGTAGTTGTCGCCGAGCTTGATCAACCGGGCGGCCTGGCCGGCGTCGTGGACGCCGAGGTTGGTGCCGAGCAAGTTGAGCGGCTCGTAATCAAACTTGGCCAGGAATTCTCCCTGACTCCCGTCCGGATTCTTGGCCGAGACGTTGTTGTGGCAGGTAATGCCGCAGCGGTAGCAGGCCTCCGACTTGATAACGTAGTCCTTCTCGACGTTGGCGCGGAACAGCCGTTCGGGCAGGTCATTCCCCTGCGGCCGGAAATTGTTGACCGGCACGGCATGGAACTCCTGCAGAACGTCGTAGGCCGCCCAGGTGCCACCGCCCCCGCCCCGGCTCAAGGGCTGGAGGCGGGCCGACCCCCCTCCTTTGATGACGTTGACGTTCACCTGCTTGATCGCGTCGGCGATGCCTCGCATCTTGTCCCTGCTTTGCGCCACCAGGGCCAGGATGTTCTTGTAGCCCATCAGGCTTCCCATGCCGCCGCGCCCGGCAAAGCGGCACTTGTCTTCCCCTGACTTGAGTTGGTTTTCAGTGGATAGGGCAACCGCCCCCAGGTAGTTCTCTCGCCAGTTCTCCCCGGCCGGGCCGATGGCCGCGAAATGGGCGTTGTCGTACTCTTTCTGCAGGGCCATGATCTTGGCGTGAGTCGAAAGGCCCAACAGGTGCGCTGCAGGCTTCAGTTCCACCTGCGGCCCGGACTCGCTCTCCTGGATCACCACGTATACCGGTTCCGCCGAGCGCCCCTCGAAAATCAGCTCATCCAGGCCGGTCCACTTGAACTTGGCGCCGAACTTGCCGCTGCCGGTCGACCACATGGCTGCCGGCAGTCCGGCTTTGGAGCTTTTGAGCGGGCTGTAGCCGGAAAAGTAGGTTCGCAAACCGGTCATGACGCTGCTGCCAGTGAGCAGGCCGGTGTTGACGATCAAGGGGTTCTCCTCGCAATAGGCCGTTTCGATCCTGCGCCGGGCTAGATCTTGGAAAGAACGACCGAATCCGCCAAGGACATCCTCGAGGTTGCGGCATGGGAAATCGGCAAAGCTCATCTCGCCGCTGCGCAGATCGACTGTACAGCGTCGATAGAAAATTTCCGCGGGGTGGTTCGCCGGATCTGTGGTATGGATCCTCATAGGTTATCTTAAGTGGAATGTGTCTGCCTGGTTATCAATCCTGATCAGGTTCATGGCCATTCAGCCGTTTCGAGAAATATCCCATCGCCCGATTTCTCCGGATTTCAATACTTGATCAGCGGGGTTACACGATGTTAGCCACCACTGATGATTGGCATTAACACCAGGCAGTCACCCTCGGCCAGAATGGTCTCACCGTCGGCATGCACGCCATTCACCAGCACTATGCCGAAGTGCTGTGGAGGCAATTGCAGATCAGCGACGACGGCCCGGACCTTGGAGCCTAGCGGATATTCACGATCTTCCCGCTCGAATCGTCCGGCCCGAAAGAGGCCGACCAGCTTGACGTTAATCTTCATTCCCTAATTATGCCCACTAGTACTAAGTCTCTCCCGCAGCCGTGCCCATGGCAGCACCCCCGGTTTCGCAGTCACTCACGGATGACCCTTTCACCAAGCCTGCAGATATCCGGCGACCGGCAGCATCCACCAGCGCGGAAACGTCGAAGATCGTCTCGGGAGTCGCCTCATTTTCCGTCATCACAAGAGAAATGCTGCCCAAAACGTTCTTCTTCGGGCCAAAAACGGGAGCAGAGATTCCAACCCGGCCGGGGTCAACTTCGCCTCGCGACACCACGACGCCTGCTTTACGTATTCGTCGAAGATTGGCTCTTACCGTCAGCCATTCCGCGCCCAGGCCAGCTTCCGCAATTTCAAGGGAAAACTCACCGAAGAACCATCGAATTGACCCCCATGGAAGATTTGCAAAGATCACCTTTGACGCTGACCCGCGAAACATGGGCATTAACCTTCCCCGCTCATAACTCACGGGAGTCTTCAGGAAAGCTTCTCCTTCCTGGTGGATGCACATGACATAGTTGCGATGCATTCGGCATAAAAGCGCAATGCCTATTCCTGCCGAATGGGTGATCAAGCGCCGCATAACCGGCTTCCCGAGTTTGATTAAGGGATCACTAATTCGGATCTGCCTGTCAAGCTCGACGATTGTGGGGCCAAGAACGTAAGCGCTCCCATTAAGAGGCTCAAGCATGCCGATCTTACGGAGACTTCTGAAGTACCTGTAGGCCGTGCTGACGGAAATCCCGGTTTCTTTGGCGGCTTCTTCCACAGTCCATTCCGGTTTCTGGAGCGTATGTAACCGGAGAATCGACAGCAGCCTATCCGATGTATTCACAGGAAAAACTCCGTCTTAGTGATCCGTTTGCTCGACAGTATAAAGATGAGCGCCGAGTGAATGGTTTTGTGTTTGTTTTTCATTATATTAGAAGCGTGCCTTCCTTTTATCATTAAATATTCCCACACCGAGATAAAAATGTCGAGTGTTATCGACGCTCTCAAGGCAAAGGTGGGGCGAAGGAGGCGAGTCTTTCTGGAGTCCTAGTTTGGTTCTCTGGAACAGGGCGAGCGCCGCCGCAGCGGCCGTATGATCCTCACTCAAGAATTCGAACGGCTTTCGCCCTCTGCTGCCCTGGCGCTCAACCTGGGTTGCCGCGACCATGTAGAGATTCTGTGTGAATCGTTTGGGAATCGTTCGACTGCCTTTGCGAGGCTCGATGCATTAGGCCGCCACAAACTCGTTGCCGCGAGGCGGACTGGTGCTGATCCTGAGACGGCGTCACACAGCACGAAAGACAAACGGATCGTGCGCATCCCGATCCTGGAGCAGCGCATCGCAGCGGCCGCCTTGAGTAGATGACTTGGTGTTTCGGCATGGGATCAGTTTGCGAAAATCCAACCGAATTGTTATGCCATAGGACTGATTCCTGATGCAGCGGGCTCGCGATTGCATGCTACCGAGCTATTCGAAATGGAATTCGGCAGGGTGGCTTCATACGGCAATTTCCATGTTGTGGCCAGCTGCACTCGCTGGGGACTGGACTTCACCCTCGATATGCGGCAACGGCAGGTTCCGTTTGGGATTTTTAGATTTTATAACATGTCCATCTTGACAATATATGACAATATCAGCTTGACAACAATACCGGCTATGCTAAATTATGCTATATTTTGATGAAAATGTTATGGCCATGGATGAGCTTTCCAAACCCGAGTCTGAAGCACTCACAGAAATGACCGTCAGAATTCCTAGGAGGGACGGAGAACCTGGTAGCGGACGTGTTCCGTCCGAAATCTCCCGAGCAGTGTTCCACTACCGTCCGCCAAGGCATTTGCCTTTTCATTTAAGGAATCACCTTTGAGCGGCTTAAATATTGCAGCCAAAAGCGAACCCGCTGCTCGTAGTGGCTCATCAGTGAACCCGGGCAGATTCCTGCCGGAAAATTCGCGATGCGATCGTTTCGAATGAATGGTTAATTAGAATCTAATGGAAGGCGGTGCCTGATGAGATTTGGAACTATGGGAGTGGATTTTGAGGAGAGGGTTAATTTTGATAGGTTGCGGAAGGAACGACTCGCAAAAGCTAAAGAAGCCCTAAAAGCGAGTGATCTGGGATCTCTCGTCTGTTATGACTTTGATAACATTCGTTACATTACCGGAACCCATATCGGAGAGTGGTGCCGAAATAAGATGAATCGTTATTGCATCCTGCCGTTGGGTGGGGAACCCTTACTTTTCGACCCGGCAACCCCTGCCAAGAAACTTTCCTGTCCGTGGATCGCGGACCGAGTCTATCCCGCAGTCGGATCGATGCGGGGGGCAATTCCGTCTGAAACCGGAAGCGTAGATAAAGTAGCCAAGGACATATTCAGATGGCTAACGGAATATGGAGTGGAAAAAAGGCCTGTGGGAATGGATATTGCCGACATCCCTCTTATCCGAGCGTTGGAGAATAAAGGGCTGATGATTGTTGATGGTCAGGAGGTGATGCTGGAAGCCCGGATTGTCAAAACGAAGGATGAAATTGAGCTGTTGAAAGCTGCTGCGGCTCTGGTAGATGCAGCCTATGAATCGATCGTCAGGGCTATTCGGCCTGGTGCGAGAGAAAATGATCTGGTGGCCGTGGCGAATCAGGTCCTTTTTAGCCTTGGATCGGAGCTTGTTGAGTGTGTGAACAGTGTGGCTGGAGAAAGGGGAACACCACATCCGCATACCTTTTCGGACCGGATCATTCGTCCGGGAGATATGGTGTTTCTGGATATTATGCATTCTTATATGGGATATCGTACCTGTTATTACCGTACTTTTGTCTGCGGCAAACCGACGCAGGCTCAGTTGGACGCCTACAAACTGGCCTGGAAATGGCTTAAGGATTCTATCGATTTAGTGAGACCAGGAGCAACCACCGCAGATGTGGCGAAGGCTTGGCCCCCTCCGAAAGAGTTCGGTCTCAATACCGAAGAAGAGGCCTTCCTCCTGCAATTTGGCCACGGCGTGGGCCTGAGCATTTGGGAGAAGCCAGTGATCTCAAGATTGTTTTCGCTCGAGAAGCCATATCCTATTAGAGAAGGAATGGTTTTTGCTCTCGAGACCTATTGCCCATCAGCAGATGGAAAGGGTGCGGCGCGGATCGAGGAAGAAGTTGTGGTGACCAAGGAAGGGTGTGAGCGGATCTTCCGGTTTCCCGTCGAAGAGCTTATATCTTGCGGCCTTTCGGGAACCACGACCGTTTGACGGTCGGGAAGAATAAAAAAGGGAGCGGGCGAAGAGTGAGGAGGTAGGCTTTATTGGGTCGGGAACAACTCGTCGGCTTATAGCGGACCGGATTTTGGGCGCAGGATTCCAACCTCCCCTCTCGAAACTGACCTTTCCGGAGAGAGTAGGTTTTACCCAGAAGGGATTACAGGTGGCCGGCTCTCGCTACGCGGTGGCTGCTCGACCGGTCATTGTTAACTCAATGGTCGCTGATGGCGCTGCTTTTGAGGCCATCAGCCTTTACAGAACCTGATCCTGCGATGGCCTTACATTTCCTGCTCTTCGCACCCATGCGGCTTTTTGCTTCCTATCCGACTAACAAGATCACCTGCGAGAAGAGGAAGAATCAATGGAGACCACATCGGAGGTAGAAAAGAGGGTTTTTGCCAAGATCGCGTGGAGATTGGTGCCCATCCTGGGCATTGCTAATGTTCTGAATTTTGTGGATCGGCTCAATATTAGTTTTGCCGCCTTAACGATGAATCAGGAAGTCGGATTGACGGCAACCCAGTTTGGTGCCGGAGCCGGCATTCTGTTTCTCGGGTACTGCTTGTTTGGATTTCCGAGCAATCTCGCTCTATACCGCTTCGGGGCGAGAATTTGGATCACGCTAATCGTGGTCACCTGGGGACTGGTCTCCGCGGCGACATGTTTTGTGTCGGGACCAGTCAGTTGGTATCTATTGCGATTGCTGCTCGGCGTGGCCGAGGCGGGTTTTTTCCCCGGAGTCACCTACCTCATAGGGACGTGGTTTCCAGTTGAATACCGTGCGCGCATACTGGCCTGGTTCCTGGTCGCGATTCCTGTCTCCTCGGTTATCAGTGGTCCCATTTCCGGTCTATTGCTTGGGATGGATGGAATTGCTGGAATCGCCGGCTGGCAGTGGTTATTTCTCTTGGAAGGGTTGCCAGCGGTACTTGTCGGCGTCGCGATCCCTTGGGTGATTGTGGACCGACCGGAGCAAGCTCGATGGCTGACGGAGGAGGAGCGGCAAGTCGTGGCCAAACGCATTCACGGCGAACAGCGCGATAGGCCGGTCCGCCGTCTGCTGCCTGCGATTAAAGACGTCAGGGTACTGACCTTGGCTGTGGTTCAATTCGGGTTTATAGTGGGTGCCTACGGAGTCGGAATTTGGCTTCCTCAGATTATCAAGGCCGGTCACTTTTCGGACTTGGAGGTCGGTTTCGTCACAGGCGGATGCTATGTTGTGGCCTCCATCGGGATGTTTGCCTGGTCGGCCTACGTAGACAGAAGCGGACGGAGAATCAGACATCTTACGCTAGCCTGCCTGGCGGCGGCAGTCGGGTCGATTTTCGCCATTTTAACCGGAAATTTTTGGCTGTCCCTCACGTGGCTAACGGTTGCCCTCATAGGCATCACCGCTGCGAGAACCATCTTCTGGGCGATCCCGGCGCGCTTCCTTACTGGGTTGGCTGCGGCGGGTGGCATCGCATTTATCAACTCAATCGGCACAACGGGTGGCTTCGTTGGACCCGCCTTGATAGGTTGGTTGAAGGATCAGACGGGCTCCTTTTCCGCAGGGCTACTCGCAATGGCCGGCATCCTGCTGATATCCACGGTGATGGCATGGTCGCTGAAATTTTCCGTGAAGCAAGAGTGAGGCACATGGCTCGCCCGCTTCGGCTTCGGATTCGCGGAAACAGCAAAATCTGCGAGTCGCCCGGCAACTCACCAATAAGTTTAAGCAGCTGAAGGCACGCGCTCGATCAGATGCAACAATACGTTCGCGATCACCTCTGGGCGCTCAACAATGGTCAGATGTCTCGCCTTGGGGATGATCAGCAGCGTTGAGCCCTTAATGCCGCTTTCAAGCACTCTTGCCATATCTGGGGGAGTGGCATAGTCTTCTTCGCCGACGACGATGGCAGTGGGAACGGGCAATGCACCCAGAGCTGTTCGCAAATCAAATGCCCCAAGCATATTGCAGGCGGCCGCATAGGACGACATGTCATTTTTCAGGAATATGTCCGAACAGCGCGTCACGGTGTCGGCGTGCTCCTCGCGGAATTTGTCGGTGAACCAGCGGGTCTGCTGGAACGCGATCAATCCGGCGAATCCCTTCTCTTGGGCCTCCCGTACACGCCAGGCCCAGCGATCAGCCGCTTCGGCTCCATACCAGGATGTAGTGTCGAAGAGGCCCAGCGTCCGCACACGGTGCGGGTGCGAGACCGCGAACTGCAATGCCACACTGCCTCCCATGGAGGCGCCTGCCACGTGAGCACTGTCCCAGCCTACGTCATCCAACAAGCCGGCCAGATCGTCCGCGAACATTTCAAGGCGAAAGGGTCCTGCTCCCTTAGTGGACGAACCATGTCCACGACAGTCGTATGTAAGGATGGTAGCCTTATGGACCATCTGCTCGACGACCGGATCCCATATAGTGCTGTTCATTGCGAGAGTGTGCACTAGCACAAGTCGAGCCCGCGCGGGATCATTGTTGCCGTGAAGGGTGTATTGAAGGGTGATGCCGTCGCGTGTCGCGGCAGTGCCGGCATGTTTATGATACATAGTACGTTCCTCCTATGCGGTTGAGCTCAGTTCCTGAGAGGCACGTTTCCGTTCCCCCTTGAGCAATTATGTCATGAGCAATAATCTACAATAACCAGGACGATCGCACAGGTTGCCTCACAGCCTGAAAGCATTTGCCTTGCCCTTCAGCGCGATGCTCAGAAGCACTGCAAGTGCAGCCATAAAGGCTGGCGCCGTTCCGGCCAGGAATATCTGCGGCGTCGTCCAATCCCTCGAGAGCAACATCCCGGCGACCAACGGGCCGATGATCGAGCCGATACGGCCCACTCCAAGTGCCCAGCCAACGCCCGTCGACCGGACGGTGGTCGGGTAGAAGCTCGCCGAGAGTGCGTTGAGCCCGGCTTGCGCTCCTTGGATTGAGATTCCGAGAATAAGCGTCGCCGTCATCATAACGGTGAATGACGTCGCGTACGCCATTCCGACGATCAGTACCACACACAACAAAAACTCAGTGAGTAATGTCGCAAATGCACCCCGCATCTTCATCAGGCTTCCCTGAATGAGGCTGCCGATAACCCCGCCGAAGCTGAAAAGCCCGGCAGCCGTGACCCCGGCTGAAATCGGCATACCGGCTGTCGTCAGGAGACCTGGGAGCCAGTTCATGAAGAAGTAGAGCAGCAGCAGGTTCATGAAGAAAGGGATCCACAGGAGCACCGTTCCCAATGCTCGCCCTTCTGTAAACAGATGCTTAACTGGCAACCCGCCCGCCTGCTCGCGCCTCGGCGCCGGTGCTCTCACGGTCGCGGCAGCCATGAAGGGTCCCATCCTTGCCATGATGGCCGCCACTTTTCGAGGATCGGCACCGGTGGCGGACAGGAACCGCACAGATTCGGGCAGCAACTTGATCAGAGCGACTGCGATGACCAGCGGTAGCAGTCCGCCTAAATAGAAAACTGAGCGCCAGCCCCACAGCGGCAGCATTTTCGTGCTGACCAAGCTCGCAGCCAAGGCACCGAGCGGCATGCCGGCGAACAGCGCGCCCACGAAAATCGGTTGCAGACGCTTTGGGGTGTATTCAGCGGTAAGCGCGACGACGTTCGGCATCGCCCCGCCGAGTCCAAGCCCGGTCAGGAAGCGGAACAATATGAACTCCTGAAGTGAGTCAGCGTGCGCGGTCATGATGGTGAACGACCCAAATAGCAGCGCCGACGCGATGATGACGATCTTGCGGCCGCAACGATCTGCGATCGGACCGCTAGCGAGCGCCCCGATCATCAGGCCTATCAGTGCGGCGCTGAAGATGGGGCCGAATGTCTTCAGCGGGATCGACAGGTCCTGTGCGATGGCCGGCGCGAGAAATCCGATACACTGCGCATCAAAGCCCTCGAGCAACATTAATGTGCCGCATTGTGCGATAACTCCCATCTGGAATCGACTTAGCGGTTGTTCGTCGATCAAATCGCTGACACTGCGTGCATGCAGTCCGCTGTCCATCATACCTTCTCCTCCAATCCACTCAGAAGGCTGGGGGCCTCCCTCGCTCCAATATCTGCCGAGGCGATCCCTCTCGTCACTGTCCCGGCCACCGATGGCGCCGCGCCATTGAGCCTGGATGTGACTCGCCCGTCGCTGATGGCTGATCGAAGGTTCCTACCAGCCTCAGCGTGGTTTAAAAGATGACTTGAAGCGCGCTTCAAAGCGCGCGCGAACCGCCGGATTGCACAGCCCGACCTCGGGCAACTGGCCGTTCAGCATAAGCACCAGATTCGCGGCTGCCTGATTGAGCGTGCGCTCGCGGGTGCGGGCCGTTGTGCCGGCGTGGTGCGGCGTGATGATCACATTCTCCAACTCAAGCAGCGGGCTCTCCGACGTGAGCGGCTCGGGCTCGAAGACATCGAGCGCAGCCCCCGCCAGTCGCCGCTCCTTGAGCACGTCGATCAGCGCCTGCTGATCGACGATCGTCGCCCTCGCGGTATTGACGAAGAATGCGCTCGGCTTCATGCGGCTGAACCGTTCGGCGTTGAAGAGCCCTTTCGTCTGCGCGGTGACTGTCATGTGCAGCGACACGATGTCGGAGGCCGCGAGTAGATCGTCGAGTTCGCCGACTTTCTCGGCGCCTAGGGCGGCAATGGTCTCGTCGCTCTGGTAGGGATCATAGGCAAGCACGCGCATGCCGAGAGCCATGGCGCGCCGGCCGACCAATTGGCCGATATTGCCAAATCCGACCAGACCGAGGACGCTACCCTCGATGTCCCCGCCGATGATTCGGCGCGCGTCGTTCCAGCGGTTCGCGCGAACCATGCGATCGAGCTGCGGAATCTGGCGCATAACCGAAAGGATGAGTGCCACGGTGTGCTCGGCCACGCCCAGCGAGTTCGCGCCCGGCGTATTGGTCACAGGAATCCCGTGCTCGGTCGCTGCCTCCAGATCGATCGCTTCGACTCCGACGCCGTATTTCGAGAGTGCGCGCAAGTGCGGCGCAGCCTTGATCACGGCGAGCGGCACTTTCTCGAACGCCGTGAGCAGGGCGCCTTCGACGCCGGCAAATACTTCGGCGATTTCTTCGGCGCTATAGACGCGTTCGGGCTCGACTACGACCTCGACTGCCGGATCGAGAATCGGCCGGGCGAAGTCGTAGAACTGCCAGAGGACTCCGGGAAAATAGATTCTGGATTTGGCCATTTCATCTCCTGTTCGGTTCGGTCACACGGACTTGGGCTCGCAACGGCAAATCCGAGCGACCGAAGCCGCGCTGCAGAACCGCTTGGCGATTCTCCTTGGTCCCCGCCAAATCGGCCTCAGCTGTACTTCAGCCAGTCTTCAATCCAATCCGCAGGTGCTGGCCTGTTCGCGGGCGACGACGGCCCAGTCTTTCTCGCCTTCACCATGGGCAATGGCGCTGAGCAGCCGATCGCGAAACGCGCTGCCGCTAGGTAGTGGAATTCGTCCCATGTCAGCCGCGGCCATTATCAAATTAAAGTCCTTAAGACCCAACAGCGTCGTGAAACCGGCTTTGTCATACGATCCATCTACCATGATCTTGCCGTAGACTCTATATGCGGGCGCCGAGAAGAGGCCTTCAGTCATTACATGGTAAAGCACCTGGGGCGCGACACCGTATGTCCGCACGAGCGAAAATGCCTCGGCCATGGCTTCGATGGCACAGCCGAGCAAAAAGTTGTTAGCCAGCTTGATTGCAAGCGCAGACTCCGGGATCGGACCGGCCTCGAGCGTTTGCCAGCCCATGACCTTGAACAACGGCTCGCATCGGGTAACGGCTTCTGGAGGTCCAGCAGCAACGATCCCGAGTTGTCCCGTAGCTGCCAGATCGGGTCGGCCCAGAACCGGAGCCGCAACGAGGACTTGGTTCGCTTCGGCATGGGCGGCGGCGAGGGCTCGAATTGTAGCAATGCCGTGAGTGCCCATCGAGAGATGAATGGCACCTGCAGGCATGGAGGCCCGAATTCCACCCGAACCCAATACGACTCCGTTTAGTACGGCATCGTCGGGTAACATCGTGACGACAACATCGCGTCCGACAGACGCTTCGGCTATCGTCGAGGCAACTTTGATACCCGCCGCAGCGAATTCCTCCGTCTGGGCACGTACAACGTCATAAACGATGATCTCATGACCATCGCCGGAGATTCGACGCGCCATACCTCGTCCCATGCGTCCCAGCCCATAAAATCCTACTTTCAGTCTATTTGGGTTGCTCATGTCATTTCTCCACGCGCACCTCGACAAAGCTCAGTGCGCTCCAACGGCGCTTGGCTTCGATGCGTCCGCCTGGCAGCATCATACCGACGATCACGGAGGCCGAGGCGGTCCAACCGTTGCCGCCCACGACCTCCGCCAGCCAGTTCGGCACCAAGTACAGGTTCGGGCATTTGATGAACTTGACGATCCATAACAGGATGGTCGACAAGACGCCGGGAAAACACATTAAAAGCCATTCGATCAACTGACGGGACGGACTATTCCCGCGCGAATTCTCGAGCATTCTCTGTCCTGTCTCTGATGTTCGTTTAATAAATAGCAGTCCTTTCGCATCTAATGTACAAAGGAGATGACGATGCGAAGAGGACGGCCGATTCCCAAATTGGCGTTGAGCGAGCAAGGCCGTGAGCCTCGTCAGGCTTGCTTTGGTACGACGAGATGAAACAGCTTGAGTGGCGCATCACCGGAGTGGCTGATGCGTGCCGACTCGCCTGGGCCCAGGTAGATGCCTGCGCCCTTGGCGACCAGATGGTCCCTGGCGTTGAGCGTGATCGTCCCCTCGCCTTCGATCAGGTAGATCAGCTGATGCGTCTTGGCATCTGGGCCCGCGTCGAGCGCGTCTCCGTGGTTCAGCCAGCGCAGAATCGCTACGACGTTCTTCGCGCCGGCCAGCTGGTTGTTAAGAATTTCCGCGAATTCGCCAGCTCCCGGCACCTTCGTATGCGGAATGTTGTTGCTGTCGATGTATGTGTTGGCCACAGCCCTCCTTATTTGTCCCCCTGACCGCTTGGCGCAGGACTTCGCCCGGGCCACATCCCTCGCCGCCTGCAGGCTGCAAAACCGGCTAGAACTCACGGTACTGATTTAGGTCTGCACCCAAACGCCGCCCTCGATTCGTTTCCACCGCAGGTCGGCATCGGTCCCGTCAAGGATGTGTGTCTTGAAGCGGTTCGGCGACTGGAACTCAAAGTAGAAAAGCGGAGTCTTCGAACGCAGGCGGTGCCTCGCTTCCGCCGGGATGAACACCATCGTGCCCGGTCCGACCGATTGAATGCCTTCCGGCGTCTCCACCGTCCCCTCACCCTCGATAATGAAATAAAAGTGCTCGCATGTTTCATGATAGTGGTATGGTGACGAAGCGCCCTGGTCGTACTTCATGACGCCGGCGAGCATGTCGTCGATGTTCGTCAGCTCTTTGTCTACGAAGAACGTCCGCTCGCGACCCGGCACTTCCGCGACCAGCCGTGGCAGCTCGTCCTGTCGAAATATGTAAGCCACTGCTCTACCTCCTGATTGGTGCTATTCAGAATGATGCCAGCAAGGTCGTGGGCTCACGAATGGCCTGTGCCAAGTCCTTTAAGAACGCGGCCGCTTTTGCGCCATCCACAACCCTGTGATCCGACGACAGCGTAAGGGTCATCATGGGCCGAATCGTTGGGGTGCTATTCACTGCGACGACCCGATCGGCAATGCGTCCCACGGCCAGAACCCCGGCCTGCGGTGGGGTGATTACGGCGCTGAAAGCATCAACATCGTACATCCCCAGATTGCTGATGGTGAAGGTCCCGCCGCTGACTTCCGCGGAATGCAGGCGGCCCGACCGGGCACGCTGGGCCAGAGCCTGCCTCTGAACAGCGATTTCGCCCAACTCTGCGGCATCCGCGTGGTGAAATACCACCGCCACCACGCCATCGCTGACCGCCATCGCGACGGCAATATTCACATCGCGGTTTACACGTATCTGGCCGTTGCTCCAAGAGGCATTCATGACCGGATGCTGCTTGAGTACGCGAGCGACCAGCGCCACCAGCACGTCAGTGTACGTTGGACGAATTCCCCGCGCCTGTTCGATGGCCGGCGCGAGTCGCTCGCGAGCTTCGATCAGCGCGCCGGCATCCACGTCGCGCACCAGGAAAAAATGGGGTACGTGGGTCCAGCCTTCAGTGGTACGCTCAGCCATCAGCCGCGCGAGCCGGCTGATGGCTTCCACTTCCGGCGGGCCAGGCTGCGCTGCAGCGACTGCGGTCACTGCAGTCGCTGCTCCCTGGGCGGAAGCTGCCGCCATGACGTCGGAAGCAAGGATCTCCCCACCCGGACCGGAGCCTTGTATCCGGCTCAGATCAATCCCGTGCTCCTTAGCCAGGCGGCGAGCCTTGGGAGAAGTTCTGGCGTCTTCGGGCAAAGGTATCGCGGCAGGCGTCGCAGCTGCGGAAAACGTCTGTGCGCGTGCGGCCACGCTCTCCGCCCGGCCCGAGGGGGAGACCTCAGTTTCCGCAGGAAGCGATTCGCCAGGGCGGACGATCCATGCTATGGTCTGGCCCACCGGAATAACATCACCCTCCCGCGCTTTCACGCCGACCAGGATACCCTCGGCTTGAGCCTCGACCTCCATTACAGCCTTATCGGTCTCGACTTCCAGCAGCGGTTCACCTTTGCTGACAGCTTCGCCTTCCTTTTTCAGCCAAACGATCAGCTTCCCATTTTCCTGTGCCATCTCCAGAGCCGGCATCACTACACTAGTTGGCATACTTGTCAGTCCCGCTATCCGCTCTTATTCAGTGACGCCATACCTGTATGGGGGGAGGTCAGGCAGCGCACATTGTTCATGTCGAAGCAAAGCAGCGAATCCAGCTCCGTATCCGCCATCAGTCTCCTTAACCGGCCGTCGCCGCCGCAGTCGGTCGAAGCTCGCCCGCTGTTCCTAATCCACAGCAGGGTTCCGTTGGTCGCCAGCGCCACAATCTTATCTCCTGCACCGCTGTTTAAGATCCACGGCACAGATCGCGGGCGGCCGCCACCACCCCTAGCTCGGTGGGTACAGTCGCATCTTCCAACGGCGGAGAAAACGGAATGGGGACGTTCATGGCGCCCATCCGTCTCACCGGCGCATCCAGATCATAAAAAGCTTTCTCTGCAATGACGGCGGCAATCTCCGCGGTGATCCCATACCGCTCATAGCCCTCATCGATCACGATCACCCGCCCGGTTTTCCTGACGGATTCCAGAAGAGTCGCTTCGTCCAGCGGCGAAGTCGTCCGCGGATCCACCACTTCCGCGCTGATGCCTTCCTTCTCCAGCAAGAGCGCCGCTCCCAACGCCACCTGCACCATGCTGCTGGTACCTATAAGCGTGATATCGCGACCCTCGCGCTTTACATCAGCTTGCCCCAGAGGGATCGTGTACTCCTCCTCCGGCACCGGCCCTTTCAACTTGTACATCATCTTATCTTCGAAAACGATCACCGGGTTATCGTCTCGAATGGCGCTCTTCAGCAGACCCTTTGCGTCATAGGGCGTGGAAGGAAGTACAACCTTTAGTCCAGGTACGTGACTGAACCAGGCATGCAACGATTGCGAATGCTGCGCGGCCGAGCGCCGGGTGGCACCCAGGGTGGTGCGCATAACCATGGGAACCTTCCACTTCCCGCCCGACATGTAGTGCACCTTCGCCGCCTGGTTCACCATCTGGTCCATGGTCAGGGTGATAAAATCCCCAAACATGATATCCACCACCGGGCGCAGCCCGGTCATCGCCGCTCCCACAGCCAGTCCCGTGAACCCGGCTTCCGAGATGGGCGTGTCCACCACCCGCTCCGTTCCAAACTCTTCCACCAGCCCGCTCAGAACCCTAAAGGCTGTACCCGCCTCGGCGACATCTTCGCCCAGAACGAGTACGGATGGATCGCGCCGCATTTCTTCCGCGAGCGCCTCCCGAACCGCCTGCCCGAAGGTTAGCTCCCGTTGCGCGTTAGGCATAGACATCCTCACTCACCTGCTCTGCGCCAGGATAGGGAGCGGCAATTGCGGACGCGACGGCCTTTTCCATTTCCGCGCGCACCTCCGACTCTATGTCGGCAAGCCGCACGCCATCGGCTAACTGTTCCTGCTGCAGCCAACCGCCCAGGATTTTCAGGGGATCACGCTGCATCTTCCACTGCTGCTCTTCCTGCTTCGAGCGGTAGTATTCCCGGTTAATGTCACCAACGTGGTGGCCCCCGTAGCGGTAGGTATTGCATAACAGAAACGCCGGACCTTCGCTCCGTCGTGTCCGATCCACAAGACGTGTGCTTGCGGCAAAAACCGAGCGTACATCCTGGCCGTCCACGGTCTCAGCTAAGATTCCAAACGCCTCGGCACGCGCCGCGATGTCTCCGGCAGTCGTCTCGGAGTAGTGGGTGTACTCATTATAGAGGTTGTTCTCGCAAACGTAGATCACCGGGAGCTTCCAGAGCCCGGCAAGGTTCATCACTTCATATAAGAGCCCTTGACCGAGAGCGCCTTCACCAAAAAAACACACCGAAATTTGGCTCGTGCCCCTTCGTTTTGCCGAAAACGCCGCTCCGGTGGCGATTCCGGCGCTTCCGCCGACAATCGCGTTGGCACCGAGGTTGCCGGTATCGGGATCCGCGATGTGCATCGATCCACCCTTGCCCCGGCAGTATCCGACCTGCTTCCCCAGCAACTCGGCAAACATGCGGTCCGGCGATGCTCCTTTCGCCAGGCAGTGGCCGTGGCCGCGATGCGTGCTGGTGATGTAGTCGTCAGGACGCAGCGCGCTGCATACCCCCACAGCTACCGCTTCCTCCCCTGCATAAAGGTGGGCCAGCCCGGGCATCAGCGCGCGTGTGTACAGTTCGTAGACCTTTTCTTCGAACACCCGGATGCCCATCATTCGCCGGTACACTTGCAGCCACATTAGGATTCCATTACTAGATTCGGGTTGCGACTGCTGCGCTGCAACTGACATTATATCGCTCCCTGGCGTATGAACCGAAATCTCAAGTGGTATGGCAGAATCGCCCATTGCTATGCCCCTCGGGCTGTCTGCGCGCTGCCACCGCGTCCTCTTGAATCGAAACCAACTTGATGTTCGTAAATTTCCAAATGCAATGCACTGCCAATTCGCGCCCGGGGCCCGACATCTACACTCCTCCAAACGGAAGCCGTGGATCGTAGGCCACCGTTTGATTCACGAACACCCTGCCGGACTCCAATTCCTCAATGAAGCGCCGCTGTACGTGTTGGTCGTTGCTCCAGGCGCTCGCACCCAAGACGATTCGCGTTTCATTGGCGAGGTGAAAGGCGTGATCAACCTTTACAACGCCGACAATTGCTTCAGTAGGCACTGTAACCTGCGAGACCGGCAATGTCAAGCAATATATGAGAATATCAAAGGTTAGATTGCGATCATTGTGCCCTATTTTGGTGTTTCACATAGAGGATGTGATATATTATTACCATTATGTGGCAGATCATCGCTGTTCTATGATATCCTGATCCGAGGAGTCGCTGTGAGTGTGGTCGCGGAGATTCATCAAGGGGCGGCCGGCACACGTAATCGCGAATGCAAGCTATGTTGGGTGGATCGATCGGCAACAATCATTATTGGGGAGACAAACAGAATGCTCCGACTCGCGAATGACAAGGTCCTGAAATGTGTACGGTTTACGCGTTGGTCATTGCTGATATTCTTTTGCGCCGGATTGGTCCTGACATTCGGGCAGACGGCGGCGTTAGATATTCTGCGAGTGGAGGGAGGGCCTACAATCACGGTTTCTGTGGCACGTCTGAACGGTATATTTAGGAAATATGGGATTGAGATTCAGAGCTCATCGTCATCGAGTTCGGATTCCATGAGGGCCAAGCTTGCCAACGGACAGGTGGATATCGTTGATGATGGCTTGGACAACGCTGTGGCTATGGTCTTAAGTGGTATTGATGTTGTAATCGTAACGGGGTCAAAGTTCGCAGATCAGGAACTCCTTGGACAACCGGACATCAAGTCGGCGGAAGACCTGCGCGGTAAGACTGTCATTGTTGACGCACCTAACACCCAAGCCGCCTTATTACTAAAGAAGATCCTATTGTTGAGTGGGCTGAAACCAAATCTAGACTACCAACTCAAGACAGTGGGCACCCGGCGACTGCCGGAGATGCAGGCCCATAAGGAGTATGCAGCTGGGATGTTATCAGGCACCTCAGCTATTCTCGCCAAACGCCAAGGTTTTGTCAGTGTAGGTATGAGCTCGAAGCTTATCGGTCCCCTCTTGTATCACGGTTCTTTTGCGCGGCGTCAATGGGCTCGGGACCACGCCGATTTGCTGTTGCGCTATGTTGCGGCAAATATCGAGGCCCAACGTTGGATTCTCTCGCCAGCCAATAGGGCCAAAGTGATTGAAATAATCATGAACTCGAGCAATCCAAAGATTCCAGCTGAGGTGGCCGCTGAAGCGTATGCCGCCATGGTGAACGGCCCCGGTGCATTAACGAGAGACCTTCGTTTCGACGTTCCGGCCTTCGAGAATTTCCTGAAGCTAAGAGCAGAGGTCGAGGGTTCCTGGGGAGGGTTGCCGCCACCAGCCGGTAGGTTCTACGATCTTTCTTATTACGACAAAGCTCTGGCGAAAATACAACGGAGGCGGTAGTTCGACTACCGCCTCTGTGCCAATAATCGTGAGACACCTACCCCCTGACGTCAACTACATTGAGGGAAATGTAATTGTCGTTGATTACCACCTCATCCTGTCCACAGCAGGCGGCTCGCCACGGAGGCGATGCCCGACATAGATTTCACAGGTTTCGATCACGGCTTTGTCAGTGCTGCCGCTCCCGCCGGCCCGGACAAAAGGACCGCCAAAAAACGGATCCCAGGTACTCCGGCCGCGCTGCGAACACATAATAATGGTAAGCCCCCCCTAATGCATCATTAATCGTGACATCGTGTAACCCCGTAACCAACACAAGGAATCCACATGCCCGAATGAACCTACTTGGCTAACTCCGCCTCGATCACCGCCGCCAGGCTAACAGGATCGTATTCGCGCGTGATGTAGACGATCCTGCCGTCCTTGCCCACGACAACCTCGACTGGGAACGGAGTGACGCCTTTGAAGACATGCGAAAAGTGAACGTAGTTTGGAGTCGAAGGCATCTCCAGGCCAACCGGGTACGTCACCTTGAGATTCTGAGTGTACAGCTGTATGCTGCCGATACTGTCACGAGTACCGTATGGTGTGAGAGGATGCACGCCGCGGTAGCCACCAGGATTGATGCCGACCACGATAAGACCCTGTTCCTTATACTTCATCCAGAAGCGCTCTTCGATGTCTGGCAACTCCAGACCGCAGACCGGTCAAAGGGCGGCGAAATACACCAGCAAAATCACCTTGCCTTCGTTCTGCTTCGACGACCACTCGGAACCGTCCAGCAGCTCCACCCGTGTTTCGGGCATCGGCTTCCCCACTCCTGCTCCGGGGCGGTTGCCGCGCAATCGCAGCTTGCGTGACGATTCACCGGGGTCGTCGGACGAAAACTGCAACATGCCAATCTCGGCGTTTGTTTTTGTGGGCTTAAAGGTTAGCGACAGTTCGGCGCTGGAACCGGGGGGGATCCTGATAGTCCTTGGTTCGACGCTGAAGGGCGCTCCCTCAGTCCGAATGGCGTACAAGGTTAAGGGCTCCGACGCGCTCTGGTTGGAAATATCGATGGACATCGTCTTGCTCTGGCCAGGGTGGACGGCGCCAAAGTCGATTAGCGATGCGCTTTCGGGCAAGAGCAGGCTCGGCGCGGACCGGTCTGGATAAATCCGGTAGGAATACGGCACCATCCAGTTGCCAACGAACACAAAATCGTCGTGTGCCGCTACGCTCAAGGACCGCATGGTGACTACGGGTAGTTCGACCGCGGCTTCCTTTTCGCTGATTCTCGAAATTCTCTGCCCCAAACTTCTTCTCATCTTCGTCACCGAACCTCGCCTGGTGTTCCAGTCTCACCGAACCGATATACCGCGGGCCGGCAGGATTGGACACGTCATAAGCCCTAACGTCATTCCATGCGGCAACGTAGACACGGCCCCTTGAATAATCGATGCGGACCGCCGTGCCGGGTACCGGGACTTTGCTGATCACCTTGGGCGCAGCCAAGTTCGAGATATCGACCGCGACCAGACCGGCCGTGCCGGACGCAACGTACGCGAAGTTGCCTTCAATCACAATGCCACGCGCTTGACCGCCGGTCGCAACCCTGCCTAAAAGCTTAGGCGCTCTAGGCTCCTTGGAGTCAAATATTGCGAGGCCACCCAGGCCATCAGCGACAAACACAATGTTATCTCGAGCTCGAACGCCCCAGGCATCAGTCAGGCCGGTGGCCGTGCCGATGCGGATGATGCGCCTGCCCTTGCGCCGATACACACCAAGGCCGTTTCCGTGCAGTCCGACGTAAATGTTGCCGTTCGCAACATCGACGCCTTCGTAGCTGATGCCGGGCTCCTGCAAAGCCGGAAATTGCACTGGTGCTAATTTGCTGGGATTGGCGGGATCTGTCTTAGAAATATCCCAAGCCGCAAGAAACGTGGGCTTGTCTACGAGGCGGCGATGCGTTGTATAAACGATGTCACCGTCCCAAGCAAGGTGGTGACAGCCAGGCCGCTGCCACGGTGCAGTCTCAGAGCCGGCAGCGAGTCGCGCGGCCGAGTAGTCCCCCGGAACTTCGTGGCGAAGACCCTCGACCAGGTACCTCATCTTCGCGGGATCTCTGGCGTCAATCACACCAAAATAGTAGCCGCACACGAACAACCGGCCGTCGCTCTCGCGATAGCGTATCTCTTCAGTATGCAGACGCTCCACCCGATCTTGCAGCCTTTGTAACTGCACGAACGGGCTGTAGAACGTGCCTGGCTTAAGTTCCGGCTCACTATTCCTGGAGCAGCCACTTAACAGCGCTACCAGCAACAGAACCCACCTGCCACCAAACCACATACGACGCCGTCTACGGAAAATACTAGTCATAGTGTTCTCCTTCTCTCTGCTGCCAAGCATTGTTGCGCACTTCTGGACAGCGAAACCGAAGTGGCAGTACACTACTGCGACACTACTAACCAGGTCAGGTCAGTGATACCAGCGCCTGGATCAGATAGAATGAACTTGCCGTCCGAAGTACCGGCTTCAGGGGGCGATAGCCTCCCATCGAGGTCCCCAATCGTTCGCAGGCGAACCTTCGTTCCGGCTGGCACTTTGGTTGGGAACCGAACCGCGATTTTCGACTTGCTTCTAGTACCGAATGGGAAAAAGGCATATACGGCAAGAACCTTCTCGGCACCAAGCTCCGGGAATTTTGGGATTTGCGACGGTGTAAGCAAGCGTGCGGCAAGCCGGTCATTGCTGATCGCCGTCAGAGGCCAATTGATATCTCTGCTATGTAGCTTCAAGATCAGACCATCGCTCAATTCGACCGTCTGAGGATAGTTGAGTCCCAGTCTGACCGGCGCCGGCATGACTGGAACGTAGAGGGTGCCAACGTCGACGACGGACTCGTCAACCAGAC
Source organism: Terriglobia bacterium (assembly GCA_963824985.1). Taxonomy (GTDB): domain Bacteria; phylum Acidobacteriota; class UBA6911; order UBA6911; family UBA6911; genus JAFNAG01. Next base: position 72,700 of record CAWGRQ010000037.1, read on the forward strand.
GCACTGGCGTAATGGTCTCCAAACAAGGGGGGGTAGCGCCTTCGTCTTCAGGAATCTTGACCGCCACATCGACTGGCGTCTCGTAGCCACCGATGTAAAAGCGGCCGTTGACGTCCGTGGTGGCATTCGGGCATGCAGTATTTGTGCAGCCTAGCACCAGTGCACCTTCGACGTTCCTGCCGGCTTCATCTTTTACGACGCCAACAATCCCGGGACCCTCGAGGCGGGTTCCGGAAGCATCATCGGATCTTTCCGGAACGCTGCGGTTGCAGGCCAGCGCCAGCACACTCCAAAGGAAGAAAATCCACAATGCTTTTTTTGGCACTTGATTCATTATCGAATGATCCTCGAATGTCTGATATCCCTACTTCGCCAACCCAGTTTTAATTAAAGCCTTGATCATGTCAGGGTTTTACGCGCGCGGAAATCGGCGAATTTCTCAGCTAAGCGCTATT
>CAWGRQ010000038.1:0-208370 GCA_963824985.1 Terriglobia bacterium
CGGGGGCCAACGTCGCCGGCGGTGCGCGGATCGGGGACGAGGCGTACCTCGGGATGGGCTCGATCGTCAGGGACGATCGGACGATCGGTGCGGGAGTCACGGTCGGCGCCGGCGCCGTCGTCGTGGGGGATGTCGATCCAGGCGTCACCGTCATCGGGCTGCCGGCGCGTCGCTTGGAGCGAGCGTGAGGGACGAGCTGATCATCAACCTTGCCCCGACCGGGATGGTGCCGACCCGCGCCGACACGCCCCATGTTCCCCTGACCCCCGACGAGGTCGCGGCCGATGTCCGGCGCTGTCTCGACGTCGGCGCGTCGATCGTCCACATCCACCCGCGCGACGAGTCCGGTGAGCCGACCAGTCCCGGGAGTGGGCAGCAGCATTCATCGCCGCCGTCCGAGCGCCGCGGCTCCGAACATCGTCGTGTGCATCACGACGAGCGGGCGGCGGAAGCCCGAGCTCGATGCCCGGGCGAGGCGGTCCTCGATCTCGACGGGCCGGTTCGCCCGCAGAGATGGCCAGCCTGACCCTCGGCTCGCTGAACTTCCCGAGGCAGGCATCGGTCAACGCGCCGGCAACGATCCAGGGCCTGGCGGAGCGCATGCGCGAGCGTGGCATCGTCCCCGAGTGGGAGGTGTTCGACTTCGGGATGCTCGACTATGCGGCCTATCTCCGTGGTCGCGACCTGCTCGGCGACCCGGTCTACGTCAACCTGTTGCTGGGCTCGCTCGGGACGCTGGCCGCGACGCCGCTCAACCTCGCGCTGCTGGTCGAGCGCCTGCCTGCAGGGGCCACGTGGGCGGCCACCGGGATCGGCCGGTTCCAGCTCCAGGTGAACCGGCTTGCGATCGCGATGGGCGGCCACGTCCGGGTCGGACTGGAGGACAACATCTGGTTCGACGACGCGCGCACGGACCTGGCCACGAACGCTCGGCTGGTGGGCGAGCGGCTCGTGCGCATTGCCCGGGCGATGGGCCGCGAGCCGGCGACGCCGGACCAGGTCCGGGAGCGGCTTCAGATGCCCGGTACGGGTCATCTGACTGGCGACGCGGAGCCGTCGCGGTGACCCACCGATCCACGCCGTCGGTCGTGGCCATCGCGCACGGCCCGACGCCGTACTACACGCCGATCCTGAACGCGCTCTCGGAGCACGTCCGGCTCCACGTGGTCTACATGGGTCGTGGATCGGCTCCTGGTTCTGGCACCGTCGGCTGGGCCGACTTCCGGGACGCCTGGGGCGAACCGCCGGCCTTCGAGCACTCCTTTCATTGGTCGCTGCCGATCCGGTTCGACAGGCTCGATTTCCACGCGCGCGCCAGCGTCGGCATCTCGCGGGCACTCCGCCGGCTGGATCCAGACGTCGTGCTCGTCCACAGCTGGGGTCCTCTCATGCTCGAGCCGCTGATCTGGCGGCGGGTCGCAGGTCGGCGCGCGGTGATGTGGACCGGAGCGGTTTGGGCACCGGTCTTCTCAGGGATCCAGCTTCGATGTTCGTCAGGCGCCGCGCCGTTGCCCTCGCGGACGCCTTCCTCAGCACGGGGACGCTCGCGACACGCTTTGTCGAGGCTCTCGGGGCGGACCCTCGACGCGTTGTCCAGTCTCCCCTGCCTTTGGCGCTTGCCGAAACGATCGCTGCAGCCCCGGTCGAGGACCGACCCGCGACTGCGGCTGGCCCCAGGTTCCTCTTTGTCGGTCGCCTGGTCGACCTCGAGCGCCCGCTAGTTGGCCCGGGCGCTTCCTGCGGGCCGGGCCGTCACTCGGGCAGGCGACGCTGACCGTGGTTGGCGATGGCCCGCTGCGCGCCCAGTTGGCCGAGCTCGCAGCGGCTTCAAACGGCCGGATCCGACTCCTCGGGGCGCGGCCGAGGGCCGGCCCTCGCAGCCCACTATCGAGCGGCGGACGTGCTCGTCATCCCGTCGGTCCGGGAGGTCTGGGGCCTCGTGGTGAACGAGGCGCTCGCCGCCGGTCTCTTCGTCGTGGCGACAGACCAGGTGGCGAGTGCCGTCGACCTGCTCGACGAGGGTTCAGGTCTCATCATCCCTGCCGACGATCCGGGTCTGCTCATGGACGCCATGCGGTTCGCCGGAGGCGTCGGTCAGTCAGCGGTCGAGCGAGCGGCGAGGACTGCCCGTATCAGGGACTGCACTCGACGTTCATTCGCCGCCGATCTCAACCGAGCAATCGCACTCGCCCTCGGCAGCTGACGCCCACTCAGCTGGCCGTCCGAGCTCCTCGTCAGGTGTCCTCGTTCGCGGGCGGAGCGTCGCCCGTCGCCATCGACGCTCGAAGCGTCGCCACCTGTCGGACGAAGTCTGATCCGCCCATCGCGGATGGCGTGGAAGACAGCGGGCTCGTCAATGGCGGCCCGGATCAGGGTCGCCCCGACAAGGCGAGCCGCGATCTTCCAGGTCTTCCGCGCGACTGTTCCGATCGGCCCGTGGGAGACGCCGTACTCACGCTCCAGGCGAGCATGATCGGACCGTCCGACGTCGATCATCGTGTACGACTTCCGCGCCGCGTGATGGCGATCGATCGCTACGATCCGATTGAGCCTCCGGAATCGATGGCGCCGGGACAATCGCAGCCACAGCTCGTAGTCCATGGCGTAGTCGAACGACTCGTCGACCAGTGGAACGCCAACGGAGCTTCGCCGAATGAATGCAGCCGGCTGGACGATGAAGTCGTGGAGTCGAAGGAGAGTCGCATCGAAAGGTGGCACCCACAGCGCCTGGAGGACCAGTCCCTCGGCGTTGACGAGCAGGGCATGACCGTATACCACTGCCAAGCTTGGGTCGCTTTCGAACGCACGGACCGCATCCTCGACGACAGTCGGCCCGAAGTACGCGTCGTCGGAGTTCAGCCACCCGATGATCTCGCCGGTGCTGAGGGCGAACGCCTTGTTCAGTGCATGACTCTGACCTGAGTCCGGTTCGCTGCGCCAGGTGAGCCCCGGCCGGGAGCGGCTGGCGAGGAGATCCACCGAGCCATCCGTGGAGCCGCCGTCCATGACGATGTGCTCAAGGCGCTCGTAGGTCTGGCTCTCGACCGACGTGAGATTGTCACGCAGCCAGCGCGCCTGGCCGAATGAGGGAGTGAGAACGGACACGAGCGGGTTGGGCATTCGTGGTCAGGAATGTCCGCCTGGCCAAGGTCCCGGCAGGCGAGATCGGACGACCTGCGGCGATGCCGGTGCCCTTCCGCACGCGGGCGAGCGCCGGCACCGATCGCCAGGGCGAGCACGAACGCGAGCGCAAATGACGCGCCCTTGTCGTCCATCGGCGTGCCCAGGGCGGAGGCCGCGGCGAACAGTGCCCCATAGCCGAGCAGGGCAAGCGTTCCTGGCGCTCAGCCGGCGCGTCGAACGAGCCGCCGAAGGGAGGCGCACGCACACCAGGCCCACGACAGCAACACGACGATGCCAACGAGTCCGAACTTCGCCGCGAACGCCAGCGGTGTGTTCAGGTAGTAGCTCTGTCGGGCGCTTCCCGCATGGTCGAACCAGGCGATCTCCTTCCCCGGACCGACGCCGACGAGGGGGTGAGCAAGGAACGCCTCCCAGGCAACGCGCGTCTGGGCCAGGCGCTCCCGGAAGCTTCCCTGCGAGCCCGGGTCTCGGAACAGGTCGCCCAGCGACCCGATGCGCTCACCGATGACCTGCGGTCGTGCAGTCGGAAGAGGCGTCGCCGGGACCGTCGATCCCGTCGACGGTCCGAGGCGTCGCCGGGACCGTCGATCCCGTCGACGGTTCAGGGCTGGGGACTGCCGCAGAGGGCGGGCCCGACGCCGAGCCCGCCGCGACCGCCTCGAGCGAGAGGCCGATCGCGCCAACGGTGCCGAACGTCGCGACGATGACCAATGCGGCAGCCGCAAGCGTCCGGCGCCAGGCAGGCCGGCCGAGGGCCACGGCCATTGCGGGTGCTCGGCGCCGACAAGGAGAATCGCCGCTGCTGTCCGCGTTCCTGTCGGCGAGGAAGACGCCCAGCAGGAGAATCCGGCGAGGGCGGCCCCAACCCAGCCGATAGACGGGCCTCGGCACGCCCAGGCCACGCCGACGATGAACAGCGCGCTCGCCACCTGCCCGCTTGGAAGCACCAGCCGGTCGAACGGAAGGGCCAGGATGCTTCGTCGAGCGAACCACTCCACCGCAAATGACACGGAAGCGAGAAGGCCCGCGACCATCGACAGGGAGGTAAGGTCCCGGGTCGACGAGGCGCGTCGGGCGTCAAAGGCCATGATCGGGGCCGCCGCGAACAGGCCGTACGTGCTGGCGTCACGGAGCCAGCTGACGGGACTGGTCCCGCCGAGCAGGGCGACCGGGAGCGAGACGGCAAGGAGCGCGACGAACAGCGCCGAGCTCACGACCCACGGCCACTCGGGTGACCTGTGGTCGGACCACAGGTCCCGCACCGACCAGACGGCCGCTCCGACGACCGCACCGCGAACGACGAGGTAGAACACTTTCGGCAGGCTGAGGGCGTCTGAGTTCTGGAGGGTGAGCAAGCCGCCGAACACGAACACGATCAGCCGCGTGCGGCCGTTCCAAGTGCCAGCCAGATTGCGGACCAGTGCTGCCATTCGCGGTCCCGTGCTCCTAGATGCCCGGTGCCTGCAAGATGAAGCTCTCGCTCCTCGTCAGCCAGCGATCGGCCAGCGAGGCGTCGATAGTGTGCACGGAATGTCCGGGCCGTTCGTTCCAGTCGAACCGGGTCACCCTGAGCCTGCCGCGCACGACCAGCTTCTGGCGAAGCTCGGCGTCGGTCCAGAGTGCCAGGATCGCGTCCGCCATGGCCTCTATGTCGTCCGGATCGAACGTAAGCGCGGCGTCCCCGACCTGCTCGGGCAGCGAGGTCACGTCGGAGCACGCTACCGGGACACCAGCCGCGAACGCCTCCCACACGGGCCCGCTCGCCGCCTCGAACCGCGTCGGTACCACCACCGCCGTCGCCAGCGCGTAGAGCGTCCTGAGGGTAGCGGGATCCACGAAGCCAAGCCACTTGATGTCGCCGGAGAGCCCCAGTCGGCGCGCCTGCCCCTGGAGGACATTCGCGTGCGTGTTCAGGTATCCGGTTGACACGAGTGAGACGACATGGCCACGGCGGCGCAGGAGCGCGAGCGCCTCGAGCAGGCCCGCGTGGTTCTTGTGAGGCCATGTCTGCGCGGTAAGGATGAACCGGTCTGGAAGGCGGTGCTCGAGGCGAACCCGGTCAAGATAGCCGGCTGCGGCATCGGGTACTCGTCGGTAATCGGCGCCCGGGGACGATGACAACCTTTCCACCGGGCAACCCGTACTGTCGGATCAAGTCCTCGCGCGCCCATCGGCTCGTGACGGCCACCATCTGAGCGCGGTCGCAATACGTCCGATAGTTGAGTTCTCGCGTCGCGATCTCGCGGGGGCTGAAGTACCGGCTGGGTGGAGGTGCTGGAGATCGTGCGGGTGATAGATGCTCGGAATGTCTGTGAGGAACGCTGACTGGATCGTGGAATCGAACAGGTCCACGCCGGCTCGTTCCACGACCCCGTCCGACATCCTTGGCGGAGACAGCCTCGTCCACGGGAGAACCGGCAGGCTCCGCCACGCGGCCCGGAGACCGGGCGCCCTTGCGATCCGCGCACGAGCAGCTGCGCCTGCGCCCCCCTTGGGACGCGGCCATGGCACGGGCAGCGGACGACACGGGCCGACCAGATGGGGACGGATCCAATCGTCTGCTCCGTCGTACGTCAGGAAGAGGTACTCCTCGTCTCCGTCCTCCAGGCGCGAGTGACCGGGCCAGGCCCAGTACGACGGTCTCCACGCCGCCCGACCTGCCGGTCTCGAGCCGCGCGTCGAGCGCGATGCGCAGGCTCATGCGGGCAGCTCGCCGGGGGTCACGGGGTGCCGCAGCCCGCGGTGATGACCAGGCCATGCCCCGGGGCCATCCGCCCCCCGAGGCGCGTCACGGTCGACTCGCAAATTCGCGAAGGTAGGCGCCCGTCGGAGCGCGAACCGCTGTCCACTCACGGGCGCTGAAGCTCGAGGACCCCGACAAGCTGACCCCTTTTCCTCCTCTCCAATCGGTATCCCATCCGCTCGTACAGGTGTCGCGCCTGCAGGTTCTCCGGCGCGACCCGCAGCCCGACCCTGGTCGCCCCACGGAGGCGCGCCGCCTCGTGGAGGAACTCCATGAGGAGGCGTCCGATCCCGCGCGCCCGGAAGCTCGGGTCGACGGCGATGCCGAGGCTCAGGACATCGTAGCCCTCGTCCCAGCCCCGGAGCAACCCATAGGCCATGACCTGCCCCGCGGCGATCGCGACGTAGCGAAGGTCGGCGTTCCTCGGGCTGCCATAGCTCGCGGGCAGCATCCCTGGTCAGTGGATGGGGATGGAAGGTGTTGCCGGGGTCGGCGGCGATCCGCTCGAGAAACGTGCCGAATGCCGGGCTTCGAGTTCCTCGTCGAGAAGTCGGATCTCAAGGTCACGTTCAGCACGTGCGGAGGCATTCACCGAGACGCGGAGCCGATGACGTCGGCGATCCGATCGAGGTCGGTTTCCGCCAGGTCCGCGTACGTTGGCAGGTTCATCCCGCTCTCGCCGAGGCGATCGGTCACTCCGAGGTCGTACTTCCGGCCCCGGGTCGGCTCGCGGAATGGCGGGAGACGGTGCAGCGGGATGAAGAACGGCCGTGTCTCGATGCCTTCATCTGCCAGGATCACGCAGCTCGTCACGGGTGCGCCCAAAAACCGCCGCATCGACGGTGATGCAGAACAGCCAGGGTGATGGATCCGCCCAGGGGGCGACGGGCTGGAAGCCGATCCCCGGGTGACCCGACAGGCGCTCTCGATATCCGCGGAAGATCGCCCGTCTTCGCGCCAGGATCTCGTCGCCCGCTCGAGCCTGCGCGCAGAGGATCGCGCAAGCGATGTTGGTCATCGGAAGTTGTACCCAGTGACCGGGAAGAAGTAGCGGCGGGTCGGATCCATGCCCTGGCCCCGAAGCGTCCGGAGGCGTAGCTCAAGACGGGGTCATAGACCGCCGTCACGGCGCCACCCTCACCGGAGGTCGAGTGTTTGCCGTAGAAGGAGAACGTTCCGGATGGAGCGAGGCCTCCCGTCGGTCGTCCCTTGTACTTGGCCAGGTGAGCCTCCGCGGCATCTTCGACGACCCACAGGCCGTGAATTCCCGCCACCCGGTTGATGGCGTCCATGTCCGCCGGATGACCGTAGAGGTGGACTGCGATGATGCCCTTGGTCCGACTGGTGACCGCCTGTTCGAGCCGCTCCGGATCGATGCACCACGTATCGGGGTCGACGTCGACGAAGACTGGCTCCGCGCCGACGTACCGAACCGCGTTGGCGGTCGCGATGAACGTCAGGGACGGGACCAGAACCTCATCTCCTGGCCGTACACCCAGGCCGAGGAGGGCGAGATGCAGAGCGATTGTCCCGTTGCAAACGCCGATGGCCGCCCGCGTCCCGCAGGACTCGGCGTATTCACGTTCGAACCGCGTGACGAACGAGCCCGTCGAGGAGATCCACGAGCTCCGGATGGCCTCGACGACGTATCTCTCTTCGTTGCCGCTCAGGTCCGGTCTGGCCACCGGGATCTTCGCGGGACTCTGGCTCACGGCGGTCTCCACTATGGCTTGTCGATCACGATCCCGCAAACTCCCATGCCGGGCATCTCTCCACGTCCGGTACGTTCGATACTCGCGGGCTATCTCTTCCGGGTCGTCGACCGTGCACCTGTGGCCCTCGGCGACCCACCGCTTCTCGTATTCGCGGAACCGTCCCGGCCGTCGCTCCCACCATTCGATCCGGGTCGCCGCCTCGCCCGAAGGCTCGATGAGTCGGCGATGGATGGCGGCCTCGTCGTAGATGCGCTGAAAGAAATAGCGGCCGCCGGCTCCCGGGATGCCCAATCCATACTCGTCGTGCTCTCGCATCTCGACCTCGAACGCTCGAGCGACCGGAACGGTCACGATGAGGCGGCCGCCGGGGACCGGCCCCATACAACCGGCGGATGGCCTGCGTGTCTCCGTCGTCGCCGGTGATGTGCTCCACCACCGATATCGACCAGATCAGGTCATACCGGGTGTCGTCCAGCTCCTCAACAGGAAGTGTGTCAACGACGAATTCCACCAGGTTGAGTCTACGAGCGAATCGCCGAGTGACGCGTGCGTCCTCGGCATCAGATCACCATGCGCACGTGCAGGCCCCTGCCGCTGCTGGCTGCGCGGATGCTGAACAATCGAGGAGACGCGACGTCGAGGCAGCGCCCTTGGCGACCCGCGAGCGCCTGCCACGCGAATGCGAATTCCCAGTAGCGGACGATGTTCACGGGCGTGAGGAGCAGTCCGCGACCACCGGGATCTCCCCTGAGCAGAAGCTCAGTCCATCCGCCCCACCCGAAGCGTGCGAAGTCCAGCCCCGGCGCGCCGAGCCGTACGGCCCGCCGGTACGATCGGAGGGCCCGACCCAACAGCCATGGAGCGCTCAGGCCTCGACCCAGTCGCCTCAGATGGGTCACGCAGAACAGGGTCGTGGCCCGCGAACAGCGGTATTCAAGGCCTTTACGCCGAGGCGAGTCGTCCGGCGCAAGGGTGAGAACGGTCCTGACCACGTGGCCCAGGCCAACCGGAGTCGGCGGGCGAGGGGTTCGTCGTCAGGGGAGGCGACAGGTGCAAATCGACCGCATCGACCGCCTGGCTGCACAGGCGGTCCCATTTGAAGTGGTGGTCGAGCAGGGCCCAATTCGCCGCCCGCATCTCGTCGAGCTCACGCTCGGGCATATTGTCGAGGCGGCGCAGGATCGCAACCGCTAAATCCGCGTCGCCGGGCTGGGGACATTCGGGATCGAGGGGATGCCCGAATAGCCGCTCTCCGGAGTGCAAACGGGGATGAGGCCCCAGGCCATCGCCTCGATGATCGTCGTTGGGTCGCTATCCCGACCCAACCGTCAGGAGGAAGTCAAAGCCAGCCACGAGTTCGCGCCCGACCTGGGTCGAGAAGTCCTGCGAACCGAGTGCGTCAAAGCCGCGGATCGATCGTTCGCCGCGGCCAATCCAGCCAAACCGTGTCGACGGCAACCGACTCGCGATCTCCTCGAGATAGGTCGGGTTCTTGTACCAGGCCGTGTTCCCGATATAGACGAACGAGCGTTGCCCCGCCGGCGCGAACCTGTGCTTCACGACGGGGAAGTCCTTCCGAACACCAAATCCGTGAAATCCGTGGCGTTTTTGCTTTTATTCCCCAGGAGTGATTCCTGCGGATTATAATCGCTGCACCTGCAACAGCCCGAGGATGTGGGGCACTGAGCCGGAAAAGGAAGGACACGATGAAAAAACGGAAACCGATTCTCCGCCGGGATTTCCTGAAACGGGTCCCTCTGGCCGTGGCCGGGGCAGCCTGCTTTCCCGACATCATCAAGGCATCGGCGCTTGGGTTAAACGGCGCCATTCCTGCAAGTGACCGGGTAGTCATGGCCGGAATCGGTTTCGGCATGCAGGGGGGCGGCAACATGCGCAATTTCCTGGGCAAGGAGGAGGTGCAATGGGTTGCGGTCTGCGACCTCGACGAACAGCACCTGCAGCAGGCCCGGGACATCGTGAATCGAAAGTACGGCAACAAGGACTGTGCCACATATAAGGATCACCGGCAGCTGTTTGCGCGCCGGGATCTGGACGCGGTTTCGATCGCGATCCCCGACCACTGGCATGCCATTGTGGAGATTACGGCGCTGCGGAACGGCCTGGACGTTTATGGGGAGAAACCGCTGACGCACAGCCTGAGGGAGGGGCGCGCGCTTTGCAACGCCGTGCAGCGCTATGGCCGGGTTTGGCAAACGGGCAGCTGGCAGCGCTCCACCGACAACTTCTACCGGGCCTGCGAGCTGGTGCGCAACGGCCGCATCGGCAGGATCCTCCGCGTCGAGGTCGGCCTCCCTTCGGGCCACTATGACTTTGCCGGCACCTTCGGCCAGGAAAAGATCGAGGCTCCGCCCCCCGAACTCGACTACGAGACCTGGATTGGCCCGGCCCCCTATTACCCGTACTGCAAGGCCCGCGTCCACATGAACTGGCGCTGGAATATGGATTTCGGCGGCGGCCAGCTCATGGACTGGGTCGGCCATCATCTCGATATCGCGCACTGGGGTCTGGGCTTTGACACCACCGGCCCGGTTGCCGTCTGGGGCAAGGGGGATTTCCCGTCCAAGGGCATCTATACGAGCCCGGTGCGCTACTGGGTGGAAGCGGACTACGCCGACGGCACCCCGATCATCCTGGCGGGAGGTTATCCCGAGATTCAGAGCGGCACCAAGTGGATCGGCGAATACGGCTGGGTATGGGTTGACCGGGGTGCGTTCGAGAGCCAGCCCGCGCGCCTCGTCCATGAAATCATCGGGCCCAACGAGATCAAGCTGTATCGAAGCGGCGATCACTACCAGAATTTTGTCGACTGTGTGCGGAGCCGGGCGCTGACTATAGCCCCGAGCGAGGTAGCGCACCGGTCGGCCAGCGTCGGCCATCTCGGAGTCATCGCCATTGAGACGGGCAGGAAGATCCGGTGGGATCCTGCAACCGAGACGATTATCGGCGATCCCGGCGCCGAACGCCTGCTCAGCCGTTCCTATAGCAAACCCTGGCAGCTCCCCGCCTGAGGACAGAGGTGCAATCATGCGCAATCGTGAACGACGTATCGGCATAGCGCTCCTGGCCCTGGTCCTGGTTGCCGGCATCGGCGCCGCGGCGCGGGCCCAGGACCCGGCGGGAGTGGTTTCCCTGGAACAGATCCTCAAGGAGCTTGCCGCCTGGGACGGCGGCATCGATTCGGAGCCGTTATGGAAGCTGCGCAATTATGTCCAGGCGCGCAAGGATTCCGCCGAGGGGAGGAAGGAGTGTGAAGCCGCGCTCCTGGCATTTCTCTCGACCAGGGCGACCCGAGTGGCCAGGATGGCTGTCTGCCGCCAGCTCCGTCTGATCGGGAGCGATGCATCCGTCCCGGTGCTGCAGGCGATGATCCTGGACCCGGGCACGGCCGACATGGCCATGTATGCCCTGGAAAAGATCCCCGGACCCGCCGCGGACCGCGCCCTGCTCCAGGCACTGTCGAAAACCGAAGGGGGGACGAAGACGGCGGTAATTGCGGCGCTTGGAGATCGCAGGTGCCCGGAAGCGGTTCCGGCGCTGTCGCCGCTGCTCAAGCCTGACAATCCGATGGCCGGCGCCGCGGCTCTGGCTTTGGGCGAAATCGCCACCGAGCCCGCGGCCGTGGCGCTTGTGGCCGCCTACTCCGAAATCCCGCTTACGATCAACCTGAACACCTCTTCCGTCCGACGCCCTGGCGATGCTCCGGCCGCTCTTGCCGTGACCGATATCCGGCCGCTGTTCGCGGCCGCGATCATGAAGTGTGCCGAAGCCCGGATTGCTGCCAAAAATGCAAGCGGCGCTGCGGCCCTCTATGACCGGTTGCTTGCGGATCCGGCCCTTCCCGTCGCAATCCGGAAAGGGGCAATGATCGGCAGGATTGGCGCCGCCGGAGAACGGGCCCAGGCCATGCTGATCGATCAGTTGAAGGGCGCGGATGCCGGCATGCAGGAGGCGGCGATCGCTGCCATCAGGAACGTGGTCAAGCCCGACGACATCGGCCAGATCTGCAGCCTGCTTCCGGGCCTCACACCAGACACACAGGTAAAGCTCCTGGCGGTATTACCCGGGTATCCTGCGGATCGCGTCCGGCCGGCAGTGATGCAGGCGGCTCAAAGCGACGCCATGGCGGTGCGCCTCGCCGCGCTGAAAGCTGTCGGCGTGGTCGGCGACGCCTCGAGCGTCCCCTTCCTGGCGGAGTGGGCCGCCGCCTCGCGCGGGGCGGAACAGACGGCCGCCCGCGCTGCGCTTGGCCTGCTCAAAGGACGCCAAGTCGACGCAGCCGTGCTGAGCGGGGTGACGGGTCATCCGAGGGCGGAGGTTCAGGCCGAGCTTCTCCAGGCGATCGGAGACAGGCGCATGTTCGCCGCCAAGGGGGTCGTCGTGGAGCGTCTTGGTTTTTCTTCGGCGCGGATCCGGGTGCAGGCGCTCAGGACCCTGAGAGTGATCGGTACCCCGTCGGACATGCCGGCCGTTCTCGCCGCGCTCATCGAGAGCGGCGAAGATACCGAGAGGTTGGAAGCGGAAACAACCGTGTCCGCGCTGGCGCAGACCATCGCCAATCCCGATGGGAGGGCCGCGGCCGTCAAGGGGATGCTCGCAGAGACCAAGGATCCGCAGGCGCTGGCGCGCCTCTATGGCGTCCTCGGCCGGATCGGAGACGATACTTCCCTGCCCCAGCTGCGCATCGCGCTCGCCCACGACAGCCGGGAGATCGTCGATGTCGCGGTCCGGGCCCTGGCCGCCTGGCCGACTCCGGCGGCACGGGACGACCTCCTGCTTCTGGCGCGCAAATCCGAAAACGAGTCGCATCGATTGCTGGCCCTTCAGGGCCTGGTGCGGATGATCGGGTCGGAGCGAAACCGGAAACCGGAAGGGGTCGTCGCCGATCTCAAACAGGCATCGCTCCTGGCTGCGCGTCCGGAAGAGAAAAAGCTGATCCTGGGCCTGCTGCCGCGATTCGGTTGCCCGGAGGCTCTGCAATTGGCTGAGTCGTTCGCCGGGGATGCGGCTCTGAAAGCCGAAACCCAGGCCGCGATCAACAAGCTCAAGGCGCAGCTCTCCAGGAAATAAGAGGTGGGGATCACTCCTGGGAAAAGCAAAAACGCCACGGATTCCACACAGAGTAGGGATCACTCCGGGGAAAAGCAAAAACGCCACGGATTCCACGGATTCCACAGATTCAAAAAGCATAGAAGCATCCGGATACGAGCTGCTTGTGGACCTCCATCGCAGCGCCGATGACAATTCCTGACAGTTATTGTCGTGGAGCATTTCAGCCCCATCGTACCGACCCGCGGTCCCATCGTACCGACCCGCGGTCCCATCGTACCTGACCCGCGGTTCCATCGTACTTGACCCGCGGTTCCATCGCACCCGACCCGCGGTTCCATCGCACCCGACCCGCGGTTCCATCGCCGACCCCGACCCGCGGTCCCATCGCACCTGACCCGCGGTCCCATTCCATGATCGAGATATTCTTTGAGAAATCTGTGAAATCTGTGAAATCCGTGGCGTTTTTGCTTTAATTACCCCAGGAGTGATCCCAGCCTCTGTGTGAAATTCGTGGCGTTTATGCTTTTGCGCCCAATAATTTTTAGTCGATTGCCCGCGTTTTGTGGTTTGATTGATCCATGAAGAGACTCGAATTGAAGGCTATCGTGATCCCGGTCGTGCTGATTCTGGCTGCAAACGCCCCGCTCGGACGATCTCAACAGGATCCCGGCAAAGAAGAACTCAAGCTCGTGCTGCCCAAACCGATGTTCATCGGGACCCCGGGCAACATCAAGAGCGCCAACCTCGAGGCGGTTACCGGCAAGTCGCGCGGCCCCTTCTATGTCCCCAAGGGAACGAAGCTGCTGTCCCTAAACCGCCCGGTCATTTCGAGCGACCGGCAGCCGGTCATCGGCGAGCTCAGCTTCGTCACGGACGGCGACAAGGATGGGGGCGAGGGTTACTTTGTCGAGCTCGGGCCGGGAGCGCAGTGGGTGCAGATCGATCTCGGCGCCTCATGTGCGTTGAACGCCATCCTGGTCTGGCATTACCACAGCCAGGCTCGAGTCTATCGTGACGTCATCGTTCAGATTTCGGACAACAAGGATTTTCTCAAGGGTGTGGTAACGTTGTTCAACAACGACCACGACAACTCCTCCGGCCTCGGCATCGGCAAGGACAAGGAGTATATCGAGGTGGCCGAGGGGCGCCTGATCGATCCCAAGGGTGCCAGGGGCCGCTACGTCCGCCTCTATTCGAACGGCAACACGTCGAATGACCTGAATCACTTTGTCGAGGTGGAGGTTTACGGCACGCCGGCCAAATGACCAAGGTCACGTTCTACGCACTTTTCGCGGCCGCCCTGACGACGGGGCTGGCATTGCGCATCTGGCGCCTTGACCTGCGTCCGATGCACCATGACGAAGCCAACCAGGCGCTGAAATTCGGCGCTCTCCTCGAAACCGGCGAATATCGCTACGACCGGAGCGACCACCATGGCCCGACGCTGTACTACCTGACGCTCCCGTTCGCGCGCATCTCGGGCCGGCAAACGGTGGCGGCTCTCGATGAGCGCGTGCTGCGGTCCGTCCCGGCCGTTTTTGGCGTCGGTCTGATCCTTCTGTTCCTATTCCCGATCCGGGGTCTGGGACGTGAGGCGGTGCTCTGGAGCGCTCTGTTGGCCGCCCTTTCCCCGGCCCTGACGTACTACAGCCGCTTTTACATTCAGGAATCGGTCTTCACCTTTTTCGCCATTGGTTTTCTCGTTGCCCTGGGACGATATGCGCTTCGGCCTGCCGTCTCGGGGGCGCTGGTCGCCGGGCTGTTCGCGGGGCTTGCGTATGCCACGAAGGAAACCTCGATCATCGTCTTCGGCGCCGCCGGCGGGGCCCTTCTCCTGACCGTGATCTCGATCCGCGCGCTGCTCCCGGCGCGCGGCGCCAGGCCCGATCGGTATTGCGTCCGCGGGGCGCACGCCGGCATTGGGCTGGGAGCGGCTGCCATCATCGCCGTGGTCATGTACTCCTCGTTTTTCAGGAATCCCGCCGGGATTTTCGAATCGGTGCGTGCCTTCGGGGATTACGCCGCGCGGGCGCTCGAGGCCGGGCTGCACGCGCATCCGTGGTATTTCTACTTCCAGATCCTGGCGTTTACCAATTCGGGAGGATTGATCTGGACGGAAGGAATGATTCTGCTTCTGGCCGGCATCGCGGCGATCCGTGCCTTGGGCTCAGTCTCGACCGTGGACCGGGGGGACGGCGGGGATCCGGCAGAAAAATTATTCTGGCCTCGCTACATCGCCCTCTATTCGTTGTTTGCGGCGACTGCGTTTTCCCTGGTTCGTTATAAAACCCCATGGAACCTGCTCCCCTTTTATGCCGGCCTGGTTCTGCTGGCGGGCAGCGGCGCTGCAATCCTACGACGAAGGGCAACGTCGGGAATGGCGCGCGGCCTGCTGCTGATTGCGCTCGTGGCGGGATGTATCCACCTGGGAGTACAGAACCTGAGAGCGAATTACCGGTATCCCGCCGATCCCCGCAATCCATATGTCTATGCCCAGACCAGCCCCGACTTCCTCCGCCTGGTCCAGCGCATTCGCGACCTGGCGGCAATTCACCCGGACGGCAGGGCCATGCTGGTTACAGTCATCGCCGGCCCGTACGAACAGTGGCCCCTCCCCTGGTATCTGCGTGACCTGCGGCGGATCGGGTATTGGACTGCGCCCGAAGCCGCAGGCGGCTTCGAAGGGGTTCCGGTTGTGATTTCATCCCAGGAGAATGCCGGGCGGCTGGAAGGAATTCTCGGTCCGCGCTTCCAGGCCGAGTTTTACGGCCTGCGACCCGGAATTCTGCTGACGATGTACATTGACCGGGATCTCTGGGACCAGTTTTTGCGCCGCCGATAGGTCGGCATCATCCGCGCATGGCACCCGAATTGCCGGTCTTCGTCCCTGTTCATCCGTCGCCTGATGCCTGGCAAACCGTAATTGTCCAGCCCCTTCAAAAGCAGCCACGGATTCCGCGGATTTGGATGCCAGCGAATATCGAGGCGCGCCAAAAGATGTTGTCTTTGCCTGATTCTGAAGGGGAGAGGAAACACTCCCCTGGTGATAGTGCCTCAAAAAATCTGTGTAATCCGTGAAATCCGTGGCGTTTTTGCTTTAATTACCCCGGGAATGACGCTCCCTATTTTTTAAGAAAGAGCCGGTAGGGATTGGTAGGAGTCGGGTCGTCACCCGAACCGGGGATGCGCGCGGCCCAGAGCAGGCCTCGCTGAACGATCTCCCGCGCCTGGGGGACTTTGAAGTCTGCGGCCACGTGACCGAGCGTGGTATTGAAAACTCTGCCTTTGCCGTAAAGCTTCTTCCACACCACGGGCATCACGGTCCCCTGTATCCAGGGAGCGGACGGACCGGAAACGGTCGTGGTGGCCAGAACCTCGATATTGGGGTCGACGAGCATGTAGTACTGCTCGGAGCGCATCCTGAAGTCGGATAATCCCCTGGTGATGGGATCATCGCGGCTGATGAGATTGACCTCGTAATCGATGATGCCTCCGGGATGAGCCGCCCAGG
Source organism: Terriglobia bacterium (assembly GCA_963824985.1). GTDB lineage: Bacteria > Acidobacteriota > UBA6911 > UBA6911 > UBA6911 > JAFNAG01. Next base: position 16,184 of record CAWGRQ010000038.1, read on the forward strand.
ATCCTCCGACCATGTATTCATATTCGGGGTTGCTGCGGAAAGAGTCGGCGATCCCGCCGTGCCAGCCGGCCATGCCGGCGCCGTTGCGGATCGCGTCCAGAAGTCCCTTTTCCTGCTGAGGCGTGAGTTGCCCCATGGTGACGGCCTGAACCACGAGCGCGACGGATTTCATCTTCGCGGCGTCCAGGTACGCATCCAGAGACGGGGAGATCTCGACCTCGAAGCCCTGTTCGACGAGCCATGGTGCGAAGAGATCGACGCATTGCTTCGGTTCGTGCCCGGCCCAGCCCCCCCAGACGATGAGGACTTTTTTCCCGGCCGCGGGCGCTTGTGCTGCCCGTGAGGGACCCGGGTACATGAAAGCCGAAGCCGGAATCAGAGCCAGCATGGAGAACAGGACTCCTGATTGGAAGCGTTTCTGACACACTCTGCACCCCCTTTTCATCGAGCCAGGTCGAGCCCAAAGGAACTTCATGGAGCAGAACCAACCTGCATGTGTTTTCTTCATCACAGTACTATGATCGAGATCACGCAAGGGCCGCAAGAGGTTTTCCCGCCCCGGACCGGGGCAAACAGCAGGAGGACAACGGAACGACCTGCACGTCGTGCGGCCCCTCAGGCCGCCGGAAAACATGATTTGTTGTGCCGCGCCCTCGGCGCTCGACTCCACTTAGCCGATGCTGAACAGCAGAACGCAAAGACGCAAGGACGCAAAGAGATTCCTTTCGGTTCGCGGGCATGGGCAGCCTTCGGCCGCATCCTTGGGCGAGCCGCGGGAGAAAGCGCAATCCTCCTGAGTAGCCGCTCTGCCCGCGCTTTCTCCCGCGGCTCGCCCAAGGATGCGCCAGCGCGAAGCGCTGCGCCCACGCCTGTTGCTCAGTGTCGATCTTTGCGCCCCTGCGCCTTTGCGTCTTTGCGTTTTGCTTCTTCATCCATTTGATTTGGCTGAACAATTACTCTGAATCAACCGTCGGACATCCTCGTAAGGCCGCGATAGGATATTAGCATCGAAGGGATTGACGAGGGCGCGGCAAAGGATCTCAGTGGTTAAAGGGGAATTTCGGAATGCATCCTTTCTGATGCGGCCGATTGCAGTAAAATATTTATTTAGAAAACTGTTGACACAAACTTCGACAGGATCTAACGTGGAATTGGGTTCCAAGAGATTGAATCTGGCCCGAACTGAGGAGGGTCTGGAGCCTGAAGGTGGTCGACAGCAAAACGCGCTATAAAATGTGCGGGAAGCTGGAGGTTGCCGGAGGGAATTCCGGATCACCGAGGGGAGAGGCAGGGGGCGGTCACTTGGAGCCCTTTTTCTTTTTCCGGCATCGAATAGCCTGTCCTCTGACCTGCGCAGCATTTATCAGATTCCCAATCCACCCAGCCTTCCCAAAATGCCAGCAGATGCAATGGTAGTGCCCTCAACACATCTGTGGAATCCGTGATATCCGTGGCCGCTTTTTGCCGCCTCTGACACCATGACTATACAGGTATCAGGAGACGATTCCTGTTACAGCTGCCCTTCTTTCATCAGCGCGCTCATTTCCTTGAAGCGGGGGTGATTCTTGTCGCGGGCCCACTCGAAGGCCACCGATTCGTGGTTGGTCAATACCGCACCTGCCTGAGTCATCCTGTCCAGCGCATGCCGGCGGTACTCGGCTCCACGGCCGCTGACGCATTCCCAGCACAAATGAACCTGGCTCTCCTGCCGCAGCAATTCCACGACCGTCTGCATCACACATATATGCGCCTCGATGCCGGCGACGACGATCTGACGTTGTGCGGCCGCAAGTCCCGGCCGGAGTTCCCGGAAGAGTCCCTCAAAATCGGGATCACCGCAGCAGCCGAAGCTCGTCTTTTCGAGGTGCCGGCGGGGGACGGCGAGGGCATCGAAGGCGGCGCGAATCTCGGGGTGCGTGACGCCCAGTCCCCGTGGATATTGTTCGGTCAGAACCACCGGGACGGCGAACAGGTCGGCCAGTCTGAGCAGGCGTTTAGTGGCAGCGATGACGAGTGCGGGGCGCTCGATCATTTCCATGAGTTTGCCCTGAAGATCGATGATCAGCACAATGCTTCGGTCCAAACGCAGCAGTTCCATCCCCATCTCCCATGCGATTGATTTTCGATCCCAGCTCCGTGGCTGGAGAACATGGAGCATAGCCCAACGGGCCGGCCCAGTCCAGAGCGGGCACAGCAAAGGAATTCGCTTTTAAGAGCAAAAACGCCACGGATTTCACGGATTGTCTGGACGCAACTGTTTGGCCGATGCTTAACAGCAGAACGCAAAGACGCAAGGCTGCAAGGACGCAAAGGGAACCCCTTCGGTTCGCGGGCGTGGGCGGCCTTCGGCCGCATCCTTGGACGAACCGCGCGAGAAAGCGCAACCCTCCGGAGTAGCCGCTGCCCGCGCTTTCTCGCGCGGTTCGTCCAAGGATGCGCCAGCGCGAAGCGCTGCGCCCACGCCTGTTGGTCAGCGGCGATCTATGCGTCCTTGCGTCTTTGCGTTATATTTCTTCATCCATTATGTTTGGCTAAACAATTACGTTTGGACACGGGCAGGGCTTTTGCCAGCCCGAAGGGCTCTCGGAATCGGATCCGTGTCAGTCCGTGTTCTTCCGTGTCCATATATGTTTTGGGATCCCTATTTCATGAAGAAGGCGATGGGGACAGAGAAAAACCGGTGTACAGGAGACCGGTTTTCGTGTATTTCCTCTCTTTCGTGATTGTGGAAGGAGTGTCCGTCATGCTGGTCGCGCTCACCCGCGAGGTCAGTGCCGGAATCAGCCGGTGCGAACTAGCCTATCAGGTCCGTGAACCGATCGATGTCGAACGGGCGCGCCGGCAGCATCGCCGCTACGAGGAGGGCCTGGCGGCCCTGGGTTGTTCGGTGCAGCGCCTCCCGGAAGCGCCCACACTCCCCGATGCGGTGTTCGTGGAGGACACGGCGATCGTTCTCGACGAGGTAGCGGTGCTGACCCGGCCCGGAGCCGAGTCGCGGAGGCCCGAGGTCGACGCCGTGGCGGACGCGCTTCGTGCCTATCGTCCCCTGGTGCGTATCGAGGCCCCGGGGACCCTGGATGGCGGCGACGCGCTGCGGCTCGACCGGCATGTTTATGTTGGTTTGTCGCACCGGAGCAATGAGGCCGCTGTCGCCCAGTTGCGCGACCTGCTCGGCGGCTTTGGCTACCAAGTTACGGGCGTGCGGGTCGGCCGATGCCTTCACCTCAAGTCGGCGGTAACAAGAGTGGGTGAGGACCGGTTGCTGGTGAATCCGGAGTGGGTGGACGCGGACGCCTTCGGACGCATGTCGCCGATCGAGGTGGATTCCGGCGAGCCGTCCGCGGCCAATGCCCTGCTGCTCGGCGGGGGGGTGATCTTCCCTTCCGCCTATCCCGGCACGATTCGGCGCCTGGAGCGCCAGGGAATTCGCGTTCATGCCGTTGATGTCTCCGAACTGGCGAAGGCGGAAGGCGGCGTCACATGCTGCAGTCTGATCATTTCATGAAGCGAGGGTACCGAATTGTCACGCAAGCCCGCTCCGGAATGGACCTCCGGCGAATTACGGATTCTGAAGCATCTCACCACCCCGTGGCGCATCCAGTCCTATTTGAACCGCCTCCCCTACAATGATCAGCCGTCGGCAATGTCGCCGCGGCGCGTGATGCGGGAGCGGACCGCCCACTGTTTTGAGGGGGCATTGTTCGCCGCGGCAGCGCTCCGGTTCCTGGGCCATGAGCCTTTGATCGTCGATATGGCCGCGCGCAACGATGATGACCACGTTATGGCGGTGTTCCGGGTGCACGGGCTGTGGGGCGCCATTGCAAAATCGAATACCACGATGCTGCGATTTCGCGAGCCCGTGTATCGGACCATGCGCGAACTGGTGATGTCCTATTTCGAGATGTACTTCAACACCAGGGGGGTCAAATCGCTCTGGAGCTATTCGCGGCCGGTCAACCTGGCCCGGTACGACCGGCGCGGGTGGATGACGTCGGAGACCGATCTCGATCATATCGGGGATCACCTGTATGCCGTTTCTCACATTGACGTCGTGCCCCCCGGGCAGAGGCGGATGTTGAGTCCGGCCGACCGGGATGTAGTCAGGGCCTGCTTTCTGGAATCCAGGAAATCCGGCCTGTTCCGGCCGAAGTAGGTCGTCCGGGAATTTCCCCTGGTCCTCCAGGAGAAAATGCAGGACATCACTTCCGGGAACTTTTTTTCGATTGGCAACGTTCCCATCAGTGAGCGCCAATGGGACTTTTGGCAACCGGAGGATACGATGCAAGAATTGGCCTGGCTCGGTCGTTTGAACGGTGAATGGCTGCTGGTAACGGGCGAGCGTGAAACGGACATGCGCAAATGGGCGGATCGCGAACTCGCTCTCCGCGATCTCATCGATGAAGGTTGGACGGTGACCATGCCGCGCCTGAAGGCTCACGGATTTCCGCGTCACCCCAGGTTCCTCGGTTACTGCCTGAGGCGGACGATCCACTGAAACAGGTTTTTGTATCTGCCCGGCCCTGTGGTCAGAGACCGCAATAAAACGCCACGGATTTCACGGGCATCTGTTTAGCCGGTGCTGAACAGCAGAACGCAAAGACGCAAAGAGATTCCTTTCGGTTCGCGGGCATGGGTGGCCTTCGGCCGCATCCTTGGGCGAGCCGCGGGAGAAAGCGCAATCCTCCTGAGTAGCCGCTGCCCGCGCTTTCTCCCGCGGCTCGCCCAAGGATGCGCCAGCGCGAAGCGCTGCGCCCACGCCTGTTGCTCAGTGTCGATCCTTGCGCCCCTGCGCCTTTGCGTCTTTGCGTTTTGCTTCTTCATCCATTTGATTTGGCTAAACAATTACTTTCACGGATTCCACCGATTTTTTGAAGACAGTACCAAGGCGGTGTTACCTGCAACCCTCCGGATGCAGGCAAAGACGATGACATCATTTGGCGATCCTTGTTATGCGCATGCCCCATACATTTGTGTGTGTTTTTGACAGTCCGCGCCGGAAAATGATGGCGCAAAAGCCCTGCCCGCGTTCATCCGCATCCCATAAGCCTTCTGTCATGAGAAAATTCCGTCGCCCCGTACTGCCATTCGTGCGTTTTCCGGAGAATTTCATGAATAATCCGGGTTAAGGGGCCAAACGACTGCAAATTTTTCTGTCGCTCCGAACCTATCTGTGGTCTATTGGTACGAAGGCGTCCTTCACCCGTTTGATTGACAAACGCCTTTCACACATGAGGGATAGCGGATTACAATACCGGGATCCGCTCATGACCAGAAGCTTTAGGAACGCGGAAACGCACGGACGAACACGAACCCGATCCGAGTTCGTCCGCGTGCTTCCGCGACCTGAGATGTTCCGCGATCCTTGCTTCAGGAATTGAGAAGGCTGATGTCACCGCTCCTGGATCTGCTCCAACTCCGGCCGTCATCGCTTTCCGATGACTTCGTCCGCAACCGACGGCAATTCCACCTATACAGTCTTTTAACCGAGCAACGTCATCCGAAGACCTGGAACCTGAGTTTCGTCATGCAGTCGGACCCGGTGTCCGGACTGCGCATGCTGCTGTCCGTAGACGAAGATGTTGCTGAGCGGATCCGGCAGCTGCAACGGGATCCCGCGCTTCTGGATCAGGCGGCGGCAGCCATGGAGAAGGCGGTGCTGGACGGCCGCAAGATCTATATCTACGGCTGCGGCGCGACCGGCCGGCTTGCCAAGCAGATGGAAAGCACCTTCTGGCGGCCGTTCTGGAACAAGGCGAGGCGGAATCCGGCATGGGGGAAACTTCGTTCCCTGGTTGGGGACGACATCGAAGGCAGGCTGACCGGAGAGATGACGGGGGCCGACCGCGCCCTGGTCAGCTCCCTGGAAGGGTTTGAGGACCTGCAGGTGATCGGTCAGCTCCAGCTTCAGGACCACGGCATCCGGCGCGGCGATGCCGTCATCTGTGTGACCGAGGGTGGGGAGACGTCGTCGGTGATCGGCACCATCCTTGCCGCGCTGGATCAATATGGGGCACTCGACGGCGAGACGATCCGGGATGCGCGCAGCCATCTCTATTTTATCTGCAACAATCCCGCGTCTCTCCTCCAGCCGTTCGATCGCAGCGCCTCCGTGCTGGGCAATCCGGCGATCACACACATTGATCTGACCACCGGGCCGCAGGCCATCACGGGGTCCACGCGCATGCAGGCCACCACGATCGAGACTTTCGTGGTGGGAGTGATCCTTGAAGAGGCGCTGGCACGAATCCTGGCCCGACGCCTGGACATGAATGAAATGCTCGGCCTGGGCTTCGGGCGACCAATCAGCCTGACCGAGCGGCTGGGGGAATTCGAGGAGACCCGGCGGGCGGTTCTGGATTCGCTCCCCGCGATCGCCGGCTTTACCGATCTCGAGACCAGGACTTACAGAAGAAACCGGTACGCCACTTACCTGGCCGACCGCGCATTGATCACCGTGTTTATCGACAGCACCGAGCGCAGCCCGACATTCCGGCTCTATCCGCTGGACAGCGTCGCAGACCGCGAGCGCCACTGTTGGGTCCAGGTGTGGACAGAGGCCGAGGATCTGACCGCTGCCTGGCGCAAGTTTCTCGGCCGCCCGTTCCGCGGGCTGAATGAGGAGCGCTACCGGCCTGCGTTCGAAACCCGGGTTCCCGATCCATACCTGCGCGAGGCCGCCCTGCGCAGCCTGCTGAGCGCCGGAGACGACCAGGAATTTCGATACGATTTTTCATGCTCTGCCGCCAATCTGGCCGCCCGGGGCCCCGAGCCCGGAGATCTCGGGGTGCTCGTATTGATGGATGAGGAAGGGCAGCTTCTGGAGGACCCCGGGTCCGCATGCCGCAGATTCCTGGACCTGTGCCACCAGCGCGGAGCCGCCGTCGCCCTTCTGACGGTCTCGTCCAGGAGCGATGCGAGCCGGATCGGCCGTCTGATCGACGGTCTGGCAGGCCCGGAAGATGTCCGGCTGTCCCTGTGTCTGGATGGTTCCGGGGACCCGCTTGGCGTACGAAGCCAGGTGGCATTGAAGATGCTGCTCAACGCCCACTCAACCGCAGTCATGGCTTCGCTGGGGCGCGTCATCGGAAACACCATGACCAGCGTCAGCCCGAGCAACCTCAAGCTGATCGGCCGGGCAACCCACCTCATCCTTTCCCATGTCAACGACATCCTCGGCCAGCCCGAATGGAGCAATCGACACCCGGAGCCTGACTCCATCACATTCGCGGAGGCCAATGCGGTATTGTTCGATGCCATCGAATTTGTTCGCTCTCGGGACATTGGGCAAACCGCGGAGGTGGCCCTCAGCATTATCCGGATTGTGGTCGCCCTGGACCGGCAGACGCTGGTGAGTTGGGAGGAATCCATGCGGATCCTGGAAGCGGAAGGGCTGGCAGAATTCCTGATGCGGCACAACCGCTCCCTCAGCCCTGACTGAACGGTCCGGATTCGCTCATTTGGGAAAGCCCTTGAGGCACGGATGAACCCGGGCACGGCTTTTGCGCGCGGATCCGATCCGTGTTCAGCCGTGTCCTGAAATGTTCTGCGCTTCTCTTCTGGAACGGGATCGGTTGCCCACCCGCCGTTTCTCTGTTACTCTGATGGCCAGGGCTCAGCACCCCCAACACGACATGAAAAGACCCCTTTCTAGATTTATGGATTTCCACCCTGGACGGAATCGGTCCGGAGTTATTTGGGCGGCAGCCGTAGTTCTTTGCGTGGTTGCCCCGGGGTGCTGGTTTCACCGGGGCGCGCCCTACCCGACCCAGGCTCTGGCATCCCCGATTCAAGTGGTCCTGACGCCACCCAGCATCCGGAGCGATACTGCCGAGTTCCGCGCGCTATCCCTGCAGGCAACCATCCTCATGGCGGAAATTGTCGGGGAGGCGCCGGACCTGGAAGCGGTTCCGTTCTGGCACACGGTTCCATTGGCGTTGGAGCGACTGGGTGCTTCGCGCAGGATCACACCTGATCTGGCTGCTTCCATCGCCAATCTCTCCGGCGCCCGTTGGGCGACCGCGTGCGAACTGGCACCGACGGGTGAGGGCATCTCGATTCTCATCGATTTCATGCCCGCGAATCCGACCCACATCGCCTTCCGGTATGCCGGAGTCGCGAAGGCGACCGATCTGGAGCCCGCTCTGACGACCGCGTTCGAGCAGTTTCTCCGTTACCTTGGGGTCCGGCCATTTCCAGCGAAGAGAGTGCAAACGCGCCTCACGCCCGGAACGCTGATAACAACAGCCGCTGCCTTCGACCGTGAATATGGCTGGTTTATTCCGGCCGCGCCGGGGCAGTCCGGACCGGCGGCCCTGGATTTGGAGCGGACCGACGAAGAACTCGCCCGCATTCTCTTCGATCCCACGTTGTATGCCGCTCGTCCGGTCCCGGGAACCCCGCCGGCCACTTTGGCAACAGCGCCAAAAGCTCCTGCCGGCGCCCAGGCGCAAATACCGGCAAGCGCCGGCACAGAGGGAATGCCGGCTGGGAAGCCCCTCAAGGCGCTCGCCGAGCCTCCGGTCGCGCAGACTATGGTTCTGCCGCTCATCACGGCCTCGCGGCAGAAACCGTTCGTGTTTCCCGACCTGCGCAATCCTGGAAAATCAGCCGCAACGCCGCCAGTTTCGCACCCGGTCCCCGGACTGGCGGCCGGTCCGCCCGTCGCCGCACCACCGGACACGCCTCCGGCGGGTAAGTTCGAGGTTCAGGTCTTCGCGACCCGGAATCGGCAAGCCGCGGAGGACGAGGCCCGAAGGATTCAAGCGGCCGGATTCGTGGCCGTCATCGTGCCCGTGGATCTGGAGGAAAAGGGCTTCTGGTACAGGGTCAGGCTGGCGGGCTTCGCCACGCGCGCCTCGGCCCTGACTGCGGGCAGGAAAGTCGTCGCAGTCGGACTGGCGGAAGAATTCTGGGTTATCCGATCTGAGGGGCTGTGATGCGGCTCTGGCCGGGCCGGGCGCATTGCCAGGCGGATACGAGTATCTGTTCAGCCCTTTGGCCGGAGACAGCGAAAAGCAGCCACGGATTCCACAGATGGAGCGCCTCGTTACGCGCATGCCCGATGCATATGAATCCCTGGAATCCGTGGCTGCTTTTGAAGGGGCTGACAGATACGGATACGGCGCATAACCGGACACACTGAAATTCAAGTAACTACTCCGGAGGCTGACTATGTTCAGATCATTGGGCATCCAGACTGTGATCACGTTGTTTTTTTTCCTGATTCCCTGCCTGCTCCTTGGCGAAACGCACAAATTCACGCCGCAGAAAGGATATTCCACGTTCGCCAAACGGCCGCCCGTGTTCCGGGTCAAGCCGGGCGACACACTGGTCACAAACACTCTCTGGGGAGAGTGGTTTGAGAAGGCCGGCGGCGCCTGGCCTGGCGAGGTGGGGCCGATTGAGATTGAAGGTGCGGCGCCGGGCGACACACTGGTGGTCAGGATCCTGAAGCTGACTCCGAACCACAACACCGCTGTTTCCACCCATGGCCCCGTGTTGAGCGCGCTGACGGCGGATAAATCAACCGCCATGCTCAATGATCGGGCTCCCGCGCAGCGCTTCGTCTGGCAGCTTGATTTGAAGCGGATGACCGGTACACTGGCGCTGCCCAACAGCCGGATGAAATCGATCACTGTGCCTCTGGCCCCGATGCTCGGCAGGGTGGCAACCGCTCCCCCGGGGGAAGAAAGCTGGGGCGGGCTGTGGCCCGGAGAGTTCGGGGGCAACATGGACGTTCCGGATATCAAGGAAGGGGCGACGGTTTACCTGCCCGTTTTTCACGAAGGGGCCCTCTTTTATTTCGGCGACGGCCACGCCCTGCAGGGAGACGGAGAGGTCTGCGGTTCGGGGCTGGAAACCGCCATGGACGTCACGTTCCAGTTCGATCTGGTGAAAAACAGGAAGATCCAGTGGCCGCGCATCGAAAACAGCGAGTACATCATGACGACCGGCTGTGTCCGGCCGCTCATTGATGCTTTCCGCATCGCCCATGTGGAGCTGGTTCTGTGGTTGACCGCGGAATACGGGTTCGACAAGTGGGAGGCTTTTCAGCTGGTGTCGCAGCTCGGCAATGCGCGTATCGGCAATGTGGTTGACCCAAACTATTGCGTGGTGGCCAGATTTCCGAAACGATACCTGCCCCGGCCGGAGCCGCTTGAATCAGCGGGGAAATAACAGGGAGGATTTCATGTTCAACACACTACCCGTCGCGGAGCTTGGAGTCATAATCGCGGTAGCGGCGGTGATATCCATCATGCTCATGCTTCCGTGGTTTTTTATTTATAAAAAGGCCGGATTCCACCCTGCGATGGGGTGCCTGATGTTCGTGCCGCTGGTCAACCTGGTCATGATGTTCATCCTCGCGTTCAGCGAGTGGCCCATTGAGCGCGAGCTGCGCGGTTTGCGCATCGCACGCGTACACAACGAGTGAATTACGGCGCACGGCGCCGGAATCCTCTCGTGACCGAGGATTTTCCGGGGACGGAAGAACACAGGGAGGGCTGATCCGCGTTCTTCCGCGTCCCCGGATGTCCGGTAGAACGCTCCTGGCAAATCTAACAGGCTAGAACGGAACCTTGGTTCCTTTCTGTTTTTCGGCCTTTTTCGGCCGGCCGCGCTTGCCAGCGGGCTTGGCCTTGGCCGGGCCGGATTTCTTGGTACCTTTGGCAGCTTTCTGCCTTCTCAGTTCCCAGAATTTTTTCATCCTCTCGCTCTGCGCTTTGCGCAGCGCCGCGGACATCCTTCTCCGGCGCCGGGGCGCAGGGGCGTCAGCAGCAGCGGCAGGACGGGACCTGCCCTTCAGTTCGGCCTGAATGGATTCGATTTCAGATTGTAATAGAGCTTTGCGTTGTTCGAGCGTTTCCAGAGCCAGTTCCAGTATTCGCTTTTCCATGATCCCTTTCTGCGGAGGTGGGGGAACGCCGCTGAATCAGCGACGGGCTCCGCCCCCATAGAGTAGTCATGAAGGGGCATTTATGCAAGAAATCCCTCAAATGCCATGGCGGATCCTGATAATGCATGAGAATGACATAAGCAGCGCGCAGCGCCGTGGCGCCCCCCATGACGCATGCATATAGCGTAATTGTTTAGCCAAATATAAACAAAACACAAAGACGCAAAGGCGCAAGGACGCAAAGATCGACTGAGCAACAGGCGTGGGCGCAGCGCTTCGCGCTGGCGCATCCTTGGGCGAGCCGCGGGAGAAAGCGCGGACAGCGGCTACTCAGGAGGATTGCGCTTTCTCCCGCGGCTCGCCCAAGGATGCGGCCGAAGGCCGCCCACGCCCACGAACCGAAAGGAATCTCTTTGTGTCCTTGCGTCTTTGCGTTTTGCTTCTTCATCCATTTGATTTGGCTAAACAATTACCTTCATCTATATCAGGGGACAACTACGAAGGCTGGTAGTAGTTCGCAATCGACCGTAGCATGGAATACCCCTTGAATTTCGGGGCCAGGCATGCGCGGTTCGCGGCGGTGGAGGTCCACGCCGATGATCCGCGCGATCGGGGCAACGCCCTTGATTTCGAAGTCCCCAGGGGCTGAAGTGTGGGAGGAAGATCAATGCTCGCTGATAGGAAACAAGTACGCCGGCTCATGCAATTCCTGTGTCTGTTCGTATGTTGGTGCGGCAGCGCCCTGGCCCAGTCGCCGGTTCCGGGCGAGGTCGCCGGCATCGTCAAGGATCCTTCCGGCGCGGGCGTTGCCCAAGCTGTCGTTACCTTGTCGGATGCCCGCCAGTTCATGGTCGGCACGACGCAGACCGATGTGCAGGGACGTTTCCGGATGGCCGCGGTGCCGCAGGGGAGCTTCGAGCTGCTGGTCACGCACCGGGGTTTTGCGCCGCGCCGCCTGGTCGTCTCGGTCCCGTCCGCCGAGGCCGCTAAAATCGAGGTTACGCTGGGACTGGCGGTGCTGGCGGAGGAAATCACGGTCACGGCGGATCTCGGGCTGGTGCAGGGGGTGGACCAGACCTCGCAGCGCGTCAACGTCATCGACGGATACCAACTGGAGGAACGGGCCCGATCGGTCCTGTCGGAGGTCGCGCAGGAAGAGACCGGCATAAACGTTCAGCGTACCAGTCCGACCATCGGCGCGATCTTCGTGCGCGGCCTGACCGGCGCCAAGGTCGTGACGTTCATCGACGGCGTCCGGTTTTCGACCTCCGCGATGCGCGGGGGGATCAACTCCTTTTTCAATCTCAACGATGCGAGCAACCTGCGATCGGTTGAAATCCTGCGCGGCCCGAACAGCGCGCAGTACGGCAGCGACTCCCTGGGGGGGGCGGTGCAGCTGATTTCCCAGATGCCCGCCTACACCGCCGACGGCGCCGAAATCCACGGACGCTTCAGCACCTTCTTCAACAGCTCCGATCTCGGGTTCGGCGGCAACACGCAGGCGACGTATGGACGGCGCAACCTGGCCGTACTCGTCAACCTGAACTCGAGCCGGCACAACACCATCAGGCCGGGCGACGGCATCGATACGCACGCGGCGGTGACCCGCTTTCTCGGCCTGCCTTCCAACGTCTTCGGGGAACGGATGACCGACACGGCCTTCACGCAGTATGGCGGCCTGATCCGGCTGAACTATCGGCCGGCCCCGACTGCATCAGCTCACACTGCATTACCAGCGCAATCAGCAGGACGGCGCCAAACGCTACGATCAGACGCTCGGCGGCGACGGCAACCTGATCGCCGATCTGCGCAATTTCATGCTCGACTTTTTCTACGTCCGCTATGAGAAGATGCAGGCCGGGTGGTTCGACTCGCTCGCCGTCACCTACTCCTTGAACACGCAGCGCGAGGAACGCGTCAACCAGGGTGGCAACGGCAATCCGAAAGGTTCGATCACGCATCAGAAGGAAAGGACCTGGGCTAACGGCGTGCAGGCTCAGGCTTCGCGGCAGTGGGGATCGGCAACAGCCTCGCCCTCGGAGGCGAATTTTATTACGATTTCGTGCATGCGCCCGCGTACACGTACAACCCGGTATCCGGAGCCGTAGCGCTGTCACGGCCGCGTGTGCCGGACAAGGCAAACTACCTGAGCGGCGGCGCCTATTTTCAGGATGTGTGGACGGTGATTCCGGACCGCTTGCGCCTGACCGGAGCGCTGCGGGTCGGCTTCGCCTCCTACCGGTCGCGCTCAATCAACAGCCCGCTCGTGGGCGGCAAGCCCTTTGTGGCCCGACGATCAGCTGGCAGTGCACAGCGTGACGCCGCGATTCGGGGCGATGCTCACGCTGTTGCCCGGTTTCAGCGCCTCGATGCAAGTCAGCCGCGGGTTCCGGGCGCCCCACATCACAGACCTGGGCACGGTAGGACTTGACGGGGAACGGCTATGAAGTCGCCTTTGCCGACGTCGCCAGCCGCGGGCGCCTTCATCGGTTCGACGGCGGACAGTACGGCGATTTCCACGGGCCGGCCGGTGCGCCAGCTGAAGCCGGAAATCGAGCTGGAATTACGAAGGCGGACTGCATTTGCGCGGCAGCCGTGTTCGACTTCGACATCACCGGCTTTGTCAACGATATCTCCGACAACATCGCGGTGCAGACCTTGATCCTGCCTCCCGGCGCCACCGGTTGCACCGCTGGGCGACCAGGTGATCACCAGCCAACTCCCCAGCGGCGCCGTGTTCGTCGCCGCAGCGACCGAGTCCGGTGCTGATTCGCTCGAACTTCGATGAGGCACGCATCTACGGCATCGAGCAGAAATTCGACGCGCGCATCACGTCAAGCCTCACCTCGGCAACACGTTCACCTATCTCCATGCGGAGGATCGCAGCACCGGCCTGCCGCCCAATATCGAGGGGGGCACGCCGGCGCCTCAGGGGTGGGTTAAGCTGCGCTACCAACCGGCGGGGCTCAGCTTTTGGGTTGAGCCTTATGTGTATGCCGCCGGCCGTCAGGACCGGCTGTCAACGCTCGATCTCGGCGACCGGCGCACCGGCGGCGCCCGTTCACGAAGTAACATCCGCAGCTTTTTCCTGAATGGGGCGACCGTGCGCGGCCTGGTGGGGCCGGGTGTGGATGACCGGCCCGGAACCGCGGACGATATCCTGCTTGCTACCGGAGAGACGCTGGCGCAGGTGCAGGATCGGGTGCTTGGGGTTGGGGTCAACAGCGCGCCGCTGATCACGGGCCTGCCCGGATTTATGACGGTCGGCCTGCGCGGCGGCATACTTTTGAAAGAGCGCCATGACCTCCTCTTCGACCTGAGCAACATCACCGACCGGAACTACCGCGGCATCAGCTGGGGGATGGATGCTCCCGGCCGCAGCATAAGTTTCCGTTACAACGTCCGGTTTTAGCCCTATTATTCATGAATAGACCAGAAGAGGGGCGGGATCGCCCCAGGGGGGACAAAACGGAAGCGCATTAATGGATCGATTTCGCTGTCGGACCAGTCGTGATCGATCTTCCCTTCCATGAAGAGCTTCCGTTGCAGAGACTTGAGGCCCTGATGCACCTCCAGGTGGATCGGCTTCAGGGAGTGGTCCACCAGGTAGGACCGTTCCAGAATGTGCGGCTCGTCGAGGATCACGACCTCGACGCTAAGCTGGTCTGGAGAGATGTTCAGGATGGTCGAGGCGGCTTCGGGCTTCCCCAACGCTCGTGACACATCCATCCGGGGAAGAATGCAGTAGGCCGTCGGGGTGCACGGGATCGGATCGGCGGATTCGGCGGAGCGTTGCCCCGACCATTCTGCAGCCGACCACCGGAGCGATTCGAGGAAAGGTGCGCCCAGGGCATTTTGTCCGGCAACCACGATTTCATCGAATCCATCGTGATTCAGGTCTGCGCCGACGTGGCAATAGGCCTGGCCTCCCAGCTCGCTCGTACCGGCCAGGTGTCCCCGGTGATCCAGAATCGCCAGACAGGAGGAAGAATCATCCTGCCGTTGCAGCAGGAGAGTGACTGCCAGGCCGCTCCGGAACAAGTGGATCCGAGTCGAGTATTCCCAGATTCGGTACCGGCCGGGCACCAGTCTCAGCGCCGGTACGGAATCGGGATAAAAGGACCATGACTGATTCCCGCTGCTGTCGAAACAGAAGAAGCCCAGGCGGCTCGGGGTCCCCTTTCCGGCCAGCAGCAAGGGGAGCAACACATCGACGGCGCCGTCCCCATCAATATCCGCGAACTGATAAGGGAGCAGAGATCTATCGTGGGAGGGGAGCGGCGCCCCCGGAAGGTCGCGTTTCCACGCGACCGTGCCGCCGGCGGCATAGCCAACGAGTCTGCCCGCTTCGATGCGGGCATACTGAATTCCGCCCGATTCTTCCCCGCGCCGGCTGTACCAGGAAACGGCCGCATAGGCCGCCACACCAATTATGACGGCGAGGGTTGCCGGCAACCAGAGGCTCCGGCCGCGCGTCCTAGGAAACCGGATGATTGCCGGTGTTCGGGAAGAACGCGATTCCACATTACCCGGCTCAAGGGGTTCAGGCACCGGGATCCCGGCAGCCGCCGTGTTAGCCTGCCAGCGGTCGAGTTCCTCACTGAAGGCGTAGACGGGGCTCAAATGCACGGAACCATCGTCGGCCGACGGCAGCCTGTGAACGGGCAACCTGGCCAGCTTTTCAAGCCTCTGCGCGGTTTTGATCGCACAGCCGAGGTAGGAGGCGATTTCCTTCCACCCATCCAGCTTCCGGCTACTCATTGGCCACCAGCCCGGTAAAATTCGCTTTCAGCGCACGACTTCCAGGGCGCGCAATCGCGGCCACTCAACAGCCTGCCAATCCCGCGCCAGCAGCCCGTGTTTTTCCAGATTCTCCCCCTGAAGCAAAAACTGGTCCGACAGCTGCATCCTCAGGACACACAGGCCCGGGTCCAGGAGATAGGTTCTTTCGAGTATATCCGGATCCCCCTGCTGCTGCACCTCAACCATCAAACCGGCGGGATTCTTATATGGATAGAGGTTCACCACCCGGCTGGCCCGCCCCAGGAGGGATGTAATCTTCGGTGTCGGAAAGAGGTAGTAAGCGAGTTCCTCATGCATGGGAATCCCGGGCGCGTAGCCTTCCGGAACCGGCGAAATGGACTTCGGCGTTTCCGGGGCGATCACCGCCAGGAAGGCCTTCCCTGCCACATCATCAATCCCCCCGAGGACAATCTCGTCGATGCCGTCCCGGTTCAGATCGATGACCTCGGCATCGAATACCCAGCCTACGTGCCAATATTCCCCTATCTTTCGGCCGCGGGGAGTCAGAATGGTTACCTGAGAAGCGGACAGGAGCCTGTGATTTGCTACCGTAACGATGTAATGGACACCTCCTGCAAGCCGCCCGTCTGCCCGCACGGTGGCGATCCTGAAGGCATCCGGCAACGACATCCCCCCAAGCGCTATTTTGGCGCCGGGCTCATAGGACCAGATTTCGTTCCCGGCGGCGCTGTAGCAAATAACCCGGTCCTTCTCCCCGGCCTCGAAGCTGACATGCTTGAGGGCGAAAACCACTTCATCGCGACCATCATGGTCCACATCCATGAGGATCGGGGCTGGGTCATCCGCTACCAATGCCGGGGCCGCACCAGGGTTAAACCGCTTCTGCCAGAGCGAGTCCCCGTTCGAGGAGCGCGCAGTCAGCAATTGCCCGCGCTCTAGTGCGACGGTCGCCGGGTTGGCGCCCCCGTTCGAGGGATGCCCTGAGCCGGCGAACACTAAACCACCCAGCAGCAGGACGGCAATCCGCAAATAGGCACTGATCGGGTAATCACGGTGCGCTCCCGAAGCCGGCAGATCTTGATCCGGCGTCGGTTCAGGGGCGACCGCGCCTCCTCTTTGCCAGACGTCAAGTTCCGACGCGCCGGCATAGACTGAAGTCTGTCCTCCCCGCCGTCCCTCCGCGGTTCGATGTATCGGCAGGCCCCGCGTCTTCTCCCAGCGCTGCACACTCCGTGCGTCTCGCCCGAGGTAGTCCGCGATTTCCTTCCAACCCTTTAATATTTCATTCTTGGCGAGCATATCCGCCTATCCTATCGCGACGCTTTGGTGTCCAGACACCCCGCTCATCAGCCAACACAATATCTATTCCGCTCTTGATAACCTCGAAGATGATTCCCAAAACACTGACATTCTAACGCCACGATGTACAGCATCCGCCGCGGATGCCAACTGCCGCATCGAGGCCTCTGGCTCCACCCTGGGGGAGTGGGCAAGCTAACAGATAAAGCTGACTATAGCACTCGTACCCGATACCGTAAAGCAAGAACCTCGCTGTTGCACGAGTACAATTGAATAACGTCCGATCCGGGTCAATTCGCCATGAGGATGTGGATTTGGTTCCGGAGGACGTCGCCTGCGATATACGGTTATCGACACCCTTTCGGCCGATGCCGGCACGATTCACCCTATTTTCGCATCTTTGCGCGCCTATGACGCAGTTTGTCGGTTTGCTGGCGCGACTCGCCGCTTGCAGGCTTTACCGTCAGGGATTAGTGTCCTCAAATCAAAGTCTCCTGCACGCGCAACTCTCAGGTCTGGAAGCACTTTCCGGGGAGGAGCGGGGCGGGTTTTTATGATTCGCAGGCAGAGAATGAGAATCTTTTTCCGAAAAGAACGGGCTGGGACAGGCGCCCGAGGCGGTATCCCTGCGGCAACGATCCAGTTAGGAGCAGGATGAAGGGCAGCCGGTTTTGAGGTCTACATCATGACGGGTGGCAATCGGACGGACGCATCCCCTGCGGTCCTGCGGATTCTGATTGCGGACAAGCACACGATTTTCCGGGCCGGTCTGCGCAGTCTCCTGGAGAAGGAGGACGGGATCAGCGTGGTTGGGGAGGTGGATAATCTGGCCGCGGCGCGGGAACTGGTTCAGCGGGAACACCCGCACGTCCTGCTCATCGATCTGGAGGCGATAGAATTGCCTGAGGATAACCTGCTGTGCCGGCTTTCGATCCCCGGCCATCCGAACCGCGCCCTGCTTCTGGTTTCAGCCGAGCGCAGCGACGATATCGACCTGGCGATCAGGATGGGAGCCAGCGGCTTCGTGTGGAAGGAATCGGGGATCGATTTGCTGATCAAGGGAATCCGCAGCGTCGGCAGCGGAGCGTTCTGGATGGGTCACGAAGCAGTGGAGAAATTCGACGGCATCTCTCCCCCTATGATCGGCGGTGGAAAGGTGCGGGCTCGGAATTTCGGGCTGACCCGCCGTGAAATGGAAATTGTCGAAAACATCGCCGCCGGCCATTCGAACCGGAAAATCGCAAGCCGGCTGGCCATCAGTGAGGATACGGTCAAGCATCACTTGACCAACATCTTTGACAAGGTGGGAGTGTACAACCGGCTCGAACTGGCGCTGTTTGCGATTCATCACGGTCTGATCCGCAAACAGGGAGCTGCTGAATAGGCTTTCAGAACCCGGAAGACCAAGGGCAGGCCAGGACACTGCATGCGGAGCTGTTCCATGTTTATCCGCCTTATACCAGGTTGTGAAGTTTCTTGTGTTTCTCTTTTCATGAATCAAGCAGGCGATCAACTCTCATCTGGGTGCAACCATGTACGGACCAGAGCGTACCCGCATTCTGATTGTCGATGACAGCATCATGGCCCGCCAGGCATTGCGGGCTCTCCTGGAACATGAAGGGGATCTGAAGGTAGTCGGCGAGGCCGCAAGTGCCAAAGAAGCGATCGCTAAAGTGGCAGCCCTTGCGCCCGAGATCCTGCTCATGAACCCGATCCTGCCTGATATGGAGGGTTCGGTGGCGCTCAGGAGGATTACCAAGGACTCGCCTCAAGTCCGGACCATCCTGATGGGTGATTGCAGCAACCGGCAGGCGATGGTTGAAGCACTCAAAATCGGAGCCCGAGGCCTGCTGCCGATGGACACGACCCCGGCGCTCATGTTCAAAAGTATTCGCGCCGTGATAGCGGGGGAGCTCTGGGTATGTCACCGGAGCGTATCAGATCTGATCGAAAATCTCCGGAGTTATGAATTTAAAGAGCAGAAACCGGGGCAGGCGGGCGGTTGCAGCCTGACACGGCGTGAAATCGAGGTCGTGAATTCGGTCGTGGACGGGTATACCAACAAGGAGATTGCCCGAAAATTCGCCATCAGCGAACAGACGGTCAAGCACCATCTCACCAGCATTTTCGGAAAGGTCGGTGTCAACAACCGGCTCGAACTCGCCCTGTTCGCCATGCACCAGTCGTTTGAATGTAATTGTTTAGCCAAATCAAATGGATGAAGAAGCAAAACGCAGAGACGCAAAGGCGCAGGGACGCAAAGATCGACACTGAGCAACAGGCGTGGGCGCAGCGCTTCGCGCTGGCGCATCCTTGGGCGAGCCGCGCGAGAAAGCGCGGGCAGAGCGGCTACTCAGGAGGATTGCGCTTTCTCCCGCGGCTCGCCCAAGGATGCGGCCGAAGGCCGCCCATGCCCGCGAACCAAAAGGAATCTCTTTGCATCCTTGCGTCTTTGCGTTCTGCTGTTCAGCATCGGCTAAACAGATGCTTTTGAATAGAATTCCCCCGCCCTGACCTCCGGCGGGGATGCAGGGCCACGAAGCGGGGGCGCGCCTCGGCGCACGACATTCTGTCTGCAAGCCTGAATGGTTGCGGCCGGCGGGGTCAGCATGAACGAAGGGGATTCAATCTCCAAGGGGGCCATGCGACCCGGGGCCTGGCCTGTCCGATCCGGCAGGTCAGGCCCTCTTTTTTTTGCTCGCTTGATGACATGGAAATGGCATTGCAATCTAACGAAAAACCGAAATAATGGATAGATTGAGATTCGAGTTTCGGGGATGGAGATTTAGACCACGGGCCCCGAATCCGGATTCCTGACATCGAGGGGGAGAGAATGATGCATCGCGCCGGATGGATCGCTTTCGGAATTATTCTGGCCGCACTCGGGTCGCAGCCATCCAGTGGACCGGGAAGCGCATATGACATCAATGAGATCATTGCCGTCACCAAGGAACTGGGGAAATCTCTGGACTGGCCCGACGACAAGATCGGCGACCTGGTAGCCAACATCAAGAAAGCCGCGCAAGGGGACATTTACAAGCAGGAAGTGGCACCAAAGGGGGTGGTGGGAGTATTCGTCTACCGGGCCACAGAGGCGGGCCTGATTCTCAAGGTAATGCGGGGCAGCGGACTGGTGACATTCAAAGCGGGCAGGAAGGCGGCGGAGATATCCCTGCGCAGCACGAGCGTGGGCGCCCATATCGGCGGCTCCGCGGAGTGGGGAGCAGGACTGATCGTAGGGCTCAAAAAAGATTCCGACTTCGGCGGCGAATATTCCGGGTCATCGCGGAGTGCGGTCGCGATCGACGAAAGCTCGAGCTGATGGCGCTCTGCTGACGCCATCTGCAAGCAGCAGCGCAGACGCCCACGCCATTTTTGTGGTCATAACCGGCCGCGGTTTGTCCGCAGGTACGGGGGGCACCAAGTTGACCATTACCACATCATGGTGATGCCAGTGGCCGGCCAAAACCGGCCACCGGAGACGCAAAGATGACGAAGTTCAATGCCCAGCCCAAAATTCCACCGGAATTTTGCCATAAGACCGAAACTACAGCTCATGACCGATGGGTCGACCCGACAGGCCTGTCGCCGGACGACATCCGCCGCATGTTCTACGATCTGCAGATCCACGAGATTGAACTGACCATGCAGAATGAAGAGTTGAAGCGGATCGAGCTGGAACTGGAGGCAAGCAATGCCCGGTACGCCGACCTGTACGACACCTCCCCGGCCGGTCATTTCACGATCGGCTTTGCCGGGCAGATCGTCGACGCCAACCTAACCGCCGCTGCCATGTTGGGCCGGGAAAGGGGTGGGCTGCTCCACCATCTGTTCTCTGATTTCATCTGCCGGGACAGCCAGGGCACCTTTTGCCATTTCCGGAACCGGCTGTACGACACGGGTGAACGCCAGGAGTGTGAAATCCGGCTGGTGCGCGGAGATTTCTCCGAATTCTGGGTTCGCCTGCATGCCACGATTGACCGTGGGGAAAAAAGCGGCGCGCCCGCCTTCCGGATGGCCATGATGGATATCAACACCTACCGGGAGGCGCAAGAAGCTCTTCGAATGGCCGAAAGGCGATATCGAGAGGTTTTCGAAAGCGGTCGAGATGGCCTGGTGCTCTTTGATCCCGCCGGCCGATTTCTCGATTGCAATCAAGCCTACAGCTCCCTGGTCGGATATTCACTGGAGGAACTTAAGGAGCTGAGAGATTTCTATGTGATCACTCCCAGCCGCTGGTGGAAATGGGAAAATGAGGAGATCTGGAACGGCCGGCTGCTTGGGCGCGGCTTCTCTGGCATTTATGAAAAGGAACTTATCCGCAAGGACGGCAGCATCTTCCCCATCGAAATCTCCTCGTATGCCGTGCGGGACGATCAGGATCGGCTGATATACCTTTGCAGCGTGGCCCGCGACATTACCGAACGCAAGCGCGCCGAAGCGGAACGACAACGCCTTGAAGATCAGATTCAGCACGTGCAGAAACTCGAGAGCCTCGGCACCCTCGCCGGCGGCATTGCTCATGATTTCAATAATATCCTGCTGGTCATCCTGGGTAACGCGGACCTGGTCGGCAAGGAAATTCCCGAGCACTCGCCTGCGCGGTCGAGCCTCGAGAACATCATATCGGCGACCCGCCGGGCCGCCAGCCTCACGGGGCAGATGCTGGCCTATTCCGGCAAGGGACAGTTTGAGATCCGGCCGGTCAACCTGAGCGAAGTGGCGCAGGAGATCGCCAGGCTGCTGGAAACTTCCGTTTCCAAAAGTGCGGTCTTGAGCATGCAACTCGATCAGGGATTACCCCCAATCGATGCCGACTCCTCTCAGATCCAGCAAATCATCATGAACCTGATCCTGAACGCTGCTGAGGCCCTGGACAAGCAGGATGGAGGCAAAATAACCATGTGCACGGGAGTCGAGCAGTGCACTCGGGAATATCTGGAAAGAAGCCGGCTGCCGCAAAAGCCGGCGGCGGGCCCGTACGTTTTTCTGGAGGTCTCGGACAACGGGTGCGGCATGGATAAGGTGACCCAGGAATATCTCTTCGATCCCTTTTTCACGACCAAGTTCACGGGCCGCGGTCTGGGAATGTCGGCGGTGCTCGGAATTGTGCGTGGCCACAACGGAGCCATCATCATCGACAGTTCACCCGGAGCGGGGACTACGGTCCGCGTATTGTTCCCGCCGGCGCCAGAGCAGCAGAAATAATCCTGCGCCGCGCAATTCAAAACGAATGACATCACAGCCCGCATTTCTCAACAGCTTTTCATGCGCCGTGGCGCACCCTGTGACGCATGAAAAGCTGTTGAGAAATGCGGGCTGGAAAGGCAGTGCGCGGTGCCGGGATTCGCTCATTCTGGAGAGCCCCTGGGACCTGGAAGAACACGGGCCGGGCGTTGCAGCGCCGGGTCCATTGGGCCCGCAAAACCCTGCACTCGGATCCGATCCGTGCTCTTCCCTGTTCTTCCGTGTGCCGCGATATCCTGCAATCCTTTATTCGAGAGCAGAGCGGATCAGAACGCGATCGCGGCGCCGATCGAAACGCGGTAAAAATTCCAGTCCGAAAGACCGAACCCCTTGTCGCTGCCGTTGGCGCCCACGCCCCTGAAGAAGCGGACATCGCCTCGGATGCCAATCCGTTTTATCGGGTAAAAGTATACCCCGCCGGCGATGTCGATCACGCCTCGGTTATCCACGTCACTGAAGCTGAGATGCTCGGCGAACTCGTCGATCTGCGACCGCATCAGCCCGCCGCCGATCAGGCCGTAGGGGCGAATTCTCATGTTTTCACCGATGAAAAAGGTCGGCCCCACGACAAAATTCAGCGTCGCGGTCAAAAGGTTGCTCGAGGCGCCGGACCGGACGACGTTGGCGAAGCTCTCGTAAAACTGCGGGTTGTAACCGAAATCCGCCTCGCCCGCCAGGATGCCGGGCCCCCAGAAAAGGAGCGACGCGCCGTACGATTTCGGTTTGGCGGTGCTGCTGCCAGTCTGGGAGATGGCATCAAGCAGGGACCCGCCCGCGTTGAATCCAAAGAACGGAACAATCGCGTCTTGAGGCGTGTCTTTCTTGATGTCTTCAAGAGTTTTTGCCGGCTTCGTCTGTTGCGCCTGCTGCGCGGCAGCCAGAGCGGGAATGAGTGCCAACGCGAGAATCACCGCAACCACAAGTTTCCTGAAATCCATATATTCTCCTCCCCTTTCCTGAACGGGTTCGATCGTTTGCGTGTAATGGAGTTTAACCGCCAGCCAGATGCCCTGGAGCTCTATGGCGCTTTTCGGAGTCAGATCGACGACAGATTACAGATACGATGATTGATTGTCCCGGCGCCTGGATATTGAAAGCCGATGTCGGATGATTGATCATATTGCCCCCTGGGCTCCCGTTCGGAGCACGATGCCCGAACGAGCAACGAACTTATCGGCGATTTCTTTTGATTACTGAAAGAAGATTTGGTCTTCAACGATGGTAATTGTTGCCCTTAACCCGCATGATTCACGAAGCAGGACATTGCAGGACGCGGATGAACGCGGATGAACGCGGATTGGATCCGTGTGCGGGGCTTTTGCGGGCCCGCGGGGCCCGGCGCTTCGCGCCGGTCATCATTATCCGGCGCGGACTGTCAAACGCTCAATCTGTTGAATCAAAGAAATCCGTGGCAGTTTATTGCGGTCTCTGACCACAGGGCTAAACAGATACGAAGGGGTGCATCGGCGCGGCGCCCATGGAACAGGCCTCTGCAAAACCGATCAGGCGCCGGAGGAATCGCTCCCGGCGCGGGATGCTTCCGACATGGCCCGCCAGACGCATTTGCTGATCTGGATGTCCTGGACGGCAACCCCGGTAAGATCGACAACCGTGATCTCGTCGTCGGACTGACGCTGCAGACTGGGCTCGCGAATGGCGGTTCCCAATTCGACCAATCGCTCCCGCCGGATCAGCCCGGCCTTGAGCGCCCGAAAGGCCTCGCCTCGAAGAAGACACTGAGAGATGCTGTCGACGACCACCCGGTCGGCCAGCTTCAGGATCGCGGGGTCCAGTTCCTGTTTTTCCGGGGTGTCGGATCCCATCGCCGTGATGTGCGTCCCCTTGCGGATCATTTCCGCCCGGAGCAGCGGCCTGCAGGAAGGGGTCGCGGTGACGATGAGCGAGCAGGTGGCGGCGATCTCTTGCGCATCCAGGGTGGTCCGGACCGCGAAGCCGCGCTTTTCCATTTCCTCTTTGTACTTCTCCAGTTCCGGATGATCCACCCCCCACACCACGGCCTCGCGCACGTCCCGGACATGCCGCAGGTATTCCAGCTGCATGCGGCCCTGTACGCCGGCGCCGAAAATTCCGACGCGCTGAACGTGCCGAGGGGCAAAATATTTCGCCGCCACCGCGCCGGCCGCCGCGGTTCGGACCTGGGTGAGATGCCCTTCGTCCAGCAAAAGGCACAGGGGCATGCCGGTCGTGCGGCTGAAAAGCAGCATCATGCCGGAACCCGTGGGCAGGCCGATTCTGGCATTGTCGTAAAAACCCGAGGCAATTTTGATGACGAAGTAATCGTCCCCGTGAATATATCCATACTTGATGTGGACGTCGCCCGGAGGTTCTTCAAAGATCAGTTCCCCAACGGGGGGCACCTCCACGCGGCCTTGTGAAAAGGCCACAAACCCGTCCTCGATCTCGCCGATGATCCGGCGAACATCGATGCCGCTAAGGATTTCATTGATTTGAGAGCGATTGAGTATGATCGGCATCATTCCTCCCGGGCAGAACCCAAGCTAAACCATTCCCAGTAACGGACACAGAATGCGCAGCAGGATCAGCAGCAGGATGAAACCGGCAGCATCCAGGATCACGCCGGCGCGGAACATCTGGACTACCGTAATTTTCCCCGACCCGTAAACAATCGCGTTGGGCGGAGTGGAAACCGGCAGCATGAACGCGAGGCTCGAACCTATGGTGGCACCGATCGCGGGAGGAATCGGCGACACGCCGGCGGCACCGGCCACGGCGATCGAGATCGGCACCACCATGCTGGCCGCTGCCGTGTTGGACGTTGTTTCCGTAATCAGAATCGCAAACAGCATCGATATCGCGGTGAGCGTCCACACCCCTGCGTCGCCGCCCGAACCAAGAAGCCCGTCAGCCAGTCTCTTGGCCAAACCGGTCGAGTACATGAGACCGCCAAGACTCAAACCTCCGCCAAACAGCAGAATCGTCCCCCAGTCGATGTTGACCGCCTCGCGCCACTCGAGCGCCCCGCGCGGCGGATCCCAGCGTACCGGAATCAGGAAAAGCAGGGCGCCGGCCAGAAGCGCGACCACTCCTTCATGGAGGCGGGTGCTCAGCAACCGGTACAGCGGGCTCTCTGTCCCTTGAATCAACGCCACAAAACCCGGCAGCACCCAGAGAATCACCGCCATGAAAAACGCCCCCATGGTGTAGGTCTGGGCACGGCCCCATGAGGGGAGGCCGTTCTTCAGGCCCGCCGTAGCATCCACGCCTTTAAACATGCGGCGGGGCGCCGGATGCATGATCCGCATCTGTATGCAGAGAACGGCAAACATCACGATGGCGACCGGCACGCCGAGCAGCATCCATTCAAAAAACGGGATGCGGCGTCCCGCCAGCGTGTCCATCATGCCCAGGCCGATAAGGTTGGGCGGAGTCCCGACCGGAGTGGCCAGCCCTCCGATCGATGCGCTGTACGCGATCATCAGCATGAGGCCGGTGGCATAGTTGCGGCAGGCCCGCCGCCCCTCCGGCCCGTCCTCCGCATAGATCCGGGTCAGCGCATCGCCGACCCCGATGGCAATCGGGAAAAAGATGGCGGCCGCGGCCGTGTTGCTGATCCACATCGAGAGCAGTGCCACGGCGCCGCCCATGGCCAGACGGATGCGCCCCGGCGACTGGCCGATGGCCGGCGACTGCAGAATGGCGAGGGCGAACCGCCGGTCCAGCCCGTTGACCGTCATGGCCTGCGCGATCAGGAAACTGCCGAGAAACACGAAAATGATCGGATCGCCGAAATAGCGAAAGATATCCCTTGCTTCTCCGATCCCGAACAGCACGCACAGCGCCGGCCCCAACAGAGCGGTAGCGGGAATAGGGATGGCTTCCGTGACCCAGAAAACAATTACCAGCACCAGGACCGATGCCAGTCTCCTCTGTTCAGCGGGCAGGCCGGGAAGCAGAGTGAAAGTTATGAGCCCGGCCAGCGGTCCGGCAATCAGACCGGCCCGGCGCCGCCAGAGATCGAATCGGGTTTCTCCCTCGGAAATGGTCTCAGTGATCGGAGGCATGCCCGTCAATGTATCCTCGCGGCAGGGCGGAAGGCAACGTAAAAGGCTGAGCGAAAACCGTGAAAATCGCGCACCCTGACGCCCCCGTGGATCAGTAATATCCATTGAGGAAACGGTCCGGACCCCTGCGTAGTTTCCGGCTCCGCTGGAGACATGCGGGTTTCGTCGCTTCCTGGCCATTCTGCACGCAGATTTGGGAGTGGACAGATGCTCTGCAGAAGGCAGGGCCGCACTCGGCGGATCAGCCGGTCATCTCAGATTCAGGGTGATTGCAGGTATGGGAGATTCCTGAACTGGTCGACACTGAGACCGGCCAGACGAATGATAGCGCGGAGAGTTCACCGGTCCAATTCGGGGTGGTCTGGCACAACAACCCGGGTGAAAGGTCCTTCGCGGCGAAGGATCAAATGGCTTCCGTGCTGGTGCCAGGCGAGAAAGGCGCGGGCAATCTGTTGCGGAATGTCAGATTGCGGTACGTGACTGCGGCTTGAAACAGATTCAGGGGGCCTCGCAGCCCCCTGATTATGAATGACTTATAAATTTTGCTGTATATGAATGCTTTGGTTGCGGGGGAAGGATTTGAACCTTCGACCTTTGGGTTATGAGCCCAACGAGCTACCAGACTGCTCCACCCCGCGATACGGAAAAGATTATAGGGGTATCGCGACGCAGAGTCAAGCGGTACCTCAATGAAATCAAGCAACTGGAGAAACGGCCCGGGATCACCGGCTCTCTATTTATCCTGATGCAGGGCTTCGTTATACCTTCCGTTTCTCAAGGAGATAAAAGGCACGCAGGTGGCCCTCTTCCTCCGCAACCCAAAAGTCGGTGGCGACATATCCCTTCTTGAAATAATTGCGGAACACCTGTCGCATCTTCCCCTGCCATTCCAGCGCCACTCCGAGGTTGCGCACTTTGATATCCGGGAGGTTGTAGGGGACTTCGAACAGCATTCGATCGGCCGTGAGATTCAGCTTGAGGGGCGAGCTCGCGGTCATGCCCGGCGCCAGATCCTCCAGGTGATTTACGAGTGCGTATTTTTTCAGGTGCTTGTGCACATCGTGGCGCGGCGGACCCGATTCCAGCCGCTCTTCGACATGGGGACTCTTCAGATCCCAGTGGGCCATGAACCGGTCGGTAGGCAACCCCCGGTGGAGTTGACTGGTCGTCTCGCCGTAAAAGTTTTCGTGATAGGAAGCCGACCAGGCACCCAGCTTCCCAAGGCCGAAATAGGCATTCAGCGGCTGCATGGGATCGAAGGTCCAGGTGATGACGTTCTGCTTTCGCCGCAGAGCCTCTTTGCGCTGCGCCAACTTCAGCCGGTACCCGACATCGAAATTGCGGTATGCGGCGCGCACTCCCAACATGTGGGAATGCTGCAGCGCCTCGCCATTCTCGAAACCACAAACGCTCCAGCAAAAGCCGATCAGCTCCCCGAGGCTGTTGTAGGCGCCCAGAGAAATCGAACCGTGCCGATCCGCGGCAATCATCAGACCGATCGGCACCACATCCACATCCTCGCAGTGCCAGACTTCGCGTTGGATGTCCATACAGGTCTGGTAGTCGGACAGGTTGCGGAACGGACCGATCGTGATCTTGATTTCTTCCCTCTTCTTGCGTTTCACCGGAGTCATGGGCCTACTCCTCCTCTGAGGATTCCGTCTTCACTGGTAGATTAATACCCTCTGTCGCCTGGAAAGAAAGTCCCGCATTGCCCCCGCCGCGGCGCCCAGTACGTTCGCGGGCGGCTCGCCCTGCTTGAGGGCTTCCACCGCCTGCTGGTTGCCGAGCAGGCGGATCGTCTTATCGATCTCGAATTTGTCGGGATAAAGCTTGTGCAGGACGGAGATCAGAGTCAGCCCCGCCAGCACGGAGTGAAACGCCTTGCGGTCGGTCAGGATGAGATTGACCCCGCCGCACTGCTGGCCCTTGAACACGCTGGCCGTGGGCGTAAACTGGATCGGGACGAATTCGATGCCCGGAATTCCGGCCTCTCTCAGGGCCGCCGCCAGACGGCGCGGCTCCACCCAGGGAGCTCCGATCACCTCAAACGGAGTGTCGGTTCCCCGCCCCACGGAGACATTGGTCGCTTCCAGCAGGCAGACACCCGGGTACAGGAGCGCCTCCAGCAGGCTGCGCATGTTGGGCGAAGGGTTCACCCAGAGCTGTCCCGTATCGTTGAAATAAAAGTTCCGCCGCCACCCTTCCATTTCGATTACCCGCAGGTCGGCGCCGATCTTTTTTTCGGCGTTGAAATAGCGCGCCAGTTCCCCCATCGTCATTCCGTGCCGGACCGGCAGCGGCATGTAGCCGACGAAGGAGGTCTTGTCGGCATCCAGCATCGGCCCTTCCACGTCCAGGCCCCCGATCGGGTTCGGCCGGTCCAGTATATAAAATGGAATCCCGGCTCGGGCCGCCTCTTCCATGCAGTAGGCCATGGTCGTCGCGTATGTGTAGAACCTGGCGCCGACATCCTGGATATCGTAAACCAGAACATCCAGACCCTTGAGCACCTCCGGGCGCGGCCGCAACGTTTCCCCGTACAGGCTGTGAACCGGCAGCCCGGTAACCTCATCCACCGACGATTCGATCCGGCTGTCCATCCCCCCCCTGATGCCGTGTTCCGGGCTGAACAGCGCCACCAGCTTGCA
Organism: Terriglobia bacterium; assembly: GCA_963824985.1. Lineage (GTDB taxonomy): Bacteria > Acidobacteriota > UBA6911 > UBA6911 > UBA6911 > JAFNAG01. The sequence goes on from CAWGRQ010000038.1 coordinate 45,082, forward strand.
GGTCTCTGATTTGAAGAGCAGGTCGATCGTGGTTGCGCCATCCGCGGCCAGACCGGTGTGATTGGTCACCAGGCCGAGGCGCTTGCCGGCCAGGGGGGCGAAGCCCTGCCGGCGCAAAACATCGATGCCGTTCAACACACGGGGGGCCCGGTCTCCGGCCCGGGATGCACCCGATGCGCCACAGAATGCCAGAATCGTCAGCCCGGCCATCCGCCGGAAGGACCGCAGATTCATGTTGATCTCCACTGTAAGGCGCGATTATACATCAACACACCCTGCACAGACAGTCTTTGAAAAAGTGGGTTTTCCCGGACACGGATCTTCTCCTGAACGCAGATCTCCGACCCTGACCGGCTCGACAAAATCAATGGGTCAAAAAAACAAAAACGCCACGGATTTCACGGATTCCACAGATTCAGAAAACCCGGAGGATCCCACGTTTGAACTGGAGCAACCTGGCGCCGAAGTTGAGGAGCAGCGCCAGCCGGAGTCCCATGGCGGTCGGGTAATGCAAATCTGGCGCGCGGCGTTCTGCGATGAGGGCGGTCGAGGTCTTGATTTCAGATCGGTGCCTGCCGTTCAGCGAAGTGTTTGCCGCCCGGTCAGTTCCAATTCGAGCGCGCGTTCGTATTCGATTCCCGGGATCCGGATCCCGTAATTGTTTAGCCAAATATAATGGATGAAGAAATAAAACGCAAAGGCGCAAAGATCGCCGCTGACCAACAGGCGTGGGCGCAGCGCTTCGCGCTGGCACATCCTTGGGCGAGCCGCGCGAGAAAGCGCGGGCAGCGGCTACTCAGGAGGGTTGCGCTTTCTCGCGCGGTTCGTCCAAGGATGCGGCCGAAGGCCGCCCACGCCCACGAACAGAAAGGGTTCCCTTTGCGTCCTTGCGTCCTTACGTTCTGCTGTTAAGCATCGGCGGCCCCGGTACATGATCGAGAGTTTTTCAACAAATCTGTGGAATCCGTGAAATCCGTGGCGTTTTTGTTTTGATTTCCACGGAAGAGAGCAGTGCTATAATTGCGCCGTTTGACAGCCATGGTCATCGGGTGCATGGCTACTCACGGGAGATGCCACTGAAACCGGATATTCTGGAAGAACTCCGCGGGATTGTGGGCGCCGGGCAGGTGCTTGCGGACGCGGAGGAGATGATCGCCTACGAATGCGACGGGTTCGCGCTGCATCGTCATCTTCCGGACGTAGTTGTGCTTCCATCAAACCGGGAAGAGATCGCACGCATCGTCGATCTGGCGCGCCGGCATGGAATTCCGTTTGTCCCGCGAGGCGCCGGCACCGGTTTAAGCGGCGGCGCGCTGGCACGTTTTGGCGGCATCGTGATTTCGCTGGCCCGGATGAAGTCCATCCGCGAACTCGACTTCGATAACCGCCAGGCGGTGGTTCAACCGGGCGTGGTCAACCTGGAGCTGTCCCGGGCGGCCTCTCCTTCCGGATACTATTTTGCGCCCGATCCGTCGAGCTCGATGGTAAGCAGCATCGGCGGTAACATCGCGGAAAACGCCGGCGGTCCTCACTGCCTGAAGTATGGAACCACCACAAACCACGTTGTCAGTCTCGAGGTTGTGTTGCCGACCGGGGAGAGTGTGGAGCTGGGCAGCCGCGCCGCCGATTGTCCCGGATACGACCTGGCCGGCGTCTTTACCGGTTCGGAGGGAACATTGGGTGTGGCGACGCTTGCGGTGCTGAAGCTCAGCCGGCTTCCCCAAGCCGCAAAAACAATGCTTGCGGCGTTCCACTCCCTGAAGGACGCCTGCGAAGCGGTCTCGGACATCATCGCGGCCGGCATCATCCCGGCGGCACTGGAAATGATGGACCGCCGTGCGATCCGCGCCGTGGAAGCGGCGCGCAAACTCGGCTTGCCGACGGATGCCGAAGCGATCCTGATTATTGAAATCGACGGTCTCGAAGCCGCGCTGCCCGGCCAGGCCGACCGGGCGGCGGAAATCTGCCTGCAGCACGGGTGCCGGGAACTGCGGGTGGCCAAGACCAACGAAGAGCGCATGGCGTTATGGCGCGGGCGCAAAGAGGCATTCGGCACGGCAGGGCGCATGACCCGCGATCTGTACCTCCACGATGCCGTGGTGCCTCGTCATCGGCTGGGCGAAGTAGTGACGCGCATCTATGAAATTGCCGACCGTGCCGGAGTCGCCCTGGCCAGTCTGGCGCACGCCGGAGACGGCAACCTTCACCCGATCCTGCTTTTTGACCGCACCCTCGATGGGGAGGAAGCGCGGATTCTGGAACTGGTGCGCAAGATGCTCCTCATCTGTGTCGAGGCGGGGGGAACCCTGAGCGGCGAGCACGGCATCGGCAGCGAAAAAAACGAATACATGGACATGTTGTTTTCCGCCGCCGACATGGAAGCGATGCGGCGGGTGCATGCGGCATTCAATCCTGACGAACTCTGCAACCCGGGCAAGATTTTCCCGTCACGGTTCTGCCGGTTTCATTGAGGTTCCCCTTGATCGGATCGATTCTCCACATCGACGGCGTCCCCGTAGATCGCGAGGTGGCCCCCGAATCGGAAGCGGAGCTCGCCCTCGCCATGAAGGAAGCGGGCACCGCCGGTTGGACCATGGTCGCGGTCGGAGGCGGCACTCAGCTTGATCTGGGAAATCCGCCGCGCTCCGTAAACCTGGCGGTTCATACGCGTCGCATGAAGGGCATCGTGGAATACGAGCCCGGCAATCTGACCGTTTCTGTGCGGGCAGGTACAAGATTGGGGGATTTACAACAGATACTCCGTGCCGAAAATCAATTTCTCCCCCTCGATCCGCCACGTCCGGAGGCAGCCACACTGGGCGGCCTGGTAGCAGGAAACGCCAGCGGCCCGATCCGCTTTCGCTTCGGCACCGTGCGCGACATGTTAATCGGCATCAGGATGACCCACGCAGACGGCATGCGTTCCATGGCCGGCGGAAAACTGGTCAAGAACGTCTCCGGCTACGACATGTGCAAGCTCTATGCCGGGTCACTCGGAACCCTGGGATTCTGCTCCGAGCTCACCCTGAAGGTGCAACCGATACCCGAGGCGATCGCAACCCTGACCCTGGGTTACCCTTCGCTGTCTGACGCCCTCGAGACCGTCCAATCATTATTGCGCGCCGATCTCGATCCCGACGCCATGGAGGTGGTGAACTCCACTGCCTGGGCGGCGCTGGATGGCGAATCCGGTACTGCACCCTGGATTCTGCTGATCCGATTCGGGGATATGGATGCCGCGGTCAGATGGCAGATGGATCGTGCCCGCGATCTCGTTGCCGCGAGCCGGGCCAAAGTCATCCGGGTTTTGGGCAAGGCAGAATCCGAGGAATTCTGGCTTCGGATGGCCGGGCAGCGTGCCGGCCCGATCGACGGAGCCGTCCTGCTCCTGAAGTGCGCGGTGCTCTCTCAGGCGGCGGCAGCATCGGTCCACCTGATGGAGGAGTTGGGGAAACGATTGCACGCCGCCACCTTCCTCTATGGCCACGCGGGCACTCACGTATTTCATGGCCGTTATGAGTGGCCTGAGTCGACCATTCCGGCCGAGGCGGTACAATCCGCAATCCATGAACTGCGCCGGCACTGCCTGGCTGTGGGTGGGCATCTGGTGGTGGAGCGGGCGTGGCTGGAGGTGAAAAAAGGGCTCGATGTTTGGGGGTACCAGGCCCCGGCTCTGGAATTGATGCGCCGGATCAAGATGCAGTTCGACCCGAAAGGGCTGCTCAACCCGGGTCGATTCGTTGGGGGAATCTAGCATGGCTGCCCAGGCGCCGCCGCAGAATGAAGTGAGGGAGAGCGTGCATCTGGACTGCATCCACTGCGGCATCTGCCTGTCCGCATGCCCTACCTATCTCCAGATCGGCAACGAAGCCGACTCACCGCGCGGGCGCATCTACCTGATCCAGGCGATGAAAGACCGGCGCCTGCCCGCCGACAGCCTGAGCTTCCAGCGGCACATGCAGCTGTGCCTGGAGTGCCGTGCCTGTGAGACCGCCTGTCCTTCCGGAGTGCGCTTTTCCTCCATGATGGACGAGGCGCGGATCGAAATCCGCAGGCATCGGAAGCAGTCAGCCGCCGGGGAGTTCGCACGCCGGTTCCTGCTGCAACGCGTAGTCCCCAGTCGCCGGCTTCTGCATGCCGGCTTTATCCTATTGAAATGCTACCAGCGCAGCGGCTTGCGCCGGCTGGTACGAGCCTCCGGGCTATTACGGCTGATGCCCGGGATCATCGCCCGGATGGAGGCACTGCTCCCCGACATTCCGCCACGGCCGGGCTATGCCCTGCCGTCAACCCTCACTGCGGTCACGGGCCCGCGCGCCCTGATATTCGAGGGTTGCATCATGCCGGAGCTTTTCGGCCCGGTGCAGGCGGCAACGGTGCGGGTTCTGCGGCGCAACGGCGTCGCCGTCGCCCTTCCGGAGCATCAGACCTGCTGTGGAGCTTTGCATCTGCACGACGGCGATGCGGACGATGCCCGGCGCCTGGCTCGCAGGAACATCGAGGCTTTTGAACGGAGTGGAGACGGCGTCATCGTCGTCAACGCGGCCGGCTGCGGAGTAATGCTGAAAGAATATGATCGGCTACTGGCGGATGACGCCGGCTGGGCAGAGCGCGCCCGATCTTTCAGCCGCCGAGTGCGCGACATCAGCGAATTCCTGGATGAGATCGGGATCGACCCGGAAATGGGGCGGGTCGACCTGCGGGTGGCCTATAACGACCCTTGTCATCTTTTGCACGGCCAGGGGATCCGGGAGGCTCCGCGCAAGTTGCTCCGCTTAATCCCCGGCTTACGACTCGTCGAGCTGCGCGAGGCGGACCGATGTTGCGGCAGTGCCGGCATATATAATCTGACCCAGCCGGATATGGCAGAACGCCTCCTGAACGAGAAGGTCGCTGATGTCATCCGCTCCGGCGCTCAAGCCGTAGCCAGCGGCAATCCCGGCTGCCTGCTTCAGCTGCGGGCCGGGCTCGAGGCCCGGAACCTGCCGATCCAGACGCTGCATCCGGTCGAACTGCTCGACCAGGCGTATACCCATCGGTCCTTGCGGCCGAAGGGCTCCCGAACCTGACAGGAGAGGAGGAACACCTTGACCCCCATGGCCGAAGATCAGGAAGTCTGGGTGCGCTGCGACACGCTGTTCACCCCTTATCAGCGACGGCGGGACTGGTTGCTGCACATCGTAGCGGGGACGATTCGCCGGATGCTTCCGGCGCGGGAAGTCCAGGATGCCCCACGGGGAATGATGGTCCACGTGCCCGACGCGATCGTGGCACCGGGATTCGTTGACCTGCATGTCCACGGCGCTGCCGGGCACGATTTCATGGATGGGACTAGAGCGTCTTTGCAGGCTGCATCTGCTGTGCTGGCACGGCATGGCACGACCTCGTTTCTCGCCACGACGATGACGGCGCCGGATGACCGTATCGAAGCGGCGGTGCGCGGTCTGGTCACACACCGCCATGAGACTGGCGACGGTGCCCGAATGATCGGCATTCACCTGGAAGGTCCCCACCTCAATCCTCTTCGCCGCGGAACTCATGACGCGGATCTTCTGAAACCGGCCGACGTTGGGTGGTTCGTCCGTCTCGTGGAACTCTCCGGGCACTCCATCCGTCGCATTACCATCGCCCCGGAAATGGATCCCGGTCTGGACCTGATCCGGGAAGCAGTCGCGCGCGGCATCCGCGTGTCGCTGGGACATTCCGATGCCACGGAGGAACAGGCGCGGGCGGCCATTGATGCCGGCGCCTCACAGGCAACCCACACCTTCAATGCCATGCGGCCATTGCATCAGCGGGAACCGGGCATCCTTGGGGTGGCCTTGACCGATGACCGCGTTTTTACCGAAATGATCGCCGACGGAGTCCATGTCCGTCCGACGGCACTGCAACTGCTGCTGCGGATCAAAGGGGTGGAGCGCGCCCTGCTGGCCACCGACGGCTCAAGTGCGGTTGGCATGCCCGACGGGAAGTATCCGCTGGGCGATGCCTTCATAGAAGTCAGGGATGGAACCTGCCGTGATGCGGAAGGCCGCCTGGCAGGAAGCGTCCTGACGCTCGATCGCGCGGTGTCCAACCTCGTCGACTGGCTGGATCTTCCCCTTCATGAGGCACTCACGGCGGCAAGCGCCACACCCGCGCGCAGTATGCTCATGGGGGAGCACAAGGGGATCATATCGCCTGGCGCCGATGCCGATCTGGTTTTCCTGAGCCGCGACCTTCGGGTACTCCAGACCATGGTCGGTGGCCGGGTGGTGTACCGGGCTTCGTCCCACCCCGAGCTTTCCTGAAACCCGTTCATGAGAGCCGTTCCGACCGGCAGGCTGAACTTTTTCGCCCCAGAGGAGGTAGAGGTGAAATTTTTTGCCTTCAAAAACCGCAAGATGCACTGCGAGGACGTCCCGATTGCCGAGATCGCCCGCGAGGTTGGCACCCCCTTTTACCTCTACAGCCAGTCGGCGCTAGAACACCAATTCCGCTCTTTTGATGACGCCTTCGCGGCAGTTCCCCACCTCACCTGCTACGCGGTCAAGGCCAATTCCAACCTGGCAATTCTCTCCCGCCTGCGCCGCATGGGTGCCGGGTTTGATGTGGTCTCCGGAGGAGAACTGATGCGCGCCCATGCCGCCGGTATGAATCCCATGAAGATCGTCTTTTCCGGAGTCGGCAAAACGATGGATGAGGTAGATCTCGGTCTGCGCCGCGGCATTCTGCAATTCAACGTCGAGTCGGAGGCCGAGCTCCATATTCTGGAGGCACGGGCACGAGCGCTGGGAAAGGTCCCCGGGATTGCCCTGCGCGTCAATCCTGATGTCGAATCGGGCACACACCCCTATATCGCTACCGGCCTGCGCGAGCACAAGTTCGGCATCGCGATCGACCAGGCGTTGGAGCTGTACCGAACCGCGCGACGATCGCCCCATCTCCGGATCACCGGGATCGGATGCCACATCGGATCGCAAATCACTTCGGTCAAACCGTTTTTGATGGCCCTGCTCCGGCTGAAGGAGATCTTCATCAACCTGCGCGCCGAAGACATAAACCTCAAGCATCTGGACCTCGGCGGCGGACTCGGGATCGTTTATGACGATGAGCAGCCGCCAAATCCGAATGAATACGCCCGGGCACTCGTCGCTTCGGTGCGCGACCTCGACTGCACCCTGATCCTGGAACCGGGGAGGGTGATTATCGGCAATGCCGGCATACTTGTCACCCGCGTGGTGGTGACCAAGCAAAGCGGCGGGAAGAACTTCATCGTCGTGGACGCCGGCATGAGCGACCTGATGCGCCCCAGTCTGTACGGCGCGTACCATGGGATCGAGCCGGTGACCGTCACGCGGCGCCCGACATGCCAGGCGGACGTGGTCGGCCCCATTTGTGAATCGGGGGATTTTCTGGCGCGCAACCGCCGGCTGCCGGTCATGAAGTCGGATGAGTTGCTGGCGATCAGGAGCGCCGGGGCCTACGGATTTGTCCTGTCGTCCAATTACAACTCCCGCCCGCGGGCGGCTGAAGTCCTGGTTCGGGGAGAGCGATACAAGGTGATCCGGAAACGGGAACAGTTCCGCGACCTGGTCCGCGGCGAGGCGCTGCGGCCGATTTAGCCGGCCTTGATTCCGATGCTCTTCACATACGCGCGACCCAAATAATCAGATCACGGATGCCTCGGATGTCACCGAGACTTATCCCTTTGGAACGGCCTCTTACGCGCCGTGGCGCACCCGGTGACGCATGAAAATCTTTTGGCTTTGCGACTTTGCGTCTTGGCGTCCTTGCGTTGATTTTTTTAACGCAATGACGCAAGGGCGCGAGGGCGCAAAGAGCTATTTTTTGGAGCAGTATTGGGATCAAGCGTTCTTCACGACAATCGACTCGAGCACGTTGGAGACATCTTCCGCCATGTCCGTGGCCCGCTCCATGCTTTCGATGATTTCCTTGCGCTTGATCACGTCGATCGGATCTTTGATGTGCTCAAACAGATTGCCGATCGCAGACTGGAACAAGCGATCCGCGTCGTTTTCCAGGCGATTGATTTCAATGCACCGTTCCACGACGTGATCATTATCCTGCAAGTGGCTGATCGCAGCAGAGATCTCCCTGACCTGGCTGAGCAGGACCGCGGCCATTTCGGGCACTTCGGCAATGGGAACCCGGATCTTAAAAAGCACGATGCGCGCCGCCGTGGCATCGATCACGTCAAGCACATCGTCCAGGGCCATCGAGAGATCATGGATGTCCTCGCGATCGATGGGTGTGACAAAAGTCTTGTTCAGTTCGTCGATCACCTTATGCGTCAGATCATCCCCCTGGTGTTCCAGGTTTTTGATCTGGCTGGCCATGGTCTGCAAATCACCAGCGGGTTCCGAAACCATCCGGTTGAGAATTTCCGTCGCCTCCAGGATATGGGCGATCATGAGGTTAAAGATCCGGTAAAACTTTTCCTCTTTTTTGAAAAGTCTGGCCATGCCTTCACCCGGCGCGGAGATTTCTTGCCAGCAGGCGGATGCTGCTCGTCAGCTGGTCACGATTTGTGGCACCGGCATCATCCGAACAGAAAACCCGGCAGCGTCTGGATTCCATGTCGATGGTTAGTACGAAGCGGCATTATAGCATCAGATGAGCAACTTGCAACCTTCATCCGAACCGGCATGCAATACAGAAATGGCAGCTACGGCATACGGACAATTTTGAGGCCCGAGAGGCAGATTTTTCTTCGGGAAATGCCCCCCGGGAAGTGCCAAATACTTTTTCACAAAATGTGTGGAAAACTGTGTGAAAATCGATTTTTCGACAGGCTTAATTGTCTGAAAGCAGACCGGTTCTTACCTGTTTGCATAAAGGTTGTGCATGGATTTTCGGCGGGCCAAAAAGCTTCGCATGCCGGACTCAATTTTGACTCCCAACCGGGCGACCATGTTCATGAATAGTCACGCTGGAAGTCCAGTCAACAAAGAACAAATCGGCAGAGCCGCACGGTTGTGTTCTCGCAGGATGGAATTGACGCCGGTAATAAAATGCGCAAGGACCGTGATGGTGGAGAACCCCTGCATGGCGCGTCAGCGGCCCGAATTTTCTCCGGCACAAAGAGTCCTGGGCGCAGTCATGCCGGATGCCGACAATTCGCCGGGGTGCAACGATCCAAAAAGACGGAGCCGTTGATCCATGGTCCGCTTTTCAGCAACCGCACGGGCCAGCAGTTTCCGCAGGTCACGGCTCTCCATTCGCCGTCCGCGGACGATCACCTGGTAAATGCCGTTCATCGATACCTCCCTTTCTATCGATATTTTCTCATTACCGCAACCACCACCCCCTGAATCTGAACGCGTTCGGCGTTCATGATCAGGGGAGAGACGGACGGGTTCGCGGGCTGCAACCGGACCAGGGGTCCTTCACGAAAAAGTTTTTTCAGCGTGACGTTTTCTCCGTCCACCAACGCCACTACCATCTTCCCGTCTTCTGCCTGGACCCGCGATTCGACTACCACATAATCTCCGTCCTCAATATGTTCGTCGATCATCGATTCTCCCTGGACCCGGAGCACATAATACGAGCCCTGCCCGGGGAGTAGATCTTCGGGGACGGTGAGTGTTTCGGGAGTGGGAATTGCCTCAATGGGGCCGCCGGCGGCGATGGTCCCGTACATGGGGAGCGTTTGCAGACCAACCGTCGCGGGACGCGTCACCTCGATCGATCGCGCACGATTTGCGTCTCGATGCAGATAACCGCGCGCCTCCAGCGCGCCGAGATGTTTGAAGACCGCATTCAGGGAAGCGAAACTAAAGTGTGCCGCGATCTCCTCCATGCTCGGCGAATACCCCTCCCGCTCGATAAACTCAGTGACAAAATCGAGGATCTCTTTCTGTCGCCTGGTCAGCTTCATTGGCTTCACCTTTCTTTCACTGTTGCAGTATAGGTGGCAATAAGGTGAATATCAAGAAATATATTTGGGAATCGGCATCGGGTGGCCGGGGGCAGCAAAAAGGTAATTGTTTAGCCAAATATAATGGATGAGGAAATAAAGCGCAAGGACGCAAAGATCGCCGCTGACCCACAGGCGTGAGCCCAGCTCTTCGCGCTGGCACATCCTTGGACGAGTCGCGCGAGAAAGCGCGGGCAGCGGCTACTCAGGAGGATTGCGCTTTCTCGCGCGACTCGTCCAAGGATGCGGCCGAAGGCCGCCCACGCCCACGAACCGAAAGGGTTCCCTTTGCGTCCTTGCGGCCTTGCGTCTTTGCGTTCTGCTGTTAAGCATCGGCTAAATATTTTCAAAATTTGCAGTTGCCGTCAGGGTTGTTTATGGACTAGATTCAGACTGCGGGCTGAAACCGGTTTGCTTCCCCGGACCGGGCGTTCATCTGACCTGATGACCGCAGTACGGGGGGGGGGATGAAAACTTTTTTCCGGCAGGAACGAAACTTTCCCTGATCTGCCGGATCTTCCTTGGTGAGTTCAGTTTGAACAGACATTTTCTGAACCCAGAAGGCGTGGCGGCAGATTCAGATCTGCTTGAGCGGTGGATCGGACAGGCCAAAAAGGGTGATCTTGGAGCCTTTCAACGCCTGTACGATATGTTCGCGCGCAGGGTTTTCAATTTCATCTACCGCATGGTCGCGTCCACTGAGGAAGCGGAGGATTTGACTCAGGAAACGTTCGTGACGGTGTATCGGAAACTGAGCTCGCTTAAGGACGATGCCAGATTCGAACCGTGGCTTTTTCGCATCGCGAGGAACTTTGTTTATCAGAGATATCGCAGGCGTCCGCCGCCTATGATATCCGTAGATGATCAGGACGAAGAAGGCCGGGCCGCCGTGGAGTTTGTGGATGAGCGCAAGGATCCACAGGAGATGTATCAATCGGCAGAACTGGAACAGGTGGTGCAGCGATCGATTCTGGGGCTTCAGGAAAAATATCGTGAGGTTTTCGTACTGTCTGCCCTGCAGCACCACAGTTACCAGGAAATTGCCGAGATCGTCGGGCGCAGTCTCGCCAGCGTCAAAACGGACATCCACCGAGCCCGTCTTCTGGTACGGAAACAGGTCAAGGAATATCTTAAGGTGTAACTATGAATTGCCGTCAATGCAACGAAGATCTAACGGCTTATATCGACGGGGAGCTTCCGGGTTCCGACGCGGAACACCTGAGGCTGCACCTGGAAATGTGTCCGCCATGTAATGCGGAGTATCGGGACCTGAGCGCCTCGGTTGACTTCGTCGACACCCATGCCCGCGATCTGGAACCGATGCCGGAAATCTGGAACAATCTCCGCGCCCGGATTTCGGAGATGCCGTCGCCTGCCAATTCGGGGGGGATTTTCCAGTTTTTGACCGTGAACCGATGGGCCGCCGCGATGGCGACTCTGGCGGCAACCGTAGCACTGGCAATCGGAATCTGGGGCTACCAGCAGCATCAGGCCACCGAAAGGGAATTCGTGGTCTTCATGAACGAGTATCTCGTCCGGCGCTCGGTCACAGAACGGATCCATGCGGTGCAGATCCGCCAAACGCGAAATATTACCCCGGTGGGCCAACTCTCCCCCGCCGTATTCCTGGAAAATCCGTTCGCGGAGGTGCGTGCCGAGGTCATGACCAATCCTTTCCAATCGGAGAATAAATAATGTGGGGTGCGAGCGGAGGCAGCAGGGCTATCCTGGCCGGCGTATTTTTCGCGGCATTAATCCCCTTGGCCTATTTTAGCCCCGCGGTTCAATCCAACGATCTCGTCAAGACGCGCCGGTTGGCTGAAGCTCAACATGAGATTGTCGTGATTCTTATCATCAAGAAAGATTTCAACCGCGCTTTCGACGAGGCAAACAAGATCTTTCAGATGAAGTGGCCCGATGATCAGGAACCACTGCTACTGAAGGAATTGCTCGGCTTATCGGACCAATTCCGGCACCATGCCCAGCCCGAACTTGCCGTCCGGCTGCTGGAGGTCAATGCGGGCGGATTCAAGTCCATCAAGAGCCAGGTGGCTATATGGATGGACAAGGGTTACATCCTGGAAGGGATGGGCCGGCATGACGATGCGATCAGGTGCTTCAAGGAAGCCCAGCGTCTGGAAAAAAATCATCCGTAAATTCCTCAGACTATTGCAGGCAGATGCGGAGATGGCCCTCCGAACCGAAATTGTACCGCCTCTGTAAAAATGGTATACAAATGGTATACATTGACATCACATGAAAATCGCAGAAACCAACGAGAAAAAATCGGCGCCGCGTGACTTCACCACCCTGTCGGGACACACGATCCGGGAAATCTACACGCCCGGCGACCTGCCCGGATTTGATGCTTCCGTTGATCTGGGCAATCCCGGCGAGTTTCCCTACACTCGCGGGGTGTATCAGAACATGTATCGGGGGCGTCTCTGGACGATGCGGCAGTTCGCCGGTTTCGGCGCGGCCGAGGACACCAACCTGCGTTTCAAGTACCTGCTCAAGCAAGGCCAGACCGGATTGTCGGTTGCCTTCGACTACCCGACGTTGTTCGGATACGACTCTGACAGTCCCGAGGCGTATGGTGAGGTGGGCCGGTGCGGGGTGGCGATCGATTCGCTGGCCGACATGGAATTGCTGTTTGACGGCATCCGGCTGGATCAGGTCACCACTTCGATGACCACCAACGCCCCGGCCGCTGTGATCTGGGCGATGTACCTGGCAACGGCGGAGAAACAGGGGGCGGACTGGAAGGATCTTTCCGGCACGATCCAGAACGACATCCTCAAGGAATACATCGCCCAGAAGACCTTCATTTACCCGCCCGAGCCTTCCATGCGCCTGATCACGGACACGATGACGTTCGCCGCGCGTAACGTACCGCGCTGGAACACGATCTCCATCAGCGGGTACCATATCCGGGAAGCCGGATCGACGGCGATCCAGGAATTGGCTTTTACCCTGCGCGACGGCATCGAGTATGTCGAATATGGCGTCCGGGCCGGCCTGGCGGTTGATGATTTCGCGCCGCGGCTCAGCTTCTTTTTCGATGTTCACAACGATTTCTTCGAAGAAATCGCCAAGCTGCGCGCGGCAAGGCGGATCTGGGCGAGAACGATGACGGATCGCTTCCATGCCCGGGATCCCAGATCGCTGCTGTGCCGCATCCACTGCCAGACGGCGGGGGTCTCGCTTACGGCTCAGCAACCATATAACAACGTGGTGCGGGTGACGTTGCAGGCTCTGGCCGCGGTTTTGGGGGGAACCCAGTCCCTGCACACCAACTCCCTGGATGAGACGCTCGCGTTGCCCACGGAGAAGTCGGTCACCATCGCCCTGCGCACCCAGCAGATCATCGCCCATGAAAGTGGAGTGTCAAATACGATCGATCCGCTCGGCGGCTCCTATTTCCTCGAAAGCCTGACGAACGAAATGGAAGGGGCCGCCGATGGATTACTGCGACCGCATCGACGCCCTGGGGGGGATGGTGGCGGCCATCGAAAAGGGATATCCGCAGCGCGAAATCCAGGAATCATCGTATCAGTTCGCGCGGGCCGTAGAGGCCAGGGACAAGATCGTGGTGGGGGTTAATGAGTTCGTCACTGAAGAACCGCCCCCGGTGGATATCCTGGTCATCGACGATGCGGTTCAGAAGCGGCAGTGCGAGCGGCTGCAGCAGCTGCGCTCCCGACGGGATAACGGAAGGGTAGCGGGCACGTTGTCGGCTCTAAAGCGCAGCGCCGCGGGAACGGATCCCTTGATGCCCCGCATTCTCGACTGTGTACGCGCCTACGCCACCCTGGGCGAAATCTGCGATTCGCTGCGGGAGGTCTTTGGTGAATATCAGGAGCCGAGCATATTTTAGATGGTTCGAGCCCAGTGTGCGATCCCATGACAGAGAAAATAGATCCGAATACTCATCGCCAAACCGGGACTGGATGGACATGATCGGGGCGCGAAGGTCATTGCGCGCGCGCTTCGGGATGCCGGTATGGAGGTAATCTATACCGGGCTGCGCCAGACGCCGGAACAGATCATTCACGCCGCGCTCCAGGAGGATGTGGATGCCATCGGGCTTTCCATCCTGTCGGGCGCTCACATGCATCTGTTTCCACGACTGATGGAGTTGAAACGCGAGCAGCAGCTTGACGACGTCATGGTCTTTGCCGGCGGTATCATCCCCGATCCTGACATTCCCAGACTGAAGGCGATGGGAATCGCGGAGATCTTCCCCCCCGGCAGTTCCCTCGTGGAAATCGTCAATTTCGTCACCAACCACGTTCGCCGAGACTGATCAGCGCGCGCAGGTCTGGTGCCGGCCGCCATCCACAGGCAGGCTGACGCCGGTGATCCAGTCCGCCTGGTCGGAAGCCAGAAACATGATGGCCCCGGCAATGTCGTCCGGTTGCCCGACCCGCCCGAGCGGGTGGGTGCTCCGGCTGTGTTCCAGGAATGCCCGGTATTTCTCCTCGGCCATGCCGCCGCGGCGATGAAGATTGGAAACCACCACTCCGGGATCGACGGCATTCACCCGGATTCCCTTGGCGGCGAGTTCCAGTGCCGCGCAGCGGGTCAGCTGATCGACCCCCGCCTTGCTGGCACAATAGGCCAGGACATTGGGAAAGGCGCGGATTCCGGTCACGCTGCTCACGTTAACGATGCTGCCCCGGCTCTTTTCCAGGTAGGGCAGGGCGAGCTGCATCATGGCAAAGACGGCGTCGAGATTGACGTCGAACATGGAGCGCCATTCGGAAAAGCTGGTGTTTTCAATCGTGCCATTCGCAATCGTGCCGGCCGCGTTGACCAGGATGTCGATGCCGCCGAACCGTGCCGCCACCGTCGGCAACGATGTGCTCTGCGGTCTTCATCCCGGCTCAGATCCCCGGCAAAGGCCGCAGCCTCGCCCCCATCGGCGGCAATCTGATCGACGAGTTCCTGAAGCGCTTTCATTTGCCTTCCTGTCACCCCCACGCGCGCGCCGTTCCGCGCCATCGGATGGCGGTCGCGCGTCCGATGCCGCTGCTGGCTCCGGTGATCAGGGCGATTTTCCCTTTTACCATGATTGCCTCCATCTGTTGTCAGGAGCACCGATTTTACCTTAGTTCGGGTCAATTGCACCTTGAACCATTCGGGAATGTGGACTGGCGCACCAATAAAAAGCCCCGGGCTGAATACCCGGGGCTTTTTAAATTTAATCCGGCGACGACCTACTCTCCCACATCGTTGCCAATGCAGTACCATCGGCGCTGGAGGGCTTAACTTCCGTGTTCGGGATGGGAACGGGTGTGACCCCTCCGCTAGAGTCACCGGAAACTCGAAAACTCAAACAAATCAGGCAACGACGATCAGATTCCCGGATGCGGAATTTCAAGCAGGGTAAATTTTATGGTCAAGCCTCACGACCGATTAGTACTGGTAAGCTTCACGCGTTACCGCACTTCCACACCCAGCCTATCACCTGGTGGTCTTCCAGGGGTCTTTAGTCACCCTGAAGGGGAGGGGATATCTCATCTTGGGGTGGGTTTCACGCTTATATGCTTTCAGCGTTTATCCCGTCCGAACTTAGCTATCCAGCTATGCCGTTGGCACGACAACTGGTGCACTAGAGGTTCGTCCATCCCGGTCCTCTCGTACTAAGGATAGATTCCCTCAAATATCCTGCGCCCACCACAGATAGGGACCGAACTGTCTCGCGACGTTCTAAACCCAGCTCACGTACCGCTTTAATGGGCGAACAGCCCAACCCTTGGAACCTTCTTCAGCTCCAGGATGCGATGAGCCGACATCGAGGTGCCAAACCTTGCCGTCGATATGAACTCTTGGGCAAGATCAGCCTGTTATCCCCGGCGTACCTTTTATCCGTTGAGCGATGGCCCTTCCATACAGAACCACCGGATCACTAAGTCCTGGTTTCCCATCTGCTCGACTTGTATGTCTCGCAGTTAAGCGTGCTTATGCCTTTACACTCGATGGCTGATTTCCAAACAGCCTGAGCACACCTTCGAGCGCCTCCGTTACAGTTTGGGAGGCGACCGCCCCAGTCAAACTACCCGTCAAGCAATGTCCCTCGCCCGGATCACGAGCGGAGGTTAGTATCTCAGAACGATAAGAGTGGTATCTCACCGTTGGCTCCCTGCAGGCCGAAACCCACAGTTCAAAGCCTCCCACCTATTCTGCGCATACCGCACCGAAATACATTGCTAAAGTGTAGTAAAGGTGCACGGGGTCTTTCCGTCTAGTGGCGGGTAACCGGCATCTTCACCGGTATTACAAATTCGCTGAGTCACTCGTTAAGACAGTCGTCAGATCGTTACGCCATTCGTGCAGGTCGGAACTTACCCGACAAGGAATTTCGCTACCTTAGGACCGTTATAGTTACGGCCGCCGTTCACCGGGGCTTCAATTCAGAGCTTCTCGCGCATTGCTCCCAATGACCCCTCCTTTTAACCTTCCGGCACCGGGCAGGCGTCACACCCTATACATCGATTTTTTGTCTTTGCAGAGTGCTGTGTTTTTAGTAAACAGTCGCCTGACGCTATTCGCTGCAACCCACTTCGGCTTCATTCGCGAGGGACTACACCTAGAGTGGGCACTCCTTCTCCCGAAGTTACGGAGCTAATTTGCCGAGTTCCTGAACGAGTGTTCTCTCAAGCGCCTTAGGATTCTCTCCTCATCTACCTGTGTCGGTTTACGGTACGGTCACCTGAATGGCTCGCTAGAGGTTTTTCCTGGCAGTGTGGAATCGACTGGTTTGCGCCTTACGGCTCCCCATTCGCTTCTCGGAGTTAATGCCCGGCCGGATTTGCCTGACCAGACCTCCTACGAGCTTAGCCCTCCACTTCCAATCGGAGGGACAGTCTATCCTTCTGCGTCACCCCATTGCTGATAACGCCACGCGGGTGGTTGCCGAATGTTGACGGCATTCCCATCGCCTACGCCTTTCGGCCTGAGCTTAGGGACCGACTGACCCTGGGCGGATTAACCTTCCCCAGGAAACCTTAGATTTTCGGCGTCGCGGGTTTTCACCGCGATTATCGCTACTTATGCCGGCAGGGTCTCTTCCAATACCTCCACCACCCGTCACCGGATGACTTCGCAGGCTTATGGAATGCTCCCCTACCACTACTGCCTTGTGGCAGGTAATTCACAGCTTCGGTAACGAGCTTAAGCCCCGTTGATATTGTCGGCACGGACCCACTTGACCAGTGAGCTGTTACGCTTTCTTTAAAGGATGGCTGCTTCTAAGCCAACCTCCTGGTTGTCAAAGTGTTTCCACATCCTTTTCCACTTAGCTCGTATTTTGGGACCTTAGCTGGTGATCTGGGTTCTTTCCCTTTTGACTATGAAGCTTAGCCCCCACAGTCTGACTCCTGAGATCACAATCTTCGGCATTCGAAGTTTGGTTGGATTCGGTAACCCTGTAAGGCCCCTAGTCCATCCAGTTCTCTACCACCGGGATTGAAAGTTCTCAAGGCTAGCCCTAAAGCTATTTCGGGGAGAACGAGCTATAACTGAGTTTGATTAGCCTTTCACCCCTACCCTCAGCTCATCCAAGCTGTTTTCAACCAACACTGGTTCGGACCTCCGGTAGGTGTTACCCTACTTTCATCCTGGCCAAGGGTAGATCACTCAGCTTCGCGTCTATTCCATGCAACTGAATCGCCCTATTCAGACTCGCTTTCGCTGCGGCTCCGTCTATCGACTTAACCTTGCTGCATAGAATAACTAGCCGGCTCATTATGCAAAAGGCACGCGGTCAGCTGTACCCAGATCCGAAGATCCGGCCCTGGCCTCCCACTGCTTGTAGGCACGCGGTTTCAGGTACTATTTCACTCTCCTAGCAGGAGTTCTTTTCACCTTTCCCTCACGGTACTGGTTCACTATCGGTCGAAGGATAGTATTTAGCCTTGGGAGATGGTCCTCCCGGATTCCCACAGGGTTCCACGTGTCCCGTGGTACTTGGGTGTGCCAGCCCAGGAAGTCCAGAACATTTCGCCTACCGGACTATCACCGTCTATGGTGAGCCTTTCCAGGACTCTTCGGCTATGTACTGGATTTGTAACTTCCCGACCAGGCTGCGACCCCGTCCAGCGACATCCCGCTACCCCTCACTACACAACGCTCGCAGGCTTGAACGTGTGCAGAGGTTTAGGCTCTTCCCTGTTCGCTCGCCGCTACTGGGGGAATCGCATTTGCTTTCTCTTCCTCCGGGTACTAAGATGGTTCACTTCCCCGGGTTCGCTTCACGCTCCCTACTTTACTCAGGAGCGGATATCCCGACATTACTCGGGATCTTGTTGCAAGATTCGGAAATCCCCGGATCACAGCCTGTTTGCGGCTCTCCGAGGCTTATCGCAGCTTACCACGTCCTTCTTCGCCTTCCTTCGCCAAGGCATCCACCGTGTGCCCTTAGTAGCTTGACCATAAAATTTACTCCGCCTGAAATTCCTTGCGGAATTCAGGCAAGCCAATTCTATGACCTACTTGTATTGTATTTACCCGTCGTTATCTGATTGTCAAAGATCAATAATTTCCGCTATATGCCGGAAAATCAAAAGCTCGCTTGCGTCAGAGCTCTTAATTTCCGCGCACACGTGCGCTGGTGGAGGTAAGCGGATTCGAACCGCTGACCCCCTGCTTGCAAAGCAGGTGCTCTTCCAGCTGAGCTATACCCCCGTTAAGAAGCCTTCCGCTCCCAGGCTGCCGATCCAGGTTTGGTGGGCCTAGGTAGAGTCGAACTACCGACCTCACCCTTATCAGGGGTGCGCTCTAGCCAACTGAGCTATAGGCCCATTGCGCCATCAGCCGAACCGCTCTTCGACCTTCTCGAACGCCTCTGTCCGACTCTTAACCGTGGCATCTGCGGGCCAAAGCTCGTTGGCCTGCGTGACCTAAGATCTCTGAAAACTAGATAGGCGTGCTTCAAAATCACTCTGGGATCTCAGCATCGCTCGTAATAAGGAGCTGCCGGATCCAAGTTCCTTAGAAAGGAGGTGATCCAGCCACAGGTTCTCCTACAGCTACCTTGTTACGACTTCACCCCAATCATGGATCATACCTTAAGCGCCTGCCCCCCTTGCGGGTTAGCCTCAGCGATTTCTAGTACAACCCACTTTCGTGATGTGACGGGCGGTGTGTACAAGGCCCGGGAACGTATTCACCGCAGCGTGCTGATCTGCGATTACTAGCGATTCCGACTTCATGCAGTCGAGTTGCAGACTGCAATCCGAACTGAGGTCGGCTTTTTGGGATTAGCTCCCCCTCGCGGGTTGGCGACCCTTTGTACCGACCATTGTAGCACGTGTGTAGCCCGGGACGTAAGGGCCATGAGGACTTGACGTCATCCCCACCTTCCTCCGGCTTTTCGCCGACAGTTCCCTTAGGGTGCTCAGCTTAACCTGGTAGCAACTAAGGGCAAGGGTTGCGCTCGTTGCGGGACTTAACCCAACATCTCACGACACGAGCTGACGACAGCCATGCAGCACCTCGATAACCGTCTCCGAAGAGAATCCCCTGTTTCCAAGGATTGCAGTTACCGTTCGAGCCCCGGTAAGGTTCTTCGCGTTGCGTCGAATTGAACCACATGCTCCACCGCTTGTGCGGGCCCCCGTCAATTCCTTTGAGTTTCAGTCTTGCGACCGTACTCCCCAGGCGGGGCACTTAACGTGTTAACTCCGGCACCGGGGGACTCAATACCCCCAACACCAAGTGCCCATCGTTTACGGCTAGGACTACCGGGGTATCTAATCCCGTTCGCTCCCCTAGCTTTCGCGCCTCAGCGTCAGTCACTGTCCAGGTAGCCGCCTTCGCCGCAGGTGTTCCTCCCAATATCTACGCATTTCACCGCTACACTGGGAATTCCACTACCCCCTCCAGGACTCAAGCAAAGCAGTTTCAGATGCAATTCCCGAGTTAAGCCCGGGGCTTTCACATCTGACTTGCCATGCCGCCTACGCGCCCTTTACGCCCAGTAATTCCGAACAACGCTTGCCACCTCCGTATTACCGCGGCTGCTGGCACGGAGTTAGCCGTGGCTTCCTCAGCAGGTACAGTCAAACCTCTTGCGAAGCATTCGTCCCTCCTGACAGGAGTTTACGACCCGAAGGCCTTCATCCTCCACGCGGCGTTGCTGCGTCAGGCTTTCGCCCATTGCGCAAAATTCCCCACTGCTGCCTCCCGTAGGAGTCTGGACCGTGTCTCAGTTCCAGTGTGGCCGTTCGCCCTCTCAGGCCGGCTACTGATCGTTGCCTTGGTGGGCCGTTACCTCACCAACTAGCTAATCAGGCGCGAACCCCTCCTCAAGCGACTTTCGCCTTTGATCCCAGATCATGCGATCCAAGGATGTTATGCGGTATTAGCACCGCTTTCGCGGTGTTATTCCCCACTCGAGGGTAGGTTGTTCACGTGTTACTCACCCGTCTGCCACTTTACTCACGGAGTTGCCCCCGCTTTCTCGTTCGACTTGCATGTGTTAGGCACGCCGCCAGCGTTGATTCTGAGCCAGGATCAAACTCTCCAATTAACTCGAAGAGTCCTGAATCTCGAAGATTCAGGATTTCACTGGTGTTTACTTTTTATATTTCTTTCAAGGAATGAGTTTGGACACGCACTATCTAGTTTTCAAAGATCTAGGCAATCGTTAATGTTAAGAGCTATGCCTCCTCTTGTCAAGCCCCAGGAATTGGCTCCGTCAGGGCATCTCTCAAAGGGGCGCATTATAACCACGACCATTTGGCATTGTAAAGCGGAAAATGCATCTTTTTCGATTTATTTTCGAATCCCCGGTTTCTGACCGCTCACCGGACCGCAAACACCTCAATCCAGGCCCTCCGAAGGCTAATCCAAGCCTCTCTATGGTGCCAGGCAATACGGCCGCCCGCCGTTATTGAACTCGAATGCGGCTGAATCGGAGTTTGCCGCAACGCAGGACGTAATCGCCGGCCGCCGTGGCCAGGGTCGCGGTAACCTCAGCCACCTTGCTCCCATCAATGGATACGGCGCCGGACTTGATCAGGCGCCGCGCTTCCGTCTTCGAGGGCGCCAGTCCGCTCTCGAAGAGCAGATCCACCAGACTGATCGGACCCACGCCGCGCCCGACCTCGAATACCGGCATCTCTTCCGGCATCTCCCGGCGCTGGTGTACCCGCGCAAAGTGCTCCTGCGCCTGGATCGCCGCCGCTTTCCCGTGAAAGTCCATCACCATCCGGAATCCAAGCGTTGCCTTCAACTTCATCGGATGCAGCGCGCCCGATTCGACGTCCGCCTTCAAGCGGGCAATCTCCGCCGCGGACTCATCGGTCAACAGCTCCAAGTAGCGGAACATCAGCGGATCCGAAATCGACATGATCTTGCCGAAGATGTCTTCCGGCGGTTCGGTGAACCCGATATAGTTGCCGAGCGACTTGCTCATTTTTTCGACCCCATCCGTCCCTTCCAGAAGCGGAGTGGTCAGCATCACCTGCGGCTCCAACCCATACTCCCGCATGATGTCTCGTCCTACCAGAAGGTTGAACTTCTGATCCGTGCCGCCAAACTCGAAGTCCGCCGCGAGCGCGACCGAGTCATAGGCCTGCGCCAGCGGGTAGAGCAACTCGTGAATCGAGATCGGCTGATTGGCCTTCAGCCGCTTGGTGAAATCATCCCGCTCCAGCATGCGGGCTACCGTATAGCGGGAAGCGAGCCGGATCCAGTCCGCCGAGGACAGCTTTCCGAGCCAGCGGCTGTTGAAATCCACTACCGTGCGCTGTCGATCCAGGATCTTGAACACCTGGCTCTTGAAGGTCTCGGGAGTTGGCGGTGATTTCTTCCGCCGAGAGCGGCGGCCGGGTGCTGCGATCGGCCGGTCGGATCGCCGATGGAGGCCGTGAAATCGCCGATCAGGAAAATCACCCGGTGGCCCAGATCCTGGAAGTGTTTCATCTTGCGCAGCAGCACAGCGTGCCCGAGGTGCAGATCCGGAGCGGTGGGATCAAAGCCCACCTTCACTGTCAACGGGATTCCGCTGCGCAGTGACTTCTCGAATTTCTGCTTCGCTTCCTCTTCGC
The DNA here is from genome assembly GCA_963824985.1 of Terriglobia bacterium. GTDB lineage: Bacteria > Acidobacteriota > UBA6911 > UBA6911 > UBA6911 > JAFNAG01. Next base: position 67,057 of record CAWGRQ010000038.1, read on the forward strand.
TGATGATTTCCACAGCCCCTCGGCAAGATAATCGAGCTGCTCCTGAGCGCTTCTCATCCGTTTTCATCCTCCGCGATTCGATTTCGGACTTCCCCCTCCTGATCCCTGGTGTGCCCGGCCGGGACGCCGGCTTCCTTTCTTCCGCGCGTACAGCGGGTTCGGGTGCCGGATAGCGAAGGGCTAACTGTTTTGTTTTTTCAGGAGCCAGGCAATGGCCCGCCAATAGATGTCGTGCTCCTGCTCTAGAATCCGGGCGGAAAGGGATTCTTCCGTATCGCCTGCCTTGACCTCAACGGCGCGCTGCATCAGGATCGGACCCGTGTCGACGCCTTCGTCGACCAGGTGTACAGTGCACCCTGTGACACGCACGCCGTGAGCGAGCGCCTGCCGTTGCGCGTGCAGGCCGGGGAAAGAAGGTAGCAGCGCCGGGTGGATATTCAGGATCCGCCCGCGAAAGGGCCGGACAAATCCGGGAGAAAGCATGCGCATGAATCCGGCCAGGCAGATCAGTGCGGGATCGCGGGGTTGCAGCAGGGCCAGCAGTTGCCGGTCATACTCCTCGCGGTCCACGCCGCGGGAGGGGAGGCACAGGCCCGTCAGGCCAAACGCTCGCGCTCGCACCAATCCGGGAGCTTCGGGCACGTTGCTTACCACACAGTCAATTTCCGCCTGCAGGTCTCCGCGCGCGATCGCCTCATGAATCGCCAGGAAGTTCGACCCTCTCCCCGAGAGCAGGATCGCCAGTTTCCTATTCTCTGCCATGATCCAAGACCTCGTAAGGCGGGGCTGATCAAGCGCCGCCGCGGTAGTGAACGGTCCCATCTCCCGAAGTGATCACCCCGATCTCGTGGCAGGGCTCATGGCGCGCGGCAAAGTGGCGGGACACCAGAGGCAGATCTTTGGGGGCAACCACCAGGATCATGCCGATCCCCATGTTGAAGGTGCGGTACATTTCCGCATCCGCAATCCCGCCGCGCTGTCGCATGTATTCAAAAATCGGGAGGATAGGCCAGCTCCCCCTGCGGATTTCAGCGGCCGTCCCCCGGGGGAGTATGCGGGGAAGATTTTCCGTGATCCCGCCGCCGGTAATGTGGGCCATTCCTTTCACCACCGAGCTATCGAGCAGCGGTTCCAGCATCGGGAAATAGCTCCGGTGCGGCGCCAACAGGAGTTCGGCGACGGTGGCCCCCAATTCCGGAATTCGATCTCCGGGTGCCATGCCCAGACGATCGAATAACAGCCTGCGGGCCAGGGAGTAACCGTTGGTGTGGAGCCCGGCCGAGGGAATTCCCAGCAGCCGGTCACCTTCCCGTATTCCGGAACCGTCGATCAGCAGCGGGCGATCGACTATCCCGACAATAAAGCCGGCAAGATCGTATTCTCCCGGGGCATAGAAGTCGGGCATCTCGGCCGTCTCCCCGCCGATCAAGGCACACCCCGTCTCGCGGCAGCCGCGCGCCAGCCCCGAAACGACCTGCCCGACCACGTCCGATTCCAGCCGGCCGCAGGCCACATAATCGAGGAAAAAAAGAGGGCGGGCCCCCTGGACCAAAATGTCGGAAACGCAGTGTGACACCAGGTCGTACCCAACGGTGTCGTGGATCCCGGTCATGAAGGCGATCTTGAGTTTGGTCCCGACCCCGTCGCAACTGGATACCAGCAGCGGCTCGCGATAGCGTTCCGGTTCCAGCCGGAACAGGGCGCCGAAGCTTCCGATATCCGTAAGAACTCCGCGGGTGAAAGTGGCACGGGCCAGGTCGCGTATGCGCTTCTTGGCCTCATTTGCGGCATCGATGTTTACGCCCGATGCTGCGTAAGTCAGGCTCCCGGAATCTTGATTATCCATGAGTAGGCGCAACCGGTCATGAGGTTGAATGGGACTTGGCTTCCAGGTCGATGTCGAACAGCTCCCGCTGCCTCTCCTCCTGGGATATTTCCGTCGGGTAGTGATCGGTAAAGCAGGCGGAGCAGAAACTCGCTCCGTTTCCCACCGATTGGAGCATCGATTCCAGACTGAGGTAATGAAGTGAATCGGCCCCGATGAACTTGCGGATTTCTTCGACCGACTTCGAAGATGCAATCAGTTCCCTCCGGGTCGGCGTGTCGATTCCGTAGTAACAGGGACCGATGATGGGGGGCGAGGTAATGCGCACGTGGATCTCCCTGGCCCCGGCCGCGCGGATGATGTGCACGATCTTCTTGCTGGTTGTGCCCCGTACGATCGAGTCATCGACGAGTATGATTCTTTTGTCGCGCAGGATTTCGCGGACCGGGTTCAGCTTGACCTTCACCCCAAAATTGCGGATCGATTGCACCGGCTCGATGAAGGTCCGCCCGACGTAGTGATTCCGGATCAGGCCGAACTCCAGAGGGATTCCGCTCTGCCGCGCATATCCGAGTGCGGCCGATACACCCGAGTCCGGAACCGGCACCACCGCATCCGCATCCGTGGGCTTCTCGATGGCAAGGTATTTGCCCAGCAGCCTCCTGCTTTCGTTCACGTTCCGGCCGAAGACCAGGCTGTCGGGCCGGCTGAAATAAATGTGCTCAAAGATGCAGTGAGCGGGCTTTTCCCGAGGCAACAGGAAGTGGGATTCCAGGCTGTCGCCTTCGACGATCAGGATCTCCCCCGGTTCGACGTCACGCACGTAGGTGGCATCGATCAGATCAAAGGCGCAGGTCTCGGAAGCGAACACGAACCGATCGTTGACCCGTCCCAGGCATAAGGGGCGAAACCCGCGCGGATCACGGGCAACGAGGAGGAAGGTCGGCGTCATCACCACCAGGGAATAAGCGCCCCGAATGAGGTGGAGCACCTCGGAGAACGCTTCGAGAAACGTGCGCCGCTTGGAACGGCACAGCAGGTGCAGGATGACTTCGCTGTCGCTGGTGGAGTTGAAAATGGCGCCATCGCGCTCCAGTTCCCGCCGCAAGGCCCCGGCATTCACCAGGTTGCCGTTGTGTGCCAACGCTATCGGTCCACGCCACCCTTCAACCAGGATCGGCTGCGCGTTGGCAATGGAGCTCTCCCCCGCTGTCGAATAGCGCACGTGCCCGATGGCGGAATCACCTTTGAGAAGTTCCAGGCCTTGGGAATCGAAAACCTCGGCGACATGCCCCATCCCTTTCTGCTGGTAAAGCTTCCCGTTGTCCGAACTGACGATTCCGGCGGATTCCTGACCCCGGTGCTGCAGCGCGTACAGGCCAAGATAGGTCAGCCGCGCCGCTTCCGGGTGTCCAACTATAGCGAAAATTCCGCACTCCTCGTGAAACCCGAACTCAGACATGCTCCCCCCAAATCCCGGCGGCCGGTTTTCCGGCCCACCCCGTCACCCTCGACATCAAGGCCAATGAATGACTCTTTATTATACACAAACCGAGGTTAAAGTGAGGCCCCCCATTCCGGGAGTCGGCAGGGCTTAAATGTGAATTGGGCCAAAAAGCAAATACGCCAGGGCTTCCACAGAATACACGGATTAATAAACCTGAAGGTTTGATAAAAACCTGCGTAATTGTTTAGCCAAATCAAATGGATGAAGAAGCAAAACGCAAAGACGCAAGGACGCAAAGATCGACACTGAGCAACAGGCGTGGGCGCAGCGCTTCGCGTTCTGCTGTTCAGCATCGGCTAATCAGATGCAAGCCTGCGCCATCCGTGCAATCCGTGGCGTTTTTGTCTTTATTTCCCCCCGGGGCCTGAATTTTGCCGGGCAGGCGTGAATCTTGCGCAGGTTTTGTGTTATGGTTACCTGCGTTTATAAGGAAACGGTTGATTCGGCATGATCGGGCAAATCAGAGGCAGGCTTCTGCAGAAAAAACCCAACCTGGCGCTCATCGATGTCCAGGGGATCGGGTACGAAGTGTTCATCCCGCTCACGAGTTTCTACGAACTCCCGGATGAGGGGAATGAAATCGTGCTCAAGGTGCACACTCATGTGCGCGAGGATGCACTGTCGCTGTTCGGCTTCTGCACGCAGCATGAGAAGGACTTGTTTCTCAAGCTGATTTCCATCAGCGGCATCGGCCCCAGGCTCGCGGTGGGAATTCTGTCGGGCGCCAGGGTGGAAGAACTGGCGCAGGCGATCGCCGACGGCAACCTGGTGCGCCTGACGGCAATACCCGGCGTGGGGCGCAAGACCGCTGAGCGGCTGGTTCTGGAGCTGAAGGGGCAGATCGCCCCTTTCCTGCTGCCGGAGCGGGCCCGGGCTTCGGGTCAAGCCGCGGGCGCCCACGGCATACACGATGATATACTTTCCGCTTTGGTGAATCTTGGCTATCCCAGGGCCGGCGCGGAGAAGGCGCTGGCGGCGGTCCTCCGCTCCGCGGACGTCGAATCCTCCTTCGAGGGATTGCTACGGCACACGCTGCAGCAACTGGCAGGCTAGTCGCAACCACCTGAAGGCTCGCGATGATTGAACCCGATTCAGGCCACACACTGATGAGCCCGGTCGCCATTACGGAGGAGAAATCCTTTGAGCTGAGTCTCCGGCCGCAACATTTGCAGCAGTACATCGGCCAGGACAAGGTGAAGGAAAACATCGAGATCAGCATCCAGGCCGCCAGCCGGCGCCAGGAGGCACTCGACCACGTACTCCTGTACGGCCCGCCCGGACTGGGAAAGACGACGCTGGCGACCGTAATCGCCAACGAAATGAACGTCGGCATCCGGACGACCAGCGGGCCGGTCATTGAAAAGCGCGGTGACCTGGCGGCGCTGCTGACCAACCTCAAAAAGCACGACATCCTCTTCATCGATGAAATTCACCGCCTGCACCCGGCAATTGAGGAGATCCTCTACCCGGCGATGGAGGACTTCTACATTGACATCATGATCGGCGAGGGGCCGGGAGCGCGCAGCATCAAGATGCCGCTGCAACGCTTTACCCTTATCGGGGCGACGACGCGCGCCGGACTGATCACGGCGCCGCTGCGGGGGCGTTTCGGCATCATCCACCGGCTCGAATTTTACAGCCGCGAGGAGCTGAGCGTGATCGTGCGCCAGTCGGCGGCACTGCTGGGGGTCGAGATCGATGACGCCGGCGCCGATGAAATTGCCGCGCGCTGCCGGGGCACGCCGCGGATTGCCAACCGCCTGCTCCGTCGGGTCCGCGATTATGCCGAAGTCAAGGCAGACGGGCGGGTTACCCGTGCGGTGGCCATGGCGGCTCTGACGATGATGGATGTGGACATCTTCGGCTTTGATGAAATCGACCGCAAACTCATGCTGACGATTCTGGAGAAATACAACGGCGGGCCGGTGGGAATCGGCGCGCTCGCGGCCGCGATCAGTGAAGACGAGGACTCGATCGAGGATATCTACGAGCCCTATCTGATTCAGGTCGGTTTTCTCGACCGGACGCCGCGCGGCCGGGTGGCGACGCGCAAGGCTTTCGAGCACTTCAGGATCATGCCGCCTACCAACCAGAAAAACCTGTTCTGACGGGTGAATGCCATGCCGGGAGCCCTCGACCTCGAACCGAAGCTGCGCAAGCTGCAGCAGGCGATTGAAACCGTTGTGCGGGGCAAACGCGAAGCGGTCAAGCAGGCAGTGGTTTGCCTCCTGGCGGAGGGGCACCTGCTCATCGAAGATGTTCCGGGAGTCGGAAAGACCACCCTGGCGCGATCTTTGGCTCAGGCATTTGATTGCACGTTTCGCCGGATCCAGTTCACCAGCGATCTGCTCCCTTCCGATATCCTGGGCATTTCCGTGTTCAACCAGGCTGAACAGGCTTTCGAATTCCGCCGCGGGCCGATCTTCGCCAACGTGGTTCTCGCCGACGAGATCAATCGCACGACGCCTAAGACCCAGAGCGCCCTGCTCGAAGCGATGAGCGAGGGGAAAATCAGTGCCGACAACCAGACCTATACCCTGCCGCGCCCTTTCATGGTCGTCGCCACCCAAAACCCGGTCGAGCATCACGGTACCTACCCGCTCCCCGAATCCCAGCTGGACCGCTTCATGCTCCGCATCCGGATGGGGTATCCGGAAGGCGATGCCGAAAAGGAGATTCTGCGGCGGCAGAACCACAGTCCGAGCGCCGAACAGATCGCGCCCGTCCTGCAGGCCCGGGATATCCTGGACGCGCAGCAGGCGGTCGCCGCGGTGCGGATGGACGAGGCCCTGCTCGACTATATTCTTGCGATCGTGGAAGCCACGCGGCAATCGGAATTCCTGGTGACCGGCGCCAGCCCACGCGGGTCGCTGGCGCTGCATCGCGCCGCTCAGGCCCTGGCCTGCTGCGAGGGTCGCGACTACTGTATTCCCGACGACATCAAGCGCCTGGCGCTTCCGGTGCTCTCTCACAGGGTGATCGTCAGCGCGAAGTACTCTTCTGCGCACACGCGCACGGAGGAGTCCCAGGAGATACTGGCGGAAATTCTCCAGGGCATCGAGATTCCGCTTTAGGGCACGGGGGGGTCGATGTGGGCCGCTGGCGCTCTCCTTTTTCGTTTTCGTTCACAGCCGCGGGAGCCGCGTTCATCCTCGTCGTCTTCCTGATCGCGCTGGGAGCGGTCAGGACGGGCAACAACCTGTTGTACCTGGTCCTCGCCGTCCTGCTGGCGGCCATTCCGGCATCGGGGATATTCGCCCGCCTGACGCTGCGCGCGATCTTCGTCTCCCTGCAGGTGCCGCAGAATGTGTTCGAGGGGGAGCAGGTCTCCATCAAGATCTCCCTGAGCAACCAGAAACGCTGGGTATCGAGCTTCTCGATCCAGGTCGAGGATCTATCCCTGATTCGCGGGCGCCGCCGCGCCTGGGGGGGGCTGAAGTTCCTTCCCCGATCGGACTCCGCCTCCGTCGCCGGACAGTCCCCGGTGCTGCATCACGCCGCTTACTTCCCGGCCATCGCTCCCGGCGAGTCGCGGGCCGAGCTGATCACCCAGTCATTTCCGCGGCGGGGTCTGTACCACCTCGAGGCGTTGCGCCTTTCAACGCGATTCCCTTTCGGCCTGTTCCGCCGGGGCGAGCAGGTTTCCGTGGGCGGCGACGTGCTGGTCTATCCGTCCATCAGGCAAATATCGTCGGATCTGCATCTGCTCCCCTTTTTGCCTGGAAAGCTGGAAGGCAAACGCGTCGGTCACGGCGAGAGCCTGTTCGCAATCCGCAGGTATCGTGCGGGGGAGAGCGCCCGGATCATTCACTGGAAGGCCACCGCCAAAGCCGGAATCGTGATGGCGCGCGAATACGCGCGCGAGGAAGAGAGCGAGTTCTGCCTGATATTCGACACCACTCTCCACGCCCCGGAGAGCGCAGCCCGGGAAAAATTTGAAAAGGCGGTCTCTCTGGCTGCGAGTCTTGCGTCCCACTTTGTCAATGAGGGGGCGGATTTCGAGTATGTCACGCCCCGCGAGCACATTCCCCGCGGCACTGGAACCGATCACCTGTATCGCATCCTGCGCTCGCTCGCGGTGGTCGGCGGTGAAGCGGAGCGGCCTGAAGGCATCCCCGGCCTGGAAGCCGAGCTTGCGGCCGGGGTGGAGAGGGAACGACTGATGCGGATCCTTTCCGAAAAGGTGTTCAAGATCATTCTCACTTCCAGACCCGCGGGAGCGTTGCCGGCGACCGTCTGGCGTTCATCCTATGTAATTTATTTCGCGGACCTATGAGTTGCGCCGCCGCCTACAGATTTTCCGGCTATGGGATGCTCGCTGCGGGGTTCCTCGCCCCCGCGGCGGCCGGGGTCGTTAACCCGCTGCTTCCGGCGTTATGGAGCCTGGTGTTTCTGGCCAGCTGGTTCCTCGACACCGGGCGGCTGGGGCGGGCCTTGCCCGCCTGGCTCGATGCCGTCGTGGTGCTGGCTTATCTTCCGGTTCTGTATTACGAAATCGGCCGTCTGTCCCACCCGGTGCCGATCGCGCTCCTCCACCTGGCCTTTTTTCTGTCCGCCTGGAAACTCCTGACCCGCGCGTCGGACCGCGATGACATCTGTCTGTTTCTCCTCAGCTTCGCAGCCCTCCTGTCGGCGGCCGTGTTGACCCTGGATCTCACGTTCCTGGCCTGCCTGCTGCTGTTCCTGGCGTTTGCAATCAGCTCCCTCATCCTGTTCGAAATGAGGCGCAGCAGCGCGCGCGCTTTGCGCTCCGGCCATATCCGCCCCCTCGTGGTCCCCGGGCATTTGCGGGGAACGAGATATGAGCTGTTCGCGGGATTTCCGGCCGGGCATCTGGCGGTCCTCACCCTGGTGCTGACCGGGTCCATCACCGCCCTGGCGGTGCCGCTGTTCATGCTGATACCACGGGTAACGCTGAGACCGCATCGCCCGGTGGCGCCTGCGGTCGCGTTCATCAGCGGCTTTTCTGAAACCGTAAAGCTTGGCGCCATCGGGAACATCAAGGAATCCCGGGAACCGGTCATGAAGGTCAGGGTCGACGTGCCCCCCTCCAGCCTGCCCGCCGACCTGAAGTGGCGCGGCATCGCGCTGGATCACTACGACCATGGGTCATGGCGGCGCAGCCGTACGGATCGCGATCGCATACCCATGCAGGCAGGGTATTTCAAGCTGGCGGAGAGCTCATCCGGGACCAATCTTCTGAGCCAGACTGTCTACCTGGAACCGATCGCCACGGATGTGGTTTTCGGCAGCCACAGGATTCTGGCGGTTTCGAACGATCTCGGCGGGCTCGAGCAGGACGCGGCAGGCAACATATTTTCGGTGTCCCCGCGCTCCGGTGCGATCCGCTACACGGCGGTTTCGGATATTACCCGGCCCGATCCGCGGTTGATCGAACCCATTCCCTGGCATCTGCCGCGCCAGATCACGGAATGCTGTCTCGATCCGGGGGAACAGGATCCGCGGGTTGCCGCGCTCGCCCGCCGCGTGACGGCATCGGCAAAAAGCCCCTTTGAGCAGGCACGATCGCTGGAGGCCTATCTGCGCACCAGTTACGGATACAGCCTGGAACTCAAGGGGCCCGAGGACAGTCGCGATCCGCTCGCGATGTTCCTGTTCACGGTGCGGCGCGGTCACTGCGAGTATTTTGCCACGGCCATGGCGGTGATGCTGCGGCAGCTGGGGATCCCCTCGCGTCTGGTTAATGGTTTTCGGGCCGGGGAATACAATCCGTGGTCCGATCATTGGACCGTGCGGCAGTGCAACGCGCACAGTTGGGTAGAGGCCTACTTCCCGCCCTATGGCTGGGTGGAATTCGATCCTACACCGGCGGATCCGGCGGTGCCGGAAACGGATCTGATGAAAGCCGTAAAAGGATTCTTCGATGCCCTTGATCTCTGGTGGTCAGCGGACGTGGTGAATTACGATCTGCGGAGACAGGCCCGTTTCGTGGAAGCGGGGCGGGCATGGGCAAGCGATTTCCAGCGGGCGGGACGGGACTATGCCGGGGAAATAAACCACGGGGTCAGCAGCTGGTTGGAGGCGGGTCGGTGGAGGGAAGCACCGTGGGGAGTTTTCATCGTCATCACCGCCGCGCTGCTGGCGGGGGCCTCCCTGATCCGCAAGCTCTTCATCCGGCTCGCCCGACGGGGACTCCACGCCTTCCGCCGCCGCACATATCGCCGGGACCACGGGGCCTTGATCACGGACATTTACATGCAGGCGCTCGCCATGGTGGAAGACCTCGGGTGGGGACGATCCCGGAGCCAGACGCCGGCGGAGTTCGCCCGGGAACTGGCCCAGGAACCATTTGGGGAGACGCTTTCATCGCTCACGGCCCTTTACAACCGCGCACGGTTTGGAGGCCAAACCCTGGACGAGGATGCTGGACAGGCGCAGGCCCTGCTGCGGAAGCTGCGATTGGCCCGGCCTGGAGGACATCGTCCCGGGCTGCGGTCGGGGCCGTAGCCCTGAGCCCTCACTATCCATGAACGTCTTTCGCAAACCGTTCGTGTTTGGGCTTATGGTCCTCGATATGTCCCTTAAAAGCGAAAAGCTGCCACGGATCAGTCCCGGAAGCACCGGTTTATCGTCCTTGGCGCTCCGCTGATGCTGCAGCCCTTTCCGGATGCTGGCTATGTCCCATTCAATCAGATTCGGACCAGCGCGGAATCCTGCAGATGACTGCAGCCGAATATTTCGATCTGGTAGACAAGTCGGGACGCATGATGCGGAGGGATAAACGGGGAGCCATCGATGCCGATTGTGCGCCGCTCCTGCTGCGGATTGGCGCCAATCCGGAAGCATGGCTTGATACCATCTCCCGCTTCGGATCCAGATTCCATCTCGCCGCCGGGTTGCTTTCCAGTCTGCGCAAGTTTGCCGATCAGCTCGGCAGGCGGTGGCTCAAAGGCGTTGCCACGGCTCGTGCCGCCTTCGCATCATCACCGCCGCAATTGGCCTGACCCCGTATGAGCCCGACGGCCAAACCTCTGCAGATCTGGTGCCAGCTTCTGACCGCATCGATCGGTTCCGGCATCATTTGGCTATTTCCATGCCGGTGACCGCCCTATTGCCTTGATTCCTGCCGACTTGTTTCACCCAACGGTCACATTCCTTCGCTAAATCCAAAATCGCCGCTCCGCCCACAGAGGCTGAGATAAGGAATAGGATGAATAATCGGTGTCCAGGCTTTTTCCTCATCACTCAGTCGATCACCGATCCACCCGCCCGGCAGGCACCGAGACAATGCCACAGGTTTTTCGAAGGGGTAATGACGAGCGACGGATCACGGTCTTCGTGGAAAGGGCAGATGCCGATCAGGTCCGCGCCGTGGCGTTCGAGCTTAATGCCGCGCGCCGCGGCCAGGCGTCCGACCGAAACCTCCGTTTTCAATCGCTCGATCTCACCTTCGGGTATGCGCGCCATCAGGGGCCTCCTCGGTAGCAGCCGCCGCGAAAACTCTGTCAAGCCCAAAACACTGAAAAAGCCGATTGATAATTTTGAGGCGTATTGATAGGTATATATATCAATAGAGGCAAGCAAAAAGATGGAAGCCGCAAAGAATTTCTATAATTCGGACGTTATGGCAGGACGTCCTCCAACCAAAGATGCGCCCCCGTTCGGCCGGTGTCTGTCGGCCTTGCGCAAGAGCCGCGGCCTGTCCCAGCGGGAACTGGCCGCACGACTGGAGACGACGCGCGAAATCATTGACCACTACGGGCGCCGGTCGGTGAATCCCTCGCTGGCATTCATCGAACGTGCGGCCGAGGCCTTAGGAGTATCGGTTGCCGAACTATTGGGCGAGCCCAACCATGGCCGCAGCCGGCCCGGCCCGGCGCCACGGTTGGCCGAGCGCCTGGAACAGATCCGGCTGCTCCCCCGGAAAGAGCAGGAGTTCGTGATCCGGTTTCTCGACACCGTTCTGGAAAGCGCCGGCAGAGGCTGACTTTTTTGGAGCAAAGATGAATCGCGACCAGGTCCTGAAAATCATCGCCGACCATCGGAAAACGCTGGCTGTCGATTTCGGAGTCAAGTCTCTGGCGCTGTTCGGCTCTATCGTGCGCGGCGAGGCGACGGCGGAGAGCGACGTCGATCTGCTCGTCGAGTTTGACGGCCGGCCGGTGGGGCTGTTCCACCTGTCCAGAACCCAGCATTACCTGGAGGGGATACTCGGCGTGCCGCGGGTGGACCTGGTACTGCGCGACGGCATCAAACCGGCGCTGAAGGATCGCATCCTACGGGAAGCCGTCTATGCTGCCTAGGAGCCTGTCCGAGAATTAGGAGGGGTCGCGCGCATGGGGCTTGCGAGGCGAGCTCAAGGCGCGAGGAGGAGGCGATGTCGATGCACATCGTTGACGACGAGCAACGCAGAGATCGCCCGCAACCCCCATGCGCCCTTCGGGTTCCGGCGGCGCAGGGGCATCTGCGGCGTTGGCGCTCCTCGACGATGTACACCGACATCGCCTGCGTCGCGCCGCCTTGCATCTGCCCCTGCGGCGCTCGGAACGCGGCCCCTCCTAATTCTCGGACAGGCTCCTAGGGATTGGGCTTTCCGGATCCAGGACATTCTCGATGCGATCGCCAAAATCCGGCGCTACGTTTCCGACATCGATTTCGACGCCTTCGAAAACGACGAGGAGATCATGGATGCCGTCATCCACAATCTCACCGTGATCGGCGAAGCCGCCCATCATATCCCCGCGGAAATCACCGGCCGCCATGCCGACATCCCCTGGCGCCAGATGATCGACATGCGGAATTTCTCCGTTCATGCATATTGGAACCTGCGGCCCTCGGTAATCTGGAACACTATCCAAAACGACTTGCCGCCCCTTGTCGCTCGGCTCGCCAAACTTCTATCCGCGCCCAACGAATGATTGCCTGCATCAGCCAGGTGCTGCATCTCAGGCGGCGCCGCGATCCGAAACCAGGTCACGATTCCGGGGATACTCGCATATAGGTCTTCGCAAGATCGTCGATCCTGGGGCTGCTCAGAAGGGAAGTTTGCAGGCCTGGCGGCCCGAACTGCCGCCAACCACAGAAAAATAACGAGCGCCGCCGGAATCTGCGGTCACATCCTGCCCGGATAAAAATCCGCAAGAAAGGTGGCAACAACGGGCACAGTTTGCGTCGGCGCAAGCTGTGCCGTCGCCGGAAGATGGATGCCGTGGAAGCAGAATCTTGTTGCCAGTTTTGTTGCCTCTCGACGTGGGCTGACGAACAGAAGCGGCAACAAAGTGGCAACAGAGCGGCAACATGTTGCCACTTTTGTTGCCAATTCCCCGGGGCTCGAAGGATCTCTTCGAGGTATTGCGTCTCGGTCCGGAGAGCCCTGCTCGACGGACCGGGAACTTCCATGCGAACCTTCCCTCAATCAAGATCGATCCACCATGCCGAGCGCCGGCTTCGCAATGACGCCCACCCCTTCGCGCCGACCATCGCCGCCCTCCCCCAGGACGCGCGTACCAACGCCGCCATTGGCATGGGCACAGAGCGGTGCAAGACTCCTGATACCAAAGAAGAGGGCAAACAAAGAGGGCAAGGCCGCTTAGAACGAAAAAACAGGCCTCGAATATTCACGTAAGCCGGTTTTCGAACCCTCCCAGGACATCTATCTCTTTTTGTGGGTGTGATTTGCCCTGGTCTGTCCCCGATCCGCTCTTCGGTGCGACCCCGATCCTCGCTATTTCCCAAATGTTTTGTAGAAGACATCCTTCTCTTGCACTGCCCATCCCGGCCATTGCCCCCACCATCTTAGAAGCCAAGTCCGGATCTCCCGGTTTTCAGGCTTGGCTAGATCTGTCGATAGGGCTAATCCCTTTTCCTCAACAAATTCTAACCTGAATACTTGCTTTGTAGTGGGATTGAAAATCAAAGCACCGCTTTCATTGGTGCAAAAATGACTCTTGCACCACTTCCAAGCAACGCAAACGGAATCTTTTGCGAATGATGCCAACGCAAGATCTTCCCGCCCGTGCACAAAGCTAAAAGCAGGAGCGAATCGGAATATGACACTCTTTTGTTTCCCGGTTCCGCTCCAGACTATTAAGCCTGCATCGCCTGTCTGAGCTACATAATCATCATTCATAACCTCGAATTGCTTTTCCCAAGAATTGCCTTCCATTTTCCCCTGGGCAGCACGGATTTCATCCCTACTCTGATGACGAGCTACATCCCAAACTTTTGCCGATAAACCTAGTTGCAAAAGCATACTAAACTGCAGAAAAAGTAGGACCATCCTCATGGCTGATTATCATCCTTCATGCATTCAAAAAGAGAAGCAATACCCGTGAAACGGCTATAGATGCTACGTGCGTAGGACCCAATATCCCGGCTATTAGGTCCGTGCCAATAAGCCGCAGCTGAACCGAGGCTCGGATCGTCTCCTCCAGCACGGTGGACCGCTAGATCATGTGCGCCGGCCAAAAAACTATTGAATGCATCCTGTGTCAGATCTATGCCGGAAGGATTAAATTTCTTCTGCCACGATATATTATTCAATTTGTAATAGCTATTGATCTGTAATGGACCATAATCTCTCGACGTTTTCTCACCGCGCCGGTTTTTGTTTACACCTATTACCATGGAGGTAGAAAAATTTGACTCCTGTGACCAGACCGAAGCGAGAATGGCAGGATCGACACCATATATTACATAGGCAGACATAATCCAATCTAGAGCCTGTGTATTTGGAAGCTGGTATTCTTTCGCACCATTCTGCATGGCTTTTTGCCGACATTCGCTAAATCGGTCGCGTTGATATGGCCCCCATCCGTTGTCCCCCGATGAGGAACTGCCGGCTTCACCTCCGATTCGCTCGCCAAGCCCCGACCGGCCACCCGACCCATCATCCTCCCAATAGGGATAATAATCTTCCTCATTATAGGCGGCTTTTGGGACACGGAAGAACGCGCAGGCCTTTTGCGCCGATCCACGTTCTTCCATGTCCTGCGATGTCCTGTGACCTTTCTTCGTTAATCCTGCGGGTTAGCGCCTGGGGGGTTGCCCCTTGAACGGGTCCCGGGGAAAGCCTAGTATTCATTATTTCCCGGGGCATTCCAGTGCTCCGGATCGGGAGCGGCGGCGTGGCGAAAATCGGGTTCATCAGCCTGGGATGTCCAAAAAACCTCGTGGACACGGAGGTTATGATCGGGATGTTGCAGAAGGCCGGTCACACCATTACCGCCGACCGCTCTGAGGCCGAGATCATGGTGGTGAACACGTGCAGCTTCATCGAGGGCTCCAAAAAGGAATCTATCGATACCATTCTGGAGGCGGCCGAGCTGAAGAAAACCGGAAACTGCCGGCGCCTGGTCATCGCGGGTTGCCTGGCCGAGCGCTATCCGGATGAGGTGCAGTCCGAGCTCAAGGAGGTCGATGCGCTTCTGGGAACCAACCAGCTCGAGGAAATCGTTTCCGCCGTCGAAGGGGGCTCCGTCGCGCCGCCGGCTTCCTTCGGGCGCAGCCAGGCCGATCACTATCTGTACGATCACACGACACCTCGTTCGCTGGTAACCCCTCCCTATACCGCCTACATCAAGATTGCCGAAGGGTGCGATCATACCTGCTCCTTCTGCATCATTCCCAAGATCCGCGGTCCTTTCCGGAGCCGGACCATTCCCTCCCTGGTGAAGGAGGCGCACGGGCTCGTGGAACGGGGGGTCAAGGAGATTACCCTGGTCTCACAGGACACGACCAGCTTCGGCCTCGATCTCGGCCTGCGCGATGGTTTGGCACAACTCCTGGAGGCACTGACAGGTGTGGAAGGGATCCGCTGGATCCGCTTCCTCTACGTATATCCGGACATGGTCAGCGACCGGCTGGTGGAACTGGTTTCCGGACACGAGCGGATCTGCAAGTATATTGACATGCCGCTGCAGCACGCCAGTACCCGCATCCTGAAGCTGATGCGGCGCGGCGGCAATCGCGCGAGCCTGGAGCGGATGATCAACCGCATCCGCGGCGGCATTCCGGGCGTGACCCTCCGGACGACGATGCTCGTCGGACATCCCGGGGAAACTGAAGAGGACTTCCGGGAGTTGAAACGGTTTTGCCGGGACATGGAGTTCGATCGTTTAGGCGTTTTCGCCTATTCCGATGAAGAGAATACGACGGCCCACGGTCTGAGTGCCAAGGTGGCGGCACGCACCGCCGAAAGGCGGCAGCGCGAATTGATGACGCAGCAGGTCAAGATCGCGGCGGCCAGGAATCGCCGGCTGGCGGGCAAGGAGTTTCCGGTGCTGATCGAAGGGTTGTCGCAGGAAAGCGAGCTCCTGATCCAGGGGCGGCTCGAGTCTCAGGCGCCCGAAATCGACGGCGTTTGCCTGATCAACGATTCAGAAGTCGGTCCTGTGAGCGCCGGCGAGTTCCGAGTCATTCGGATCACCAGGGCGCTCGAACACGACCTTCTCGGTATCGTCGTGCGTTAGAATCCGATGACCGGAGAGGCAAAAGATATCAGCCTCCAAAGTTCTGGGGATGGGATGGACAGGATGGTAAAGTGCCCACGATGCGGGCGAGCCACAAAGCTCGAAGCGAATCCGTTTCGTCCCTTTTGCAGTGAGCGTTGCCGGCTTCTCGATCTGGGAAACTGGCTGGACGGCGCTTATGGCGTCCCGGGAACGGCAGATGAAGAGGAAGACTCCATGCCGGATACGGGAGGAACATCGGCAGACTCATGATGGATCGTATTTCCGGTTTTTTCGCCACCCTGGGATACATCGGCCGCATTCCGGGCATGCCGGGAACGTACGCCTCGCTGGCCACGACTCTGGGTTATTACATGATCTACCGGATTTACGCGAGTATCCGGCCGGAACTTCATCTGAGCGTCATATGCCTGATCACGCTGGCCGGGGTGATTGCGTCGGACCGGGTCAGCCGAAGCCTGGGGCAGGAAGACCCTCAGGTTGTAGTCATCGACGAGGTCGCCGGACAGCTGACAGCGTTTCTGTTTCTTCCGGTCGACCTGTTTCATCTGGCCGGCGGAACCGTTCTTTTTCGTCTGTTTGATATCTGGAAGCCCTACCCAATTCGCCGGCTGGAGCATTTGAGAAACGGCGTCGGCATCATGGCCGATGACCTGCTCGCCGGGGTATACGCCAACATCATTCTCCAGGTGGTCGGCCGGCTCATCAAGGGATAAGCGGCCGCCAGACGCGTGAAACCATGAAAGCGGAAATCATCGCCATCGGATCCGAGATGCTCACTCCCGACCACCTCGATACCAACTCGCTCTATCTGACCCGGAAACTAAATGCGGCCGGGTTCGAGGTGCGCCTGAAGACGATCGTCGGCGATGACGAGGGGGACATCGAACGCCTGCTTCGGATGGCATTAAAGAGATCGCAGCTGATCGTCGTGTGCGGCGGACTGGGACCGACCGAGGACGATCGCACGAGGGGAGCCACGGCTCGCGCGCTCGAGCGTCCGATTTCAATCAGCGCCGAAATCCTGGAATCGCTCCGCCAGAGGTTCTCCCGGCGCGGATATCCGATGCCCAAAATCAACGAGCGGCAGGCCGAGGTCATCGAGGGGGCCGAAATCCTGGCCAACCCGGTCGGGTCCGCCCCCGGTATGTGGCTCGAAGCGGACGGCGTCGGCCTGGTGCTGCTCCCCGGGCCGCCCCGCGAGCTGATGGCCATGGTTGAGGCGCACGTGCTGCCGCGCGTTTCGCGGCTGGCGGGCGACCGGCATCTCGAAACCAGGACCCTCGGCATCCAGGGGCTGACCGAATCCGAGGTCGACACCCGGATCGCTCCGATCTACACCCGGTATTCCCGCATCCAGACGACGATCCTGGCGGCCGGCGGATGCATCTCGGTCCGGCTGCAACGCTGGGTGGAGCCGGGAGAGAGCGGCAGTGATCTCGAAGAACTGGCCGGCACGATCCACGCGACTCTGGGGGATGTGGTTTTTACCACCGCCGATGAAAAACTCGAAGAGGTCGTCGGGGATCTCCTGCGGCGTTCCGGGCGCAGCCTGGCCACCGCCGAATCCTGCACCGCTGGGATGATCGGAGCCGCCATCACAAGCGTTCCCGGGAGCTCCGACTATTTTCATGGCGGAGTGATCTGTTACAGCAACGAGCTTAAGGTGGAGCTGTGCCGCGTGCCGCGTTCGCTCCTGGAGCGGCACGGTGCGGTCAGCGCCGAGGTCGCTGAGGCACTCGCCCGGGGAGTGCGCGAGGTGGCGAACAGTTCCATCGGGCTTTCCGTCACCGGCATCGCCGGACCCGGGGGCGGATCGGAGCAGAAGCCGGTCGGCCTCGTGTATGTGGGTCTGGCGGATGGGAATGGCAGCAGTCACACAAGGAGGGTCTTGCCGGGAGACCGGGCAACCGTGCGGGGGATCGCGGCCACCGTCGCCCTGAGCCGCCTGAGGCGGTTTCTTTTGGAGACGGAGACTCCAGTATGAGGACGTTCATCGCCATACCGCTGCCCGCCAGAGCCCGGGATCTGCTTGGGGACCTGCAGCAAACCCTGAAATCCCTGTCCGCCGACGTACGGTGGACTGCCATCCCATCCATCCACCTCACGCTCAAATTCCTGGGGGAAATGGACCCTGCGATGCTTCCCCGCCTGATGGCAGGACTGCAGGCGCAAACTCAGGAAATGCCAACGTTCCCGCTGAGCCTGCAGGGTCTCGGGGCCTTCCCCGACCTGCGGAGTCCCAGAGTAATCTGGTGTGGACTGGGCGGAGATCTGGTACGGCTCGAAGCGCTGCAAACCCGAGTGGAAGCCGCCTGTACCGGAATCGGCTTCCCGCCTGAGGATCGCCCCTTCCACCCCCACCTCACTCTGGGCCGGGTGCGGAGCAAAACGAATTTGCACCCTCTGGTTGACTATATTAAAATCGGCGCCGCCCTGGATTTTGGCTTCGAGGTGAATGACTGCCATGTTTACCAGAGCACTTTGAGGCCGCAGGGGCCCCTGTACGCGGTACTGGCCAAAGTTGAACTCGAGGGCGTCGGACGGTCATGAGATTCCTCTATCTGATCCCAATTTTAGGCTACTTTCTGGGAGCCATCCCTTTCGGGTACATCCTGGTACGGGCAACCACCGGCGGAGACATCCGCAAATCGGGAAGCGGCAACATCGGCGCCACCAACGTGTTCCGCAAGAGCCGTGCGGTCGGCATCCTGACTCTGTTGCTCGACGCCGGCAAAGGCTATGTCGCGGTTCTGATCGCGCGCTGGCTCGGGTGCGACGCCGGCTGGCAAGCCATGGTGGCAGTAGCAGCGATCCTTGGCCACGTGTTCACGGTTTTTTTGGGCTTCAAGGGGGGCAAAGGGGTGGCCACCGGATTTGGAGCCTTTCTGGCCGTTACGCCCGCCGCGGTCGGCACGACCATGATCGTCTTTTTTCTCACGGCCGCCTTGACGCGCTATGTGTCGCTGGCCTCGATCCTGGCTACGGGAACCTATCCGTTGTGGGCACTGCTCTACCACGAGCCTGCCATGGTGATCGTGGGCGCCGTGGCCGGGTCGGCCATCATTATTGCCAAGCATCACCAAAACATCCGGAGACTGGCGGCCGGCAAAGAAAGCCGGATCGCTCGCGGAGAACGCTCCGGCTAATCGCAACCGGCGGAGGCATAATGGGTATCAGCAAGGAACTCCTCGAAATACTGGCTTGTCCCCTGTGCAAGGAGGAAGTGCGGCTCACTCCCAACGGCGACGGGCTCAAATGCGTCAAGTGCCATCGCGTCTACCCGATCCGTGACGACATTCCGGTCATGATCATCGATGAGGCCAAAATCGAAGAGGAGAACTGAGACGCACCGTGCTCGGGAATGTCATCGATTCTTCAAACCCATCTTCCGATCCGGCTTCCGAACGCAAGGCAGCGATCCGCCGGGCGCTGGAGCGAACGCCCCGGCTGCTCATCATCCGGCTCAGATCGTTGGGAGATTCGATTCTGGCGCTCCCGCTGGTGGAAGCGCTGCATGCCTGGCGGCCCGAACTGCACATCGATCTGCTGGTTGAGGCTCCCTACGCCGCCGTCTTCGCACGGCATCCGGCCGTGCACGAGACTCTGGTGGTGACGCGGCGCCGCGGGACCGGGATATCGGGCTGGTCCCGTGCGCGGGCCTGCAGGGAGATCTGGAAGCGCCGGTACGATGTCGTGCTGAATCTCCACGGCGGATCGACATCATCGCTTTTCACCCTGGCGAGCGGAGCCCGATTGCGCATCGGCCAGGAGAAATACCGTCAGGCCTGGATTTACAACGCCCGCATTCCACCCCCGCCGCGGATCTGGCGGCGTACGGATTTGCATACCGTTGAAGACCAGCTCACTCTGCTCCGCTGGCTGGATCTCCCGGTTCCGGACTGCCCGGGCGGCAGACTTTACCTGGACGCCGGCGCTGCGCAGCGTGTCCGTGCGAGACTGGAAACCGCCGGCCTGGCACACCGCGGCACGGTGCTGATCCACCCCACGGCGACCTTGCGGACCAAGCAATGGCCGGAAAGCAACTTCGCCGGACTTGCGGATCGCCTCAGTGCGGATCAGGGCGTGAAGGTGGTTTTTACCGCCGCGCCGGAAGAGGCCCAGGTCCTGTTGGACATTGGCCGCCACGCAACGCGGAGCCACCATTACTGGTCAGACCTTGGGCTGGACGATCTTCTGGCGCTCATCGATCAGTGCCGCCTGTTCGTCGGGAACGACAGCGGCCCGACTCATGCGGCCGCGGCGCTGGGCCGGCCGCTGGTGGTGATCTGGGGATCCTCCGACTTCCGCGTCTGGCATCCGTGGAACACGCCGTTCGAGTCGGTCGGCCTCAGTTTGCCGTGCATGCCCTGCCCCGGATACCGGTGCGCCGCCTTCGATCGCCCGAAATGCATCGAGGAGGTTGCCGTCGAGACGGTGCTGGCCGCGTGTGCACGGGCCCTGGGGATCGGCCGCTGAGGGGAAACCGCAGGGCATCTGATCCGCATTGTTCATGAAGAAAGGATCGCAAGACATCTCCGGACGCGGAAGAACGCGGATGCACACGGATCGGATCCGCGTGCGGGGCTTTTGGGAAATAACATCACGGAGAACATATGCCGCAGACACCTCACATCGAAAGTCACTTCACCGCGTCTGAGACCGTGCGCGACATCGTGATCGGCATGGCGGACGGCCTCACGGTCCCCTTTGCCCTCGCGGCGGGGTTGTCCGGCGCCGTTACCGCGGCCAGCATCGTCGTCACCGCCGGCCTGGCGGAGATCGCCGCCGGTTCGATTGCCATGGGCCTGGGAGGATTCCTCGCCGCGCGCAGCGATGCCGAGCATTACGTCAGCGAAGAGGCGCGCGAACGACAGGAAATTCAACAGGTGCCGGAAGAGGAAGAGAAGGAGGTTCGAGAGGTCCTGGAGACCTTCGGCCTGTCCGCGGAGGAGAGTCAGCCGATCGTTGCCGCCTTGCGGAGCCGCCCGAGGGCTTGGGTGGACTTCATGATGCGATTCGAGCTCGGCCTCGAAAAGCCGGACCCGGCCCGCGCGCTGGCCAGCGGGCTCACGATTGCGGGATCATATATGGCAGGCGGCCTGATCCCGCTCTGCCCCTATTTTTTTCTCTCCGATGTCGGCGCCGGGCTGAAGTTATCGGTGGTTCTGACCATTCTGGCGCTGGCAGTGTTCGGCTACGTGAAGGGACATTTCACCGGAACCCGCCCGTTGCGCAGCGCGCTGCAGACGACGTTGATCGGGGGATTGGCCGCCGCGGCGGCATTCGGAATTGCCCGCTTCATCGCCTGAGCCGGTATAGGCTGGCAGCGCAAGGGCGCTGCACACAGAACCGATCCGTTGCAATTGTTTAGCCAAATCAAATGGATGAAGAAGCAAAACGCAAAGGCGCAAGGGCGCAAGGATCGACACTGAGCAACAGGCATGGGCGCAGCGCTTCGCGCTGGCGCATCCTTGGGCGAGCCGCCGGAGAAAGCGCGGGCAGCGGCTACTCAGGAGGATTGCGCTTTCTCCCGCGGCTCGCCCAGGGATGCGGCCGAAGGCCGCCCATGCCCGCGAATCGAAAGGAATCTCTTTGCGCCCTTGCGCCTTTGCGTTCTGCTGTTCAGCATCGGCTAAATAGATGCGATCCGTCTTCATCCGCGTTCTTCCGTGTCCTGAGATGTCTGACGAATGCCGGCAAGAAGCTCGTCCGGCGTTGCGGAGGCAGTGCCCAGTTTCCCGACTACGATACCGGCGGCGATATTGGACAGGATCGCAGCCTCCAACATCGACAGGCCGGCCACGAGCCCCAACGCAAGGGCCGAAATGACCGTGTCTCCGGCCCCGGTAACGTCGAATACTTCCCGGGCAAGTGTCGGGATCTGGGTCACTTTCGCGTCGGGTTCAAACAGAGCCATGCCGTGCTCGCCCCGCGTTACAAGCATGTGATTCATTCCGGTTGACCGCAAAATCTTCCGTCCGGCGCGCACCAGTTCTTTCTCGCTGGTAATTTTCATGCCTGCAGCGAGCTCGGTCTCGGCGAGGTTGGGAGTAATCACGGTGGCCGGGCGGTAGGCGGCAAGATTTTTCAACTTGGGGTCGACACAGACGATTTTCCCCTCCGATTTCGCCGCCGGCAGGATCATTTTGAGCAGAGCCGGAGAAACGAGGCCTTTAGCATAATCGGAGATGATCACCGCATCGACCGACAGAAGATGGGACTGGAACCAGCCGGCGAGCTTGCGGATCAGGTCGCGATCCAGAGCGGTGCGATCTTCGCGGTCGGTGCGGCACACCTGTTGATGATGGGCAATAATCCGGGTCTTGAGGCTTGTAGTCCGCCCCTTGATCATGAATATGCCGCTTGTTGCGCATCCCAGTTCCCGGAACTTATCCCGCAGGATTTCCCCTTCGGTGTCGTCGCCGACGATGGCGAGCGGCAGCGGATCGCCACCCAGGCTGCTGATGTTGGCCGCCACGTTGGCGGCGCCACCCAGGCAGGTGGTTTCCCTGCGGATGTCGACCACCGGGACGGGCGCTTCCGGGCTGATCCGGTTTACTGAACCCCACACAAACCGGTCCAGCATCATGTCGCCGAGCACCAGCACCCGCTTCTTTCGAAATCTGGCTATGGCGGCGGCCAGGGTATCCGGATGACAATTGAATCGAGCCAGAACCATGGGTTTTGCTCCCGTTTCAGCGACAGGCAGAGCGTGGAACACCTCACCGCCCGGGGATGATGATGGAAGACCCCGGCGCGGTCATCCTGGAACTCCTGGGCAGATAGCGCACGACGAAATCGACAAAGCTGAGCCCCGAGGAACCGGCTTCCAGATGGCTGCCGACCACGGTGCGCAACAGCTCGAGGCAGTCGATGGCATCCCCTAACTGCAGGCGTTTCTCCGAGCCTTCTTGCGGCTGGCGGAACGATTCAATCAGGAGGCTCATCTGCCGGCGGAGGGCGTCGGCCCGCAGGTTCTCCGAGGAAGTTTCATAGAACACTCCATGTTCCTCGGTGCGCAGCGTCTTCAGGAGGCAATCGAGCGCTTCCGCCACATCGGCATCCGTAAGTTGCCGCGCAGCCAGCCGTTCGTCCGCGACCGTAGTCTGCAGGCCGACGATGACCGGCTCGAAGTCGGCGAACAGTCGCGACCATTTCTCCTGCTGGTTGATATCGACCGGATGATAATGGCGCGCCCCCTCCTGGCTGGCTTCGTGATCCCGCCCGATCTTGAGGTAGCCACAGCTCTCCGGGCAATCGATTTCCAGGATGCGCTTGGCGCCGCAACACGGAGCACAGATGGTCGACTGTTTGGCCGGGCAGAATCGTTTTGCCTTTTTCCTGTCGCACAGCACGCATTTCATAGCCTGATCACCTTCCCGGTTTCCTTCCGATCCTTCTTTCATGACGGACGCTTCCGCCCGCGCGTCCGGCAGAAACGGTTCAAAAATCTGCGAGTCGCATCATAGCCGGGGAAGGATCGCTCCGCGCGGTTAAATTCCGGCGTGTGATAGCGGTTCCGCGACCCGGTTCCGGTCTCGTGAAACAGCGTGTGCAGCATCTCATGGTACACGAGATAGGCGACGACTGATTTTGGCACATCAGGGGCGTCCAGGACCGGACTGATGGTAATGGTGTGGTGGACGGGATCGTAATGCCCCAGCCGGCTCCAGCTTTGGCGTGCCCCCCAACCGAGCCGCTGCACATCCACCTGGCCATTAAAGTAGATCCGGTTCAGTTCGCCGTAAATCTCCGCCAGCGCATGATACTGCCCCGGGGTACTATCGATCTGCTTCCGTCCTCTCGTGCGGCGGCGCATCTGGATGCGCTGCTCTACCTCCGGGTGTCGCCGATAGTCTTCATAGAGCTGCAGCGCGGCGGCCGGGGGCTTGCGGCGCATGACTTTGCAGGCCAGCAGGGTGACAATCGCTTCAAGGACGGCAGGCGGAGCCTGCCGGCAGTGATCGCTGACACGAACGATCCATGATGTCCCGCGGCGCCGCAGAGTGTGAGCAAGGCCGATGTAGGGGTAGAATTCCGCCCTGATTTCCCGGATGCAGAACGTTGAGGACAGGGCGGGAAGGGTGGCGGCACAGATTGATTGGAGCGCGACGGTATCAGGCATCAGGATTTCGGTTTCTGATTCCTCAGGTCCAGCGCCGCTTCGAGTCCGGCCACGGCATTTTTCAGGGCATCGATATCGGCTTTCAACTCCGGAAGCCTGCCAAAGAGGGCATTCAGGCGCTTGTATTCTCTCAGGGGCCTTACCGGAACTCCCCAATAGACATCGCCGCGACGCACGATCTTTCCCGGGAGGATGCCCGCTTTCGAACCGATGACGACCCCGCTCTCGACGCGGGCATGATCTCCGAACCCGACCTGCCCGCCGATCACGGCATATTCCTCGATCACGGTACTCCCCGAGATCCCGGTCTGGGCGGCAATGATCACACCCCTGCCAATCAGCACGTTGTGAGCGATCTGCACGAGGTTGTCGATTTTGGCGCCGGCTCCGATCCGGGTTACCCCCAGCGAACCGCGGTCGATCGTCGTGTTGGCGCCGATCTCGACGTCGTCTTCGAGGCAGACCTTGCCGATCTGGGGAAATTTGACCTGAGCGGCGCCATCGAAAACATAGCCGAATCCATCACTGCCGATTACGACCCCGGCATGCAGCACAACCCGACTGCCAAGTTCGGCCCCAGGATACAGAACCACGTTCGGGTGGAGAATGCAGTAATCCCCTACGGTGCACCCTTCGCCGATCACGGCACCTGCGCGCAGGATGGTGCCTGTGCCTATGCGTGCGCGCGCTCCGATCACGACCAGGGGCCCGATATCGACATCGGCGGCAATTTCGGCATCGCCGGCGATGACGGCGCGTGGATGCCGGGATCCGCCTCCGGTCGAGGATCGGGGAAAGCCATGCCGCCGCGCGCGCAAAATCAAGCTTGGGCCGGCTGGAGTGGATCGCGGCGAAGCGGACCGGCACCGATCCGGCCGGAGCCAGCAGACAACCCACCCGCAGACCGTCGGGCAGTCGATCGGCCTGGCGTCCCGGTTCGAGGAACACCAGAGAGGTCTCATCCGCAGCGTCCCAACCGGACACCCTTTCGAGTATCGACTCCCTTCCCCCTGGAAGGAGAGACCCAAAAAGCCGGCGAGTTCAGCGACAGTACGACGCATAATCAATGGGCCGCAGGATTTTCGGCGGGGACGACGTCGTCCCCGGCAGATCCCCGGCAGTCCGTGCAGCCGGAGCCGTTCGCTCCCCCGGGGAGCCGCAGGCTGTGCAGATTCGTTTCCAGGTCCACGGCCTTCCCTTTCGCGTAGATCTCGTGCCGGCCCCTGGTATTGTGCCAATCCGGCAGCGTAGCCGTCTTGTGCCTGGATTCGATCATCTGGCGCCATCCCACACCGGTGTTGTAGGCGCAAAACGAGATCTCTCCCTCTTCAGTGCCGTACGGAATCACGCACATTTCCGTGCGCCGGAAATCATAGGTCCACAGGTCCTGGAACAACATCCCTTCAACGCAGAGAACCCGCCATTCATCCCGATCGGAGCGGGTTTTCATCCGGTCGTTGCGGTCGCTGTCGGATTTGGCCGAGCTGGGTTTGAACAGGTTAAGCATCTGGGACAGAGGAAAGCCTTTGGGCGCCTCTTTCGGCTTATAGTTGCGCAGGATGGCAAGCGCCAGCTGGATTCCGGTCAGCGTCTTGCCGCGAGCGCTGTCGGTGATCGGGGCCACGTCGCGAATGAAGCTCTCGTAGTTGAAAAACTTGAAGAGGGGATCCATTGATCGGTCCGGCGATTGACCACCAGCAGGCTGAACACGCCGCAATTGGGGTGGCAGTTGCAGGAACTCCAGCCCCATCTGGCTTCGGGCCCCTGCAGGATATCCATCACACTGGTGAAGGCACTGTAAGTGGAAAGCGGGAACCAATCCCTCATCGGCTCCCAATCGCCCGGGCATTCGCGCTGCAGATCCTCGACCAATTGAGACAGGGTATAGCGCTGTGCGTAGCGGGTCTCATCGTCAATCTCCTCGTCCCGGCCGGAGAAGGAGATCGGCTGAAACACCATGGTCTGAACCTTGTCGATGTTATTGGCCGCAAACTCGACGATCGCCCCGATAGCATCATTGTTCACCCTGTTCACAATCGTGGTGACCAGGGTTGTCTTCATGCCGACCCGCGCCATATTCTCGATGGCCTGAAGTTTGACATCCAGCAGGTTGGCGACTCCGCGGTGCCGGTTCTTCTCGTTCGGTGGTGCCGTCAAACTGCAGGTAGGTTCCGTGCAGCCCGGCCTCCCGCGCCTGGCGCGTGAACTCCTCGCTCTGGGCGAAGCGGATGCCGTTGGTTGCCGCGAGGATCCGATAGAATCCGATTCTGCGGGCATAAGCGACGGCTTCGAGGAAGTGCGGGGAGAGGGTCGGTTCCCCTCCGGAAAACAGGATATCATCTGGCGCCGCGGCTTGAAGGAAACCGCCCGATCGAGGATTGCCTTGACGATGTTGAAGTCCGGCTCGTGGACGTAGCCGACCTGATTGGCATCCATGAAGCAGGGATCGCACATCATATTGCAGCGGTTGGTCAGATCGACCGTAAGCACGGTGCCCGCGACCATACCTGATCGATGAAGTTCCGTGGTTATGCAGAATCCCATCGTCGGCAATCTCGAAATCCCTGCCGAAAAACAGGTTTTCAATGCGGCGGGTGAAAGCCGGATTGGTGGAAAGCACATCCTCAAAGGGGCCGTGCTTGGGGCATACCTTGCGCATGAGGATGCGCCCGCGCTCTTCGACGATTTCCGCCTTGATCTCGCCGGCCCGGCCGGCCGCGAGCAGTTCGGCATCGGCCTCGCCGCGCAGGATCCGGGCTCTCGCCTCAGGCACGCAGCGCGGGCAGAGGGAATCGGTGACTCTGGGGAAGCCCAAAGGAGGGGCGGTTCGCTCCCGACTCCTCGGCATTTTTCCGGGAGCCCAACGCGGCTGGGGCATTTCGCCTTCGGGCAGCCGGTGGTTGATTAACTGGAAACCCCGCCAGAGGAAATCCGCTGCAGTTGAAATCAGGGAGGATCCTGCCCAGGCCCACAGGGGATTTCGCTTGGTCTCCTCGCGGATCATGTGGTCTGTGTACATGTCCCATCCCTTCCGGGTTGTCGATCGACCCACCCGGCCCCGATGCCGTTGCCGCCTAAGTCAAACCCACACAAAGATTAGTGGGTATAAAAGTAACAACTTTCTGCGATCCAGTCCATGGAATTCTGAGACGCTCTCAAAGGATGGTTTTGAGGACCAGGAAGAGTTCGGTCACAGCAAGTCCCATAACCGTGCGATGTTCGCGGTTGCGTATGACCCGTGACCAGAGGAATGCCGATGAATGCAGGGAAGCCGACCGAAAGCTCGGAATGAACAGAGGCACACGCGACGCGTAGTCGAGGAACCGCTCGTGATAGGCATGGAGCAGTTCTTCCTCTTCCCGTTTCATCACCGGATAGTAGAGCGAGATATAAAAGACTCCGAACGGCAGCAGCAGCCAATACCCCTGTCCCGCCAGCAGCACGCCGAGTGCCATAAAAAAAGATCCCAGGTAGAGCGGATTGCGGGTCAGGGCATAGGGGCCTTCCGTGGCCAGGGCCCTGCCTTTATCGATATGGCCGGAAGCCCACAGCCGGAGCAGGGCGCCGAGGGCGGCGATGATTCCCCCGTAGATAAGGGAGCGCCTGGATGGATGCATCATCAGGAGAAAAACCACCCCCAGCAAGGTGCCTGCCGGCACTCGAATCTTTTGCGCTACAGCTCCCCATGAAGACATGCGTTCAGCCCAATGCCATAGTCCGGATCGTCGGAATTCTGTTTAATTTCTTTCCCGGCCGAACTCCCTTCACGCGTGAAGGGGGTCGCCAGCCACTTCTTGGCCTCGTCGAGGGCGCCATTGGTATTATCCTTGGTGTTGAGCGCCTTATTATACTCCGCCATGGCCCGCTGTCGCTGGCCAAGAATGTCGTAAATTTTCCCCAGATAGACGTAACACCAGACCTCAATCCAGGCCGGGTCCTTGTCGCCATTCAGCGCGTCGCGGAATGTATTGGCGGATGCCTGAAGATTCATCTGCTCGAAAAACACCTCCGCCAGCCGGTAATGGGCAATTGACTTCAACGGGTTGATTTTGAGGGCCTGCTCATAGGCCCGGACCGCATCGATGTAGTCGTTCTTCAGTTTCAGGTCGTCGCCCATGGTCAGCTGCACTTTGAAGCGCAGCTCGTCGGAATCGCGCAGGAGCTTATTGTCCGGGTCGATGATCACCTTCTTCGGCCAGGAAAAAACGGTGATATCAAAAGGAGTGGACTTTCCGTTCAAATCCACGATTGTTTTTTCGCTCGTTCCTTCTCCCTGGGCTTCAATCTCGATTGGCATGCGGAACAGATCCCGGTCCTGCTTGACCGCCCCGGAGACCCGGAACCCGTCGCGGGTCTTGTAGGTTACATAATCCAGCTGCAGGTTAGGCACGCCCACCGTATCGATCCACTCGGCGAAAAACCAGCCGAGTTCCTTGCCGTCCAACGTCTCGGCCAGTTTCTGGAAACTCGCCGTCGAACCGCCGGTGCCGGCAAACTGTTTTACGTATTGCCTGAGCAGTTCAGCAAATTTCTCCGGACCCAGCATGCCCTGGAGCATGCGCAGGACATAGGCACCCTTTCCCGCAACCACGGATTCGTAGGCATCGGTCCCATAGCCAAGGCTGATCCCCGTCCGGATCGGGCTGCGGCTCTCGAATTTCAAGCCGAGTACGGCGAGATTGTCGATTTCGTTTTGAAGCGCCTGGGGGCCGGCGGCGCCGAGGTAAAGGGCCGCTGAATAGTAGGCCAGGCCGTCCGCAAGCCAGAGGTCATCGGCATTCCGGACGCCGACGGTCTCCATCCACCACTGATAAGCGGCACGCCGGGCCAGCTCCCGTGCGGGGGGCGCCGGAAGGCCCACCTCCCGGTGGGTGATAAAAATCGTCCCCAGAGTCCCCGGCTGCAGGGCAAGCTTGTCGTCCACTTCGACCAGCCGGAAGCTGCTGCCCGCGGCCGGTTCACCCCAGAGCTGCTGATAGAATTCGAGGGACTTGGCGAGCTCCTCGGCGCACTTGCGAATGGCTTCGATATGATCTTCCCGGGCATAGGTATCGATCGTCAGACTGTTGAACTCCATCTTGCGTTGGAAGTAGCGGCCGGCGACAATCGACAGTGACGAAACCGGGCGCTTGGATGCCCAGCCGAAGGTCTCGGTGATGCCGCGGGTGACGATCGGCGCCGGCGTGCCCGGCCCGACGGCCACCATACCCAAGGGGACGGTCACTTCGATTGTGGTCAGGGGATGATCCATGAAGAGCCTGCCGGTCGGATACCACTTTGCGGGATAGAGGAGGTAGGACCCTTCGATCCCGATGTAGGCGCTGCTCTCATCGCGGCTGTAGTTCCGGCTGAAACGATCCGAATCGAATCCTCCGGTATATTCGATCTTGATGGTCGTGTTTTCCCCCGCGTTGATCAGCTTGGGGAAATGCACCGAAAGGGTTCCGGGGCCGATTTCATCCTGGCCGAAGTCGAGGTTGCCATCCTGGGCATCGGACACCTTGTTGACGGCGAGGTTCTCATTGATTTCAAAGAGAACCACGTCGGTATTTTGGATAACCTTGAAGCCGAGGACCGCAACTGCCTTCATTTCGTGAGGATCCGGGTCCAGAGTCAGCCGAATATCAACAGTGTCGATGCTGATTTGGGGCGGGGCGGAAGATTGCCGCCTCGTTTGCGGGAAAACGCTGACCGCCAGGCCCGGAACCAGCATCGACATGAACAGCAGTCTGCAGATTATTCTCATCAACATTCCCTTCCTTCCAGGCACCCGGCAATGACGGCAGCGGCGGCATCCGAAGCATTACGCGAGCCCAGTTGCTCGCGAATCCCATGGAGCCGGCGTTTCATGGCGTCCGCCCGATCGGGATTTTCCAGAAAACCGAGGGCCTCCCGAGCCAGAGCCGCCGGCGTCGCCTGCGACTGCAGGTATTCGCCGACAATTTCCTCCCCGGCAATCAAGTTTACCAGCCCTTTATACCGACTGCGAATCAGAATGTGGCCCAAAAACCAGCTCGCAGGTGAGATCTTATACGTAATCACGAAAGGTGTTCCCACGAGTGCCGCTTCCAGGGTGCTGGTCCCGCTTTTGACGAACCCGAAATCGGAGTTCGCCAGAATCGTTCGGGCATCGGCTGAAACGATGTGGAAGCGGCTCCGCTCCGACTCCTCACCAAGTATGCTCTGGCAGATCCGGTTCACCTGGTCACGATCGATATGCGGCGCCACGGAAACCAGACATTGTGCCGGCAGCCGTCGCACAACCTCCTGCGAGGCGGCCAGCATCACCGGAAGAATATACTCGACTTCCCTTCGCCGGCTGCCGGGCAGCAAGGCGACGGTTCTGAGATCCGGATCCAGGCCGTGTGCGCGGCCGAACCTCTCCCGATCGCCATCGGCGTCAAAGTCCTCCAGGATCGGATGTCCCACGAATAACGCGTCCACTCCCCGCGACCGGTAATATTCTTCCTCAAAGGGCAGGATCACCAGCATGTGATCTACAAACCGCCGGACCAGACGAATTCTGCCGCGCCTCCAGGCCCACAGCTGCGGGCTTATGTAATAGACAACTTTCACGCCCAGGCGTTTCAGACTTTTTGCGAGGAGAAGGTTGAAATCCGGGAAATCCAGAAGCACGGCCACTGAAGGGCGCCGCTGCCTGCAGGCGGCGATCAGCTGCCGGAACACCTGATGATATTTGCGGAGATGCCCGAGCGCTTCGCGCGGCCCGATGCTGGCCAGGTCGCGGATGTGGCACATCAGTTCAACCCCGGCGGCCTGCATCCGGTCGCCGCCGGTGCCGAAAAACTCGATCGGCCCACCACCCGGGAGCGCCCGCAGTTTCTCCACCAGGCGCGCGGCATACCGGTCCGCGGAGGTTTCGCCGACCACAAGCAGCACCGAATGCGACCTGGAAGTATCGTTCATCACTCTATCCACCCGCCGCCAAGCACCTGCTCCCCCTGATAAAAGACGGCCGCCTGTCCGGGGGTTATGGCCAGCTGCGCAGTTTCAAATTCCACCAGCACGCGGTCCGGGGCCAAGGGGGTGATTTTGGCCGGCGCTTCCGGATGG
This sequence comes from Terriglobia bacterium, assembly GCA_963824985.1. Classification (GTDB taxonomy): domain Bacteria; phylum Acidobacteriota; class UBA6911; order UBA6911; family UBA6911; genus JAFNAG01. The sequence continues at coordinate 98,022 of CAWGRQ010000038.1, forward strand.
CGCGAGCGGATTTTAACGGAGGCGCTCAGCGTAGTATCCGGCGCAGGGATCGCAATCCAGTTCACGCTTCCGGCTCGGAAAGCCTGCCTGGCCAGCTGGGAACGCTCACCGACGACGACGCGCTTCTCCTCCGGCCGGATATCAATGACATATAGAGGCGTTGCGTGGGCAATGCCGAGGCCGCGCCGCTGGCCGATTGTGAAACGGTAGGTGCCGGAATGAGTCCCGAGCACCTTGCCGTCCCGATCCACAATCTCTCCGGCCCCGGACTCATCGGGCTGACCGTCCGGCCGCGGGAACGATTTGATCAGTCGCGCATAATCGCCGTCGGCGACAAAGCAGATCTCCTGACTTTCGGGTTTTTCAGCGACCTCAAGGCCGTAGCGGCGTGCGATGCGCCGCACCTCCGGTTTGAGAAGCCCGCCTAATGGAAACATGGCGATGGCGAGCTGGTCCTGGCTTAATTCGAAGAGGAAATACGACTGATCCTTATCGAGATCCAGCCCCTTCCACAGCAGGTGCCTGCCGGTCTGCGGATCACAGGTAATGCGCGCATAGTGCCCGGTGGCCACGTGGCGCGCTTCCATGTCCCGGGCCAATCGCAGCAGGTGGTCGAATTTCATGCGCGAGTTACACAAAACGCATGGCGACGGGGTGCGGCCCCTGCGGTATTCCTCGACGAAGGTACGCACGACGATCTGTTCGAATTCGCGCTCAAAATTGACTACATAGTGAGGAATGGCAAGCCGCGCGGCAACCTGGCGCGCGTCGTGGAGATCATCCAGGGCACAGCACCGTCCAAACCGGCGCGCGGCTTCCGGCCCCCCGGCGCGCTGCTGATCCCACAGCTGCATGGAAAATCCGACAACCTCGTACCCCTGTTCCTTGAGGAGCGCTGCAGCCGCGGAACTGTCGACACCGCCACTCATAGCCACGGCGACTCTGCCGCCCGTCTTCACTCTCATGCTCCTGCCGGCATCCATAGAATGCAGGTTCTGACCAGATGAATATCCCTGAAGTTCGGATGGATGACATATTCATCGATGTTCTTCAGCTTTTCCTGATAGCTGTTGAGCAGGCGCCGGATTTCCAGTTTGATGTCGGTCTCGAGCATGTCAAGCCTCTGCTCCATGTCCGGACGCGCGGGGTCAGGAAGGCGTCGCTCGACGGAATCGTCACAGAGCGTCAGTTCCGTCTCCAGGAATAGTTCTGTGATGGACTCCGTCACTGCGTGTAACCGGCTCCGGGCCTGGGTCACCCTCCGATCCCACTCGAACTCGCCGGTCTGGTCCTGCACCAGGTACCTCTCTTCGATACGTTCCAGACGCCGGTTGACAACTTCGTGTAATGAGTCGATGTCGGCCCGGAAGGCTTCATTGAGCATCTCCAGACACCGGGTTTGAAAATCTTCCCGGCTTTCCTCCGGGTGAGAGTAAGCGTTCAGGGCGAAATTGCGGAAAATGCGGAGTTCCGCGTGACGCAGCAGGTAGGACACATAAGAGGTTTCGATCCGCCGCATCAACCCGGCGGTCACAAACTCCGGCAGGCGGCCCAGCCTGGCTTCTGGGGGGGGTGTCGTCAGCAGGGTTTCCTGATCCACTGAACGCACCATGTCGCGCGTCCACAGCAGGTCCCCGTCGAACGGGATCATCTCCAGCACCTGGTTCATGCCGCGTGTAAGGTGGCAGCCGGAACGCACATCAGCGAAATCGATTTTGGCCTCGAGATAAAAACGAGGGACATAGTTCTGCTCCGCACCGGGGACGTCAGGGCGGAGATACAGCTGCCGGATTCTGTCCGAGTTTTCCGGCGGTGCAGGAAACGCTTGTTGATTCAATGACATGGAGCGCACTCCATTGGATGTTAGAACAGTAAATTCTACCACGAGGGGCACTTCCCGGGAAGTGAAAGGGTGCAATCGGAAGTGGGGCAAAAAACAAAAACGCCACGGATTTCACGGATTCCACAGATTCAAAAAACCTGTCGGATCAAACGACTGAACCGGAGCGCCCCGGCGCCGAAGATGGGGGGCAGCGCCAACGACCGTTCCCGGAATTCTTCATGGGGCATATCAGCCCCCATCGCATTTACCCGGCGGCGCCAGCAGGGGCAAAAAACCAAAACGCCACGGATTTCACGGATTCCACAGATTCAAAAAACCTGCTGGAGAGCCGAGTTTCTTGACGATTCCGTGGAATCCGCGAAATCCGTGGCGTTTTGGTTTTGATTTCCCCAGGAGTGACTCTCACTTCCAATTGCACCACATTCGAGGGGAAATCTGATACAATCAAGGCTCAGCCAACCCCATTTGAGAGAAGAGACTCTTATGAAAGAAACCATTGATTTTCGACTCAACGACAAGCCCACCCGGCTCGAGGTTGACGGCGAACGCGCCCTGCTGTGGGTGCTGCGCACCGACCTTGGGCTCACCGGAACCAAATTCGGGTGCGGCGCAAGTCTTTGCGGAGCGTGCACCGTAATCGTCGGCAGGGAGGCAGTGCGTTCCTGCCAGTTGCCCGTGAGGGAGGTGCGCGGGAAAGAGGTGATGACCATTGAGGGGCTCGCCAGCAAAGGAGCCCTGCACCCGCTGCAGAAGGCCTTTGCCGATCACGGGGCATTCCAGTGTGGATTCTGCACCCCGGGTATGATCATGACGGCCTATGCTTTGACTCTCAAGAATCCGAAAATGACGAGGGCTCAGATCATCGACGGCATGGAACAGAATCTGTGCCGGTGCGCCGCCCATCAACGCATTGTCCAGGCAATTGAAAGCGTTGCCCAAAAGTGAGGTCTATCATGGGAGATACGCAAATCGGTGGTGTTCGATTCATCCGATGCAGAGGCGGATCGCGCTCTGGACCGCCGCAATTTTCTCAAACTGATGGGCGGCGGAATCATCGTCTTTTTCACCTGTGATCCGACGGATCTGTTCGGCCAGGGGGGACGCGGACCGAGTTACCCGACCGATCTCAACGCCTATTTGAGAATCGCGGAAGACGGCAAGGTCACGGTCTACTCGGGCAAGATCGAGATGGGACAGGGGGTCATTACGTCGCTGGCGCAGGAAGCGGCGGATGAACTTGGAGTGGCGCTGGAATCGATCGAAATGATCATGGGCGATACCGATTTATGCCCTTACGACAGCGGCACCTATGGTTCGATGTCGACCCGGTTTTTCGGCCCTGCGGTCAGAACGGCGGCCGCCGAAGCCAAGGCGATTCTGATTGAGCTGGCTGCAGAACAACTCAAGACGCCGAAAGACAGGCTGGCGGTGGAAAACGGCGTGGTCTTTGTCACTGGCGATCGAAAGACCCGGGTGACCTTCGGCCAGCTGGCCAAGGGGCAGAAAATCACCCGCAAGCTGGACGGCAAGGCGGTGACCAAATCGGTGGCCGAGTTTACCGTGATGGGGAAACCTATGAAGCGCACCGACTCGGTCGCCAAGGTGACGGGCCGGGCCCAGTACGCTGGAGATATCCGCGTGCCGGGTATGTTGTACGCCAAAATCATCCGTCCGCCTGCGCACGGATCCAAGGTCAAGACCGTCGATACGGCCGCCGCTGCCAGGTTGCCGGGCGTCACGGTCGTCAACCAGGACGGCATGATCGCAGTCCTGCACGCAGATCCGGAAGCTGCGGAGAAGGCCCTGGCAGCCATCAAAGCGGAATTCGACGTTCCGGCCGCGACGGTCGACAACCGGACGATCTTCGATCATCTGGTCAACAGCGCACCCCGGGCCCAGGAGCGGGAGGTCAAAGGGGATCTGGTGGCAGGGGAGAAGGCGGCCGCTCACGTGTTTGAGGGGAAGTACTTTACCGCTTATGGCGCCCATGCGCCGATGGAGACGCACACCGCCCTGGCAAACATCGAGGGGGGCAAGGCCACCGTCTGGATATCCACGCAGTCGCCATTCCCGAACCGTCAGCAAATCGCTCAGGCGCTTGGGTTTACGACCGAGAATGTCCGCGTGATCACTCCATTCGTCGGGGGTGGATTCGGGGGCAAGAACCCGGCTCAGCAGGCCATCGAGGCGGCCCGGCTGGCCAAGATCACCGGCAAGCCGGTTCAGGTTGCCTGGAGCCGGGCGGAGGAGTTCTTTTACGACACCTACCGGCCGGCGGCCGTGGTCCGGATCAAATCGGGAATCGACGGTGCCGGCAAGATCTGCCTCTGGGACTATGATGTTTTTGCCGCCGGAGCGAGAAGTTCCGAACAGTTTTACGACGTCCCCAACAACATCATCAGAGTGTACGGCCAGGGAATGGGAGGCGGATCCAGTCCGCACCCGTTTGCCACCGGAGCCTGGCGCGCTCCGGGAGCTCCGGTAAATGTCTTCGCTCGTGAGTCCCAGATCGACATCATGGCTGCCAGGGCAAAAATCGATCCCCTGGAATTCCGTCTGAACAATACGTCCGACCCGAGAATGCGCAAGGTTCTGGAGACCGCCGCCCAGCGGTTCGGCTGGAAGAAGGCGCCCAGCCCCAGCGGCCGGGGCCTGGGCATCGCCTGCGGCATCGATGCCGAAACGTATGTCGCCGAGATTGCCGAGGTAAGTGTCGACAAGTCGAGCGGTCGTGTGCGGGTCAGGCGGATCGTCTGCGCTCAGGATATGGGGATCGTCATCAATCCCGAGGGGGCCACGATGCAGATGGAAGGCTGCATCATGATGGGTCTGGGATATACCCTGTCGGAGGATATCAGCTTCACGGGCGGCCGAATCGCAACCACGAATTTCGATACTTACGAGTTGCCGCGCTTTTCCTGGCTTCCCCGAGTGGAGACGATTTCTCGTCAAGAACGACGAGCTGGCACCCAAAGGGGGAGGCGAACCGGCTATCGTGCCCATCGGCGCAGTGGTGGCCAATGCCATTTACGACGCCACAGGGGCGCGCCTGTATCAATTCCCGATGACCCCGACACGGGTCAAGGAGGCGCTCGGCAAAGTGTGAGCGCAACCAGCCGGGCACGCCTGCCCGCATTTGTCACCGGACTTCAATGGTGTGCCTAAAAGGCTATAGCCTTGCTAATTGGCACTATTCTGGGCCAGGGCCGCCCGATGGAGGAGGGAGTTGAAGGCTGCTTTGAACTCCTGCCGGCCGTAAAAGAGCCGGGATTTGACCGTTCCCACGGGGCAACGCAGGATGCGCGCGATTTCCGGGATCGTGTTCCCTTCCATGTCGTGCAGACGCACAACCGGCGCCTGCTTGTCGGACATGAGTCCGAAGGCGCGCTCAATGATGGTGCTGAGCTCGCCAAGCGTCGCGTGCTGAAGCGGATCGGTGTATGGGGTCGGACTGGCCGGCAAGACGTGGGCGCGCTCCTCTTCCTCGAGAGGAACCAGCCGCCGGTTGCGCCCCTTGCGAATCATCCCCAGGCAAACGTTGACCGTAATCCGGCTTACCCAGGTGGAAATCTTGGATGCCCCACGAAAGCGGCTCAGCCCGCGGTAAATGTTGATCAGCGTCTCCTGCAGGGCATCCTCCGCCCAGGATTCCTCACCCAGAATGCGAAAGGCGGTGTTGAAGATCTTCCGGTTGTAGAGCGCCAGCAGGGCATTGCACGCCTCGGCGTCATCCCGGCGGCAGCGCTGCAACAACTGCATTCCCAGTTCCTCTTGATCCGGTCTCTCCGAAGTCTCCATAACCCCTCATCAAAAATCAATAGCCGACTTTATTAAAGCAATACCGGTGCCAAATATGGCATCTGCCACAAATAACTATAATCCATTATTATTCAATAGCTTGCATAAGCATCCGGTTTTCCCGGCAAAAACGTCAATTGCCTAACTATTGGACAGACTTCATACAATAATCTGTATCATCAATTATTTCAGATATTTATACTGTATATATTTTGGACGGCAAGGTTCAATCAGGGTACAGGGCGCATGCGCCGCAGCTTTTCGAGGAGTGACTGGCGGCTGATGCCGAGGGTTCTGGCAACACGGGATTTGTTATGGTTGAGGCGTTCCATGGCGGCGCGGATTATTTCATCTTCGAGGCTTTGTACTGCGGTCTTGAGGTTTCCATCGGGCAACTGGTTGGGTCGCCGATGGGGGCGAAAGTGGTCAGACAGGAGTTCGGGGCCGATCTCTTTTTCCGGCTCGGAAAGCAGGACGAGGCGCTCGACTTCATTCTGCAGTTCGCGCACATTGCCGGGCCAGGAATAGGCTTCGAGGAGGCGCCGGGTTTCGGCCTTATAGCCGCCGACCTTGCGGTTTAGCCGGGTGGAGAAGTATTTCAGAAAGTGAAGGGCGAGCGGGGGGATATCGCGAGGGCGTTCACGCAACGGCGGAATGGTCACAGAGAAGACATTGATGCGGAAATAGAGATCCTGGCGAAAGCGGCCGGCTTCCACTTCGGCCCTCAGGTCCCGGTTAGTGGATGCGATGAGGCGCACATCGACGGCTTTGGGCTGATGATGGCCGATCGGCATGATCTCCCCCTCCTGGATGACGCGCAGGAGTTTGACCTGCAACTCGGGGGAAGCCTCACCGATTTCGTCGAGGAAGATGGTACCGCCATCCGCCATTTCGAAATAGCCCTTTTTTTCGTGGCTGGCCCCGGTAAAGGCACCCCGCGCATGGCCGAAGAACTCGCTTTCCACAAGTTCGCGGGGGATGGCACCGCAGTTTACGGGGATAAAGATGCGGTCACGGCGATTGCTTTCGTTGTGGATGAAGCGGGCGATCAGTTCCTTTCCGGTCCCGGTCTCTCCTTGGATGAGCACGGTGGTTTCCGTGCCGGTTACGCGGCGCAGCAAGGCAAGGATATTTTCCATTTCGGCCCCGCCGTAAACAATGTTATGGGATCCTTCCTCGAGTTCAGCCTGCTGGCGCAGGATGATATTTTCGGCACGCAACCGTTCGTTCGCCGCCTGCAACTCGGCACCCAGGCGCGCATTTTCGCGGCGCAGGTCACGTTTCTCCAGGGCTTCGCGCACTGCCAGCCGCAGATCATCCGGCGCCCAAGGTTTGGTGATGTACTTGTCCACTTTGCTGGTATTGATAGCGATAATCAGGTCTTCGATCTCGGCATACCCGGTGAGAATGATGCGCACCAGATCGGGATGTTCCCGGCTGGCGGCATCGAGAAATTCGATGCCGGTCATGTTGGGCATTTTCTGGTCGGTAATGACGGCATCGATGGGGTGGGCCTTCAATATCTGCAGAGCCTCTTCGCCGGTCTGTGCCAGGTAGACCTGGTAGTGGCCCATGAAGGTGCGGTGCAGCTTCTGCAGGTTGGCGGCTTCATCGTCGATCAGGAGGAGGTGGTAGGGCTTCACTGTGTCTCCATGAATATGGGGAGGCGGATTGTAAATACGGCGCCGCCGCCGGGGGCGTTGGCGACGAATATCTTCCCGTGGTGCTGCTCGATGATGCCGTAGCTGATGCTGAGCCCGAGACCGGTCCCCTGACCGACTTCCTTGGTGGTAAAGAAGGGTTCAAAGATCCGGTTCAGATGTTCCCTTGGGATCCCGTGCCCGGTATCCTCAATCTCAACGTGGACTACATCCTTGTCCCGGCGCGTCCGGATCCAGACCTCCCCCTTGTCGCTGACGGCATGGAAGGCATTCGAAAGCAGGTTCATGAACACCTGGCTCAGTTTGCCTGAGTAGCCGCGGATTTTGGGGATTTCGCCGTATTCCCTGTGGATTTCGATCCGTTCCCGGTATTGATTGCGCAGAAGATTCAAGGAAATCTCGATGGCAGCGTGCACGTCGATTTCCGAAACCGTTTCGCTGTCCATGCGCGAGAAAGTGCGCAGGTCGGAGACGATGGTATTGATGCGGCTCGCCCCCTCGGTAAAATTGTCGATCAGGGTCGGCAGATCTTCCCGAATGAAGTCATAGTGGCAGTCCGCCTTCAGGCCGGCGATCCGTTCGCGATCCTCCGCGGTGAGGCTCGGGAGGCTGTCGTAGGCCTCGAGCAGGGATTGAAGCTTGCTCGTGTATTCCGAAAGAAAACCTGTGTTGCCGTATATGAAATTAAGAGGATTCTTGATCTCGTGCGCAATTCCGGCGACCAGCTGCCCCAGGGAAGCCATCTTTTCCGTGTGCACAAGCTGTTCCTGCGTGTTCTGAAGATCGAGATACGCCTGCTTAAGCGCCTCGTGTGAACTCTCCAGTTCCCGGGTTCGCTGGCGAACCATGTTTTCGAGGTTTCGGTTCAGCTCCTGGAGCTGGTCCTCACGCGCCGCGAGCGAACGCGCCATATCGTTGAACGTGGCCCCAAGGACGCCGACTTCATCGGAGGATCGAATCTGCACCCTCTGAGCCAGGTCCCCCTGCGCGATCGTCTGCGCCGTGCGGATCAGATTGCGCAACGGTACGGAAATCCCCTGGGCAATGACATAGGTGAATACGACCACCAATACCGCCAGCAGCGCCGTGGCGGCCGCCAGTTGCCAGTTCAGGTTCTTGATCGGCCTGAAGATGTCGGTCTCATCAATGCCCACACCGACGGTCCAGCCGAAAGAGGTGTCGCTGATCGGGGCAAACCCCGATATCTTTCGGTTCCCCGGCGGAAATTCATAGGCGAAGTTGGGCAATTGCCGTTTGACCGCATCCGAAAGGTTCTTCAGCCCAAGATTCTCAACCAGACGGGTCCCATAGAGATTCTGGGCATCCGACAGGGAGGATGAGAACGGCGCAACGGCGCCCCGGTTGGCCCGGTACTTGTGCGCGATAATCGTATCGGCATCCCGGGCATACATGAATGCGTACCCGGTCCGGAGGTCGCGCTTCTCCAGATCCGTTTCGACACTGTCGAGGATGGTCTGAATATAGGACCAGTTGATGATGCTGATCCAGACGCCGATGATGTCTCCGGTGCGCGGATTGCGCACCGGCTCGGAAAAGGCAATGTTGTACAGGTGACTTACATCCTGGCTCCGATAATCGTACAGCCGCCGCACCAGCGTCGATTGATACCAGTCCTGATGCGAAGACTCGCCGCGGATCGACCGGGCAAACAACTCCGCCTCCGCCGGGAAGTCGGTGACCGGCAGACCGATCAGAGCCCGGGAAGGAATCGGCTCTTCAAACCGATCCACCGAGTTAAGCGCCAGGACCTTTCCATTGTTGTCGAGCACCGCCAGGATGTCATAAAATTCATAATTGGTGCAGTAATTGTTCAACAGCGAGGTCATTCGCTCCCGGTCCTGCTCCCAGAGGAAAGGATAAAGAAGCGCAAACGTAGTGGCCATCGAAGCTACCTGTTGCCTCTGGCCACGCAACACCAGGTCCACCTTGTCGGCGGTGTCCTGCGCCTTGTTCTCAAGCGACAATTTGATGCGGTCTTCCGCAATCTGCTTGCTGCCGACGTAATAGGAAAAGATGGAGATACCGACCAGAGGGAGTAGCGACAGCAGGATCATGAGCACCAGAAGCTTGTTGCGCAGACTGCCAAAGCCCGTCGCATGCACCCTCAAACTAGCGCGATTCTTCCTGGCCGCCATCGATACTCCTGTCCGCCCACCTTACAGCCGGCCGCAGGTCAATATCCTTCCCACCCACGGCGCCCGTTGGAACAGAGGCAAAATGGACTGAAAGGGTTCATCGGCTGAAACTTTCGCCCCCTTCCGGGGTTTTCATTAATGGCTAATGTACCCATGGACCAAGTCGACCCGGATGCAGAACTCATGGTTGCTTTCCAACAGGGTAATACTACCGCGTTTGATCAATTATTAGACAAATATCAGAGACCTATTGTCAATTTTATATACAGATTTGTCAATAATTCTGCTGAGGCCGAAGAACTGGCGCAGGAGGTTTTCCTCCGGGTATATCGGGCGCGGCACACATACGAGCCCAAGGCCAGATTCGCCGCCTGGATTTACCGAATTGCGACCAACCTGAGTATCAAGGAGGCAGGCCGGAAGCGACGGATGCCGATGTGGGGAAACCACCACAATTCTGGTGATGATACGGCGTCCGATGAGGCCGCGTTTCGCGATCCGGTGCCTAATGCCGAGGAGCGGCTCATTTCGTCCGAGCTGGGAGAGGTTATTCGTGGGGCGATCGGGTCGCTGCCGCCCAATGAAAAGGTGGCGCTGCTGTTACGGCGCTACGAGGAGTTGAGTTACAAGGAGATAGCGGAGATCATGAGCTGCACGGAGGCGGCGGTAAAGACCTACATTCATCGCGGCAAGCTCCATGTGCGCGACCGGATTCTCCCCTATATTCAGAAAGGAAGGGTTTGACATGCGCTGCGATCGAGCTCGAACGCCTGCTGGAATTGAAGACGTCGAGCACACTCAGCCATGGCCGCGAGCGGGAGTTGGCAGATCATCTGGGTGCCTGCCCGGAGTGTGCGGCTCTGGAGGACGAACTGGAAAAGGTGTGGCAGGCGCTTGCATGGCACCCAACCGTGGAGCCGTCGCCGGAATTTCTCCCCCGGCTAAAGGCCAGGATCCGGGCCGAACAATTTGAGCTTCGCCCCCGTTCAATCTGGCATCCGAATCTCGACTGGCGTTGGGTGGGGCTGGCGGCCTGCATTCTTTTTGGCGTCGTGGTTCTGGCGCGGTTCGGGCCGATGCGGCCCCATGATTCAGCCACGGCGCCCGGCCAGAACGTGGCCGCCGAGCATGATCGCTGGGACGACAAGTTTCTGGAGGATCTGGAACAGACGCTCCGGCGATCGGACGTCGATTACCTCTCGACTTACGACTCCTGGCCTGTATCCGCACAGGAGCCGGCCGGGTTCTCATCGAATCCAGGCAGGCCGGTCGGGAGGACAAAAAGGAAGGAGATATCATGAAGCCCTTCGTCAGCGTGGCCGTGAGCGGCTTTTTCGCCTTATGGATGGTTCAGACGGGATTCGCCCAGGGGGGACTGAAGGACTTGCCTCCGGGAAAGTGGTGGATCAACAAGCGTCTGATCGCCGAGCTCAAGCTGAGTCGGGATCAACAGGTACGGATCGAATGCCCTCTGGATGCAAAACCGGCGGAACCTGATTGATCAGAAGGCCGAACTGGAAAGGCGACAGCTGGATCTCGCAGCTCTCCTGGCGCCGGGCACGATCGACGAATCGACGGCGCTGAAGGCCTTCGACAGTCTGCAGGAGGCAAGACTCGCCATCGAGCGCGCTACATTCCTGATGCGTCTCCAGATCAAGAACCTGCTCTCCCCGGAGCAGCAGCAGCGCCTGGAGACCATATCCGAGCGGCTGTGGCAGCAGAGAGCCAAAGGTACGGATGTCCTCGGCGCCGGGCGTTCCCCGGCGCCGGCAAAAAAGTAAACGTTCTTTCTCCGAAAATAACATTCCCGGGACCCCGCGCCGGAGGCACTTTGGAGATCTGTGGCTGTGCAGCCGCAGACCAACCATAAGTGCGGCGCCACGGCGCCGCCTTCAACATGCGGGATGGCAAAAGCGGCGGCGTGCCGCCGCAGTCCAAAGCGCTGCGCGCGACATCTGGCACGCGAGTGGCTATCTCCTGAACCCGACTCCCGCCCGGCCCCTCTCCGGGGGCAGAATCTTTCGCTCACTTCCTCTCCCTTCCAGTTAGATATAAACAGCCGGGGCAGGGGCGCAATAAAAATTGCTAACCGCCGGTCGGTGGCAAGTCGATAGGTTAAATGGATTTTGCCCAAGACCGCGGCGGATTACGGGTCGGACCAGGCACGAAGACGGGCCTTCCGGCCAGTAAGGCATCCCCCCATTCAACCGCACTCCTTGTGGAAAGGTGAATGTGACATGAAACGATTGGTTCGCTTCTCCCTCTCGTTGATTTTATTGCTGTTGTTGGCTGTTCCGGCGTTCAGCCAAACAGAGTATCGTTTTGAGCTGTTTGCCGCCGGCAGCTTCCCCGTCGATAAGGACTTCAGCATCGGCCAGCCTCAGGCCTCCCCCCCCATGAAAGGCTCCTACAAGTTTTCCAACGCGTTTCGCGGCGGGATTCGGTTTGGCGCCGATTTCAAAAAGCACTGGGGTGAGGACATCATTTACAGTTACGGGACAAACTCGAGCCAGATCGTGAATTCAACCGATCCATCCAACCCGGCTCAGTTCCCGTTCAATTTCAAATCACACCAGATTGCCTTCAACATGCTGTGGTACCCCGGAGGTCTGGATACGTCGAAGAAGATCTATCCTTATTTGACCACCGGAGCCGGAGCCACATTCTATGTGCTTTCCGGTAAGGAGATCAGCGCGGCGCAGGAGGCGGGGCTGCCGAACCTCCAATCCGAGCATGTCTTTGCATTCAACGTCGGCGGGGGAGTGCGTCTGAAACTGGGTACGCACCTCGGCGTGCGCCTCGACGCCCGCGATTTCATGACGCGATCGCCGCGTTTCGGTCTATCCGAAAGTTCCGACGACCCGTCCGCATGGGTGTTTCCGACCAGCGGCGTGTTTCACCAGATCGAGGCTTCTTTCGCGTTCATTTATTACTTCTGAGAGGTGTGCCAAGGTGGTGATGGCCGACACCGACGTTGCCGGCCCGTAGAAATACCCTCCTTTTGAGGTTATGCCATGAATGAGAAATCCCGCACCGTAAGCCGTCTGGTCTGGAGTCTGGTTTTGTCCCTGTCGCTGGCCGTGTGGTCGGCCGGTCTGCTGGCGCAATCGGCTCCGGCATCCCAGTTTCTTTTCCCGCACTTCGTATCCTATCCGGAGGAAAGTACCGGGATCGCGATCTTCAATCCGGCTTCGAATGCGGCGACGGTAACGTTGACGCTGCGTTGGCCCGATGGCAGCCTGGTGACCGAGGTGATGAATCCGACGACCTTGACGGTGCCGGGTCGAGGCCAGGTGGCCCGAATGGCGGGAGAGCTTTTCGGTTCCCCGGTAAACCTGGATGCCTCTTTGGAAATAACCAGCACGACGCCCGGCCTGGTGGCCTACTACCAGGCTTTCGATCCAGCATCGACGGTTCTCGACGGCAGCGATGCTCCCCAAGCCGCGATCAGTCTCGTCTTCCCGGTGATCCCGGGGCCAACCGAGGGGATTGCGGAGATTGACTTCGTGAATCCGAACATTCGTGACACCGCGGTCGAATTGAAAGCCTGGCATCTGGACGGGCATCTGATGGGAACCGCGACCATCCAGGTGCCCGGGCAGGGCATCTACCGCAATCTGGCCCCTGGTATTTTCCCGGCCGGCACGGATCTTCGGGGGCTTTCGCACATCACGGCCACATCCAAACCGCGCAACGTGCTTTCGGCGGCACAGACGGTCGCCGGCACCAGTCTCTTTGCCGGCTTTACTTCCTATGCGTCTTCGGGAGGCAGCATCGATTGGGCGGCACTGAACGCCAGGCCCGTGGCGGAAACCACCAACACGGGGGCCTTTTCCTATTTTCGGACCGGGGGCAAGTATGCTTCCACACTCGGACTCGTGAACATCGAGCCGGTTTCGGTGACTGCCACGGTGACTGCGGTCGCAAACAACGGCGTCATTCTGGGTTCGCAGACCGTCAGTCTTCCGGCTCAGGGCGGTTGGCGCGCTCCATTGCAAAACCTGATCGCGGCCTTGGGCTCGAATGCGCAGGAGGGGTGGCTTCTGGTCCAGGCGTCCGGGAGAATTACGGGAGCGCTCGTGTATGGACGGAACGATGCCGGCTCGCTGACGGCGCTGCCGCTGCAGAAAACACCGAAGTTCGAGTTTGTATTTCCTCAGGTTGTGCAAGGTTTCGGATACACCACCGAAATTACGCTTGTCAATCCGACTCCGAACACGAGCTATGCCCGTGTCTGGATCGTCGGCGCCGACGGGACCACGATGGCCACCAATCAGGTTGCTCTCAGCCCGAGCCAGCGATTGTCGGCAGCCCTGAACCAACTGATACCGGAAATGGATGATCAGTGCGGCGGGGTCGTCTATGTCCGGGCCAGCGAGGTGCTGTTCGCCACTGCCGCCATCTGGAGCGACTCCGGCAGCATCGCTTCCAATTTCACCCCCCAGGACGTCACCTTTTATCCGGCACCGCTGACGAACTTTGCCGTCACCGGGAGAGTATTCTTCAACGAGCGTCCGGAGCCCGGTTTGCGGGTGGTATTGACCGGTCCGGTCGGGAAGATGGCGACTACGGATGAGTCGGGAATCTACCAATTCTCCAATCTACCCGCGGGCAAATATCTGTTGATGGTCGACCAGCCGGGGCTGCAGTTTGTGCCCGACCAGGCCAGTTTCGAGATCACCACGGAAAGCTGGCGCCAGGACTTTCAGGCGTTCACCGATGACAATGGCATCCTGGTGCAGCCATCTTCAGTGCCGGTCACCAGCGCAAACACCACGATTTCCATCTTCGGCCAGGATTTCAACAACGCTTCCGAAGTTTTTGCCGGCGTCATACGACTGCAGACGACCTTTATCGATGCCACACACCTTTCGGCGGTAGTGCCGGGTTACCTGACCCAGACCGCAGCCAACTTTGATATCGTCGTGGCTACAACCCACCCCGATGGTTCCCGCATTATCTCCCCGCCATATCCGTTTGCGGCCTACCAGGCAAGGCCGATTCTGGACGGGTTGGTGATCCCGGACACAATTGTTGAAGGGGGCGTGGGACATCACATCATATTGCAGGGATCGGGATTCCTCGAGGGAGCCAGGGTCAAGATCAACGGCCTGAGCGACGGCCTTCAGGTGAACGTCATCGACGACACCGAGATCCAGGTCTATGTGCCGGCCAGCTATTTCGTCAGCGGCGGAGCTTACCCGGTGGTAGTCGTGAATCCGTTACCTGCGAATGTTGAATCGAACCTGCAGCTCCTGCCGGTCTATTTCCTGCCGCCGTCCGTGGAAAACATTTACCCGGTATCGACGCCAGCCAGGATCGAGGTGGGCGCCGGGCCGATGAATCTGGATGTCATGGGTTACGGATTCCGCCGCGGTGCAGTAGTGCTGTTCAACGGCACGCCGCTGGTAACCACCTACTGTGAAGTGGATTCCTATTGCCTGTCCGTGCACCTGTTCGCCAAGGTCCCGGCGGAGGCGCTCATGAAGGCCGGATTTGCCAAAATCGAGGTCAGGAATCCGGACCCTTCATTGGCCAATTCTCAGGCGCAGTATCTGCGCATCGAGGGTCTGCAGCCCACGATCACCTCGGTCCAGCCCGGATCGGCCACTTTGCTGGATACCCCCTTTGCGGTCGCCATGCCGATCATAATCAATGGCACGAATTTCAGCACAGAAACCGTCATCCGGGTTTATAAGGCCGATGAAGAGCCCCCTGACGCCTTCAGCAAGTCCAAGCTCGAGTGGATCAGCAGCACCCAGCTTCTGGTCATCGTCGATATGACCTATCCTGATTCTATCGGCCAGTGGAAGGTCCAGGTGGCGAATCCGCCGCCGGGTGGGGGGCTTTCCGATGCGGTCGGCTTTTTCATCACCGACGGATCCTTCGTCGCCAATCCATTCCTGATCTCGCTCAGTCCGAGGATCGTCGCCGCAGGCGGTCCGGCCTTTACGCTGACCGTCAACGGGACGAACTTCAAGCCGGGCTCGGTGATATACCTCAACTACGTGCCCCTGGTCACGACCGTGGTCAGCGATCGCCAGCTGCGCGCCGAGGTACCTTCCACGCTGATTTACTCGGCCGGCAGGCGGCCGGTAAGCGTGTTGAATCCGGACACCGGGGGAACCTCTAACCGGCTCTTCCTCGAGATCCGATAGGAGTTGAGAGATGCCTACATCGATTCAGCCGCGTCGCCGGATCCGCATGTATTTGACGGCTGCGTTTCTGCTTCTGGTTTTCCCGGGATTCTCCCGGGCTCAATACAGCGACCGGGAGCCGAACAACAGCCCGGGCCAGGCGATCCAGGTGCCTGTCCCCATCAGTACCAGCTACGGCGAGATCAGTCCCGCAGGTGATGTCGACTACTATTCATTCCCCGCGGAGGCGGGGGCGGAGATAATCGTCTGGCTCCACATCAATTCCGGATTGGAGCCGATCCTGGCATTCTACGACAGCCAGGAACGACTCCTGGCATATAACGACAAAGAGGTGAATCTGAATTCCGGCGGCAGTGCGGTGGAGCCGATGTTGTATCTTAGGATCCCCGTGACCGGCACCTATTACCTCTCGGTCAGCTCAAGCGCCAAATTCAGGAATCAACAGGCCGGAGACACCACCGGGGGTTACGTTCTGTGGATGTTCCCCAAAGCCTTCTGGGCCGGAGGGAGCGACATCAACGAGCCCAACGACACTCGCCAGACCGCGACGCCGATCGCACTGCCTTTCGACAGCAGCAACTCCAACCTCATTTACCTTGGAGATGTCGATTGGTATCGCATTACGGCCAGTTCCGGCGAAAAAATCAGCATTGACGTCGAGGCGCTTGAACCGGGTTCCCACCCGGTTTGGCCGTTAACGGTTGTGCCCCATGTTGCGATTTTCGACGAAAGCGGCCACATGCTGCAGGAGGCGTCGCCCGGCGAGGACCCCGACGACGGCTACCCGGACGATCCGGTGCTCATCTTCGATGTCCCCAGGGACGGCCGTTATTTCATCGGGGTAACCACGGCTGCCGACAGGCATTTCGGCTCCGTTTTCAGTGACGGAGATTTCCTCGCCGATCCCTATGTCAGCAGCACGTCCAATCTGATCGGATATTATCAGCTCCGCGTCCGGTCCCTCCAGAGCCTGTTCTTCCCGCAGGTTGCCAACGGGGTGTTTGGATCGGTTCATTTCACGACCAGCGTAATCCTGGTAAATCCTAAAGATATTGAAATCGCCGGGAGCATCACGTTTTTCGATTCCACGGGCGCTCCCATGGAGGTTACCAACGCAGCTTCAGGTTCAGCCGCCAGCACGCATTGGTTCCGCATGGCCCCCGGCGCCGACTTCGTGTTCAAGACCGACGGCAGCGGCGAAGGCGGATCGGGGTATGCCCGAGTGGTGGCAACCGGGGCCCCCGGCGGCAGCGCCATCTTTTCCGAGTACGGAAGCGACGGCGCCCTGATCACCGAGGCCGCCGTGGCCTCCTCGCAGCCGATGGATTTCTTCACGTTTCCCGTCGATGTCATGGGGGACTTCAACACCGGGATCGCGATCGCCAATCCTGACAGCGCCAGGACGATCAACATTTATCTCAATCTGCTCGATCCGTCGGGCGCTCCGGTTGCGAACCGGACCCTGACCCTGGATGCCGGGCACCAGACGGCTGTCTATGTCGGCGGCCTCGGGCAGCTGTTCCCCGCCCTAACCAGCTTCCGTGGCAGCCTCCAGGTAATGGCGGATGTGGCTCTCCCGGCTGTGGCCCTGCGCAGCTCCGCGCGCACTTTGACCACCTTGCCGGCTGTGGCTCTGGATCAATCCTATGATCCGGTAACACTTTATTTCCCGCAATTGGTGGTAGGAACTGCGGGCGCTTCCTACCGATCGACGATTGTGCTTTCCAATCCCGGCTACTTCTGGGTTTCCGGCACTCTTCGGTTCACCCGATCCGACGGCACGCCGATGCCGGTCTCGATCGAATCGGCTGCCGGAGGGGCAATCTATCCATTCAGCATTCCTCCCCATGGAACGATCTTCCTCGAATCGATGCCCGCGGAGAGTCTGATGACCGGCTATGCCGTTCTGACCGCCGATCACGGCCTCGGCGGCGTAGTGATTTTTTCGCTTGTCGATGCTGCCGGTAACCTCTTGACCGAGGCTGCCGTCCCCCCGGCGCCGTTGTCAAGGGACTTCCTGATATTTGCTCAATCCGACAGCGACTATAATACCGGCGTCGCGCTTGCCAATGTCACGCCGTATCCCATAAGCCCGAGCTATCGGCTGCGCGGGGATGAGGATCCGGAGCACCCGATGCAATGCGAGCCGCAAAATCTGGAGGCTGGCCGACACACGGCTGAGTTGCTATCGGGAACGAATCAACTCTTCCCTGCCTTCACCGGTACGGGCACGTTGGCGGTATCCACCGCTTATCCGATTCCGGCCATCGCCCTGCGTCTGACGGCAACCACGATGACGGCGGTCCCCGTGGTACCGATGGTCAAATAGCCGGGTTGTCTGCGAGGTTATAGCTTTTTAGGCTGTAAGCTGTCATGCACAACACCGAAGACCGAGTCCTGCGGGACGCGCTTGGCACCGGCTCTTTACTGCGTTGGGCTCGGTTGGGAGATCCGCAGCCCCCGGGACATCAAGGCCGGGATAAGATCGTCGAGACCGCGGAACTGAAACGCGTCAATCCCCAGGCTCCGCGCGGCCTGAACGTTCACCTCCTGATCATCCACAAACAGCACATCCTCGGGCCGGGCCCGGGTCTTTTCGAGCGCGGCGAGAAAAATGCGGGCATCCGGCTTCATGGCGCCCACCTCGTGTGAAAGCACGAATCCCTCGAAGTGACGCAGGAAGGTAAAGTGCCGCAGCATGAAATCGAAGTGCAGTTTGTTGGTGTTGGACAGCGTCCACATCTGAACGATCCGGGCCAGGGAAGCGAGCGTGGCATCAGGGATGATCGGCTGATCGAAGATCGAGTACCAGGCATCGAGAAAATCACACCAGGATATCCGGGCGCCGAGGCGGCGGCAGATCTCCTCGTGGAAATTCTCTTCCGTAATTTGGCCGGTCTCATAATTCCTGATTAGATTCCCCTCCCCCAGGGCAGCCTGCAGCACTGCAGGCTGGACCCCGGAAAGGGCCCGCATGCGGTCGGCGAGCGGCTGGAAGTTCAGGTTGACGAGCACCATGCCGATGTCGAGCATGAGGATGCGGGGTGGCTTCCGGGTCATGCGGATCGCCCCAGAGCCCAATCGACCGCCGCCTGGGCCAGCACGCGGGTGGCATTCACCACCGGATAGGCGACGCGGTCAACCTTGAAGGCAAGTGGGATCTCGGTACATCCGAGGATAACGGCTCCGGCGCCGGATTCGACCAGCCCGGCCCCAATCGATTCGAAAGTGTCCTGTCCGCTGCGATCGTAGCGGCCGGCCTTGATCTGGAGAATCGCCTGCTGAATGCGTTCCTGATCCGCGACATTGGGCACGAGGACCTCCATACCATGGCGGGCAAACAGATCACGATACACGCCGCTCCGCACAGTTCCCTGTGTGGCGAGCAGCCCGACGGCCGCGGTGCCGGCAATGGCGGCCCGGGTGGAGCGGAAAGTCTCCTCAATCATGTCCAGGATCGTCACCCTCACCTGGCTGCGCACGCGCGGCAAAAAATAGTGAGCCGTATTGCAGGGGACCGCGATGATCCCGGCCCCCGCTTTCTCCAGGACGCGGGCGCCATTAAGCAGATAGGGAGTCGGATCTTCACCTGCGCCGACGATTGCCGGAGTCCGCTCAGGAACCCGGGGATCGGACCAAATCAGGACCGGAATGTGATCCTGATCCTTCTGTGCGGGGGTGAGCCGGATGATCTCCCGAAAGAAATCGGCTGTGGCTTCCGGCCCCATCCCGCCGAGGATTCCTATGACACGATCAGGCATGAATTCTCCTTATCAGCCGCTATCGCGATGCTCGCGGCTGACATCGAAAAAGCGGATGAGCGACTTGAACCTGGACTTGGACCTCCTCGTGGACGTGGACGGTCCTGTCCGCTGCAACCCTTCCCTACCGCCCTGTATCGGTGCATGTCTGCGTCCAAGTCTACGTCCACGTCGAAGTCCAGAACGGGTTAAGGAGTTTCGCAATGATACTTATTACCGACGAAACTCCCTGGTCCGCACCGTCGCCTGGCGGATCCTCTCCCAATCAAGATCGTACCCGATCCCCGGGCTCTCGGAAAGAGGTATAGTCCCCCGTGCGGTAACGGTCACGGGGGGACGCACCGTATCCCGCTCATAATAGCGTTTGCTCGCGGAAACATCCCCGGGAAGAGTAAAGGCGGAGAGGCTGGACATGGCGATGTTGTGGGCTCGGCCGATCCCGCTCTCCAGCATGCCGCCGCACCAGACCGGGATCCCGTGTCGTTCGCAATACTCATTGATCTTCAGCGCTTCGGTGTATCCCCCGACCCGGCCGAGCTTGACGTTGATGATCTTGCAGCTTCCAAGATCCACCGCCTTGCGCGCATCCTCGGCGCTGTGGATCGACTCATCCAGGCAGATCGGGGTAGCGATCTCGCGTTGCAATCGGGCATGGTCAACAAGGTCATCATGGGCCAGGGGTTGCTCGATCATCATCAGGTTCAGCGGATCCAGACTTTGCAGCAGCGGGATGTCCTCCAGGCTGAAGGCGGAGTTGGCATCCGCCATCAGGAGGACGGAGGGAAACTCGGCGCGAATGCGGCAGAGCGGTTCCCGGTCCCAGCCGGGCTTGATTTTGATCTTGATGCGGCGATATCCGGCCGCCACCTCGGTGCGCACCCTCTCCAGCAACTCATCGATGGTCTCCTGGATGCCGATCGAAACACCGCAGGCAATCTCGGTGCGTATTCCCCCGAGGTGCCGGTGAAGCGGCGAGCCTGCAGTCCGCGCCTCGAGGTCCCAAACGGCGGTTTCCAATGCCGCCTTGGCCATGCGGTGTCCGCGAATCGGCTCCAAAACCGGGGCTATGGATGGTGCGCCGGCGAACTCCCCATCGAGCACGGTCGGGATAATGAAGTCCGACAGCAGGTGCCATGCGGTTTCGGTGGTTTCACTGCTGTACCCGGGTTCCTCTCCGGCGGTGCACTCTCCGTACCCGAAACCATCACGGGATTTCACCACGACCAGAATGATCCGGCGCCGGAAGGTGCGCCCGAAACTGGTCTCGAAGGAATGAACCAGCGGCAGCTGGATTTCGTGCAGGCGAACTTCTTCCAGGCGAATCATCTGTTGGCCCTCCGTACAGCCCGACCCCAGCCGCCGCCTCCGGGGGTCTCGACGATCACCCGCTCGCCGGCGCGAATCCGGAAGCGGCACTTGGATGGCAGGAGCACTTTCCGGCGGTAACCTGCCAATGTCGTCCTGCCGCGGCGGCCCGGCTCCCCACCCATGAGGCCGTATGGGCTGAAGCGGCGCCGGTCGGAGAGGATTGTGGCGTCGGCATCGGTCAGCAGTTCGATTTCCCGCACGATGCCGTCGCCTCCGCGATGGATTCCCCGCCCGCCGGTATTCGGGCGCAGCGTATAGCGGCGGACTCGGAAGGGAAAGGCATACTCGAGAGCCTCCACGGGCGTGTTCAGTGAGTTGGTCATGTGAGTGTGAATACCGCTGTTTCCGTCCTTCGAGGCGCATGCGCCCATGCCGCCACCGACGGTTTCGTAATAGGAGAACACCTGGCCATCCCTGGGATTGATGCCTCCCAGGGTGAGATTGTTCATAGTGCCGCTGCTGGCGGCCGGGATGAGCTCCGGAATTGCCAGACCGATCGCTTTCAGCAGCACATCGACAATCCGCTGGGACGTCTCGACGTTCCCTGCAGCCACCGCGGCGGGAAACCGGGCGTCCACCAGGCTGCGTTCGGGAGTTATGATCCGGATCGGCCTCATCACACCGGAACTGGCCGGAATCGCTTCCGGTATCAGTGCCCGCACGACATAATACACTGCCGACTCGGTGATGGCCCGTACGGCATTGACGCTCCCCGCAACCTGGGGGGCGGTTCCCGTGAAATCGACTTCCAGGCCGCTTTCGCCTACCGTAACCCGGGCCGAGAGCCTTATTGGGGCGGGGTGGATGCCATCGTCGTCCAGGCAATCCTCCGCGGCATAGGATCCGGCGGGAATTTTCCGCAACAGAGCCCGAACCATGGTCTCAGCATAATCCTGGAGCAGCCCCGCATAAGCGGTGGCTTCCCTGGCGCCATACCGGCCGATAATGTGCAGCAACCGCCTCTCTCCCGTGCGGTTGGCGGCTATCTGCGCCGTAATATCCCCTTCCCGCTCCCGCGGGGTCCGGACATTGGCCAAAAGGATCCGGAAAACCTCCTCGGAGCGCCGGCCATCGGCAAACAGCCTGATCGGCGGGATGCGCAGACCCTCCTGGAATATTTCAGTGCTCAGGGGCATCGAGCCGGGGGTCATGCCGCCGATGTCGGAATGATGCGCGCGGTTGGCCACGTAGAACAACAGCTTGTGCCGCCGGCCGATCCGGAGAAAGACCGGACTGACGAGAGTGATGTCCGGCAGGTGAGTCCCGCCTTCGAAGGGGTCATTCAGTGCCACAATGTCCCCGGGAGCCATGGCCACGGCCCTCACGGCGGCTCGCACCGACATAGGCATCGAGCCCAGGTGCACCGGCATATGGTCCCCCTGGGCCACCAGTTCGCCGTCGGCATCGAATACGGCACACGAGTAATCCCTGCGCTCCTTGATATTCGGCGAAAACGCGGTGCGGCGAAGCGTTACCCCCATCTCCTCCGCGGCGGAGGCGTACAGGGATTTGAAGATTTCCATCCGGATCGGGTCGAATGCAGGTGCTGGCATGTCGGAACTCCTTTGGCTCGGAAGGAGATTAGGCTAGCGGACCCCTCCGTTCTTTGCAAGAATTTACTAAAAGCAGCGGGCAGAAGGGGGTAGGGAGAGTGAAGATGGGTTGAAAGATCCGGGCGGTTCGGGAAACAATAGGGATGGCCCGGGGGGAAGCGGGAACCGGGCGGCTCCGGACAGCACAACCAATGTTATTTCTTTATTTTATATTCGTTCGCACCAGACCAAAAACCATTCATCCGCGCCGTCGATTTGCCGATACATATGCAGAGGTATCGGCGCGTTTCCCTCTGGCCGTCAACAGGGGGGGGCGGCGCAATGAAATCTCAGGGCATCCCCCGGCAAAGGATCAGGGCCGGATTGCCTGCGGGGTACCACCTTGCTGACAAAACTGAAAACCACGCTGGAGATGATCAAGATCGAGCACACTCTGTTTGCCCTGCCGTTTGCCTTTTTGGGTGCGCTCTTTGCGGCGCAGGGCTTTCCGGAGCCGATGCAGATCCTATGGATCCTGGTGGCGATGGCAGCCGCACGCAGCGCGGCGATGGCCTTCAACCGCCTCGTGGATCTTCCGTTTGACGCGCGCAACCCGCGCACGGCCGGGCGTGCCCTGCCCCGGAGACAGCTGACCCGCGGCTTCGTCGTGTTGTTTATCCTGGTCTCGGTGGCGGCATTCGTCTTCGCCGCCGCCATGCTCAACGGTCTGGCGCTACTGCTGAGCCCCGTGGCGCTGGCGATTGTGTTTCTGTATTCGTTCATGAAGCGGTTCACCTGGGGTACGCATTTCTTCCTCGGGCTGTCGCTGGCCTGCGCCCCGGTCGGAGCCTGGGTGGCTATTCAGGGCAACATCACGGCGGTTCCGCTGGTGCTGGGTTTTGCCGTCCTGCTCTGGGTAGCCGGCTTTGACATTATTTACGCCTGCCAGGATGTCGATTTCGATCGCGCCGAACCGCTCTATTCCATACCCAAGCGCTTCGGTATCGCGCAGGCGCTGTGGATCTCCGCCGTCCTGCATGCCGGCATGGTGATTCTGCTGGCGGCTTTGTTCCGACATATGGCGCTCGGGGTCCTGAGTCTGGCCGGACTCGCCGCGGTTACGGTGCTTCTGGCTTACGAGCACAGCCTGGTACGGCCGTCCGATCTCAGCCGGGTCGATGCCGCCTTCTTCACGGTCAACGGCTGGATCAGCATCCTGCTCTGCATGACTACCGGAGTGGATATTTTCTGGCATCGAGTGTCTTGATATGCCCTCACAAATCGGCGAACTCCTGATCAAAGAAAACTTCATCACCGGCGACCAGCTGGAAGCCGCGCTCCAGCAACAGCGACAGAACGGCGGGCGCCTCGGCTCGATCCTCATCCAGCTCGGATTCGTTCAGGATGACGACATCACTTCGGTGCTGAGCCGCCAGTATGGTGTTCCTTCCATCAATCTCACCTATTTTGAAATCGATCCCGCCGTGATCAAGCTCATCCCGGTGGAGGTGGCACAGAAGTACATGATCGTGCCCCTGAGCCGCGTGGGGAGCACGCTCACGATTGCCACGGCCGATCCCACCAACGTGTTCGCCATGGACGACATCAAGTTCATGACGGGTTTCAACGTGGAACCGGTTGTGGCGACAGAAACCTCGATTCACGAGGCGCTGGAGAAATATTACGGCACGCAGCACGCCATCGAGCTGAAGCGCGTGTACGACGAGATTGCCCTGGGAGACAAAGAGAGCTTCGAACTCGATCTCGAGCCCGGGATGGTCGACGAGGAACAGGTTTCGATCGATCAATTGCAGCGCTCCACCGAGGAAGCGCCGATCATCAAGCTGGTGAACCTGGTTCTGTCGGAATCGCTCAAGAAGGGGGCGAGCGACATTCACCTCGAGCCCTATGAAAAGGATTTCCGCATCCGGTTTCGCATTGACGGCATCCTGTACAACATCATGAGCCCGCCCCTGCGCCTCAAGGACGCCATCACCTCGCGCATCAAGATCATGGCGAAGATGGACATTTCGGAGCGGCGGCTGCCGCAGGACGGGCGCATCAAGATCCGGACGACCTTCAACGGGCGCAAGAAGGAGATCGACTACCGCGTCTCGACCCTGCCGACCCTGTTCGGGGAAAAGATCGTGCTGCGCATCCTCGACCGCGACAACCTGCCGCTCGACATGAGCCGCTTGGGGCTGGAGGAATCCTCCCTGAAGCGCGTGGAAGCGGGGATTCTGAAGCCGTATGGCATGGTACTGGTCACCGGGCCGACGGGAAGCGGCAAGACCTCGACTCTGTATTCGGCCCTGAACCGGTTGAACACGCCCGAAACCAACATCATGACCGCCGAGGACCCGGTCGAGTATAACTTCCGCGGCATCAACCAGGTTCAGATAAAGGAACAGATCGGCCTGACATTCGCCGCGGCCCTGCGCTCCTTTCTCCGCCAGGATCCCAACATCATTCTGGTGGGGGAGATCCGCGATTTCGAAACTACCGAGATCGCCATCAAGGCCGCCTTGACCGGGCATCTGGTGCTGTCAACAGTCCACACCAATGATGCCCCCTCGACGATTTCGCGCCTGCTCAACATGGGAATCGAACCGTTCCTGGTGGCCACCTCCGTGCACCTGATCTGTGCGCAGCGGCTGATCCGGAAGATCTGCAACGAGTGCAAAGTCGAAATGAAAACGCCGCTCCAGACCCTGATCAACCTCGGCTTCCAGCAGGAGGAAGCCAAGAACATTCAGACCTTCAAGGGGGAAGGCTGCAAAACCTGTAACGGAACCGGCTACAAGGGACGCATCGGCCTGTATGAAGTGATGGATATATCCGAGGAAATCCAGGATCTGATCCTGGTCGGGGCCTCGGCCCGGGAGATCAAGCGCAAGGCAGTGGAGGAAGGAATGCTCACGCTGCGCCATAGCGGCATGACCAAGATCAAGGCCGGCGTCACCACGCTGGACGAAGTACTGCGGGAAACGGTTTTAAACTGAAACAGGGGATATCCGATGCTGACACTAGCAGAGATGCTTAACCAGTCCATGCAGGCGAGCGCATCCGACCTTCACCTGACCATCGGAAGCCCGCCGCAGATGCGCGTCGACGGCAAGCTGCGTCCGATGGAAATGCCGGCGCTCACGCCTGCCGACACGAAACGCCTCGCCTATAGCGTTATGACGGACACGCAGAAGCACTCATTCGAGGAGCACTGGGAAATCGACTTTTCCTTCGGCATCAAGGATCTGTGCCGCTTTCGCGCCAACGTTTTCACCCAGCGGGGGGCGGTGGCGGCGGTCTTCCGCATGATTCCGTTCGAAATCAAGAGTTTTGACGCTCTCGGCCTGCCCCCGGTGGTGCAGAAGCTGTGCGCCAAACCACGCGGGCTGATCCTGGTCACCGGGCCGACCGGAAGCGGCAAATCGACGACGCTGGCCGCGATGGTCGACAAGATCAACCGCGAACGCTACGAGCACATTCTGACCATCGAGGACCCGATCGAATTTCTGCACTCACACAAGTGCTGCCTCGTGAATCAGCGCGAGGTGAACAACGACACCCACTCCTTTTCGGACGCGTTGCGCGTGGCCTTGCGCGAAGACCCGGATGTCGTCCTGATCGGAGAAATGCGCGACCTGGAAACGGTGGAGTCGGCATTGCGCATCGCGGAAACCGGGCACCTGACGCTGGCAACTCTCCACACCAACAGCGCGGCGTCGACCATCAACCGCATCGTGGATATTTTCCCCGCGAACCAGCAGCCGCAGATTCGAGCCCAGCTCAGCCTGGTGCTGGAAGGCATTCTGTGTCAGGCCCTCATCCCCCGCGCCAACGGAAGCGGTCGCGCCATGGCCATGGAAATCATGATTCCGAATTCCGCCATCCGGAATCTGATTCGCGAGGACAAGGTGCACCAGATATACAGCTCTATGCAAACCGGGCAGGAAAAGTACGAAATGCAGACGTTCAATCAATCCCTGGCCCAGCTGGTACTGACCCGGCAGATCACGGAGGAGGATGCCATTTCAAAATCTTCCAACGTGGATGAGCTCCAGGAACTCATTCGTCGCGGGGTAGGACTGAACACCTCCACGGCCACGGCTGCGGTAACGCGCGCTCGCCGCCCGGAACCGGTGGGGAGCTTCGGTCGCTAATCCGGAAAGGTTGCCATGCCAGTTTACATGTTCCGCGGACGAAACATCCGCACTAACGAAAGCATTGCCGGCGAAAGATTCTCGGCCAATCCACAGGCGCTGGCCGCGGTGCTGCGCCGGGAGCAGGTGGCGCCGATTTCGATTCAGGAAAAGAAGGAGAAAAAGGCGTTTTTCTCCTTGCGGCGCAGCGTGTCCAAGTCGGAAGTGGCCATCTTCACGCGGCAGTTTTCGGTCATGCTCGATGCCGGGCTGCCCCTGGTGCAGTGCCTGGAGGCGATCGGGGAACAGCACCCGAACCTGGCCTTCAAATCGGTACTGGCCCAGATACGCACCGACGTCGAAGCCGGCAGTACCCTGTCGGACGCCATGGCACGGCACCCCCGGGTCTTCGATGCGCTGTACACCAACATGATCGCGGCCGGAGAGACCGGCGGGATTCTGGACACCATTCTGCAGCGGCTCGCGGTCTTCATCGAAAAGATCGTCAAACTCAAGCGCGCCTTGCGCTCGGCACTCATCTACCCGGCGGTGATCCTCACCATAGCCGTAGTCGTCGTCGGGGTCATCCTGTGGAAGGTCGTCCCGGTCTTTCGCACTCTCTTTGAAGGATTCAACGTCCAGCTGCCGCTGCCGACCCGCATCGTGATCGCATTGTCGGACATTGTCGTGAGTTACGCCCTGTTCATATTCGCCGGTCTGGCGCTGATCGGTTTCGGGATCCGCTCCTATTACCAGACCGACAAGGGGCGGCACGTGATCGACAGGTTGCTGCTGCGCATTCCGGTGCTCGGCGATGTGTTCCGCAAGATCGCCGTGGCCCGCTTCACCCGCACCCTGGCGACCCTGCTTTCGAGCGGCGTGGCGATTCTGGAATGCCTCGACATCACGGCGCGCACCGCCGGCAACGCGATTCTGGAAGACACCGTGTATCACGTCCGGCGCAACATCGAGGAGGGGAAAACGATTGCCGAACCGATGAAGCAGTCGAAATTCTTCCCTTCCATGGTAACGCAGATGGTATCGGTGGGGGAAGCCACCGGTGAACTGGACACCATGCTGATCAAGGTCGCCGACTACTATGAAGAAGAGGTCGACGTCATCGTGGCCAGCCTCCTGACCATCATGGAACCGATCCTGATGGTCATTCTGGGGGTGGTCGTGGGCGGCATCGTCATTTCCATGTATATGCCGCTGTTCAAACTGATCCAGGTGCTGTCCGGAGGCTAGCCCGAACAATTCATGAGCATCTTTCGCAATCGAGTGAATACAAGCAACCGACGCCGGGATTCGCTCATGACAGGGAGTTTTGGGGACACGGAAGAACACGGGCAGGGCTTTTGCGTCGACATTTTCAGGTGCGGACTGTCGAACGCTCACGCAGCTGGAATCGCCAATCGAGCCTTCCTTGGAGCGCTCAACAGTCCGCACCTGAAAATGTCACCAGCGCGCAGCGCTGGGCCCTTCGGGCCCGCAAAAGCCCTGCACACGGATCCGATCCGTGTTCATCCGCGTTCTTCCGTGTCCTGGGATGAGTCGCGATCATTTGTTTGTAAATAATGCTGGCCAGACGCAAGAGCAGTGATGGCAAAAATGATTCCGCTGGACAGATATTTCCCTGGCATCCTGGCCCGGGCAGGTGATCGGGTTCCGGTCTTTGGCAGCGGCACGGACCGAGGAGCTCGGGCATCGTCTGCTCTGGCTGATCGGCGCGCGCGCTCTCATTCTGTTCCTGGGGGTGAACCTGGCCCGCCCGCTCGGAATTCTTCCGGAACGGCTCGGATCGCTCCCCTTCGTCCCCTTATTCAATACCTTTTCAGTTGCGCTTGCATTTGCTTACCTGGGCCTCTGGAAGAGCGGCTGGCATCCGGCGCTGCACCTCCGGCTGCAGATCGGCGTCGATCTGCTGACGGCTACCACCCTGGTGGCCTGCACGCGCGGGAGCGAAAGTCCCTTCGTCTCTTTTTACCTGCTGATCATCATCTATTGCAGCCTGACCCTGGGGAGAAATGGCGGCCTGATCGGAGCCTCTCTCAGCGCAATTCTTTACGCGGGCATCCTGGTGTTCGCCTATGCCGGCGCCCCGGCATTCCCGGGTGGATTCACGGAGCTTAGTACTCCGACCTTCCGCGTCGCCGTCCATGCCCTTGGATTCTTTTCCGTCGCCTTTCTGGGCGCCGATCTTTCGCGGCGCCTGCACGTCATGCAGCAGGAACTCGAGGACAAGATCGACTCGCTGGCGCAGCTGCAGCGCCTCACCGAACATATCGTCAGCAGCATTCGCAGCGGGCTGTTCACGACCGATTTGAACGGAACGATCACCCTCTTCAACGGCACCGCCGAGGAACTCACCGAAACCTCCCGGGCCGCCGTGGTTGACCGTCCGCTGCAAGCGGTGATCGGCGACGGGCTGTGGACCAGAATCGAAGGGGCGGATCTTCTGCACAACGCCCGCCCGCTCCGGCACGAGGAATGGCTCCAGCTGCCCAGCGGCGCGCGCCGCTTCCTCGGGTACAGCGTCTCGCCGCTGCTCAATCACCAGCGGAACCTGATCGGCTACATCGTCTCCTTTCAGGACCTGACCGAAATCCAGCGCCTGGAAGAAGAAATACGGATCAAGGACCGGATGGCGGCCATCGGGAAAATGGCGGCGGGGATCGCCCACGAGATCCGCAATCCTTTGGCCGCGATGCGCGGCTCCGTGGAGATCCTGCGCTCCCGGCTCGCGCTCCCGGCCACGGATGAACGCCTCCTGGACATCATGATCCGCGAGAGCGACCGCTTGAACCGGTTCGTCGAGGATTTTCTCACCTTCGCGAAACCGGCAGCCTGCGCGCATCGGTCACTGGACCTGGTTCCGCTGCTGCACGATGCCGTCACGCTGCTGCAGAACAGTCCCCAGGTTTTCAATCGTCACGTGATCGACCTGCAGCTCGGCGCCCGGCAGATCCCTACCCTCGGCGATGCCGACAAATTAAGGCAGGTTTTCTGGAATCTGGCCCAGAACGCGCTGCGGGCCATGCCCGCGGGCGGCACGCTGACCATCGCCGCCCGATCGACGGAGGAAGGCGGCAGCGAGATCACATTCAAGGACTCGGGGGTCGGCATGACCGAGGAGGAACAGGCGCAGATTTTCAATCCGTTTCACTCCGGCTTCAGCGGCGGGACCGGGCTCGGGCTCAGCATCATTTTCCAGATCGTCGAAGACCACCGCGGCAGCATCCGTTTTGACAGCGAGAAGGGGAGGGGAACCACGGTTAGCCTCTCCTTTCCGGCTTCGGTGCACTAAGACCATGGCGAAACTCAAAAACATCAGGATTTCGGATGCCCCGCGAAACATAATGCTGTTCGCGGGCCGCGCGGGGCATCCAATGGGCCGGTTATGACCTCCAAACCTTCGATCCTGCTCGTGGACGACGAGCCGAACATTATCGAGATTCTCGAAATCGTGCTCCGTGACGCCGGGATGGACGTCTGCAAGTCGACATCGGCCCGCGAGGCTCTCGACCGGCTGCGCCGGACTGAATTCGATGTCGTGATCTCCGATATCCGCATGCCGGACATGTCGGGCGTCGATCTGCTCAAGGAAGCCAGGCAGATCGCCCCGGACACGGTCTTCATTCTCATCACCGCCTACGCCAGCACGGATACCGCCATCGACGCCCTCCAGCACGGCGCCTACGATTACCTGACCAAGCCGTTCAAGATGGAAGAGCTGCTCAACATCGTCCGTCATTCCCTCGAAAAGAAGACTTTGAAACATGAGGTTGCTTCGCTGAAGCACGAAATGGAGGCGCAACAGGGGCAGACGTTGTTCCAGGCTCTGCACCGGAGTCAGCTCGTGGGCAAAAGCCAGAAGATGCTCGAGGTCTATCGCACCATCGGCACCGTCGCCACGGGCGAAAGCACGGTGCTCGTCACGGGAGAGAGCGGTACGGGCAAGGAACTGGTGGCGCGCGCCATTCACGAGGCCTCGGGACGTAAAGACAAGCCGTTTGTTTCCATCAACTGCGGCGCGTTTCCCGAAACGCTGCTGGAAAGCGAGCTGTTCGGCTATATGAAGGGCGCCTTCACGGGGGCCAACGGCAACAAGAAAGGATTGTTCGAAGCTGCCGGCGGCGGATCGATCTTCCTCGACGAAATCGGAGACATGACGGCCGCCATGCAGGTGAAGCTGCTGCGCGTGCTGCAGGAGAGGAAGCTTCGCCCCCTGGGCGGTACCCAGGAAGTGGACGTGGATGTCCGGGTGATCGCCGCCACCAACCGCGATCTGCAGGCCGCGATTGCCCAGGGGCAGTTCCGCGAGGACCTGTATTACCGGATCGCCGTCATCACCATTGGCCTGCCCCCGCTGCGCGAACGCACCGAAGACATCGGCCTGCTCGCGTTTCACTTCCAGAACCTGTACGCCGAAAAGACCGGCAGGAAGGTGTTCAGCATCTCCCGTGAAGCTATGCACTGCCTGGAGAATTATCATTGGCCCGGGAACGTTCGCGAACTGGAAAACACAATTGAGCGGGCCATTGCTCTCGAATCCACGGAAGCCGTTCAGATCGAGCGCCTGCCCGACGTGGTTCGCCGGCTTCCGCCCGTGGCCGTGCGCGACGCCATTCCGCTCCCGGCAGAATCGTTCGATATCGAGGAGTTTCTGCGCAACCTCGAGGACGACCTGATCTGCCAGGTGCTGAAGCGAACGGAAGGAAATCAGACCCTGGCTGCCGATTATCTTAAACTCACCAAACCTTCCTTGCGCCATCGCATCCAGACGCTGGGGATTGACCCCTCCGTGTTCCGCAACAACGGGTCCTCGGCACAAAACGGCCGCCCCGAATAACCCACTGATTAGCTGCCATCGCGAAATTCACAAAACACCGCAGGGGCGACCGGCAGGTCGCCCCTACGTTTATCACACTGTCCACACATGGTCACGAGGAGAGGAATTTCTCGACAGACACCAAATAATTTGGGTGCGGCTCTTTCAGAATGGACCACAAGTTAAGCAGATACACAGAGAGATGCGAACCTGCAGTTCAAACAAGTTTCGCTGCTTGACCACTTATGGCCTTCCCGATTTATGAACGGGCCAAACGAAGAATTTGTCAATTGTCATTTGTCAATTATCAATTGTCATTTTGGGGACCAGGGTACCGGCCTCTTCAAGCAGAATCGCGAGCTTGCCTGTATTCTCAGGGCCTCGTTCAGGCGTGCACGGGCCAAAGGCTCACAACAGACAAATGACAAATGACCATGGGTAAATGATAAATGACAGATTTTTTATAATTGTTTAGCCAAATCAATGGATGAAGAAGCAAAACGCAAAGACGCAAGGCCGCAAGGGCGCAAAGATCGCCGCTGACCAACAGGCGTGGGCGCAGCGCTTCGCGCTGGCACATCCTTGGACGAGCCGCCCACGAACAGAGAGGGTTCCCTTTGCGTCCTTGCGGCCTTGCGTCTTTGCGTTCTGCTGTTAAGCATCGGCTAAACAGTTACACTTTTTTGGGTGGGGCTCTTCGGATTGCCGTCCCATAGTATGGTGCGACAAATCTTCTGTCTTAAAAGAGCCGCACCCAAATAAGTTCGCTCAAAAGGCAACCCTGCCGGTTAGTAACCGTTGAGGAGATGAAGATTCGCCGGTCCGACCGGGGCGGGCTGACGCTCCGCGGCCCGGGGAGAAGGGCGGGGGGATCATTTCCTGCCGGAGGCGCGGAGTGATGATTTTCAGCACCCCATGAATGACGCGAATCAGCATCCGGGGCGAATCCGGGCTTATGACCGATCCCCGTCAACACATATATCTTATTGTTATTATTGCCTTTATTGTCTTTGTTGGTTTTCGCGCCCGTTTGGCATGAGTCTTGCTAAGAATAACCGTGACTGCACTCACACCCACAGGAGAGGAGAACAGATTAGATGAAGAACGAACAGGGATTTTCACTCGTAGAGTTGTTGATCGTCGTGGCGATCATCGCCATTATCGCGGCAATTGCCGTGCCCAGCCTGCTGACCTCGCGGATGGCCGCCAATGAGGCCGGAGGAATTCAGGGCTGCCGCACCGCAGGTTCCGCCGAGGTTGCCTACGCCAGTACCAACAATGCGCAGTACACAACCCTGCAGCTTCTGGTTGATGGAAACTACCTGGATTCTCGGTTTACGAATGCGAACGGCTTCAACGGCTACGTCTATGTTGATGACGGCGCACTTTTGTTCGATCCCGCGCCGACGATTCCCATCCCGGCCGACTTGGCCAGTGGCGGATTTGGCATTACAGCAGCGCCGCAGGCCGCCGGGGGAGCCCGCTACACATACGGCATCGCCCCCGATCAGGTGGTCCGGTATCTCGCAACCAATACTGGAACGGATCCCTTAGGCTTGTCCCCCGGCAACGCAATCGGAAAGGCCCAGTAAAGGAACTGGTCCCAATGGAATCGAAAAGGCGAGGACAGGAGGTCCTCGCCTTTTCTTTATTTTACAACTGCTTATCCCAGGTCGAGTTTTTTTCCCTTGAGCACGTCCAGATTGACCGTGCCCGAGAGCAGGTCGGTTTCGAGATCCTCCTCGGATTCGACGGTCTCCTCGG
Source organism: Terriglobia bacterium (assembly GCA_963824985.1). GTDB lineage: Bacteria > Acidobacteriota > UBA6911 > UBA6911 > UBA6911 > JAFNAG01. Next base: position 131,033 of record CAWGRQ010000038.1, read on the forward strand.
GAACGATTTCCTCGGTCAGCCGGGCATTGCGGTAATACTCCATCCCCGTACCGGCCGGAATGAGCCGCCCCATGATCACGTTCTCCTTGAGGCCGCGCAGGTAATCGACCTTGCCGCTGATGGCGGCTTCGGTCAGCACGCGCGTGGTTTCCTGGAAGGAGGCCGCGGAGATGAAGCTGTCCGTGGATAGCGATGCCTTGGTGATGCCGAGCAGCAGCGGGCGGCCTTTGGCGGGCTGGCCTTCATTTGTTTCCACACGCTCGTTCTCCTCGTAGAAGCGGAACTTATCCACCTGCTCGTCGAGGAGGAACTCGGTGTCACCCACTTCCTCGACCTTGATCCAGCGCATCATCTGCCGGACGATGGTCTCGATATGCTTGTCGTTGATGTTGACGCCCTGCAGCCGATAGACCTCCTGGATTTCGTTGACCAGGTAGCCCTGCAGTTCCTTTTCACCCAATACGCGCAGAATGTCGTGGGGGTTGCGCGGGCCGTCCATCAGGGCTTCACCCGCCTTGACGTACTCCCCTTCCTGCACGTTGATGTGCACGCCGCGCGGCAGCAGGTATTCCTTCATCATGCCGCTCTCGTTGGTAACCTCGATCTTGCGCTGGCCGCGCAACAGGCCGCCGTACTTGATGAACCCATCGATCTCGGTGATGACGGCGGTCTCTTTCGGCTTGCGCGCCTCGAACAGCTCGACGATGCGCGGCAGTCCTCCGGTGATATCCCTGGTCTTCCGGGTTTCCCGCGGGATCTTCGACAGGACGCTGCCGGGGTAGACGTCGTCGTCGTCGCTGACCCAGAGGTGGGCCTTGGAGGGGAGTAGATAACTTTTGACCACTTTCCCCTTGTCGTTGCGGATGAGGATCTGGGGCTGGAATTTCTCATCGGGCGACTCGGTGATCACCTGGCGCACCAGACCGGTGTTCTCGTCGCGCTCTTCCTTGACGGTGACGCCGTCGATGATGTCCTTGAACGAAATGGTGCCGCCGAACTCGGTCAGGATGGCGAACGAGTAAGGATCCCATTCCACCAGCACCTGTCCCGGTTTGATTTTCTGGCCGTCCTTGACTTTCAACAGGGCGCCGTAGGCGACGGAGTAGCGTTCCTTCTCGCGCCCGGCCTCGTCGGTAATCGTGAGCGTTCCGTTCCGATTCATGACCACGAGGTTCTGGTCGCGATTGGTGACGTGCTGGATGTTGAGGAACTTCACGATCCCTTCGTTCTTGGCCTCCTCGGTCGACTGTTCGTGGGTCCGGCTCGCCGTGCCGCCGATGTGGAACGTCCTCATGGTGAGCTGGGTTCCCGGCTCTCCGATCGACTGGGCGGCGATGACACCCACGGCCTCGCCCATGTTGACCATCTGGCCGGTGGCCAGGTTGCGCCCATAGCATTTCACGCAGACCCCGCGTTTGGCCTTGCAGGTCAACACCGAACGGATCTTCACCTGCTCGATGCCCGACGACTGAATGTCGCTGGCCAGGGCTTCGGTGATCTCCTGATCGACGCCCACGATCTGCTCGCCGGTCAGCGGGTCCTTCACGTTCTCGAACGCAACCCGGCCGACGATGCGGTCGCGCAGCGGTTCGATGATCTCCGCCTCCTTCGATGATCGAAGTGACATAGATGCCGTCCAGGGTCTCGCAGTCGTCCAGGGAGATGATGACATCCTGGGCGACATCCACCAGGCGACGCGTCAGGTAGCCGGAGTCCGCCGTTTTCAGTGCGGTGTCGGCCAGACCCTTGCGGGCGCCGTGGGTAGAGATGAAGTACTGCAACACGGTAAGGCCTTCGCGGAAATTGGCCGTAATCGGGGTTTCGATGATTTCGCCCGAGGGCTTCGCCATCAATCCGCGCATCCCGGCGAGCTGGCGAATCTGCTGCTTGCTGCCGCGGGCGCCCGAATCGGCCATGATGAAGATAGGGTTGAATTCATCCTGGCTTGCGTCATGCTGGGCCATCTTGCGGAACATCTCATCGGAGACCCTTTCGGTAACATCCGACCAGATGTCGATGATCTTGTTGTAGCGTTCGCCGTCGGTGATGGCTCCGTCCTGATACTGTTTCTCCACCTCGATGACGCTCTCGCGGGCGCCGTCGACCAGCTCGCCCTTGTTGTCGGGAACGATCAGGTCCTCGATACCGATGGAAATGCCGGCCTTGGTGGCATGCAGGAAACCCAGATCCTTCAGGTCATCAAGCATCTTGACGGTGATTTCGAGGCCGAAATGCAGGTAACAGTAGTTCACCAGCTGCTGGAGTCCCTTGCGCTTCATCAACCCGTTGATGAAGGGCATGCCCTTGGGCAGGATCGAGTTGAAAATCAGCCTCCCGATGGTGGTATTGATGAACTCATGGGCCACTTCGCGCACGTCGGCGCGCATGACCGCCTGGTCATCGTACTGGGTGGTCAGGTCCATCAGCAGGCCGGTGAAACGGTACCGGATCGGCGTGAGCCTCCCCACCATGCTGTTGTCGAGGGCGAACATCGCCTCATCGTAGGACCCGAAAATCCTCCCCTCCCCCTTCGTGCCCACTTTGGCCTTGGTCAGGTAGTAGCAGCCCAGCACGATGTCCTGGCTGGGTATGGCGATCGGCTGGCCATTGGCCGGCGACAGGATATTCTGCGTGCTCAGCATCAGCACCGACGCCTCGATCTGCGCCTCAGGCGACAGCGGAATGTGCACCGCCATCTGGTCGCCATCGAAGTCGGCGTTGAAGGCGGTGCAGACCAGGGGCGGAATCTTGATGGCCTTGCCCTCGACCAGGACCGGCTCGAAGGCCTGAATGCCGAGGCGGTGCAGCGTCGGGGCGCGATTGAGCATGACCGGGTGATCCTGGATCACTTCTTCCAGGATATCCCATACAACCGATTCCTGGCGCTCCACCATTTCCTTGGCGCCCTTGATAGTGGCCGCGTGCCCTTCCTTCTCCAGGCGGTTGTAAATGAACGGCTTGAACAGCTCGAGAGCCATTTTCTTGGGCAGGCCGCACTGGTGCAGTTTCAGTTCGGGCCCGACGACGATCACGGACCGGCCCGAGTAATCGACGCGTTTGCCGAGCAGGTTCTGGCGGAAGCGCCCCGATTTACCCTTCAGCGTGTCGCTGAGTGATTTAAGGGGCCGGTTGTTGGCTCCGCGCAGCACACGGCCGCGGCGGCCGTTGTCGAACATGGCGTCGACCGCCTCCTGGAGCATCCGTTTTTCGTTACGGATGATCACCTCGGGGGCGCGCAATTCCATGAGTTTCTTCAGGCGGTTGTTCCGGTTGATCACGCGGCGGTACAGATCGTTCAGGTCCGAGGTCGCGAACCGGCCGCCGTCGAGCGGAACGAGAGGACGCAGTTCCGGCGGAATCACCGGAATGACATCGAGAATCATCCATTCGGGCTTGTTGCCCGACTTGCGGAAGGCATCCACGACTTTCAGGCGCTTCGCGTACTTGATGCGCTTCAATTGCGACGTCTCGGATTTCATCGAAGCGCGCAACTCGTCGGCGAGCGACTCCACATCCACCTGCCGCAGGAGTTCCTTGATTGCTTCCGCGCCCATCATGGCGCGGAACCGGCCGGCGAAGTCCTGCATCGTGGCTCGGTATTTCTCCTCGGTGAGCAGCTCCTTCGTCTTCAGGGGCGCCTCTCCCGGGTCGATCACCACATAGGCTTCGAAATAGAGGACTCGCTCCAGGTCGCGAAGGCTGATGTCGAGCAGGTGGCCGATGCGGCTCGGCAGTCCCTTGAAAAACCATACGTGGGAACACGGAGAGGCGAGCTCGATGTGACCGAGCCGTTCACGCCGCACCTTGGACAGGGTCACCTCGACTCCGCACTTGTCGCAGGTCACCCCGCGATACTTCATGCGCTTGTACTTGCCGCACAGACATTCCCAGTCGGTAACCGGGCCGAAAATGCGCGCGCAGAACAACCCGTCCTTTTCCGGCTTGAAGGTACGATAGTTGATGGTCTCAGGCTTGGTGACTTCCCCATGAGACCAGGCCCGGATCTTCTCCGGGGAGGCCAGACTGATGCGAATGCTGTCGAAATCGTTGCTCAGATCCGACTTTTCGATTGTGTCCTTAAAACTTCTCAATGGTGTTCCCCCCTGATCTTAAGAGGTTCAATGTCATTCCCATGTTTCAGGCACTCCGTGCGAAGGCGGATGGCGGCGGCCGTTCATTCGACGGCTTCGGGCCGCCTCGCCTTTTGCCGCTGGATCAACTCGACATCCAGGCACAGGCTCTGGAGTTCACGAATCAGCACGTTGAACGACTCCGGAATGCCGGGCGTGAATTGTGATTCCCCTTTCACGATGGCTTCATAGATCTTGGTTCTTCCCTGGATATCGTCGGACTTGGCGGTCAGCAGTTCCTGGAGAATGTTGGCCGCGCCGTAGGCTTCGAGGGCCCAGACTTCCATTTCTCCGAACCGCTGGCCGCCGAACTGAGCTTTCCCTCCGAGGGGCTGCTGCGTGATGAGCGAGTAGGGTCCGATGCTGCGTGCGTGGATCTTGTCATCGACCAGGTGCGAGAGCTTCAGCATGTAAATATATCCCACGGTCACCTTCTGATCGAATCTCTCCCCCAGCATGCCGTCGAAAAGATCGATCTTGCCGCTTTCGGGGAGTCCGGCCCTCCGGAGCATCTCCTTGATTTCCGATTCGGATGCGCCGTCGAATACCGGCGTGGAAAAATAGAGCCCCAGCGATTTGGCTGCCCAGCCAAGGTGGGTTTCCAGGATCTGGCCGACATTCATCCGGCTCGGCACGCCGAGCGGGTTCAACACGATCTCCACGGGGGTTCCGTCCGGAAGATAGGGCATATCCTCTTCGGGGAGAATGCGCGCAATGACCCCTTTATTCCCATGACGCCCCGCCATCTTGTCGCCGACGGAGAGTTTGCGTTTCATGGCGACGTACACCTTGACCATTTTGATCACGCCGGGAGGCAGTTCATCGCCGCGGCGCAGTTTGGCCAGCTGTTCCTCGTGGAGGGTCTTGAGAATCTGGATCTGCTTCTCCGACTTTTCCTCGAGGCGCTTGATGCTTTCGTAGACTTTCCCCTCTTTCTCCGCCTTGAAGTCGTTCTTGATTTTATTCAACTCGGAGGTGCTGAGCCCGGCCAGCATGGACCGGGTCAGTTTGGTTTTGGCCCGCAGCACGACGTCGCCCGAGCGGTTGGTAACCTCTTCGAGCAGGATTTCGCCGGCGAGAATGTCGATCAGCTGCTTGTTGCGTTCTTCTTTGATGATCCGGATCTCGTCATTGAGATCCTTCTCCATCTTTTCCACCTGTTCCGCTTCGATGGCCTTGGCCCGTTCATCCTTGGGCACTCCCTTGCGGGAGAAGATCTTGACATCGACCACGGTCCCCTCGATCCCCGGAGGGGTGACCAGGGAGGCGTCGCGGACCTCTCCGGCCTTTTCACCGAAGATGGCGCGCAGCAGCTTCTCCTCGGGAGAGAGCTGGGTTTCCCCCTTGGGGGTCACCTTGCCGACCAGGACATCGCCGGGCCGCACCTTGGCGCCGATGCGGATGATCCCGCTTTCATCCAGATCGCGCAGCGATGCATCGCTGACGTTGGGGATGTCCCGGGTGATCTCCTCGGGACCGAGCTTGGTGTCACGTGCCTCGATCTCGAGCTCCTCGATGTGAATCGAAGTGTAGCTGTCTTCCTTGACCAGCTTCTCGCTGACCAGAATCGCGTCTTCAAAGTTGTACCCGCGCCAGGGCATGAACGCCACCAGCACGTTGCGGCCGAGCGCGAGTTCCCCCTTGTCCGTGCAGGGGCCGTCGGCCAGCACCTGCCCTTTGGCGACCCGTTCCCCGCGATTGACGAGCGGCACCTGATTGATGCAGGTGTTCTGGTTGGATCGCTTGAACTTGGTCAGGCTGTAAATGTCCACGCCGGCGTCCCGGGCGCGCTTGCCGTTTTCGCTTTCCCCTTCCACCCGAATGATGATGCGGGTGGCATCGACGCTGTCCACGGCGCCGCTCCGCTTGCAGATCACGACCGCCCCGGAATCCTTGGCAGTGATGTATTCCATGCCGGTGCCGATATAGGGCGCCTCGGCGCGCAGCAGGGGCACGGCCTGGCGCTGCATGTTGGATCCCATCAGGGCGCGGTTGGCATCATCGTGTTCCAGGAAAGGGATAAGGCTGGCGGCTACGCTCACCAGTTGCTTCGGCGACACGTCGATGTATTGAACCTGCTCCCGCGGAACGAGCACGAAGTTGCCCGCAATCCGGGCGTTGACCCGGTCCTGCAGCATCGAGCCTGCGGGGTCCAGATCGACGTTCGCCTGGGCGATCGTGTATTCCTCCGCTTCCCAGGCGGTCTGGTAAAAGGAGAAGGGCTCGAACAGCGCGGGCCTTTTCCCCGACGCCTCGCAGCGCCGGTTTTCCTTATCGACCTGGTCCCGCTCGATCTGGTCGCCCACCTTGAAGTGGGCATCCCCGGGGAACACGACCTGGACGAAATCCAGAACTTTCCCATTCTTTACCTTGCGATAGGACGATTCGATGAACCCGTATTCGTTGATGCGTGCATAGCAGCTGAGCGACGAGATCAGGCCGATGTTCGGCCCTTCCGGCGTCTCAATCGGACATATGCGCCCGTAGTGCGTGGGGTGTACGTCGCGCACCTCGAACCCGGCTCGCTCGCGGCTCAGGCCGCCCGGGCCGAGCGCCGACAAACGGCGCTTGTGGGTGATTTCCGACAGCGGATTGGTCTGGTCCATGAATTGGGAGAGCTGGCTGCTGCCGAAAAATTCACGGATGGAGGCCATGACCGGTTTCGCATTGATCAGGTCATGGGGCATGGCGGTGGTCATCTCCTGGTGGACGGACATCTTCTCCTTGATGGCCCGCTCCATGCGCACCAATCCGATGCGGAACTGGTTTTCGAGCAATTCCCCGACGGCGCGCACCCGGCGGTTTCCGAGGTGATCAATATCGTCGACGTTGCCGACGTTGCGGGAGAGCTTGAGCGCGTAACGGATCACCTCATAGAAATCTTCGGCGGTCAAGGTCCGCTGCTCCAGCGGGGTGTTCAGGCCGAGTTTGATGTTGAACTTCAGCCGCCCGACCCGAGAGAAGTCGTACTTGCGGGGATCATAAAACATCCCCTCGAACAGGGCCGTGGCCGTCTCGATCGTCGGCGGATCACCTGGACGCTGTTTGCGATAGATTTCGATCAGGGCATCCGGCTGCGCCTTGATGTGATCCTTCTTGAGCGTCTGGGACATGGTACTGCCGGCGTCTTCCCGTTCCGGGAAAAACACGTCGACAGAGTCGATTCCGGCCTCGCCCAGATTGTTGATGGTCTGTGCCGTCACCTCCGAATTCGGTTCCAGGAGAATTTCGCCCGTGTCGGTGTTGACCACCTCCGACAGCGACAGCGCTCCCTCGAGCCCGTCCAGATCCATCTTGATTTCGGTTACCCCGGCCTTGGTCAGCTGGGCGTGGAGTCCGGCTGTGATCTTCTTCCCCTTCGCCACCATGATCGTCTTGCCGCTGACGTCGCGGATTTCCTCGGTGGCCTTGGAGCCGATCATGTCGCTTCCCAGACTGCGATACAGGCTCTTGCCTTCCCAGCGTACCTTGACCGGCTGATAGAAAGTGCGCAGGATCTCGGCGTCACCGTTCAAGCCGAGGGCGCGGAGGAAGGTGGTCGCCAGAAATTTCCGCTTGCGGTCGATGCGCACGTAGAGGATGTTCTTTTGATCGTATTCGAATTCCACCCAGGAACCGCGGTAGGGGATGATCTTGGCGAGGATGAAGGTGCGTCCGGTATTGGATTCGAAGAAGACCCCCGGAGAACGGTGCAACTGGCTGACGATCACGCGTTCGGTGCCGTTGATGATGAAGGTGCCGTTCTCGGTCATGAGCGGAATGTCCCCGAAGTAGACCTCCTGCTCCTTGATGTCGCGGATGCTCCGCCCCTCGGTATCGGCGTCCTTGTCCCAGACCACGAGCCGGACGGTGACCTTGAGGGGCACCGCGAAAGTCATGCCGCGCTCCTGGCATTCTTCCACGGTGTACTTCACATTGAGCTCGACGGCGCCGCCGCAGAACTCACACCGCGACATTTTCCATCTCGTTCTTGGCGCCGCAGTGCTTGCAGGTGTCGCCGTCGGGATTGTAGGGGCTGTTGATGATGGTCTTGCCGCATTCGACGCAACCAGCCCGAAGGTAATCGAGCCCTTTCAGGTTCCCGCACTTGCACTGCCAGTTTCCGATCGAGTATTCGACGAATTCCAGGGAGGAGGTTCCGCGAAAATCGTTGATCGGGAAAACCGAATTAAAGACTGCCTGAAGCCCGACGTCTTCCCGCTCCAAGGGAAGGACGTCCATCTGCAGGAAGCGATGGTAGGACTTCCGCTGTACTTCGATCAAATTCGGGATGGGGATGCTGGTGTGGATCTTGGCAAAATCCATCCGATCCCGGTAGACGTTGGAGGTAGTGATATTGGTCATCGATTCGTTTACCTCTGCAGACTCGTTGGTCGTTCAATCTTCCGTTGAGGGTACCGTAAAATTAAAAAAGCGGGGGGGCAGAAGAATCCCGGTAGCAGCCACAGCCGCCCGGTTTCTACCTTCTGCTCTCTCAGGCGCGAAGGCGGCGGGTTGGGGGTATGCTTTCTGCCTTCTGCTGGTACTGGTCCGCGGCACGGTGACCTCGTAATGCCAGTGACGGGTGAGTCGTCATGAGTGATGGGCGGCGAGTCTTGAGGGATGAGTCGCCGTAACCCATCGCTCATCCCTCAAAACTCACGACTCATCCCGTAACCTAGCGCAAGAGCAGAAACACGTCGGGAACTACTTGATCTCCACGGTAGCTCCGGCTTCCTCGAACTTCTTCTTGATGGATTCGGCCTCTTCCTTGGGCACGCCTTCCTTGACAGGCTTGGGGGCGCCTTCGACCAAATCCTTGGCTTCCTTTAGACCGAGGCTGGTCACTTCGCGCACCGCCTTGATCACGTTGATCTTTTTATCGCCGACCGCGGCCAGGATAACGGTAAACTCCGTCTGCTCCTCGACTGCAGCCTTGGCTTCGCCGCCGCCGGACTGCCCGCCCATCATGGCCATCGGCATCGCCGCTGCCGCCGTGATGCCGTATTTCTCCTCAAGGTTCTTCACCAGATCCGAGATCTCCAGCATCGTGGCTTGATCGATCCACGCCAAAACGTCATTCTTCGTAGTTGCCATCTTTTTTAACTCCCTTGATGATTGGTAAAAACGTAGTGCGATTACTTTCCCGGGTCCGGTTTTTCCACCTGGTTCAGCACCAGGACCAAGTCTCTCGCCGGAGCCTTCAGAACGCCCGCCAGCCTCTGCAGCGGCGCTTTGAGGAGAAACACGAGCTTGCTCAGCAGCACCTCGCGCGACGGGAGCGAGGCAATCGTCTGAATTTCGGACGGAGGCACGAGCTTGCCTTCGATGAACGCAGCCTTGAACTGAAAACTCGGATAGGACTTGGAAAGCTCCGTGAGGAGCTTGGCCATGCCGACGACATCCTTGCGGTGATAGGCCACGGCCGTAGGCCCCTGGAGATGGGATCCGATCTTCTCCAGGCCGGTGTCCTTGGCCGCGCGCAGGGCCAGAGTGTTCTTCACGACGATGTAGGTGCCGTCGAAATCGCGGATCTTGCGGCGCAGTTCGGTGGCATCCACCACCTTGAGCCCGCGATAATCGATCAGGAAGAGGTTGTTGACGGCACGCAACTCCTCGCGGAGCGATTCCACTACCTGCTGCTTCTCTACTTTGTTCATAAACTTTCTGCGACCTTTCCAAAGACGTACGTCATTCTGCGGATGTCAGCCGGCAGCCAATCCGCTGCCCGCTTCCCGTCGCCTACTGCTTTGACTCCAGCGTTGCCGCGTCGATCCAGATGCCCGGGCTCATGGTCGACGAGATCGACACGCTTTTGACATACTTGCCTTTGCTGCTCGGCGGCTTGGCCCGGAGGACGGCGTCAATCAGCGCCTTGGCGTTCTCGAAGAGACTCTTCTCGTCGAACTGGATCTTGCCACACGGCGCGTGCACTATCCCCGTTTTGTCGACCCGGAATTCGACCTTGCCGGCCTTGATTTCCTTGATCGCCTTGGCCACGTCAAAAGTCACGGTTCCGGTTTTCGGGTTCGGCATCAGCCCGCGCGGGCCGAGCACCTTGCCGAGTTTGCCGACGCTGCGCATCATGTCGGGAGTGGCGATGGCGGCATCAAAGTCCATCCAGCCGCCGGCGATGCGTTCGACCATGTCCTCGCTGCCGACTTCATCCGCCCCCGCATCGCGCGCTTCCTTGACCTTGTCACCGGATGCGATCACCACGACCTTCTTGCTCTTGCCGAGGCCGTTGGGCAGCACCACGGTTCCACGCACCATCTGGTCGGCATGCTTCGGGTTGACGCCCAGCCGCAGAACGACCTCTACGGTTTCGTTGAACTTGGCGAAGGCGATCTTCTTCAGCAACGCGACCGCTTCCTCCAGGGAATATTGCCGCGGCTCACGCGCCGCGACGGCCTGTATATATTTTTTTCCAGCTTTGGGCATTGCCTTACCTCTCCAATCCTGTCCCGCGCCTGTCACTACCCTTCGACTTCCAGCCCCATGCTGCGCGCCGTCCCCAGAATGATATTCACGGCGGCTTCCGGGGTAGAGGCGTTCAGATCCGGCATTTTGGACTGGGCGATCTCGCGAACCTGTTTCATGGTGACTTTACCTACCTTGGTCTTGTTGGGCTCGCCGGAACCCTTGGCGATGTTGGCCGCCTTTTTCAACAGAATCGCGGCCGGAGGAGTCTTGGTCACAAACGAGTAGGTGCGGTCGCTGTACACCGTCACCACCACCGGGATGATCAGCCCTTCCTGCTTGGCTGTCTTGGCATTGAACGCCTTGCAGAAGTCCATGATGTTCAGGCCGTGAGGGCCCAGAGCCGAACCGACCGGCGGCGCCGGAGTCGCCTTCCCTGCGGACACCTGCAGCTTGATGTTTGCGATTATCTTTTTCGCCATGCAAACTCCCTATCCACGCGCGGCCGCACTCGATGAGTGCCGCCCGATTCATCTTACGCCTTCTCCACCTGCTCGGATTCCAACTCCACCGGAGTGGCCCGGCCGAGGATCGTAAGCATCACCTTGAGGGTGTTCCGGTCTGGATTGACATCCTCGACGAGCCCGGTGAAATCCTTGAACGGACCGTCGATGATCTTGACGGCGTCTCCTTTGTCGAAAGTAAACTTCGGTTTCGGCTGATCGGCCGTCACCGACACCCGGTTGACCACTTCGTTGATCTCGTCATCGGTCAGTGGAGTGGGCTTTTTCCCGGTGCTGATGAAGCCTGTCACTTTGGGGGTGCCCCGCACGACATGCCAGGCCTTGTCCGTCATGTCCATTTCCACCAGGATGTAGCCCGGGAAGGTGAGCTTGGTCGTGACCACTTTCTTCCCGCTCTTCATCTCCACGACATCTTCGGTCGGGATGAGGATCTGGCCGATACACTCCCCCAATTCATAGGCCTGGATGCGGTTCATGAGGCTTTCCGCAACTTTCCGTTCATATCCGGAATAAGTGTGGATGATGTACCACTTCTTTTGGCCTTCCATCCGTGCATCCCTTCGAGCTAGCGCGAGAGCCGTTCTGATCGCAAAGTCCATCGTGGGTCTGACGACGAGATCAATCGGCCCAGAGAAAGAAGCCGAAAAAGAACACGGCCACAATCACCACCACGGTCGTGGAGACCAGTTCTCGCCGACCGGGCCAGGAGACATTGTGGAGTTCCTTGCGCGTATCCCGCATGAACTCGACGATGCCTTTGAAGAAGTCTTTGATCTTTTGAAAAAATCCAGTCATGGAATTCACTCCACGAACGCTGCGCCGCTGTTTTGGTCCAGCGCAGTTCGGGGATTAGAAGTTTTGGCAGGCCAGGAGGGACTCGAACCCCCAACATGCGGTTTTGGAGACCGCCGCTCTACCATTTCGAGCTACTGGCCTGTACGAATCATTCCCGGAACGCTGCGCTCCTACCTGGTTTCCTTGTGCACCGTGTGCGCCCGACATCGGTTGCAGAATTTCTTCAGCTCCAGACGCTCGGTGGTGGTTTTCTTGTTTTTGGTAGTCGTGTAATTCCTGCTCTTGCACTGCGTGCATTCCAACGTGATGATATCTCGCATCGTGTTCCCATCCGGCGAGCCCGGCAACCCGAGGGGCGCAGAGCCCGAACCAAGCGCGGTTTCCTATTCCAAAATCTCCGAAATGGCTCCGGCGCCCACGGTCCTGCCCCCTTCGCGGATCGCGAACCGCAACCCCTTCTCCATCGCAATCGGCGTGATCAGCTTGATCGTCAGCATCACGTTGTCGCCCGGCATCACCATCTCCGTCCCCTCCGGCAACTCCGCCACCCCCGTCACGTCCGTCGTCCGGAAGTAAAACTGCGGCCGGTACCCGTTGAAAAACGGCGTGTGCCGCCCACCCTCTTCCTTCGACAATATGTACACCTGCGACTTGAAGTGCGTGTGCGGCGTGATGCTCCCCGGCGCCGCTATCACCTGCCCCCGTTCCACTTCCTGCCGCTCCGTCCCCCGCAGCAGCAGCCCTACGTTGTCTCCCGCCATCCCTTCGTCCAGCAGCTTCTTGAACATCTCCACGCCCGTCACCACCCGCTTCAGCGTGTCCCGTATCCCTACGATCTCGATCTCTTCCCCAACCTTGACCTTACCCCGCTCGATCCTTCCCGTTGCCACCGTCCCGCGCCCCGAGATCGTGAATATATCCTCCACCGGCATCAGAAACGGCAACTCCACTTCCCGCTTCGGCATCGGTACGTACGCGTCCACCGCGTCCATCAACGCCAGAATCTGCTTCTCCCCTTCCGCATCCCCTTCCAGCGCCTTCAATGCGCTCCCGCGCACCACCGGTATATCGTCCCCGGGAAATTCGTAGAACGTCAAAAGCTCCCGTACCTCCAGCTCCACCAGATCCAGCAACTCCGGGTCGTCCACCATGTCGATCTTGTTCATGAACACGACCACGCACGGAACCCCAACCTGCCGCGCCAGCAAAATGTGCTCCCGCGTCTGCGGCATCGGCCCGTCCGCCGCCGATACCACCAGAATCGCCCCGTCCATCTGCGCCGCACCCGTGATCATGTTCTTGATGTAGTCCGCGTGCCCCGGACAGTCCACATGCGCGTAATGCCGGTTCTTCGTCGAATATTCCACGTGCGCCGTCGCAATCGTGATCCCACGCTCCTTCTCTTCCGGCGCGTTGTCAATCGAGTCAAACGACCGCACCGTGACCTTCGGATCCAGCTTGTGCAGCACCTGCGTGATCGCCGACGTCAACGTCGTCTTCCCATGATCAATGTGCCCGATCGTCCCGATGTTTACGTGCGGCTTGCTTCGATCGAATTTCTCCTTCGCCATATGTTTCTCCTAGCGTGAATACGGCCTGGATCTGATGATTGCCCTGATTTCGATAATGGTACGATTCCTTGCGGCTCCAGGGTCGGCTTCCTGGAGCCCGGTCAACCTGGAGCCCACGACCAGGATTGAACTGGTGACCTCGTCCTTACCAAGGACGCGCTCTACCGACTGAGCTACGTGGGCCGAACTCTGGAGCGGGAGACGGGACTCGAACCCGCGACCAATAGCTTGGAAGGCTATGACTCTGCCAACTGAGTTACTCCCGCTCACGCAAAAGAGCTACTGGTGGAGAGGGAAGGATTCGAACCTTCGTAGTCCCGAAGGACGCTGGGTTTACAGCCCAGTGCCATTAACCGCTCGACCACCTCTCCAAATGCCTGTATTTGCGGGGTTCCTGGGCTCGCCCTCAGCTCAGGATTAGATCTGGGAACCTGCGGAAACCTCTTTCCTTACGAGTTTCCGGCTGCTTCGATCACCGCGCTCGATCCGCCGGCCTCGACCAATTCCGCTCCGCCCGCGCCTGGGTTCACCAAATCATTCCCGCTGCCGCCGCTATAGCAGAAATGCTGATCCCGCTCTCCTCAAATGGAGCTGGCGAGAGGATTTGAACCCCCGACCCGCTGATTACAAATCAGCTGCTCTACCGACTGAGCTACGCCAGCGCTGACAAAGCTATTAGTTTAGCACTCTTCTCAAGAGCCTGCAACCCAAAAAACTTACACTTCGCCTCGGCAAGACGTTCCGAGTCAACCATATAATACCCGTTTGCCGCCGTCTGTCACGGCCTATTTTTCTCGGAGCGCTCATTTGGGCAGGATACCGAGGCGGCACAGGATGCGGTAAGGGAGTGCGTGCCTGATATGAGCCAGGTGATCCGCAACCCGATCCAGTTCCGCCTGCGTCCTCCCGAGCCGCTCATCTCGGGACGCCACCTCGCCGGCCAGTTCCCGGGCCCAGCGGGTGCGCCCTTCGAACTCTTCCTGCAGCTGCCGCAAGGCCTCGTCGCGAGCCGCAACCTCCCGCTCCAGCCTCAGCGCCCAAAGATTACGATCCTCCAATTCCCCCTGTAATTCATGCACCAACCGATCACGGGCCTGGACCAGATCCTCCAGATTTCGAGCCCAGATTCCGAGGTTCCTGACTTCCTCATTCAGCCGCGCAAATTCCAACTCCCACTCGCGCATCAGTTGATCACCGCTATCCAGAAATGCCGACGCCGCCGGGATATCCACCGGCGATCCGTGATGCCTGCAGTGTGCCAGAAGGTACATCGGCTCTTGGGGCGGCGCCCCGGCGCCCGCCTCACAGATCGATCTCGGCCCCTGCGGCCGCACCCGGCTCACCTTGCAGGAAAGATCCGGCGCGGACCTGCTGGTGCAGGATATGGATGGCAGGAAAATGGCGGCCCAGCAAATCCCCAAACTCGTTTCGGTAGAGCTCGCGCACGTGGAAAGGGTTGTGATATCCACGCGCGTCCGAATAGGTGGCCTTGTTGGGAGTGGAGATCAGGACCGTGCCGTTCTCCCGGACCACGCGGGCCAGTTCGGCCACCAGTTCCTCCTGCGGTTCCACATGTTCGAGTACCTCGAAAGCCACCACCAGATCCAGAGATCGGGACCGGAACGGCAGGTGCATGGCATCACCCTGCAGGAATTCCAGATGGCTCGCCCCATATGTCCGGCGGGCGTGCTGCAGACTGCGCGCATCGATGTCGATCGCCCAAACCCTGAGCGCCTCCCGGCCGAGCAGGGAGGCGCCATAGCCGACACCGGCGGCAACATCGAGCACCTCCTTCCCGGCAGCCCAGCGGCGGGCAAAATAGTACCGGTGCAGGTGCTCGTAGGTGATCTGCGCTCCTCCCTGTCCGGGAATGAATCGCTCTCCGGTAAAATCCGGCACGTTCATCGTCTCGCCCCTTCCTGCAGAATCTGCAGTTCGGCCAGCGCCAGCCAGTCGGCATCAAGATCCCCTTGAGGTCCGGCGGTAATTCTGATCTCGAGGTGCGGATCAGTCAGACCCGCCAGATCGAACGGGATCTCCAAGGGAATCCAGTCCCGGTCAGCTGCCGTGCGCCCAGCATCAAAATAGCGGTTGTAGATCACACGGTTCCGGCCATCGCCCTCGAGTGCCACATTCAGCTCCAGCCCATCGCCGACATTGAAAGGCTGCACAGCCATGAGCTTCAATGTGCAGTTCCCGGTAAACCCGGTCAGCAAAGCGCGAACGGCGACGGGGGCTTTCAGCGTCAGCGTATCCAGGCGGCGGCCGCGCCGCGTCACCGGGAAATGCCGCAACAGGAAATCGCTCTCCGGCGCGGAGGAACCCGCATCACGCACAACCTGAAACTGGTCGGCAAACTCCGCGGACGGACTCACATAAGGAGCTTTCCCGCCTTGAAGCGAGCATCCGCTTCCGAGGGCGCTCACGGCGAAGGTGCAGCAGGCGCAAACGAACAGCAATGGTTTTCCCATCATCCCCGGGAGCCCTCCTAACGCTGATCCAACGGATTACCCATATTCCCGGAACCGGCGGCACGAATCACGGCTTCCGCAAAGGCACCGAATCCCTCGCCGGCCCCTTTGACCTGATACTGGAACTCCAGAGTCTCCCCGGCAACTCCGGCCGCGGGCAGGCGCATTTGAACCAGCAACCATTTCCCCGATTCCTCCTGCAATCCCGGTTGGAGCCAGCGCTCCTCCCCGGACAGGATTTCGCCGCGGGACCCGCGGCGGAGGATCTTGAACTCGGCCGTGAAATCCGCCGCCAGATTCGCAGTCCGCACGACCGCGAGATTCAGGGTCAGAACCGCCGGAACCTGGAGGTCCCAGGGATAAATGATCCGGGAGCCCGGCGGAGCCAGGATCGCCAGCGCACGCTCCGGCTTGTACACAAATCCCGGCCAGGGCTTCGTCGGCGAGGGGCCTTCACATCGCGCCCAGGGGAGCCGTTCCACCATGAAGTTGACCTGCCGGATCTGCAAGGTCTCAAGATTACGGCTCGACAGGGAAAACGGGATCAATCCCCATCCGGTAGAATAAAAACCTGCGGGTGTCTGCAGATCCATGGTCCGGAAGGGGGTCCTGGGCGCAAATGACAGGCTCGCCACCGGCACGGTCATTTCCTGGAGATCCGCGGGCGGGTCGTAAGGAAGGGCCAGAGTGGGCCGGACGATCAGGCTCCCTCCTCGCACCAGGGATTCATCGGACGGCAGAACCCGCGCGCCGATGCGGCCGAAGTAATAGCGGAATCCCCATTCTCCCGTGACATAGGAATCAAGACCATCATACATGCGGGCGTACGATGCCGCGGCACGGGAATAGATCCGGGCCCACTCGAAATCGGCCTGAGCCAGGAACATCCCCCAAGCCAGGGATAAGACCAGGCTGCCGCTGGCAACCATTGCGGAATTGAGCAGGGGGATGGCCTCGGACCGGTATTCTGTGACTTCGGTCACCTCCAGGCGCCGGAACACGGCGATCAGCACCGGAGGGACCAGCGGCAGAATATAGCGCGCGGATCCTTCCGTGAACAGGATCAGGCAATAGGCTGCCACTCCGAAGTACCAGAGCGCGAGAAATTGTGCTTCCAGGGGGCTGAATCCGGTTTTTTCAGCCCGTCCCTTCACGAATCCGTTCACGAACAGCGCCAGCATAGCGGCGCCGAGACCGATCCCCGTAGCCAGGCCAGAGACGAATATGGCTTTGTCGATCAGGCGATAGCCGGGCACGGCCCATTGAGCCACATAAACGGAAATCAAAACCGCCAATCCGAATGCGCGGCCCTGGAGTCCGCGGGCAAATATGTATATGAGGAACAGGGGAAACAGGATCAGCCAGCCCTGGTATTCGACGAGCGCCAGCGCCTTGATGGCGATAACATTCAGCGCCGTCGCGCTGCGCGACTGGACATATCCGAACGTATCCGTAAGTATGAAGCGCCCGTAATGGACCGAGGTCATGGCGAGCCAGCCGGCAATCAGAACCGGGGGAAGAAGCAGCGCCACCCATCCGGATGCCGGGCCGCGGCGGCGCCAGTGCCAGAAGCCCAACAGCGGAATCAGGGCCGCCGCCTGGTAACTCGTAAACATTGCAGCGCAAAGAAAGAGCGCGCCGGCCGCATAGAGGACCGAACGGTTCCGCTCCCCAGCCCACAGAAAGCAGGCGATCGACGCCATCCAGAAGGCGAGCATGGGCAAATCCGTCATCAGCGTGTGCCCCATGACCAGGAACAGCGGGCATGCCGCCAGGACCGCCGCGGGCCAGAGCGGGCGATCGACAAAGAGAGCGGCCAGAAAATAAGTGGACACGACGGCCAGAATGGGAAATATCAGGGCGGCGGTGTGGTACATCCACTCCGTCCCGCTCCCCTCACCCGCAAAGTGCTGCACGAGTGCGAGAAAGTATGCCTGCAGCGGCGGATGCGTATGGGATGCCATATCCGGCAGGTGGAGGCCCCCGAAATCATACGGGGCATCGTATGGAAAGAGCGGATGGGCGCGGGCGCTACGCGCCATATCCATATAGAAGTTATCATCCATATGGAAAGGCTGGGTCAGAAATGGAACCGCCAGCCCGACTACAAGCACCACCAGCACCGCCAGGTCGCGATGCACCTGAGACCGCCGCAGCGGGGGATGACCCGGGAATGCCTTCATGATCGGAACCTCAATCTGGATCTCGCGAAAAAACAACTTGGCATTTTGCTGCTTCCCCAAGCGTAACTCTATCATTTAGAGCATTATTTGGCCTTTGTAAAAGCAGCCACGGATTCCACGGGGGCCGCAGATCTAAATTCAAAGGGTAGGCGCATTTCGAGCCGCGCCGGATGATGTCGTCATCTTTTCGTGCCCCCTGGAAGGTGCAGGAAACACTCCCCCTGATGGCAGCGCCTTTATAAAATCAGTGTAATCCGTGAAATCCGTGGCCGCTCTTTGCCGCCCCTGACCATATGCCTTGCCGGTTCCACATTATGATGGCGCCCGCCATTCGAGGCGGGATATCCCCGGGCTCAGGGCGCCGGAGGGCCGCAGCCTGGACCGGGGAGTTCCGCTGGACGAAATAGAGCCGGGCGGGAATCCCGCCCGGCAGGAGATAGAGTTCCACGAGGCGAAACGTGTCCGGATTGTCCACGATGATCTGGTTCAATCCGTGGCTCGAAGCCGTCGTCCAGGGCATCC
The DNA here is from genome assembly GCA_963824985.1 of Terriglobia bacterium. Classification (GTDB taxonomy): domain Bacteria; phylum Acidobacteriota; class UBA6911; order UBA6911; family UBA6911; genus JAFNAG01. The sequence continues at coordinate 149,628 of CAWGRQ010000038.1, forward strand.
CCTGATCCCCATCAATCATAACCAGGTAGTTATACCCCGCAAACGCCTGAATTCCCACAGGCTGCGTCTGCAGATGCACGGTCTGCACCGGCAGGCCGCGCAGGCGGGCCATCAGCTGAAAATTCGGGGCATTGAAGCGCGGCAGGTCGGGAATCAGAGCCAGGGTGGGCGACACGCCGCGGGCCCGGGCATCGGCGGCCACACGGCGGAGGATCTCCTCCTGTTTCCAGTCCTCCCTCCGGGGCGATCCCAGGATGTGGAAATAGTGTTGCAGGTAAAGATTCCAGTCCCACCGCAGGCTGCCGCTGTACCCGCGCACCAGCACCAGGTCTTCCGGGAGCCAGCGAACTCCGAAGTTGGCGGCATAGACCTGGAAGCAGAGGATCGCCACCAGGCCGGCCTGCAGCAGCCTGGCCCGCGCTCCGGCCCAGCTTTGCAGCCAGGCGCCGCAAATGATCATCAAGGGACCGAGCAGCGGCAGGGTGAAGCGCGGATCCTTGGTGCGCAGCAGCGTCATGATCAGCCAGGCGCCGACGATCGTGGTGAAGAAAAACCCCGTGTCGCGCAGCAGCTTGCGCCTCCAGGCAAACAGGACCGACACGATCAGCAGCCCGAACAGAATTCCGAACAGCTGATATCCTTCAAGGAGGCGCAGGTAGTAGATGAGTGACTGAAACGAAAACACGGGGGGCTCCCCTTCGCGCGCGCCGATAGCCGCGTTTTCGCCGAAATACCGCACCAGTCGTGCCAGGTTCGGCAGGTACCATATCCCGGCGCCCAGCCCTGCAATCAAGGATGCGTCCGCAAGGTGGAGCAGTCGGGTCTTCGACCGCCAGATGCGCGAGCGGAGACACACATAGAGGACCGGGAACAGCAAAAAACCGGCAAAGAACCATTTCGTCAGCAGGCCGAGCGCGGCCACCAGCCCGAAGCGGACACTCTGCTCATGTGATGCAAACGCCTCCGTCCGGCGCAACGCCACGAGGCCGGCCGCCACCCAGGCCGCCAGCCAGTAATCGAGGACCGTCTCACGGGACAGCCAGACCAGATACGGGATCAGCGCCGTGAGCACGCAGGCCCAGCGTCCGGCGGCGGCTCCGGCAAGATCCTCGCCCAACAGGTAGACGCACCACAGAAGCAGCAGTGTCGCCGGAATATTCGCCAGAATCGCGATATGCGGCCCCGGATGAAACACGAAGTAGCTCAGCGCGATGGCCAGATGAACGAAGGGAGGATAGTTTCCCGAGCGTTCCGCCAGCGGCAGCGTGGCGGCCGAAGGAGCCGGCACCGGGGACCAGTAGTTGAGAGCATAGCCCTGGTGCAGCGCCATATCCCAGACCGGAGGGCGCGTATCGCGGGCCAGCCAGAGGAGGTTCAGGGTCCACAGCGCGGCGGTCAGCGCAACGGACGGTCACCAGTCCCGATGTGCGCGGCGACACCTGCATCATTCCCCTCCCCGGGTCGCCCGAATCCGGTAACCGAGCGTGAATTCCTGCTTCCGATCGAGCGGATCCAGGTAGTACAGCATCAGGGGCAGCAGGAGTCCGAAGATGGGAGCCATCGGAACAAAGAGCAGCCAGCGCCACCCCTGCTGGAAGAAGCCCAGCAGGTTGACGCACCGGCGCGCGCACACGCGGAAGAACCCTCCCATCGGATGCAGCAGATCAATCCGAAAGGGGAGATCCTGCATGAGGAGGCGCACACCATACCGGGTGAAGCGATGGTAATCGTGGGGAGCCTGATGTTCTTCCCAGAGAAACGGCACAACCATGTGAAGCGTGCCGCCGGGCTTGAGAACGCGCGCGAATTCGCCGAGCACCCGCCGCGGATCGCGGGTGTGCTCCAGGACGACCATACAGAGAATGCGGTTCACCGATTGCGAACGGACCGGAAGACGCTCCAGATCGCCCCGAACATCGATGCGGCTGTAATCCCATGAGGAGTCCCCGGTCCCGGCGTCAAGCGCCACGTAGCCACCCTGCGGGAAGCGAGACCGGTGGCGTGCTTCTCCGGCCCCGGCATCGAGCGCGATCTCATCCCCCCTCAGGGCAGCAGCCGCGATCCCCACCTCCGCCTCGATAATCTCCTGGACCGGATCCAGCCGGGCAATCAGGAAACGCGGCATGATCTTTCCGGCGAGCGATTTCAATCGTGGATCGATCAAGATCCCCCCCCCCGGCAGGCGGATTTCATCTGCTTCAATTCCCCTCAGGGTCGGATGATGGGGCGCTGCTCACCGAATTCCGAAAAATGGCATCGTGGTAATACCTGCTGACCACCTCGGGCAAGGTGAGGTTAAAGATCCTGGGGCGGTGCAGCCCGACGCGCTGAAGGAGAAAGCTGATCATGACCCAGAGCGTTTTTAATCCATACCTGGTGCTGACGCGAAAATTGACGCTTGAGGCTTCGGGAAAGTAGCGCGCCTGAACCGCAATCTCTCGAATTTCAAACCCGAAATGCACGGCTTGGGCAATTATCTGCGAATCAAAAACAAAGTCGTCGGAATTGATCAGGAACGGGACGGTGGTGAGCAGTTTGCGGCTGTAGGCGCGGAAGCCGCTGTGGCAATCGGTAAGCCGCGTGCGGTAGATCACGTTCTCCAGGGTCGTAAGCACCCGGTTGGCGGCATATTTCCAGAGCGGCATGCCCCCCTGCAACGCCCCCCCGTTCAGAATCCGGGAACCCATCACCATATCGGCCTGTTGCTCCAGGATCGGGCGTACCAGTTCAGGGACCAGCCGGGAGTCATACTGGTGATCCGGGTGCAGCATCACCACGACATCGGCCTGCTCTTTGAGCGCCTCGAGATAGCAGGTTTTCTGATTGCCCCCGTAACCCCGGTTCTGCACATGGATCACCACGGACAACCCCAGGGAGCGCGCTATCTCCACGGTTTGATCATGGCTCACATCGTCGACCAGGATGATCTGGAAGATCCGGTCTTTGGGAATGTCGGCATAGGTGCGCTCCAGCGTTCGAGCGGCGTTGTAGGCCGGCAGCACTACCACTATTTTGGGATCGGCGTTCGTCATACGTTATACAGGAAATGTTTGTACCTGTCCGGGTGCGACTGGAACCAGCGAATCGTTTCCGCCAGGCCGCGTTCCAGCGGCACCTCCGGCTGCCAGCCGAGTAGATCCGCCGCCTTCCGGTTCGAGGCCAGCAGTCTCTCGACTTCGCTGGCCTTGGGCCGCCTGCGTCTGGATTCACCGACAACGCGCAGCGGCTGTCCCAGGATCGCACCGATCATCGTAACCAGGTCGGACACCGAGACCTCCTGCGCCGATCCGATCTGAATGGTTTGCCCGACACAGGCGGGCCGGGTGGCCGCCGCCAGGAACCCCCTGACCGTGTCCAGGACATAGGTAAGGTCGCGGCGCGGATCCAGCCGGCCGAGCCTGATCGTGTTGGAAGCCAGCGCCTGGGTGATAATGGCCGGCACAACCGCGCGCGGCGACTGCCTGGGGCCATAGGCATTAAAGGGACGGATAATTACGACCGGGAGTCCGTAGGTCCGATGGTAGCTCTGCGCCAGCATATCGCCGCCCACCTTGGACGCCGCATAGGGCGACTGGGGATTCAGCGGATGATTCTCCTCCATCGGCACCACCTGCGCCGTGCCGTAAACCTCGCTCGTGGAGGTCTGAACCAGTCTCCGAATGCCGGTCTCCAGGCCCGCCTGCAGAACATTCAGCGTGCCCAGAACATTGGTCGCCACCACATCTTCAGGGTTGGCATACGAATAGGGGATGCCGATCAAGGCTCCCAGGTGAAATACCACGTCGCAGTTCCGCACCGCGCGGCGGACCGCCCCGGCGTCGCGCAGGTCTCCGGAGATCACTTCAATCTCCTTCCGTTGCTTCCGGTCCAGGTCTTCCAGAAGGCCCCAGTCGTTTCTCGAGTTGTAGTGAACGAAGGCCCGCACCTCCGCCCCGCGCGCCAGCGTCGCCTCGCAGAGGTGGCTGCCGATGAAGCCGCCCGCGCCGGTAATCAAAACCCTGGCTCCTGAAAGTTTCCCCTGTTTCATCTGTCCCCGCCGGATCGTGGGTTGGCCCTGATTTTTCCTGAAACTGTGATCCTATCCCGAGGCCAAGGACATCTTCAATAGGAGATTCTGGAAAGAGTGTAGTCGGAAGGGGGAGTCACTCCCGGGATAAGCAAAACCAAAACGCCACGGATTTCACGGATTCCACGGATTTGTCATACAATTCAACATATCGCGGAACACCACTCGCAGGCTTTGGATTATCTGACCGCCATCGAACTCCGGTTGGCGCTGCGCCTCAACATCGGCACCAGGTCGCTTCAGTTCAGCCGTATGATCCGCCAGGTTTTTTTAAATCTGTGGAATCCGTGAAATCCGTGGCGTTTTTGTTTTCTGCACCAATTTACACTGAAAGCTGTTGAAGTCTCCTGCAACTGGTCAGTATAATCTGACCAGTTGCAGGAGGTTGACATGTCCAATATTCCAGCCACCGAGTTCAAGGCGAGATGCCTGGAACTGATGGACCGCGTGGCCGAGCGGCGCGAGACCTATGTGATCACCAAGCGGGGCAAACCGGTGGCGAAGCTCGTCCCCCTGGAGCGCAATCCAAAAGACAGCATCTTCGGGTGGCTGCGCGCCAGCGGATCGATCGAGGGCGATATTCTCAACCCTGTGGTTTCGCCTCATGGTTGGGAGAACCTCAGGGAATGGGATCAGCTGAATGCCGCCGGCAATCTGCGAATGAAAGGCGGCGTATCCAGGACCGGCAAGCGACAGCGGAGCCGAAGATGATCCTCCTTGACACACATGCACTCGTGATGCTCGCGCTGAAGCCCGAAGGATTATCCAGGGCTGCTGCACGAGCCATCGCTCGGGCGGAAGCAGGCGGCGGTAACGCCATCGCCTCAATCACGATGTGGGAGATCGCCCAGCTGATCGATTCGGGCCGCGTGCGCGTGCATGGATCAACGGAAACATTCCTCAAACTTATCCTGCAGCGCCCGCGGTTGTTCGTCCTGGATCTCAGCCCTGAGATCGCAGCCCTCGCCTTTCAATTCCCTCGGGACTTTCCCAATGACCCTGCCGACCGGATTATTGCCGCAACGGCCCGGGTTCACGGGCTGAAGCTGGTAACGAAAGATCAGCGTTTGCGGGACAGCGCGCTTCTGCAAACGATCTGGTAGGCCTATTCTTGCGGCCCGAACTCAGGCCAAAACCTGCAAAATCGCACCGGCTCGAAACCATTCCAGGGATTCCATGACATACGTGGCGGAGCCTGATTGTTTTCGAAACAGCCTCCCACGTGCCCAGGGGGCGCACCGGCGACGCATGAAAATCTTTTGGCTTTGCGACTTTGCGTCTTGGCGTCCTTGCGTTGATTATTTTAACGCAATGACGCCAAGACGCGAGGGCGCAAAGAAATATTTTCGGAACAGCGGATGGAACCGGGCAGATCAGCCGGGAAACGCTTTTCGAGCCTGCACCCAGAGGGTCGCCCCACGCCCGCACAGGCTTTCGAGCAGTGCCGGGGCAACTGAAAGCAGGAACAATCCCAAATACACCAATTCCAACGCGCCCTCCACGAGGGGGGAACGTTGTCGTCCCCTCCCCCGGCGGCCGATCGGATCCAGGCCGATTGCCAGGCTGGACGCCAATGCCGCGGGATTGTCGCGGAGGGAGAAGCGCGTGGCCACCTCGGCGGCAAACCCCGCCCGGCCCAGCATCAAGGCGAGCCCCTGGGGAGTGAAATTAATCAGGTGGCGAGGAACATCGAGGCCGTACCAGCGGGCGCCGAAAACCCGCGCCTGCAGGGATGATACGTTCGGCACCTGCAGGATGAGGCGCCCCCCGGGAGTGAGCAGACGACCCGCCGCCTCGAGCGCCTGCCGGGGGTCGGGCAAATGTTCCAAAACATGAAACATGGTGATGAAGTCAAACCGGTCCCCTTTCCAGGCTTCGCCGCCGATGTCCCCCTGACGAACGGGCAGACCATACTGCGCCTGCGCTGCCGCGACTGCCTCGCCGGACATATCAAGGCCATGCGGTTCGAAGCCGCGCTTCCGCGCCAGATGAAGAAAGGTCCCGCTGCCACACCCGATGTCGAGCAACCGCCGGCCGACGATGCCCGCGGCGCAGCCTTCCAGGAAGCGAACGTGGCCCTGCCCCACAAATTCCCGATAAGCCCGCTCCAGGCGGCTGAGAATCCCGGGAATTCCCTTTCGCCTCGGCCCCGCCCACCAGTACGACTCCGGGTAGAACGATGCCAGGTCCATGCGCTCCGGGAAAGGGTGCTGATAAATGCAGCCGCACGACGGGCAGCGCAGCAGGCGGAACCGGCCCGCGGCCACACCGAACAACCGGTCCCGCGCCAGGGCGAAGGTCCGGACTGCAGCGCAGGCGCACACCGGGCAGGCCGGAGGAGCAGGAATCGGGGAACCGTCCGGAGTCATATGTTTGGTCACCCCTGATTGGCAGTGGGGCGCGTGTCGGCAGTTGCCGTGGGGCGGCTGCGCGTGAAGCGCTTGCGGAACAGGAAGACGAGGTTGCGGTAGCCGTCACGCCAGGGCTGCAGCTTGATTTCACCCATCCGGTTCGAATAATCGACGTAGATTTCCTTGAAGCCGATACTGCGCCTGCGCATGGCCTCGATCTTGATTTCCTCGCTGAAAGCCATGCCGTCGCTCCGCAGGTCCATCTCTTTCAGGCTGTCACGTTCGAAGACCCACATCCCCGACTGGGAATCCCGCACCCACCGGAAAAAGAGGAGTGAGAGGGCGAGGCTCAGGAGCTTGTTGCCGACCCAGTGTTTCGCCGACATGGCCCGCCGGTTCTTCAGCGGGAAGCGCGAGGCCGAGAGGAAGCGCGCGTCGGAATGCAGGAAGACCTCGATCAGATAGGATATTGCATCCACCGGATAGGAATGGTCTCCGTCCAGTGTGACGACGATGTCGCCCCGCGCCTCCATCAGGCCCGTCTTGTAGGCGCGCCCATAGCCGCGGATCTTTTCGTGCAGGACGCGGGCGCCAAGGCTCCGCGACAATTCCGCCGTCCGGTCGGTGGAATCGTTATCGACAACGATGACCTCATCCACGAAGGGGGGCATGCGCGAAAGCACCTTGACGATGCCTTCTTCCTCGTTAAGACAGGGGATGACAACGGTAATGCGACGGTCTCGATACACGGGATGGGATGATATCAGAGCCGAAATCGAAACGCCACCCCGACCGCGGCCGGGTGTGCAATTGGAAGTGAGAGTCATCCCCGGGGAATACAAAGCAAAAACGCCACGGATTTCACGGATTACACTGATTTTGGTTGGGCACTGTCATTGAGGGAGTGTTTCTTGCACCCTTCAGGATGCAGGCGAAGACCATGCAATTTGGCGCGCCGTGATATCCGCTCGCATCCAAATCTGTGCAATCCGTGAAATCCGTGGCGTTTTTGTCTTGCGGCCGGGGACAAAAAAACTGGGGTAGTCCCCTTACGGGAACTACCCCAGGTAAGAAACGCAGGTTTGAAACTTAGTTGTTGATGCTTTCACCTGCCGGAACGTTGGTGAAGTCGCCAGCGGCAGCAGGCTGTCTGCCTGCGCCCTTGATGGCCGGATCCGGGATCACATTTGCCAGATAGCCCTGGGCGATCTGGGTAAACGTAGAATCGGATAGGAAGGCATAGCCGTGGCAATACTGGAACTCAGCCTTGGCGATGACATAACCGCCGAAAGTGGTTACGGTCGAAGGCAGAATCTGCGACAGCAGACCAACGAAGCTCTTTCCGGGTCCGTAGGTAGACGTGGTGGTTGTCGACCCGACGTAGCCGGCGGCCTTGTCATAGAAGTAGAAGGTGATGGCGCCGAGCTGATTCGGAGCGCCATTGGAGCCGAACACTTCGTCGTCACCGGTGGTATTGGCAACCACCATCCCGGTGTTCCAGAAGTTGTCCTTCGTCACGTAGGTGAAGAGCAGGAAGCAGTTGCAGCGAACGATCGTGGCATACAGATCGAAGGTAGTGCTGGTCTTCGAGGTGCTGGACACGTTGTTCGAGGACTGCCACAGGGTGGCAAACCGCGGCTGCACCCACGGGGACGAGCTGTCCGGCTGATCGCAGGAGCCGGGCGTGCTGGCCGCCGGAGCTAAGGTTGCGGCGGCAAGAACCGTTCCCGTATCCGTCTGGTTGGTCGTCGACACGTTTAGAACCGCTACGATATCGAAGGTTTCCAGGCTGATATCGCTCACATCCGTCTGGTTTTCCGTGACGAAATTGTAGGTGGCTTCCACCGTCCGGTCGGAGGCCGGGGTTACGGTTGCGGTGGTGAACAACTGCAACCAGGAGTACCTACCCGAGGCCGTTCCAAAGACTGAGGATTTGGCCGGGAATGTAACGCTCGAAATGCTCGATGGAATCGAGTTCAGAACCACGCGGACCTGAGTCGAATTCGACGGCGAACCAAGCGGCAAGACCTGAGAATCGGTACGCGGACTGGCGTTGTTGCTGTCAATGCTGACGAAAGCGCGAACAAAACCTTCCGTGATCCGAATGTAGTAGTTAGGGTTAGATTCGTCCACTCCGGGAACCAATCCTACCGGGGGGAAGCACAGCAGCACGTTGTCATCATGTACATCCACAACCATGCCGGGGAGCGACTTCGCCACGCGAATGGTTTCCGGGAAGAACGAGTTGGCTGCCGGGTCATTGATCGACTGCAACTGGGCGAACAGGTCGGTGCCGGCGACGTTGCCGTCACTGAGGTCGATGCGGCCGCGCACGCCTTCCACGCGCAGGTAGTCGTTCTGCGCAACGGTCAGGCCGGGCGGAATGTTGATGGTGATAAAGCCGCTGCAGCGGCCCGTGATGCTCAGGTTCTGAATGGAGATAACCGTGGGCTTGTCGGTCAGAGTATCGAAGCCCGTGCTCCACGAAAGGCGGATACCGCCGCTGCCCGTGTAGTTGTCCACCTGGACACCGTTGTTGTAGATAATCCCGATCTGGGAAAATCCACCCGCCGATGTCCCGGTGAGTCCGGGCGAAGCGACGATGAGGTGTACGGAACCAAGAACCTCTGATCGTCCGGTGTTGATTACCTCCGTCGGCGACGGCACGACGTCAAAGCGCACGGCACCGTAGGAAGCCCCAGCAAAGCCCATGAGCAGGAGGCACAGCAATCCCGCCAGCAAGGTTAGCTTGCCAGCTTTCGACAAAATCATACGTTTTCTCCGTAGAAATAGGTAAGGCATTGGTAACTCCTACCAGACGTTCTAGCGTCCGATAGACTTCAGCTATAGCTTACTCCGGATTGAATCACTGGCGCTTTGCAGTGCCGAAATCGGTGCGGTGGAACGCTTCGCCAGTCTTTTCGCGCCACCCGCTAACTGCCCCTACCGGTCTGCCGAAGCCGGCCCGAAGGGGGAAAGCGCACTGATTTCGCTTACACTTACATCATGCCCACCTGGGTAGGAGGGCACAACAACAGCGAGTATGATGCATCAAAACGGGAAAAGTTGCTAGAAAATATTTATTATTTGGCCTACGTCAGGGGGTGATCTTCCCGCGGATCGAAATGTTGAACATCGGCTCTGCTTCCAGGTCGGTGCGCAGCATCGGACGGTCGGCAAACTCCCCGGCTTCATTCGGGTTGCAGCGTATGGTCAGAATCATCGTTTCCCCCGGCCCGACTTCCGTCCTGTCCATGGAAAGGGTAAGCCGGGATTCCGAGTTGAAAACGCTCAGGAACTTGACCGTCCGGCCGCTTTCATTCACGATCCGGACCTTCTTCTCAACCGGTTTCCCCATCGGAATGGCGCCGAAGTCGACCGAGGGGGGGGCGATCATGAAATTGGGGACGTTGTTAAACTGGATAGACAGCTCGAGCGGCTTTACCAAGTCGCTGAACTTGACACTGACGAGTTTATTGGTCCATCCATAGGCAAGGCCAAATGTGTCGACGGTGACCTCCAGCGTTCCGCTCTTCCCGGGTTCGACCACCGGGTGGTCCGCCTGCACCGAAGTGCAGTGGCAGTCGCCCTCGGCGGAGAAAATCTTGAACGGCACCTCGCCGGAGTTGAGGTAATGAAAACGGAATACCGCCTTTTCTCCGCGGTGCAGGACTTCGGGATTCTTCGGATCGGGCTGCAACCGGCTGGGCGGAGGCGTGGCCGGCTTGGGCCTGCTTGCGGACGTGACGCCATCGGTCACCAGCGTGCTCTTGGAATCCTCCATGGCCAGGTAGAGAGTGAGCAGCGGATTTTCTCCTTCCTTCCAGGGAAGGATGAGGTACCAGGCGCCATCCTGAAGCAGGACCCACCGGTTTTCGAGCGGGAGGTCGGGCACTTCACCGGCCTTGCCGATCGGAATCGGGATCGGTCTCCCGACCAGCATTGAGATGTTGCACTCGGTCTTGTCGGCATTGAAAGTGAGTTTTTCGATCTTCCACCGGACGATGGCCCCCCTGGGGACTCGGTAAATGAACTGCTTGCGCGAGTCGGGGTGGACATAATTGGAGGCCGCCTCATAATCGTTGCGTTGCATGGCATCCCAATACGCGGCCACCCGCTGACGGAGAACGGTCTCCGCATCCGGCGTCTGGGCTCGGCCCTGGACAGTTCCGATCCAGATGCTGATAATAAGAATGAAAGACTGCTGCAGCGCGCGGCGGAAACGGCCTTGCGGACGACCCGAGTATCGGCTCGATTGCATGTTGTTGATTCTCCGGGTGAAGGTAATAAACCGTCATTGGTCCTGCGACCCATGACGATTATACTAGACGCCAATTCGGCGGCAAGGTTGCAGTTTTCAACAATTGCGTCGGTTTTTTTGCAACTTTTTCCTTTGCGGGTCATCATTTCTGGTGGCTCCGCGAGTGAAAAGCCTATCACTCGAGAGCTTCTTGAACAACGAGCAGGCCGAAATAATCAGCAGGGCGCGCGCCGGGGATCTGGATGCCTGTCGTCAGATCCACCAGGTTTATGCGCGGCGCATCCTCAACTTTACCTATAAGATGGTCGACAGTCGGGAGGATGCGGAGGACCTGACGCAGAACGTGTTTCTGAGGGCCTTTCAAGAGCTGAAAAACCTTCAGGACGTCGAAAGATTCGAGCCCTGGTTGTTCCGGATCGCAAGAAACGAGGTTTACCAGGCATTCCGGAAGAAGCGCGCTGAGCCGGCAATTCAGGAGCCGGCCGGCTCCGAAGATGAGGGTGAGTATGCGGCGTTCAACCCGGCTGACCGCCGGCCGACTCCGCAGGACACCATCCTTCATGCGGAATTGGGCTCGACCATTCGCACGGTATTGCGCACTCTTCCCCCGAAATTGCGCGAGGTGTTTGTGCTGGCAGTGATTCACGAAAAGAGCTATGCCGAGATTTCGGAAATTGTCGGCCGCTCGCTGTTGTCGGTTAAGACCGATATTTTCCGGGCCCGCCAGCACTCCCGGAAATCGTTGGGCCGGTATCTGGAAGTAGACAAATGAATCAGAACCTTAACCATCCGGAGAATTTCGGCCCCTACATCGATCGGGACCTCTCGGATCCTCTTTATGAGGAAATCGAGGGGCATCTGAACGAGTGCGCCGGATGCCGGCGGGAACTTCGCGACTGGCAGTCTGTCGATGCCTTGGTTCGCTCCGCCGATCCCGGCATCGACGTGCCGCCCTTCCAGTGGCAGCGGATCGCGGCCCAACTCCAGGAGCCCGCGCCGGCAGGGATTTTTGCCCGGTTCCGATCGTCGCTCCGGCCGTGGAAGTTCGCCTGGAACACCGGTTTGGCCACGCTGGTGCTCGGAATTACCCTGATGACCGGATTCCAGTATTACAGGAGCATGGAAACAAAAGAGTTGATGCTTGCTGTCACGCGGTATGCCAATGAGGAAGGGGAGAGGATAGGCGCCGATGGCAATCCTTTCCGCCTGGCCGCGGCATCCGAAGACAACCCGTTCATCAAGTCTCCTTTTTCCGGGGACGGCAAGCCATCCTCCGACCGCCGTTAAAGGCGGGGCAATAATTTTTTGTAGAAAGGGAGTCCATAGACATGGGTTCCGGACTTTCAAATCGCAGACCTCGTTGGACATCGGCGTTTCTGCTTATGGCACTTATGTGCCTGCCGGTAGCCGCTTCGGCCCGGCAGACCAATCCCCCCCCCGGCGGCTCAATCCCTGGATGCCGAAGCGTTTCGCATCCAGGCTATGATGCATCATGAGATGGCGCTCCTGTACTTGGAAAAGGGGATGGTGGATAAGGCTGTAGCGGAGGCTCGCCAGATCATTCCTAAAAGCATCCCCCCAGAGCTCGAAGAAGCGGTCGCGATGAGCATGAGCATCATCACCGACAAGCTCGCATCGGCAAGCCGCTTCGATTTGGCTCAAACCTTGCTGGATGAAACTCTTAAGGTAACCGTCCAGCTGCCAGCGCGCGTAAAAATCCTGAAAAACAAATCGCGGCTTTTCCTCCTGGCCGGAGAGGACGACAAGGCGATCGACCTGTGGAAACGCGCTCAGGAGCTTGAAGCTCGCATCGGCAAGTGATTTTTTTCTAAACCACTGAATTATTTGCTTTACACCGGAATGTCGCTGCCTTATAAACATGGGGCATATTGGTTTGCGGCACGCAGCCGATAAGTAACAAATGCGGTCGGATGGAGTTTGGCGCAGTCGAGGGGATATCAGGTTGAGCACCGCAGGCAGGTCCGCCACGAGGATAATGACAGACAATCGGCGCCGTCTGTCCCGCCTTGCCTTGGCGCTGGTTTTGGCCGGCAGCGGATCGGCCGCCGGCCTGTTCTGTTGGCAATGGGCGGATCCGGCCACTCCGCTCGATCAAGACCGATTGCAGGCAGGCGAGCAACCGGCGTTCGCCGCGCGCGCGGATCTGGCTCCCGGCCTTGCATGGCCGGGGTCGACGGTACGAGGCGCCGCGCCGTCCGCTCTGCGCAGACTTGCCGGCGGCCGGCCTGCCGACCCAATCGCCGCGGGCACGATCGGCATGCGAACGGTCCGGGAAGATCCGTTTCTCGAGGCTCTCGCTTCGGGAATCAACGACGGCCCTCTCGTTCTGAGTGATCGCAGCCGGGGTATTCCCACTTTCAGCACTCGGATTGCGGTGCGTCGTGCCGCCTCCATTTCCGATCGGGCCATACTTGGCGAGATCCGGAACGGGGTTGGCGGCTCCCTGACCAGCTTCCTTAACAATATTTTTGGCACCTCGGAAGCGGGAACGGACGCCAAGGGTTCTGACCCGGCCAAAAAAAATCCTTTCACCGACCCGGTCGAATCCAAGCCCAAGACAGTCGCAAGCGAGCCTGCGGACACCAAGCCGGGGGTTCCGGCAGCGGACACTCCAAAGGCTGCCCCTGAGCCAGCGCCTGATGCCCGGCCCACGGGTCCGGCGCCGACCACGCCTGCCGATCTGGTGACGACGGTCCGGCCCGACCTGATGCTCCACGTCGACGAGAATGGAATTCTGCATGCCATGCCGGCTGCACGCCTGAACGAGCACACGTTCGAGACCGTTGAGCTAGGGATTCGGCAGTTCAACACGCTCAATTTCACCAATCCTGCCGAAGTGCCCGCGGCACTGGCGGTCGCCGATTTCAGCGGCGACGGGGTGCCCGATGTCTGCTTCGTGGATTCCCGGGTCGGCCTCCTGCGCTTCGTTTATGGGAATGCGGATGGCACCTACGCCGAGGGGATGAGGATCGAAATCGGCCAGGGCCCGCGTTCGCTGGCAGCCGCGGATTATGACGGGAATGGTCGCGCCGATGTTGCGATTTCGAGCGTGGGGGTCGGCGCGCTCACCTACATTCTCCTGGGAGCTTCAGATACTCCCACCTTCCGATCATTCTGGGTGGACAGGTTCCGCGATTATATTGCTGCCGCCGACACCACCGGATCAGGAATCGCCGATCTCATCGGGTTGAGCTTTGCCAATGTCGCCGAAGTGCTCGATTCCGGAAAAAGCAAAGGACTGCTGCCCGGAAGGTTCGATTACACCCCGGCCCTCGAATACCGGATCCCGACTTTTAACGGGCGTCAGGTCCAGCTGAATGCGGTCATGATGGGATCGGGTCTATCTTTGAACCTGCAGAATTCAATGAACCGCCTGACCAATGTGCTTCATGTGCAGAAGAACGCCGATGTCTACATCATTGTCGGCGATCTCAATTACGACAACTCCATATCCATCTCCCTGGCAACCCCAAAACGCAAATAGGCCGGCAAAAGGCCTGCTCCCGAGTTCCTGACCCCGCTACCGTTCCGAAAATGGCCTTGCCGGGGCCCCGCGCCGAAGGCGCCATGGAGGTCGGTATCGGCATCGGGGTCGCATTCGCAGTCTCAATCGGCTCTCCCAATCCGAAAAAGCCGAAATTATTCAGCCGTTGTAAAAGCAGCCACGGATTCCACCGATTTAGATGCATGAGGCAAGCGGATATCGGGGCGCGCCAATGGTAGTGCCTTTAAGAAATCAGTGTAATCCGTGGCCGCTTTTTGCTGCCTCTGGCCATATATGCCAAGCAGTTACCAAAAGCCGATTGCGACCCCGACAATTGCCAACCAGAAAGGGATAATCCTTATTGAAATCGGTGCCCTTGCGGACCGATGTATTAATCTGCAGTCCTGTCGGGACACGGATAAACACGGATCGGGTCCGTGTTCATCCGCGTCCTTCCATGTTCTCAGGCGCCTGGCGGCGCTTCACTTCTTCACCGGTGGCGGGGGCTCGAGCTTCTTGATCTGTTTGGCATCCTGCTCAAAGCGCTCCTTGCGGGCCTTTTCCTGATCCTCCATCACTTCCTTGGTTTTATCATCCACATATTTGCGCACATTGCGCAGGGAATCCTTGATCTCCTGGGTCAGTTCCTGGAACCGGTCCGGAGTACGGATCACATGGGGTGTGATCATGATCAGCAGCTCCGAACGCATTTTATTGCGGGTCGTTTGCCCGAAAAGGCTGCCGAGAATCGGGATATCCGAAAGAAAAGGTATGCCGCTTCGCCCGTTGCTTTCATTCTCCCGGATCAACCCGGCGATGGCGACGCTTTGCCCGTCCTTGACGGCGAGGGTGGTCTCCACATTTGTCTGGTTGAAGGCCGGGCCGTTGGGCGTATTGGCTCCGACCGAGCTGATTTCGTGATACACGTAAAGGGTTACGGTGCCCGAGGCTGAAATCCGGGGCGTTATCATCAGAGACGTTCCGGTGTCGCGATACTGCACGCCGGTGGCTGCACCGCCCGTCGTCACATAGCTGCTCGTCGGCACCGGAACCGAGCCTCCCACATTGATTCTTGCGGGCGTACCGTCCAGAGCCAGAACGGAAGGCGCCTCGAGGATCCTCACCTTGGTTTTCTGCCGCAAGGCATTGAGATTCAAGAGGATTTCGCGCGCGCTGCCGACGAAAGCGAAGGTGGCGGCGGATAACGCCCCGGTCGTACCCGAAAGTGCGCCGGTGGTCAGGTTGTTGCCGCCGGCGAGGCCCTGCAGGGTGGCGGACACGCCGAAGCTAAGATCGTCGGTCAGGTCGATTTCGAAAATGCGGGCATCGATGATTGCCTGGCGCGGAAGCACATCCATGCGTTTGATGGTATCCAGAAGATAGGCATAGTCGGCAGCGCTGGCCTGGATAATGAGGGAGTTATTGATGTCGTCCGCCACCAGCCGGACCATGCCCTGGAGACCTACGAAACTGCCGCCATTGAGCCATTGGGCGGACATGCCGACGCCCTGATTCAGCCGCGGTCCGCCGATCGACTGCTGCTGCCCGAAAACTCCGGCGCCGCCTCCGTAGGCCCCCATTCCACCGCCGCCCTGCTGGCCGCCGAACATCGAGCTGCCGCCTCCAGCAAGGGAGCCCTGGCCGAGGCCCGTGTTTGACGACATGGAACGGTTGCCGCCAGTTCCGGTTCCGGTCCTTCCGGTCTGCCCCGTCGTTCCCGGAGCGCCGAACATGGTGTTGCCGCCGGTTCCGGTCTGCTGATTGCTCATCTGGGAGGCACTGCTGTCGCCGCCGAACAGGAGCGACAGCACCATGGCGATGTTCGAGGCCGTGGCATTCTCGACCGTGTAAATGAAGGTCTGCACGCTGCGGCCGGTGGTCGAATCGAGCCGGGACACCCAGCGCTTCACCTCTTCCATCGCCCGGGCGGAGTTTGCCGACACCATGATCGTGTTGATGCGATCGAGCGAAACCAGGTAAATCCCGGTGGCGCTGTCCTTGCCGCTGCCGAAGATCTTCTTCAGATCCTCCAGCACATCGGCGGAGGCGTTGTATTTGATCTCGATCAAATCGATGAGTTCCGCATCCAGAAAACTGCTGTCCAGCAGGTGGATGATATCCAGCAATTTGGCGATACTGTCGCTGTAATCGGTCACGATCAGCATGTTCAACCGTTCATACGGCATGATAACGCCGCCTTCGGTCATGAACAGTTTGAGCGGTTCAATGAGGTTGGCTACCGGCATGAACTCGACGCGGATAACGTGCGTGGACAGCCGCGGAGCCTGCGGCTCCGCCGGGCGCGCCGGCGCGGTGGCGGGCGCCGTTTTGGCCGCGGCGTTCGCTGGCGGCGTCTGAGCCGCGGCGGTGACCGGCGGCGGGACGGCACCGGTCTTGAGATCCGGCGGCGGGGTCCCGGTGGCCGGAGGCTCCGGGGGCTTGATCGTGCCGGCCGGAGGCGTCTCAAGCTTCTTGGTGGCATCCTTATCCGGCGCCGGCTTGGGCGGCGGAACGGGCGGCAGGTCAAGCACGACCTCCAGGCCCTGGCGCAGCCCCTGGGAGATCGGGACGATCTGATAGATTCCCTCCGATTTGACCAGCGCGGCATTGTTGTTTTTTAGGACGATGTTGAAGATCGGGAACACATCCTCCTTCGACATGGGCGCCGAGCTGTATATCGTGACCGTCCCTTTCACATCCGGATCGATCAGGATGGGGGTAATCCCCAGCATTTCACCGATCGTATTGACGAAGTCGATCAGGTCGACACCGTTGAAAGAGAGCTGGAGCCCGCCGGACAGAGGCGCGCGCTGAACGATGTTCGGTATCGTCGAAGCTGCTGGAGCGGGTTGGGCAGGAGTTTGCGCCGGCTGGCCCTGCGCGCCCTTTTGCATGTCCGCCAGGATCTTTTCCAGCGCTTTGCGTCGTTCCTCTTCGGTCAGCACCTGTTGGGGCGGCTTCTGTTGTGCCGGCGAAGCGATCGTGATGCCGCCCGCAACCGCCGGAAGCAGAATGAGGCAAGCTATCCCAAAATATTTAGCAATCGTTTGCACGTGTCTTCCTCTTGATGACAAGGTTTATTTTTTAATTACCTGTGGCGGCGGATTCTGGTTCGGAGCAGGGAACGCGCCGAAGGGGGTGTTGATGATCACCCGGCCCTGACTGTCGATCGTCTGATTCCACGTCTGCGGTTGCATTCCGGCCGGAACCTGAACCTGACCCGGCCCCGGCTGTCCCCGCTGCGGATTTCCCCTCCCGCCCGGCTGTCCCACGGTGTTCCCCGGCGGATTGGTGCGCACGGGGCTGGCGGGCGAAGCCGCGCCCCCCTGGCGTGTCGAAGCCGGGGGGGCGGCGGCAACCGCGGTCGGCGCGCCTCCCGCACCCACCGTCTGCCCGGTATCAAAGCTCACAATCCGGGTCGCCACGATCGGCGTCTTCCCTGCCTGAGCCTTACGTTTGGAGAAATCGAAGAGCGGAATCACCTCTCTCTGGGCGCCAAGCTCGAGCACCATCCTGGTCGCGGTAATATCGGTGACGGTGAAACCCCGGAAGGTATCTCCCGGCACCAGGATGGTCTGCTTCTGTCGCCCTGCCGCATTTCCCGAACTGGGATCGACAATCACCGCCATTCGTCTGGCGCCGGAGAGGATCACTCCGGTGAGAATCGGCTTGATATCCAGGGGCCGGGTTTCCACGGGCGCCGGCGTATCCACCAACTCCTCGAGTTTGCGCGATTCCGCGAACAGATTCTGGGTACCGATCCCGGCAAACTCCGACTCCGCGTATCTGGGTGGAGCCTGGACGGCGGGCAGGCCGCCTTCAAGGGCTCCCATCTTTTTCGCCGGCTGGATCCGGGCCGGATCGTTGACAACCTTGAATTGCCGGACCGACCGCGAAAGCTGCCATCCCAGCAGCCCCGCTCCCAGCAGCAGTATCAAATTAATGGCGATCCACTTTTTGGTCATCATCGTCTCGCTTTCTTCCGGCTCTCAGTTTCCGCCGGCAGTCTTTTCCGCAGGCTTGGCGGCCGGACGTGGCGTCACCACATATCCGGCGATCTTGAGCTGAGGCCTGATTTCGTCCCGATTGCGCGTCCTCAGCCCTTGAACATAAAGCTCTTCCACACGCAGGAACTTCTCATAGTTTTCAATTGCCGCGAGGAAGCGCACCAGTTCGTCAATGCTGCAGTTCGTACTCAATTGGACCGATATCTTGGTCAGATTGTCCTGGATTTTCTGATCCGCCTGGATGGTCTTGCTGGTGATTTCCACCCCGCTCTGGTCGGCAAAATCCTGGAGCACCTTCTGGAGGGATGCGGCCGCGGTCGACGGGTTGTCGCCGGGCAACAATCGCTCCCGGTCTTTCGCCAGGCGCTGCTCATACTGGGAAACCCGCGCCTTAAAATTTTCGTCCTGGCCGATCATCTCCTTCTGGCGCAGCAGGAGCGCCTTCTTGGATTCGACTTCCTGGGCCAGATCCACACTGCTCGGGACCAGACTCGATGCCAGGTAGTAGCCGACCACCAGGATGGTAATGCCGCCGCCGATGATCAGAAACCTCTTCTCTCTCGCAGTTATCTTCACGGCTTATCTCTCGCACTTGGCGGAAAAGGTGAACGTGTCTTTTCCCGTCTGGATGTTCTTGAACACGGCGCCGGTTTGCGTGACATCGCGCAAAAACGTCGATTGCTCCAGCTTGGGAATCAGATCCGGAGGCGAGCTGCTGTCTCCCTGGATCGTTAGCGTGCAATCCATGTTGCGGTAAAACTTGAGATAAGTGTCGGCGGGGAGCATCCCGGTCAGCTCCCGCAGGATTTCGAGATTCATGTCACGCCGGCCCAGGAGGTCCTCCAGAAACACGATCTGCTTTTCGAGTCCCTCCACCTGCGTACGGGTCGCCTGAACCCGGGACACCGCCGGCTTGAGTGCCAGGCTCTCCTCATCCAGCTTGCGGAGGAGAATGCGCTGCTGAATAATCTGGCGCAA
The DNA here is from genome assembly GCA_963824985.1 of Terriglobia bacterium. GTDB lineage: Bacteria > Acidobacteriota > UBA6911 > UBA6911 > UBA6911 > JAFNAG01. The sequence continues at coordinate 168,796 of CAWGRQ010000038.1, forward strand.
GCCCAAACCGGCGAGCGCCAGGATGATGCACAGGCCGAGAATGATCGTCGGGATATAGGCCCATCGTTTCTGATGCACCCGGTGCTCGTAGGGGAGCAGATTCAGCCTCATGGGGAGCCGGCGGGTAATTCCGGAGTAGGCCAGGCCGAGAGCGGTCGCCGCCTCCTGGAGCACGGCGCGATTCCGGACCGGCATCTCGAAACGAAGTCTGGATCCCATCATTTCTGACCCGGGTACCTCCTCCTGGATATCCTGGCGGGCACTTTCGGACGACTCCCCGGCCATCACGATGCTCTCGATAGTCTCCTCGGGGTCGAGGCGTACTTTCCCGACCGCAGTTTCCAACTCAGTCAAGAGCAGCTGCTTCCAGGAGGTATCCTCCTGCTTGACCGCTTCGTGCGCGTAGACCAGCGCCTGGCCACGCAGGAGGACCAGTTCCAGGCTCCCCGGCTTCAGATCCACCAATACGAAGGTCTTGCCTTTGCCATTACTCTGGGTCCCGAGAAACATGTTGGCCAGCGCTGCCGGTCCGGCTGTGACCATAGTCGGGCGAATCCCGAGTTCGTGCATAATCTGGAGGTGGGCGTCGAGAATCGACTTGCGCATCATTACCAGCAGGACCTGCAGCTTCTTCGCCGCGGGACCCGTATCGAGACGGACATAGTCGTAGTACAACTTCTCCGCCTCGGTGGGCTCGAAGGATTGCACCTGATACTGGATAACCTGCTTGAGGTTGTCCTCCACCTCTTTGGGCAGGTCGAGGTAGCGCAGGATGACATCCCGGCGCGGGATGCCGACCACGATATTCTCGTGGTTGATTTTCTCGCGCTTAAAAAAAGCGTCGATCTCCCGGCGCACTTCGGCGCGGTCGCGCTGGCAGTAGCCGGAGATGCGCGCAAAGCCGGTGAACACGCCACCGGCGAAGTTGCTCCGGAGGCAAGTGATGAGGAGGTCTTCCTGTCTGATTTCGATGCCGACGCCGGTTTTGAGATAGATCACTTTTTTCGCCCTGTCAATTCAGTATATTTTCGTTCCAGTAAATGATCCGGTAGCGGTTGACGGGATCGGTCGCTTCAAACCTGACGATGGCGCGGATGACCCGTCGCACCTTCGAACCGGCCCGATGGGCCGTGGCCACCAACGTGTACACGGTTGGAATCGGCGTGTTAGTCCGCTGCGCCGCGAGGAATCCGAGCGCATTGCCAAGCCCCGGTCCCACCTCCTTGCCGATCTCGTCCAGAGTTTCGAACGGTTTAACATGGCGACGGTCGTAAATGGCCTGCGCCGCCCCCGGCGTCATTCCGGGGACCGAGAGCAGTACCGGGATGGAAGCCGAGTTCACATTAATGCGGTTCGACAGTGAATAGACCGTAAGATACCGCGAGAGGCCGTAGCGTTCGACGATTTCTCCGTCGGGAGTCTTATCCCTCCGCCCATAATAATAGTCGGGAGTGATGCCGCGAACCAGGAGCAGTTCTTCCACGGTGGTCATGAACTGATTCCTGGCGGCATACGGCGGCCGCAGGGTCTGGTAGTAATCATCCTCGGCGCCGTTGGGACGCGTCACCTTGTCGGCATCCACCCAATCCACGATCGAATCGACGATGACCTCCGCATCGGCGGCATCAATGCCAATCACGCCGGCGAGCGCCTTCACCTGCTGGGCGGTGGTGTCGCCGCCCAGGTTCACGTTGATCTTGCCCGACTCGTCCTGAATTTCCACCTCGTATTCGCCATCCCCCAATTGTCCGGTCACCAGGCCCAGGTCGATGGGATCCGCCGGCACCGCGAGCTGATTGGCCGGACTCTGCTGCGGCAGATATTTCTTTTGCAGTATCTGATAGATCGTTGTCGAAATTCCGGCCCGGGCGACATAGTAGGCATCTGCCAGGTCGCGGGAGTTGCGCGACGCAGCCACCTCCACGAAGGTCTCGCGCGCAAAGCTGAGCGCGATGATCGAGAGGACAGCCAGGATCCAGAGAAGCGCGATCAGGATTACGCCCCGATCACCTTCTCGTTCGCGGATCATCCGCACCGAGTCGCCTCCTCTGTTCAAGAAACGGATCCATAAAATTCTGCTGGGTGGATGCCGGCAGCGCCGTAATCGGAATCACCATTTGCCGGATCTGCCGGTTGCCACGCGTATCGAGGGACACCATGGTCATCGAGATCGCAGAAGGCAGCCGTCCCTGATCGGTCGCATCCCAATCTCTGACCCATTGGAGCGGAAGTTCGGCGGTGCCCGGATCGCAGTATTCGAAGGTCAGGCTCTCCAACCCGTCGAAAATGACGTCGGCGGGCTCCCCTTCAGGGTTCTCGTTCGTTTGCGTGGCGGGGTTTCCGCCGAGGTAGCGAGTCTCCCGTTCGACCAGCGAATAGCTCCCGGAATCCGAGCGCACGACCTCATAGGAAACCAGGGCCAGGCCGGGATGATCCCGGAAGCGCAGCGGGCAGAGCGAAATGAACTGCATGCCGGCTTCCGTCCCCGTGAATACGGGAGCCACCCCCGTCCCTGCCTGCAGATCCAGCGGCGGGACGAGGGGATACATGGAAGCGATCTGCTTCTGCACCAGATCCATCGTGGCCCGATGCCGTTGATTCGCGTCGATTTCCTCCGTCCCGCGCTTCCAGGAAGTCACACTGATCCTCAGAACCGACCAGAGGGCCAGGGCCATGAGCGCGACCAGGGTGACCGCGACCATCATCTCAACGAGGGTGAATCCCTCGGCCCGTTCCCGGTCCTGCATGCGGAACCGCCGTTTCATTGTTGTCCCCCCCGGCCCGGCACCGCCGTTTCGCTGGTGTTCACGATCTTCATGGTATGCAACTGAAAGACCGGCTCGGCGCCCTCGGGTTCCGACACTTCCACCAGATAGGCAAGCAGCTTGAAGGTCAGCTGCCCCGGCCGAATGCCGGGCATCGTGGACGCCGGGAGCGGCATTTCCACCTCGCTGACCGTTACCGTCCAGCGGGTGCCGTCTTCGAAAGTATCTCCCAGGGTCGTCGCCCCCTTGATCGAATCATCCAGAAGCGCCAGCTCCATCACGGTTTTCGCATGTTCGATGGCGCGGGCGCGTTCTCGTACCTTCCGGATATTGCCGAGCGAACCCGAAATCAACGACAATGTCAGAGCCGTGCCGATGGCAAGCACCGTCAGGGCGACGAGCACCTCCAGCAGTGTGAATCCCGCATCGCGTTTCACGGTATTCTCTCCCCCGGCTCGGGCCGGACCCGGGCGCCGCCTGTGATGGCATCCAACACGATCGTTATGGTCGCCCCGGTATCGGATCGCAACAGGATCTGTGCATCTTCCGAGCTCCCATTGGGAAGGAAGCGGATCGTCAGCGGGCCCTCCGCCGGTGCCGCCTCCCCGGCGCCGGTAAGCCCCTGCAGCTTCACATCGGCCGGTGGGGCGTAGGTCCGGGCGCCATCTCCCACTTCATCCGAAACGGTGATGGTCTGGGCCTGACTGTCGATGTTTGCCACCATCATCTTCTGCTCCGTTACCGCGGTCTCCCGGGCAATGCGCATGGTATTGATTACGTCCCGGCTGACCGCCCGCAGATGAAATGCCGTCCGGCCACGCAGCAGGGAGGGATAGGTGATCACCGCCACAAGACTGATCACGATCAGGACCAGGATCAGCTCCAGCAGGGAGAACCCGCGATCCCGGCGCCAACCGGAGTCGCTACTTCCAGTTGCCGATATCCGCATTCTCAGCCTCGCCGCCTTCCACGCCGTCTGGCCCATAAGAATACAGGTCGAAGTCGGTGCCATGCGTCCCCGGATATCTGTATATATAAGGCTTGCCCCAGGGATCCATGGGGAGATCCTTTTTGATGTAAGGCCCATTCCATGACGCCACATTTCCGGGATTCGACCTCAAGGCTTCCAGTCCTTCACTCGTGTTCGGGAACCGGCCCACATCCAGGGCGAAAAGCTGGAGCGCGCCCTCGAACTCCGTGATCTGGATGCGGGCGATCTGTTCCCGCCCGCGCGCCAGTTTATCGTAGATGCGCGGCCCGACCACGGCCGCCAGGAGTCCGAGAATCACCAGCACGACGATGAGCTCGATGAGGGTAAATCCCTTTTCCGACTTCTTGGTCTCAACATCCGACATATTCTCTCCCCGTATCAGATGCCCGAAGGATTCCGGCAACATCTGCTGGAATTTTCCAAGCCGCCAGGCGTGAATCGGTCACTCCTGCTATGCGCTACGGCTTTTACAGCGGCACATCATTGATGCTGAAAATGGCAAGCAGCATCGAAACCACGATCGTCCCGATCACGATCCCCATGAGCAGGATCAGCGCCGGCTCGAAGAACGAAATCAGGTTCTTGACCGCGTTGCGAACTTCAGTGTCATAGACATCGGCCACCTGGATCAGCATGGCATCAAGCTTGCCGGACTCTTCTCCTACTTCGATCAGATGCATCGCCAGAGGCGGGAAAACCCCGCTCTGCTTCATGGGTTGGGCTATGCCGTCCCCCTTCTTGATGCCGTTGCGAATCGGTTCAATGGTTGTGGCGATCCCCTGATTGGTAAGGATATCACGCACGATGTTCATCCCCTGCAACAAGGGGACCCCGCTGTGAAGGAGCGTACCCAAGGTCCGGGAAAATCGCGCCACTTCGATCTTGCGCACCACCTGGCCCCAGAGGGGCAAGCGGAGCAGCCACCGGTCCCACTGCAGGCGCCCCTCGGGGCTGGTCCGGAAGCGTTTGAGGTAATAGGCGATCAGAATGCCGGCAGCCAGGAGAAGCCACCAATAACCGGAGAGCAGGTCACTGATTCCCTTCAGGATCGTCATGGCAAACGGCAATGGGACTCCCATGTCATGGAACACGGATGCAAAACGCGGCACTACGAAAAGCGTCAGCACCGTCACGCTGGCGACCGCCACCACGGAAAGGAGGGCCGGGTAAATCAGGGCGCTGATCACATAGGAACGGAGGTTTTCGCTGGTTTCGAGGAATGCCGTCAGGCGGCCGAGAATCTCTTCCAGAACGCCGCCGACTTCACCTGCATGCACCATGTTGACATAGACCTTGGGAAACACGTCGGGGTATTCCCCGAGCGCCTCCGAAAAGGACTTGCCCCCTTTGACCGCCTTGAGCACATTCTGGATAACCTCGGCCAGGGCTTCGCTTTCCGCCAGGTTGCCAAGCACCGCCAGGCTGCGGTCGAGAGGTATGCCGGATCGCACCAGCGTGTGGAGTTCCTGGGTAAAGACCAGAAGATCCTTGCGCCGAACATGCTTGTTCTTCCAGGGCCAGGGGATATCACGAGTGAAAACGGTCCGTTTCCCGGCCGGGCTCACCCGCATCGGGAGCAATCCCATTTCCTGCAATCTCAGCGCCACGGTCCCGTTGTCCTGCCCATCCATGGTCCCTTCAACCACTTTGCCGTCCACCGTCGCCGCTTTGTAGATAAATTCCGCCATTAGAATCCCGCCGTTCACGCGTCCTGGGTGACGCGCAACACTTCAGAAACCGTCGTCAGACCCTGCCGCACCTTCAGCCAGCCATCGTCCCGCAACGAGCGCATCCCGGATTCGAGCGCCTTCTTGCGCAGTTGTCCGGAATCCGCTTTGCCGATCGTTAGTTTGCGCAACTCGTCGTTCATCAGCATGAGTTCATATATGCCGACCCGTCCCACGAAACCGGTGTTGGCGCACTTCTCGCAACCCTGCCCTTCATAGAAATGATCGTGACGGTCCCCATTGCCGCGGCGATAGCCGATTTCGTCCAGCATCTCCGGAACGGGAAAGACCTCGATCCGGCAATGAGGGCAGATCACCCGGACCAGGCGCTGAGCCAGGACCCCGAGCAGGGAGGAAGCGATCAGGTAGTCCTCGGCCCCCATGTCCACCAGGCGTGTGATGGCGCTGGGAGCATCGTTGGTGTGCAGGGTTGAAAACACGAGGTGGCCGGTCAATGCGGCCCGGATCGCAATCTCGGCGGTTTCCAGGTCGCGGATTTCGCCGACCATGATGACGTCCGGATCCTGGCGGACGATATGGCGCAGGCCGGATGCGAAGGTCAAGCCCGATCTGGGGATTGACCTGAATCTGGTTGACGCCATCCATCTGGTATTCAACCGGATCCTCGATCGTGATGATCTTCTTGTCGGGCAGATTGATCGTATCCAGGGCGCTGTAGAGCGTCGTTGTCTTGCCGCTGCCGGTCGGGCCGGTCACCAGCATGATGCCGTGCGGGCGGCGGATCAATCCCTCGAGGTCGTGCAGCGAGTCCTCGGGAAATCCCAGGCGCCGGATATCATAGAGATTGGTGTTGCTCTTGTCGAGGATGCGCATTACGACGCTTTCGCCGTACATCGTCGGGAGCGTGGACACGCGCAGGTCGATGTCTTTCCCCAGGACTTTCAGCTTGATCCGTCCGTCCTGCGGCAGGCGCCGTTCGGCGATGTTCAGCTTGGCCATGATCTTGACGCGGCTGATCACGGCCGCTTTCAGCTTTTTGGGAGGAGACTCGACGTCATACAGAATGCCGTCGATCCGGTAGCGGACCTTCAGATCCTTCTCAAACGGTTCGATGTGAATGTCACTGGCCCGGCTTTCGATGGCCTTGGAGATGATCAGGTTTACCAGCCGGATCACCGGAGCCTCCGAGGCGAGGTCCTTCAGCTGTTCGATGTCTTCGATTTCGTCCAGGCTGTCGATATTCCCATCATCGATCCCCTCGATGATGCGTCCGAAGGTCGAGGCAGCCGAGCCGTAAAACTTCTCGATCACATCCATGATCTCGCTCTCGGCGCCAAGGACCGACCTTACGTCAAATCCGGTCGACTGCCGCACCAGGTCCAGCGCGGCATCATCCTGCGGATCCGTCATGGCCAGCGTCAGTACTCCATCCTCCAAAGCCACCGGAACGAACTTGCACTGTTTCATGAAGCGGTGGGTGAGGACGTTTTCCAATACCGGCACTGGGGATACTCCGAGCCCCGTGATCGCGGATATGTTCAGATGCTCCGATACGACGGCCAGGCAGTCCTTTTCGGATACATATCCGAGATCCACCAGGAGCTTGCCCAGTTTTTCCCGGGATTCGGACTGCAGATTGAGCGCCGTGCGGAGTTCCTCTTCGTCGATCAGGCCCCGTTCCAGGAACACCTGGCCGATCAGTTTGCGCGATTTGACTGCCTGAATCTTAATACTCAACGATTTTCACCCTCTGTTTCAACTCGTTATAGCGATCCTGCTTGTCCGCCAATTCATCCAGATCGCCTTTCAGCACACTCAAAATCAGAGTTGTACTCTGATCGGCTTCCGGTTTAACCGGATCGGACTCCTCAAAGAATCCGATAATCGCAATCGATTCTTCCTTCTGAAGTTTGGCCGACCGATTTGACGGGCTCAACAGAATGCGCACCAGCATGTCCTTCAAATTCGCAATCCGCTGCGTCTTCTCCTTGGGACTGATCTCCGATTCATTCGGGTAGGCGCCGAAAGGCGAGTGGATCATCCCGCGCCGGATGTTGATCAGGAAGGTGAAGGTGTAGCCGTATCCCGGCAGATATGCTCCTTTCGGCGCCACCGTGGCGAAAGGACCGGGAAAGTTGGCGCCGATGGCGCCAGTGATGGCGCCCTCCAGGGTTCGGATAAAAGGGCGCAGCTTCGCTCCGTCAATATTCCCATTCCTGCTGTCTTGTGCCCCCAGCGGCAGGCATAAAAGTGCCGGGAATGGAATGCCGATTAACCACCTTCGCTTCATACACCACGTTTTCACCTGTCGTCCTCCTTACCATGGTCCAGAGAGGACCGGCTAGTTTTTGATCCGCCCCTCTTTGATCTGACGAAAGAGGCTTTGATACTCGATGGCCCGTTCCTGATCGATGGTATCCAGCATTTGCTGCATCATCTGGTAGTTGGCTTTTTCAGTATCGTTCATCACCCTTTTGAGGATTGTACGCACCTGCTCTTTAGTGTAGTAATCATCGGACTGCGTTCGCGGCGAAAAGAGTGGTCTTAAAGGAGAAACCATTCTGATCCCAGTGAGATGCGCGCGTTCGCCAGCGCGAGGAAGGCCGCGACAATCAATGCCGCAACAGCGGCATAGCGAGCCAGGCCCCAAAGGGGCGCCCACAAACCAGGGGACGTTTTCTCCTTCGGAACCGCGACCGGTCTCAGCGGCGGCTCGTCCTTCCAGATCTTGAGCGTCGACTGCAGCCCCTTGAGTGCAGCCAGCTCATTTTTGCAGGACGGGCAGGAATCGAGATGTTCCAACGCATCCTGACTGGCGGATGCGGTTCCCTGCTCAGCGTAAAGCAGATCGACAAAGTGTTCCCGGCATTCATTGCATTGCATGGCGGTCATCCTGCCCAAGATGTTAGCTGCGGGCGCCCAGCCGGACCAGATTGCGCTGGACCCCTTTCAAACCGTGATACAGTCTGGATTTGGCCGTCGACAGGGGGCAATCCATAACCCCGGCCATTTCTTCGAGACTCAGCCCCAGGTATTCCTTCAGGAGGATGGCGGTGCGATGTTCCTCGCTGAGTCCCAACAGAGCCTTCCGGATCAAATCGACCGTCACCAGAGGATCGCGGAAATCAGATGCCGCCATCATCGATTGCGTTAAATCCTTCCCCCCCTCATCTTGCCCCTGCAGAGGGTCGTCCAGCGAAACCTCATCCGACCGCCGGCGCCAGCGCGTGCGGCAATGGTTGAGGGCAATACGGAAGAGCCAGGAGGGAAAACTGTCCGGGTCACGAAGGCTCTTGGCTGACTTGAAAACCGACAGGAAGGTGTCCTGGACCACGTCCTGCGCATCTTCCCTGTTCCCCAGATAGCGCCATGCAAAACTGAAAACCCTGGTTTCCCATTGCCTGACAACCCCGGTGAACGCTTGTTCGTCACCCTCGAGAAATCGTCGGATCACCTGATCTGCCTCATCCCTCGTATGGATCTTCCGTTGCAGTCCGACAGCATAAAGATGCAGGGGGGGGCCGAAAAGTCTATGCGAAAGAGGTATCCTGCCGGAATTCCGGGTCTCCGCCCGGAACCGGACACCTCCGCTCCCGGCAGCGCGGACCCACCCATTAATCATGCACGTTTTTCACAAACGAACAAATAGCGGTACACGGCGCCGGAATTCGCTCATGAAAGAAAGCTCTTGAGACACGGAAGAAGACCGTGGCGGCCTTTGCGCCGATCCGCATTCTTCCGTGTCCTGAGATGCCTTGCGATCCTTTTTTCATGAATTAATAGGGCTAGAGCTCAGTTCGGTAGTTCGGAGCTTCTTTGGTCACCTGCACATCGTGAACGTGGCTTTCCCGGAGTCCGAAATTTGTAATGCGGATGAACCGGCTGCGTGTCTTGAGTTCACGGATGGTGCGGCATCCGCAGTATCCCATACCGGCCCTGAGCCCCCCGGTGAGTTGTGGAATCATGACTTCGATGCTCCCCTTATAAGGAACCATCCCCTCGATCCCTTCGGGAACCAGCTTCTTCTCCAGAAAAACCCCCTCCTGGGAGTAGCGGTCGCGGCTCCCGGCCTTCATCGCCTCCAGGGAACCCATTCCGCGATATACCTTGTAGCTGCGATTCTGATACAGGATGGCCTCCCCCGGGCTTTCATCCGTGCCGGCGAACAGCGATCCGACCATAACGCAGTCACCGCCGGCAGCCAGGGCTTTGGTAATGTCGCCTGAGTATTTGATCCCCCCGTCGGCGATCACCGGAATCCGTTCCCGGCGAGCGGCTCGGGCGCAATCAATAATGGCCGTAATCTGGGGCACCCCCGCTCCGGTGACGATGCGGGTAGTACAGATGGAACCCGGGCCCATTCCGACCTTAATGGCATCGGCGCCGGCCCGGATCAGCTCTCTGGCGCCGGCTTCGGTGGCCACGTTGCCGGCGATGACGTCGATTGCGGGAAACTTGCGTTTGAGCTGCTTCACCGCCGAGATCACGCGCGTGGAGTGCCCATGGGCAGTATCGACCACCAGCACGTCCGCTCCGGCTTTTGCCAGAGCCTGGGCCCGTTCCAGGAAATCTCCGGTCGCTCCCACCCCGGCGCCGACGCGCAGCCGTCCGAGCTCATCCTTGCAGGCCATGGGATACGCGATCTTCTTCTGAATGTCCTTTACAGTGATCAATCCCCGGAGACGGTATTTGTCATCGACAACGGGGAGTTTCTCCACACGGTGCCGATGGAGGATGGCCTTCGCGGTTTCCAGCGTGGTGCCGACCGGAACCGTGATCAGGTTTTCCTTGGTCATCAAATCGGAGATCTTCAGGTCAAGACGGGTTTCGAAGCGAAGATCCCGGTTGGTAAGGATACCGACCAACTTGCCCCGGGAGGTGATCGGCAGTCCGGAGATTCCGTACTTCTTCATGGCCTCCATCGCTTCCAGGATCAGCTGGTCGGGCGACATTGTGATCGGATTGACGATCATTCCGCTTTCGGACCGCTTCACCCGGTCGATCTCCTCCGCCTGCGCTTCGATCGACATGTTTTTGTGCACCACCCCCATGCCGCCCTGCTGAGCCATCGCGATCGCCATGCGGGAGTCGGTGACCGTATCCATCGCCGCACTGAGCAGCGGGATGTTCAGGGCGATCTTCCGGGTCAGCCGGGTGGAAATGTCCACGTCCGTCGGTATGATGTCGCTTTTGGCCGGCTCCAACAGCACATCGTCAAAGGTGATCGCTTCTTTGAAATTCAGGTCTCGAACCATGGCACCATTTTCCCGGTTGGGTGAAAATCTCTGCGGTTCATCGTCGAGTCACTTGCCGTGACACTTCTTAAACTTGAGGCCGCTGCCGCAGGGACAGGGATCATTACGGCCGACCTTCGCGGCTTCCCTCTTATGCTGAGCCACACCGCCGTCGCCGCCCGCTCCGTACACCAGATTCTGTTCCTGCGCCTTCCTGCGTCGTGCTTCCTCCTGCTGTTCCCGGGCGCGCGCCTGCTGATCCTCCGCACTGACCGGTTCGAAGAGGAAAAGAAAACGAATGGTTTCCTCTTCCCGGCGGGAGTTGAGGGCCTCGAACATGTCGAAGCTCTCCTTCTTGTATTCGATCAGTGGATCACGCTGCCCGTAACCCCGCAGGCCGATCCCTTCCTTCAGGTGATCCAGAGCCAGGAGGTGATCTTTCCACTGCATATCCAGGACCTGCAGCATGATCATCCGCTCCTGGTAGCGCATGAATTCGGATCCGATCCGCTTCTCCTTGTCGTCATACATCCGTTTGAGGGTATCGCCCAGCTTCTGGGAAAGCTCCTCATAGGTTGCTTCCTTGACATCAAAACCCTGAGCCAGGATGTCGAGGCCGAACTGATTCCCGACGGCAACCCGCAGGGCATCGAAATCCTTTTGATCGTCGGCCTTATCGCGCCCCGCATGCTGATCGATCAACTCCATCAGGATATCGTCAGCCATGTTCAGGAGGTATTCTCTCTGATCGGTCCCTTCCAGCAGATCGCGGCGAATGGAATAGATCGCCTCTCTTTGCTTGTTCATGACATCGTCATACTCGAGAAGATGTTTGCGGATCTCGAAATTGCGGGCTTCCACCTGTTTCTGGGCCCGCTCGATCTGCCGCGTGATCAGCTTGCTTTCGATGGGGACCCCCTCCTCCATCCCCAACGACTGCATGATGCTCGAGATGCGGTCGCTGGCGAAGATGCGCATGAGATCGTCTTCCAGCGAGAGATAGAAGCGCGAGGAGCCGGGATCCCCCTGCCGTCCGGCCCGGCCGCGCAGCTGATTGTCGATGCGCCTCGCCTCATGGCGCTCCGTCCCCAGGATGTGCAACCCGCCAAGCTTGACGACTTCGTCGTGCTCCTTCTGGCAAACCAACAGCCAATGATCGCGAATGCGATCGTACTCCTGCTTGCCGAGGGTGTCGGCGCTCTGGCCCTTTTCGCGCAGGGTCTGAAGCGTGAGGTATTCCGGATTGCCCCCCAGAAGGATGTCGGTTCCCCTCCCGGCCATGTTGGTCGCAATGGTGACTGCCTTTTTCCGTCCGGCCTGAGCCACGATTTCCGCTTCCTTGGCATGATACTTCGCGTTCAAAACCACGTGCGGCACCGCGCGGCGCTTGAGCAGAGTGCTGAGCTTTTCAGATTTTTCGATGGATATGGTCCCCACCAGGACCGGCTGGCCACGCTCGTAGAGACCTCGGATCTCCTCCACCACGGCGTTGTACTTCTCGCGCTCGGTGCGGTAGATGATATCCGGGTACTCGGTCCGAATCAGGGTCCGGTTAGGGGGAATCACCATCACTTCGAGCTTATAAATCTTGAAAAACTCTTCCGCTTCCGTCTCCGCGGTCCCGGTCATGCCGGCCAGCTTTTTATACATGCGGAAATAGTTCTGGAAAGTTACCGTCGCCAGCGTCTGGTTTTCGCGTTCGATCTTGACGTTTTCCTTGGCTTCCAGCGCCTGATGGAGGCCATCACTGTACCGCCGGCCCGGCATGAGGCGGCCGGTAAACTCGTCGACGATCACGACCTCCGCATCCTTCACCATGTAATCCACATCCCGTTTGAAGAGCAAATGCGCCTTCAACGCCTGGTAGATGTGGTGGACCCAATCCATGTTCTGCGGATCGAAAAGATTCCCTACCCCGAGGAGCTTTTCCGATTTTTCGACCCCCTCCTCGGTGAGGTTCACGGTCCGCGCCTTTTCATCCACCTGGAAATCGACGTCGCGCCGCAGTTTCGGGACAATCCGATCGATCTTGTAGTATTTATCTGTCGATTCTTCCGCCGGTCCCGATATGATCAGCGGTGTGCGGGCCTCGTCGATCAGGATCGAGTCGACTTCGTCCACGATCGCATAGTTGAACTCTCTCTGCACGCAATCGGCCAGGTCATATTTCATGTTGTCGCGAAGATAATCAAAGCCCAGCTCGTTGTTGGTGCCGTACGTGATGTCCGATCTGTATGCTGCCTTACGTTCTTCGTCGGTAAGCGGATGCTGAATGCAGCCGATGGTCAGCCCCATCATGCGATACAGCCGTCCCATCCATTCGCTGTCGCGCCCCGCCAGATAATCGTTTACGGTGACAATGTGCACGCCTTTGCCGGCCAGGGCATTGAGGTAGGCCGGCAGGGTTGCAACCAGGGTTTTCCCTTCCCCCGTCTTCATCTCCGCGATCTTCCCCTGATGCAGAACCATGCCGCCGACCAGCTGGACATCGAAGTGCCGCATGTTGAGGGATCGCCGGCCCGCTTCCCGGACCGCGGCAAATGCTTCGGGCAGCAGGTCGTCCAGGGATTCCCCGTCGGCAAAGCGCTGCCGGAACCTGGGGGTCAGCCCGGCCAGATCGACTTCCGAGAGACGCTGCATCTCCGGCTCGAGCTCGTTGATGCGCTGCACCAGCGGCTCCAGCTTCTTCAGGTCGCGTTCGTTCTTGCTGCCTACGATCTTGGTGAGAATCGCGTTGAACATGCAGGAAGTTCTCCGGCCGGATATAAATTAATAAATCTATCAGATAGGTTCTTGCGAGTCAACGAGTTGGAGGGCAATCGCTATTCAGGCAGTGCCGTTCCGGAAGCGAACCGCCAAGACCACCCAGACTTCCGGGCACAAGATAGCGCTGTAGGTATTGGCTGCGCCGCGAGCAAGACCACCCCCAAAGCTACGGGCGCATTTCCGGGGTCATGCAATGGTAGAACTCAAAAACGCAGGCCTAGCCGGCCACGGGGAAAAACCTGGCCGGATTGACGGGCCGGCTGTTGTACCAGACCTCATAATGGAGATGAGGACCAGTCGCCTTTCCGGAAGACCCCACGAAGCCAAGGATATCGGTGCGGGAGACATGCTGGCCCACCTGGACACTGATGCGCTGCAAATGGGCATACCGGGTCGTAAACCCGAACTTGTGATCTATGATCACCATATTCCCGTATCCCGCGCGCTGCCCGGCAAATATAACTGTCCCGTCTGCCGGTGCGATAATCCGGGTGCCGGGCGGCGCCGAAATATCCACTCCCGGATGGCTTTCGCTCTGGGACGGATTGAAGGGGTCCGGCCTCCTTCCCATCCCTGCAGTAATGTATCCACGGACGGGCATGAGGCTGGGCTGGGCCGCGAGCGACAGCACCTTTTCGGTAATATGATTGTCCAGAGCCCGGATGCTCTCTTCCAGGGTAGTGACCTTCTTGTTGTAAGCGGCGATCGACGCAAGCGGATCCTGCGAAATCGGTCGAGGAGTGCTCAGATTGTCACTGGCCACACCCCCAATACCCCCGGGAGCCTTCGGCGACCGCATTCCGGAAAAAATCTCGAGCTTGCGGGATATGTTTTCCAGAAAATCGATCTTTTCTCCCAGTTGCGCGGTCTGAACTTTATAGCTGTGGTTCTCCGTGCGCAGGCTGTCGTTTTCAGAAATGCGATTCTCGTAGTCGACAACTTTGAGAATCATGCGCCCGTAAGACAGGGTCCCGGCTCCAACGGCGATCAAACCGATCAGTGCCATGATCACGGTCGCGACAATGACCGGATAAGGCACCGCGAGGCGCCAGATCCTACCTCCCGAGTTTCCCGCTACAATAAATGTATAAAGCCGCTTTCTGAGCATCTGGATCCCTTCTATCCAAAGGATCAAAATCTGGCCGAAATTAGACAGCCCGATATTATCTGAGCAGGCTGTGGATAATTCGGCATTCTATTAACCGCCCTTTAACATGTCAACCCTATTTATAAACTTGGATGCCCGCTTTGACGATTTGAACCATGAGAGTATAATGAACGAGAGAGATTTGACTATTGGTTTCTGTGGGGGTGAACTGGATTCGACGGGGGTCAAGAGGCAGTAGAGGCATGCCGAGTGCTCCGCGACTCGTAAAATCGTGGAAATAACATAACTGCTGACACTCAGTTAGCACTGGCCGCTTAAAGCGGTCACGTCTCGCCTATCCAGCCTGCGGGGTAGGATTGAGGCGCCGACTAGCAGGATAGGTGAGGATTCAGGCTCTGGGATCCAGGCCGAAACTTCAAAGAGCTAGCGGCGCATCGACCTTGCCGGTTCGATCGCGGCGTTCGCGAAACTGAACGAATCGGATACGCATGTAGGCTCTACTCGCTGAGGGCTTTCGGACGCGGGTTCGATTCCCGCCACCTCCACCAGTATATCTGTTGATTATAAAAGACTCAGATAGGGCGGAATCAAGGGGAGTGCTGAGTAAGTGCGTATGGTAAACACTCTCAGCCAACCCGAAGAGCCCCCGCAAATGGTCACTTGGGGTTGCCAACCAGCCGCAATCCAGGTCGACAGCACCCGCACGGACACCTGAACCCACTCAGCAGCCAGACTTCAAATTTCCAACCGGAGAAAACTGTGGGACGACTGCGGGTTTACTGCATGGACATTGGTATGGTATCAATGCCATACTATAGCTGTATGAAAATGACCATGCACATCGACGAAGCGTTGTTGAATCGAGTCATGAAGGCAACCGGAGTTACCAGCAAAACCAGGGCGGTTGATATTGCCTTGCGCGAGCTCGATCGCCGTGCTGAGCTGATCCGTCTGGCCCGGGAAGGGCTTGGATTGACGGCAGAGGAATTGAAGCAAGCATTCCATCCTGCATCGGATCCTGACACAACCCTTCGTTGCGCGGAGGCGGGAAGGGCCTATGGCCGTAAGTCCCGTTCTTGTTGACAGCAGTTTCTACATTCGGCTGCTCCATAGGGGACAGGATCCCCTGCGAGCGCTTGCTTTGACGGCCGCGTCGAGGGACCTTGCGGTTTGCGGCGTCGTGCGCTGCGAAGTGGGGAGGGGGCTTCGCGGGCGCAGGGTGTTGAAGCGCTTCCACGACTTCTGGAATGTCATGATCTGCGTCCCCACAGACGAATCGATCTGGAACAGCGTGGAGGAGACCCTTTGGCTCCTGGACCGCAAGGGTAGGGCGCTGCCTTTGCCGGACGTGATCATCGGCTGCTGTGCCCGGAGGATCGGGGCGACAGTCCTGACGGTGGATGCGCATTTCGCCCTTATCCCGGGCATTGAAGTCATCGATCGCCCCGAGGCGGCATGAATGCCTGCAACAAATCCCGCAACTTTTTCGTAGCTCCTGATACAGGCTTGGATAAAAATGGCTTTTGAGCCTGATGAAAGACGACAGGCGAATGATGCTGACACCGGACCACCGAATCCCGGATCGCAAGGTGGCATCTTGGAGGTATAGTGAGTCAGAGCTCGGGTCACAGGATTCTGATCGCGGACGATCAACCGGATGTGGTGGAAGCACTCCGCATTCTGCTTAAGGGAGAGGGGTACCAGTCTGAAGTGGCGACGTCACCATCGATGGTGCTGCGCGCTCTTGATGCCCGGGATTTTGATGTTCTCCTCATGGATCTAAACTATACTCGAGATACAACATCCGGCGTCGAGGGGCTTGACCTCCTGTCCCGGATCCAGATTCTCGATGCCGGACTTCCGGTCGTAGTCATGACCGCCTGGGGAAGCGTCGAACTGGCGGTTGAGGCGATGCGACGCGGCGCCCGGGATTTTGTTCAAAAACCCTGGGAAAATTCCCGGCTGCTGTCCATCCTGCGCACCCAGAACGAGCTGGGGGAGGCGCTGCGCAAGGGACGGCGCTTGGAAGCCGAAAACCGGCTGCTGCGCGGGGCTCCACACCCGAAACTGATTGCGGGATCCCAGGCAATGATACCGATATTGGACCTGATCGCCCGTGTCGGGCCTTCCGATGCCAACGTGCTCATTACCGGAGAGCATGGCACCGGGAAGGAAGTGGTAGCGCAGGCTCTGCACTCCGTATCGCTGCGCGCGAGCAAGCCGATGGTCACCATCAACGCGGGGGGGCTCTCCGAAGGGGTATTTGAAAGCGAACTCTTTGGCCATGTGCGCGGAGCTTTCACCGATGCCAAGGCCGACCGGGTGGGACGGTTCGAGCTGGCCGAAGGGGGCACTCTGTTCCTGGACGAAATCGCGAATGTGCCGCTGAACCTCCAGGCAAAATTATTGCGAGTTCTGGAGGTAGGCGAATATGAACGGGTGGGATCGTCCCGGACCCGAAAGGCTGATGTCCGCATCCTGAGCGCCACGAACGCCAACCTTCAGGAAGAAGTACAGTCCGGTCGTTTCCGCCAGGATCTGCTCTACCGCCTGAACACAATCGAAATCCACCTCCCCCCACTGAGGGATCGAGGTACCGACATCCTCCTGCTGGCCGATCATTTTCTCCGCCAGCATGCCGCCAGGTATCGGAAGCGGCTCAACGGTTTTGATGCCGGAGCCCGGGAATTAATTCGGAATCATCGATGGCCGGGGAATGTCCGCGAACTGGATCACGTGGTTGAACGCGCTGTACTTATGGCCGAGTCCGATGTCGTGGGCGCCGGGCATTTGCTCCTCAAACCCGGACCTGCCGGGGACAAACGGCTGGATGATATGAGCCTCGAGGAAGTCGAGTGCCATCTCATCCAGAAGGCGCTGGCCCGGCATGAGGGTAATGTAAGCCGCGCCGCGCAGGCTCTGGGGCTCAGCCGCAGCGCGCTCTACCGACGCCTGCAGCGCTATGGGCTCGGATCCACCGCGGAATAAGCCATTTCTGGGAGCCCCGGCTTCCGCTTGCGGGGACCGCGTCGCAGCCGTTAACTATAGGCAAACATATTGATTCTGCGTAGATAGATGACTATGACTCAGCCGGCAGGCAAATCCCCATCGTCACCATCTCCAGGCAATCCCGGAGAGGGTTTCCTCGCGCGGCGATATGCCTCCCTGAGAGCAGCCCAGGTGCGGCAGCGCGGGTTCCAGGTAGGTCACGATTCACAGATTGTGCTGATGGCACTGGCTGCCGGCTTCCCCGCGGTGCTGATCGCCCTGCTGCTGGTTTACCTGGGGGACTACGCCCCCAAGGTGGACTGGACCCTTGTGGTTGTCATCTTCATTTCCTGGCTGGGTTTTTCATTCGCTCTGCGCGGCAAGGTTATCCGCCCGCTGCAGACAATATCGAACCTGCTGGCGGCTCTGCGGGAAGGGGACTTTTCCATACGCGCCCGCGGGTACGACCGGGCTGACACCCTCGGCGATGTCATGGCGGAAATCAACGCGCTTGGGGCAACCCTTCAGGAACAACGGCTCGGAGCGGTCGAAGCCGCCGCCCTGCTTGGCAAGGTGGTGGAGGAGATCGATGTTGCGGTTTTTGCCTTTGACGGCACCCGGAAACTCCGGCTGGTGAACCGTGCCGGGGAGCGTTTGCTGGCCCTACCCGCAGCGCAGCTGGTCGACCGCCCCGCAGATGATCTGGGTTTGGCCGGCTGTCTGGAAGGGGAAGAATCGAGTGTGAGCGAAGTCTCTTTTCCCGGCGGGAGCGGGCGTTGGGAAGTGCGCCGAACCACGTTTCGCCAGGACGGCCTGCCGCATCAGCTGCTGGTCCTGTCCGACCTCACGCGCGCCCTGAGGGAGGAAGAAAGACAGGTGTGGAAACGCCTTATCCGGGTGCTCGGCCATGAATTAAACAACTCGTTGACTCCAATCCGCTCCATAGCAGCCAGCCTTGACCGTCTCCTTGGGCGCGATCCGCGCCCCGATGACTGGCAGGAGGACATGCACCGGGGGCTCGCGATCATCGGCAATCGCGGGGAAGCCCTGAGCCGGTTTATGGAGGGCTATTCGCGATTATCACGCCTGCCGGCCCCACAGCCCCAGCCATTGCAGGTCGGCGCCTGGATACGGCGGGCTGCCGGTCTGGAAACCCGGCTCAAAGTTTCGGTCTCTGATGGCCCCGAGCGGGTCATCGAGGCGGACAGCGACCAACTGGATCAACTCCTGATCAACCTGGTTCGCAACGGCGTTGATGCCGCTCTGACCACCGGCGGCGGCGTCACGGTAGGCTGGGGACTCACGGCCTCGCAACTCGAAGTCTGGGTGGAAGACGGCGGACCGGGGCTTCCCAACACCGGCAACCTGTTCGTCCCTTTTTTCACTACCAAGCCCGGCGGTTCAGGAATCGGCCTGGTCCTATGCCGGCAGATTGCCGAGGCGCACGGCGGGTCGCTCGCGCTCGCCAATCGCCCCAATGGGCCGGGCTGCCGCGCCCTGTTGCGCCTTCCCCTGCACAGCACCAGATTTGGCTGACGAAAAACGACTGAGGTATTGGGGCGACCGTCCGAATTAAGTTGGGGCGACCTGCCGGTCGCCCCTACGGGATTTTGTGAGTCGACAACTTCCCCAGGACCGCATCGACGGCGATACTGTCGAGGCAAACATGACTGGCCCCGGGCAGTTTCCGGCAGGCAGGACATTCCCCCTCACCACGCAGCACCGACACATCAGGCCCCAGCGGCGCCCAATGCTCCGGCCGGGTCGGGCCGAACAGCACCACACAAGCCAGACCCAGCCCGGCAGCCAGGTGAGCAATCCCCGAATCATTGCCCAGAAATACAGAGCAAGGCGCAAGCACCCCCGACAGCAGCCGCAAGGGCAGGTCGCGCACCACGTAAATCCCCGATCCCAGACCGCGGGCCAATTCATCTCCTAAGCCGGGTTCAGCGGGCCCTTCCAGGATCAGCACCGTCGCCCTGGAGCTCAACGCCTGCACCACCGCACGAAAACGTGGAAGCGGCCATCGCTTCGCCGGGCTCCCGGCGCCGGGTTGAACAGCCACCGTGGTTCGGGATGCCTTCCAGCCCCGCTCAGAGAGCCACCGGGCTCCGGCCCGACGGTCATCTTCCTCAACCCGGATCGGCGCTGCCGGAATGGCATCCGGAACTTCGATCCAGGGTTTCAACGAATCGATGAAGAGCCGGGCAACATGGCGCGATTCTCCCGGGACCGGCTTCCACCCGGTTACGAGTGCACAGGGGTGCCCGACAGTGAGGCGCCTCCTGAAAATGCCATCTGAAGCTCCAGTCCAGGAAAGAATCCGATCGTAGGCGTGGAAAAACTCGAAATCCGCAGGCGACGGCGGCGTCGGACCGTGGAGACGGCAGAGTGGGATAATCGACAGCGAGATGGAAGAATCGGCATAGCCGGACGCTACGGCAGCCGATACCTCGGCATTTGCAGCCAGAGTGATGCCTGCGCCGGGGAAGTGCCCCCGGAGTATCCCCAGCGCCGGGAGCGAAAGTATGATATCTCCCAGCGCCCCCGGATGCAGGACCAGGATCTTCACTACTCGATCACGAATGCGTTTTGGCTGTTCTGGTTGGCTATGCTGATCTGGGAGGCGACGTTGGCCGCAATCTGGGCAAATGCCTTCCCGGCCGCCGATTCAGGATCGGCCAGCACGATCGGCCGGCCCAGATCGCCACCCTCCCGGATCCCAAGAGCGAGCGGGATCCCTCCCAGAAATGGGACTTCGTACTTCCGCGCGGTCGCCTCTCCGCCACCATGGTTGAAGATCTCGGTCCGTGTGTTGCAATGCGGGCACTCGAAATAGGACATGTTCTCCACGATGCCCAGGATATCCACTCTGACCTGGCGGAACATCATGATTGCCTTGCGCGCATCCTGGATAGCTACATCCTGGGGAGTGGTAACTACAACCGCGCCCATGAGCGGCACCGTTTGGGTAAGCGATAACTGGACATCCCCCGTCCCCGGCGGCAGATCCACCAGCAGGTAGTCGAGCTCGCCCCAATCGACCTGGCGGACGAACTGTTGGATGACGCTGTGGAGCATGGGACCACGCCAGATCACGGGCGTATCCTCAGCAGCCAGGAAGCCCATCGACATCACCTTGACGCCGAAATTGTCCAACGGCTGAATTCTTTGGTTCACCGCATGCGGCTGCCCGCTGATTCCGATCATCATGGGGATGTTGGGGCCGTAAATATCGGCATCAAGGAGGCCTACTTTTGCACCCGCGCCGGCCAGGGCCACGGCAAGATTGACGGTGACCGTGCTCTTGCCCACTCCACCTTTTCCGCTTCCAACCGCCACGATGTTACGGACCCCGGCAATTTCCTGCTTGCCTGCTCCGGGCTTCCCGGCCGTCACCTTGGCCGACATTTGGATCTCGACCTCCTTGACCCCCTTCACCGCGGCCACGGCATCCCGGGCTTGATCTTCCATCTGCTTTTTCATCGGGCAGGCCGGTGTCGTAAGTTCGATCGTGAAAAATACCTTCCCCCGATCGATCTTCAAATCCTTGACAAAATTTAGAGTAACGATATCCCGATGGAGGTCCGGATCTTTGACCCGGCGCAGGGCATCAAGTATTGCCTGCTCCGAGGGTGTCATGTCAGCGCCAGTTTCCGAGTTTATTCCCATGCGCTGTAATATATGCCGCAGAAGCAGACCTGTCAACGCAGCCCGGCGGCGCGCCGGGCCGGCTACGGTCTAATTACATGCTTCAAGCTGGTTGAAGAAATACGCCGTTTCGAAGGCGGCAGTCTCCTGCGCATCTGAGCCATGCGTCGTATTGCGCTCGATCGACAAGCCGAAGTCCTTGCGAATCGTCCCCGGAGCGGCCTTGGCTGGATCGGTTGCGCCCATCAACTCTCTCCACATCGAGATTGCCGCCTCCCCCTCCAGAATCATCAGGACTACAGCCCCTTCCGACATGAACGAGGTCAGGCTGTTGAAAAACGGCCTTTCCCGGTGTACCGCGTAGAAGCCCTCCGCCTGCTTTTTGGACAGGTGGGTCATCTTGAGCGCCTTGATCTTCAGGCCGTGGGACTCGATTCTCTGGATGACGGCACCCACCAGGTTGCGTGCCACGCCGTCCGGTTTGATAATCGCCAGGGTCTGCTCGATCATCGTCCCCCCTTCAGCGCCTTGGCTACGGCTGCACCGATGTCCGCGGGACTGGTCACGACGTGCAGACCGGCGGCTTTCATGGCCGCCATCTTCTCCGCCGCCGTACCTTTGCCGCCGGAAATTATGGCGCCGGCGTGTCCCATCCGCCGCCCCGGAGGCGCGGTCTGGCCGGCGATGAAACCGACCACCGGTTTCTTCATGTTCCGCTGGATATACAGGGAGGCCTCTTCTTCCGCCGTCCCCCCGATCTCCCCCATCATGACCACCGCGTGGGTGTCCGCATCGGCATTGAACATGGTGAGCGCATCGATGAAATTGGTGCCGATGATCGGGTCTCCGCCGATCCCTATGCAGGTCGATTGCCCGAGACCTCTGCTGGTCAACTGCCCCACACCCTCGTAGGTCAGGGTTCCACTGCGGGAGACAACGCCGACGTTTCCCGCCTTGAAGATTCTGCCGGGCATGATGCCTATCTTGCACTTTCCCGGGGAAATGATACCGGGGCAGTTGGGCCCGATCAGCCGGCTCTTCGAATGGGCGAGCATCGACGACACTCTGACCATATCGAGCGTCGGGACCCCCTCCGTTATGCACACGATCAAAGGCATGCCGGCATCAATAGCCTCCATGATGGCATCGGAGGCAAACGGCGGCGGAACGAAAATGACGGTGGCGTTGGCCCCTTCCTTGGACATGGCTTCGCCGACGGTGTTAAAAACCGGGATGGTTTCGTGGGTTGTGCCGCCTTTACCCGGCGTCACGCCGGCTACCACTTTTGTGCCATAAGCAATGCACTGCTGGGTATGGAACGATCCCTCGCGCCCGGTAATTCCCTGCACTGCCAGACGAGTATTCGTATCAATAAGTATAGACAATGCGATTCTCCTTATTTAGCCAGTGCGACAACTTTGTCGGCAGCGTCCTTCATGCCATCGGCGACCGTGAACTTAAGACCGGAGGTGCGGAGGATCTCCTGGCCCTGCTCCACGTTCGTCCCCTCGAGTCTGACCACCATGGGAACGGTGACCCCCATGGAGCGTGCCGCTTCGACGACGCCGCTGGCGACGATGTCGCAGCGCATGATGCCGCCGAAGATATTAATGAGGACACCCTTGACGTTTTTGTCGGCCAACAGGATCTGAAAAGCGTTCCGGACCTGCTCGGCGGTAGCGCCGCCCCCGACGTCGAGGAAATTGGCGGGGCTCCCGCCGGCGAGCTTGACGATGTCCATGGTTGCCATGGCCAGCCCCGCGCCATTCACCATGCAACCGATCGTGCCGTCGAGGCGGATGTAGTTGATGCCGTAACGCGACGCCTTGATTTCGAGCGGGTCTTCTTCGTAATAATCGCGGTTCTCCAACAGGTCTTTGTGGCGGTAGAGCGCGTTATCGTCGAAATTCATTTTGGCGTCCAGAGCAAGCAGCCTGCCGTCCTCGGTGAGTAGAAACGGGTTTATCTCCACGAGGGACGCATCGGTGGCCTCGAAGGCGCGATAAAGCGCGGTCATGAATTTGGTGGCCGGGGCAAGCAATTCGCCCGTCAACCCCAGTCCGAACGCCAGGCGGCGGGCATTGAAGGCCTGAAAGCCGACTCTGGGATCGATATATTCCTTGTTTATCAGGTGGGGCGTCTCTGCGGCCACCTTTTCGATGTCCATGCCGCCTTCGGTGGAGGTCATGAAGACCGGCCGCTGGCTGGCCCGGTCGATGACAATGCCCAGATAGAACTCCTTCTTGATACGCATCCCCTCTTCGATCAGCACGCGCCTGACGGTGCGCCCTTCGGGACCGGTCTGGTGCGTCACCAGCTTCATGCCGATGATCTGGGACGCCAGCTTTTCGGCTTCCGCGGGATCGGCAGCGAGCTTGACCCCGCCCCCTTTGCCTCGCCCGCCGGCATGGATCTGAGCCTTTACGACGACTGTCCCGCCCAGACGGGTGGCAATGTCGTAGACTTGGTGGGGGTTCGACGCCACTTCCCCGCGGGGAATCGGGACGCCGAACTGAGCCAGAATCTTTTTTGCCTGATACTCATGTATCTTCACGTGACTTCCCCTTCCCCGGGCTCCCCTACCCTCCCCAGGGATTCGTCAGCAGGTAAGTAAGGATTGCACCTTCAGGAGCCTGTAGGGTGGCCCCCGTCGAACGCGTAATTCTATTTCACACCCTCGGGTCAAGCAATGAAAAACCTCCCGCCGGAGCATGATAGAATGTGCCATGCTCATGTGCCCGAAATGCCGCCAGGCTCTGGAACCGATCGCGGACCGCGAGGTGGTCTGCTCCTGCGGGGAAACCTATCCGCGGCTCCTTTCTTCCGGAGTCGATTTTCTTCAAGGAGCGGAATTCACCGATTTTGTCCTGGAAGAAGAGAATCCGGAGCAGCGGGCCATTCTCGATCTGGAAACCGCGGGCATCGCAGCGCGCATGGCGCATTTCCTGACACCTCTGATCTCCAGCTATGCCCGGAACCGTGGGAAAGCCCCGGATTCCCTCATCGTCCTCGATTGCGGCTGCGGCAACGGCCTCTCAATCGATTTGCTGCGGGAGCAGGGGATGCGGGCCTGGGGGATCGATGCCGGCCGCGCGCGCCATCAACAGTGGCAGAAGCGGAACGAGCGCCGCCATCTGATCTCGGCCAGCGCGCTCGGCATTCCATTCGCCGATGCCTCATTCGATGTGGTTTTGTCGTCCGGTCTGGTGGAGCACATCGGCATCCATGAAGAGGAGAACGGCGGCTACCGTTCGCACCGGCTTTCGGATTGTCACCGGCAGCGGCAGCAGTTCATCCGCGAATTGGTGCGGGTGCTGAAACCGGACGGGTTCGTCCTCCTGGACCACCCTAACGGCGCCTTCCCCGCGGATTTCTGGCATGGCGGCGCTGCCGGCAGCATCCGCTGGCACTGGCCGCATGGCGACATGCTCCCCAGTTTCCCCGAAATAACGGCGTATTTCCGGGCCGCGGATCCCTCATTGAGACTGGTGTCGATCTCGCCGCACCGCAGGCTGGGATTCCAGAAGGTCGGTGCGCACTGGTACGGAAGACTGTTCACGCCGGCAATGAGGGCATGGCTGCGTCTCATGGACATCCGACCCCTGTCGTTTCTCGCCCGCGGCCTTCTGAATCCCTATCTGGTCACCGTGGCCTCACGCCAGCCCAATGCGGTCGAGTGGATCCACCCCTGACGAAAAAGGGGACATTCCGAATTTCCGCGCAACCCGTCTCTAGTCCAGGAGTTAGCAAGAAATCCGGAATGTCCCCTTTTTTGCATAGGGTGGCGCAACTAATAGCCGGCAGCCAGGCCATGCGCCCGAGGGTCAATCATCCCTTCCCATCCGTCACCGGTCCGCTTGACGGCTGTAAGCGTGCCGGTGCCGCCCGGCTTGGTCTCGTATCCCATATCCCTTAGCGCGTCGATGACGGCATCCGGAACGCCTCCCTTATTGTATTGCAGGACGTCCGGAAGCGCCTGGTTGTGGATGCGCGGGGCTCCCAGCGCATCGGCGAGCGTCATATGGTAATCGATCACATTCACAATCGCCTGCACCACCGCGCTGATTATGAGTGGTCCGCCGCGACCGCCGAGGACCATCAGGACGCGCCCGTCCGGATCGAGGACCATGGTCGGCGCCATGGCCGAGAGCATTCGTTTGCCGGGTGCAATCGCGTTGGCTTCCCCCTGCACCAGCCCGAACTGGTTCGGCGTCCCCGGCTGCGAGGCGAAGTCATCCATTTCGTTGTTCAGGAAAAAGCCGCCTCCCGGCACCCACACCCCGGAGCCGTAGAGGCTGTTGATGGTGGTCGTGGTACCGACCGCATTCCCCCATCGATCCACCACGGCGTAGTTGGTGGTTTGATTCCCTTCCCGTGCTGCCGGACGGAGGTCCTGCGCCGGCGTGGCCCGATCTTCGGAGATGCCTCGTCGCAGCGACCGCGCATATTCCTTGCTGGCGAGTTTCTCGAGCGGCATTTTGACGAAATCGGGATCCCCGAGCGTGTTGTTCCGGTCCGTAAAGGCCCGCTGGAAGGCGCTCGTCAGCCGGTGCCATGCCTGCGCGCTCCCCCAGGTGGCCGCCTGCGGCCAGGTCTCGAGGATGTTGAGCGTTTCAATCAGGGTGATGCCGCCGGATGATGAAGGGGGCATGGCAATCAGGCCGTGGCCCCGATAGCTTCCCGAGAGAGGATCGCGCCAGGCGGGCCGGTACCGGTCCAGATCAGCAGCCGTGATGATGCCGCTCCCCCGCTTCATTTCGGATTCGATGGCGGCGGCAACCGGGCCCTGGTAAAACCCGGCGATTCCCTGTTCAGCAATCCGCTCGATGGTTCGCGCCAGATCGGCCTGCACGAAGCGGGCTCCTGAAGCGGGGGGCTGATCATGGGGCAGGAACAGGGCCGAGCCTGCAAATCGCCCGATCAATTTGGCGTTTTGCTCGATCGACTTTCGGAATATTTCGTCGACGACGAAGCCATCGCGCGCCATCCGGATGGCCGGGGCCATGACTTGGCTGCGCGGGAGGGTGCCGAATTTCTCCAGGAGCGCCAGTTGGCCGGCGACGCTCCCGGGCACACCCGAGGCCCGGTGGCCGACGAGGCCGGCCTCGGTCGGCTTGCCGTCCGTCCCGAGGAACATATCGCGCGAGGATGCGCCCGGCGCGGTTTCGCGGAAATCCAAGGAGGCAGTCCGGCCATCCACCATGCGCAGCACGGCATACCCACCACCGCCGAGGTTGCCCGCTTCGGGATAGGCCACCGCCAGGGCAAATCCCACGGCCACGGCCGCATCGACGGCATTTCCGCCGGCACGCAGGATCTCCAGGCCGGCCTCCGTCGCGAGCGCACAGTTTGTCGCCACCATACCCTGTTCCGCATACGGGGCCCTCATCCCGGGCTTATAGCTCCACTCAGCGGGAAAGGATGCCAATTCGACGTTGGCAGGCCGGGCTTGCGACTCCGGTCCCCGCCCGGACGGTCCGCTGCAGGCCGCCGGTATGATCGCGGTTGCCACGAGCAGGATTGTGAACGCGTAAGAACGAATCATCATGGATGTCATTGTCCCGCCTCCCGATTAACGCCGGCGACGGCCACCGGAATTGATCGTGGCATGATAAACAACAACCCGGGTGCAGGACACGGAAAATTGCAGCCGGTCACGAATTGCAGTATGCGGTTCAGGGATTCGTTTGTTTTGGAGAGCCTTTGGGAGACGGAAGAACTCGGATGGACATGGTTCTGGTCCGTGTTCATCCGAGTTCTTCCGTATTCTGCGACGTCTTCCAACCATCCCGCGTGAGTAAAGAGCACCGGCGGGCGATCGCAACCACTTTCAACTGAGCACCGTTCGGAGCAGTAATCCATGGGCCTGTGGCGCACCCAAGTGCATGAAAATGCTTGGTATCGGAATCGGGGTCGCAGTCGCTATCGGCATCGGCTTCGATGCCGGCTGGGCGGTGCTTTCGACCCCGATTCCGATTCCGACGTCCAGCCAGATTTGAGCCTATTTTCGGAACAATCACGGATTTTCCTGCTATAGCTGCTCCAGGTGCGCATCCTCTTCCAGAACCGGCCTGGATTCAATCCGCGACAACCAGAGGACGGCCAGAAGCGTGATCAAGCCTACCGCCAGCATGAGCAACACAATATTTTTCACCAGACCCGCCAGTGGGTTCGCCACTCTCTCGACCGGACTCGAAATCACCAGCATCCAGTCCAGATGCGGGTATAACTCCAGAAGACTGCGCGAATTCAAACCATAGATAGTCCGGGGCTCGCTTTGGTTGATGTAAAATCGCTTCCCCTTCTTCCTGGCGTCAACAAGCTCGGCGATGCCAGGGAATGACTGGTTGTCCAGGTAACTGTACCCGAGTGATGAAACGATGGTCCCATCGCTGCGAACCAGTGCGGCCCGGCCTTCGAAGCTGGCGCGCATGGACCCGATGAGCGAGTGGATGGCCTGCGCATCGATGCTCACCATGATGACACCCATCACCCCGCCCTTGGGATCGACAAACGGCTGGGCGATATCGAAGGAGTTGGTTTTCGCGCTTTCATGGTAGTGAATGTCGCCGATGAAGATGGCCCCCTTCTGGCCGTCGGAATAGGCCTCCTTCCACCAGTCGTCATTGGCGTGGTGATATTCGGACGTTTTGCCCGTCGCTGCCACCGTGCGGCCGAGGAAGTCGGTCACGATGATCTCGCGGTAGGCTGTGCGCACGGCTGCGTAGCGGCGGAGGAAATCGGAGGCGGGATTGTCCAGGATAGCCCGCAGCTCCGGGGACTGGTAATCCAGTGACCGCCAGTGCTCCGACACGGCGATGATTTCCTTGCGTACTGCGTTCAAGTCCCCGCCAAGGTCGAGATTTTTCCTTTCGATCGCCGTCCTGAGAACGGGCACCTCGGTGAGGCCGGCGATCTCGATGATCTGGTTCCCGATGTAGTCATTGAGGTAGTTGAACGCCATGTCAGCCGACTCTGCGAGTCCGGCTCCGTGGCTTTCGAGGAAAGATTGCTGAGAACCGCTGACCAGTCGCCAGGTCCCCAGCAGGAAGGGCACGACAGCGATGAGCAGCAGGATGGACAGCAGGCGGAAATCTACGATGAATTTCCAAGGAGTCTTGGGGTGTTCCATGGAGTCCCCCTTCCGGAATGAAAGTTGGACGTTTCGGAGGCCTTGCGGGGTCAGTCCGGGGAGGAGCCCTGGGCAGCGACGCGCCTCCGCCTAAAACAGGTTATAAAATTATCATACTCCCGGATGCCGACAATATCCACTACGGTGTCGCTCACGATTGCAGTGTCATTGGATATTCTGCCCGCAGTCGCCGTCCTTGTGACAATTTCCGAGATCTAACGTTTTTGGACAATTGAACGGGATAGCCCAATCGATGGAGATTTTTGACCGCAAAATTGGCGGTTCCGAAACGGGCGAGGGGGACTTGTCCGAACCCAGCGAGCGATGAGGCGCATTACAGGCCGGGTTTTTGCGCTACGACCATGATTTCGAATTCGTCCAGCTCGATGGCTCGTTTGCCCCAGTTGCCTGCGGTGCCGCCCCAGATGTTGAGCACGCTCATCCCTGCGAGCTGAAACAGCAAGGTGATCTCGGTTGGCGTGAACGCGCGCTCCCGCAGGCGAATCGCTGGCAGTCCCTCTCCCGGCGAGTAGTCGGTCGACGTGGTCATGGTCAGCGGGTCGAACTGCCCCTGCTCGACATCATCCTGCGAGCGTTCTCGAATCATTTTGAAAGCGCTCAGCATGGTAAAGAGCGTCTTGCCTTTCGGTTTCAGCGCGTGGCTGACATTGCGCAAAATGGTAAGGGGCTGCTGGTTCGCATCATCTGCGCCGCCAAGCAGGCCAAAGGAGCCTTCACAGATGCAAATGACCGCATCGAACGGTTTATCCAGTGAAAACGTACAAGCGTTTTCCTGGATCCATTCGATTTCCACCTTTGCGGCTCTAGCCTTGTCCCGAGCCTGCGCAAGCATGCCGGAGGAAAGATCGATTCCCGTGACTGGACCGCAAATCGGGGATTCTCGAATCCGCCCGGCAGAACGCCGTTCCGCATCAGGCAATCCAAGCTTCTAATACGCTTTAAATCGACGCCGGGTTGCGTCAATATCGCTTTCATGAAGGCCTGATGGCCTCGGCATTACACCGCCACGTAAACGCTGAAACGTTCATGATGAACCGTTGGTCCTCGGTGACCGTCTAATTGAACAGGCGGGCTCGTGAATCGCTGTCCGCCCAGGCCCCCCCCATTCAGTCTGGAAAATCTTTGAGGAGGATTTATGCTTATGAAGAGGACTTTGATTTTTGCCTCATGTCTCTTTCTTGCAGCAGCGCTGGGGTATCCCCAGGGACGGGGGGGAGCGCAAGGTCAGTCCCAGGGGAAAGGACAGCGACAGGGCGGCATTCAGGCCGGACAAGACGCCATGAACCGGGAACGCATCCAGACCACCAGTCAGCAACGAGACCAGATCCGTGCCTGTGACAAGTTGGCAGACGGCATTCGCATACAGGCACGCGAAATGTCCCGTATCTCTGCAGGCAAGTTCAACGCCGACCAGGCACGCAGGCAGCAGGCGGGACTAGGAGAACAGGTCGGGGCCATGGAACGGGAACATGAGCGTTTGATGCAGGGCCTTGATGCCACGCAAAATCAGGCGTGGCAGGGGCGCATCCGGAAACTGAACCGGCTGCGCGAGCAGTTCAACGACCATCTGCAGCAGATGAATCAGGACCTGAATACCGCAAATCCCGACGCCAAACGCATTGCAGAACGCGCGCGGGAGATGGAACGGACGATGACGGAGTGGCGCAAACATTACAGCGCCCTGTCTTCGGAAAAGACATGGTGAGCGCCTGGAGCCTCGGCCCCCGAGTGCCGGAAGCCTCCGGGGGGTTGGCAGAGTACCCCTCGGGATTGGGATCAGGGATCGTATCGGAATGGGAATAGAGGTTGTCCCTCGCTGGATCGGCATTGGCCTGGAGCGACCCCATCAGCGCTCGTCGGCTGTTATTCATAGCGCAGCGCCTCGATCGGATCCTCGCCGACGAATAGGTTGTCGGCGACGGTCTTGCCCAGGACGCAGACCCGTTGCGCGGAACTCTCGTCCTGCTCGGTGAAAAATGTGCCGCTATCCATTTCCCAAAGCTTGATGGACAGGAAGTTGGTGTTGACTCCCTGGATGTTAGTGAACCAGTTCTGGTTTCCGAACACGACGGGTGCGCTGGCCCTCACCATCGGTGAAGCGAGGCGGACGGCGGGACAATCGCGAACGATGGCCTGATAGTCTTCCACGGTCAGGGAACTGGAAGTGCCGGCACCGGATCTTACACCGCCCCGGTTATAGGAGCCCGCGGTGACATAGAGCATGTTGCTCCCGGCACTTGCAATCTGCTCGGAGATCGTTGCCTGGGCGCCCTGCCCGATGCTCACCATGGCGATAACGGCGCCGATGATGATGCCGAGCATCGTGAGGATCGATCGCATTTTGTTAAGTCCGAGTGCCTTCTGCGCCACGCGGATTATGGTGAATAGAAAGACCATGGGTTAATCCTCGGCAGCCGGCATGCCGGCGAGTATCTCGGAGGCCAGGCGGCGCTGCAGCACAGGCTGATCTCGCACAATCCGCCCATCACGGAAGGTGATGATCCGTTTGCCGTATTCGGCTATGTCGGGCTCGTGAGTGACCAGGATAATGGTCAGGCTCTCCTGCTCGTTGAGCTCCTGGAACACCTGCATGATCTCGACGCTGGTGCGGTTGTCCAGGTTGCCGGTCGGCTCATCCGCCAGCAGGATGGACGGGTGGTTCACCAGCGACCGGGCGATTGCCACGCGCTGCTGCTGGCCGCCGGACAGTTGAGACGGCACATGGTGAACCCGGTCGCCCAATCCCACCTTCAGCAGCGCTTCCTGGGCGAGCCGGCGGCGGTCCCGGGCACGAATTCGTGCATAAATCAGCGGTAATTCGACATTTTCCAGGGCGGACGTCCGGCTCAACAGGTTGAATCCCTGAAAAACGAATCCGACGCGCTCGTTTCGGATGTGGGCAAGTTCGACACGCGACAGGTCCGCAACGTCGGTTCCGTCCAGCAAATAAGTCCCGCCCGAAGGTTTGTCCAGGCAGCCGAGCATATTCATGAACGTCGATTTTCCGGAGCCCGACGCCCCCATGATGGCCACGAACTCGCCACGGCGGATCTCCAGGCAGATCCCGCGCAACGCGTGCACCCGCGCATCCCCCATCTCGTAGTATTTGTGGAGATCCTGGACTGAGATGAGCGCTTCGTCACCACCCATCACCCAGAGGACCACGCGCCTGCCCCGGCCGCTCTGGATAGGTTTCGCCTCGCCCGAGGAGCGCTGGATACCGCGCCAGTCCCATTGGATGAGGGGCGCTGGGACCCAACGGCGGTACCGCCCGGCGCAAATCCCATCCTCATGCCGCCGGAGGCCGATGCCTTTGCGTCCGGAACCGAAGCAGCTCTGGCGGCGATCTCCTTCATCTGGCTGTAATATTTCTCTTCGCCTCCCCGTTTGAAAGCGGCCTCCATTTCCTGGTCCGTGAGGTTCGGCTTGAATCGCAGCGCCGCATTGGGAATCGTCAGCACGTTCTCGGCCTTGTCGATCAGAATCTTGACATTGGCGGTCATGCCCGGCTTGAGTTTCAGCTGCGGATTGGAGACATCAATCATGGCATTGTAGGTCACCACGTTTTGAACCGTGGTGGCGGCCAGTCGCACCTGGCTGATCCTGCCCCGGAACGTCTCCTTCGGATAGGCATCCACGGTGAACGATGCCTCCATGCCCGACTTGATCTTGCCCACATCGGCTTCGTCTATGTTGGTGCTCACCTGCATCTTGGTCAGGTCTTCGCCAATGGTAAACAGCGTGGGAGAAGAAAAACTGGCCGCCACGGTCTGACCTCTATCGACGCTGCGGGAAATGATAGTTCCCGAGATCGGGCTGGTAATGATGGTGTGTTCGAGATTGACCTTCGCCTGTCCCAGGCTCGCCTGCGCCTGTCCCAATCTCTGCTCGTCGGCCTTGTATCGGGCGTCAGCCGAGTCAATCTGCGCCTGAGCCGCCTGCATCGCGGCGTTGGAAGCATCCAGCAGAGCCTGAGCCGTATCGAGGTCATCCTGGGCGATGAGCTTCTCGTCCCACAGCTGTTTCTGGATCTTCAACTTCCTTTGCATGTTGACCACATCGACATTGGACTTGGCAAGGTCGGCCTTGGCTGCGGCAATTGAGGCCTTGTCATCGTTCAGGCTCGCTTCCGCGGCTCGCATATTGGCCTCCGCCTTTGGAAGGATTGGCGGCAACCAACATACCCTGACAACCGCACCGTATGACAGCAGCCCATGTCGGCCAGGGCTCCCAAATTCAGTTCCACCTCCCGGTCCCGCCCATTTTAGGCCATATCTATTTAATAAATAACAACTTGGATACCTAATATATTTTCATATTATTTTTGAAATCAATAGATCATGTGATATAGTGTTACATATCAGTTATTGATAGGAGGGCATAATGCAAACCGGCTATACTTCACTCGGGAGCGCCGACTATCCCCAAACGGTGGCGTGGTCCTCTGCCGAAGAGATGGCGAGCGCCCGGGATGTCCAGATCCGCCTTTTGCGGCGCAGGGTTCCTTATCTGGAAACGCTGGAATGCGGCCTATGTTATCTGCCGGCGCGCGGCATCGGCGGGGATTACTATGACTTCATTCACCTCGGTTTGGGGAGGGTCGGGCTGGCGCTGGGAGACATCTCGGGCAAGGGAGTGCCCGCGGCGTTGATGATGGCGAGCCTGCAGGCAATCCTCAGGACTCAGTCGGCCACCTGCTCAGGTGATATCGCGCGCCTGTTGCGTGTGGCCAACCGGCTTTTTTGCGAGTGTACCGCGGAGAGCCATTATGCCAGCCTGTTTCTCGGGGAATACAACGATGCCACACGCCGGTTGCGTTATGCCAACTGTGGGCATACATCTCCCCTGCTTGTCCACCGGGACTCTGCCATCGACCGGCTTGAATCGACTGCGACGGTCCTGGGAATGTTTCCGGACTGGAGCTGCTCCGTGAGCGAGATTGAACTCCGGGCCGGAGACACGCTGCTGCTATTCACGGACGGCGTGACTGAAGCGATGAATGAATCCGGCGAGGAGTTCGGGGAGATCCGTTTGCTGAGGGCGCTGAAAGAGTCGCGGCACATCCCCCTTTCTGCGCTCGTGCATGACCTGGCGGCAAAAGTCCTGGAGTTCAGCGGCAACCATCTTACGGACGACCTGACCCTGCTGGTTGCTCGTGCTCTGGTGCCCGCCTAGCCCGTGAGATTTTGGGTACAAGGGCCATAACCTGAATCCTCCCAGAGAATCGTGGATGAGTTTCAACGAGATTTCGAGGTTGAGGCGCCTGTCCCGAAATTCCCCAATACTACTGGTGCTTTTCGAACGGAGTCACGATAACCACGAAAACCGCGACCAGAAAAATCAATGCCATCAGGGGAAACACGTACCAGGCCACCCCGCTGAGTGTGGTGCGCACGCTTTCGCCGCGGATTTTGGCCGTCCGGTCTTCCAATGGCGCCGTCGCCAGCCTGAAAAACGAGAATGCGAGACAGACTTCCAAATTATTGGTGGAAAGCGTCATAATGGTCGTCACCCCGATCCCAAAGTAAGGGCAGGGTCCTATCTTTCTCCGGTGGCGGTGTAAATGGTGGAATGGCTTCAGACGCGAGGTGATGCTCGAGGGACGGTCGGGACGCAAGTTTTCCGGGCCGGTGAAGAACCGGGCAACCGGCCCTTTCTAAATGGGAGGCACTGCCATGACGGAGGATCGATCCAGATCGCGCAGGGAATTCCTGATGGCTGGGGCGGCAGGGATTGCCGGGGCGGCGTTCATGGCCAATGCATCCTGCTCGCCGTCGCCGCAGGGCAAATCAACCAAACCGGGCAGTTTCGTGTATCGCACTCTGGGCCGGACGGGCCTCAGGCTCCCCGTCGTGAGCATGGGGTCCGCATATGCCATTGACCTGGTTCGTACGGCTCTGGACGAAGGAATGGGCTACATCCACACTTCGAGTTCGTATTCCGAAAGGAACCAGGAGAGGATGTTGGGCCGGGCAATGCGGGGGCTCTCCCGCGAGTCTTTTGTAATTGGGACCAGCCCTGATTTACCTTACATACTTGCCCCGGGCGACGATCGTTCCCTCGACGTCGGGAGGAACGTCAACCCCGACCTCATCATCCAATCCCTCGAAGGCAGCCTGCAGCGGCTTGGGCTCGAATATGTCGACATTTATTACCTGGCATCGGTCAGCAGCCGGGAAAGCACGTTGTTTGAGCCCTATGTGAAGGCGTTCGCCAGCCTGAAAGCGACCGGTAAAGCCAGATTCGTCGGGATCACGACCCACAGCAACGAACCCGAAGTGATCCGTGCCGCTACCGAAAGCGGATTCTGGGATGTAGTCCTGACCGCATATAATTTCCGCCAGTCTCACCGCGAGGAAATACGGGCGGCAATCGCTCAGGCTGCCGCCGCCGGACTCGGGGTGGTAGCAATGAAGACACAGGCGGGAGTTTACTGGGATCCGGGCCGGCGCACGAAGATCAATATGAAAGCCGCTCTTAAATGGGTGTTGGCGGACGAAAACGTCCACACGGCCGTCCCGGCGTTTTCCAACTACGACGAACTTCGCGAGGACCTCTCGGTGATGGAAAACCTGGCGCTGACCCCAGAGGAAATCCGCGACCTCAGGCTGGGAGATTCGGCCGGGCTTGCCGGGCTTTTCTGCCAGCAATGCAGGCGTTGCCTGCCGCAATGTCCCGCCGGCATGAATATCCCGGCCCTCATGCGCAGTGCCATGTACGCTCTCGGCTATCGCCAGGCGCAACAAGCCCGCCAGGTACTGCATGGGTATGATGCGGCGGATATCGCATGCGGGCGCTGCCGGCGATGCAGCGTGCAGTGCACTCTCGGTCTCGATGTGAGATCGCGCGCGCTGGAGGTCGCGCAGATTCTGGCACCGCATAGTCGGCATTATGGCGCCTGATTTGTCCCCTAATCTATCGCGATGACTCCGATCCCTTGCGTGCACGGATCACAACCCGATACTGGTTTTCGGAATTGAGATTGATGAGCGAGACAAAAGCGCGACCCTGAGAGCGTCCGATCGTCCCGGATTGCGACACGCCGGCAACTTCCCAACCGGCGGGAAGCAGGATCGTATTGCGGAGCCCATGGACGGTGCGATCGAACACCAGGTTCCCTCCTTCCACCTTGTAGGCGGGATCCGCGAGCGTGCCGGTGATCCTGAGGTGGACGCTCTGCCTGTCGTCTGTGATCGGAACCTCCAACTGGATGGACATCACGCTGCCATCCTTCGCCGGCTGGAAGGCCTTCGCCGTGTCAAGATCGATCACTTTCAGATCCTGCAGCGGCAGGTACGCTAGATCCAGCCTTGCCTTGCGGCCTTTACGATAATCGCTGTAGCTCTGATCCACCCTGATGCCGTGGGTCTCGGGCGCGCCCAGGTCATACAGGGTCTTGATATCATCGAAGAACATGTCGGCGGTTCGGAGCGCCGCAAAATTGGCCGTGGTCCTGCGCGCATGAACGGTCACCGGGCTGCTCTGCCGCTCGGATTGGCGAACATCAGTTTCAGCCTGCCGTCCGCGAGCGTGGTCAACTGGGCGGCGACATTCGAGGACAGGAAGGAGAATCCCAGCGGGAGAATCACCGCCCAGGCGATAGCCGCTCAGGCTGCGCACCCAGACGATATCGTCTCCGTTCATCATGTAGGTCCGCGGATCTTTGTAGGTTTTGTAGATCAGAACGCGGCCGATCCCGCCTTCGGGAACCGGCATCGGCAGCGGCGCATGGATGACGTGTGCATCGCCTTCCTGCAGGTATTCGAATTTCAGCGGCTTTCCGGTGCGCGGATCAAAGACTTCGATGTCGGATCCTTCGCTGCCGCCGCGCGTCGCATTGATCAGCTCTGCAGCCCCGGCTTGGTTTCCGTCCGGGAGATATCAAGTTGCGGAACTGTTCGCTGCCCGGGGCGAGAATCGAATATTCTGTGTAAGGATCCTGTGTGAATAAGCGGGTGAGCGGAGGCGTCTGGCCTGAGAGCCATCAGGATTCGTACCCCCGGAAATGGATTGCCGGCCTGGCCGCCACGTCCCTGCCCCCGTGCCGCCGCCGGCATCCCCACAGCAGCCATGCGGCCACTCCTGCCGGAACCAGAGTAATCAGGAACACGAAAGCATAACCTGCAATTCTCAACTGCCTTGGACCATGCATATTCTCATCCCTTCATGGCGATCCGGGAGTCATACCCCAAAATATGGAACGCAGCGGTTCGGATTGAAATTCAGTTTTGAGGGTACACATCGGCAGGATCTTAGCGCAAAACCGGGCGGCATCCTATTGTTAGAAGAGAGCTCATGAGGGGAAACAATGAAGCGGGCAACCTGCCGGTCGCCCCCACGGTTGAACACAGGCGATCGGGAGGTGGCACATGCGAGTGCGATGGGTTTATGGGTCGGGGGACCAATTCATGGGATTATCAAGGATGTACTCCCGGATGCGCTCCCAATCATCGGCATCCCGGATGATATGATCGTAATAATTGCGCTGCCACACCCGAAAACGCGGCTTATTGAGCCGTCGTCGAATCCTGCTCGTGACCGCTCCCTTATAATTCCCGATAATTGCCCCCGCCGATCCCCGCCGCGGCCCGGTCGGCCGCGTCGAACCTCTTCGGCCTCGTAGGGGCAACCGGCAGGTCGCCCGCCTCTTCCATAATGATAAGGATCCCGTGCATATGATTCGGCATTACCTCGAATTCCCCTAACCTCACCCCCGGGCGCAACGATGGCGTTTTCATCCACTCCTCAAGTGCAATCTCACCCAGATTGTTCAGCTGCATCTTGCCCGAGCGCACGGTTCCAAAGATGCAACGTTGGCGGTAAGTGCAGAGAGTTATGTAATAAGCTCCGGAACCCGAGTAATCGAAGCCACGCGGGCGATGGGATACGCGATAGGATTTGGCGGTTCGCATACCAATATAACTGCAAGGTATGCGGATTGAGCGAAATAATCTGCGGGCAACCTGCCGGTCGCCCCTACAGGGGGACAGGGCGGAATTGTGTAACCGACGACCGGGAGGTCATGTATTTGGGGGGAGATCGGTGACAGGGCTCACGCCCCTGTCACCGATCCATTTCTGCTAAAACGGCATGCCCGGCAGCGGCGGCAGCACTGGGGTCAGCTTACCCCAGCCCTGAGCCTGAACGTTTTTCATGTCATTGATCAGCTGTTCAGGGAGCTTGTCATTCAGCCTGGGCCGCGTGGCCGCATTGGCCACAACCCACCCGATGGCGGCTACCGTTCGGGTGACCTTCTGCATCAGCAGGTAGTCGAGCTTTTCGGGACTGTCGGTGACACGATGATAGTCCGAGTGCAGCCCGCTGGTGAAAAAGGCAACCGGGATCCCCATCTTGGCAAAGTTGTAGTGATCGCTGCGATAGAAGATCCGCTGGCCATTTGGCTGAGGCCCCAGGTTGTCATGCGTGTCATCCGGCGCGGTGACGTCGTAGAAGTGGTTGAAATTCAGTTTTTGATAGGAACCGTTCACCGTTTCCATGGTCTTGCCCAGATCGTCGCTGCTGATATTGGGGCCAACCACGAAGATCTCGTTTTCCTCAACCAGCTTGTACTGGGGCGGATCGACATAACCCGGCGTCTTGTGACGGCCGATCATGTCCTTGTTGAGGTTCAGGACCACCTTGCTGATATGAACCGGGGGAACTGACTTGAAATCTGAGACCCCCAGAGCCCTTCTCCTCGCCCGCAACCCACAGGAAAATCATCGTTCTCTTGGGCCTCATCCCTTTGGCCGCCCCCTCCTGATAGGTTCGCGCCATTGCCATAAGGGCAGCGCACCCGGAGGCATCATCATCCGCGCCGTTGGCAATGCCGTCGCCATTGGCATCGGGATTGCTCAGCCCGATATGATCGAGATGAGCGCTGAAGACCACGAATTCGTTCTTCAGCACCGGATCACCCCCTCAACCATGGCGATTACGTTCTCCGCGTGATTGTGATCACGTCGCCGCAATTGTCAGGCTCAGCTTCTTCCCGGCATTGAATTCGAAGGACTCCAGTCTGGCAATGGCAGTGGCGCCTTCGAATACCTGAACCGCGTTCAGTTTCTTACGGTATTCTGGAACAGGGCGTTGGTGGACTCGAGGCCTGCGGTGATCGTTGGCACCGATGCCGGCCGGGCAGCCTGGAATTTCACCACCTGGTAGGAGGGGCCATTGAGCCCGGGACCGCGTCCGCCCCCTGCATTGGGATTTGCCATGGTCGACAGCTGCTGGAAGCTCGGTACCATAATGATTCCCAGTGCGCCGTTCTTGGCCGCATAGCCCTGCGGGGTTACGAAGTCGGTGTTCTCGATCCCAAGCGGGTTAGGGACCCGCTCCCCGCCCGCGCCCGCCGCCTCCGGCGCCTGCTCCGGCACCACGGGCCGCGGCCGCAGCCAGCTCCGGAGGCAGTCCGGCAACCACCATGATCTTGCCGCGGACATCCATGCCTTCATCAGATGGTGTTGGTCTTGTTGATCACATAGCCGTTGCAGACAAACACCAGCTGAGCTTCGGCGATAGCTGCCGGCGCGGCTGCCCCGCCACCTCTCCCACCACCCCCGAACCCGCCTCCGATCGTCCATTGCGTCGCATAATCAAAACTGCGCGGACCCGCATTGGCGCCTGCAGCGCCGCCGCCCAGGCCGCCGAAACCGCCACCCCCGGCCCCGCCGCGGCCACCGCGCGCCGGCGGCGGCGGAATCGTCAGGGAGAGCTTCATGCCCGCCACATCAAGCTGGTTGCTTACCAGCTCGATCGGCATGAGGTAGGATTGCAGCGGCCCGTCGGTACCCTCGGTGCTGCCGCCGGGCTTGAGACCCCATTCCTTCATATGGCTGGCAATGTACAGCGCCGCGGCATCGTAGCCGCGAGACGGAAGGTTGCGCCCTTCCATCTGATCCGAAGCCAGAAAATAGTCGTAAACCTTCAATTCGTCTTCGGTGATGGCGTCGGCATTGCCGTAGGCCGCAACCGCGGACTTCTTGTTGCTTGATTTGGATTGTTGCGGCGCGGCTACACTCCACGCCAGGCTGAACAACAGCAGGCCTGCGAAGGCCAGGGTCACCGGAATTCTACGCATACGGGTCCTCAATCGATTATGGGTTGCTTTTTCAGAATGGCGAAGGATACCACCCGCAGAAGGGATATTCACACCGAAATGTGTCACCAACTAAAGCATCCGGAGTCAGCAACGCCAGGAGCTGATCACGCCGTGACCGCCCTCTGTGGCC
>CAWGRQ010000039.1:0-120332 GCA_963824985.1 Terriglobia bacterium
TTATTACAGTCACTGCGAACTCATAGGAGCCGGATGAGCCATAAGAGATTTAATGCGTGCAGGCGACACCACGGCCATGACGGGCGCCGGCAGGGTCGCTAATCGCCTTCGGAGGGGAGCATTCCATAATGCATCCCCCCGAAGTGTTTCCGGGAGATGAATCCATGAGACGAGTTCTGATTCTTGCAGCAATAGCGGCGTTGTTCACGGTAGCCGGCATCGCTACAGGCCAGCAGTCGGGCTCCGACCGGTTGACGGCCGACATGTTTTCCGCGATGGAGATTCGGGGTCTCGGCCCTACGCTGGTCACCGGCCGCGTGGCCGACATCGAAATCGACCCGAATGATTCGAACACCTACTACGTGGCGTCCTCGTTTGGCGGCCTGTGGAAGTCGGTCAATCGCGGATTCACGTTTACCCAGATTTTCCCGCGATCGGGCGAGGTCCAGGCCTTTTCGCTGTGCTGCGTGGTCGTAGATCCGAAGGACTCGAATGTCGTCTGGCTCGGCACGGGAGAAAACGCCAGCCAGCGAAGCGCCCACTTCGGCACCGGGCTCTACAAGTCGACGGACGCGGGCAAGAACTGGGTGCGAGTCGGCCTGGAGAAATCCGAGCGCATCGGCAAGATTCTGATCGATCCGCGCAACTCGAATGTGGTGTGG
Source organism: Terriglobia bacterium (assembly GCA_963824985.1). Classification (GTDB taxonomy): domain Bacteria; phylum Acidobacteriota; class UBA6911; order UBA6911; family UBA6911; genus JAFNAG01. The sequence continues at coordinate 663 of CAWGRQ010000039.1, forward strand.
GTTGCATCCCAGGGTCCGCTGTTTTCAGCCGGCGGAGACCGGGGTCTGTACAAGCTACCGACGGCGGCAAGACGTGGACCCGGTCGCTGTTCATCAATGACGACACCGGCGTGACCGACCTTGCCTTTGATCCGACCAATCCGGATACGCTGTTTGCCGGCACCTACCAGCGACGGCGGCACGTCGGCCAGATGATCGGCGGCGGCCCGGACGGCGGAGTCTTCCGGACGACCGACGGCGGCAAAAACTGGGACAAGTTGAAGAACGGACTGCCTCCCGGTGAGGTCGGCCGGATCGCGCTGGCGGCCGATCCCAAGGTCAAAGGACGCATCTACGCTCTGATCGACGCGAAGATGCCCGGCGGAGCCCGTGGGCGTGGCGAAGAGCCGCCTATGGCAGCAGCGGCGGATCCGCAGGCCCGTGGCCGTGGCGCGGCGGCGGCGCCGCAGGCTCGTGGTCGCGGCGCAGCACCGGCGGCGGAGCCGCCACCCTTGCCGCCTGCGCCGACCGCAGACAACGCGCGGGGTTTCTACCGATCAATGACAACGGCAACTCGTGGACGAGGATGTCGGATTATCGAGGCGGCGGTCCCGCCTACTACAGGGTGCGATCACTGTCGATCCCCGGCATCCCGACACGATCTGGTCGGTCAACGTGAACTTCCAGTGGAGCCGCGACGGCGGCCGTACGTGGTCCAACATCGGCATCGAGAACAGCACGGCGGACATGGGCGTCAGCGGCGCTTTCAACGTGCACGTCGACCATCATGAGGTCGCCTTCGATCCGAAAGATCCAAAAGCATACCCCCTCATCGGCAACGACGGCGGCGCGTACGAAACGTACGACGACGGCGACACCTGGCGCCTGTTTGCCAACCTGCCGATCACTCAGTATTACCTGCGTCTCGGCCGGAAACGAGGAGCCGTTCTATACCGTCTGCGGCGGCACGCAGGACAACTTTTCGATGTGCGGGCCGTCACGCACCACGCATCTCACCGGTATCCGGACGAGTGACTGGTACGTGACTGCGGGGGGCGACGGCTTCCAGAGCCGCCATGATCGGGGCGATCCGAACATCATCTATGCGTCGTCGCAAAGCGGCGGCATTTCCCGGTTCGACCGGCGCACGGGCCGAGGGACCAGCATTCGGCCCGGCCCCAACAATACCCTGAACCTGAGCGCCCCTCCCGCACCCGCAGGCAGGGAAGGCGGTGCCGGCGCTGCCGGTGGAGGCACCGAGGCGGCCGGTCGTGGTGGCGGCGGTCGCGGTGGTGGAACGGGCGACCGGGTCAACTGGGACGCGCCGTACATCACGAGCGCTCATTCGAACACGCGGCTCTACTGGGCGTCGAATTTCGTGTACCGTTCCGACGATCGCGGCGACACGTGGATGCGGATCAGCCCGGATCTGAGCCGCAATCTCGACTATCGCACACTGCCCATCATGGGCAAGGTCTGGCCCGAGGATTCGATCGCATTCCATGAGTCGACGACTCCGCTCAGCAATATTGTTTCCATTGATGAATCGCCATTGCTTGAGGGCATGGTCATTGTCGGAACCGATGACGGCCTGGTGCAGATCACTGAGGACGACGGAGCGAACTGGCGCAAGGTCGAGGATTTTCCCGGTGTGCCCAAGTGGACCTATGTTTCTGATGTCGCGGCCTCGCCGCGCGACGCGGACGTCATCTTCGTTGCGTTCAACAACTGGCAGGTCGGCGATTACAAGCCGTACATCGTCAGGAGCGATGATCGCGGCCGTACCTGGAAGAACATCTCGGGCGATCTGCCGCCGCTTCACGATGTGTGGGCGATTGCCCAGGACCACGTCAACGCCAACCTGCTGTTTGCGGGAACCGAATTCGGATTGTTCTTCACCGTCGACGGCGGGAGCCACTGGATGCAGCTGCGCGGCGGCATGCCGCCGACGCAGGTGCGCGACCTTGAGCTTCAGCGGCGTGAGAACGACGTGGTCATGGCAACCTTCGGCAACGGATTCTGGATCCTGGACGATTACAGCGCGCTGCGCGAGGTAAGTTCCAAGGCGCTGGCCGAGGATGTGCGGCTCTTCCCGCTGCGGCATGTCTATCAATTCCAGCCTTGGGGCGTTGCCAACGCCGGCGCGGCGGGGGTCGCGACTCTGGGCGGCAACTACACGACCCGGAATCCGCCGAACGGGGCCGTCTTCACGTATAACGTTCGGGAGGTCCTGGCCGAAGGCACCGAGCTCGTAATCACGGTCAGGGACACCCGTGGGAACCAGGTACGACAGCTGACCCTCGACAAGACCGCCGGCCTGAAGCGTATCGAGTGGGACCTGCGGGGAGATCCGCCAACGCAGCAGCCACAGGCCACGGCCCAACCGGGTCGCGGGGGCCAGGGGGGCGGAGGCTTCGGAGGCGGCCGGGGACGCGGTGGTCCGCCGGTCGAGGCGGGCCGCTATTCGGCCCAGCTTGGACTCAAGAAGGGGGACACCGTCACCAACGTCGGGCCTGTCCAGAATTTTCAGGTAAAGCAGCTGCCGCAGCAGAACTACATTCTGTACCGGTGACGCAATGCGGGATCGATGCAGGGGCGGGTACAGAGCCCGCCCCTGCGCGATTTCGGCAGAAGTCAGCTTCAGTCAGGCACAGTGCCCGCGTCATTCCAGTGAGACGCCTCCCCGCAATAGATGAAAGCGCAGCCTGTCCCTCATTTTATGTGAATTTCAGGCAATGTCGGCGGTGCTCACCGGCACCAGCTCGGGACGGCTTCCTGAACGCCATTTGCACCAGCCCTCCACGAGCAGCGCCCCGAGAACCCCAACGATGATGTCGGTGAATTGGTCCGGTATCGTTTCCGGCAGGAAGACGTGCACGGAAATGTAGAGGAAGAGGATTTCCAGCGCTTCCCAGCCCAGGAGCAGCGCCAGGAGAATGGTCCAGCGGGCCCGTTCGCCGATGCGGTATCGGCGCGCCAGGAGAATGACGAGCATGCCGCTGAAAAAATGATTAAGACTCCAGAGGTCGAAGAAGAACCAGGGCGACCGGTACAGGACCGTGTACATGAACGACAGGTCCTGGGTGGCAAAGTGGTGAATGGCTTTCAGCATGTTTTCAGGCTTTCTCTGTACCGGCTCCGCAAACTTCCTGGCCGGGCTGAACCCGGCCATACGAATGATCGATACCGCAGCGCACCGATGCTTCGGTCGTCGGGATCTCCGCTCTGGGACTTATCGGGTTCCCCCTCTCGCGCCATAAGCGGGAACTTATAGGGGATTCCTCCGCCCGACGCAAGCACAAGATGAAGCAGTGCGGCTGTCTCCTCAACGATGTGCGTTTCGCCCTGGCCTCGCCCAAGCGGATCCTGCTCCGAAAATAGCTCTTTGCGCCCTCGCGCCCTTGCGTCATTGCGTTAAAAAAAATCAACGCAAGGACGCCAAGACGCAAAGTCGCAAAGCCAAAAGATTTTCATGCGTCACCGGGTGCGCCATAGCGCATGAGAAGCTGCTCCGAAAACAGCGGCAATTCCGGTGCCGATCAACCGATCCGTTTCTGTGCCGCCCTTCAGGGCTGGAGATCTTGGCACCTCAACCCAGGGCTTACGCCCTGGGCTGTGCTATAACGCCCTTCAGGGCTGAGCATCTCGCCCATGGGAAAACCCCGAAGGGGTGGCGCGGCAAAGCCCAGGGCGTGAGCCCTGGGGACTGGGGATCAACCTGGCCAGAGCCCTGAAAGGGCGGCACAGTGAAATGGCGATGGGAGCTTAACATTTTCATGCGTCACCGGGTGCGCCATGGGCGCATGAGGAGCTGCTCCGAAAACAGCGGGAATGGCGATAACCTTCGGGGTCGTAATCGAATGGCACTAAGATAAGGTGAGATTTTTCTGTCGCCCCGCCGGGGCTGTCGATCTATTTCCGCGTGAACCCCGGGCCGCGCTGCGCTTGCCCGGGGCTACTGTCTCGCGCGCCTCCGGCGCGAAGTCCGACTGCAATCCATCGGGCTTGCGCGGAGCACCTGCCCCGGAGGGGCAAAAAAGAAAGTAGCCGGGGGCAAGCGCAGCCCCCGGTGAGTCAATCGGAATCAAGAGCCCCAGCGGGGCGAAAGAAATCCACCTCGTCCTCACAGCTGATGCAATGATTTGGCACATCCTCGTCCACTCCTTATCTTTGTGCCATTCGGGTTGGAATCGGTATCGCTATCGAAACCGGGACCGACCCCAGTTTCGATAGCGACCCCGACGGTATCTCCCCTGCCGCCAGTCTTTTTCATGCGTCGCAGGGTGCGCCGCGGGCGCGTGAGAGCCTGCTTCTAAAACCGCGGGGAGCGTGTTACCCTACTGCGCGTCAGGTTCGGCCCTATAAGCCCAGGCATGCGGATGTAAGCGCCACATGTCATTGATGGACCATCCGTCCGGATTCAGGAATTCCATGTCATTTTTCGCGATGGCGATGAAAAACGTGTTGCGGCGTCCGGCCCGCAGTTTTCTCACGGCCATGGGGGTTGCGATCGGGATTGCCGCCGTCGTCACCCTTGTCAGCCTGGCGTGGGGATTTGAACGATCGTGGTCCGATGCCTATCAGGCACGAGGGGCCGACCTGATGGTCGGCAGGTTCACCACCCAACGCCCCATGCCTTCGCCCTTCCCGGTCACGGTCAGCGCCGAGATCATGAAGATGCCCCAGGTCGAGCAGGCAGTCGGCGCTCTTACCGATTTGATCAGCATTGAGGATGCGTCTTCCATCATCGTCCACGGCTGGGAACCGAACAGCTTCGTCTGGCAGCACCTCACGCTGCTGGAGGGGCGCTGGCCGGCCGATGACGAGGAACGCACCGTGGTTCTCGGCAATATCGCCGCCGAGATCCTGCGGAAATCCCTGGGCGACACGGTCCAGATCGAAGCCCTGGAATACCGGGTGTGCGGGCGATTCGCAAGCCAGGCATTGACGGAAAACGGCTCCGTGGTGATGTCCCTGAAGCAACTCCAGGCTGTAACCGGCCGCGAGGGCCTGGTCAACTCGATCCTGCTCAAACTCAAGCCCGACGCCGGTCCGGAGGCCGCAAACCAGGTGCGCGCCCTGGTGCGTGAGCGGCTTAACGGTTTTGGCGCCTATAGTGCCGGGGAGGCCGTCCGACATAACATCGGCATTCAGGCGGCGAAGGCGATGAGCCTGGCAACCTCGCTGATAGCGCTCGTTATCGGTTCGGTCGGGATCATGAACACCATTCTCATGAGCGTCATCGAGCGGCTGCACGAAATCGCGGTGCTGCTCGCGCTCGGCTGGAGACGCGCCCGCATTCTCAAAATGATTCTGATCGAATCGGTTCTGGTCAGCCTGATTGGAGGCCTGCTCGGAATTGCCCTTGGGTTGCTGGCGCTGCACGGGCTGGAACTGGCTCCCTGGTTCCGTGGAAAGATCGAGACTGAACCAACCGGAGCCCTTCTGGCCATGGCACTGCTCATCTCGGTGGGTATGGGCGCCTTCGGCGGCCTCTATCCGGCATGGCGCGGCGCCCGCGTCCTGATCGTCGAGGGACTGCACCATGAGTGAGGTCGCACGGTCACCCCAGGCACCAAGAAATCCACTTCGCCGATTGGGGCCCGCGCACGTCATCGCCCTGACCATTGCGCTCTGCGGATCCGTATTCGCTATCCAGAAACAGAGCGCAGAGCCCGCGCTCCAGGGCCGGGAACTGGCGAAACGCGTCCTGAAGGCTCAGGAAACTTCCGGTTTTCAGATTCGCGCCCGCGTGATCCTCGGGGATGACACGGATGAAGCCCGCCGACCTGTCATACTTCAGGTCCGCATCGCCGGCCGGCGCGAAAACGGGCGACAGAAAGTTCTGTACCAGGTTTTCTGGCCAACCTCGTTGAAAGGGTATGCGGCTGTGATCGAGCAGGGGCAGGGCCCGGAAGTTTCAGGATTCGTGTTTGAGCCGCCTGACCGGGTCACGCCGCTGGCTCCGGCCGTTTTGAGATCTTCCTTTGCCGGATCGGGGCTGACCCTCGAAGACCTCGCCGAAAACTTCTGGCGCTGGCCCCGGCAGCGCGTTACCGGGCAGGGACAGGCCGGCAAGCAGGCGTGCACGGTCCTCGAATCACAACCATCGCCGGATCTGGACACCGCATATGCATCGGTCCGAAGCTGCGTCGACACCAAGAAGGCCACACCGCTCTGGGTGGAGAAGTATGGGGCGGACGGCAAGCTGGTAAAGCGCATCTCCTTTGAGACGCCCGATCGCAAGAACCGCGACCAGGATTTCCGCGTATCCATGGTCGTTGATGGCAGCCCTTATGTCCCCAGGACGCGGGTCGAGATTCTGAAGAGCGACCGCGGCATCAAGATCTCCCCCGATGAGTTCTCGCTCGAGCGGCTGAAAAGCCTCGTCAGCAAGCTCCCTCTTATCCTTCCCTGATGAAATTGCACACGGAACCGGTCCGTGTTCGTTCGCGTTCTTGCGTGTCCCGTCCGAATTTCAGGCAATGGCCATGATATTGCCCTGCAATTGATGTAAAATCGTTCCAGGCCGGCCCAAAACCAGATCTCGGATCAGGGAGATGGGCGGCCTGCTCAGAAAGCGGGCATCGCCGATCGGTGCGGGGTCCGGGTTTCAGCCTGTCTCCACGTACCGTGCATCGTCGGGTGCGCAACCGGGCACGGCCCCCTGTTTCCACAAAGGAAGGGAATGTGAAATCTATATCCATTTCGACCAGACTGCGCGAACTGCTGGGAGACACGGCCTGTGACATCCTCAACGGGTCTTTCGACGCTACGTGCCATCGGGTTGTATATGGCGCCGCGCCGGCGGCCGGGCGCATCGAGAACCTGTCGGTAGCCGGAAGCCGCCCGTTATCCAGTGCCGAGGTGACTGCGCTGCGGCAGAGCCTGAGCGACGATGCTACATGGCGGTGGGACCTCATCACGCGCCATCGCCCGGTTCCCGAGGTGCTGTTCGAGCTCATACTCGGGGACCTGCGCGCCGTGTTCGTGCTGGATCGTCGCGGGCTGAAGCTGGGGCTGCTCCGCGACCGGACTATCCACGCCCGGGACCTTGACGCCGGCTCTCCCGGCGCCCTGGCTCTGGCTCAGATCGTCAAATCATCCGACTCCACCCCCGGAAGCGAGGCGAAATAACATGGCTGCTATCCACATGATTCTCGTTGCGGACCTGGATGACCCCAACATAGGCGTATCCTGCGGCGTGGATCTTCGGGCGGTGGGGGAACTCATGTCGGTGGCCTCCGCGCAAACCGGCATGGAGCTCCGGACCACCGAGATCACCGGCAGAAATTTCGGTGCTGAGCAGATCGCTTCAGCTGTCCGCGACCTCTCCCCCGATCGCGAGGACACAGTGGTTTTTTACTATTCGGGCCACGGAGCGCGTGGTGAATCCAAGGTTGATGCCTGGCCTGTGCTCAGCCTGGGTTCCCCGGGGCCGCCGTTTGACTCTTTCGATCTCGCCTGGATCTACCGGATCCTGCACGGCAAGCAGCCGCGCATGCTCCTTATGTTTGTCGATTGCTGCCAGCAGTTGTTGCCGGATGAAATGCTCAGCGAGACCAGTCCCACAGACTTGCGGAGCCTGGCGGACCTTCACAGCGTGACCAACTTCCGACTCCTGTTCCAGGCGTTCGAGGGCGAAGTGCTGCTCATGTCGTGCAAACCGGGCCAGCTTTCCGGCTGCAATCAATCAGTGGGCGGTTTCTTCACGGCAACCTTTCTCGAAGCGCTTCGCTCAGCCGTCAACGCCACGCGGACGCCAAGCTGGGAAACCATCGCCAGGCTCGGCGCCTGTCCTCCCCGGGCCGAGCAGGAACCGATCTGGAAAGTCGTCGGTGCCTCGCAGATTTCCGAAATCCAGATCCCGGGAATGGAGCCGTTTCCGGGGAACTGGGAGATCGGGCAGGCTGAAGCAGCCGGGGAATCCATCCTCGAAATTAGCGCGCGCGCGGCGCAAACCGAGGCGGCCCTTTGTCGCTCCTGTGGCGGAAGTATGGGCCCGAATGATCGATTCTGCGCCGAATGTGGCGCTCCACGCTCCCTGGCGGGCAATACTGTCGCCCCGGCACCCGCTCCGTTGCCTGCGGGAAACCAGCCCGCGTCCTATCCCCCATCAAGTCGAATGGACTCCATTCTGCAGCAATCCGAAGAGCGGATCGCCCGTGCCAAAAAGGAGAACGAGGATAGATTGGCCCGATTGTTGGGCAGGTTTAAGGATCAGTAGGCGAGCCCTACGGATGGAACCACTACGGCATCCTCGACCACGCGTCCATCGAGGAGTGAAATTCTTCTCCGCACTCGCTGCGCGACCTGCGGATCGTGCGTAACCACAATCAGTGTGACGCCCCTCTCCTGCCGCAGGCTTTCCAGAAGATCCAGCGTGGCGAGCGCATTCACGCTATCCAGGTTTCCGGTCGGCTCATCGGCAAGGAGAAGAACCGGTTCATTCGCCAGGCTGCGGGCGATCGCCACTCTCTGGCGCTCGCCTCCCGACAGTTGCGGCGTGAGCTGGTGCAGACGGTCGGCCAGGCCCACCCGTTCGAGCAACTCCTGCGCGCGCCGGCGGCGGCGAACGCTCCCCCACCCCATTTCAAACATCGGGATCTGGACATTCTCCAGGGCCGTCAAAGCCGGCAACAGGTGGAATGACTGAAATATGAACCCGATGGTGCGGGAGCGGAAAGCGGCCAGGTCGCGCCGCAGGCGCAGCGGTTGGTTTTCAAAAATGATCTCGCCTGAAGTGGGCTGGTCAAGCGCTCCCAGCAGATGCAAGAGGGTGCTCTTGCCGCTGCCGCTCGGACCGATGATGGCAACAAACTCGCCGCGGTCAATGCCCAGGTCCACCCCGCGCAGCGCATGGATCCTCCCATTTTCAAAGGATCGCCCCACGCCGCGGACCTCGATCAATATGTCCGGATTGGAAGAATCGGCCAAGCAGTCCCCCGGTTTATTGATTGCGGCGCCGGATCACGTTCGCCATGGATCGCGGCCCCGGCAGCCCGGACGCCGGGCGCGCGTGCAGCTCCCGCTATTTGATGTTGGCAATCAGCTCGGTGAGCGCCTGCCTCCCCGCCGCTTCCGAGGCGACCCCAAGAGCCACCGCAATGTTTTTCCCCGCCCGCACGGCAGCCATATTGCCGTAAAAACTGTCCGTGCCCGAGAAGCCGCCGTCACCCGGAGCCTTCAGATCCTTGACTCCCTTCCCCGCGGTCGAGAGGAACTGGTGATACCGTGCCAGCGCATCCTGCGCCGCGGCAGGCGTCTCCATCCCGATCAGGATCAGCTTGTATTCAACATTGCCGGCTTTATATTTCGCTTCAAAGCCATTGGCAAAATAGCTCTGGGCAAGCACGTCCTTGGGAATGTAGACCACGGTGTGCGGCAACTGATTCGGCTTTGGGAACCAGGACACTTCGGCGGGCTCTGCCCCAGGGGTTGCGACCTTTCCAGCCACCGCGTTGGCGAGCTTGATCATTTCCTGCTTGACCGCGTCCTTTTCATCGAAGGTTGTGATTTTCACGTAGTAGGTCCCGGTCCAGAAATTCACCGAGGTCCCGCCGGAATACCCTTCGTTGCCGATCTTCAGGAAGGGATATTCGGGATTGCGTTCCTGCGTGTAGATGCCGAAAGCGTTGAGCGGATCTTTCATTCGGTAGACATCAACCACCGCCTGGGAGCCTGTGCCTTCCTGGGAATAATCGGCGGTGACGACTTCCTGAAAGCCATATGCAAGATAACCATCCGCGGCGCCGTCGATAAACTCCCAGAGATCCCCCGAGGAGAAGGACCTCGGCGGCTGGGCCATTCCCCAGCCGGGAACTTCATTTTTTGCCGGAAGCAGCGCCAGCAGATCCGGTGAGACTCCGGGAGCGCCCGCCGGGGCGACCGTCTTGGTCTGCTCCACGCCGCTCTCCGGTTTGCCGCAGGACCAGAGACCCAGGCCGAACATCACCAACAAAAGGTAAGCCGCTTTCTTCATGATGAATCCCTCACAATATTGGACGGTTTCCGATTAACGATACGCGCCGCTTTCCAGGCGTATTTGATTCTTGCGCGAACGCGTCTCCCCAATGTTGGTGACGTACACCGCCGGCCGGTCAATAACCGGACAGACATTTTCGCAGATGCCGCAGCCGACACAGAGATCCACGTCAACCCGGGGCCGCTGAACCGTGACCGTGGTGCCATCGCGGCGCGAGACGGTTTCCGCCTGGACCCAGATCGCTTTCGGGGACGTCGGGCAAAATTCCTCGCAGACGATACACGGAGTCGCCATTGCCCACGGCAGGCATCTCCCCTGATCGTAGAACGCCGTGCCGATCTTCACGGGGCGCGGGCTTTTGGCGCCCGGGCTCCCGGAACCACCGTCCGCCTTGCCCAGTTTTTCGGCTTCGGTCAGTTTCCAGATGGCTCCGGTGGGACAGACCTGGCTGCAGAGAACGCAGCTGTATTCGCAATAGCCTACCCGCATCTTCAGCATCGGCGTCCATAGCCCTTCCACGCCGCTTTCAAACAGGGCCGGCTGGATCGCGTTGGTCGGACACACCTTCATGCACTCGCCGCACCGGATGCACCGGGCCAGGAATTGAGCCTCATCGACCGATCCCGGGGGGCGAATCACCCCGGCATTGTAATCCTTGGCCAGACCCGTGCTGGCACGGATGACCGGCAGCACCACCATGCCGGCCGCAACACTCTCAAGGGCCCGCCGCCGCTTGAGGTCCGGCAGGGGATTTACGGCATCCGTCTTCGGGAAAAACTTGAAACGGATGACATCTTCGGGGCAGGCCACCTCGCAATTGAAACAGAGATGGCATTCGGCCTGCCGCCAGGGTACTTTCCCCTGGGGGTCGCAGGCCCCCTGGCAGTGGAGCAGGCAGCGGTTGCAGTCGTCGCATTGGGCGTGTTTCTTCTCCATGCCGAAAATCGACAAGCGCGACAGCAGTCCCAGGAGCGCGCCGAGCGGGCAGATTCCCCGGCACCAGAAGCGCGTGATGAAGCGATTCAGCACCGCGATGGTCAGAAAGATCGCTCCCAGCACAAATCCGAAATGATAGTACTGAGGTTTGAAACTCAGGAGATTGGATCCGAACAGTCTATACCCGGCGTCCGCGAGCCACTGGAACGCGGCGAGGTTGGTTCCATACATGAAATCGAGCCCGGTTCGAAGTACAAAACCGATCCCCGGAAGGATGGAGACCGCCAGGGAACGCACCAGGAACGGGATCGGATCCAGGAGGCCGGTCTGCAGCGATGTGAACAGCGACATCGCAATCAGGCCAAAGAGCAGGTAGTACTTGGTGGACATCCACTTCTTATAGTGATTGGCATCGACCCGCTTCTTGCCTTTGCGCTCGGGTTTGTAGCTCGAAAAAAGGTGGTTGATCGTGCCCAGCGGGCAGATCCAGCCGCAAAAGAGCCTGCCGATCACGATCGTGACGGCGATCAGGATGAGCGCCCAGATCACCTTCCCGTAGAGAGCATGGGTCGAGAGCGCCGTGGAAAAGGCGACCAGGGGGTCCATTTCCAGGAAGATGCTGACGGGATAATCCAGTCGGACGGCGTCCGTCGCTCCCCGCGAAAATGTGCCGCGGAACTCGGTCTGGAACAGCAGGAACAGGAACACTCCCAGGAAAACGAACTGCGAAATCCGGCGCAGCGAGCGCAACCACATTCTCGGCTTTCGTTTTGTGGCCGGGCCGGGGATGGCGGATTCCGCGCGCGGGGGGGTGCTATTCGAGGCTGACATACTTCACCTGCAGTTCGGCGTAATTCATGTTTCCCAAACCCCGTTGGTGCCCGATCACGATGTAGGGGATTTGTTCCGCCTTGAGACCCAGAAACGAGGCGCCAAAGGCGTCGATCGCCACCGGATCCACGCCGGCGACGACGGTCTTGACGAGCTTGACGTCGTTCAGATTGCCGCCCTGAGGTCCGTTGGCCATCAGGACCCGGTAGGCATCCAGAACGGTCAATGTCGGCCTCACGAATGTCGCCAGATCCGCAATGCCGACATCGACGTTCTGGTGAAGCTGGTTTCTTCTGCCCCCGAGAATCCCATACCAGTTCTTCATCCCGATGGTGACCCTCGAAAGATTGTGATGCTTCACGATCGGAACGTTGATGATCTTGTCGGCTTCGAGGATCGGGGTGTAAATCGGCCACACTGAGAGCAGTTCGCCGTTCAACCGGTAATCGCGGAATTTGCGTTCCTCCGGCAGCAGCACCGTCGCGCCTACGGATTCAGCGGCCCTGGCGATGCCGCTGCGCATGAAACATCGCCGGGGATCATTGCAGGAAACGTCGGTGACGACGACCTTTTTTGCGCCGGCCTGAAAGCACTGTTCGACCAGCGATTTCACCAGGTCGGGATTGGTGTTCGCCGCCTGCTGCGGAACGCGGTCCCATCCGATGTTGGGCTTCAGGACGACCACGTCGCCGCGCGAGACGAATTTCCCCATTCCGCCCAGGGCCGCCATCGCCGCCAGGGCGAGCGCGTCGGGTGCGCCGCCGGAAGCAACTGCCATCCGGGGAAGCTCGGAGCCGATGTCGACACGGTAGTTTCTCACCTGGGAAGCCGACAGTTCCCGACCCGGATGTTGACTGCGGGAATGCAGCCAATATCCGAGCCCGCACGCAGCCGCCACGCCGGCTCCGACGCGGCCCGATCGGATCAAGAAATCACGCCGGTCCATTTCCTTTTCTTTCATGAGACAGGATCACTTTCGAATGCCCGTTGGATCATTTTCCTGCGCCTCGGCCGCCTTGCCCCGGTTTTCCAGGTGTTCCTTGTGATGCTGGTACAGGCAGCGCCGGCTGAGCAGCTTGCGCAGCACACATTTTTCGCGGAAGTAGAGGCCGCATTGCAGGCACATCTGTTCCGCCCGGGCGCTGTGTTCGATAATGCGGGCCGAGAGGCGGTCGAGCAGCAGCGCGGCCTGCTGCAGTTCCTCGGGATCGAATTGTCCGAAAACCTGCTGCAGCTTGCGCCTGCGGGCCTCGTCATACGCGGCAAGGAGGCGCCGGCTGAGCTGCGTCAGGGAGAGGTGTATCGCGCGACGGTCGGCTTCGCCCTCGCTGCGCCGCAACAGCATCATCCGCACCAGCTTGTCCACAGCCTTGCTGGCTGCCGCGTTGCTGACTCCGAGGAAGGCGGCGACGTCGCCGATGGTCTGGGCTTCGGTAAGGCTCACCAGTTTGAGCAGTTTCAGCTGGGACACGGTGATCTGGTCGCCCCCTGACTCCCGCAGCAACTCCTCTTCGATCACATCCGCCACGGTCGAGGCGAACACATGAGCGCTGCCAAGAAAATCGTTGATCCGATCGTTCGTATCGTTCTCGGTCATCCGCAGACGGTCTCCATGCCGGATCGTAAAAGGTGCAGAGATTTTAGCACATCGACAATCCCCGCTCCGCAAATACGGTGTCTCCACCCGCATTTTGTCGGGCCGGGCGGAGCCGGCCCTCAGGAGCGCAGAAGGGTCAGGAACTGATCGATGAGGCGTGGAGGAAACACTCCACCCTCCTCGAAAACCGCCCGCCGGGCCGCAAGAAGCTCGGCGATTTGCGCGAAGGACGCGGGGAGCCGCTCTTGACCATTCATGGAGGGCGCTGCCTTCGCCTGATGCGCTGTGGATGTGCTCGCCAGAAGGTCGTCGAGGTTCCCGCCGGAGCGCGCGGCCAGCATTGCCTGAGCAACCCCGGCCAGGAGGAGGTGCGGATGAGCCGAGCCGTCGGGCAGGCGGAATTCAATGGTCGGCGGGCTGACCACGCGGCCGGCGGCGGTCGTGGTGGTAAGCGGCAGCCGCACTAACGCATGGCGGTCGAAGGCGCCCCAGGTGATTCCGGCAGGCGCCTCTTTTGCCTGGCTCAGCCGGACGAATGACCCGGTGCTGCGGTTGCCGAAGGCCATGAGTGCGGCGCCATACTGCACCAGCCCGGCGACGAGCCACTTCCCCGGCGCGCTGAGCTCATTCCCTCCGGAACTGCGCCCGGCGTGCTGCCCATCAACCATGGGCGACAGGTGGAAATGCAGCCCGGAGCCTGCGTGTCCTCTACGTAGAATGGGATCGAAGCTGCAGCGCATCCCGCAATCATGCACCAGATTCCGCAGCACCCACTGGGTCAGCACAACCGCATCTGCCGCCAGGGGCAGCGGCGACAGTGCCAGTTCCACCTCGTGCTGCTCCCAGATCATGTCATCGGCCTCGGTGGCGGCGATGTAGCCGACTTCGCTGTGGCCGTATTTGACCGGTACGCCGATTTCCGCCAGCATGATCAGCGCCTTCCGGCGCAGCGCCTGGCCAAACACGAAGGGCGAGCTTGCGTGGTAGCCGCGTTCATCGGCGCCGTAAATGTCGCTTTCGGCGGCATGCTTCCCCAGAAAATATTCCACCTCGCCATGGGCCCAGAGATCCACTCCGGTTTCGGCCCGCACCCGGTCATAACCGCGCCGGACAATGGCATCCGGCGACTCGAGCAGCGGCCTGCCGTCCTGGCCCACGTGATGGCACATCAGAACGAGGGTCGGGCTGCCGGAAAACGGGTCCAGAAAAGCGCTTTCGATTCGAGGCCGAAGCAGCATGTCGGAGGCCGCCGCGCGTATTCCTTTCCCGGCAAACAGACTGGATCCGTCGGCGCGCTCTCCCCCTCGAGGATGTCCCGCAGATGCTCGGCGTCGCGCGGCACAAAATCCAGCGTCTTCAGCCACCCGTCGCCCCCTACGTGCATCAGGCTGATCAGCCGTATCCGCCTCTCCCGGTAAAGATCCACCAGGTCATGGATAGCCCAGGACGCCGCCGGCTTGCCGATGAGGCGTTCCAGAGTGCGCGCCGGAAGAGCGCCGCCGGCAAGGCAATCCGGATCGCCTCCGGTGGTTTCCGATCGATTTATGCATGTGTCGTTCATGATCTGCTTTCCCCCAGCCCTGGGCCGATCCCGGCGAACGAATGCTGTCGGATCCGGCGGCGTCAGTCTAGCACGTCCTGTGCCTTGGAAGTCAACCGGCCAGCCCGCACGATTGCCGGTAATTGTTTAGCCAAATATAATGGATGAAGAAATAAAGCGCAAAGACGCAAAGGCACAAGGACGCAAAGATCGTCGCTGACCAACAGGCGTGGGCGCAGCGCTTCGCGCTGGCACATCCTTGGACGAGCCGAAAGGGGTTCCCTTTGCGGCCTTGCGGCCTTGCGTCTTTGCGTTCTGCTGTTAAGCATTGGCTGAACAGTTGCGATTGCTGAACGGATGCCTCAGGGAACAATTCGCCGAAGCGAGGCCATTTCCGGCTTGCTTCTCCGGGCGGACCCACGATACAAATGTTCCTGTTCTGAGACAGTCTGCGGCATGGTGTGGCCGAAATTCCGCAGGGGAACAGTTCCGCAAAATATTTGCCCTCTTCAAAGGAGTTTTCAAAAATGAGAAAGGCATATCCGCTCACAAAGATCTTCAGTTGCGCGGTATTGATTGCATTGTCGGCAATCTCCCTCGCCTCCGACCTCGGCGCCCAGGCCCTCGGTCCCGAAGTCCTCAAGGGCTTCAGTTTTCGCAACATCGGGCCCACCCGCCAGAGCGGCAGATTCGTCGACTTTGCGGTCCCGGACCTCGAACCGACTACCATTTACGCCGCCACAGGCTCAGGCGGACTATGGAAGTCGGTCAACAACGGCATATCCTGGGTGTCGATCTTTGACAACCAGCCGGTCATTTCCATCGGCGACATTGCCGTCGCACCCACAGATCCCAATCTCGTGTGGGTGGGGAGCGGGGAAGCAACGACGTCTCGCAGCACCTACTGGGGCGACGGCGTCTATAAATCTACGGACGGCGGCAAGACCTGGACAAATATGGGACTTAAAGAAAGCCACCATATCGGCCGGATCATCATTGATCCGAAGACCCCGGACACCGTCTATGTGGCTGCGCTCGGACACCTCTACTCCGAAAATCCCGAGCGCGGACTCTTCAAGTCCACCGACGGCGGCAAAACCTGGATCAAGTCCCTCGACGTAAAGGTGGGCGACCGCGCCATCGGCGTCTGCGACATAGCCATGGATCCCAGGAACCCGAGGGTGTTGTACGCGGCATCGTACGACAAAGAGCGCAAACCCTGGACATTCAATCTCGGCGGGCCGGGGAGTGCCATCTATAAGACCACGGATGCCGGAGCGACCTGGACGAAACTGACCGGCGGATTGCCCGGCGGCATGCTCGGCCGCATCGGCATCGATGTCGCCGCGGCCGATCCAAATATTGTCTACGCCAACATCGAAAATGCGAACAAGCCCGGAATGTCGGACGAGGAACGCCTCAAGGAACTGCGGGCCGGAAAATCGAGCGCCGGCATGATCGGTGAAGAGGTGTATCGGAGCGATGACGCGGGCCGGACCTGGCGCAAGGTCAGCCCCGAAAAGCAGAATGTCGGCGGCGGTCCCGGCTACTACTACATGCAGATCCGCGTGGACCCGAATGACGTCAACCATGTCTACGTCCTGACTGTCGGCGTGACCCACTCCACCGATGGCGGCAAGACCTGGGGTTCCCCTTTCCGGTTCGGCGGAGACAACCACGCCCTGTGGATTGACCCGAAAAACTCGAAGCACATGCTCCTCGGCTACGACCACGGCATGGGCATCACCTACGACGGAGGTACTAACTGGTATCACCCCGACGAATTGCCTCTGGCCCAGCTGTACCAGGTCGGCTTCGACATGCAGTTTCCCTACAACGTTTACGGCGGATTGCAGGACAACGGCTCCGTGCGCGGCCCGAGCTCGAAGCGAAGCGGCGCTCCGATCGTTTTCGAAGACTGGCAGACCGTGGGTGGAGGCGACGGCATGTACAACGTCGTCGACCTGGCAACCAACCGCTACCTCTACAATGAATCGCAGTTCGGAGCCATCCAGCGGACCGATCTCTATACCGGAGAGTCGAAGGGGATCGGATACCGCGACAACACTCTGCGTCATAACTGGCTATCCCCGATCCTGGTATCCCCCCATGACCCCAACGTCATCTACCACACCTCCAACAAACTGCTGAAATCGGTATCCCGTGGCGACTCGTGGGTGGAGGTCAGTGCGGATCTGACCACGAACGATGCCGCCAAAATGCCGACGGGCAAGGGAGGCGACGGCAACATTGAATACTGCACAATCACGACCATCGATGAATCGCCGATCGTCCGGGGCCTCATGTGGGTGGGCACGGATGACGGAAATGTCTGGGTTACCAAGAACGTCGACGACATGAAGGCATGGACCAGGCTTAACGACAACATCAAAGGGAATCCCGGCTATTGGGTCAGCCACGTGGCTGCCTCCGGTCACCAGCCGGGAACGGCTTATCTCACCTATACCGGGTTCCGGCAGGACGACTTCCGCCCCTTCATTTACAAGACCACAGACTTCGGGCAGACCTGGACCTCCATTGCAGGGAACCTGCCCAACAAAGCCATCAACGTGGTCATCGAGGATCCCAGAAATCCGAATCTCCTGTTTGTCGGCGTTGATTTCGGCCTGTATATGACCATCGATAGCGGTGCCACCTGGACTGCAGTTCCGGGTCTGCCGACTCAGCCGGTATATGATCTGGCCATTCACCCGCGCGAGCACGACCTGATCGTAGCCACCCATGGCCGCGGATTCTTCATCGCGGATATTTCGGCTCTGGAGGAACTTGATACCCAGGTCTTGGGACAAGACTTCTACCTGTTCGATATCGAGCCCAGGGTAAAGTGGGTCACGCGCATTTCCAACGTGTCCTCTTCCACAAATTTCAGGGGGCCGAGCGAGCCGAACGGCATCGTCATCAACTACTATCAGAAGGCTCCGGCCGCCGGAGAGATCACGATTCAGGTTCTTCAGGGATCTCGCGTCGTGGCCGAGACCAAGGGCCCGAACAGCGCCGGTCTGAACCAGGTGCTGTGGAACATGCGCACCGTGCCCGTTACTGTCATCCAGCCGCCCCAGGGTGCAGGAGGCCGCGGAGGCGGCCGGGGTGGAGGCGCGGGAGGCGGCGGCCGAGGCGGCGGCGGACAGCCATCCGCCATCCCCAGCTTCGGCGGATCCGTGGCCGCGGGGGCCGGGGAATACACAATTGTCGTCCGCTCCGGCGGCAAAACTCTGATGAAAAAGACGTGCATCCTTGACGACGCCTGGTTCGACAAGATGTTTTAAGTTGACTGTCATTATCGGGAGTCATCGCTGAAAGGAGCGGCAAACTCTCAACCGGGCGGGTCGCGCCCGGCATTTTCCTTCACAACAGCCATGAAGAATCGCGGGGCGAGGGATCATGCTCGCCCCGCATCCCTTTTATTGCCATGGCGGAGCCGGGCTGATCAGTTGCGGCAGGCTCCGTTTCCGCAGCCTGAGCGGACTGCAGCGGCACTCATCACCTCCGGATTGGCCCGGCGGTGCCACCAAACCAGGGGGTATGATGCCTCCCTGGCAGGCCCGCACCACTTCTGTTAGGATTGCATTCCCATGGATATTCTAGCCGGCTTAAACCCGGAGCAACGATTGGCAGTGGAACATGGACGCGGGCCAGCCCTGGTCCTTGCCGGAGCGGGCAGCGGCAAGACCAGAGTGATTGCCCACCGCATCGCCTACCTGATCCGCAACGCCGCCGCGCGCCCCGAGGACATTCTCGCCGTTACCTTCACCAACAAGGCCGCCAGGGAGATGCGCGACCGCGTCCACGCACTGCTCGGCCCGGGACGCACGGCGGAACCCTTGATCGCCACCTTTCACTCCTTTTGCGTTCGCCTGCTCCGGCGCGAAATTTCACGCCTCGGCTACAAGCGTGATTTTTCCATCTACGACACCGATGACCAGCGGCGGCTGATAAAACAGATTCTGGAGGACGAACGGCGCCCCGAAAAGGACCTGGCGCCGCGCGAAATCCTCAGCCGTATAAGCTACGCCAAAAACCACAATATTCCGGCAGCCGCTTATGCGCGACGAATGCCTTCGGCCACGGCCGAGGATCTTCAGCATCTTTACGAGACCTACGATCAGCGGCTGCGCAAGGCCAATGCCCTGGATTTCGACGATCTCCTTTTGAAATCGACCGAGATTCTGGACCGGTTCCCCGAAGTCTGCCAGCAATATGGAGACCAGTACCGATTTATCCTGGTCGACGAGTACCAGGATACCAACCGCCCCCAGTATGACCTGCTGAAACTCCTCACCGCGCGGCATCAGAATGTGTTCGTCGTCGGGGACGAAGACCAGTCGATCTATAAATTCCGCGGCGCAAACATCAGGAACATCCTGGATTTCGAAAGGGATTTCCCCGGCGCCCGGATCATCAAGTTGGAACAAAACTATCGCTCCACGCAGTCGATACTCGATGTTGCCGGAGCTGTCGTCGCCAACAACACGGAACGGAAAGGAAAGGTGCTGTGGACCGAGAACCCCCGCGGGGACGTGGCTACCTGCCGCAGGAGTCCATCGGCCCGCGCCGAGGCGGAGTGGGTGCTCTACCGGATTCAGGAGCTCCTCCAGGAGCAGCCCCAATACCGCATTGCGATCCTGTACCGCACCAATGCGATGTCACGCAATTTTGAGGACGTCCTGATGCAGCACGGCGTCCCCTTCGTGGTGGTCGGCAGCGTCGGCTTTTTCAACCGGATGGAAGTCAAGGACATGCTGGGCTACCTGCGCGTCATTTTCAATCCGGAGGACGATGTCGCCCTGCTGCGCATCATCAACACACCCCCGCGCGGCATCGGCAGCACGACCATCGAACAGCTGACCCGGACCGCGGTCGAACAGGGAGTGCCGATATCCCGGGTGTTGCGGGAACTGGCGGCGGACCCGCAGCGGGCGGGCCGAGCGCATCGCGCCCTGGCGCGATTCCAGGAATTGCTCGATACCTGGACCGCTCAGGCCGGCCAGGCATCTCCCGGCAAGCTGCTGAAGGAGATCCTGGAGCGGATCGGCTATCGCGCCATGCTCGAAGCGCGCGAAACGGCCCAGGAGGCCGAGGACCGGATCGCCAACATAGAGGAATTGGTGCGGGCCGCTTATGAGTCGGAAGAGCGCGGCGAAACCGTTTTTGAGTTCCTTGATCGAGCCTCGCTTTCATCCGAACTGGACCAGTTTAACCCCGACGCGCGTGTTGCGCTCCTCACGGTGCACAGCGCCAAAGGGCTGGAGTTCGACGTCGTCTTCCTGGCCGGCCTCGAGGAGGGCCTGTTCCCGCACTTTCAGTCGCGCGATTCCAGGGAGGATTTGGAAGAGGAACGGCGTCTCTGTTACGTGGGAATCACGCGGGCCCGGCAAAAACTGTTCCTGACCTGGACACCGTTTCGCCGCAGTTTCGGTCCGGATGCGGGCATGCCCGCCTTGCCGTCCCGTTTTCTGAAGGAAATGCCGGACCTGCTGGTTGAAGGCCTCACCGCCGAGACCTCCGGCGTGTTCGAGGAGGACGGGCGCTACGAGGATGAGCGACTGCAGGGGGTTGACGCGGAATCCCGGGGCGCGCGAGCCGAAGATCCCGGCGCCGGATATCCCCGATCGATCGCGGAGTTGCGCTCGTACTTCGAAAAACAGAACTCCCGGGCCGGCGCCACCACCGGGCATGTGCTCAAGAGCGGGATGCGCGTCCGCCACCCGCAGTTCGGCGACGGCATTATCCTGAGCCGGGAGCGCACGGGGAATGATATGAAGCTGACCATCACATTCAGTCGCGTCGGCAGGAAGACACTGATCGAACGTTACGCCAAACTGCAGGCTTTATGAGTCCGGGGGATCAGAACCGCCTGCCCTCGAACGGCCGGGCGTTGGGAGCTGCGTACGGTGGTTCGAGATACGGCACCCTATCTTTCGGGACGCGGATGAACGCGCATCATTGTTGTGCCATCCGCCTTTATCCGCGTCCCGAGAACACGTCGCCGTATTAATGGAATCGTGTACCAGGGCAGGAAAGGGGCTGAAACTTGATCCCGCAGCCCCCCGATATTTTGCCAAAAATCGGATTTCAGGAGATTGCAACATGCACCTGGTTTCATGGGAATATCATGCGGATGCAATCCTTCGGGACGGCCGGTCGTTTTATCTTCGGGAGTGGCGCGAGGGTGATCGGGAATCTGTAGATTCGTTCGGATTCGGGCTCGACTCGGTGACGGAATCCGTACGCCGGTACTTCGTCAGCCTGTGGCAGCACGACAGAGAGCGGAGGGCTCCGGGCGGGAACCCGGCTTCGGAGACGGCACTGATCGCGGCGCTTCGGATTGGAGGTTCGGAGCACGTTGTCGGCGCGGCCCGCTTCCGTGTCCCGGATCCGGATACACATCCGGAATGTGGCGAAATCGTGCTGGCGGTCGCATCCGAGTTTCGCGGGCAGGGAGTGGGCGCCCTTCTGCTCGAGCACCTGGGTGGGATCGGGCAGCGTCGCGGCATTCAGGAGTTCCGGAATGAAGCTCCGGGAGATACCGCCTCGATGATTCCCGCTCTTTCCTCGCTTGGATTCCGCGTCGAGCGCAGGCCGGAATCCGGCGCAGTTCTTTTCTCTTTTCCAACCGAGATGCCCGGCGATTTTCTGGCGGCTCAAACCAGGAGAAAGCGCGTGGCGGCCGCGGCCAGCGTCCGTTATTTTCTACAGCCTCGTTCCGTGGCGGTTGTAGGGGCCTCCCGCAAGCGCGGCACCATCGGGGCGGCGCTGGTCGCCAACTTGAAGCGGTGCGGATACAGGGGTTCTCTCTTCCCCGTCAATCCCGGCGCCGCCGAGAATCGACGGCATCCCGGCATTCCCCTCCATAGACGCGATCCCGACGACGCCGGACATGGCGCTCATCGCCGTTCCCGCCGCGGCCGTGGAAGAGGAGATTGCCGCATGCGGGCGCGCGGGCGTTCGCAGCGTCGTGGTAATCTCCGCCGGCTTCGGGGAGGTATCGGCCGAGGGGAAGGAGGCCGAGCGTCGGATGAAGCAGGGGGCGCGCGCCGCGGGCATGCGAATGGTAGGCCCGAATTGCATGGGCGTGATCAATACCGCGCCGGATATCTCCCTGAACGCCAACTTTGCCCCTGTCTGGCCTCCGGCAGGCAAGATCGGCCTGCTCTCGCAGAGCGGCGCCCTTGGTTACGCCCTCCTCGACCTGGCCCCGGATCTCCACATCGGCATTTCAACATTCGTATCCATCGGCAACAAGGCCGACATATCGGCCAACGATCTGCTCGCCTACTGGTCCGAGGACCCGCAGACCGAGGTCATCATGCTCTACCTGGAAAGCTTCGATCATCCGGGGGATTTTGCCCGGATGGCACCCGAAATCGCCCGCCGCAAACCGATCGTCGCCCTGAAGTCGGGACGATCCGCCGCGGGAGCGCGCGCTGCTTCGAGCCATTCCGCGTCGCTGGCGAGTTCGGACGTGGCCGTGGACGCCCTCTTTGAACAGACGGGAATCATCCGCGCCCAATCCGTCGAGCAGTTGCTTGATATCTCCAGGCTCCTGGCACTTCAGCCGCTCCCCTCCGGTCGGCGCGTGGGCGCCATAACCAACGCCGGCGGGCCGGGCATCCTGCTCGCCGACGCCTGCGAGGCTCACGGACTGCTGCTTCCCGAATACGGCTCCGACACCAGGGAGAAGCTGCGAGCCTTCCTCCCCGTGCAAGCCGGGCTGGCCAATCCCATCGACATGATCGCCTCCGCAACTCCGGATCAATATGCGCGAGCCGTTGAGATCGCGGCTGCCGATCCCGCCATCGACGCGCTCATTCTCATCTACCTGCCGCCTCAGCTTCACCCTCCGGAGGAGATGATCCGGGCGCTGAAGCAGGCCATCGAACGCGTGTCCGCGGACAAGCCCGTGCTTGCGGTCTTCATGTCCGCTCGCGGCGTGCCTCCTCTAATCTGCGATCCGCCCCGCGGCCGGATTCCCACCTATGGCTTTCCTGAAAACGCCGCGGCGGCGCTTGGGGCGGCCCACAAATATGCTTGCTGGCGCAGGCGGCCGCAGGGCCGATATCTCACCCTTGATGCCCGGGCCAGGCGCGATATTCGTGATGTCATCGATTCAGTGCTGGCTTCCCGCCCGGGGCCGATCTGGCTTTCTCCTTCGGATATCGGCCGTATCCTGGCTGCGGCCGGAATCGAGTTCGCCGCCGCGCACGAAGCCGGGCTGCAGGAGGCTCCCGACCTCGCCGGGCGGCTGGGGTATCCCCTGGTGGCCAAGGTGCTGGCCGAGGAAGTGATCCACAAGAGCGACGTCGGCGGTGTTCTGCTCGGCCTGAAGTCGCGCGCTGATGTGACCGAGGGGGTCGCCAGGCTGTCGGAGCGAATGCGATCCATCGGGGTGGACCTGAAACGCGTGTTGCTGCAGCGCGAGATCGCCGGCGGAATAGAGGCGCTGGTCGGGGTCACGGTCGATCCGCTCTTCGGGCCAATGCTGGTGTGCGGCCTCGGGGGCGTGCTCGTGGAGGCGATCAAGGATGTCACATTCCGCCTGCCTCCCCTCAGCGACCTGGATGCCGAGGAAATGATCGGCAAGTTGCGCACCGTGGCCCTGCTCGACGGATATCGCGGAACCCCCGCCGGGGATCGGGCGGCATTGGCGGATATACTCCGGAAGGTGGCCGCCCTGGCGGCATCCGTTCCCGAGCTGCTGGACCTGGATCTGAACCCCATCAAAGTGCTGGAACCCGGGAAAGGCGCGATCGTCGTCGACGCACGGATGAGGATTCAGGATAGGCTGTAGCAGTTTAGGCTGTGGGCTGCTGGTTTCAGAATGAAGGACTGGGGCTTATGGGCCGCAATTATCTTCAGCCTTTTGCAGTCTCGCACTCGGCCGGGAGGCTTGACGGGCTCTCAAGTGAGCCTGCAGCACTATCCGGTTGGCGCCCGCGGCAATGGCATGTGGGGCACAGCCATCTCCCGTCTGATACCAACTTGCCAAGAGTCATGCCTCCGGGTAAGCTTTGGTCAAATGCAGGAAATGCCTGAATCCGCGCGACGGGCAGCCAAATCACGGTGCGCATTGTTCGCCCCATGAAGCAGGGAGACGAACTTGACGAGCAAAAGCCAATTCAGACAGCTCCGAGAACATTCCTCTCAACCCTTGCTCATCGTGTCGCCATGATGGGAATGGCCGCTGCGAGCCTGCTCAAACAAGGTTTTTCGAACCAGGACAAAAGGAGATCATTATGATCCAATTTCTAGCGCAGAACCATTCGGCAATGACCCACTTGCCGATCGCTTCCGCCATCCTGGGAGCCATCGCGGCAGTGATGGGATTGTTCATTTATAAAAGGGAACTCACCTGGGCCTGGGCCGTCCTGTCGATCGTTGCCTTCGTGACGGTTCTCCCCACGGTAATCACCGGAATCTCGGCTGCCAAGGGAAGGTTCAACGAGGACGGGAAACCCTACATTCAGAGCGGGATCCTGGTCCCGGACGTGCCGGCGAACACCCGCATTTTCCGGCATCAGATTCTGGGAGCTTCGGGCGCGATTGTAGCGGCAATACTGGCGTTTCTGGGTATTGCCCAGCTGCGCGGCCGCACTCCCAACAAATACCTGGTCGTATTGCTGGCATTGCTGCTGGCGCTTCTATGGGGAATTGGGGCGCATTTGGGGGGGATGGAATTGTGGGGTGCCGATACCTTCCCGGGGTTTCACTGACACCAGGACGATGTGTTTTGCCTGACTTGCCATTCGGCTGAGGCTGTCTTTCGGCTCGCCGGAGAAGTGGCGGCGGGATTGAGATAGGCCCGACGGAACAGGCGGCCTCGAAATCCAAGGAACCGATAATGACTCGGAAAATCGGCGAGCCCGACCGGTTTCAGACCATCGGACTCACAGTTCTTGTGGTGCTGGCCATTGTCCTTCCATTCGAGCTCAAGGACCCGCTCTTCCACGTCGGGCCCCTTGGGATCACCAATGTGGAAATCGGCATCTATCTGGCGGTCGGTGTCTGGGCCGCGCAGTGGCTGGTGACGCGTCGCCTGCTCTGGACGGTTGCGCACGCCGCTATCGCGGCCTGGGCCGGCATTCTGATCCTCTCGGCCTGCCTGGCGCCATCTCACAGGGCTGAAGCGTTGAAATTCGCATTTCGCGTTGCGGGCGGCTGCGCCTTAGGTATGGCCGCCGCGAGTTTTGTCCGAACCCCCAGGTCCGCGGCTCTGGTCGGTTCGGGCTTGCTGGCGGGGTCGGTATTGTCGGCAGCCGCAGCGCAGGCCGAAATGCTGCTTCCGGGCGCCGCGTCATTCCTGGCGAATTTCAAGATCGATCCCTCGATGACCGGTAAGTATCTGCGCGCCAGCGGCACCTTTCAATATGCCAACATTGCGTCCATGTATTGGGAGGCCGCACTGCCGCTGGCGCCCGCAGTCCTCCTTTGGTGTGGCCGCCGGCGTTTCGCCGGGCGATGCTGGTGGGCCGCCTTCGCCTGCATGCTGTTGCTGTGCGATGCGATCCTCATCTCCGCAAGCCGTGCGGGCATTCTGGTCGCGTTCGTTTCGCTGGCAGCGCTGCTTGTCATCTCCAGACATCTGCTGCCATCGCTCCGCTCGCTAGCCGGTTTCGGCCTCATCTCCTCGGTTGCGCTGATCGCAATTCACCTGACCTCGAATAACCTGCTCATGCTGCGCCTGACGTTCCCGGACATGTCCGAGTGGTATCATGCCGAGTATGAAGATTTTCCCGGGAACTTGACGATGGAGGCGGGCCGGCCGGCGAGGGTCTCGCTGACCATTCGAAACCTCGGCAAACTGGCATGGCCGGCCCAGGGGAGTCAGTCGGTGGTTGTGAGCTACCACTGGCTGGATCCCGAAGGCGAAAAGATATTGTTGTGGGAGGGATTCCGGTCTGTGTTGCCCGCGGATGTGGGGCCAGGCGCTACTTTGAAAATGGAGGCGCTGGTCATTGCCGGAACAAAGCCCGGGCGGTATGTCCTGCAGTGGGACATGCTGCAGGAAAAAATAGCCTGGTTCAGCGTTTATCGGACCCCACAAGGCCGGATGCAGGTGTTGGTTTTGCCTTCCGCGGCCGGCACGGCAACCGTGGAGTATCCTCCTCCGATGAACTGGCCTTTGCTGTCTCTGCCTCGTCGGGACTTGTGGCGTGCTGCGGCGCTCATGTGGATGCAGTATCCCGTTTTGGGGGCCGGTCCGGACAACTTCAGGCGTCTGTTCGGCCCCTATCTGGGCCTGAAACGCTTTGACACGCGCATTTATTCAAACAACATGTATCTCGAGTTGCTCGCGACCGCCGGCCTGGGCGGTCTGGCAGGCCTGATCGCAATCCTGATGTCGGCCGCCGTGGCGGCCAAAAAAGCCTGGCTGGGCGCGGAACATCGAGAAGACAAGTTGCTGGTTGTCGGGATCGGCCTCGGGCTTGCCGCTTTTTGCCTGCATGGGCTGGTGGACTATTTTTTTGCATTCACGCCCACTTATGGCATGTTCTGGATACTGACCGGAATGGCCGTGGGACTGGCATACGGCGGAAATTCGCGATGAACCATCGAGCGACGCGCCTGGTCGGCTTCGAGGCGGCGGCTCTGGAATTGAGCTGGAAGTCGGGCGTGAGCCATTACACTGCTCACCTGCTGGATGCCCTCTCCAAACAGGACGGTGGATGGCGATGGGCCTTGCTGTCAAGCCGCCCGCCGGCCAGCCCGATTCCTGCCAATGTCGAGCTTGCGTCCGGGTGGCGCATCCACAACCGTTCGCTCTGGATTCAGTTCGCCTTGCCCCTCATCGTGTCGCGTCTGCAGCCTCACCTTTGTCATTTCACCAACTCGATCGCACCTCTGTACCTGTCCTGCCCGTATGCCGTCTCCGTCTACGACATGTCTCTTTACCTCTATCCCCGTCTGCAGCCGCAGAGGAGTCTATGGCTGGTGCGCACCATCCTCCCTGCCGTCACCCGCAGGGCTGCTGCCGTCATCACGGTCTCCGAAAGTTCAAAGAAGGACATGGTCAGGCTGCTCGGGCTGCCTGCCGACAAGGTGCATGTCATTCACGGCGCCGCAGGCGGGGAATTCCGGCTGATACAGGACCCTGCGGAGCTGGAGCGGGTGAAGCGGAAGTATGGACTCGACGCTCCATTCATATTGTCGGTCAGCACGCTCGAGCCGAGAAAAAACACGGCCCGGCTGGTGGCGGCTTTCTCCGAATTGCGCCGTCGCGGAAGACGGGAGCAGCTGGTGCTGGTTGGACAGTTGGGCTGGCATTACCGGCCCCTGCTGAAACAGATCGAGCAGAGCGGGGTGAAAGATGCAATAAGGCTTCTCGGGTATGTGCCGGGCGAAGATCTGCCTGCCATTTACAACCTGGCCCGGGTGGTGGCCTTCCCATCACTATATGAGGGATTCGGCCTCCCCATCGTTGAAGCCATGAGCTGTGGCGTTCCAGTTCTGACCGGCAACACCTCCGCAATGGCCGAGGTGGGAGCAGGAGCGGCGCTCCTCGTGGACCCGTTCTCTGAAAATGAGATCGAGCAGGGGCTGCACCGTCTGCTGACCGGCGATTCGCTGCGCGACGAGTTGCGCGAAGCGGGGCTGGTTCGCGCCGCACAATTCTCCTGGATTGGCGCTGCCGCGCAAACGCTGGCCGTGTATCAGAAGATCGTTTCGTAAACCGGGGAATGTGCCGAGTTCCGGCATTCCCTGCCGGCCACGGCGATCAGGCGCCGAGTCGAGCCCGGATCTCTGCGGGGATGGCCCGCAAAATACCTTCCCGGAAGTTCTCCGCCGTGAATTTGTGACTCACCCTGGCAATCTCGGCGCGATTGAAATCCATCTGCTCGAACCTGCGGACGGCCTCCACTATGCTGCGCACGCACTGCTCGTGAAAAAAAATCCCGGTGCAGCCCTCTGCCACGATTTCCATAGAGCCTCCCCGGGCATAGGCGATCACGGGCGTACCGCATGCCTGGGCCTCCGCGGCCACCAGGCCGAAATCCTCCACCTGAGGGAAGAGGAAAGCCTTCGCGCCGCTGTAGAGCGCGTGCAATTCGGTGTCGCTGACGAAATGCATCAGGCGGATATTGGGCGCATTCGCCGACATCTCTTCGATCTTCTGCTGTTCCGGCCCGGTGCCGACTATCCTGAGGTTCAGGCCGAGCTCGAGGAATGCCTCCACCAGAAGTGTGAATTTCTTGTAGTGGAGCATCCGTCCGGCTGCCAGATAATAGGACGGGCGCGCTGAAGAAGGCTGAAGTCCGGATTCAAAGTAGAACCGATCGTAATCGACCGGCGGATAGACCACATGCGCCGTCCGGCCGTAGTACTGCCGGATCTTGTCTGCAATGAATGCGGAAACCGCCAGGAGGACATCGGGCTTCTGCGCCGCCCTATAATCCCAGCGCTTGAGATATCCGAACGCCGGCCGGAACAGGGTTTTGAAAACGGGGTTGGCAAAATAGTTGTCTATTTCCCAGGCATAGCGCAGCGGAGTGTAGCAATACGACAGATGGAATGTCCGCCCATCCTGTGGTACTCCTTTAGCATAGCCCGCGCTGTCGGACAGGATCAGGTCGTATCGATCAGCGACCCTCAAGCTTTTGACGGCGCAGGGCATCAGAGGAATGAACAGTCGGTGATGGTGCCTGGCGAAGGAGAAATCGAGGACGCTGGTCTTATGAACTTTTTCCCGGAAATGAGGCGACGTCCGTCCCGGACTGTATAATAATGTATAGATGTGCGCATCGGGGAAAATCTCCAGGAGCGTTTCGAGCACCCGCTCCGCCCCTCCGTACTGATTTAGGTAGTCGTGAATCAGGGCAACTTTCATAGGAATCCGCATCGCATTCTATGAAACAGCTGTCTCAGGTCCGGTCCGCCGAACCCCAAGCCAAAGCGCAGCAGGATGACCGATTTTCGGAAAACTCCCGGGAGCACGACGCCCTGCAGGTCGAACGCGCCATCCTCAAAACGGTATTGTACTCCGATCTGTTTGACTACGCTCTCACTCCTGAAGAGATCTCTCATTACCTTGTGGAAATTCGCGGCTCGCATGCGGAAGTCGAGGCAATCCTGCTTTCGCCGGCCAGGCTCGGAGAATGGATCACCCGGAAGGATGGATTTGTCATCCTGCGCGGGCGGGAGGAGCTCGTGGACAGGCGGAGCAGCCGGTCGCGGTCTTCGGACAGACTGTGGCGGAAGGCCCGGTTTTTTGTCCGGATCCTCGGCAACCTGCCATTTGTCAGGATGGTCGCTGTTACCGGCGCCCTGGCCATGGACAACAGCAACGACCGGGATGACGTCGACATGCTCATCGTCACGGCAGCCTCCCGAGTCTGGCTGGCGCGCGCTCTGGCAGTGATGGTGGTTTATGCGGGGAATCTCACGCCCAACACCCTCTGTCCCAACTACGTCATCTCCGAGGAAGCGCTGTCACTCGAGCCGCGCACAATCTACGTCGCGCACGAATTTGTCCAAATGGTCCCGCTGTACGGATATGCGGTCCATGAGAAGATACGCTCGGCCAATCCCTGGATTTCGCGGATCCTTCCCAATGCCGGCCGCCCGCTTCACGCGGAGCCGGAATACAGGCCCGGGAGGATGGTGAGCGCGCTGAAGCGGCTTCTGGAATGGCTGCTGTCGGGGGTGTTTGGCGATCGGCTGGAAGCCTGGGAAATGCGGCGCAAGATTCGCAAGTTCGCGCCCCGGACGGCCGGCTCCGGAAGCGGCGTCATTCTTGACAAAAACCAGGTCAAGGGCCACTTCGATGATCATGGCGCCCGCATTTGTTCACAGTACCAGCGGCGCCTCGAGGAATATCAGCTGGAGACGCCTGAGCGCGCTTGAAACCTTTCCGCGGGATTGCGAAATAGACAGGCAGGCTCTGCTTCCTCGGTGCGGTCGAACCCCCTATACTATATACGGCGGCCGGAATTCGGACCTCAATGCTTTAGAACATCAGGTAGGATCAATGCTTTTGCCTGCGTTTCTCAGCCTCCTTTCCAATTCTCTGCGCGCCCTGCCGGTCGCGACTCTCTGCATTACCGAGCGCTGCAGCTCGCGTTGCGTGTGTTGCGACTATTGGCGCTCCGGTCGCAATGAGATCTCGATGGATCTCGTCAAGAAACTGGCATTCGAACTTCACGCATTTGGTACCCGCTACATTCTCCTGTCCGGCGGCGAGCCATTGCAGCACCCGCAATGGGCGGGGATCGGCGCCGTTTTCAAAGAGCTGGGCCTGCAGGTAGGCCTGGCAACGAACGGCCTGTTGCTCGCCAAAAATGCCGATGCATTGGAAGCCTGCATCGACGAAATCTTCCTTTCGCTTGATGGCGCAACCCCGGAATCCTATCGGGCAATTCGCGGCGTGGACGGACTGGAGTGCGTAATGCAAGGGATGAACCGGATATCCGGGAAAATCCCCGTCACCGTGCGAACTACCGTGCAACGCCGGAACTATGCTGAGATTCCCGCCCTGATCCGGTTGGCGCGTTCGTCGGGCGCTTCCCACCACTCGTTCCTGGCCGTGGATACGTGCAGTCGCGCGGCCTTTGCGCGTGGGGAAGAATTTGAGTGTGCCGCAGGTCTTTCCGTTGAAGATCTCGATCCGTTCGCCAGGGTCCTCGAAAATGTCGAGCGCGAGTTTGACGACGAATTCGCCAGCGGTTACATCAGTGAGTCGAAATCGAAGTTGCGGCTGTTACACGGCTATTTCGCGGCGCGGGCGGGCCTGCGGGACTTCCCGCCGGTGCGCTGCAATGCGCCAAGCTTCTCCGCGGTCATCGAGACCGACGGCTCGATCAGACCCTGTTTTTTCCTCCCGTCTTCAGGCCGGTTCGACGGCACGCCGATATCCCGCGCGTTGAACACGGCGATCGGAAAGGATCTGCGGCGACAGCAGAGACTTGGGTTGCGTCAGGAATGCTCGCGCTGTGTCTGTCCGGCTTTTAGACGAATCGTCGACCTGCTGGAGGGGATGTGATCCAGATTCTCCTCGGTCAATCGTATTTCCTTCGCTTCGATCCCAAGCTGGAAGCCGCCATGCAGCCTTATCCGCCGCTGGGCACGCTCTATGCCGCCTCCTACCTGCGCTCGCGCGGCTACGAAGTGGCGCTCTTCGACGCCATGCTGGCCGAGTCCGTGGACGAATGGGGCGCCGCGCTCGATTCCCATCGGCCCCGGTACGCGGTCCTCTACGAGGACAATTTCAACTACCTGAGCAAGATGTGCCTGCTTCGCATGCGCGAGGCGGCAATCCGGATGATCGCGCTGGCAAAAAGCCGGGGATGCACGATCATACTCACCGGTGCCGACGCAACCGACCGGCCCGAGATCTATCTGGAAAACGGCGCGGACTGCGTGATCCAGGGAGAGGGAGAGGTAACTCTGGGGGAATTGCTCGATTGTCTCGAGGGCCGGGAAAGGGGTTCGCTTGAAAGCATAACCGGCCTGGTATGGCGCGACCCGTCGGGAACGCCCCGGCGAAACCCGCCCCGGCCTCCCCTGGCCAATATCGATCTTCTGCCGATTCCCGCTTGGGACCTCGTGAACGTCCCGCGCTATCGCGAACGGTGGCTGGCCCGGCACGGCTGGCTTTCGATGAACGTGGTGACGACGCGCGGCTGCCCTTATGGCTGCAATTGGTGCGCAAAACCGATCTGGGGCCGGCATTACAGTTCCCGCTCGCCGGAAAATGTGATCGCCGAACTCGAGTGGTTGAAGGCGTCCTGCCGGCCGGGGCACATCTGGTTTGTCGACGACATTTTCGGCCTCAAGCCGGGTTGGATCGAACGTTTCGGGAGCCTTGCCCGGGAAAAAGGGGCAGGCATCCCCTTCAAATGCCAAATGCGCGCCGATTTGGTAACACCCGCGGTTGTGAAGGGGCTCAGGGACGCCGGCTGCAAAACCGTCTGGCTGGGCGCGGAATCCGGATCACAAAAGATCCTGGACGCCATGGAGAAAGGGACAACGGTCGGGCAAATCGGTGATGCCCGTCGACTGCTCGGCTCAGCCGGCATCGAGGTCGGCTTTTTTTTGCAGTTCGGCTATCCGGGCGAAACCCGTTCCGACATCGAGCTTACATTGCAGATGATCCGGGACCTCGCGCCCGACGACATTGGTATTTCGGTCTCCTATCCATTGCCGGGGACCGGGTTTTACGAGCGGGTTCGCTCCCAGCTGGGAGAGAAGCAGAACTGGCTCGACAGCGACGATCTGGCAATGCTATATCACGGCCCGTTCAGCGAGGAATTCTATCGTACGCTTTACGGCGCGGTACACGCCGAGTTCCGCGTCCGCAAGGCTTTGAAGAAGCTCAAACAGTGGAGTGCCCGGCCGCAGCCCGGGCATGCAGGAGTCCTGCGGACGGTTGCCTCCATACCAAAGAACTGGTTGGCCTGGCACAGGCAAAGATGGCGGCTGGATCGAATTCCGGCAAATCCGAATGTTTGAAACCAATCATGCACGAATGATTCGCGTGCGGCAGGCAGCCTGGAGGTGGGAAAATGTCTATGACTGATCAGAATTCAGACAGATCCTTGGCTTCCGACCCATTTCCCGAATTCTGAAGGGCCTCTCCGATTTAGATCCATTCTCGGGATTCTTCCCGGGCGTGCCGCACTTGAGCGGATGCCGGTCTCGAGCTCGACGATGATCATTCTTGCACTGGGAGGCCTGTTTTGTCACATTTTCCCCGACGAGGTTTTGACGCCGTCCCGAATGGCGTCCGTCGGCGTTGTTCCATGCCCGCAAGTTCTCTGTCGCGAGGCTCCCGATGAAGCCGAGAATTGTCCTATACAATCCCAAAAGCAACCCCTCAGGCAAAAAGATCCTGCCCATGTCCCTGCTCGCTCTAGGGGGCGCCCTGGAGGGGCGCTATGAATACGCCTTCGTAGACGGCAACGTCACCCGAGAGCCCGTGAAGTTGATTCGCGAACATATCCAACAAGGAGCCAATGTCGTTGCCGTCACCGTCATGCCGGGGCCGCAGCTGGCGGAGGCCTTTCCCCATTGCCGAATGTTAAAAGATGAATTCCCCAGGGTGACCATTGTCTGGGGCGGCTATTTCCCGACTCTCCATGCATACGCGTGCCTGAAATCCACCGTCGTGGACTATGTCGTGCTCGGCCACGGGGAGTTGGTATTTTTGGATTTGCTCAGCATGCTCGAGCACGGCGGCGACGGGCGCGCCCTGCCGGGGCTCGCCTATCGGGAATGCGGCGGAGCGGTGGTAGAATGCGAGCTGGCTCCCGTACCGCATCCGGAGGACCTGCCCGCATACCCTTATCACCGCATCGAGATGGCGCCGTACGTGCGCAGCACATTTCTGGGCTCCCGCACCCTGCCGCATCACTCGAGTTATGGCTGTCCTTTTTTATGCAACTTCTGCGCCGTCGTCAATATGGTAAACGGCCGCTGGTTGGCTCAATCGGCCGCCCGAGTGGCAAAGCTCGCCGAGCTGTACGTCGAGCGCTGGCAGGCAAATGCCATCGAGTTTTACGACAACAATTTTTTCACGCAGGAAGCCCGGATCGCCGAGTTCGCCGAACGGATTTCGCCTCTCGGCCTCGCCTGGTGGGGAGAAGCCAGGATCGACACGTTATTGAAGTTCTCGGAAAACACCTGGCGCTCCATGCGCGCCTCCGGGCTGAAGGCAGTATACATGGGGGCCGAAGCGGCCTCGGCGCAGGCGCTTGAAGGTTTCGATAAGGGCGGAACACTGACTCCGCAAAAAACGCTCGAAATCGCCGCAAAGATGAGGCAGTACGGGATTCTGCCTGAATTTTCCTTCATGGTTGGAAGCCCGCCGGACCCGGAGGCAGACGCAACCGCGACCCTCGAGTTTATCCGCCGGATCAAGAAAGTGAATCCGGCCAGCGAAATCATTATTTACTTTTATACTCCCGTTCCCCGCCCTGGACATATGTACGCAGCGGCAGTGGCAGATGGGTTTTCCTTTCCGGAGACCCTGGAAGAGTGGGTAAGCCCGAACTGGATGGAATTTGTGAGCCGGAGGCATGCCCGCGGTCCCTGGCTCAAGGATCAATTGCATCGCAAGATCCGGGGTTTTGAACGTGTGCTGAATGCCTATTACCCGACCTCGACGGATCAGAGGTTGACGGGCTTTCGGCGCGGCCTGCTGCGCGCGGCCAGCGCCTGGCGCTTTCATACGCGGACCTACGGCTTTCCCTTGGAATTGCGAGTTCTGCAAAGGCTCATGCATTACCAACGCCCTGAGACGACAGGGTTTTGAAGCCATGCTTCCCTGGATCCAACGCTTGTTTCATCGAGGAACCGAACTCAGCGTTGAAGAAGCGTATGCGCGCTGGGCTCCGAACTATCCTCCCTGCGCGTTCAACAGGCTCATGGAGCTGGAAGAGGGCGCCTTTCTGGAATTGCTGCCGGATGTGCGCGGGCGCGCCGTGCTCGATCTGGCCTGCGGGAGCGGGCGGTATCTTAAAATACTTCGAGAGCGCGGAGCCTCGCCCGCGGTGGGGCTGGACGCGTCCGCTCCCATGCTCAATCGAGCCCGGACCGTCGCGCCGGACCTAGTCCGGGCTGATCTGCTGTCCCTGAGTTTGTGCCCCTGCGCTTTCCATCTGGTTGCGTTCGCCCTGGCCGCGGGTCATGTGCGGGATCTGGGGCGGGCGATGTGCGAAATTCGTCGGGTGCTGGCCCCCGGAGGCATCCTGGTCTACTCCGACTTTCATCCGCTGGGTTCCATGTTGGGCTGGAAAAGGACTTTTCGTGGCGATGATGGGGGTGAGTACCAGGTTCGGCATTACACTCACCTGTATTCCGATCATGTGGCCGCCTGCGCTGCCGCGGGTCTGCGCATTGAAGAAGTGCGCGAGCCCCGAATCGATTTCGGGGATCGATGGCGGAATTACCCGGCCGTTCTCGTAATCCGCGCGCGCAGGATGGAGTAGCGAAAACATCAGGCTTACGTGGAAGCTTATGAAGAAGAAAAAAATCGTTCTTTTCTTTCCGGCTTACGACAGCAACGAAGCCTGCCCGCCGCTTGCGCTGATTGCGATAGCGGGCCCGCTGGTGACTGCCGGCTACGACGTGAAAATCGTCGATACCGCGATCGAGCCGGACTATGCCGGCGCCGTCGTCCGGGAAGTCGAAGACGCCCTCTGCCTCGGCATCTCGCTCGTCACCGGCCCGATGATCAAAGGCGCCATTGCTGTCGGCCGGGCGGTCAAAGCCCGATATCCGAACCTGCCGGTTATCCTGGGGGGGTGGCACCCGTCGATTCTGCCGCAACAGACTTTGGAATGCTCATGCGTCGACGCCGTCGTCGTCAAGCAGGGAGAGTTGACCCTGCTTGAAATGGTCAATCGACTTGAAGCCGGGGAATCGCTCAACGGCGTCACGGGCTCGCTCACAAAAGAAAATGGTGATCTCACCATAAATCCGCCCCGGCCATACACGCCTGTGGCGCTGCTGCCGAGCCGCATACCGGGCTACGACCTGATCGATTACGAGCGCTATTATCACAAGACCCGTTTGCGGTGGCTGATGTACACGACAAGTCATGGATGTCCATACAGCTGCGCGTATTGCTCCAATGCCGCCGTTTACGGGCGCAATCTCGACGCGCTGCCAGCCGAACAAGTTGTCGACGAAGTCTCCTATCTGGTCAGAAAATATCACATCAACCTGGTCGGCATTATCGATGATATCTTCTTCGCGTCCCGCCCGCGCTCGATGGAACTGGCTGAGGGTTTCATCCGGGCCAGCCTGAAATTCGAATGGTACATTCAAGACCGGGCGGACTCGTGGGAGCGGTTGACAGTGGAGCAGGCCAAAATGTTCCGGCGCTCCGGACTGGTGCGGATTCACTTCGGCGCCGAATCCGGCTCCGATGAGGTTCTCAAAGCCATCGGGAAAAAATCCGGCGCCGAATCGATTCTCGCCGCCGCCGAGCGCTGCAAGGCCTCCGGTCTCCGCGCCAGTTTCGGTTTTATCTTCGGCCTGCCTTCCGAAAAAGAAGAGGACCTCTCCAAATCCGTTGATTTGATTCGCCGGATTTATGAAAACTGCGATCGCGCCGACTGTTATACGAGCATTTTTACGCCCTATCCCGGCTCACCGGCGTGGGAAGAGTCGATCGACATGGGTCTGACGCCGCCGACCACACTGGAAGCATGGGTCGAGTTTTATCCGCGCTTGCAGGTTCTGCCGTGGCTGAGCGGGCGCAAGCACGATCGTCTGCAGGCCATACGGCAATACATTCGCTTCGGCTATCATCAGGTCAAAGTCGGCGAACAGGATAATTCGTGGCCACATCGCCTGTTGTTCGGAGCGCTGAAACCCATAGCCCGGTATCGCCTCAAAAATCATCAATATGGGTTTCCCCTGGAGATTTACGGTTATCGCGGTTTGCTGCGATTGAAGAGGAATCTGCTCCACTCCGAGCGGTTCTGAGTTCACTGGTCAGGGAAAGCGAGGCGGATTCATTCCGGGGGAGGCGCGGCTTTCATGTTTCCCCTGTTTCTGTTCTGGAGGAACTCGGGGTCATTCCTGGTAACCTCCCTGCCAATCCCGTCCACAATCACATTTTGGCTTCGGCCCACCCCCGGATCCGCGCACCGGCGTCAATTGGCTCGCGCTCGTCCCGCTGTAATCCCGAGAACCCCAAAGTAGCCGGGATACGGTATTGGCGCCAGGAAGGGCTCGTACCAAGAACAATCCTGCTTTATAATCAACTCGATTTTGTTCAAGACACCGAATTGGCAAAAAGTGTTTGCTCAGTGCGTCTGTTTATCTTCCGCTGTGGAAAGGAGAAGGAACATGAGAAGAGCGCCTTTTCTGACAATGGTCCTGATGGTCGCCTTGCCTCTGGTGATTTCGGCCGGGTCTTTCCTCCCGGCAGGCAAGGTGAAGGTCGCGGACAAAATCTCTTTGAAAGCCCTCCCTTTCGACCTGCAGGACGTGCGCCTGCTGGACGGGCCGTTTAAGGAGGCGCTGCTGCGGGACCAGAAGTACCTGCTGGAGCTCGACTCAGACCGTCTCCTGCACAACTTCCGGGTCACGGCGGGACTCCCTTCTTCGGCGGAGCCGCTGGGAGGATGGGAGGAGCCAAAGGGGGAGTTGCGTGGGCATAGTGTCGGGCACTATCTGTCGGCTTGTGCCCTGATGTACGCGAGCACCGGAGACGTCCGGTTCAAGGACAAAGCCGGCGCGATGGTCGCGGAGCTGGCCAAAGTCCAGCAGGCGATGCCCTCCAGGGGATTCCACCAGGGGTACCTTTCCGCCTACCCGGAGGAATTCTTCGACCGTGTCGACAAGCGGGTCCAGGTTTGGGCGCCCTATTACACGCTGCACAAGATCATGGCCGGCCTGCTCGACATGTACCTCTACTGCGACGACCGGCGGGCGCTGGACGTCGTGACGAAAATGGCTGCCTGGGTCAAGTTCCGCGTCGACCGGCTCACGGAAGAGCAGCAGCAGGCCGCCCTGATGACCGAATTCGGCGGCATGAACGAGGTGCTGGCGAATCTCTATTCGGTGACCGGCAATCCGGATGATCTGCAGACGGCCCGCAAATTCGACCACAAGGCCTACTTCGACTTATGGGCGAAGGGCGTGGACAACCTTGACGATCCCCGACGTCTGCACGGCAACACGCAGTTCCCCAAGGTCATCGGCGCCGCCCGCGAGTACGAGCTGACCGGCGAGACGAGGTATTACGACATCGTGCGGTTTTTCTGGGAACGCGTGGCCCTGCACCGTTCTTACGTGATCGGAGGCAACACCAACGGTGAGAGCTTTTTCCCGATCGATCAGTTTTCGAGAAACCTGGGACCGTCCAGCACCGAGACCTGCAACACATACAACATGCTCAAGCTGACGCGGCATGTCTTCGCGCTTGATCCCACGGCCGAGAAAATGGATTTCTACGAGCGCGGGCTGTTCAATCACATTCTGGCGTCACAGGATCCCGACACCGCCATGATGTGCTACTACGTGCCGCTGCGGCCCGGCGCCTTTAAGACCTACTCAACCCCGAACAACTCCTTCTGGTGCTGCGTCGGCACGGGCATGGAAAATCCGGGGAGATATGGCGAGAGCATCTACTTCTACAACGATCAGTCGCTCTATCTCAACCTGTTCATGGCATCGCAGCTCACCTGGAAGGACAAAGGGGTAACGGTGCGCCAGGAGACGCGCTTCCCTGAACAGGACAGCACGAAGCTTACCTTTCAGTGCGGCAAGCCGGTCCGGTTTGCATTGCAGGTGCGCTACCCTGCCTGGGCGCAATCGGGCATGACGCTGACCGTGAACGGGCAGAACCAGCGCGTCCCCGGCAAGCCCGGATCTTATGTCGCGGTCGAGCGGGAGTGGAAGAGCGGGGACACGGTTGATGTGCGTTTGCCTATGAGCCTGCGAACGGAGGCGATGCCCGACGACCCGAACATGATCGCGATTCTCTATGGGCCGATTGTGCTTGCCGGGGATCTCGGCAAGGACGGGCTTACGCAGGAATCGCGTTACGGCCCAAGTGCACCGCAGATTGGACGGGTCCCTCCGGTGGTAGTCCCCTCTTTCCTGGGCACGGGTAAGGATGTGTTGGCGAAAACCAAACCCGTGGCGGGCAAACCCTTGTACTTCCAGACCTCCGGCCTGGCCCAGCCGAAAGACGTATCGTTGGTCCCCTTTTACAGGGCGTCGGATATCCGTTACACCGTCTACTGGAAAGTCTACTCCCCTGAGGAATGGGCAAAGAGGAGGGCCGACATCGCCGCCGCGGAATCCCGGCGCGCGGAGATAGAACGCCTGACGGTCGATGCGGTAAACATAGGCAACGAGCAGAGCGAACGCGACCACAACTTGCAGCAGGAGGCCTCGCGCACGGGCACTTTTGAAGGGAAGACGGTTCGTGAAGCCCGCGGTGGGTGGTTCAGTTATGAACTCAAGGTTTCACCCGACAGGCCGCTGCTGCTGGTCTGCACCTATATCGGCAGCGAAGGCCGTTCGCGCTCCTTTGACGTGCTGGTGGACGGTCAAAAGATCGCGACGCAGAGGCTCGAGATTCACCCGACCGAGCTTTTTGACGTCGAGTACAAGCTGCCGGAGGCGCTGACACGCGGCAAACAGAAGATCACGGTAAAGTTCCAGGCATTACCCAACTCGACGGCCGGCCAGGTGCTCGACGTGCGGCTCGCCCGGCAATAATGCCGAGAGAGAAACCGTATCTGGGTATTCTGTCCCGCGATTTCACAATATCCTCTCCCTGTTCTTCCTGTCTCATGACAGGGGTGCATTCCATTGAGATTCGCAAGGGCTATTGCTATGGGGATATTATGGCGCAGTTCCCCTCGACCAAGGACAGGAAGTAGCCTTCGGGGGCTGGTGGGGGGCTGGTGCCGGACCAGGAGAAATTATTGCCCAATCTGAAGATGCCTCCGCTAGAATAGAGTAACCACTCCGAGCGGTTTTGATTTCACTGGCCAGGAAAAGCGACCGTATTCATTTCGGAGGCGGTGCGGCTTTTGAGCTTCCCCTGTTTCTGATTTTGAGAAGCTCGCTGTCATTCTTGGTAAGTTCCATGCCGATCCGGCCCACAATTACATTGACTGCGGCTTTCACGAAACGGGCGAACCCGCCGCCACCCCTGTAACGCCGCGCCATGGCCACGGAAAAGACCATCCAGCGTGTGGCAAAGGAATAAAATCGGCGGGATCGGCGGCCGCGCACCCTGAGATCGCGGTCCGTTCGCATTTCCCAGGGGGATTCAGCCAGCAGCCGGGTTCGGACCCGTTCGTAGTAGGCAGTATCCTTGATCGGGTACGCGACGGTCGTCAGAAAAACGTCAGGCGCGGATCTCTTGAGGTGACGGACCGTCGCTTCCAGGTCTTCGATTTCCTCCCCCTCGTATCCGAGCATGATGAACATCCCGGCCTGGATGCCGCGGCGGCGGAGGGCTTGCGTTACGGCCTGAATCTGCTCAACCTTCACCTCGCGCTGCATCGCATCGAGGATGCGCTGCGATCCCGATTCAGAGCCGAGCCAGAGCCGGACACACCCCATTTCCGCGAGACAATCGATCACCTCAGCATTCAGGCGGTCCGCGCGGGAGATGCATTCAAAAGGCAGGCGCAGTCCCCGCCGCTTGAGCTCGGTCGCATATTCGAAAAGCCAGCCAGGGTGAATCGCAAAAACGTCGTCGGCATACCAGAGTTGTTCCGGC
The DNA here is from genome assembly GCA_963824985.1 of Terriglobia bacterium. Lineage (GTDB taxonomy): Bacteria > Acidobacteriota > UBA6911 > UBA6911 > UBA6911 > JAFNAG01. The sequence goes on from CAWGRQ010000039.1 coordinate 40,741, forward strand.
TTGTAGCGCTCCGCGAGGGACTGCACCTCATCCGCGGCCCGTACCGGAGACCGCCTGCGGTGGGAGTGTCCAAAGACCGCGTGGCAGCACCATGCACAATGGTAAGGGCAGCCCCGGGCGCAGATGAGGGAGACCGAACCCGCGCCATGGTGCCCGCGCCAGGCGGAAAGATACTGTTCGAGATTGACGGCCTCGCGGTCTGGATCGGGCAGCGTATCCAGGTCGGCGATCATCGGCCGGTCGGGCATCCTGCAAATGGTTCCATCCTCGCGGCGGTAAGCGATCCCGGCGATTCCCTCCAGTCGGTTCGGCCCTTCCGCCGCCAGCCGCGGAAGCAGTTCCGCCACCGCGGCCTCACCTTCTCCGCAAACGATCACATCGGCGCCATGCCGGATATATTCCTCGACGTAGCATGCCGGCTCGGGCCCGCCGAGAATTACGCGCGCACCCGAGGCATGCGCTTCGCGCATCATTTCCAGCACCCGGAATTTCGTCATCAGGTTGCCATAGATGCCGACCACGGCGGGGCGATCCCGATCAAGCCGCATTTTGAAATCCGAGGCCGTCTGGAAGGTCGGGTCGTGGACGCCGACGTCGAACCCTCTCTGTTTGAGGTAGGCGGAGATATACAGAATGCCCAGGGGCGGGTACGGCTTCATAACCTGAAGCTCGTGCGCATCATCACGGAGGCAATAGCCGTGTGTCAGCAAAATATCCATAAGTGCAAAACCACGCCTTCAAACCATGACACCTGTTCGAACACCCTCACAACTCGAGGCCAGGCTCCTTCGCCTGAGCTCTCCCCAATCGCTCGACCAGCGATGCCGCCATCAGTTTGCGCCGCCCGTCGAGGCAAACCTCCGCGGATTTGACTTGGGTTGCGGCAAAAACCGGGGACAGATCGATATCCGCAACCTGTGCCTTTCCCCCCATGAGAACCAGCCGTATGCCGGATCGATCTGCTTCGAGCACGTCTTCAAACGGGTTCGAGCGCCGGCCGGGGAGGACCATCAGGTCCGCGAAAGCTTCCTTGCGCAGGACTCCGGCGTCAGGCAGGCGCAGTATGCGCGCCGCATCCACCGTCACCATCCGCAGGATGGACTGCGCATCCACCTGTTTGGACGCGGCCGCGATTCCCATCTCCGACAGGAGATCCCGCCCGCCGCTGAGACGCGAATCGGTCCCGAGCGCCACGCGGCCGGCTGCCGCCAGGCCGGCGACGTCAGCGGTCGCGCCCAAAAGAAAATGGTTGGATGACGGACACCAGATGATGGCTGCACCTCGCCGGCGGAGCTGCTCCCTGGCATCGGGCCCGAGGCCGACGGCATGCACCAGAATCGTGTTCGGGGTTATGCAATCCAGCCGCAGCAGGCGATCCAGCTCCTTCTGTGCTTCCCCGTCGGTCCCTTCCGCGGCGTGAATGATCCACGGCCAATCCTGAGGCGTCTTGTCGAGCACGCGCCGGACCGAATCCCCATCGAGCAACAGAGAATGACTGTACCGAAAGCGGGTCACGATGCGCACAGGGAAGTCCCGTCGCAGAACTGCATGCAATGGATTGTGATGACAGACCGTGGTCACGCCGCTGAGCAGGTTCTTAATGCCGCCGATCAGCAGCCGATCCTCGAGCGGTATCGACATTCCTGCAATCAGCGTCGCGTCTGTTTTGAATCTGGGCTGGAAGTCCGCGATCCAATCGCTTACGTTTTCATAGCGTTCGCGCCACTTGAGACGGGGAAAGTTGTTCAGCTCGAGGTGATCGTGCGTGTTGATCAATCCCGGGAGCACCAGGTCCCCCTGGAGATCGATCGCGATGTCATCGGGCCCGGGAGGACAGCCCAGCGCAGCGATCCGGCTCCCTTCCACGCGAATCGAGGAAGCGACCACACGCTGCTCCTCAAGGATGCGGGCATTGAAAAAGACTATAGGACGTGGTCGGCGCAGCCACATGCCATAACAATAGCAGAGCCCGCGATTTGGTGTCAGGTGTTGATAATTTCATTTTTCGATCCTTCGGCGGGCTGCAGCCCGAAATCGTCTTGCCCTGTCACCCCCAGCGCATCCAGTCGGGCGTGTTTGGTATACTCTTGGAAATGGCCAGGAGAAGGGTAGTTTTATACAATCCGGGGAACGTCTTCTACACGATGCCCCTGGGGCTGCTTGCGGTCGGATCCGTGCTGGATGCCCGGCGTTACGAGGTCAAGATCATCGATAGCAGGCTCGAGATTAATGCGAAGCAGCGGGCGATCGAGGAGTCCCAGGGTGCGTTGTGTTTCGGGGTTTCCGTCCTGACCGGTGCGCCCATTCGCGATGCATTGGACATCTCCCGAGCGATAAAATCTTCATATCCGGACCTGCCGGTTGTGTGGGGCGGGTGGCACCCGTCACTATTGCCCGCGGAAACGATCGCGGAATCGAGTGTCGACGTCGCGGTCCTGGGGCAGGGAGAACCTACCTTCGCTGAATTGGTGGAGCGCCTCGAGAGCCGGTCCAGCCTCGAGGGGCTGACGGGAACGGTCAGCCGCCGGGGAAACCGAGTGAGCTTCGACCCGCCGCGGCCGCTCATGAACATGAATGAGCTTCCTGCGCACGATTATGGGCTGATCGCGGTGGAAGACTATTTTCGCCTCAAGAACAGGAGGCAGCTGGACTATGTAGCCTCGACAGGATGCCGCTTCCGCTGCGCTTTCTGTGCGGACCCCCATGTATTCAATCGGGAATGGACGGGCCTGGATCCTCAACGAGTGGGTGAGGAGATCGAATCTCTATGGCGCCGTTACAGGTTCGACGACCTGAATTTTCAGGACGAAACGTTCTTCACTCCTCGGGCGAGGGTCGTGGCCATCGCCGGGGAGTTCCTGCGAAGAGGATTGTCGTTCACGTGGACGGGCACGTTGCGCGCGGACCAGGGCTGCCGGATGTCGGATGATGAATTTGCGCTCTGTGTTCGATCCGGACTGCGGCGGGTCATGATCGGGGTGGAATCCGGCTCGCAGCACATGCTGGATTGGATGAAAAAGGACATCCTTCTGTCGCAGGTGTCGGAAGTTGCAGAGCGTTGCGTCCGGCATAAGGTCGGCGCGATTTTCTCATTCATGGTCGGATTTCCGGACGAGCCGGACGGCTCCGTGATGGCTACGCTGGACCTGGTCAAAAGGCTGCGGGCCATGAGCCCGGCCTTCGAAACGCCCATCTTCTACTTCAAGCCTTATCCTGGTTCTCCAATGACCCGGGATCTGGTTCGGAACGGCTATTCCCTGCCAAAATCCAATGAAGACTGGGCGGAATTCGACTACATCGGTTCGTCGGGACCCTGGGTCACCTCGGAAAAACTCAAGCTTATAGAGCGCTTCAAATTCTATAACCGCTTCGCCTGGGGACCCGAAACCCGGTTGCGCCGTCCGCTGCAGGTGCTCGCTCGCTGGCGCTGCCGTCGAAACTTTTATAACGCACCCATCGAGAAGCTGATCGTCGAGCGGCTAAAACCCCTTTCCAGGCTTTCCTGAGGCATGGAGATGGGAGACGGGATCATGGACGGAAAGGCGGCAGGCGTCGACAGGCGGAAGCCCCGTGACTCGAGTTCCAACCCGGGCATCCCGGAAGCGGAGACCAGGCTGCAGGACACGCGCAAAGCCTTCGACAGCGTGGCCGGAGAACCAGACGGCCCGCTCGGCCACAATGCCTTGATCCAGCATATGCGCGCCTCGATGTGGCGCAGCATCACAAGCGCCGTACCCGCGGGCGCGCGCATCCTCGACATCGGGTGCGGCACGGGCATCGACGCCGAGTACCTGGCACGACTCGGGTACCAGGTCGTGGCATCCGACTGGTCGCCCCAAATGGCCGAGTGCACGCGCCTGCGTGCCGCCGGCACAGGGCTGGGCTCCCGCATATCGGTCGTGCAGATCGGGATGCACGAACTCCACTTGCTGAAGGGCGAGCCTTTCGCGGCAATATACTCCAATCTGGGCCCGATGAATTGCGCCACAGATCTCAAAAGTGTCGCAAAAACGTGTGCCGCGCTGCTGAATCCGGGCGGGAAGCTGATTGTGTCGGTTATGGGCCGAATCTGTCCGTGGGAAATTCTGTACTTCGGGCTGCGCGGCCGTTGGCGGCGTGCCGCCGCGCGCTTTTCTCATGGACCCGCCCCAATCAGCCTGAAAGGCAATACAGCGTGGACGAGCTATTTCACCCCGCGTGAGTTTTACCGGGAGTTTTCCGCCGATTTTGAACTCACACACTGTTCGGCGCTTCTTCTGTTCCTGCCGCCACCCTATTTGGCCGGTTGGTATGAACGGTGGCCCAGACTCTGCGCAGGTCTCGGCTGGCTCGATCGGCGACTCGGCGCCCTGCCTATATTGCGGAGCGCAGGCGATCACTTCCTGATGGTCATGACCAAACATGGCTGATTCATGCGGACGTCAAGGCAGCCGAATCTTCTCCGATGCGTCGTTCAGCCTGGCTTGCCCCATGTGCCGGGAATCCCTCGAACCGCTGCAAGCACTCATCGAATGCGCGCGTTGCGGGGAGTCCTATGTTTTAAAAGGAGGAATCTGGCGTTTTCTGCCCCCGGAGCGCCGCAAGGCCCATGAGGGATTCTTATGCCGCTACCGGGCGGTTCGATCTCCTGAAGGCTGGGGTTCGCCCGATTCTGCCTACTATCGGAAGCTTCCGTTTGTGCCCCGGGACGATCCGCAAAGCAGGATCTGGCGCATCCGCTCAAAGAGCTTCCGGTCATTCACCCGGCTATTTGGCGCGGCCATGCCGCTCAGGGTGCTGGATGCCGGCGCCGGCAACTGCTGGCTGTCGAACCGGCTGATGCTTCTGGGGAATACCGTCGCGTCAGTCGACATTTCCGATGATCCTCATGACGGATTGGGCGCCGGCGGGCACTATGCAACCCGCCCAAAGTCCTATCAGGCCGAGTTCGACCATTTGCCGTTCCGGAGCGGGCAGTTCGATATGGTCCTCTTTAACGGTTCCCTGCATTACACTCCCGCGTTGACTCCGACTTTGAGCGAAGCAGGGAGAGTGTTGCGATCCCAGGGGCGGATTGTCATCATGGATTCCCCGTTGTATTCCGACGCTGCCAGCGGCAGGGCCATGGTCAAGGAAATGGAGGAGAAGCGGGCGCAGGCAGGCGAGCCAGGCGCCCACATCGGTTTTCTGACAGAGACCCTGCTTCGGGCCGCGTGCAGCGAGGCGGGGCTCTGCGCGCGCTTTTTGTGCCCGGACGCGAACTGGCATCAGAGATTGCGCCGCAGGTGGGTCAGGTTGCGCATCGGGCGAGAACCCGCGCGCTTTCCCATCATAACAATCGAACGGGCGATCTCACTGGATGCCGGGGGCCTTGGCCGGGATCACCGGGATTGCGGTGAAAAGGCCATTGTTCAGCACCAGCGCCACTACCGAGAACGTCTTCCCTGACTGTTCAATGAGGACCATGGAGCCACGGAACAGCAGGAACTGGTCGTTGAGGTCCTGCCATACGAACGTCGCCACGTGCCCCCCCGGCGGCAGCGGATTCAAGGCCGGCGGCAATATCGTCTGATGAATCGTGCCGTCAGGATGCACCAGGACGATCTTGATGTTGATGGGAGTAGTGCCCGGGTTCGCGACGGCATAGCCGGTATCCCGGGGCACTGAGTGATCATCGTCGACCGGAATGGTGGCCGCACTGGTCGCGGTCGCCGAAAGCACGCCGACGATGGTCGAGAGCGTGTTGCCGAGGGTGAATTGGAATGTCGCCACTCCACCCAGCGAACCGCCGGTACTTTCCACACGAGCCCAACCGACGCTGGTCGGGTCGGTTGTAGGATTCACGGGACCTGCCGTGACGACCTGTGACCCGCCGGAGGGCAACGAGAGCGGAAATGACGAGCCCACGGCGTCAGGATTCCCCGGCGAAGTGAAATCCGCAATCAGCGCCCGTCCATTGTTGTCCGTCAGGATCAGATCTCCCGTGGCGGCGTCCACCCCCGTGTTGAGAAAGCTGAAGACGGTGATGTATCCACCTCCGAATGCGACCTGGGCAAACAGGTTGGTGGTCGTAGCAGCGAAAATGGGCCCTGGGCCAATGAGGGACATATTCCGCTGCTGGAAGGGCTGCTGAGCGGGACTTGCCGCCTGTAACGAGATTGGTTTGGCCTGCAGGGCTGCCCGGGCCGGCGGGCCGGCGGGCACCTGAGCGTGGGCAGCAGGAACGAGCATGGCTGCCACGAAAAGGCCAGCCGCGAGTTTCACGAGATCGTTTTGGATAGCATGCTTCATGGTTCAATCCCCCCACAGCAACCGCACAACGTTGGCACGGCTCACACCTCGTTGCCGACATCATACTCGGACAGGTAGGGCGATTCAACAATTTCGCCGCGATTCAGGCGGCGGCAGTGGCAAGTGGCAGCACCGGGTCTGGACAGAGACTGCGATGAAGCCCATTTTTGCCGGCCGGGCGCTGAGGATGCGCGGATATCTTCTTTCTCCGCCGTGATATTTTCAGGGCGCGCCGCAATCCCCAGAAGCATTCCGCAACGGTTTCTCCTTCACGCACATGCTTTCAATATGAATCGCGGCAATGTTCGGCACCGGCGATCACTCGCGCATCCTCACTTAGAAGCCCCGGGCCGGGCCGGAAACCTGCCGCGAAGAGCTTCTATCCGATCCCGGTAAGCTCCCCCGGCATCATGCTCGGAAATGAACCGCAGTTCCCCGTCGGCCTCGCCATACCTGGCTTCCTGAACCAGCGCCAGGGCGCTCAAGTACCTTGCCTCAAGCAGGTCCCAGCGGATCTGCTTGAGGTTTTGGATCGTCCGCAGCGCAGCCGCGGTGTCCCCTATCTGCAGTTGAATTCCGGCGAGGTTCAGATATGCCGGCCAGTAGTCGGCGCGAAGACGGATCGTCTCCTCAAACTCCCGCGCCCCGCCCTGCAGATCGCCTTGCAGGATGCACAGGTTCCCCAGGTTGTGGTGGGCCTGCCAGGTGCCGGGGTCCGCCTGGATTGCGGACCTGTAATACCGCCGCGCCGAATCATAATCTGCTTCAACCTGCGCGATCCAGCCGAGGTTGTAGAGAGCCGCCGCGTGTTTCGGGTCCAACTCGACGGTCTTGAGCAGTTCGCGACGTGCCCGTTCGCGGTCAGTCTCGAGACAGGCAACGCCGAGGTTGTAGTGAGTTCGAGCCTTGCCTGGCGCCTTGGCGACTGCGTCCTGCCAGAGGAGGATGTTGTCGCCCCAGACCCGAGTCCTTGTCTTCGAAACCACCGCAAAGCACCCCAGCGTGAGGCAGACGGCCAGTGCGGCAACCGCCGCCCTCGGCCTGGCAGCCCCGACAACCCATGAAACGGCGAAGAGGATGGCCCAGGCCATCAGGCTGGCCGCAGCGATCATAGGGAGATACAGGCGATGTATAAACAAGAGATCATTGCTGGGAATAATCGAGGAGGTCGGAACCAGGAAGATGAAGAAGGCCAGGATCAGAAATGAGATGAAAGGACTTCTTCCGCGCACGAGCGCCGCCAGGGCCAGAAGTGCCGCCAGCAGCAACAGGCAGAAAATTCCATACGGTGAAAGCGCAGGAAAGGGGTGAAAATCGTAATCGATCGAAAGCCCGGTGGGTATGAGAATAAGGCGCAAATAGGTGGCAAGGACCTGAATCTGAGCCAGGAGATAATTGAACGAGCCGTCCATCAGTGCCAAACCGGCATTTCGCTCGCCGCGGCTCCAGAGGCTGTACAACGTCCAGAGTGCGCCCAGCGCCGCCAGCACCAGGAACACCGCGAACCAGCGCAACCGGAGTAACGAACGCCGGAATGACCGGAAATCCTCGGATTCGCCCCAGACAAGCGCCGCCCACATCAGGGGGAGCACCCACGCCGATTCCTTGGAGACGGCGGCCATGAAAAAGAAACAAGCGGAGAGAGCGAGCCAGATTTTCCGGCGCGGCGATCGCTGCGCTTGAAGAAAGCTGTTCATGGAAAGGAGAGCGAAGAAAGCCGCCAGGAGGGTTGAGCGCTGATAGGCGTAATTGACGGACTCGGTCTGGACGGGGTGAAGGGCAAAGATCCCGGCAGCAGCTGCCGGCAGCCACTGCTGCATCCATGAATCGAAAAACTCCGGTTTGCGCAGGATCAGGAGTCTGGCGAAAAAATAGACCGCAAGCACGTTCGCCAGGTGCAGCAGCCAATTGACAAGGTGGTAGCCGGCCGGCGCCATCGCTCCGATCCGGTAATTCCAATAAAAAGTCAGGTTAGTCAACTGGCGCGCTTGAGCCGGTTTGAGCAGATACCAGGGATCACCCGGCACGGCGATTTGAGGACTCTGCAGGAAAAGGGCGTCGTCGAAATGGAACGGGTTTCGCAGCGCGCCCCAATAGGTCCAGGCCGTCACGGCGAGCAGCGCGACCAGGACTGCGACGCGCGATCTCCTGCTTTCAGCCAATCTTCTGCTCCCTTCCAGACCTCAACGCCGCCTCAATCCGGGCCCGTGTTTGCCTCACCCGCCCGGGTGTTCCCCTGGGCCTGGAAAACCGATATACCTCCTGAGATCTTCCTCGACCATCTCCCGCACCAGGTCACTGAAGGACACCCGGCAGTCCCACCCCAGAAGCCTGCGGGCCAGCGAAGCGTCGCCCTGGAGAGACTCCACCTCAGCAGGCCGGAAGAGCTTCGGGTCGATGGTCACGAATTCCCTGTAGTCCAATCCGACATGGGCAAAAGCAAGAGTGGCGAATTCGGCCACGGCATGTGTCTCGCCGGTGGCCACCACGTAGTCTCCGGGAACGGGTCGCCGCAGCATGAGCCACATTGCTCTCACATATTCCTTGGCATGCCCCCAGTCGCGCTGGGCTTCCAGGTTCCCGAGGGGGAGTGTTTTTACGAGCCCCAGTTTGATCCGGGCGGCGTGCGAAGTGATCTTGCGCGACACGAATTCGAACCCCCTGCGCGGGGACTCATGATTGTAAAGAATGCCGCTGGATGCGTGCAGGCCGTAAGCCTCCCGGTAATTCCGCGTCAGCTCGAAGCCCGCGACCTTGGAAATGCCGTAGGCTGAGCGGGGATGAAATCTTGTATTTTCATTTTGCGGCACTTCCGAGGCTCTGCCGAACATTTCGCTCGACCCGGCGAAATAAAACCTGCAATGCGGGACTAGGTCGTATATGGCAGCCAGGAGATAATGGGTGCCGTTGATATTTGCATTGAGGGTGGAGAACTCATCCTCGAAGGAATAGCTGACAAAACTCTGAGCCGCCAGGTGGTAGCACTCGTCCGGGCGCACGGAGCGAATCACGCGGTGCAGGCTGGCGAAGCTCTCCAGGGAGGCTGAGTGCAGCTCGATGTCCCCCAGGATGTGGCGGATTCTCCAGAGCCGGTGCTCCGGGTCCTCGATGGCCACGCGGCGGACAAAGCCGTGTACGCGGTATCCCTTTTCGAGCAGAAGTTCGGCCAGGTAGGAACCGTCCTGGCCAGTGATGCCGGTAATGAGCGCGATCCCTTGAGCCATAACATCAGATTATATACCGGGTCCCTGCAATTGAATCCCTCCGGAAGCCTGATGGCGGAGAAACACGCTTTTTCAGGGCGCCGGCGAGCGCTTCTCCGGGCGATCCGCCTGTAGCTTGATGACAGCTCTGATTTCGCTCAGGGAGTACGCCCCCACTATCCACGCTGCCGCGAGGTAGACGAAAGCTCCAGCCGTGATGCGCATGACGAGACTTGCCGAACCAGACCATGACAGGAGCATGACCATGGGAATACATGCCAGCGCAGGCCGCCAAAAGCCGGCCAAGAGCGATATCCGGACGACTTTCCTTGCAACCTGGCGATGGACCATGAGCAGCAGGATCGCCTCCGTGATCACCATGGCCGCAGCGGACCCGATATAACTGTGGTACGGTATGAGGATGAGGTTGAGGCAGGCGTTGATCGCAGCCGCGCAGCCTGCGCACCAAAGCAGGTCCCGCTGCAGGCCGTGGGTAAGCAGGGTATTCCGGAACACGACCCTGCAGGCGACCATCGGGATTACCCAGATGAGAATCGCCAGGGCTCCGGCCGAAGCGGCAAACTGGCTGCCAAAAATGAGGTAAATCGTGTCCCGGGCCAGCAAGGTCGCCCCGGCGGCAAAAGGCATTACCAGAAGCAGCGTGTACTTGAGCGAAGTGTCCGACACCTGCCGCAAGCCGGCCGGATTGCCCCGGCTTCGCGCTATCAAGGGCAGGAGAGTGGCTCCGTAAAGAAACGCGAATGAGGAAAAGAAATTGATGAATTTATAGGCGGCGCTGTATTCGCCCACCTCGTGTGCCGGCCTCCAGAATCCGAGCATCAGCATGTCAAAATTGAATAGCAAGACGCCGAAAACGCCCTCCACGGCCATCTGAACCGACAAGCGCAGGATTTTGCCCCATGTGCGGAAATCGAAGGAGGGGCGCGGAAACCCGTAACGCCTGGCGAAGACCAGCAGAAGCCATATGACCGCGACTGCCTCGCTGCAGAATTGAAAAATGGGCACATACAGGACTTGCCCGTCGGAGTCCAGCAACGACAGCACTAAAATCGCGAATATCAGTGTTGACAGGATTCTGGCAGCGGCTGCGAATGTCATTTCTTCCTTCGCCTGGAAGACCCACTGGGGTGAGACAGCCGCCGTGAAAAACATGAGCCCGCTCAGAACTATGAGCAACTTCAGCTCGATCGGTTTCGTCAGCTGCCAGGCGATCAAGCTCATGAGGCCAAAGGCGATGGCGCTGGTGGTCAACCTGAGGCCGAGCAGGGTATCCACGTGATGTTTTGCAGTGGAAGGCTCTCGCGCCACCTCCTGAATTCCCCAGATGTCGAGCCCTTGACGCGCAATTATCTCGAAATAGGCCGTGAAAGCTGCCGCAAAGCCCAGGATGCCGAAAATGTCTTTCCCCAGAACGCGGGCGATATGGACCATGGCGTAAAAGGCCATGATGCGGGACATCAGATCGCCGGCGACCAGGACGAAGTAATTGGTAAGAAACCTGCGGGTATGGGCCATCGCGCTGTTCTGTCAGGCATCTTTGGGCATGAGCGGCGGCTGCTGGCGCCGGACCCATGTTGCGTCGATCCGGACTCCCGGCGGTCAGGCACTCGATCGCCGGAAATCGCGACGTCACTCAGTGGATTGCTATCGGATTCTCCTGTATATGTTGAAGCCCAGGCTGACGTCGCTGCTTTCGGAATTTACGGCATATTTCGATGGATTAAAATCGCGGCTGGTGGCAACCAGGATAGTGAAAACGTGCGCTGATGTGCGGATTGACAGCCCGCCGCCCACCTGCGTCTGGCGTTCCCTGAAGCCGCCGAATCCGGCGAGGCGCGGCACCACCTCGGCTATGAGTGAAAATCTCCGATGGAGGGCAATGTCGGCTCCCAGCCCGAGCGAAAACGTGTAGTTGCTGCCCGGGTTGATGGCCAGCGAGGGTGCGGCCTCGACCAGCCTGTCATCCCGGCTGTTGAACACCAGCGTGGGGACCACGTTCAGTCGCAGAAACTTGTAATCAAAGGACGCCGGCACCTGAAGGAAGGGCGAATACTGCCTTTCAAAATTATCCTTCCCCTCCACTCCTGCAAGAAGCGACATCTTCCAGAATGAGTTCCTGCGGGTCCGCAATTCGTAGGTCCCGCTGAAGGCGATGAGCTGGTCCAGCCTCGCCCGCGAGACACCCGCGCTCAGCCGATCCGTAAAAGCATAGTTGACCCCAAGATTGATGTTGGCGCCGTAGTCAACGCCGAAGGCCGTACCCGGTGTGGAATCCGAAATAGATTGGAAGAAGCGATGCTGGACATGGATTTCCACGGATCCTTTTTCCAGGTCCACCGGCGCGGGTAGAGCGATAACCTTTGAGGTTTCGCGGATCCGATCGAACCTGCCGCCTTCCAGCGCGGCTGCCGCAGGAATCGCAAGCTTTCCGGCCTCACCGCCGACGCCGCTGTAGGCCCCGGCAGTGTAAATGTAGTCCCCCTCGGGCGTCATGTTGCCGTTCGCCGCGTTACCAGCCGCGTTGAAAAAGACCGGGCCCCCCGAGGGATCCGGCGCAGTCCAAGTGAATTGAAATTCCACGGGACCGTCTGCCGTCTTTTCCCGGGTTCCGGTCGCAGTATGTTCGAGGTACTGTATCCCTTCGGCTTCCTTCACCTGGGTCATCGCGTCTGAAAGCGACAGCGTCCCCGCCTGCTTCCCGGAGTTTACGTGCCTGATCGCGAGTTCGAAGCCCCATCGGGACCGGCCCGGCTGGCCGATGATCACCGTGATCGGGTAAGCCTGCCCCCGCTCGTAGACCCTGGGTACGCCACGTATCTCGAATACGCCTCCAATGGTCCTCCCCTCGTTCAACCCGAAGCTGCTGTGGCACTGCACGCAGGTTCTCTCGCGAAATCCCCCCGTCAGCCGCGGCAATGGGCCCGAGGAATAACCGTACAAGGCGGCGGTTGCGGTTACGGCCAGGAATAGAACTAAAATAAACAGCCTTAGCAGCTTCATACAAAACCTCCTGAATTGTGCACCCGGGAACATCGGAACGCCGGGTTGGCGCTGTATCGCCCAAAGAAATCAAACACGTTGCCCTTGAATGAACCGGCGCTTCCGTGGGCAGTGAGGGGTCTGGCCGGAGGGCCGGGGCGCGCCGCCAGGATGGAACGTACCGGGACTCCCTGAAATCCCCGCCAATGCCTGTAGTTCAAACTATAGGGCTTTGCCCATAACTGATCAATAAGACTCGTGATCCAATCCGGAGGGGATAAAGGTGCGGGGGCGACGCAGCCCTATAATTCCCGCAGCAAGTCGAAATGAAAATCGTCGTGTTCCATCTCCAGGCCGTGATGCCGGGCGCAGGCGGCGATCAAAATATCATGGGGCGGCACGGTTTTGCCCGAACGACAACAGACATCCGCCAGCCGGAATGCTTTTTCCCAAACCTCGTCTATTATGGCCATATCGGGGATGCATTGTTCGTAGGCGCGAAGCAGTCTCCGGTCGGCATCGCTGCCCACTCCAGCCCACAGCTCCAGTCGAACCGCCGGGCACCAGGCTGCTTCGCCGGTCCGGAGCAGCTGCTCGACTCGGGCAGGCACCGTTGGATCCCCGCGGCGCCGGATCTGGTGAATCCAGCTTGAGGTATCGACTATTTTCATATTTTGTGCCGGCGGTTCCGGAGCGCGGGCTTTCCCCGGTGGGGATCGGAATCCATCGCCTCAAGGGCTTCGTTGCTCATGAACGTCTCGGAAGCGCCCGAATATTCGACCAGCTCCGCCATGCGTTTCCGGCGATTGTAATCGATCAAAGCCGTCACGATCGCTTTGCGCTTAGTCTTCGCTTTCGCGTATTTCAAGGCATCCTTGAGTTCTTTTTCAGGAATATCTACAGTCGTCTTCATGAATCTTTAGTATCAATTTTTGGATTCTAATTCAAGCAACCCAAGAATCCTTCATGGAAAAACCGGGAATGTCACCCCAAGGGCCGCCGGGCGCGGACCATCCCTCGACTGTCAGGAGCATCGGGCGACCCGCCGGTCGCCCCCACATTCGGCACATTGTAACGGGAGCGGGATTTTCGCGACAAAGCTATTTGATGAAAAGAGTCATTTCGATTGATGTTTTAGAATGCGATCGTTGCGTCGCACGGATGAGTATCACGCGCCCAACCGGGACGAGGGGCGATTTTCCGTTTGCGCGCGCGACCGGTTCGTGAATAATGCGGGCATCAAGGAGAGTGCTCAATGTCATTGTTCCGCCGAAAGCCACTGGATCTGCTGCTCGCCGAGCGCGGGGATGATGCGCATGGCCTGAAAAAAACCCTGACGGCAATTGACCTGATGGCGCTGGGAATTGGCGGCATCATCGGCGCCGGAATATTCGCGGTGCTCGGCTCCGCAACCTCGGGCGGCAGCGGCCTGCCGCCGGCCGGTCCGGGTGTCACCGTCTCCATCATCCTCACCGCCATCGCCTGCGGATTCTGCGCTCTCTGTTATGCTGAGTTCGCCAGCCTGGTTCCGATCGCGGGTTCGGCCTACACATACAGCTACGCTACTCTGGGAGAGCTGGTCGCCTGGATCATCGGTTGGGACCTCATCCTGGAATATGCGGTGGGGAACATCGCCGTGGCGATTTCCTGGGCGGCCTATTTCCGGCAGTTGGTGCTCGGGTTCGGAATCGAAATCCCCGCCTGGATGGCGACCGATTACCGGTCTACCTTGCTGGCAGCCAGGGCCGTGGCCTCAGGCGGCGCCGGTTCCCTCGGTCCGGAGGCCACGATAGCGTATCAGGCGCATCTCCAGCACCCGGTGTTTTTGGGCATTCCCATTGTCTTCAATCTCCTGGCCGTGATCATCGTCGGCCTGATCACGTGGCTGCTGGTCGTGGGAATCAAGGAATCGGCGCGATTCAACAACGTGATTGTAGTGCTGAAAATAATCACCCTGCTGTTCTTCATCGGCGTCGGGGCGCTCTACGTGAAGCCGGCCAATTGGCACCCTTTCTTTCCCGGGGGGCTCCACGGTGTCTGGACCGGGGCATCCCTGATTTTCTTCGCCTATATCGGCTTTGATGCGGTATCCACGGCGGCGGAGGAGTGCAAGAATCCGGCGCGCGACATGCCGAGGGGCATAATCGGATCCCTGATCATCTGCACAATCCTCTATATCGCGGCCGCGGTTGTGCTGACGGGCATGATTCCGTTCACCAAGCTGGTCGGTGCCGCCGATCCGCTGGCCGCGGCGCTTACTTATGTCGGGCAGGACTGGGCTTCCGGCCTCCTGGCCCTCGGCGCGGTCATTGCCATGACGGCCGTGTTGCTGGTTTTTCAGCTCGGCCAGCCGCGCATCCTGATGAGCATGTCTCGCGACGGACTCCTCGGTCCCTGGTTTCAGAAGATCCATCCGCGCTATCGGACGCCGCACGTAACGACGATCATGACCGGCATATTCGTCGCCTTCTTCTCCGCCATCGCCAATATCGACGAAATCGTGCAACTCACCAATATCGGCACCCTGTTCGCATTCGCGCTGGTCTGCATCGGAATCCTGATTCTGCGTGTGCGCGAACCGAATCTCCCGCGCAAATTCAGGGTGCCGCTGGTCCCCTGGGTTCCGTTGATGGGGATCGCGATGTGCGTGTTTCTGATGTCCGGCCTGCCGGCCCTTACGTGGATACGGTTTGTCCTGTGGTTGGCGGTAGGATTGGGGATCTACTTCATGTACGGCGCCCGCAAGAGCCGCCTCCGGAATTTATAAACGCCGGCAGCGTCAGGGAAACAGGCGCGCCCGGGCGCCGTGAGGCTGAACGGCCGCCGGCATTCTCTTCACGAATCAGGGCCGCGGAGCATGGTCCGGCTTGACCAACCGGCGCAGGGTGCTCAGATTCATGATGTCCAGGGTCGAGTCATCCCCTTTGGGGGTCTCCAGAATTTTTGGGATCGCGGCAAACCGGCGGTCGTTGACTAGGCAGCGGAATCCCGCCAGGCCGATATGTCCCTGGCCAATGTGTGTGTGCCGGTCGACTCGGCATCCGAGGGGCTTACGGCAGTCATTCACATGGAAGGCGCGAATCCTCTCCGTCCCTATCAGCCGGTCGAACTCTCGAAGCGTCCTGCGATACCCTGCCATTGTCCGCAGCTCGTAGCCCGCCGCAAAGGCGTGGCACGTATCGAGGCAAAATCCTATCCGAGCATCGTCGCGCACCCGATCCAGAATCGCCGCCAGCTGATCGAATCTGTGGCCCAGGGAAGTGCCCTGGCCCGCAGTGTTCTCCAGGAGAATGGATACCGGGGGCGGAACCTGTTCCAGCGCCTCGTTGAGTCCCGCGGCCACGGCGGCAATTCCCTCCGCCTCTCCCGATTCCCGGTACGCCCCGGGGTGAAGGATCAGGGACGGAACGCCGAGAAGATTGGCGCGCTCCAGCTCTTCCACGAAGGCGGCGAGCGATTTCCGGAACAGCGCAGGGTCCGGAGATGCCAGGTTGATGAGGTAGCTGCTGTGAGCCAGCACGGGTTTGATTCCGCTCCGCGCCTGCGCGAGGGCAAACAGCTTCCGGTCCTCGTCAGAGAGCGATTTTCCCCGCCACTGGCTGCTGTTCTTCAAAAATATCTGCAGCGTGCGGCAGCCGGCCTCCAGGCCGCGTTCGAACGCCCTATGGATGCCTCCGGCAATCGACATGTGAGCGCCGACGAGCAATTCAGCAGCCATCCATTCCTCCTCAAAATCGGCGACAGGCTGCGCTTCCAATAATTCATGCCGCAATCGTTGCTTTTACTCCGATGCTTAATTGGTGAAAGCACAGCCTGCACCCGATTTAATGATATCATTGCCGGCAAAACCTGAATCGGGGACCTCGATGCCAAAAAGATCCTGCATTCTGTTGCTGGGCATGTCGGAGCCAGCCCTCGTGGCAGATCATCTGCGCGGCGCGGGGCACATGGTTCTCACCGCCTCGGGGTTGAACGGGAACCTGGAAGGCCTCGCCCATCCCGACCTGAGCCTCGTGTATCTCCAGCCGGCCGATGAGTCCCATGCGATTGAAGAACTGCGGAAGGTTCAGATTCGCCGTCCCGATGTTGCGGTCGTCCTGCTGTGCACGCATCCCTCCAACGAGCTGATCCTTGAAGCCTGGCGCAACGGCGCCGCCGATGTCCTCCTGATGCCGGCCACACCACTGTCGCTGGATGAAAGCCTGCGCCGTGGTTTGCAGCTGGCGATCTCCCGCAAGGGAAGCGCAGAGGAGGAGAGCGCCGCGCAATTCCGATATCTGGACGAGGTCGGGAAGGAATGCAGCGCGGCAATTGTTCCGCCCAGATTCACGATCGGGCGCAATTCGACCAACAACCTGGTTCTGACCCAATTGAACGTGTCCCGCAAACATGCGGAAGTCGTGCTGGAAGACGGCCACTATCAACTGTGTGATCTCGGCAGCAGGCATGGGACCTTTGTTAACGGCGATCGTGTTGATAGGGTGAATCTCCGCAACGGCGACCGTATCCGGTTGGGCGGACCTCAGGGATTGACCCTCACGTTTCACCAGGGCGATCTTCTGAAGTCCCTGCTGGCCGGGAGCGGGTCCGGCAGCAATTCAGGATTGTCCGTTCACGGCTTCAGGGAAATGGGGATGCTGTTGTCGACCTTTCGCGCTCTGAGTTCCATCCCCCTGCTGGACGATCTGCTGAACCTGGTCGTGGACACGGCAATCGAGATGACCGGCGCGGAGCGCGGCTTTATCATGCTGAAAGAGGCGGACGATCATCTCAGTTTCCGGTGCGCCCGGAGCGCTTCCAGACAATCTCTGGACGGGGCCTCGTTCCAGACAAGTCGCCGCGTGCCGGATGAGGTTTTTCACTCCGGCAGGAGAATTGTGATTCACGACCTCAATCTGGATGATGATTCCCAGGGTCATGATTCGACCCGAAGGATGGGAGTGCGAAGCATCTCGTGCGTGCCGTTGCGCTACCTCCCCTTCCGTGACGATCCATCCCTGTCGGGGGTTGCGAGGGTGGAGACAATCGGAGTGCTTTACGTGGACAGTGCCAACATCAGTGGCGGGTTGTCGCCGGCCAGGATCGATGCCCTGGACTCGCTTGCTTCCGAAGCCGCAATGGCCATCAACAACGCCCGCTTGTACCGGGAGTCACAACAGAAACAGAAGCTGGACGAGCAACTCGCCATCGCGCGCGAAATTCAGCAGGCGCTGCTCCCCAACCCGGAAAAGAACCTTCCGTTTGTGACGGCGAGGAGCATGAATCTCCCCTGCCACGAGGTTGGCGGAGATTATTTCGACTATTTCGACATGGACGAGGGGCGCCTGGGATTCGCCGTCGGTGACGTCGCCGGGAAAGGAATCCCGGCGGCGCTGCTCGCGGCCATGCTGCAGGGGATCTTTTGCGCACAAACCCTGCTGAATCTCCCGTTGCCCGGCATGATCGCCAACATCAACTGCAGCCTGGCGCGACGGGGCACGGGAAATCGCTTCGTAACATTTTTCTTCGGCATCCTGGATGCGGAGGGCCATTGCACCTACATCAATGCCGGACACAACGCGCCGCTCCTGGTGCGTCCGGACGGATCCATAACCGCACTCACGGAGGGCGGAATGGTGCTCGGCATCTTTCCCGCGGCCACTTACGAATCCGGGACCGTCAAACTTGAGCCGGGCGATCACCTGGTTCTGTTCACCGATGGGCTGCTGGAAGCGCTCAACACCGCGGGGGAAGAGTTCGGTGAAGACAAAGTTCGCCACCTGTTGCGGCAGAATTCGCGAGCGTCCACATCGACCCTTCTCTCACGCCTTCAGGAAGAACTCGATGCGTTCTCCGGGGCTGCACCGCAACACGATGACATTACCATGATGGTACTGGGATTCAGAGAGGAGGCCCGTTAGGGCCTGTCAAGAAATAACGTTTGCACTTTGCTGCAGGCCCCCAGGCCCGCTGGCAAGGCGCGAGCGACGAGCATACCCGGGGTGGTATGTAAGGAGTGAGCAACGCGGCCAGCGGGCCTGCGGGCTGCAGCCCGAAGGGGCGCGGCGGCGGGCGGGCATCTGCGGAGTTGCCGCTCCTCGACGATGTCACCACATCGCCTGCGTCGCGGCGCCTGGCATCTGCCCGCCCCAGGAGCACCGCAGGTGCGACGGTGCTCGCGCCAAAGTGTAAACGTTATTTCTTGAGAGGCCCTTAGCCTCAATCCTGTTCACAGAAGGCGGTCGGACCGCGGCATTCCGGGCCGGCGTCAGATCACCGTCCCGGCCGGGATGACGGCTCCTTTGGGGACGACAATGATGCCGTCGCGGATGTTGTAAGCTTCTTCGTCGCGTTCCTGCAGGTTGTGCGCATTGATGATGGACACGTTGTGGCCGATGCGCACGTTCTTGTCGATGATGGCGTTCATGATTGTGCAATGATTCCCGATCGCGACGTTGGGAATGCCGTGCTGGTTGTTCCCACCGATTTCCTCCGCGGTCTCATAGCTGTCGGCCCCCATGATAATCGAGTTTTTGACCGTGGTTCCGTTGCCGATCCGGCTTCGGACTCCCACGATCGAATGCGTAATATGGGCGCCATCGAGGATACAGCCGTCCGCAACCATCGATTGATGAAGCACGCAATTGTTCAGCCTGGACGCGGGCAGGTTCCGGGGATGCGTGTAAACCGGCCGAAGGACATCGTAAAAATTGAAGCGTGGCGGACTCGCCGTGAGCGCCAGGTTGGCGTCATAAAAGGATCGGATGGTTCCGATGTCGGACCAATATCCGCCGAAGATGTGGGCAAACACGCGGCTCGTCCCCACGGCATCGGGAATGAGGTCCTTGCCGAAATCGAGGGCGCTGGACCGTGTCAGAAGCTGCACCAGGAATTCCTTGTTGAACACATAAATGCCCATATTGGCAAGGAAGTCCCGGCCATCCGCGGATTTGTGGCCGGCCGGCCAGGAGCAGCGCAGATTCGAAAGCTGATCGGCGCGCGGCTTTTCGTGGAACGCCACCACCCGTCCGTCCTCGCCTGCCTTCATGATGCCCAGGCTCGACGTCTCTGCGGCCGCAACCGGAATGCCGGCCACCGTAACATCCGCGCCGGTTTCCTGATGGACCCGGAGAATTTCGCGGAAGTTCATCTGGTAAAGTTGATCCCCCGACAGGATCAGCACCTGGCGCGCATCGTAGGAGGCAAAGTGCTTGATGCTCTGGCGCACCGCGTCCGCGGTTCCCTGAAACCAATCGGGGCTATCCGGCGTCTGTTCTGCCGCTAGGATATCCACAAAGCCGCCGCTGAACATGTCGAATTTGTAGGTGTGGACGATGTGCTTATTGAGCGACGTCGAGTTGAACTGAGTCAGCACGAAGATACGGTTAATGCCCGAGTTGAGGCAATTGCTGACCGGGATGTCGATAATCCGGTACTTACCCGCCAACGGAACCGCAGGTTTGCTGCGAAACTTTGTCAGGGGATACAATCGTTGCCCTCGACCTCCGCCCAGCACCAGCGCCAGCACATCCAACATGGTCACCTCGTTCGCTCAAGTGCATCGATTATAACAGGTCACGGCAGGCTTCGCGCAGGGCGCGCCCGGTCGCCTTGAAGACGGCCTCGCATGCGGGCAGCCCCTCCCTGCCGTACAGAAGTTCGATGTGCAGGTTGATGCGTGCCGGAGCAACGAAGGCGTGCCAGAATCTTTCCACGAGGCCGGCCTCCGTCCCTCCAAGGTGCGGTGGCGGTGCCGCGACACGATAGACAAGCCGCGGATGTCCCGAAATTTCCACCACGGTGCGGGCGAGATGTTCGTCCACGGGGGCGTAGGAATGTCCGGAGCGCATCATCCCTTTGCTGTCCTCGAGCGTCTTTGCGAACGCCAGGCCCAGACAGGCGGCTATTTCCTGTGCCGGGCCATCCGGGTCCGATTCGCAAGCCCGGCACTGCACCTCCAGATCAAAACCGCTGTGCCGGGCGAAGATGGTCAGCATGTGATCGAGGAAGGGAAACCCGGTCTGCATGGCGCCGGCGCCTTCACCGTCGAGGTTCAGCCGGACCACAACTTCGGCCACCTCGGTCGTGCGGTTGACGTGCACTTGCCGTGGCTTCATTCGACTCCTTCCTGCGGTGCAAGGGCTGCAAGCAGCACCGATTCCATGACGTTTTCCGGGGGCGGGGATTCGCACCAGAGCCATGGTACCAAGGTGCACAGACCCCGAAGCCGCCCGGGGCTGGAGGGCACATGCGACCGTTCCCGGCGAAACCGCCTGGTGTTTATCTCATGTCCGATGCAGTTTTTGAGCCGCCACGAAGGACAGCCCTCGTTCGGTCAACGCCCAGGCGGTACGGTTCGTGGCGTCGAATTTGTCCAGGAAATTCTGCATCATGGCCTCCCAGTCGCCGGAATCGATGACCTCCCGTTTGTCCCGGAAGTAATCCAGGATATCGGAGGGATGGGAGCGGGTCTGTTCGATTTCCGGATCTCCGCCCTCGTGTTTTGCCGAGATGTTGGCAACGTGACCCGCGATTTCAAGCAGTTCCGAACGACGGTTGTACGGCTGGCGCACAATGCTCTTGTACGTCTCCGTAATGTGATGCTCGAAACGCACCATGTTTTCAAAACCCAGCGCTTTGCGGAATTGCGCCGTGATTTCCATCGTTTCGTTGTTGATCGAGTTGCTCCAGTTGAAACCGATCAGGGGGGTGCTGCCGTCGCCGCGCGCGAAGAGGCGGGCGCCAATCAGCGTCCAGAGGGCGGCATAGGGGTTGTCATTGCCCATGAAGACCGAGATCTTGAATTCCACGTCGATGCCTATCCGGTGCAGCAGGTATCCGGCCAGCACCGTACCGGGGTTGATGTTGAGCACCTGGCGCACACCGTAATTTGTGTAATAGTAGAGAAACTCGTCAACCCACTGGAGCACGTGATCGTTGGGCTGGCCAACGCCCCCGAAGTACCCGGCAATGGTCTCCGGGCCGCCCAGGTGGATATTCGAACCGTCGGTCCCCTTGGTGTCGAGCGTTTCAACAAAGCTCGCGCCGATGATCTCCATGGCGGCGATGAACGCCGGAAGATCTCCGTCAGCCTCCTGTTCCTTCATCTTGCGCACGCAGATGAAACGCCCCGGCATCAATAATCCGGCATCGAGGGCGCGTTCCGCGGCAACGATGATCCAGGGAAAATACTGCGAGGCGCTGACCTCGAGGGTTACCGCAAAGTCGTCGAGGAATTGCACCGAGCCGGCCGCGCCGCCGAGCACCTTGCGCCGGTAGTCGGGCACGGAAATGAAACCGTCCCGGTCCCTCTGCTCCTCCAGCCAGCGCAGGGCTTCGAGAAACTCCGGCTTGACCTCGCGGACGCGCTGGAGCAGCGCCGGCAGCCGGCCGGCCTGTTCCGCTTTGCGATTGATTTCCTCCGGCGTTCCATGCCTGGCGACCACGGCCAGCAGATCCTTGACGACCCGGGTGTCGGGATCGAGCAGGATGGCGTTGATTTCGTCCAGTCGTTCATGAGGGATCTCGAGCAGGTTCCGGATCGGGGTTCCCATGGGCATTCTCCTTTAAGGCATCTGTTTAGCCGATGCTGAACGGCAGAACGCAAAGACGCAAGGACGCAAAGAAATTCCTTTCGGTTCGCGGGCATGGGCGGCCTTCGGCCGCATCCTCGGGTGAGCCGCGGGAGAAAGCGTAATCCTCCTGAGTAGCCGCTCTGCCCGCGCTTTCTCCCGCGGCTCGCTCAAGGATGCGCCAGCGCGAAGCGCTGCGCCCACGCCTGTTGCTCAGTGTCGATCTTTGCGCCCTTGCGCCTTTGCGTCTTTGCGTTTTGCTTCTTCATCCATTTGATTTGGCTGAACAATTGCCCTTTAAGCCCCAATTCCGTCGGAATCAGGGCACGTGAGACGCTGATATTCAATCGCACTCGTTCCCGGATGCGGGTGCGATTCTATCATGGGTGTAATTGGAAGTGAGTCCCAATTCCGATTGCACCCGTGCTATGCTGCAGGGTGAAATTTTTCAGGAGGAAGTCGTTCCATGTCGTGGCTGAAGGTAGTGCATGCGCTTAAAGAAGCCGTGGGTACGGAGATCACGGTCAAAGGCTGGGTACGGACCCGGCGCGATTCGATGGCGGACGGCGGGTTGTCGTTTCTGGCCCTTCATGACGGCACCTGTCAGGAGACGCTCCAGGTTGTCGCCCGCGCCAGCCTGCCGAACTACGAAAGTGAGATCAGCCGGCTGTCCACCGGCTGCGCTATCGAGGTCGACGGATCGCTGTTCGCGTCCCAGGGAAAGGGCCAGGCCGTTGAGCTCGTGGCTTCCGCAATCCGTATCGCAGGCTGGGTTGAAGACCCGGAGACTTACCCGATCAGCCCGAAACGGCATACGTTTGAATACCTGCGCGAGCGCGCCCACCTCCGGGTCCGGACGAATACCTTCGGCGCGGTAGCACGTGTCCGGCACTGCCTGGCGATGGGGATTCACCGCTTCTTCGACGAACGCGATTTCTATTACGTCCACACGCCCGTCATCACCGCATCGGACACCGAAGGCGCCGGCCAGATGTTCCGGGTCAGCACCCTCGACCTCCTGAACCTGCCCCGCACCCCGTCCGGAAACATCGACTTCAGCCGGGATTTTTTCGGGCGTGAGGCCTGGCTCACGGTTTCGGGCCAGCTCAATGTGGAGACTTATTGTTGTGCCCTGACCCGCGTATACACCTTCGGCCCGACCTTCCGGGCCGAGGACAGCAACACCAGCCGCCACCTTTCCGAATTCTGGATGATTGAGCCCGAGATCGCGTTCGCCGACCTGGGAGACAATGCCACGCTGGCGGAGGACATGCTCAAGTACCTCTTCGATGACCTGCTCACGCGCCGCGCCGACGACATGGCCTTTTTCGATCAGCGGATCGAGAAGGGTGTTGTGGACCGCCTCAAGCACATCATCGGGACCCCCTTCCGCCGCCTGACCTACACGGAAGCCGTCGACATCCTGCAATCATCCGGCCGGTCCTTCGATTATCCGGTGGAGTGGGGTTGCGATCTGCAGAGCGAGCACGAGCGGTATCTCACCGAGGAGCACTTCAAGCAGCCGGTCATCCTCATGGACTACCCGCGGAAGATCAAAGCGTTTTACATGAGGGTGAACAACGACGGGAAGACCGTGGCGGCCATGGATGTGCTGGTTCCCAAGATCGGAGAGATTATCGGCGGCTCGCAGCGCGAAGAACGCCTGGAGGTTCTCGACCAGCGCATTGATGAAATGGGACTCAAAAAGGAACCGTACGGCTGGTATCGGGACCTCAGGCGCTATGGCACTGTACCGCACGCCGGATTCGGCCTGGGATTCGAGCGCCTGATCCAGTTCTGCACCGGCATGGGCAACATCCGGGACGTGATCCCGTTCCCTCGCGCCCCCCGCCAGGCCGATTTTTAGCACCAGAGATCCCGGGCGGGATCGGAGTGGCAGGGGAAGAGCCCGAGCGGCTGTGGAATTCCCATGGAATCCCGCAAGCACAACATTCTCAGCACATTCCGATGTGCCGCCGGCCACAGCCTGCTTGACAATCTGAAGGCCCGATGATATCAACGGCCATTCCCGCCATTATGGGGGCTTGTGCCTAGGCGCGGCGGCATGATGTTTCCGGAGCCTGGCGCCCGAAATCGTACTATGAGCCTCATGGAGGAATTATGACCGAGAGAAAACCAACCATGCTGCCATCCCTTTTTAAGAAGGTTTCCGATGGGCAGGCCCTCACCATGCTCACCTGCTATGATTTTCCCACAGCCGTCATGCAGGACCGTGCCGGCATCGACATCATCCTGGTGGGCGACAGCCTGGGCATGACCATGCTCGGCTACGAGAGCACCCTGCCGGTGACCATGGAAGACATGATCCGCCATGCCCAGGCCGTGCGCCGGGGCTCGCCGAATACCTGGCTTATCGGGGACATGCCGTATATGACCTATCAACCGAGCATCGAGACCGCAATTCGGAGTGCCGGCCGCTTCATGGCTGAAGCCGCCTGCAATGCCGTCAAACT
Organism: Terriglobia bacterium; assembly: GCA_963824985.1. Classification (GTDB taxonomy): domain Bacteria; phylum Acidobacteriota; class UBA6911; order UBA6911; family UBA6911; genus JAFNAG01. Next base: position 65,239 of record CAWGRQ010000039.1, read on the forward strand.
CGAAGGGGGCATCGAAATGGCCGATCGGATTGCCGCGCTGGTACGCTCCGGCATACCTACGATGGGCCATCTTGGCTTGACCCCACAGAGTTCCAGCGCCCTGGGCGGGTTCCGCGTACAGGGAAAAGGCGCGGTGCAGGCCAAGAAAATCGTCGATGATGCCAAAGCGCTCGAGGAAGCGGGCGCCTATTCGATCCTTCTCGAAATGGTCCCCGACCGTGTATGCAAGGTAATCACCGAACGGGCCAAAAACTGCTTCATCATCAGCCTTGGATCCGGACCCTACGCACACGGGCAGCTCCTGATCTATCACGACATGTTCGGGCTGTATCCCCGGTTCAAACCCAGAATGGCCAAGGTCTTTGCCGATGCCGGCAAGGTCATTCAGGGGGGCTCGACCAGTACGTCAAGGAGGTCACGGAACGCAGCTTCCCTCAGCCGGAAAACTGGTTCCAGATGCCTGACGAAGAATACGCCCGGTTCTGTGAAATGCTGAATTCGTAATTCAACCGGATCAGTGGAAAACGCCTCGGGACTCATTTATGATGGCCGGGGGAATACTGTTGTTTTATTCATATGGCATGAGAATGCCGGTTTGATCTCATAGTTCCTGATCGAGAGAGGAATGCACAATGGCCTATTACGATGCGACCAAGATGGCGGATTGGCAGATCGCGCAAGCGACTGAAAAGAACATGCCTTCTCCTTCCGCCTGGAGGGAGAGGCTGGGACTGCGCGACGAAGAGCTTCTCCCCATGGGGAGAGTCTGCAAACTCAATTTCCTGAAAATCATCGAGCGACTGAAGAACCGGCCCGACGGAAAGTTCATCGAGGTGACAGCAATCACTCCGACTCCGCTGGGGGAGGGGAAAACGACCACTTCGCTGGGCCTGATGCAGGGTTTGGGGAAATTGGGGAAAAACGTCGGCGGCTGCCTGCGTCAGCCTTCTGGCGGACCGACGATGAATATCAAGGGAACGGCGGCGGGCGGCGGGAATGCACTGTTGATCCCGATGACCGAATTCTCCCTCGGTCTTACCGGGGATCTCAACGACATCCAGAATGCGCACAACCTGGCAATGGTGGCGTTGACCGCGCGCATGCAGCACGAGCGGAACTATGGCGACGAACAGTTGCAGAAATTGAGCCGGATGCGCCGCCTGGACATCGATCCGACCCGGATTGAGTTTACCTGGGTAATGGATTATTGCGCGCAGGCGCTGCGCAACATGATCATCGGCATCGGCGGCCGCAACGACGGCTTCATGATGAAGTCCCAGTTCAATATCATCCCGAGTTCCGAACTCATGGCCATTCTGGCGATCGTGCGCGATCTTGCGGATTTGCGGGAACGCCTCGGGAATATCACCCTGGCCTTCGATCGCAACGGCAGGCCGGTCACCACTTCGGATCTCGAAGTTGCGGGCGCCATGTGCGCTTGGATGCGCAACACCATCAACCCGACGCTGTGCAGCACCGCGGAATATCAGCCCTGCATGGTGCACGCCGGCCCTTTCGCCAACATTGCCGTGGGCCAGTCGTCGATCATCGGGGACCGGGTCGGCCTCAAGCTGTTCGATTACCATGTCACGGAGAGCGGGTTCGGCGCCGACATCGGGTTTGAAAAATTCTGGAACGTCAAGTGCCGGTACGCCGGCATGAGCCCCAGCACTTCGGTGCTCACAGTCACCATCCGGGCGCTCAAGATGCACGGCAACGGCCCGGCGGTCGTGCCCGGAATCCCCTTGCCGGACGTCTACACCAAAGAGAACCTGGACCTGCTGGAGAAAGGCATCCCCAACATGGTCCATCACATCAATATCATCCGCAAAGCCGGAATCAACCCGGTCGTGTGCATCAACAAATTCGCCACCGACACCAGGGACGAGATCGCCACGATCCGCAGGGCCGCGGAAGCGGCCGGCGCCCGCTGCGCCGTCTCCGAACAATGGGCCAGGGGGGGGGAGGGATCCATCGAGCTCGCCGAAGCCGTGATCGAGGCTTGCAACGACAAGACCGATTTTCATTATCTGTACCCGCTCGAGAAGAAGCTGCGGGAACGCGTCGAAATCATCGCCAGGGAAGTTTATGGCGCCGACGGCGTCTCGTGGACTCCCGAAGCCAAGGCCAAGGCGGAAATGCTTGAAAAGGACGCCAAGTATGCCGATTACGCAACCCTGATGGTAAAAACCCATCTGAGTCTCAGCCACGATCCCGAACGCAAGGGTGTTCCGAAGGGCTGGATCCTCCCGATCCGGGACGTGCTGATCTTTTCGGGAGCCAAGTTCCTATGCCCGCTCGCAGGCAGCATAAGCCTGATGCCGGGAACCGGGTCCAACCCTGGATTCCGGCGCGTGGACATCGACGTCAACACCGGTGAGGTCACCGGGCTGTTCTAGTTGGCCTGCCGGATCGAGGATTCGCAACGCGGCGGGCGCTTCATCCGGCGCCCGCCCCTTACCACAGGCGGTGGGTTTTGGAGAGGTGAAACCGTGCTGATTATCGGAGAACGCATCAACGCAACACGCAAGCGCATCGGGGAAGCAGTCATGAAGCGGGATGCTGCTCTTATTCAGGAGGAGGCCCGCAAGCAGGTGGAGGCCGGCGCCCACATGCTGGATGTCAACGGCGGGGTAGCCGGGGAGGAAGTGGAAAACCTGAAGTGGCTGGTGGATACCGTCCAGAAGGTCGCGCAGGTCCCGCTCTGCCTGGACAGCGCCGATCCCGAAGCGTTGCGGCAGGCGCTGCCCCTATGCCGGCAGCCACCCATGATTAACTCGATCACCGACGAGCCGGCGCGGTTCGGCGCCGTCCTGCCCCTGGTTAAGGAGTACGGCGCGAGCGTGATCGCCCTCTGCCTCTCGTCAGCGGCGCCGCCCAAGGGGTTGGAGGACCGTGTGGCCACCGCGATCGGTCTCATAGAAAGGCTGACCGCAGCGGGAGTCGCGCCCGGGAACATCTATGTTGATCCCTGTGTCTTCCCGCTGAGTACCGGCTCGGAACATGGCCCGGCGGTGCTCGATGCCATCACTCGGATCCGGAGCCAATTTCCCGACGTCCACACCAGTTGCGGCGTCAGCAATGTCTCGTATGGACTTCCAATCCGCAAACTGCTGAATGAGGTATTTCTTCTGATGCTCCTGGGCAGGGGAATGGACGCGGCTATCATCGACCCCTGCGATGCCGGCTTGATGGCAAAGATATCCGCGGCCGAGGCTCTCGGCGGGCGAGACAAGCATTGCAAAGCCTATTTGCGCGCCTATCGGGATGGCAAGCTCGAACCGCTCCCTGCCGCCCCGGCTAATCCCCAACCCCAGGGTTCGTAAGATCCGCGCCTGGCACGAACGTTACGCGCGCACACGCTCACGCCTCGGGAGGGCAAAGCGGCAAGGCGCCGCTTGAAAAACGCAACCATGCCAAAGCAGCCGACCGTTATAATCGCCTGTGCAGTGTTCTCGGATGTTCTCCGCCGTTACGTCGATGATCCCGGCACCAGACTGCTGTTCATGGATTATGGCCTTCACCTCACGCCGCGAAAGATGAAGGATGCCATTCAGGCCCCCCTCGATGCCCTGGCCGAAACGCATTGGGTGCGACTCGGATTCGGCCTGTGCGGCAACGGCCTGGTCGGCCTGAAGTCGCGCCGGCACACATTGATCATCCCCCGGGTCGACGACTGCATCGCACTCTTCCTGGGCTCGCGTGCCGCCTACCTGAAGGAATTCGACGCCCACCCGGGCACTTACTACCTGACTCCGGGATGGCTGGAGTGCGGCGGCGAACCTTTGAGCGAGTACCTGAAGAATTGCGCCGCCTATGGCCAGGAGAAGGCGGCGTTGATCTCCAATGCCATGTACCGGAACTACCGGAAGGTGCGCCTGATCGCATTGACCGCCGATGCTCTCGATAAATATCGCCCGCGAGCCTTGGAAGTGGCCGAGTTCTGCCGGCAACGCTGGAACTGGGAGTATGCGGAAAGTATTGGATCGGACGCCCTCATCCGCCGGCTGCTGAGTTACGATCCCGCCCAAGCGGCCCGTGACGCAGGCCGCCTTGATCGCGAGTTTGTGGTCATCCAGCCAGGCCAGGAAGTGATGCAGGAACACTTCATGATGAACCGGGATAACCCTCAGGAGGAATCCAGCCCATGTATTACCTGTACAACCAAGTGACGGAAATGACCCCGATAGAGCGGATGAAAGCCGCGCTCGGCGGCGAAAAGCCCGACCGGGTACCGGTTCACGTCTATCCCCGCTGGGCGCCCCTCGAGTATCTGGGCTTGAACTTCCGGCAAGTGTGGGAAGTCCCCGATCTATATGTGAAAGCTCAGATCGTGGGGCAGGAGCGTTTCCAATACGACTGCGTCATCGACTACGACATGATGGGCCCGGTCGAAGAAGCATTGGGCACGGTCCTCAAATACCCTGAAAACGATGTCCCTATGGTCAAAGAGCCGGCCATCAAGACCAAAGAGGACATGCGGAAGGTCAATTGGAAGATCGATCCGCGCAAAGACGGGAACATGCCCAAGGTCCTCTATGTCATCCGCAGGCTTAAGGAGGAGCTGCTCAAAAGAGGCGGCGGCCGGCAGCACGTTCCAATCATGACCTGGGGAAGCTGCCCATCGAGGACTGTGGGGTGCCTCCTCGGGTTCCAGAAGTGGTTTACCATCGTCGTGCGTGATCCGGCGTGGGCTCAGGAACTCATGGAGCTGGCACTCGACCCGTGGTTGGAAATGGTGAAGGCCGAGGTGGAGGCCGGAGCCGACATGGTCTGGGTCAACGATCCGGTTTCATCGGCTGATTGCATATCCCGAGACGCCTATGAAAAGCTCACCCAGCCCATGGAGAGGAGATTCATAGAAGCCATCAGGAAAGAGACGGGCGTCCCGGTCGTATTCCATCCTTGCGGAAATTGGCACGACCGCCTGGATCTGGTAGCGCAGAATCAGGCAGACTGCTATTTCCTGGGCCCGATGGACATCCGCCTGTGCGTCGATAAGATCGTCGAACAGAATATCGCGGGGAAGGCCCGCGCCAAGGCCATCAACGGAAATCTCGGGGCTACGTCTCCAACCGTCACGGCCCAGAAAGTGCCGTTGCCGTATGCCACGACGCTTGGGACCGGGACGCCCGATGCCATCGAAGCCGAATCCAGGGAAGTGATTTCCGTGGTCGAGGGGAGCGGGTTGAGGAGTATCCTCGGCCCCAATTGCTGGATCCCCCCGGGTACGCCCTTCGTCAACATTGATGCGCTCGTTTACGCCGCCAGAAAGTTCGGTCGTCTGGCATAGTGCACAGCCGGCCATCGATCGGAATCGCCGGCCTAGGATCACAGCAACCAGGAGGTGAAAATGGCTTTCAGTGATGACGTATTGGAAGGGATCAAGCGCAGTATCGTGGAGATGGAAGATCAGCAGGCGGTCGCCTTGACCAGAAAGGCGCTTGAGGACCACCCCGCCGAGGAAATCCTGAACAAAGCCCTGATCCCGGCGATGGAAATAGTCGGGAATGAGTACGAACAGGGGAAGAAGTTCATCCCGGAAATGCTCCTGGCCGCCGAAGCCATGACGGCGGCGCTGGACCTGTTGAAGCCTGCACTGGCGCGTTCAGATGTCAAAAAGGTCGGCAAGGTTGTCATGGGGACCGTGGAGGGGGATGTCCATGACATCGGGCAGAGAATGGTCTGCATCATGCTGGAGGGAGCCGGTTTCGAGGTTCACAGTCTGGGTGCCGATGTTCCGGCCGTCGACTTCATCGAAGCGGTCAAGGCCAGGAACCCCGACATCCTTGGAATGTCGGCGCTGCTCACGACCACGGCGCCGCGCATGAAAGGGGTTATCGAAGCCCTCAAGCAGCATGGCCTGAGGGATTCGGTTAAGGTAATGGTCGGCGGCGCCATTCTGAATCAGCGCCTCGCCGACGAATATGGAGCCGACGGATTTGCGCCGGATGCGGCCTCCGCAACGCGACTGGCCCGGAGTCTGATCGAAGCAGCACGCTCGTGAGTGTTGGGGTTAGCGCCGGGGCAGGCTCCAGGATGATTTCCGCCGCCAGGCGCGCAGACTTGCTCACCAGGCCGACACAGGCTTTGTGTCCGCCGGCGAGATGGAACTTTTCTTCCTCCTCTATAACCAGCATTTCGAAGCTCCGGCCGAAAATCCGCATATGCAGGTCTCTGCACGACCAGCTCCCGAATTCCTGTATGAAACGGTGATAGAAGCTTCGGATCAACAGCAGGGACCGGGGCAGCCCCAGGTTTCTCGGTGGATGTTTTGGTTTGCGATCGCTGCGGCAGTCGCATGAGAATGCTCTGCGCGGTCCATCCGCCGCAGTCCGTAAAACCCTGGAATACCTCGATCTCCCTTCGCGCCCACCGCCGATTGCCCCGCGATGCCGCCTTCCGAGCCTTTCGATCCGCAGCCATGCTTTCAGTAAGCAGCAATCATCGCCCGCCCCGGGCCGAAGTGTGCAGAAATCAGAATTCCCGGAAATGGACTTTTCGTAAAATCAGCAAGTTGCGGTCCGGGGCGGAATGCAATCGCATGATTTACATAATGAAGTGGACAAACTGGTGCCAATATCGCCTGCCATCAGTCCCGCATCCGCAAAGTACCTGGGTTAGGATTACGCAATCGTGTTCTTTGATATATCTCTGTCTCCACAGGATACGCTGTAAGTCATGGGGATACTGGTACCGTCACTCCTCCCCTAACCACCAGGCGATCCTATTTTCGACGTTATTCATCCTGACCGATCCGCCGACATCTCACGAAAAATATACCTGCCAGATTGTCTGCGGCGTAATTATCTCGACCGTCAGCTTCGCAGTCTTCGGGTGGATTGGCGCAGTTTACTACCTGCTTGCGGGCGTGCTCGCAGGCAACCTCTGAGAAGCCTGGCGCCGATTTTCCCTTGCGCTTCCAGACTGCAGGGATTATAAAGCTACAAGAGTCACCAGGCCCAGCGATGTGTGACCGGACGGGCCTCAGAAGTGGGCAGATTTCTCATTCCGGGCATGCAAACAGAAAAAATCTGAAAACAGAGGGTGGAATTGCGCATGCGCCCATTTCTCTTTTGCCCTCAGATGCGGAATATCTGCACACCTGCCAGGTCGCTGGATTTACGCGCTCCCGAATTCGCATTCTCGCAGATTCATGCCGCACCGGCCTCGGACGGGAGATTCTTTTAGCCGTATCTATCTTGTGTTCTGACACATAGCCGGGAGGAGGAAATCATGAAGGTTCGATTCGCCGGGAATGCGCTTTTGATATCAGCTCTCTTGCTCATTTGCCTGGCGACTGCCCACGCGCAGTCGCAGCTGGTGCCCTTGATTACCGACAAGACGCCGCTGCCTTTGCCGAACAAATTGCTCGCCGAGCGGGAGCGGGAGCGTGCTTAACCAGTCGGGAGACTATGCCTTTATAACCGGGGTGCGAAACTCCGCGCTCTTTCTGGTCCGTGCTGGAGAATCATCGCCGACACTGGTTATGCAGTCGGGCGACGAGATACCTGGCTACCCCGGCAGCCGCGCGCAGATGTTCTCCGGCGCTGCTCTTCTGGCTCTGAACAGCTCGGGGCTGCTCGCCTTCACGGTGGATACGGCGCTCCCCACTGGGGAGTTGGTAGGGATCATCCTGACCTTTGATGGGAGCTCATTCAAAAAAATCGTTGCCGGAAACGACGTGGCCCCGGGTACGGGCGGGCTGCGCTATGGGCGCAGCGCTAGTTTTATCGGGATGAACGACTCCGGCGACGTGGTTTTCAATGCAAACTTTAGATTTATGCCGTACCTGCCGACATCCGCCGCGCAAGGGGCTCTCTTTATTTCTCCGGGCGGCGGTGCGCCCGTCCGTTTAATCGGTATCGGTGACGCAGCCCCGGAAGTGGGGCAAGGCAAAACCCTGGCTACAATGAGTGCAATCCGCCTGAACAACCGGGGCGAGATACTCTTCAGCGCCCTTATGTTTGACAGCTCAGGTGCATCAGCCGGCTCCGGATTGTTCATTGCCAGCACAGCGGGAAATCGCAAGGTAGTCGCCAACGGCGATCCCAATCCGTCTGGTGGATTTTTCTCCTTACCGAGTGTCTCGGGCTTGCTCAACAATGCTGGCCAGGTGGCGTTCGCCGCAGCCGGAGCGATCTGGATAAACTCACCCGGAACGGGAAACAGCAAGGCATTGCCGGGGGGAGTGTCCGTACCGATTCCGCCGGGAGGAACCATCGGCACACAATTGTCTCTACAGGCTTTTAGCGATGACAGCACCATAGCCTTTACCGCATATATCACAAACCCCACCGGCAGAGCGCTATTTCGCCTGCGCCCGGGTTGGCCTCTGGAAGTGGTCGTCTATCGAAACCAAGCGGCTCTGGGCGCCGAGCCCTCCACCTTCTACGATTTCTCTGAGATTTCAATCAATGCCGGCGGGGCAATCGGTTTCCGCGCCACGCTCCAGGGAGGCTCATCCCATCGGCATTTACCGGCAAGCCGGCGCTGATCTTCCGGCGCCGGTCGTTCTCGAAGGCCAATCGACCACGCTTCCGGACGGAGGAAGGTATTCACTGACGTCATCGACCAGAGCGCGGATCCTCGACTCCGGAGAGGTGTTTTTCCGGTCGGATGTGTTCGACGGCGAGGCGGACGGCGGTGAGTTTCTGATTTCGGAAAGTGACACCCGAGTCCTGATGAGCACAGACGAAATCTTACCCGATAATGCCAGGCCCAACCTGTACAATTGGATCCTCAGTGCCGCGGGGGATTATATCGGACTGTCGGCATCCCGGAATGGGGGCGGCCCGATCCTTGCGATTCACAACATTGCGACCCACACAACCTCGGTGATTGCCTCGCAGGGGGATGTGGTCCCGGGAATCGGCCGCATCAAGCTCAACAACCAGAATCATTTCATCAACACCGGCGGGAACCTGGTGTTTTCCGCGACGACCGTCGCGCAATCACCCGGTTGGGTTATTTTTTCGGGATCTCCCGGGACCGGATTGACCAAAATTGTGGCCACAGGTGACACGGATTCGGACGGAAGGATTTTTCGCACAGGGTCGTTAGGCTGGGGGAAACCCGCGCAATTCAACAACGCCGGACAGGTGGTTTTTTCCAGCTCCATGTCAGACGGGAACACCGGAATCTATGTCGGCAAAGCGGGTGAGGTTTCCGTCAAGATCGCGCTTAGTGGAGAACCCGCGCCCGGCGGAGGCTCGTTCACCGTCTTTCGATCCCGTTCGATAAATAAGGAGAGCCAAGTGGCATTCCTGGCCGACATTGGCCCCGGCACCAGTTCTACGCCCGCGCCTCAAGGCATATATGTTTATAAGCCGGGAATCGGCATGGAAAAGATCGCCGCCACCGGCGATCCAGGCCCCGAAGGAACCACGTTCGCCGGATTTGACATTCCCGACTTTAACAACCTCGGAGAGGTTGCCTTCGAAGCGACACTGACCGGCGGCGTGCCGAGAGGCGGAGTCTTTGTGGCTTCCTCTTCGGTCCCGCCGACGGTTATTGTCTTGGATGGTCAATTGGCACCCGCAGGGGGGATTTTCAGCATCCCGATCATTAACCCCATGAGCACATACCTGGATCCCAGGCCCGACATCCTGATTAACGACCTTCATGACGTGGTTTTCCGTGCCGATCTGACTGGAGGAACCTCGGATTCCGGTTATTTTGTGCACCGCGGCGCGTCGGGAACCCTGCAGGCGATCGCCTTGCAGGGGCAGAATGCGCCCGGAACCACGGGCGTCTTTTCCTACATCACGACAAGTCTCAATAATGCGCTGGCCGAGTATTTTACGCTGGACCACGAAGGCAATATCGAGTTCCGGGCCTGGTACCAGGCCGACGGCAGCACTCCCGTTCTCGGCAGCTGGCATGTCAAGCCGGATAACAGCCAGGAGGAGATCCTGGTGCGTGGCACTGTCCCGCCCGAGTTCGGCGGCGGCACAGTCGTGAATTTCAAGGAAAGCAACGCATGGAACAGCGGAGGACGCTATGCCCTGTCGGCAAGCGCTACCGGAGGAACGTTTTCCGAAGGCATATTCCTGTTTGTGCCTGGTACCAGCACGCCGGCACCGCCGGGCGCCAGCGTTGACGTGCAGCCGACAGACGATACCACCGGCGCCAAGCCCGTAACACTGACCTTCGACAGCGTGATTGAAGCCGGAACTGTTTCTTTGACGACCTCCGCGGGCGGCCCGGCGATCCCCTCAGCCTTCGTACTGGGCGATTCGCCCGTGTTCTACAATATTTCATCGACTGCCGTCTTCACCGGGCTCATCACGGTCTGCATCGACGTCAGCCTGATGGATTTTCAGGGCAATCCGAATCCCCGGCTGCTGCACTTCGAAAACGGCAGCTGGACCGACGTGACCGTCGGCGGCGTACAGAACGGCCAACTCTGCGGGCAGGTTTCCTCCCTGTCGCCGTTTGTGGTGGCGACGCTTCCGCTGACGCTGAATGTGACGCTCACCCCCAGCGTGCTCTGGCCGCCAAACAACAAATTGGTGCACATCGAGGCAAGCATTCAAGTGAGTGGCGAATGCGGCGGCACTCCCACCGTGGAGTTGGTTTCCATCAGCTCCAATGAGGCTTTGAAGCCTGATGACGTCGTGATGGGGCAGAATCCTCTAAGATTCCAACTTCGAGCGAGTAGAAGCGGTAATGGGAAGGGCAGAACGTATACCATTATCTATCGTACCTCTGATCCCTGTGGAAATTCCGTGCTTGCATCGGCATATGTGATCGTGCCGCACGACAGGGGGGGGAAAATAGCTATGTCGCTGGGGTCTGGATCGGGAAGGTACCCGAATTGTCGTCCATCCCGCCGTGAATCAGCAGGATCGGGTCCTTGACCTTATGGGCGCGCCAGAAAGGCGACATCCGGGCGTACAGCGCTCTTCCGGCGGTGGCTATGGTCCCGGTGCTGCGCAACCAGTTCGCGGTGCCAGCGCCGAACCGTTTCGGGAGTGACGATGGTGGCAAGCTCGTAGAGCATCTTGCGCCCGAGGATCTTACTTTTGACGGCCAGGCGCCGGCGCTGGTCGTCGTTAAGGAGGATTCGATGCTTCCCGAGCTTCTCTCTGAGGATCCGATTCTCCGTTATGAGGTACTCGACAGCGTCCTGTTGTGTGCGATTGATCCAGCAGGCAAGAATCAGGAGTAATAACTGCCATGGTTGCAACAGAGTCTTCATGTTCCTCCGGATGCGCGGTGAAAATCGGCAGCATCCGGGATCGTTAGGCCCCTGTCAATCGTCGAACACGGCGGAACCGGCTTCCATATCAAGTTATATTGCCACAGCTATTTGCGGCTCGGCTGAATATCTTTACCTTACGGGATATTTCGCTAGATCTCGCGGCCCAACCCATGCTATTTGTCCCCAAGCGTTAGGAAGCGATTTCCTATTAATCGAGAGTCATCCGCCATTGTCCCCCAAGGCTCTCTGCTCCGGTCTTGCAAATTAGAAATTAACTTCTATAATGCAAAACATGAACGTCAAGCGATTGATCATCCCGCGCCTCAAGGCCCTGCTTCGCACATACCCCGCGGTGGCGCTGGTCGGTCCTCGGCAGGCCGGCAAGACCACGCTCGCCCGGTCTCTCGGAAAACGGTACTTCGACCTCGAGCAGGAGGGGGAGCGCCTGAAATTCGATCTCGAGTGGCACGAACTCGCGACCTCCTCCTCCCTGGTTGTGCTCGACGAGGCGCAGGCATACCCAGAAACATTCCCTCGCATTCGCGGCGCCATCGATGCAGCCCGGAGGAAAAATGGGCGGTTCCTCATCCTCGGCTCCGTCTCGCCGGCGCTCATGCGCGAGGTCTCAGAGTCCCTGGCGGGTCGGCTCGCGCTCTGCGAGCTGACGCCGTTCCTCGCGATCGAGGTCAAGCGGCGTTCCCTGGATGGGATGTGGCTGCGCGGTGGCTTCCCGGACGGGGGTATCCTGGCTCCCGGCCATTATCCCGAGTGGCAGACGCACTACCTGAGGCTCATCGCCGAGCGAGATCTCCCTCAGTGGGGGCTGCCGGCCAAGCCACAGATGATTTCGCGCCTGTTCAGGATGCTCGCCGCGAGCCATACTGGGCTGTGGAATGCCTCCAATCTCGCCCGCAGCCTGGGGCTCAGCTACCACACCGTGAGCTCGTACCTGGACTACCTCGAGGGCGCCTACCTCGTCCGCCGCCTCATGCCGTACCATGGCAACCTGCGCAAGCGGCTCGTCAAGAGCCCGAAGATTTACTGGCGCGACAGCGGGCTGCTGCACGTCCTGATGGGGGCCCCGACCGCGGCCGAGCTCCGCGACCGGCCCTGGGTGGGCGCGAGTTGGGAGGGGTTCGTGATCGAGCAGATCCTCGGGAGCCTCGCGACCCGCGGTATCGAGGCCGATCCGTCGTTCTTCAGGACCAGCGACGGGCACGAGATCGACCTGGTACTCAATCTTCGCGGCAAGCGGTGGGCAATCGAGATCAAGCTATCCTCCGCTCCGGGACGTGCGGATGTCGAGCGCCTGTCCAATGCCGCAGGGATGATCGGAGCGGACGGCGCGATCCTGATCTCCCGCACGCCGACGACCGTTGGCGGGCCGTTGGCGACCTCCACCAATCTGTCCGGCGCATTGCGGATGCTCGTCGGGGCGGGCACGTAGCTGCTTGCGAACCTCGGGGCTTTTCTGGAGCCATGCCTTGAAGGCGTTGAGGTGTAGGGGCGGATCAGAAAGTCAATTGTCCAGACCTGACACTTTCCACGTTGTGGCCGGTGAGAAATGCGGGTTAGCGCCGGGGCAGGTCCAGGATGATTTCCGCCGCCAGGCGCGCAGACTTGCTCACCAGGCCGACACAGGCCTTGTGTCCGCCGGCGAGATGGAACTTTTCTTCCTCCTCTATAACCAGCATTTCGAAGCTCCGGCCGAAAATCCGTATATGCAAGTCGCGGCACGACCAGCTCCCGAATTCCTGTATGAAACGTTGATAGAAGCTCCGGATCAATAGCAGGGACCGGGGCAGTCCGTAGGTCTCGTCGACTATTTCGGGTTGCGGATAGATGGTGTCGGAAAAGTCTTCACGCCCGCAGGCAAGCCCCATCGCCATCACCCCGCCGAGCAGGGCGCCGCAGACGTTCCCCGTCAAGGCGATCCCTAGATTCGTGAACCCCGCCGCTTTCAGGACGGCCGGACCGCCGGGAAGCTGGAACTCCTCCTGCAAAGCCCGCAGGGAGCACTGTCCGCATCCTCCATATTTGTTCATGTAGAAAGCAGCCTTCTTCTCCACCCGGTCCAGCAATTCCGCCCTGGAAATGCCTGCTGCTGCAATCCCCGCTTCTTCCGCCATGCGTCGCATCCCTTTCCATGGAGCCACAAACACCTCGAAGCTGTCCTGTCGACGCCTTCGCTTTGCTCGCGGATCATTACTTCACTCTCAGCCTGCGCGGGTAATTGTCCAGACCCGCAAGACGGTTTGCCAGAGCGTTGGTTTTGTTCAGATGCCAATTCCTGGGTGGGATCCAGGTGTCGGCGAACTTCGCCGGATCTTCCCCTGCAGCCAGCGTGCTGTGGTACACCCTCCCCCACACGCAGGGTAGCCCGGGGTTCGCTTCACAGCTGCCATCGACGCGGGAACCGCCGCATGGTCCGTTGCGCAGGCCCTTGTGGCACCGGCTCATGGTGCAGCCGGCGTAATTCAGGTGGTCCTGCAGGCAGTCGCCACAGCCGGCGCAACCCAGAACCGCCTTGCGATAAAGAGTCGCCACCCCGGCCAGCTGATACCAGAATCCCCGGCGCCAGGATTGGTCATCGGGTGCTGTCCCGGCCGTTCCCAGTCGCGAAGCCATGAGGCGAGCGAAGGCGGAGTCCTTGTTGACCAGGCCTGCGTGGGCCGTCATGGTCAGGCGCTGGAGAACCCCGAGTCGTCCGGGGACTGCCTTCCGATAGGGCCCGGCCGGGTTGCTCAATCCATCATTCCCCTCAGGGAGCAGATAATATTCCCCGGGATAGGCAAATACCAGATCTTCGACCCGGCGCCGCCACTCCGTCCCGATTTCACGGGCTCGATCCCGGATGGCCACGGTATCGCCGTGGCTGAGGCCAAAGCCGCCGATATGTGCCCCCGCAAATCCGAGATCCCTGATCGCGGCCACCATCAGTGCGGCGCGCTCGAGCCGTTCCGGCTTCTTTTCCTTTTCCAGGCGCGCGATCAACGCATCCGGAATCACGCATCCGGATACATCCCCCTCCCTCATCATCCGCGCTATGGTCGCCGTGGGAACGTAGACGCTGGCCACCAGGGGCGCATCACCCAGTCCTTCCCGCTCCAGATATTGCTTCAATTCATAAAGCTTGCGCAGGTTAAATCCCAGTTGCGTGATGATAAAGCGGGCGCCCACGGCCAGTTTGAGACGCAGCTTGTAAAGCTGCATCATCTGGTCGGCCTCGCGGGTCTTAAATGGATTCACGACCGCACCGGGGAAAAATGGGAAAGGGGTCGAGCGGACGGTGCGTGGCCCCACGCGGAACTCAAGGCCTTCCCTGACGGCATTGACCAGCCCAAGCAGCAGTACCGAGTCGAGATCGTGGACAGGGGCGGCGCAGCCCCGGTAACCATCCTTCTGCGCATCTCCCGTAAGCGCAAGAACGTTCTCGACACCGAGGCGCGCCAGTGCGTGCAGGCGTCCTTCCAGGGCGGCGCGATTTTCATTCTTGCCGCTGAGATGGGCCAGCGGCGTCCCCCCATGCTCCAGAATGAAAGATGCGAAAGCTTCCGGCGGCAGCGCCGGATTCCCGCCCGGCAGGTCGGTGATGCTGATAATCCTGATTCCCTCCGGATGCCTGGAGGATTCGCGAACGAAGGCCTCCGCTTCGGCTACAGCGTGGTCCCTGCCCAGAACAAGCTCCGCCGAAATGAGGAACTCCTTCCTATCAAGCATCGACCTGAGCTGGTTTTCCCGCATGATTTTTCTATCAGGCAAGTTTGCCGGATGTGCGCAAGCAGACCTTGCAAGCCTTAACCGTGTTTTTCATCAGCATGGTGATCGTCATTGGTCCAACCCCCCCAGGGACGGGGGTGATGGCACTAGCCACCTGAACCGCTTCATCGAAGGCGACATCCCCCTTGAGGATTCGCTTCCCTTCCGGCGTCCGGCCCACTTCGTTGACGCCGACATCGATGACGACCGCACCCGGTTTGATCATATCACCGCGAACATATTCAGCCGTGCCCGCAGCCACAATCAGAATGTCGGCGCGGCGCGCATGAGCCGCCATGTCCCGGGTCCTCGTGTGACAGATGGTCACGGTGGAATTGGCCCCTTTGGCTTTCTGCAGCATCATGTTGGCGATCGGCTTGCCGACGATATTGGAGCGGCCGATCACCACCAGCTCGGCGCCGGACGTTTCCACGCCGGAGCGAACGATCAGCTCCTGAATCCCGGCAGGCGTACAGGGGAGATAATCCGCCTGACCGATAACCAGCTTGCCTACATTGACCGGGTGGAACGCGTCGACATCCTTGTCCGGATTGATGGCATAGAGCACCTTGGCCTCGTTGATCTGGCGCGGGAGCGGCAGCTGGACCAGGATGCCGTGGATCTTCTCGTCGCGATTGTATCGATCAATGAGCCCCAGTAACTGCTCCTCGGAAATGGTATCGGGCTGGCTATCCTGCACCGAATAAAAACCGAGATCGTGGGCCGCCTGCTGCTTGGCCCTGACATAGCTCTCGGAAGCCGGATTGTTCCCTACCAGAATCGTTACCAGACCCGGCATCGCCCCGTGCCTCTCAAGAAGTTCCCGCGCCTCAGCTTTAAGCTCTTCACGAATCTCTCTGGCTACCTCCGCACCTTTGATCAACCTGGCTGTCATCAAAGCTCCTCCTCAGAACGGTTATGGCATTATTGCTGGTATGCCGGACCGATATAAATTGGGAGATAATGCGGCGATGCAGCCGCATCCGCCTCCATCCGGCTCCGGATTGTTTATCCCCTCGATCCCGCGGCTCTGTCAATCACTTTGTTTTCATTCGAAGCGCATTTTCCATCAGCATTCGCCTGTGGAGGGACGCGTCTTTTTTCGCGGCGAGACCAGGGCGGCGCGTGTGATGGCATCGTGGCCGTAGCGATCTGTAATCCGGTCGAGGGCGGCGGCCAGCTGCCGGTCCTTTTTCGCCGGCAGCTCAAACAGAAGAAGCTGGCCCGTTTGCTCGGGACCGGAGAGATTGCTGGCATACACGCCGATCAGCCGCACCAGCTTCCCCTGGCGGATCAGCGTCTGGGCCAGTTTCCAGGCCACAGGAAAGACAGCTTCCGTCGTGTCGGCTGCCTGCGGCAGGGTCAGGCGGCGGGTAGAGGTTGTGAAATCAGCCTCGCGGAGCTTCACGGTGATCGTTCGCCCGCAGGCGCCATGAGCGCGCAGGCGCCGGGTGACTTTTTCGGTCAACGACAGCAACGTGTTGTGCAGCTGCTGCCGGTCTCCGGTGTCGCGCTCGAAGGTCGTCTCATGTCCGACTGACTGGTATCCTTCCTCCGGAGCAACCGTCCGATCATCTTCTCCGCGGGCTAAATGCCATAAATGGTCTCCGCTCCTGCCCATGCGCCGGACCAGGTCGGCACGATCCAGGCGGGCCAGGTCACCGATCCGACGAATGCCGATGCGCAGCAGCATGGCCTCGGTCTTCGCGCCTACCCCCCAAAGCCGGCCAACCGGCAGAGGGGACAGAAACTCCTCTTCCGTCCCCGGTTCGACAACCACGAGCCCGTCCGGTTTGCGCAGATCGGAGGCCACCTTGGCGACAAATTTGTTCGCCGCCACCCCCACCGACGCGGTCAGGCGCTGCCCCTGGTAAATGCGCGCCTTGATCTTCTGCGCCACCTCCGCGCCGGTCCCCAACAATCTCCGGCTGCCGGTAACGTCGAGAAACGCCTCATCGATGCTCACCTGTTCGACCAGGTCCGTGAATTCGAGCAGGATCGACATCAATCGATCCGACACCCGCGCGTATTTGCCCATGTCCCCGCGGACATAAATGCCTTGGGGACAACGGCGCCAGGCTTCAGAGATAGGCTGTGCGGAGTGCACCCCGAATTTGCGCGCCTCGTAGGAACAGGTGGCCACAATTCCCCGCCCTTTGCCTCCCTTGGGATCGGATCCCACAATAACCGGCCGGCCTCGAAACTCCGGATGGTCACGCTGCTCCACGGCGGCGAAAAACGCATCCATGTCGACATGCAGTATCGTCGTGTTCATCCCGGCTTCACCCCCCCGAGCAAAAAGGGGACATTCAGAATTTCCGCGCATCTCATTCAAATTAGGCATGATACCCGGAAATTCGGAGTGTCCCCTTTTTTGCTGTGAGGCCAAATGGTCATGAGAGCTGTTTCATGTAGGCCCACAGGGCCGGAATGCCGCCGGTGTGCCAGAAAAGGATCGTCTCATCCTTCCAGATCACACCGCGGCGGATGAGCCCGATCATGCCGGCAGCAGCCCTGCCGGTGTAAACCGGATCGACGAGAATCCCTTCGGAGCGTGCAAACAAGTCAATCGCCTCACGTTCCGGCGCCCCCATGACGGCGTAGCCGGCGCCCAGGAAGTCCGCATTGGCATAGATTTCGGCGGGCTCGAAGTGTTTGGGTTCATCAAGCAGGTGGCAGATTCCGGTCGCGATTTCCGCAACCATCTGCTGCAGCGAGACAAGCTCTTCGTCCACACTGATGCCGAGAATCTGGCCGCGGTACCCGGTCCTGACCGCGCCGACCGCCAGCCCGGCGTGCGTCCCCCCGGAACTGGAGGCAAACACAATCCGGTCGAATTGTTCCCGGGTCTGCTGCATGAGTTCCTCCATGGCAGCCGCATATGCCGCCGCCCCAAGAGGATTCGAACCGCCCAAGGGAATCGGATAAGGCTTGCGTCCGGCGGCGCGTTCCGCTTCCACTACTTCGACCATGACATCCTCGCGACTGCGATCGCCCGCCCAGCGCGTTTCGGCCCCCAGCAAATGATCGAGAAGCAGGTTGCCTTCAGGTTCGGCCGGCGGATGGCCGCGAAGTACCAGTATGCAACGCAAGCCTACCTTGGCCGCGGCAGCAGCGGTCTGACGGCAGTGGTTTGACTGCACGGCTCCGAGCGTGATGAGGGTGTCTGCGCCCTTCGACAGGGCATCGGCCACCAGGAACTCGAGTTTGCGTGTCTTGTTGCCTCCGCCGGCAAGCCCGGTGAGATCATCTCTCTTGATGAACAGGCGCGGCCCTCCCAGGATTTTGCTCAGGCGCGGCATTGGTTCCACCGGCGTCGGCAGCGAAGTGAGTTGAATGCGCAGCAGCTTGGACGTCATAATTCCTCCGGAAAAATGGATTGGGCCGGGACCAACATCCCATTGTATCCGGGCACATCCGGGAAAATCATGCAAAAGTTCATTTCGCACAGGATAGTCCAAGTCCACATCCACGTCCAAGTCCAGGTCCGGGCCTGGGTCCACTTGCGACCGCACTCAAATCCCAATCTTGGCGTATACGGGGTTCTCTCACGGGCCGTTTGTGAGACTCGCACAGGCTCTGCCGTCCCGGCGTAGTCCTATCTCTCAGAGGCTCCGGAAATGGCCGTGGCTGTTTTATCTGTACGAATAATATAGCCTCGACATTTTTAACATATGAGCTGAACTCAAGCAAACGTTGAGGCCTGTGGCCACTAGATACCGTCAGGACGCCTTCTGTGCATTGAAGCGATGAGTTATTATCTGCTGGCAGCAGGGGAGCATATCTGCTACATTTTGAAATTCGCTTTCATATTTCCATGTTGCGGCAACAAGAATCATGACAACTGAAGCCCCCTCTCCCTCCCGGAAAGTGGTCCTGGTCGGCAACCCGAATGTTGGCAAATCTGTCATTTTCAGGCTGTTAACGGGCAGCTACGTCATGGTGTCGAATTTTCCCGGCACCACGGTCGAGGTATCGCGCGGCCGGGTCAGCCTGGGGTCGGCCGAGTATGAAATTGTCGATACGCCCGGAGTCCAGAGCCTGGTGCCTCAGTCTGAGGATGAGGTAGTCAGTTGTGAGGTGCTCCTCCAGGAGAAACCCGACCTTATCATTCAGGTCGCCGATGCCAAGAACCTGCGCCGGACCCTTCTGATCACCTCTCAGCTGGTTGAATTCGGCATCCCGATGGTGCTCGTGCTTAACATGATGGACGAGGCTCACGAGCGGGGCATCGAGATTGACACTCAGGGGCTGTCTGAGCTTTTGGCGATCCCGGTTGTTGAGACGATTGCCATTTATTCTCAGGGCCGGCGTCAGCTTTTGCGGGCCATGCAGGGCGCGGGCAGGCCGACGAATCCGCTGCGGGATATGCCGCCGATTCATCACCTGTTATCGAGCCTCGCTGGGGCGGGATCGATCCCGGGAGCGCTGGCCATCGAGTGGCTCGCCCTCGGTGATGCCGGCTTGGCGCGGCGGTTGGAGACCTCTCTGGGTGCGGAGGTGATGGATCGACTCGAGTCCGAGCGAAAGCTCTATGCCGAATCCACACACCGGTCTCTGGCGAAAGATGTAGCCGGAGCCCGGAACGATTTCCTGGAGCGTTACGTCGCCGCCTTCAAGAGGAAGCGCGAGACCAGGCTGCTGGGAAAAAGCGAAAGCCGGGCATCCCGGATATGGCTGGCTCTGCTTGTGGCCGGGTTGGTATTCTTCGCCTGGAATGAATTGGGCGGCATGTTCGGCGTGCCGACGCCCTACCGGATTGCAGCCCGCCATCTCGCGGGCCTGCTGACGCCTGATACCGGAACCGGGCTCTGGTCAGCACTGCTATTCACCAGGTCCCCATCCGGCCGCGGTGAATACGGTCTGGCACTCGAAGGTCTCCATTTTCTGTTTTTTATCGCCCCGGTCATCATTCCTCTCGGTGTGCTGATCTCGCGTAGCCGGAAATTTGCGGGGGAGTTAGGCATTCTTACCCGGAAGGCTTCAACGGGAATCCCGATTCTGATCTTCGTCTTGCTTCTGCTCTATGAATTCGTCGGTTACACGGGGGCGCAGACACTGGTCGGGTTCACGGAGGATATCGTCTTCGGCCGTCTCGTGATCCCGTCGATTCAGGGCGTCCTGCCTCCGGGATTTCTCTACGATTTCATCGTCGGAAAATACGGCCTCGTGTCAATGGGACTTACATATGCGGTTGCCATCGTTCTGCCCGTGGTCGGCACCTTTTTCATTGCCTTCGGCCTGCTGGAAGACAGCGGCTATCTGCCGAGGCTCTCGATTCTATCCGACCGGGTGATGCGGCTGATGGGATTGAACGGCAAGGCAACCCTGCCGATGGTATTGGGCTTCGGCTGCTGCACGATGGCCACGATCACGACCCGGGTTTTGAGTTCGCGCAAGGAACGGCTGATTGCGACGCTTCTCCTGGCTCTGGGTATCCCTTGTTCCGCCCAACTCGGCGTGATCCTCGGGATCGCCTCCGGATTTTCCCCGGCAGCGACCTTGACCGTAATCGGGGTTGTGGCATCCCAGGTGTTGTTAGTCGGCTTTCTGGCTTCCAGGCTCATCCGAGGGCCGGGAAGCGAGTTCATTTTTGAGATTCCGCCGATTCGCCCGCCGCAATTGAAAAACCTGGTGCTTAAGACCAGGTATCGAATCCAATGGTACCTGAAGGAAGCGCTCCCCCTGTTCCTTTACGGAACATTGGCACTTTTCCTCCTCGATCGCATCCGTCTAGCGGGGCAGAGTCTGTTGGAGTGGGTGCAGATTGGGCTGGCGCCTGTCCTGACCGGAGTTCTGCATCTGCCGGCGCAGGCGGCGGGAGTGTTTGTGATGGGCTTCCTCCGTCGCGATTATGGCGCTGCCGGTTTGTTTCAACTGGCCCGCGCGGGCGCGCTCGATGTACAGCAGGTGGTTGTAAGCCTCGTAGTGATTACCCTTTTCGTCCCCTGCCTGGCCAGTTTCCTGGTCATCGCGAAGGAGCAGGGGATCAGGCGCGCGGCGGCCATCACCATTTTCATAATCCCGTTTGCTATCAGCGTGGGCGCCTGCGTCAGCTGGGTGCTGCGGACTTTTCATATCACGTATACTTAGTATCATGGTTCATAAATAATGGAATCGTGTACTTAGGCAGACATAGACATCTCCGCGCCTTTGACCGGCGAATTGAGATAATATGGTCAAAAAAGGCGGTAATCCGGCATGAATCAGGACAATGAGAATATAACTCTCGACAGGATTCCGGAGCAGTGGGGCGAGGTGTTGGAGGCCCTCTGGACTCTGGAGGAAAAGGGGCAGAACTCGCCTGCCGAACTTTTTCAGGAGGCCGCGACGGAAGTCAGCGACGCGCTTCTGGGAGCGCTAAAGAGCCAGGATCTGATAATTCTCGACGATGCCCGGAGGGTCAGGCTTACAAAGTCGGGCCGCGGCTGGGCAGAGCGGATCATCCGGCGCCACCGCCTGGCCGAGCGGCTGATCTGCGATGTGCTCGGGGCTCATGTCGACGACAGCGAAGATGCCGCCTGTGAATTCGAACACATCCTGGCCGATGGGATAACGAACTCGATTTGCACCCTGCTCGGACACCCGCGCTTCTGCCCGCATGGCAAGGAGATCCCCGTTGGGGAGTGCTGCCGCAGGGATCAGGAAGAACTCAAACCCATCCTGGTATCCTGTGATCAGTTGGATGTGGGCGAGTCTGGAGCCATCGCCTATTTCTGCACAACGGGGCATACACGCATGCTCAAGCTCTCTTCGCTCGGGTTGGCGCCTGGTAATCGGCTCAAGCTGCTGCAAAAATGGCCGAGCTGCGTGCTTCAATGCGATGAAACCGAAATCGCCCTGGAAGATGAAGTTGCCAGGAACATCTACGTCCGCCGCGATAGCGGCGACCGTCGCTAGTATAGTTCCTGGATTTTCCGCTTGGGGCGCTCGCGCTCTTTCCGACGGGAATCGTGGCCGCCGAATCTGTTGCCGCCACCACCGCCCGGTCTGGACCCGAACCGGTTGCCGCCTCCCCCCCCAAACTCACGCTTGCGCGGGGGGCGGGCTTCATTTACCGTAAGGGCCCGTCCGTTCAGTTCTTTTCCGTTCAGCGCCTGAATGGCGGCTTCCATGTCGGCTTCGGGAGCCAGTTCAATGAACGCGAACCCCCGCGATCTTCCCAATTCCATGTCGCGCATGATCTTGACACTCGCTGTTACTACGTTCTGGCTGGTGCACAGCTGTTCGAGATCCGCTTCGACAACGTTAAACGAAAGGTTTCCGACGAATAGTTTTCCTGGCATGAATTCTCGCTTTAGATAGAGGGATGAAGCTTGCAGGCCAGGAATTCCGGCATTCCGGAACCCCCGGCTCTCTGCCTATATTTTCACTACGTTCTGAGCCTGCAGCCCTTTCGGACCTCTGGCCACTTCAAACTCGACCCGGTCACCCTCTTCGAGCGTTTTGCGGCCGGTACCCTCGATTGCACTATGATGCACAAAAACATCATCCCCCGCTTCGCGGCTGATGAATCCGTAACCCTTGTCGTTGTTAAACCACTTTACTGTTCCTTGTTCTTTCATTTCCGATCCTAGTATTTGCCTACCCTGACAGGTAAGAATATTGTTTCCAGGTCTCCGTAATCATCCGCCGGCTCCGAAGCCATAAACAAAAAAAGCCGCATCTCCCCACAGGAGTTTGCAGCCAGTTCCTATCGACGAGATCTTTACAAAAACCTGAGGCCTAATAATACCTTGCAGGGAAAGCAAAAGCAAGACGGATCATATTTATGCACCTCAGCCACCGCAGGTCCGTCAGCAGACACCCGGATCGCTTCGGGACCGTCCTGACCCGTAACCGGCAATTGCCTCGCGAACGGCACCGGGCAATTACCGGCCGGGTTGAGAGATAAACCAATCATTTATTAGAATTAATTAACAATCCTCAAAAAGTTGTTGAGAATTTCGCGGAAATCTGGGAATCTGGTTGCACATTTTAAGGAAGCTTGAAAAGTTTGCAATATTTCCATGTCGGGTTTCATGCATCGCAAGTAATGGCAGCGCCGAGAGGCGCCGGGGAATTGTTATGATCGGGATCTTCCTGACACTATTGGCCGTGTTTCTGGTTATCTGTCTTGCTTTCTGTTATGCGGGATTAGACCAACCTCTGACTCCCGGCAAAGATTTGCCCTTCCTGGACCATGTCGGCAGAAAAAAGCACTGACACGTTTTCTTCTGAAGCAATCTGCAACGCCAGTCCATATGCCTTCTGCGCTGAGTCCTGAGGAGAGTTCCCGCAGGAATGGGGCGCCCCGTCAGGTGCCGTTTACCCCGCCGAGACCGGTCCGGGCGTCCATTGCGACCGATAAATCGTGGGAGGATGCAGGCGCATAGCCGAAGCTGCATTCCCACACCGCGCGGTTTTCCATGCAGAGATAGACGAAGACGCTGGGTGCATAGGCTGCGATCCAGGAGCGCAGTCTGGTGTACATCTCGTCGCGAATCGGCCGGAAATAGCGCAGCTTGCCGTGATTCCCCGGAACAAACTCCCCATAGGGAAGGGTGGACCCGGGGAACCGTTGTCGGACGATATCTTTCAGGTGGGGCGTGAAACGGAGGCATCCGAGACTGATCCAGCATACGCCGTCAGGATCCACATGGCGGAACAGATCGCGCACGACTTCCTCATAGTCCTTTTCCCAGCCGTTGTAATAGACCAAAGGATCGAAGTGAAACCCGACCCGGAAACCCCATTTCTGACATTGTCGCGCAGCATCGAGTCTCTCCACCAGAGAGGCGGTTTTCAGCTCTTCCTTGCGGATAATGCGGGCAGGATTCAGCGACCAGGATAAGATCGTGTGCCCTCCGTGGTCCAAATCGCGCAGATTGTCAATCCGGTCGGACTTGGTCTTCAATTCCAGCACTGCATTGGGAAGCGAGCGGAAGAAGGGGACGAGTCTCCGCGAGTAGCGCAGGATGTCGTCCAGCGCCAGGGAATCCGCGGTTTCTCCCGTGCCGATGCGAAAGGTGCGCCCAGGTTCCTTTCCGACTTTTTCTCTGATCTCATTCATCAAATCATCGATATTGGTATAAACGGTCAGCGCCGGATTGTTGAGAAACGCCTGCAGGACACAGTAGGTGCACTCCAGATGACAATTCAGCGCGTAGTTGACAACAAAGTAATTGCAGCATATCTCCGCACCTGCCCCGGGACACTCCTTCATAAAGCTGCCGCGATTACGGGCCAGGATGAGCGTACGTTTGGCTGCCGTGCGGAAATCGGATGCTGCCCGCAATTCCGGAAGCAGCGATTCGATATCCCGGATCGTCTGCACGGGCGTGCCGTCAAGCAGGCCCAGGATTTCGTGCGTCGCGGCGTCATTCCATGATTCTTCATGGACCAGAATGCGCTCGGGACGGTAGAGAACCATTGGGATCCTTCAGGAAATATCAAACAACCGATCAAGGGCGGCAGTGCGGCCGGCGTCCGCCAAAGCCGCGACAGCCTCACGGAAGGCCGGCGCGGAAACCACCTCGAATTCGACCCGCAGTCGCGGGGTCTCGAAATACGGATCCGGAGATAGCCGTATGGTTCCTGGCAGCTCCAGCGCGGCTTTTCCGGCAAGAAACGTTTCCTTTGCTTTCGACAGCCGCGGATTCCGCCGTCGATAAAGGACTGCATGAATCTTCTCACCCCTCTGCAAAGGAGAAAGGCACGCATCCTCCGCGATCGCCAGGATATCGGAATGGGTCAGAATTCCGGCCAGAGTGGTTCCGGAGAGGGCCGCGAGATCCGCTCCCAAATCCAGCACCTCCCGTTGCCGGCTCGCGCTGAGGCGTATCTTCCCCCAGACTGGCAGCACCCCGACCTGGACCTCCGGCGTGGCTTGGGCCAGATGCTCCGCGCTGGCCAGTGTAAGATGACCCGCATTGAATAGTCGTTTTAATTCCGGATGCAGCAGGTGGAGTCGGCAATAGCTGCGCAAGACGTTCCGATGCGGGGACAAACCAAAGAGAGGAAGAAAGTTCCTCTCCAGCAGCTCTTCTTCTGCGCCGCATTGTTGCAGTAATCCGTATAAAGCCCGCGCAACTTCCAGCGGCTCGAGTCTTCGGTGGGCCAGGTTGTCCCACAGAGCCCGGAGAAACACTTCGAATTGGCTGAATTCTCCGGAAGGAAGAATCCGCGCCGCCGCTCCACCCCTGCCCAGGGAGCGCAGCCCGTGCAGTCTGCGAAATCCACAGACGATCCGGTATCGCGAAGATCCCTGTTGTTCGAGAACGAGAGCGGGATTCAGCTGGCCGACGGCCCGCAGAGATAAGATCATCTGTGCCGGGGCCAGATCTTCGCTGATTCGAAACGCTTCATCCTCGAAATCAATGGACGTGAGCTCGATTTCTTCCAACCTCATGGCCCGAAGAATACCCCGCTGATTCACCCAAAAAAAGGGGGACATTCCGAATTTCCTGCCATCATGCTCCCAATGAACAGGATGCGCGGAAATTCGGAATGTCCCCATTTTCGGCGGGCGGAACGATTCATGGGAGTGCGGGGCACAGAGTTACAAGTCGCGGTTAGTTCTGGACAGCCATTTCCGCTCTGATATAGAGTAGCTGTGCCGCTCTGATATTGGCATTGGTCAAGGTTCACAGGAGCACTCCCCCGTGCGCGGGCGGCTTCGATGCGCCAGCTGTGCTCCTCATCGATAAGGAGCAGGTGACATGACCTCACTGTCTGGCTCGATATTCAAATCCCTTCTTTTTGCTGTTTTCTTCCTCGGCTGCATGGCATTGATGCCCTCCAGCCCGATTGCCTTTGCCCAGGAAACTCCTCAATACACGGCCGAGGAGTATGCGGCATACCAGGCTGTAACCGCGGAAGCGGACCCAGCCAAGAAAATGGAATTGATCCTCAATTTTTTCAAGACCTACCCGAAATCGACCCTCGCCCAGCACGTAACGGCTGATTTTCAGACCATGCTGAAGAACCTTCAGGATGCCAAAAAATGGACGCAGTCGATAACCGTGGGCAGGCAGTTTCTGACGGTCGTCCCAGATGACAACTACACCATTGCTCTGGTGGCTACAGCTTATGCTGAAACCAAAGACTATAAGCAGTTCGTGATCATGGGCGACGAAGTGTACAAAGCAAACCCGAACGGCAACCTGGCATATTCCATGGCCAAGGCCTACCAGAATCTCGGCAATAACGCCAAAATGGCCGAGTGGGCCGAAAGGACCGTTGCCAAACTCCCGGACAACTACGAGATGCTTCTCGAGTTGACCAAGATTTACGCCGATGCCAACCGGACCGCGGAGGCGGACAAATATGCAAAGCAATGCCTGAAGGTGGTTCAGGCAGCCTCCCGTCCGGAACAGTCGAGTGAAAAGGACTGGACGGCTTACAAGAATCATGCCCAGATGGCCTGCTATTACATCATCGGGAAAATGGCTTATGACAAGCAGGAGTACGCCGCCGCGGTCAGCAACCTTGAAAACTCCCTTAAGTTCAATCCGCGCAATGATATGGCCTACTACTTCCTGGGGCAGGCGTATTGGCAGTCCCGAAACCAGACCCTGGCGCTCAAGAATTTCGCCAAAGCTTCCCTGCTGGGCGGCAACGCCGCGACGCCGGCGAAGCAGCAGCTCGAGAACATGTGGAAAGCGTCGCACAGAGGCTCCCTGGCAGGGCTCGATATGGTAATCGCGGCGGCCAAGGCCGAGTTGGGGATCAAATAAAACATGGCCGTTCGCACTTATCGCGAGCAGGTCCAAACCGGAGGCGGCTCTGAGGTTCTCGACATCACGCCCCTGGCGGCAGCGGCGTTGCAGCGGAGCGGCATTAAAGCTGGTATCGTGCACGTTTTTGTCCCTGGCTCGACAGCGGCGATAACTACGATTGAGTATGAATCCGGGGTGATTCAGGATTTGCTCGCTGCCATCGAACGCATGGCTCCGCAGTCGCTGCATTACGAGCACGACCGGAAATGGGGGGATGGCAACGGTTACAGCCACGTGCGCGCCGCTCTTCTCAAGCCCGGTCTTGCCATTCCGTTTGAGAATGCCAGCCTGCTGCTCGGCACCTGGCAGCAGCTGGTTCTCATCGACTTCGATAACCGGCCCCGCACGCGCGAGATCGTCATTCAAATCCAGGGCGAATGAATTCAGACACTGGGCGCGCAGATGTAGTCGTGATCGGCGGCGGCATTATCGGCGCCTCCATCGCCTACCATCTTGCGGGCTTGGGCGCCGGCAGGATTGTGCTTCTGGAGCGCGAGCATCTCCTCGGCACCGGATCCACCGGGCGGTGCGCTGGCGGCTTCCGAGGCCAGTTCTCAACTGAAATCAACATCTGCCTTTCCCTCCTGGCATCTGTTTAGCCGATGCTGAACAGCAGAACGCAAAGACGCATGGACGCAAAGAGATTCCCTTCGGTTCGCGGGCATGGGCGGCCTTCGGCCGCATCCTTGGGCGAGCCGCGGGAGAAAGCGCAATCCTCCTGAGTAGCCGCTGCCCGCGCTTTCTCCCGCGGCTCGCCCAAGGATGCGCCAGCGCGAAGCGCTGCGCCCACGCCTGTTGCTCAGTCGATCTTTGCGCCCTTGCGCCCCCGCGTCTTTGCGTTTTGCTTCTTCATCCATTTGATTTGGCTAAACAATTACCCCTCCTGAGCCTCCCGAGGATTCTCAATTTTGCTGCGGAGATGGACTGTCCTGTGGATGTTCTATTTGGAGCGGTGGTTGGCAAAGGCCAACCGCCAGGAGCGGGCCCGCTCGCGCCAATGCCCCACGACCAGATCATCGAGAAGCGTATAGAGCACGGGAATCGCCAGCAGTGTGAGCAGAAAACAGAGCGACTGGCCGCCGATGATCACAACGGCAATCGCCGACCGGGTCGAGGAACCGGGTCCCGTCCCGAGCGCGGTCGGGATCATCCCGGCAATAATGGATAGGGTGGTCATGAGAATCGGTCGGAAGCGCGCGCGGTTGGCGTCGATCATGGCCCGATGGCGCTCATATCCGTGCTCGCGGCGCAACCGGTTTACAAAGTCGATCTGCAGAATCGAATTCTTCTTTACCACACCAAAGAGCAGCAGCAGACCCAGGGCACTCCACATGTGAAGGGTCTTGCCGGTCACAAACAGAGAAACCAGGGCAAACGGAATCGCCAGAGGCAGGGAAGCAAGAATGGTAATCGGATGAATAAAGCTCTCAAACTGTGCCGCGAGCACGATGTACATGAAGATGAATGAAAGGACAAAGGCGACCAGGAAGTTCATCACCATCTCCCCCATCACTTTGCCCTGCCCGGAGAAATAGTAATCGTAGCCCACCGGCAAGCCGGAACCGGTAATGATTCCCTGTACATCGCTCATGGCCTCCCCCAACGCCTTGCCGGGGAGCAGATTTGCTGTCAGGGTCACCTGGTGCTGACGGTTGTAGCGGTCAATCTGAGCCGGCCCCGTGCCCCGTTGGACAAGCGCGACATTGTCGAGGCGGACCAGGCGGCCCTGCGCGGAAGGGATCATCAATCCACCGATTACATCGGCGTTCATGCGTTGTTCCGGGCGCACCCGCAGCCGAACCTCGTACAATTCGTCGCCTTCTTTATACTTGGTGATATCCTCTTCGCCGGAAATCATCGTGCGCAGCGTGCGGGCGATGTCGGTGACCGAAACCCCCAGATCCGAGGCCTTGTCACGCAAAATGTTGACCTGCACTTCCGGGTTCCCGACATTCACGGAGCTGTCCACGTCCACCAGCCCGGGAATCTCTTTCATTTTTTGGGTGAATTGATTCGACAGCAGCGCCAGCTCCTTCAGGTCTGGGCCGCGCACAATCAAATTGACCGGAGTGGATCGCCCGCCGATAGTGCTCACATTCTGCACGGCGACCCGCACCCCAGGAAAATCCTGCAGGATCGAACGAGCCTGCCTCATCACATCAAACTGGCTGATCCTGCGGCTTTGAAGCGGCGACATGCGCACATAAATGGAACCGTCGGTCACGCCGCCGATCCCCTGCGCGTTGATCGTGGTTAGAAGGTGGCGAACTTCGGGAAGCGCTCGAATGCGCTGTTCCATCTGCTGCAGGATCGCATCCGTCCCGGCCAGCGACGTCCCTTCCGGCGTTTTCACCACCACCTCAAATTCATCCTGGTCATCCGCCGGGAAAAAATCCACGCCTATGCGTCTCCCCAACGGAATGATCGACAGGAAGGTCCCGGTACAGATGACCACCATGATCTTCCGGTGCGCCAGGGCCCATTCCAAGGTACGGATATACCGGTTCTCAATCCATCGATACCATCGCGATTCCTTGGAGCCATGGTGGGTGGATGCGCCTGCATCTTCTCCTGTTTTGATGAAGCGGGATGAGAGCATAGGCGTCAGTGTGAAGCTGACCAGCAGCGAGACCAAAATCGCAGCTGCGGCGGTAACCCCGAAGCTCTGCAGGAAGCGCCCGGGAATGCCGCCGAGAAACACTACGGGGGCGAAAATAACGACCAGGGATAGCGTGGATGCCATTACGGCGAGGCCGATTTCCTTGGTCGCCTCCACGGCGGCATCGAACGGCCTGAATTTCTTCTCCTCGATGTAACGGAAAATGTTCTCCAGGACGACGATGGCATCGTCGATCACGATGCCGACCGATACCGTCAAGCCCAGCAGAGTCAGGCTGTTCAGCGTGTAGCCGAGCGCGCGCATAACCGTAAAGGTCGCGATCAGGGAGGTCGGGATCGCGAGGGCGGCAATCAGGGTGGAGCGCCAGTTGCGCATGAAGAACAGGACCACGAGGCTGGCGAACAGGCCGCCGAGTAGCAGGTGCTCGTAGATCGCGTTGACTGACCCTTCAATGAAAATCGACTGGTCGCGGATCACACTGGCGCTCAGGTCGGGCGGCAGAATCTTGCCGATCTCTTCCAGCTTCGCTTTGACAGCGTCTATGATGCGGACGGTGTTGGTGCCCGACTGCTTGCGCACGAGCAGCGTGACGGCCGGGCGTCCGTCCAGCCGCGCCAGGTCGCGCGGCTCCTCATAACCATCGGTCACGGTGGCAAAATCGAGCAGGCGGACGGGAACGCCGTTGCTGGTGCTGACAATCAGCTCGCGGAACTGTTCGGGCGAAGAAATTCGGCCCAGAGTGCGCAAGATCAACTCCCGCTTGCCCTGATCCACACGGCCGCTTGGGATCTCCACATTCTGACGCTGCAGCGCCAGCGACACCTGGCCGATATTCAGCCCCAAAGAGCTCAGTTTTTGAGCATCGATCTCGATCTGAATGGCACGCTTTCGCCCGCCGATCAGTAACACCTGCCCGATGCCGCTCACGCCTTCCAATTGCTGCTTCACCTGCTTGTCGGCAATCTCGGTGATTTCCCGCAGGCTGCGATCCCCCGAAACGCTGATCGACATGATCGGCGAAGCATCCGGGTCGGCTTTTTCTATAACCGGAGGATCGATCCCGGCGGGAAGCCGGCGCAGGATTACCGCAACCTTGTCGCGGACATCCTGGGCCGCCTGATCGGTGTCGCGTTCAAGCAAAAACATCACAATGACGCGCGATACACCCTCGACTGTGGTGGCGCGCAATTCGTCGATCCCCTGGATCGTATTGACCGCTTCTTCAACCGGTTTGGTGACTTCTGTTTCCATCTCCTCGGCGCTGGCGCCGGGGAGCACCGTGGTGACAGTGACGACCGGAATGTCCACCTTGGGGTACTGGTCAATGCCCAGTTCGCGGAACGAAGCTATGCCAAGGACTACGAGAGCCATGATCAGCATGGTCGCGAAGACCGGGCGACGAACGCATAGTGCTGCCAGGCCCATCTAGCTCTCCTTCCTGATTTCGACGCGACTCCCCTGGTGAATTTTTGTCAGCTCCGTGGTGGCAATCCACACACCCGGAGTCAGCCCCTCCGTGATCTCAATTATGTCCCCGAAACGATCGCCGAGCTTGACCACCTGCTCGCGGATCTGTTGGTTCTCGATCACGTAGACCTTCTGCACGCCGTAATAGGAGATTACGGCACTGGCCGGGACCCGCAGCACGGAATCCTGCCTGGCGGTGGTCAAAACGGCACGGGCAAACAGCCCCGGACGGAGCCGCTGGCGGGAATTGTCGATTTCCGCTTCGATCACAAAGGTCCGGCTCTGCGGGTCGATCGTACGGGCCATGTGTGCCACCCGTCCCTGAAATTTCTCGGCATATGCCTCTACCGTAATATCAACCGGAACCCCAACGGCCACAAAAGGGAACCACAGTTCGGGGATGGAGGCCCGCAATTTCAGTGGATTCATTGACGTGATCGACAGGAGGGATCCCTGATCCTTAATGTATTGTCCAATCTCCACCTGGCGCGCCTTCACCGCGCCGGCAAATGGGGCGTAAATCCGGGTGTCCGCGAGTTTCTTTCGTGCAATCGACAGCTGCACGCGCAGGTTCTCCGCCTGGGCCTCCAGATTGCGCACACCCTCCAGCGCGGCCACGTAATTGGCCTCCGCAACTTTCAGCCGCGAATCGGCCGTGTCATACACCTGCTGCGCTGATACTCCCTTGGCGACAAGAGCCTTGGCCCGCTCAAATCCGGTCCGGGCATCGTCCAGATCAGCCTTGGCTTTTCGCACCATGGACGTTTCCGCGGGAGCCGGCAGGGGGTCTGTTTCCTTCGCCAGACCCAGCGAAGCCAGCACCTGCTGCAAGGCTGCCTGTTGCCGGTCAACTGCCAACGAATATTCCCTGGGATCGATTTCGATGAGGAGCTGGCCCTGTTCGACTTGGTCGCCCAAGTCGGCGTGGATCGCAACCACCCGCCCCGCCACCTCGCTCGATACCGTTACCTCACGCGAGCCTTCCAGGGTGCCTACCAGGTCAACCGTTCTATGGACCGTATCCGATTTGACCTGGATAGCCTGCACCGCCGTGGAAGCATCGGGACTGGCAGTCACCGTAGGGGCAGGGCGAGAACATCCCGCCGCAAACAGCAGCAGGAAGGGCGCAAAACGAGTCGTCAGGCGGTCGCGGTCGGATTTCATAGTCACCAGGCATTCAGGGCCGCAGCCCTGTTATTGAAAAGAAACGGGACATAAAAATCTGAAGGGTGGACCCATCGGCACATCCACCAGGACGATCGGGCACATGCTTGGAAACCCAAGAATACTATAGTTCTGATTTGACGAGCATCACCATTATTGAAGTCACTCTCACGACCTTTTGAGACGATGTCCCACCAGGAATCCCGATTACGCCGTGCAGGCGCTCGACGCGTCCGCATGCGCTGACGGGAATTCGGATCCTTACAGATTCATGGCCTCGAACCAGCGCCCGGCCGCTGCCATAT
Organism: Terriglobia bacterium; assembly: GCA_963824985.1. Lineage (GTDB taxonomy): Bacteria > Acidobacteriota > UBA6911 > UBA6911 > UBA6911 > JAFNAG01. Next base: position 97,519 of record CAWGRQ010000039.1, read on the forward strand.
CCACATTCCCGCCACTGAGGATTACCCCTACCCGCTTCCCCTGGACGCCGGACTGCCGACTGAACAATGCCGCCAGGCCCAGCACTCCGGTTGGCTCGACCACGAGTTTGAGCCGGGACCAGACAAAGTGCATGGTGCGAATCAGCCACTCGTCCGTCACGGCGAGCATGTCATCCACGTTCTGGAGAATGAGCGGGAATGTAAGTTTCCCGAGAGCGGGGGTCTGGGCCCCATCCGCGATCGTGGCCGGATTGTGCACCGACTGGAGGCTGCCCGTGCGAAAAGAACGCATGGCATCATCGCCTGCCGCCGGCTCGACACCCACGACCTTGCAGGACGCAGCCAGACGGCGCGCTACCAGCGCCGACCCGCTGAGCAGGCCCCCTCCGCCGCAGGGCACGAACAGATAATCGAGAGCGCCCGCAGACTCGAAAAGCTCGAGGGCAGCCGTTCCCTGACCGGCGATAATGTGCGGATGATCGAAGGGCGGAATGACCGTGCTGCCGTGTTTTGCGGCCAGAGACCGGGCAATCCCCTCGCGCGAGGTCGTTCCGGGATCATGCAAGATGACTTCCGCGCCATACCCGCGGACTGCGGCAAGCTTCATGGCCGGCGCGGTATCGGGCATGACAATGGTCGATCGCACTCCCAGCAGTTGGCAAACCCGTGCCGTCGCCTGGGCATGGTTGCCTGAAGAATAAGTGATTACGCCGCGTGCCAGGTCCACATCCGTCAGGCGACTGATGGCATTGTAGGCGCCGCGGAATTTGAACGCCCCCACATGCTGAAGATTTTCACACTTGAGAAATACCTGGTTGCCGCATGCCTCGTTGAGCAGCCGCGAAGTGGCAATCGGTGTTTTATGGACCACTCCCTCCAGACACTGTGCCGCCGCAACAACATCCTCAAAGGTAACCATGCCCGAACTCCAATCCTGTCCTGTCCCACGACCATGAGCCCAAATCCCGGTAACTGGCTGGCGGATCATGGCAGAGGAATTGATAACGTTCCTCCAAATCCAGCTGCACGTCAAGGGGGTGTGCCCCATCCAACAATCATCTGCCGGCTGGAAATCATGGTGCCGAAAGAGTAAGTAAGGAAATCCCCATCACAAGCGCCGGCAATCGAGTTATCCTCCCCTTCTCCTGAGAGTCGCGGGCAAATGGAAACGGGCGGCAACCAACCTGATCCATCCCGCGTGCCGGCAGATTGCCGACGCTTGCTGTTCCTGCAGGTTCAGGCCGCGGTCCTGCGCCGGAGCATCATGCCGAGCGAGAGCCAGACCATCAGGGACAAATACTCCCAGAACCGAAAACTTCCGGGAATAAATGGAACGAGTTTCAACAGCAGAAGGGATGCGGCGACCGCCGCGCCGATTTTTGCTACCCCAATCTCCCGGCGTCGCGATCCATCGTCGCCGGCATGCAGTGCGCGCCACCGCACAAAGGCAACGCAGGTAACAAACCAGCCCAACGCCGAGCAAAGCGAACCCACTTCCGTTACCGGAATCAGAATCGACTCTCCCAGCAATGCCCCGGCGACCGTCACGAGGGCGCAAAACAGAACCGCCTGATGCGGGGACTGATAGCGCCGATGAACCTGTCCGAGCCGTTCGGGAATCATTCCCCGGCGGCCGAGTGCGAAAACCAGGCGCGAGGCGGTGAGAAAATTGGCGTTAAAGACCTTCAGCAGGGACAGCAATGCGGCGAAAATGACCACGCGCACAATCAGGTCGGAGCCGAAGGCGCGCTTGAAAGCGACGGCCGTGGCGTAGCGCTCGCCGATCAACGTCTGCCAGGGAACCAGGCCACCCACAACACCGATGATGGCGACATAAAATACCGTCCCTGCGGCAAGACCGAGAAAGATGGCGCGCGTAAAGCCGCGGGGATCGAAACCTTCGCGCGCTTCTTCGGAGCATTTGGGCACCGATTCAAAACCAGTCATGAAATAGGGTACGATCTGAAGGACCATGACCACCGAGACCGCACCGGCGATCCAGCCGCCTTCAAGGCTCCGGCTGAACAACGGCTGGAGGTTTGCCAACCGATCCCGAGTCAGACCCATGGCAGTAAAAACGGCGAACAGGACCAGGAGGCCGAACGTGGTCAGGTTCTGGAAGCGGGTGCTCACGCGGATTCCCCGGTAGTTCAGAAACACGACGATGGCGGTGGTCCCAAGTCCAAGCAGCAGTGCGGGCAGGTAGACCGGGACCGCGCCCACACGGTAGATTTCGTGTGTCTGGAGCGCGGGCAGTAGGTACGAAAGGACTTTGCCGATCGCGACCGCTTCCCAGGGGCAGACGATCAGGTAGGCGAGCGTCATCAGCCAGCCGGAGAGAAAACCGACTGAAGGGGGGAACACGGTTGCAGCATAAGCAAGCTCGCTGGCGGCATCCGGAATTGCCTGGACAAACTTGCCGTACACGAACGCGATCGGCACCAGGGCCAACCCACCCAGCAGGAAACCGAGCATCGCTCCGCCCGGGCCTCCGCGTCCCAGCCAGTCGTCGATGACAATCAGCCATCCCACCCCCACCATGGTGCCAAAGGCAAGGGTGAAATACTCGGTGGTGCGGAGTGTGCGTGCCAGAACCGTTCTGGCGTTCCGGGGTGAGAGATCCATCACATTATATCCTCGCGTTGAGATCCGCTTATTTCACCAAATCGGCGACGCATCTGCAATGTTCAAAATGCCTTAATTATTCAGCCTTTTTAAAAGCAGCCACGGATTACACGGATTCGGATGCCTGCGGATATCGAAGCGCGCCAGATGATGTCGTCCTTGCCAGCCCCCTGGAAGGTGCGTGAAACACTCCGCTAATGGTAGTGCCTTCAGCAAATCCGTGAAATCCGTGGCCGCCTTTTGCTGCCTCTGACCATATGCCTGAACAGTTACAAAATGCCGGAAACATTGGATAATAGGGAGGCACGGGCGCAATTGCGGTTAAAGGGCCAAACACAGAATGGGAAACACCGAATCCGAACCACGGTCATTGGCGCTTCTGATTCCCGGTCTCGATGGCACCGGCAAGCTCTACTACCGGCAGATCGATGACCTGGCGAAGAAATATCGCGTCTGCGCCTGGTCCTACAGGCACGGCGAAAACTCCGGCCTGTCCGATCTGACCCGTGACCTGGGCCTGGCTACGACCGGGGAGGCGCCCGGATCAATCCTGGTGATCGCCGAATCCTTCGGTGGCCTGGTTGCCCTCAATTATATCCTGCAATATCCTGAGCGCGTGCGTTGCCTGATCCTGGTTAATGCCTTCCCTTATTTCAGGCACCGATTGCGGATTCGCCTGGCTCGCGCTCTTGCCTCCCTGCTCCGGCTGCGCTTCGCCCGAACGATGAAGGACCTCATCGTGGATCGTACGTTGGCAAGAGAAGGAATTCTGGAGAAGGATCGGCAGCGCTACCGGGAGATCATCCAGGATATTCATCTGCCGGACTATCGCCGGCGCCTCCGCCTGGTTCAGGAGGTCGACCTGAGGGCAAGGCTCTCCGAGATCGCCGTGCCCGTAATTCTACTTGCTGCCGGTAGTGACAAGGTGGTCCCATCAATCCTGGACGCTCACCTGATGGCCTCGCGCATCCCGCGAGCCATTGTAAAGGAGTTCCCCGATGCCGGACACGCATTGCTGCTGACCCCTGGAGTGTCTTTGGCTATGATTGATGGTCGGGAGTCAGCAGCCCCGGGGTGGGAGCACGGATAGGGGACCGGACATTCACGGTTTCTTGCGCGGAATTACGCCGATGAAACGCGACTCATTCGACGACCTGGTTCGGAAAGCCCTGGCAAGAATTCCCCGGCAGTTCCGGAACGCAATGGAAAACATCGAAATCGTGGTCGAGGACTGGCCGGATCCAACCCTGATGGAAGAGGTGACCGGCGACCGCAATGCCGTATTATACGGATTATTCACGGGCAGGCCTCTGCCCCTGCATGGTGCCGGAGACTGGGGGGATCCCCCCGGTTTGATTTTTCTCTACCGCCGGCCATTGGAGGAAGACTTCCCCGACCCGGAAGACCTGGCGCGCGAAATCGAAATCACCCTGGTTCACGAAATTGCGCATTATATGGGTTTTGACGAAGACACGTTGCGGGAATACGGCTACGGGTAATCCACCCGCCAAAAAGGGGCGCGGCAGGGCCGTCATCACGGATCTCCCCGCGCGCAGCTCCGTACGGGCGCTGCTGAAGCATGCGGCTCCTGCCTGGGATGTCTGGCGTCCAAGCGGGTGCAGGGAAAAGATCCGTGCAGGAACACAAGACGGGATTTTGGGCAACGCTGAGTTATAATCTCCCCATGAACGCAGAGCCAGTCCTGCAGGAGATCGCGGAAGCGCTGGACGAATGCGGGCTCGAAGCCGTGCTCATTGGGAATGCGGCTGCCGCCTTGCAGGGAGCTCCGGTCAGCACGGTCGATTTCGATTTCATGTTCCGTAAAACCCCGGTAAACCTGAAAAGACTGAAGAAGCTGTCCAAATCGCTCGGGGCAGTGATCCTCAAGCCTTTCTATCCGGCCTCGGACCTCTTCCGGCTGGTCAACGACGATCGGGGCATCCAGCTTGATTTCATGCCGGTCGTTCATGGCGTGCGGTCTTTCGAAGGTCTGAGAGCGCGTGCAAGTCGTGTCTTTTTCGGCCGGCATTCTGTTTGGGTGGCCGACTTGAAGGACATCATCCGCAGCAAACGGGTCCTGGGCCGGCCGCGGGATCTTGCCGTCCTGGAGATTCTGGAGAAGACGCAGAATGAAAGGGAGAAAGTCTAGGCGCGCACGGCTGCAGGCCTTGAAGAAAGAAAACGAGCGGGCGCTGCGGGCACAGATCCGGCGTCTCCTCTCGCTTCCCATGAACAAGAGGACGCACTTCCTGCGCGTACGCCTGCCCTTCGGCGGCTCCAGCCTGTAAACCGGACCAGCCGGGTTCTTCGAAACCGGCACAAGCGTTTATTTATTGATATTTACATGCCGGATTCGTCCGCCGACGGCCCGTAAATCGAGGGGAGCGGCACATTCTGGATGCGAATATACACGCTTAGCTGGCCCCGGTGGTGGATCAGGTGGTTAAGCAGGAATCCCCGCAGCACCGCCACCTTCGGCATGGTCATCAAGACCGTCTCCCCCCGTTTGAGGGACCAGGTTTCCATCATGTCCGCATCAGACTTTGAGGCGATGGCGGCCCTGGCCTTGGCAACATTCTGATCGAAAGCCGCCAGCAGATCCGCATTGGACCCATAGAGGGTTCGTTTATGGTCCTGGCCGGAGCCCAGATCGACCGATGAGCACTCGACGATACTGCCGACCCAACCCGGAATCTCAACCAGGTGAGCGGCCAGTTCAGCCAGCGTCATCGACTTTGCGTGCGGTTTCCAATCGGCTTGCGCGAGCGGCACTCGATCGAGCAGCTTGCGCGTCGTCGCCATTTCGTGATCGTATTCAGGGAGCAATGCATCTTTGATCGCCATGACAGTCCCTCCTGCGAAAAATCCGGGGCGAACATCAATAGGATTCAAACGGTCGTCACGAGGCCTGGCTCGTAACGAGTTTCTTAGTACTCGTGTTCGTAATTACGCCAACGTTTGCTGGTGGGCCTCCAGGGATATTTCGATCAGCCACATTCCTTCTCTTGTTGCAAGACCGGATAGCCGGGTGCGAGAGCCCACCAGCCCTTCGGGCGCCGGCGGGGCGGCCCTGTCTGCTTTGTCGCTCCTCCTCAACGATGCACTCACATCGCATTCGTCGTCGCTTCGCGCATCCAGAGCCGCCGCGCTCGGCGCAAACGTTACCGTAATTACGAACGCGAGTACTTAATGGCTCGAACCTCCTCGCCGGGCAAACGCCATAAATGGCGTGTCCCAGAGTGTGATGATCGTACCGCCCGCATCGATGGCGATCAAGCCGGCGGAGGCGGCCGCCAGCGTTTCGATCTCGGCCATGACCGCCTGGGCGGCCTTCTTTAGCGGCGTCCCATCCGCCGCAAGATCGCACAGGCGCTTGGCAGACAACAACACCATGATGCGTTCGCCTACTCCAGTCAGGGAAACACCCGCCTTCGGTGTGCAATAGGTTCCAGCCCCAATGATCGGCGAGTCTCCCACGCGTCCCGGATAGCATTGCCCGGTGCCTCCGGTCGACGTTCCGGCTGCCAGGCGTCCCTCGGCATCCAGAGCCACGCAGCCGACGGTGCCGAGGCGCGGGTGACCGCTTTTCCAATCCCGTGCCATCTGCTCGTAGTCGAGCCGCATGCAGGCGTCAGTAATGTTCTGCTGCCAATAGGCAATTTTCTGGGGGGTGGCCACGACTCCCGACTCATGGCCGAGTTTTAAACCCAGCTGCGTGGCCTCGATGCCTGAGAGCATGACGTGCGCATCCCGTTCTAGAATATAACGAGCCAGCCGGATCGGGTGCTTGAGACCGGGCACCTGGGCTACGGCGCCGGCACGGCCGTCGCTCGCCATGAGGCTGGCGTCCATTCGCGCCACGCCATCGGCCTGAAGATAACTGCCTGTCCCGGCGTTCAAAACCGGCTCATCTTCAAGCCGCCGTATGGCAGCCTCCGTGGCATCCAATGCGCTTCCGCCGGCTTGCAGAATCTCCCATCCGGCATCCGCCGCTCGTTCGCATGCCTCCCTGCGGATCGCTTCTTCCTTGGTCGAAACCGCGGCGCAGCCGCCATGCACGATCAACGCTTCTTTCATGAAACATCCTCTCGGATCATCGCCCGGGCTCTTGGGCCTCAGGGACAGGGATCGCCATCACGACCGCCAAAACCGGGAACGGGAGGCACCGAGGGTGCCCCTCGTGCCTTGCGCGCCTTAAAAACCATGGGGAAGCGAGTGCCTGTATCGCCATGGTTTGCCGATGCCGAACCCTGATGGGCTCAGAATGGCATTCTCCGGGGACGGGCGTCAGCCCGTCCCGTTCACTCCGGATTACATTTCGATCAATCCGACGGCCTTCAACTGCTCAAGGTAATTTATGACATCCTGCAGATCGTTCGGATTCTCCCCCTGCGCATCGAGCATGTATTTAATCTCCAGTGCGCTTTGCCGGCCATTGATCAGCAGCTGCAGTTCTCCGGTGTTCAGTCTTCCCTTCAGCGGGTACTTGGTCCGGGCGTCGGCGAAAGCTTTCGCTCTGGGATTATCCGCCGTCTGTCCCGCCCCGCCCGCCGGCATGTAATCCCGCCATCCCTGGTAGCCGTTCTCCTTGACTCTGGCTGTGGTTCTGGGGATGACCCTGGCCGCCTGCTTTTCGAGGTCGCTCATCTGAATGACAACGGGAGCCGTGTTAAGCCGGCGCGCTACGGCTTTCATATGATTTTCGAGCGCATTCAGATTGGCCCTGCCGATATCGTCCATCGACTTCTGCATGGTCGCCACATAATCACCGACCAACTTCGTATCGGTAGCCAGCTGGGCGACGGTTGCCAGCGTGTTTTTCTCGTTAATCACTGAGGCGGCAATGCAGGCGCGGCCATAGTTGTATTTCTCGGCGAAATTCTCCGCAGTCGCCTGTTCAGTGCCTCCAGACCGCGCACCAGCTGGTGGCCGAGGCGGCTGGTCCCGTTGCTGGTGATTTCTCCTGCCAGCTTCATGGCCATGTTGTCATCCGCGCTGGCGATCGTATAGGCCGCAGCCGCGGAAATGATCGTGACCCGCTTCATCTGGGTCGGGATCGGATTTGTCCACATGGTCACCCGAGGTGTGATACCAGCGATCCGGCCAGGCAATCATCATGATCCCGGGAACGCGCACCCCCCAGTCGTTGAACACGGTATGGTCAGATGCCCCGTAGTATGTCTCGATGCTGTAGTAGAAAGGCTCATCCGCCCCAGTCGGGGCGACGATGCGTCGCAGGCACCGGACTGAAGTTGCTGCGATTCTGAATGTGCTCCCGATTCGACTCCCCGACGTAGCGGTAGTAATTCTCCATCACATCATTGATGAAGTGAGCGTTGCCATATGTGGTGCGCATCAGGCAGAAGAAGGACTGGTTCTTGCTCAGCCACTCCCCGACCATGTCGAGATTGATGTTGCACAGGGTCTTGGCCATGATTTCCTTGTGGTCCTTGACCCACATGCCGGTCCCGCCGATTTCGGGCCCGATCAGGAAGCGGATGGTGCGCTTCGGACGCGGGATGCGATTCTCCTGGATCAGCGTGTTGAGCACCCTCGCGGTTTCCATCAGCGCGGCGCAACCGGAGATGTCGTCATTGCCGCCCTGCTTGACGTAGCCTTCGTACAGGTGGGCGGAGAAGATGATTTCGCCCGCATTGGGGTCGGTCCCAGGAATGTACCAGGTGACATTCTGGACATCGTAAGGCTTGGTTTCCGAAACCACCTGGGCACGCACGTTGATCTTCTGTCCGGCCAGGAGCCGCTTTTTCAGGTACTCGCCTTCACGCGGCGGCATCTGAAAGGCAAACTTGACCGTGGCTGCGGCGCCGCTGCCGCCGCCGCGGCCGCCGCCGACCGAACCCCAGGGGAGCTGAAGCGGGTCGAACAGAGGGCGGGGGGAGTTCATTGCGATGACTCCGACAGCGCCGGTGCTGCTGAGGCTGCCTATGGATCCGTCCGTTACCGCAATCTTGTCTTTCAGATCCTTCCCTTGAAGGTCTTCCTCGCGCCCGGAACCGACCCAGACAAGCTCGGCGGTCACGTCGGCGGTGACGCTATTGGTGGCCAGCATCGCCGCCATGTCGCGATAAGATGCCAGCTTCTGCCGGATCGGCTGGGTTTCCCACAGCTCACCTTTGACGGCGTCCCAGGTATTCCCCCCGGGATAGCGGGCGAGCTCGACGCCGGGCAGGCCGTATTCCTTGATCTTGTTCAGGTAGAATGCGGTCTCATGAAACATGGACGACGGGCCATACTCGGAAGCGGACCGGTCCTTGTCGTAACCGCCGGTTTCCATAATCGCATACCAGGCGTTTTCACCGGACGACTCCCCGATGATCTCATCCATGATGGTCCGCGGCAGGAAGGTCCACTGCAGCCACGGCGTCATCTGCGCCAGGGCCATCGCCCCGATAAACAGAATCGCCACAAGAGACAAAAGAAGCGTTCGCTTTGCCATACAAATCTCCTCGTTGCATCTTTAGAGCGGAAAGGTCGGTCCCGACCGGTCCAGAGAGGCCCCAGTGTATCCCAACTTGCGCCCGGATGATCCAGCTTTTCGGAGAAGACACCCACGCGCCCAGGGGCGCACCCGGGGACGCATGGAAAGTTCGCGCTGCCTTCGTCGGCGATCATTGGAGTCGGGGTCGGAATCGGGGTCGCTGTATCTATCGGCTATTCCGGACTGGGAAGGCCGATATGGACTGCGATTGCGACCCCGATACCGATTCCGACCCCGAAGGTTGTCTCCTTTTCCGCTGTTTTCGGAACAGCCTCCCACGCGCCCCGGGGGCGCACCCGGTGACGCATGAAAATGTTTTGTGCTCTCATCGCGCGTTCTCTGCGCCGCCCTTTCAGGGCTGTTGCCAGCTCTCCCGTTTTCCCAGGGCTCACGCCCTGGGCTTTGTTGCACCATCCCTTCGGGATTATGGCAGTCGTGAACTGCCTGACCCTTCGGGATTGTTGCAGTCATAAACTGCCTGACTCTTCAGGATTGTTGCAGTCATAAACTGCCTGACTCTTCAGGATTGTTGCGGTCGTGAGCGGCTAAGCCCTGAAAGGGCGCAATAGCACAGCCCAGGGCGTAAGCCCTGGGTTAAGGTGCCGAGATTTCAAGCCCTGAAAGGGCGGCACAGGGATGGAAGAGTGAATTGGCGCCACATTCGGTCTTGTTTTCGGAGCAGCCACCCGCACCGACAACCAACGAGGCCGGAATCATCTCAGATCTTCTGGCGGCAGCGCACGGCTTGACCTCGAAATCATCGTAAATCCAACCGGAACCCGCCAGGCCCGGAGGAATTCGCTTTGGACCCCAACGCCTCAACCGAGGCGGCCGACGATTTCAAAGCTTTTTTCGCTTCCGGTCGGGATAACGACCGTGTCGTTGTGAGGGCCGGCCAGGGCGGCCGGCCGACCGTTCACGGTGACGCTCCTGATCGGGGTTTGCCTCGAAACCCGCAGTTTGACCTGAATCTCCTTCGGTGCACCTGCCTGGGCCAGATCCACGGTCGCCTCGATGCTCCTCGAGACCGGTTTCGCCGCCATTTCGAACCCGACCCGGCCCCAGCGCGTGGGAGCCCGGCTGATCTTTATCGTCTGCCCCGACATCACCCAGTCGCGAGGAAGCCCCTTGGCGAAGTAAAGGCGATCTTCATCCGAATCTTCGAGAAGGAGCATCCAGCGGGTCATGATGGGGATGGTCTGCTGGGCCGGTATGCAAAAAAGAGCCGTGCCCCCTGTGATGCCGGAAACCTCGCCGGCGATCCATCCGCCGCGCGTGTGCGCGTGGTATCGGTGGGCATAAAGGAAGAGCAGGTACTCCTCGATGCGATCAAGGCGCAGCAGCATCTGTGCGTATCCATACGATATGAAACCGAGGATGGCCCGGCTGCCCGGGCGGGGTACGCTGACGTTGGCAACGACTCCGATGGTGGTGGAACCATAGGCGCGCATCGTGTCGACGACCATGTTGGCCAGTTTCGCAGGAAGAATATCCGCGTGTAGCAATTCAGCATAGAGCCGGTGCGGCCACTGCTGCGGGCTGGGACGCTCCTGCGCCAGAGCATCCCGAAACATCAATTTTGCTCCGGGGAGCGGCGGCACATAGGGCGGGTTGCGGTCCGGCCACATGTTCTTCTCCATGCTCGCAATCGTGGCGTCCTGCATGGTCTGGCTGCGCTTAAGCCAATCCTGTGCCTCTCTTTGCATGGCCGGCACAGGTTTGGATTTGTTCAGGTCCAGCCACACCCGGGCGATATCCTTGAGCCCGCGTGCGGAGAAGGCGCTGTTGGCATAATAGGGTTTCCACCAGACCTCAGGGGTCGCCGCCAGGCAGGCATCCGATTCGTTCCAGCCCGCGATCAATCCGTATCCTGGATCATCCTGGGGCAGCTTGAGACTGATGTCGTGCATGTCGGCCAGCAGTTTGGCAGTCGCCTGTATCTTGGCTCGATGCTTGAGCAGCAGGGCGGCATCGCGGGTGTAATTGAAATACTGGGCCAGCAGGGAAAGTGTCAGCCCGAACTGCGCGGTCTCCGGGCCGCGCATGTTGTTGACCCCTTTGGCATCGACGAAATCGGAAAGATAGTTGTCGATAAACAGCCGCGCCGTTTCGAATCGCCCCCACTCCAGGTTGACAGACAGGCCGCTCGTGAAAATATCCTGGAACCCGTCATATTCCGAACCATAGTAATCGCGGTCGACGGCTCCATATTTCGGGTACACGCCTCCCGGCCGGACCATCAGTTCCTTGGCGAAATAGTGCTTCGACATGTCAATCCAGGAGTTGTCGGGCAGCGAAGCCGGAGCCATCTCCTTCAACTGGAGGTCCCAGTATTCGGCGAATACGAGCAGCGCACGATAGAACTGTTCCGGTCCGGGGTCCAGACGGCCGGGAGGGAAAGCCGGATAACTGTGACCGTATTGAACCCGGGTCATTTTGCCGTTCTCGATGAGCGCCGAACGATGCCAGGTCTGTACGATGAAGGTGTCGTGGGCTTCGACGTCGCCGAAAACCACCAGCTCGATATACGCGTTGTCGGAAAGGGGCATGACCTTGCGCACGGCGGGCATCCACCCCCCGATCAGGCCGTCGAACCGCTTCTGCGCTACATCGGGTCTGCGGAGTTCAGGAAAGTACTGGGAGGGATGATAGGCCCGGGTGTTCCCGACCGTATACACCATCATGGTGTCGAAGGCTTCCTTGGTGCCGACGAATGCATCCCAGCGCGCACGAGGCGCCGCGCCCGCCGCGCCCCCGCCGGTGGCCGATCCCTGGGGAGGCGCGGCGGATTTCACCATGTCGGGATCGGGATCGTCGCCACTTTCCAGGAGTTTGTCAGCCAGAAGATCGGGGCCCGACAGCCCGATATCATTCATATTCAGCCCGAGATGCGGTGGGGTGACTTCGGCAAATGACGCTTCGGCGCTCTTGGCGAAAATGCGTGGGGCGCCGGTCGAGGGCACAAACGTCACCACCCCATCCCGCGTGCGCAGGTCCTCGTAAACCTTCCATGAAACATTGGTTCTTTTGAATTCACAGATGAGGGTGTGCCCCTCGATCTCGGCAGCGTCAAACACAGCTGCCGGTTCGGGCGCGGCGGCAATGCCTGCCCCGGACAGGGTCTCGACACCGGCGGCGGTCGCCGCCAGGCCCTGCAAAAACTGTCGTCGATCCATATTGCCCCCCTTCGAAGAAGAGAAAGGATTGAGAAGCGGTCACGGAGATCCGCAGCGCGAATCTCATCTTGCCGCGCAATCAGGACGCTATTTCCCCCGATTCTGTCCCGCAGCGCCGTTTTTCACGAGGATCTCCATGCCTGCATTCCACAGGCGGAAATCAGCGCACGGCGAATTCCCCGCGCAGCCGGATATCTTTTGATGAGCTGCCGATGAGAACGCGGAACGTGCCCGGTTCGACCACCCATTTCAGGTCGCGGTCCAGCATTTTCAGCTCTTCCGGGCCGAGAGTGAACTCGACGGTCGTGCGCTCGCCCGGAGCCAGGTGAACACGCCGGAATCCTTTAAGTTCGATCACCGGGCGCGCAACCGACGCAAGCACGTCGCGGATATACAGCTGCACCACTTCGTCCCCCGCTCGCGTGCCGGTGTTCCCGACGGTGCAGCGGATGCGTCGGTGTCGGAGGACCCGCATTTCCGCCGGTTCGATCGTCAACTCGGAATACTCGAAGACGTGGTTAGCTCAGACCGAAGCCGAATGGGAACAGCGGCATGCCCGTGAGATCGTTGTAGTCGTCGCCGCGGCCCGTCGGCTTGTGGTTGTAGTACAGCGGCAATTGCCCTTCGAAGACCGGGAACGTGACGGCAGGCGGCCGGAGGGATTGGCGTCGCCGAACAGCACATCGGCGACCGCGGGTCCGCCCGCCTCGCCCGGATACCAGGCGTCAAGCACGGCATCCACCTGATCGAGCCAGGGAGACATGGTGATGGCGCTGCCGCCGATGAGCACCACGATGGTTGGCTTGCCGGTCCTGGCGATCGCCTGAATCAGGTCTTCCTGCCGGCCGGGCAGGCTGAGCCTGGCGCGATCGCGGAATTCGCCCTCTTCCAGGCCGGCCACCACGATGACGGCGTCACTCTCCCGTGCGACCGCCACGGCGCTGTCAATCTGCGCGCTCGATTCGTCAGTCACGCCGGCATCCCACAGAACCCGCAACCGCGCGTTGCCGGTGCTCTCGAAATACTCGAGCCTGATGTCGTGGCGGGAATCCGCCGCCCACGGAGATCGGAGCCGCGCGCCTCCGTAGGACCGCTTGATCCAGTTGTCGATCACCAGCTGCCCGTCCAGATAGAGACGATAGCCGTCGTTGCGCTTCCACGCCAATGCGGTGGACTCCCTCCGCCGGCGCCAGGATCGAACCTGTCCAGCGCACCGAGTACCAGTCGAACGGGATCGCCGCGTCCGGGAGAATTGAGTGTCCAGCGAAAATCGATGCGCGGATCGGTGCGCGTCACACGCGGCGCTGCCTTCGAGCCGCGGATTGTCGAAGTATTCACCCGGTAGCCCGCGCGCTTCCTGGCCGTTGGACATGCGATGAGAGCGCACTCGGGCGGCACTCACCGCGAGATTCCGTCGTCACCCTCCCGGGCCCCGGCACGTAGCGGATCTCCGCCGAGGCGCCGAGCACCTGGCGGATGCCCTCGAGGATCGATTCTTTCCTCGCGCCCGGACCGCTGTAGCCTCCGAGCCGCGCCTCTTCGGCGTCGATCGCCGATCACGGCGATCGAGCGGATGGTCTTCGCGAGCGGCAGGACTGCCGCTCGTTCCTCAACAATACGATCCACGCGCGCGCCGCCTCGCGCGCCAGCGCGCGATGTTCTGCCGAGCCGTTCGCTGCCGCTGCAGCATTCGGATCGACGTACGGCCGTTCGAACAGCCCAAGTTCGAATTTGGCACGCAAGACGCGCGCCACCGCGGCATCGATGACCTCCGGCGCGATCAGACCCCGCTGAAATGCATCGAGGTAGGGCCGCTGCTGGCCATACTGCGACTGGAACACGACATCGAGTCCGGCCTCGAAGGCATCCCTGGCCGAGGTCGCCGTGCTCGCCTCCGTCATGTGCAGCACGGTCGCTCCGCTCGTGGCCGAGGCATCGGAGATCACGAAACCGCGGAATCCCCAGTCGCCTTTCAGGATGCCGTTGAGCAGGCGCCGGTTCTGCGTCGCGGGTGAACCGTCGACCGAGTTGTAGGCGGTCATGATCGAGCGCGCGCCGGCCTCCCGGATCGCGGCGAGGAACGGCGGGAAATACCTCTCCGAGAGCGTGCGCTCGCTCACGCCGATCGGATAGCTGTCGCGCCCGCCTTCGCCGACGTTGGCCACGAAGTGCTTCGGAGTCGTCACTACATCCTTCTTCTCGAAGGTCGCCACAAAGGCGCGTGCCATCGCCGACTGCAAGATACGGATCTTCGCCATACGTTTCCTCCACCCTTCCCCAGCGCACGTCGTCGGCAATGTTCACCACCGGGGAGAGCACATCGCGGATGCCGCGCGTCCTGTACTTCGTCCGCGATCGCAGCGGCAACACGCTCCATCAAGCCGTGTCCCAGGTCGCGGCCAGCGCGATCGCCTGCGGGAACACGGTCGCTCCTTCGCGCTGGATGCCGTGTACCGCTTCGTCAAAAGGGAAGAATCGGAATGCCGAGCCTCGTCTTTTCGACAAAGTAACGTTGGATGGCGTTGATCCGCTCCGCATGAGACGCGCCGGCGCGGCCGCGTCGTCCGGTCCGCGGCCGGACGGCGAGCCGATGAAATCTGCAGTCCGAAAATGCCGTGGGAGTAATCGTTCGCCGGATTGTCCAGGTCGCCGGGGATCATGAACAACTGCCAGAACTTTTCCTCGAGCGTCATGCGTCCCAATAGGTCGCGTACGCGCTCCTCGACCGGCCGGGAGGCGTCGCGATATGGCGGCGGCTCGGAGTTCTGGAACGGGAACACGGAACCGAGAGCGCAGAACGCAACGAGAAGCAACGGTAGTCGACGGCAATAACGGGTCGTAATCATCTGCAGATTATATGCGCTCATGCGGTCTTGCGGGTCAGAGTTCATTCATGCCGCCCGCCGTGTCAAGGCCAGGAAACCCTTGAGCTTCGGCCTCGATTCTCACTCGTTCCCGATCCGGGCCGCCGCGCCGGCGCCGAAGTGGTAGAACGCCCGGGTGGCAACGGTGGCTCGTGCGGCATCCGCCGCAGTGGCGAAGGTTCCTTTGGCCAGCGTCACCTGGACTCCAGTGGGACTCACCACGATGCCGGTTATCCGCGCGGCCGGCACCACGGTACCATCCCCTTTCGCGATCACTACATTTCCGGCACTGAGCACCGAATCCTCGCGGACATAATCATACGCAGCACTATTCCCGGAGCCGGTGATCGGAATTCTCAGCCGCAGTTCAATATTGGTGTCAAAACTCAAGCTGACCAGGTCTTTGATCCGCGCGTTGCTGAGGATCACACCCTTGAACAGCTCGGCATTCCCGGTCTTGATGACGGTAAGCGCGGCAATATCATCCGCCGTATAGGGACTGTTGTCCGGATCGGCGGCATCCTGGTGAGTTATGCTTTCAAGCCGGATGGTCACGCCGGTTGCAGGGTCGCTAAAAACATCTCCGGGCTGCCAGAGGCAATCGGGCGCATCATAGCCGGTGATGGTGTTTTCCACCGGCCGCCAGACTCCGGTCAGGTTTTTCGGTCCGCCCACCGCCGGACTGTTGTAGTACTGCCTGGAAATTATCTGGGCCGTGGGGGTTGTTTCCCTGGATTCCCATTGAGCCGCATCCACCCGGTAAATGAGAACGCCGGCATATTTGGCCCTGCCTTCCAGAGCGTTCACCCCCAGTCGGGTGCGGAATTCGGCGACGTATGCGGTGGACAGGCCGGTGCGGATGACCACCATCTTGCTGCCGCCGGGTGTTTCCACCGGGGTGATGAAATGGCGGGTGGGTTCCGGGCTGGACCGGCTGACCACGTCGACCTGGTCGTCACGAACCCACCGGAGCTTCCATTTGTGCCAGGCGAGGAATTCCGTGGAGTGCCCTGCGATATTCCCCATCATGTCCCAGCCGCCGCAATAGAAGAATGAGCCTACCCTGACACCGTTCACCGTTGGCCGGTACATATACAGGTCCGGAAATCCGAAGGCGTGGCCGGCTTCATGAAGGAGCCACCGGTAGCCCCAGCGGAACAGGTCATTGCCGGCAGTAAGGGCGGTGCCGACATAGTGCGGCTTGCCGTCGCGGTCGACATAGGCAACATGGTTGACGTTGGGCTGTTGGCTGTCGCCGGGATCGCGATTGATGTTGCTGGGACCGTTGCGCAGACCCGATCGACCCATTGCCGGCATGATCAGGAGCAGATCGTAGGTATCGGCCCGGACACCCCACTTTTCGTACGCCTTTTGGCAGGCTTCCCTGACATAGGCGAACATCTGGTGAGTCTGGCCTCCCCATGGATATTGGCTGGCGTTTTTCTCCATCATGATCCAGCCCAGATTTCTGCTGCTCTGGGGCGAAGCGAGGGCAAGGCGGAATTGGCCGTAGGACGACAGGCGGCACCATTCGACCGCTCCCTGCAAAAACTCGAGGTAGGGAGGAATTTCCAAATAGGGAGCTTCCGCGTCCGCTGCCCGCCGGTCCGGGAATTCGACGAACAGCACCAGCATGGTGCTGGCCCGATGCGCAGGCGTAGTGACGCGGCCATTGTTCCAGACCAGGGGCTGGTTCTTTTCGTTCCGGTTGGGGGTCAGGTCGGCGAAGCGGTACAGCCCTGTCTGTCCTGTGGCTGAATCGTAGTGTGCCGGATCGGTCGTGCTGGTGTTCCAGCCTTCATCCGTCCATCGGCTCGAACCCATGATGTGGCCGTTAGCGGAAGGTTCTCCCGGCTTTTGAACCGGGATGGCGCGTGACGCCCGATGGGAGCCAAAGGCCTTCGTTGCGATGGTGGTGCCCTCCGAGGTAATGAGCGCAAATTCGCTGGAGCTGATCCCGATCGACAAAGATCCGGACAAGGTTTCGATGCCGGTGATCCCGGCCACCGGAATCACGGAGCCGTCCGGACGGGTGATGGTGATGTGCGAGGCGTCAATTCCAGACAGGGGGACATTGGTGTCCACAACCACTCGGGTCAGCCCTTGAAACCGTGCATTGCTCAACTTGACCACGGCCGCTCCCGGACTCTGCCAGCCGGCAGTCGCCATCAGTGTTGCTGCCATAAGAAGAGGAATCACGGCGGTCTTGAATTTATCGATATTGACTGTTTTCATGGCTACGGGCCCCAAAATGCCCTTCGTTGAATCGAAGACCGGATTGGACCTTCATCCTTTCCCCTGCCGGTACTTGATGTATTAGCACACAGGCTGTGGTTTCGACACGTAAAAGCGCGGCACTCAAAGCGGCGGCCTTTTATGCGCCTGGAGCGTCCGCGCCCAGGGGGGCAGAGTTGCCGGGCGCAGCGCATCCGTCAATCAATGGAGAGACGAGCAGACTTGACGCCACGATCATCCTCACTTCGCGTTCGGTGTATAATTGCCCCCACCGCTGCCCCCCGGCGGACAATGGAGGAACCATGCTGATCCTGAAACGCATCATGACCGTGGCCGCACTGATTTCGGCCTCAACCGTCTTGAACGCCCGACACCAGGCCGCTGCCCCGACTCCGGATTTTTCCAGGGCCCGCGACGAAGCGGTGAGTTTCCTGCAAAACCTCATCCGGCTCGACACCAGCAATGGTAACGAAACCTTGGCCGCGCAATACATCAAATCCATTCTCGATCGGGAAGGCATCCCCGCCGAGATCCTCGAGCTTCAGGAAGGCCGGGGCAACGTCGTTGCCAGGCTGAAGGGTAGCGGCAAAAAACGGCCGATTCTGCTGATGGGTCACATCGATGTGGTCGGCGTTGAAAAGGACAAGTGGACGGTGGACCCGTTCGGCGCCGTGATCAAGGACGGCTATCTCTATGGGCGCGGATCCACCGACGACAAGGACAACGCCGCCGCGAATCTGGAGGTGCTGCTGCTTCTGCACCGGCTCAAGGTTCCGCTGGACCGTGACGTCATCTATCTGGCCGAAGCCGGGGAAGAGGGGACACCACGCCTGGGAATCGGATTCATGGTCGACCGGCACTGGGACAAGATTGAGAGCGAGTTCGCGCTCGCCGAAGGAGGCACCACTCCGACCCGCGACGGCAAGGTGCGCTATGTCGCCGTCGCCGCCACCGAGAAGGTCAGCCGCGGGCTGCGGCTTCTGGCCCGGGGAACTTCAGGGCACGGGTCGGTGCCGCGCCCCGACAATCCGATTGTCCACCTCGCCGCGGCCGTCGCCAAAGCCGGCCAGTACCAGGTACCGATGCGGCTCAACGACACGACCCGGATGTTTTTCGAGCGTCTGGCCGCCATCAGCCCTCCGCAGGAAGCTTTCCTGTACGCCCACCTGGAAGACCCGATCGTCGGGTCCATGGTCCAGGAGACGCTGCGCCGGGAATACCTGACCTATAATTCGATGATCCGCACCTCGATATCGCCGACCATCTTCAGGGCCGGATTCCGCAGCAACGTCATTCCCGGCGATGCGGAGGCAACTCTCGATGTGCGCGCGGTTCCCGACGAGGATATGGATAAGCTTGTGGCCGACCTCAAGCGACTGATCGATGACCCGGCCGTGGAGATCGTCCGGAATCAGGCTGGTAGACCGTCTCCGCCCCCTTCGGCGATCGACTCGGAGATGTTCCATGCACTCGAGAAGACGCAGGCCGCGCTGTTCCCCGGAGCGGCGACCCTGCCGTCGATGCTGACCGGCGCCACGGACATGTCATTTGTGAGGGCTAAGGGAGTTCAGGCTTACGGTCTTGGGGCTCCGGCACCCGAGGGGGAATCCGGAGCGCACGGAAACGACGAGCGCATTTCGATCGACGGTTTCGGAAAGTTCGTGGAGTTCATCTATCGTGCGGTCGTGGAAGTGGCAGCCACCCGACGATGAGTCGGGGCGAGATTGGATTACATGGTGCCTGGTTACACTGTCCCCCTGCCCGATTTTCCGATTTTTGATTTTGAGGGTTTGGGGGAACCAGAATTGTCATTCGGCTTTCATCGCCGGCTCGATATCCGTCCGGCTGAAATCATCCCCCTTGAAGAGCAGCGGAGCCCCCGTTGATTTCGCCAGCGCATAGGAGAAGCAATCCCCGAAATTCAGTCCCGCCGCGTTCCGGCCCTTCCCGTATGCAGCGTAGGCTTCCCTGGCCAGATGCGCCTGTTCGACCGTCACGCTTTCCACCTCCAGCCCCGCTTTCTGCACAAGCTCGTCCAGGACGCGCGCCGACCTCTCGCCATGTCGGTTGAGCATCACAATAGCTGTTTCGACCAGCGTTGCTGCCGATATCAGCGGCGCATCCGCCTCTGCAAGCGCCTCCGCATATGATGCCGCGTCCTGCTCGTTGTCCAAAATGGCAATCAGAGCCGATGAATCCACGACCATCATTTCGGCAGCCCCCGTTCGTTGTAAAGCATATCCTCAGGGCTTCGGTTGTCCAGGACCGGCAGCGTTGCGCAGTGGCGCCCGATCTCAAGGAGTTTTTCCGCCAGCGCTTTCGTGTTCCGCTTGCGGCGCAGCCGCTCCAGACGCTCGGCGATCGCCCGGTCTACGGCTTCGGTCATCGTTTCTCCGGCCAGTCGCGCCAATTCCTTGGCATGGCGATGCGTTTTCTCGTTTTTGATGTTCAAGCTCATGGAAGTCATCCAGGCAATCTTAAAAATGGAATCTGGTAGAAGGTAGACACATTTCCATCTTATACCAGTCAGCATCATATGTCAAAGTGACGCCCGTATGGTGAAAAAGCTCAGCCGAATTGCAAGTATCTGAAACGAAGGCTCTTGCCCTGTCCTGTCCGCGCCACGTTTCGGACGCTTGACAGGGACGAGGCGATGCCGGATGCTCCCGTTTATCACTGCGCATCCGGAGGAACATGAAGGCACTGTTACAGCCATGGCATTTGCTGCGATTGATCCTGGCCGGATGGATCAATCGCAGGCAAGAGGATGCTATCGATTACCTCCTGGCGGAGAACCGGATTCTCCGGGAGAAACTCGGGAAAAAACGAGTCCTACTCAACGACGACCAGCGTCGACGGTTGGCTGTCAAAGGCAAGATCCTTCGTTGGAGTAAATTCACCCAACGCTCGCTCCGAAATCTTTCGTGACCTGCGGGCCGGAAGACGGCAATTCATACAATTGGTCGTAAACGACCGGCCCTAAGGCAGTATACTCAGGAGGACCGGCGATATGGCCAGGGGAAGGGCAAGCGGCCTGGAGGCGAATACACAACATGGAACGGTCGGCGCCGCGCAGGACGGCGCGCGGTTGGAAGAAGGCCGATCGGAAAGCTAAGGAGAGGGCTATGACGGTTAGGGAGGAATTGAGCGGCGAAGCATTGGTGGCGCTGATCGAGCGGGTTTTCCGGCCGAGGCCGTCGGATCACGCAATCGCGTTCCTGGTCGATATGCCCGATCGCGTCCGGGGCGATACGGCCGCCTGGCGTGAGCGCCGCGAGATGGTCGCCCAGTGGGTGCGCCGGCTCGTTCCGCTCCAAGCGAAGCTCGGCCTCGAAGTCCACCTGTATCTTTACCGGAACGTGCGGACCAACAACGCCGATCTGCCGCGGGGTGCATGTTTGCACGGAAGCGGTCCGCTGCCCGGCAGCGCCGATGAGCTCGATCCGCTGGCCGAGGTGCCATTCGCCGGGATCTTCCGCGCACACAGCATCATGATGGCCGTCACCGAACTGTCGCCGACGGCGCCGCTAAGCTGATCGCCAAAACCTACGGTTTCCGGGCCGCCACCATGCCCGGCTTTTCTCCGGAAATGATCCCCGCGCTGCGCCTCGATTATGAGGAGATCAATCGCCGGGTCGTGAAACTCAAGGAGCTGCTCGATCGTGCCCAGGGGGCGGATTTTGTCTTCGCGGTAGAAGACGGTCTCG
The DNA here is from genome assembly GCA_963824985.1 of Terriglobia bacterium. Taxonomy (GTDB): domain Bacteria; phylum Acidobacteriota; class UBA6911; order UBA6911; family UBA6911; genus JAFNAG01. The sequence goes on from CAWGRQ010000039.1 coordinate 118,625, forward strand.
AAGCCGCCCTCTATCTCGACCTGCGCCATCGCAGCGGTCACGCCTCGGGGGGACTGCTGCTCGAACCGGGGACTGCCGGGAACCTCCCTTCCGGGGAAGCCTATATCGTCCCCTACGAAGGGGAGATATCCGGCACGCCGAGCGCGTCCGCGGGCCGGCTGCCGGTGCAGTTCGGCGACGAGGTGGTAGTTTATGACATTGTAGAAAACACTGCCGTCCGGGTCTTTGGCTCGGGTGCCGCGGCGCGCGCGGAGGCGGAGCACCTGGTGCGGGAACCGGCATATGGGAACCTAGCCGAGCTGGGCCTGGGTGTGCTCGCCGATTTCGGCGTCAAGCCCTGCGGCTCCATTCTTCTCGATGAAAAACTCGGCCTTCACATCGCCTTCGGCCGCAGCGATCATTTCGGCGGGCGCATCGGCGCCGCGCAGTTCTCGCGTCCGGAAGAAGTGGTGCATATCGATCGCGTCTACCTACCCTCCATGCAGCCGAGGATTCACGTTCGCAGCGCAGTCCTGCGCGGTACGGATTGGGAATTACCGCTGATGCGCGAGGATCGCTTTATCATCGATTTCTGATTCGCTGCCCGGATGCCTCCTCTCCCCAATGGGAAGGAGGAAAGGAGCGGCTATACCCTATTGCGTGGGATGAGTATGATTCCGGTTGCATTGACCATAGCGGGTTCAGACCCATCGGGGGGAGCGGGAATCCAGGCAGACCTGAAGACGTTCCACCAGCTGGGGGTTTATGGCACGACCGTGCTGACCCTGGTGACCGTGCAGAATACGAAACGCGTCCAAAGGGTCGAGACGCTGTCCGTGGACCTCGTCGAGCAACAGCTGGATGCAGTTTTGGAGGACATCCCGCCCAACGCGGCCAAGACCGGCGCCCTCGGCGACGAAAGCATAATCGCCTCCGTGGCCTGCAAGGCGGCCGGTTTCCGTTTCCCGCTGGTGGTGGACCCGGTCATGATCAGCAAGCACGGGATGCCGCTCATGACGGAGCAGGCCCGCGCGGCCCTGGCCCAACTTCTGCTCCCCCATGCCAGCCTTGTGACGCCGAATCTCCATGAAGCCGGGGTTCTTTCGGGCATGAGCGTCACCGATCTCGCCACCATGAAGGAGGCGGCGCGCCGTATTGCCGACCTGGGAGCCAAAGCGGTGCTGATCAAGGGGGGTCACCTGACCGGCGATGCGGTGGACGTATTATTCTGGGAAGGCGTTTTCCGGCACTTTTCCGCGCCGCGCGTTTCGACCCGGCACACGCACGGCACCGGCTGCACCTATTCAGCGGCAATCACAGCCGGATTGGCGGCCGGCCTGGCCCTGCCGCAGGCCATCGAGAGGGCCAAGAGGTTTATTTCCCGCGCTATCGAAAGCGCGCCCGGTCTCGGCGGAGGTTGCGGTCCGGTCAATCATCACGTGGTCATCTGATTCCCGCTTCTGGTATTCTTCTACTTCTATTGACTGGCGCATCCCGCAGGAGAACAAGATGGATGAAGACACAAACACTCACAACAATCTCCACCCCCCGAAAGCCTATAAGAACCTCCGTTTCCTCAGGGGCAAAGATGCCAGGCTGATCAGGATTCTCAGTGAATACCTGGAGCCGGCCAGTCGCCTCAAGTGGCAGCGCGTCGTGGATACGGTCGTTTTTTTCGGTTCCGCCCGCGCCCTGCCGCTCGCCGAGTCGCAGAGTCATCTGTCCCGGC